>CAVXBP010000001.1:0-20865 GCA_963760105.1 uncultured Actinomycetota bacterium
TCGCTCGGCCGTCTCGGTCGTTGAGCCTGTCGAAACGCCCTTCGACAGGCTCAGGGGTCGGGCTGGCCCCAGGTCCGGGCTGATGCGGTGCAGGATGGGCCCATGGACGAGGGTTTCACCGAGGACGTGCTCGAGATGGTCGAGTCGATCCCGTTGGGTCACGTCGTGACGTACGGTGCGATCGCCGATGCGCTCGGGCGCGGCGGTGCCCGCGGTGTCGGCGGAGTGATGGCGCGCGAAGGAGCGGCGGTCACCTGGTGGCGCGTCGTACGAGCCGACGGCAGCCTGCCGGCCCACCTGATGCCCGAGGCGCAGCAGCGTTGGCTCGATGAGGGCACACCGGTTCGCCGCGGACGCGTCGACATGACGCAGGCGCTGTGGCGGTTCGACGACTGAGTGTCACCCCCGTCTGGTGGGATGGGGCACATGCCCGATTACGTCCTGCAGCGGCCCAGTGCCGCACCGATCACGCCACCGGTGCTCGACGAGAGCCAGCAGGCGGTTCTCGATCACTTCGCTTCGGGTCCGGGCGGCCCGCTTCAGGTGCTTGCGGGACCGGGTGCGGGCAAGACCACGGCGCTGGTCGAGCTGGTCGTCGATCGCGTCGAGAACGGTGGGCTGAGCCCCGACCAGATCCTGGTGCTCACGTTCAGCCGCAAGGCGGCGCAGGAGATCCGGGCCCGCATTGCTCGTCGGCTTGCTCGCACCACCAGCACCACGCCGGCCATGACGTTCCACTCGTTCTGTTACGCGTTGCTGCGCGCCGAGCAGGCCCCCACCGATTTCGCCAGCCCCATTCGCCTGTTGAGCGCTCCTGAGAACGACGCGATGATCGCCGAAGTCCTCGAGGGCGTCGACGCCGAGCAGTGGCCCGCGGTGCTCCGTCCCGCGCTGCGCACCCGTGGGCTCGCTTCGGAGCTGCGCTCGCTGATCGCCTCGGCCCGCGCGCTCGGCATGGACGATGCCGATCTGGCCGAGCTGGCCCAACGCACTGACCGCGCCGACTGGATGTCGGCGGCACAGTTCTTCGACGAGGTCACCTCGGTCGCTGCACTGGCCAACACGATCGACCACACCGACCTGATCTTCGCGGTCGTCAATGCCCTCAAGGACCCCGACGTACGCGAGCGGTGGCGCGCCAGGCTGGCGCTGGTCGTGGTCGACGAATACCAGGACACCGACCCGCTCCAGGTCGAGCTGCTCAAGGCTCTGGCCGGCGACGGTCGCGACCTGGTGGTGGTGGGCGATCCCTACCAGTCGATCTACGGGTTCCGGGGCGCCGAGGTGCACGGCATCGTCGACTTCCCCGACCAGTTCGCCACCGCGGCCGGTCCGGCGCCGCGCGTCACGCTGGGCTACACCAACCGATACGGCGACACGATCGCTGCGGCAGTCCGCTCGGTGGTCGACAACAAGGGCGCACTCGGAGCGGTCGACGGCGCGGCCTATGCCGAGCTGCGCAACCCCGTCAGCAAGGTCGACGACCCCGGCACAGTTGACGTGCACACCTACTCCACGCCGACAGCCGAGGCCGAGCACATCGCGTTGATGCTGCGCGAAGCCCACCTCCACGACGACATCCCGTGGCGCGACATGGCGGTGCTGGTTCGATCAGGCGCGCACCTCGGCCGCATCCAGCGGACCATGGTGGCGTCGGGTGTGCCGGTCGAGGTGGCCGGTGACGAGCTGCCCCTCGCGGTCGAGCCGGCCGTCCGTACGTTGCTGTCTGCCCTGCATGCCGCCGACTCGATGAGCCGTGGCGAGGCGCTCACCCCCGATGTCGCCCACGCACTGCTCACCGGTCCGCTGGGCCACCTCGATGCGGCTGGTGTGCGTCGGCTGGGCCGGGTGCTGCGCCAACTCGATGCGGCCGAGGGCGAGACACCTCGGGCATCGCGCATCCTGATCGCTGAAGCGCTTGGCGACCCCACTCTCCTGGCCACGACCAACGTGCAGGGGCCACCCGGGTGGGCCGTGGAGGCAGCGGCCAAGCTGGCCGCGCTGCTGCGCAAGGCAGCTGACGAGATCATCGCCGGCGAGCCGGCCGAGCAGGTGCTCTGGACCGTGTGGGACGGCACCCGGTGGCCCGAGCGGCTGCGGGCCGAGGCCGAGGGCGACGCCGACGGCAACGCCCGCGCCAATCACGATCTCGACGCGGTGTGCGCTCTGTTCGCCGAAGCTGCCCGGGCTGAGGAGCGCGAAGCTCACCGCTCTGTTGCTGAGGTGGCCCGCGCGCTGGAGGCGCAGCAGATCCCGGCCAGCTCGATCGCCCAGAGCGGAGACTCCGGTGAGGCCGTTCAGCTCATGACGGCGCACCGGTCCAAGGGGCTCGAGTGGCCGCTGGTGATCGTCGCGGGTGTGCAGGACGGCGAGTGGCCCGACATCCGGGCCCGCGGCAGCCTCCTGCAGGGTGAGCGACTGTCGCCCGAGGGGGTCCTGCCGCCGCAGTCACCGCGGGCCACAGCTGCCGAAGAACGACGACTCTTCTATGTGGCATGCAGCCGGGCCAAGTCACGACTCGTCGTGACAGCAGTGGCGAGTGGATCCGACGAGGGCGAGCAGCCCTCACGATTCGTGGGGGAGCTCCACGCGCATCTGGCGGGGGCGACGCAGCGGACGCTGCCCGATGCCGAGCCACGGCCCCAACGCACGTTGTCGTTGCGCGGTGCGATTGCCGAGCTGCGGCGCATCGGCGAGTCCAGTGACGACCCGGAGGTGGTCACCCGCGTCGCTGAGCAGCTCGCCCGGCTTTCGCAACATCCCGCGGGTCGCGCGGCACACCCTGATCGATGGTGGGGGCTCGTGGAGCGCACCGTGACCGACGTTCCTGTGCGCGATCCCGAGGTGCCGTTGCGGCTGTCGGGCAGCCAGATGAACACCCTCACCAAGTGCGCCCTGCAGTGGTTCGCGGGCCATGAGGCCAAGGGTGACCGCGGCACCTCGGCCGCCCAGGGCTTCGGATCGATCGTGCACGCATTGGCCGCAGAGGCCGTACGCAGTGGTGTCGAGCCAGACGTCGACGAGCTGTCATCGCACCTCGACGATGTGTGGGGTGCGCTCGGCCTGGCCCCTTGGATCAGCCTGCGCGAGCGACGCGAGGCGGTGGTGGCGCTGGAGAAGTTCGTTCAGTGGCATCGCAAGAACACGCGTGAGGTTCTGGCGGTCGAGCACGAGTTCGACGTGATGCTCGATGTTGATGGCCGCGAGACCCAGTTCACCGGGTCGATGGACCGGGTGGAGCGCACCGACGAGGGCATCCACGTCATCGACTTCAAGACGTCCAAGACCGCGATGACGGCCAACGACGCCAAGGTCAACGCCCAGCTGGGCGTCTATCAGCTGGCGGTCGAGGCGGGCGGCACGGAGACCCTTGCTGCTGGCTCACCTCCCGCGGGAGCCGAGCTCGTCTATCTCCGGACCGACACCAAGTCGGCTGCGGTGCGCACCCAGCCCGGTGCGCCGGAGGGCACCACCACGGCGTTCGAGCAGGTGCGTGAGGCTGTTCGCCTCATCGGTGCAGAGGAGTTCGCCGCCACGGTGGGAGATGCGTGTGGCTACTGCGCCTTCAAGCGCATCTGCCCGGCCCACGACGACGGATCGTCGATCCTGATCGAGGAGCAGTCATGAGCGGTCCCCTCGTACGCGACGAGCAGCACCTGATGCAGATCCTTGATCGCGAGTTCTCCCGGGCCCAGCTCGATGCCATCGCCATGGGTCTGGACGCCCCGAGCGCGATCATCGCCGGTGCCGGATCCGGCAAGACCACGGTCATGGCCGCCCGCGTGGTCTGGCTGGTCGGTCACCTGGGCATCCCGCCAGATCGCATCCTCGGACTCACCTTCACCAACAAGGCGGCAGCCGAGCTGGGGCAGCGTATTCGAGGCAGCCTCGAGATGCTCGGCATCGACCACGCGGAGGCCGGCTGGGGAGAGGTCACAGCGTCGACCTACCACGCGTTCGCCGGATCCTTGATCGCCGAGCACGGTCTCCGGCTGGGGGTCGAGCCCGATCTGCGGGTCGTCACCGACGCTTCGCGCTTCCAGCGGTTCGCCCGCGCGGTCGAGTCGTTCGAGGGAGAGCTTGATCTGGTCACGACCTACGTACCCCGTCTGGTGCCTGACGCCATGAAGCTCGACTCGGAGCTGTCGGAGCACCTCGTCTCACCCGAGTCCTTGCGTGCCTACGACGCTCGCACGATGGCCTGTGACGACTGGAACGGTTCGAGCGAGAAGGTCGTCGCCCGCGCTGCGGCGACCGCGCGCAAGCGCACCGAGCTGAGCCGTCTCGTCGATGCCTACCGGCAGGCCAAGCTGGCCGACGGTGTCATGGACTTCTCGGACCAGATGGCGTGGGGCGCCGAGCTGGCGATGCTGCCGGAGGTGCGCGAGTCGATGCTCGAGAAGTACGACGTCGTCCTGCTCGATGAATACCAGGACACCTCGGTGGCGCAACGCGATCTCCTGGTCGGGTTGTTCAAGGGTCTCCCCGTCACCGCCGTCGGCGACCCGGCCCAGGGCATCTATGGCTGGCGTGGTGCGGCGACCGGCAACCTCGAGGACTTCCTCGACGACTTCGCGATCGATGGCGTCGAGGGCCGGCGTCTCACCCTGCGCCAGACCTACCGGTGCCGTCCCGAGATCATCGGCGCCGCCAACGACATCATTACCGCGTTCTACGCCGACGCCAAGGTCACCCGAAGCGTCGAGGCGCTCAGCTCCGGCAAGGAGCCGGGCGGCACGGTCGAGGTGGCGCTGCATGCCACCGTGTCGGACGAGATCAACGCCATGGTGTGCCAGATCCAGCAGATCCGCGAGGCGGGCGAGGTCTCGTTGCGCGAGGTCGCGATCCTCGTACGCGTCGCCGCTGAGAACGGCGAGATCGTCAAGGCGTTGCGTGACGCGCACATACCGTTCGAGATCGTCGGTCTGCAGGGTCTGCTCGCCCAGCCCGAGGTGCAGGACGTCGTCTCTCTGCTTGAGGTGGTCGACGACGTCACCGCCAACCCGGCGACCCTGCGGCTGCTCACCGGACCACGATGGAACATCGGGCCGCGCGATCTCGCCCTGCTCGGCCGTCGCGCTCGGCAACTGAGCAAGGGCGCACACTCCGGCGATGACGTCGAGCCCTCGCTGGCCGCCGATCTGGCCCGCGCCGTCGAGGGTACTGACCCGACCGAGATCGTCGCACTGGCTGATGCGCTCGAGGACCTCGGCGACCTCGCCTACTCCAACGAGGCACGCCAACGATTCGTCGAGCTCTCGAGCATCATCACGATGGTGCGGCGGCACAGCAGTGAGCCGCTGATCGACCTCGCGCGCCGAGCTGTCCGTGCGCTCGATCTCGACATCGAGCTCGAGGCCGGTGATGTCGAGGGAGCCGCCGACAACCTCGCGCTCTTCCTCGATGCCGTCGCGACGTACGCCGAGAGCGATCGCTACGCATCGCTGGCCGGCCTGCTGTCCTACTTCAACGCCGAGGAGGTTTACAACCAGGGCATGGAGGTGTTCACCCCATCCGATGCCGAGTCGGTCAAGCTGCTCACGATCCACCGCGCCAAGGGGCTCGAGTGGAACACCGTCTTCGTGCCGCTGATGTCGGCGACGGTCTTCCCGACCGGCCAGGGACGTGCCAACTGGATCACCACGGCCAATGCTGTGCCCACGGCACTCCGAGGCGACCGATCGAGCCTGCCCCAGCTGGCCGATGACCCAGCGCTCTGGACCGATGACTCGCGCAAGGCGCACGATGACATCGTCAAGCACATCGGTCAGATGGAAGAACGTCGTCTGGCCTATGTCGCCTACACCCGCGCCGAAGAGCGGCTCGTCCTGTCCGGCCACTGGTGGGGGCGGACACAGATCAAACCGCGCGGACCGTCGGAGTTTCTGGTGGCGACGCGTGACTGGTTGGCCGAGCGAGGCGAGCGCGCGACGGTGTGGGCACCGGAGCCTGCGCCGGAAGCCACCAACCCACATCTCGCGACAGTGCAACGTGCCGACTGGCCCGCGGCCCCGCCTCAGCTGAGCCGTCGCCGCGTGCTCGCGGCCGCCGTACGCGAGGTGCTCGAGTCGCCCCTACAGCCCTCACGCGACGTCCCGCTGGTGCCGGTCGACCGACTCGATCAGCTGTGTGCCGACATCGACCTGCTGGTTGCCGAGGCCGACGCCGTGGCAGCCCAGGAGCGCGTTGTCACCCTCCCTGCGTCGATGTCCACGACGTCGATGCTCGGACTCGCTGAGGATGAGGGGGCATTCGCCCGCCAGCTGGCTCGACCGATGCCGCGTCGCCCTTCACCGGCTGCCCGTTTCGGCACCAGGTTCCACGCCTGGGTCGAGGCGCACTACGGCCAACAGGTGTTGCTCGACCCCGCTGAGCTCCCGGGCCAGGGCGATGTCGACATTGACTCTGACGCCGAGCTCGACCGCATCAAGGAGGTCTTCCTCGCCAGTCCCTATGCCAGCGAGTCGCCCTACGCCATCGAGGCGCCGTTCTCGATCGTTCTGGCAGGTCAGCAGGTGATCGGACGCATCGATGCGATCTTCAGCACCACGCTGGCCGACGGGCGTGAGGCCTTTGAGGTGGTCGACTGGAAGACCAACAAACAGGCCACCGCAGATCCGTTGCAGCTCTCGATCTATCGACTCGCGTGGGCCGAGCTCAAGGGCATTCCGCTCGAGGACGTCGCCGGGGCGTTCTACTACGTACGGCTGGGCGTCACCAAGCGCTACGGCGCCGATGAGCTGCTCGACCGGGCCGCACTGGAGGCGGTGCTCGGTGGCCGACGTTGAGCCGCCGCTAATCTGCAAACGTGGACTACGCCTTCGATCACGCCCAGCACGACCGCGCCGCTCACCTCCGCAAGGACGACGCCTGGCGTACCGGAGATGACCCACTGCGGGTGATGGTGATCGGTGGTGAGCATGTCGCCACGGACGGCGGTCAGGGCATCCGGTGGATCGACATCGATGACGCCCCCGACGGCGACTGGATCTTCCTCGGCACCAAGGACGGTGTCCGTCATGCTGCGGTCGTCGTGTCAGGGCGGGTGCCCAAGGAGCTTGAGCCCGTGAGCCTGCGGGTGCTCGGCCCGACCGTGGCTCCCGATGAGGCATCGTTGGCCGTGCACGCGATCGGCATCTCCCGGTGGCACGAGACGCACCGGTTCTGCGCCAAGTGCGGGTTGCCGACCGACATGGCCGAAGCCGGCCACACCCGGGTCTGCCCGTCGTGCGGCGCGCACCATTTCCCGCGGACCGATCCAGCCGTGATCATGCTCATCACCGATGGTGATGACCGCGCACTCCTTGGCCGTCAGCCGGTGTGGCCGGAGGGTCGGTTCTCAACGCTCGCCGGGTTCGTCGAGCCGGGGGAGACCCTCGACGATGCCGTACGTCGTGAGGTCAAGGAAGAGGTCGGCATCGACGTCGGCGATGTGACGTACGCCGGCAGCCAGCCGTGGCCATTCCCGTCGAGCCTGATGCTGGGGTTCTTCGGCACGGCACTCAGCACCGACATCACGGTCGACCACAACGAGATCGCCGAGGCGCGGTGGTTCACCCGCGAGGAGGTCACCGAGATGACGGCGGCCGCCGACCTGCTGCTGCCACCCAACGTCTCCATCTCGCGCTGGCTCCTGCAGCAGTGGCACGGGGGCGTCATCCACGGAAAATGGGTCTAGGGGATGACTCGGTGGTTGAGTAGCAGCGAGGAACGAGCTGCGTATCGAAACCACGTAACGATCCGCGCGTGAGCGACGCTGCCTGACTGCTATGAGGCCAGCTGGGCCTTCACCTGGGCCATCGAGGGGTTGGTCAGGGCGGTGCCGTCGGTGAAGACCAGCGTGGGGACGGTCTGGTTGCCGTTGTTGGCCTTCTCGACGATCGCCGCAGCACCTGGCACGGCTTCGATGTCGACCTCGTCGAAGACGATGCCCTCACGCTTGAGCTGACCCTTGAGGCGATGGCAGTAGCCACACCACGGGGTGGAGTAGAGCGTGAACGTGCTGGACATGGAGTGTCTCCTTCGACGACTAGTCTTCATTGTCTAAACACCAGATCGACTCGCAGCATTCCACAAGGAGCCCTTTGCCTGACGCCGACGACCTGCTGACAGGTCTCGATCCCGAGCAACGTGACGTCGCCCGAGCCCTGCGTGGGCCGGTCAGCGTCGTGGCCGGTGCTGGCACCGGCAAGACCCGCGCCATCACCCATCGCATGGCCTATGGCGTGGCCACCGGTGTCTACAAGCCGACCGAGGTGTTGGCGGTGACCTTCACCCGCAAGGCCGCCAACGAGATGCGCGAACGACTTCGAACGCTGGGTGCCGAGGGGGTCCAAGCCCGCACCTTCCACTCGGCCGCGCTCCGACAGGCGCAATACTTCTGGCCGCGCGTCTACGGCGGGGCGCTTCCCGAAGTGGTCAAGTCCAAGTTCCCACTCGTCGCCGAGGCCGTCAGGCGGCTGGGCCATCGGGCCGACACGCCGTTGCTGCGCGATCTGTCGTCGGAGATCGAGTGGGCCAAGGTCAGCAACATCCGTCCGGCCGTCTATGCCGACCAGGCGGCATCGGCGCGGCGCGAAGTTGCCGACCTCGACCACGCCGCGGTGGCCAACGTGCTGACCGCCTACGAGGACGTCAAGCGTGAGCGCGGACGCATCGACATGGAGGACATCCTGCTCGTCACCGCGGCCATCCTGGCCGACGACGAACGGATCGCTGCCCAAGTACGCAGCCAATACCGCTGGTTCGTCGTCGACGAGTTCCAGGACGTCAACCCGCTCCAGTCGACGTTGCTCGACCTGTGGCTCGGCGGCCGTGATGACATCTGCGTCGTCGGCGACCCACGCCAGACGATCTACTCGTTCGCCGGGGCTTCGCCTCGGATCCTCACCTCGTTCGCTCGCCGCCACGCAAACGCTGAGCGCTTCGAGCTGGTCCGCAACTACCGCTCGACCCCGCAGATCGTCGCCGCGGCCAACGCCGTCTTCAACAAGGCCGGCGGGGGTGGCGACGGCGTGCGCCTGCAGTCCCAACAGGAGCCCGGCAATCCCGTGACCTACATCGGCTACCCCGACGAGCAGGCCGAAGCTGCCGCCGTCGCGAGTGAGATCGCCCTGATGCATCGACGCGGCGTCGCCTACAAGGAAATGGCGATCCTGTTCCGCATCAACGCCCAGTCCGAGACGTTCGAAGAAGCGCTCGGTGAGCACGGTGTGCCCTACGTGTTGCGAGGCGTTGAGGGGTTCTTCCACCGCGCCGAGGTCCGTCAGGCAGTCGCCCTGCTGCGCGGAGCTGCTCGCGCCGGCGAGGGCGGCGGCGACCTCGTCGGAGAGGTGCGCTCGGTGCTGTCGAGCATGGGACACACCGATCAGCCACCGACCGGTGCCGGAGCCGTGCGCGATCGATGGGAGTCGCTCCACGCCATCGTGTCGATGGCGGCCGATCTGGTCACCGCTGACCCGGACGCCGACCTCAGCGCACTGGTCGCCGATCTCGAGCGCAGGGCCGAGCAGGCTCACGCCCCTGCCGCCGACGGCGTGACGCTGGCGACGCTGCACTCGGCCAAGGGACTCGAATGGGATGCGGTCTTCTGCGTCGGCATGCACGAAGGAATGATGCCGAGCGTCCATGCCGAGACGCCGGAGGCGATCGAGGAGGAGCGCCGACTCTTCTACGTCGGCCTGACCCGGGCTCGGCACGACCTGGTGATCTCCTGGGCCACGACCCGCAGACGTGGTGGACGCGGCAACCGCGGACCGACGCGCTTCCTCGACACGCTGCTGCCTGCCAACCACGACGCCCGGCAGACCGCCAAGCAGCCACGCGATCGCAAGGTGGCCAAATGTCGCGTCTGCAACACCGTCCTCGCGGTGGCAGACCGCAAGCTCGGTCGCTGCGAGGACTGTCCGCCCACCTATGACGAGGCACTCTACGAGCGACTGCGCGCATGGCGGACCACCGAGGCCGCCGAGCAGGCCAAGCCGGCTTATGTGATCTTCACTGACGCGACATTGCAGTCGATCGCGGAGGTCAAGCCAACCGATGAGACCGCGCTGGCGGCTGTTCCCGGCATCGGCCCAGCCAAGCTGGAGAAGTACGCCGACTCAGTCCTGGCGCTCGTACAGGGCTAGCCACCGCCCCGGGGGGCTGGGTGCTCTGCTGCCCGGTCGTTGAGCCTGTCGAAACGACGTGGAGACCAAGCCCTTTCGACAGGCTCAAGGGGCGGTCTGCCGCTGCTTGAACACGGGGCGGTCTGCCGCTGCTTGAACACGGGGCGGTCTGCCGCTGCTTGAACACGGGGCGGTCTGCCGCTGCTTGAACGAGGTGCTCAACGGTCGGTCGTTGAGCCGGTCGAAACGTCGTGGCTCACGCGAACCCGGGGAGGGACTCTTCTATGACGTCCCGGAACGGGGCGGAGGCACCGAGCTGGCTGAGCACGCCAATGCCGCCGAACCACACCCGGTGGATCAGCAGATACTGCGGAGGGAGATTGATCTTCAGGGCGGTGCCCATGCCTTCGGCAGTGGGCGCGCTGACACGAAGCATCTGCTCGCGCATCCACTCGCGGCTGAACGTGAACCGTTCGACCCGCGCAGGCTCGGCGAAGGGACCGAGATAGCGGGCAATCGTGTCCGCGTCGAGATCGACACCACGCTTGAGGAACCCCTCGTCGTGCAATCCGGCGACCACGGCTTCGAAGTCGCCGTCGACGACGAGGCGCAGAAGTCGCCCCATCGACTCGGGGAGACCCTCGGGCAGTCGGGCGACGGCACCGAAGTCGACGACGCCAAGTCGGCCGTCAGGCATGATCCTGAAGTTGCCGGGATGTGGATCGGCGTGCAGCATGCCGGCGCGCTCCGGCCCGGCAAACAAGAACCGTACGTACGCCTCGCCGTAGCGGTCCCGCTCTTCCTGCGTGCCCGACGTGATGATCTGCGCCAAGGACGAGTCACTGTCGAGCCAGGTCGAGACCAGAGCACGCTCGGTGTGCGCCAGTGGCTCGGGGATGACGACCTCGGGATCATCGGCGAATGCGCCGGCGAACACGCTCTGCGCACCGGCCTCGAGCGAGTAGTCGAGCTCCTCGGCGACGCGGTCCTGCAGTTCGGCGATCAGTGGTTTGACGTCGAGCGCGGGAGCCAGGATGCCGAACAGGCGTGCCATCCGTCCGATCTGTCGCAGGTCAGCCGTCAGAGCCTTGGCTGCTCCGGGGTATTGGATCTTGACCGCGACCTCGCGGCCGTCGTGCCAGGTGGCTCGGTGAACCTGGCCGATCGATGCGGAGGCCGCTGGCGCGTCACCGAACGTCGGGAACTGTTCGCGCCAGTCGACACCGAACTGCTCGGCCATCACGCGGTGCACGACGCCGGGAGGCATGGGCGGCGCGGAGTCCTGCAGCTTGGTCAGGGTCTCGCGGTAGGGGCCGATCAGCTCGTCAGGCAGTGCTGCCTCGAAGATGCTCATGGCCTGGCCGAACTTCATCGCCCCGCCCTTGAGCTGCCCGAGGACTGCGAAGATCTGATCGGCGGTACGCCGTTGGACCTCGTCGAGCACGGCCTGGGCGGGAGCACCGGCGATGCGCTTGCCGACGCCGATCGTCGTCCGTCCTGCGAATCCGACGGGCAATGACGCAAGCCGAGCCGTGCGTGCAAACGCACTCCCGCTCAACGGCCGACCCTCGGGTTTGTCTCCCACCTCAACAGGATAGTCGGCCGTCCCTTGTCAGGCGGCGCTGAGAAGGTCGCACGCGCAGCCGTGATGGAACGTGAGTGGCCACAGGCTTCGTTCGTCGTGGCCGGGTCCGACCGCGAGGAACTGGCCGATCGTGCGCGTGCCTCGACCGTCGCAGTGGGCCAGCACCTCGACGGCGAGCTCGACCGCGGCGGTGTGGGTGGTCACGGCGTCGAGCGCCGGCGGGGTGAGCACTCCGGTGTAACGGCCGAGCTGGGGGAGGAGAGCGTTCCACGCGCGGTCCCAGTCGGCCCGGTGCAGGTCGTGGCACGCCACGCAGGGCGTACGACCCGGAAGGACGAGGGGGCCCAGCCGTACGCGGTCTTCGTCGATCACGACGAGCAGGTGGGCGAGTCCCGACAACGTGGGTCGCTCGAACACCGCGCGTGATGGTTCTCCGACCGAGACGATGACCAAGAGATCTGGATCGGTGGAGTCGAGCATCCTGACGCCTGAGGCGTGCAGGATGACTCGCGTGGCCTCGACGATCGGCTCGGCCGCGGGGTCGGCATGGAAGGCGAGCCGAAAGACCGGACGACCGGCCAGTCGCGCCGGGTCGAGAGCGCTCAGGTCGGCGTGCCTGGCCTCGGCGTCGAGCCCGCGACGATGTGGGGCGCTCCATCGCGAGGAGTCGAAGACGACCCCGAGTGCCAGCAGCTCGCGCATGAGGGCGGCGACATCACAGTCGAGCTCAGGGATGTTGGTGCGTGCATAGGCCGTCAACCGTTCGACATCACGCGTCCCGTCGGTGAGGCGGAGCAAGGGCATCAGGCCGGGCTGATCGGCGATGACGACGCCGGGCGATGTGCCGACCTGCAGGTTCGAACCGTCGCGGCGCAGCAGTGGCGCACCGGGTCGAAGGACGGGGCGGAAGGTCATGGCGACAGCGTGACGCCTGGTCGAGCTCTGGGCCAGCGGCGCATCCACAACCAGCCGCAGCGCGTCCGGGCACAACAAAGGCGGCCCGCATGGTGCGGGCCGCCTCTATCGAAGTTCGGGGAAGGTGCGGGACTCAGGCCTTGCCGAGAATCCGGTTGAGCTTCGTGCCACAGACCGGGCAGATGCCCTTGGCCATACGAGTGCCCTTGTCACTGACGTGGACCTCGCCTGACGTCTCGCGCTTTTCCTTGCACTTGACGCAGTAGAAATCGCCACTCCATGTTTCTGACATTGCGGCCTCCTTGCCGTTGTGTTGCTAGTGATTCTGAGCGTACGCGGGGAAGTGCCATTTCACGCTCAGCTGAGCGTAAAACTCTCCGGCGAGTTGCGGCGGAGAGTTTCGGCCGATTTTGATCCAAAAGAGGCTCCCGGCGGAACGTGCCTTCCCCTGCGCGCTCTGCCGAGAGCCTCGATTGGCGCTCACGCTAGGTCTGGGCATGGTCACCGTCAAGCGAATTGGCAAGACTGTTGTCCACGCCTGTGGATAACAATGGGGACAAATTGTGGGGATCGCGGGGGACGGGTGTGGACACCGCGGGGGTGTTCGGTGCACAACCTGTGGGCGGTCGTCCGGGCCAGGTGTGGACACCGCGGGGTGACCTGCGCAAACGCACAGGAGCCGTTGTGGACGAAAAAAATGTCGAGCCTGAACGATAGGTTCGACGCTATGGGTGAGGTCGAGGTCCGGCGGAGTCGTCGACGCAAGCGGACCGTCAGCGCGCGCCGTGAGGGCGACAAGACGATTGTGCTGGTGCCGGCCAACATGTCGGCTGCGGAGGAGGAGCGGGTTGTCCGCAGCCTCGTCGCACGTCTCGATCGTCGCGAGCAGCGCGTACGACCCAGCGACGACGAGCTTCAGGCCCGCGCGACGGCACTGTCCGGGCGATGGCTTGAGGGCAAGGCGGAGCCTCTGTCAGTTCGATGGGTGTCCAACCAGAACGCGCGATGGGGATCGTGCAGCAGCGGCGACCGCAGCATCCGCTTGTCCGACCGGCTCAAGGGCATGCCGTCCTATGTCGTCGACTATGTGCTGGTGCACGAGCTTGCGCATCTGATCGAGCCCAACCACAGCAAGAGCTTCTGGGCGCTGGTCGACGCCTACCCGGAGGCGGCGAAGGCTAAGGGGTTCCTCGAAGGCGTGTCGTTCCAGCAGCGATGAGCGCCCGCACCGATTGATCGGTGTCGGCAGGCAGGTCGTCGAGCTCAAACCACTCCAGCTCGTCGGACTCGTCGCTGATGATGTGCTGCGCGGCGGCCGGGGCGACGGCGACGTACTGCACGTCGAGATGGTGCGATGGTCTGATCGGTCCGCAGGACGGCACCTCGTGACGTGACAGAAGCACCGGGACGAGGTCGATGGTCAGACCGGCGATCCCGCTCTCCTCATGTGCCTCACGAAGCGCCGCGGCCGAGAGGCTCTCGTCCTCCGGGTCACAGTGGCCGCCGGTTTGCAGCCACCGCTTGATGACGTGGTGCAGTGTGAGCAGCACGCGCTGGTGGTCGGCGGAGAAGACCAACGCACTCGCTGTCAGGTGATCGGGGTGACAATCGCGCGACGTCGCGTCAGGGTGCTCGTCGAGGTGATCTAGGTAGGCGAGTCGCAGGCTTTCCTGCTCGCCATCCGGTGCTGTCCATTCAGTGAGCGCACGGTGCGCGTCGGCATGAAGCATCACTCGTCTTCTGTGCCCTCTTGGTCGGGGCGGGTGTCCGGCTGAGGATCAGACGGGGATTCGTCGCGGGGCGCGTCGAGAAGTTCGCCGAGAGCAGCGTCGAATGCGTCGTCGCTCTCGGTACGCGTCTCGCCCTGCGCGAAGCCCAGCGGATCATCGAGATCGGCGGTAGAGGGCATCAGGTCAGGGTGGCTCCACGGGGCATCGCGTGCGTCGGTGCCCTGACGGTCGCGCAGTGCCGCCCAGAGCGTGGCCGCCTCGCGGAGCTTGCGGGGGCGAAGCTCGAGGCCGACCAGTGACGCGAACGTCTGCTCGGCCGGACCGCCTGCGGCGCGACGGCGACGCATGGCCTCGGCCAACGGCGCCGCAGCGGGCATACGGTCCTTGGTGGCCTGTGCGACGACTTCATCGACCCAGCCCTCGATCAGGGCAAGCATCGTGCCCAGCCGCTCGAGCGCCTTGAGCTGCTCGGGCGTGCTCTCGGGCTCGAACAGTCCGCCGCTCATCGCTTCCTGGATCGCCTCGGGGCGGGTCGGGTCGATGTCGCGGATCTGTGACTCGATCGCCGACACGTCGATGCGGGTGCCGCGGCCGAACTCCTCGACCGCTCCGATCAACGCGGGCCGCAGCCACGATGCGTGCTGGAACAACCGGTGATGCGCGCACTCGCGCAGGACGACGTACAACATGACGTCAGCCGCGGGGTGCTGCAGACCTTCGCCGAATGCCTTGACCCCTTCGGGCAGCACGGCGGCAACTCTGTCGGGTCCGAGCGGCAAGCCGATATCGGTCGAGGAGACAACTTCACCGGCCAGCCCACCGAGCGCCTGACCAACCTGCTGGCCGAACATGGCTCCGCCGGCCTGCGACAGCATGCCCATCAGCGGGCCGGCCATGGCCTTGGCCTCCTCGGGCAATGCGTCGGCCATGGCGCTGACCACGTGCTGGGCGATGGGTTCGACGAGCGTCTGCCAGGTGCCAGCTGTCGCCTCGATCCACTCGGCACGGCTCCACGCAGTCGACGTGGTGGCGCCGGCGGGGATGTTCGTGGCGGTGTCGAGCCACAACTCTGCGAGACGTACGGCGTCGTCGACGGCGCCCTGCTGTGCGGCGTTCGGCGACGGATCGGCGCCGGCCGCGGCTGCGGTATGACGCGCCACGTCCTTGGCGAGCTCGAAGTTGACGCTGCCCTCGTGCGGGGCGAACATCTTCTGCATCTGGCCCATGATCTGGCTCATGTCGACCTGCCCCCCGGCGAACGCGCCGAAGATCTGCTCCATCGGCGTTCCGGCAAACGGGTTCTGGGGGTCGTTCTGCGGGTCGTCGTTCTCGTCCTCGGACATGCCTCAACAGTAGCCACCCGGTCATGGGACTCCACGCATGTTCGCCCTACGGTGAATCGCCCTACTATGAAATCCATGGACTTGGTACGTCTGATCGACATCCGCGATGCCCCGTTGAGTCTCGATGAGGTCTACGCCGCCGTCACCGATCCGGCAGCGGGCGGCATCTGTGTCTTCGTCGGCACGGTGCGAGATCACGACGACGGCACCCAGGTCTCGGCGCTCAGCTATTCGTCCCACCCAACGGCGCTCGATGCACTCCGGATCGTGGCGCAGCGCATAGCCGACGAGGGCGACGTCATCGCGGTTGCAGCTGTCCACCGGGTGGGCGATCTGGAGGTGGGTGACCTCGCGGTGGTCGTTGCCGCGTCCGCCGTGCACCGCGCACAGGCATTCGAGGCCTGCCGCCGACTGATCGACGAGCTCAAGACCGACGTCGCGGTGTGGAAGCACCAGACGTTTGAGTCCGGCGACTCCGCCTGGGTCTGAGCTGTTGTCCGGTGCCGGCCGTCTTGCTGTCACTGACTAGGCTCACGGTGTGCCCGAAGCGTCAAATCTGAGTCGCCGCTACACGACGATGCTCGTCGCGTCGCTCTCCCTCATCGCCCTCGCCTGCGTTGCGCTGCTCGTACCCGTGCCGTACGTGACGATGCGTCCCGGCCCGGCGTTCGACACCCTCGGTGAGTTCAACGGCAAGCCGATGTTCACGTTCGACAAGAACGTCAAGACCTATCCGACCGACGGCACGCTGGACTTCACGACGGTCTCGGTGACGCGTGCTGACAGCAACGTGTCTCTGAGCAAGGCCATCACCGCCTACTTCAGTTCTGACATCGCCGTCGTGCCCAAGTCGCTGATCTATCCCGACAACAAGACTGCCAAGGAGTCGACCAAGGAGTCTGCGGCACAGCTGGACAGCTCCAAGGACTCGTCGCGGGTCGCGGCACTTCGTGCTGCCGGCTACACGGTGACCGGGACCCCCGAAATTGTCGGCGTGGTCGAGGGCGGTGCAGCTGACGGCAAGCTCAAGGCCGGCGACCTGGTGACCGGGATCGACGGGACCAAGGTCGACTCGGCAGAAGGGCTGGTCAAGGCTGTCGGCGAGCGCAAGCCCGGAGACATCATCTCGGTCTCGATCACCCGCAAGGGCAAGGCACAGGATATTGCGATCACGACCAAACCGGCCTCGGACAATCCGAAGATCCCGCGCATCGGCGTCACGCTCGGCACCAAGTACACCTATCCGTTCAGCATCGACAACAATGTCGGCCGCACGATCGGTGGACCGAGCGCCGGAACGATGTTCGCGCTGGCGATCTACGACAAGCTCACTCCCGGGTCGCTGACCGGCGGCAAGAAGGTCGCCGGCACCGGCGAGATCTCGCCCGACGGCACGGTCGGACCGATTGGCGGCATACGCCAGAAGATGGCCGGCGCCTCCCACCATGACGCGCGCATCTTCCTGGTGCCGGCAGCCAACTGCGCGGAGGCCGCCGACGGTGACGACTTCGGGATGGTGCTGGTCAAGGTCTCCAAGCTCGACGACGCGATCAGCTCGCTCGAGGCCCTCGCCAACAACGACAAGGCAAAGGTTCCGACGTGCAGCTGATGCCCGACTCGCCGCTTCGCCGCGCGGCTTTGGAGGCCGAGGCGCACGTCGCGGCCGACGGCTGGGACCAGGCGCCTCGCTTGTTCGCACTGGTGGCGACGGCCGACCTGGTGACGAAGCAGCCTGACTTGGCCGACCAGCTGGCCTCAGATTCCGGCGAGATCACGCTCATCGAGCAGGAGCTGCCTGCGGACCGACCGCTCGAGGACCTGCTCACCGAGATCGTCTGGCCTGACGGAGTGAGCGGGTGTGCAGCC
This sequence comes from uncultured Actinomycetota bacterium, assembly GCA_963760105.1. Taxonomy (GTDB): domain Bacteria; phylum Actinomycetota; class Actinomycetes; order Propionibacteriales; family Nocardioidaceae; genus Aeromicrobium. The sequence goes on from CAVXBP010000001.1 coordinate 17,549, forward strand.
GTGATCGAACGCATCATGCTCCCGCCCGAGGCAGAGGCGGCGTTGCCGGAGGATCCCGACGAGATGCTCAGGACCGCCGCGGAGCATCCTGAGCGCCGTGAGGTTCGACTTCTTGCAGCGGTGACCCGCGACGGCGCCGCGCACAGTGCCGTACGTGCCCGCGAGCCCGCCACCGCCGAACTGCTCGAGGGGCCCGACCTCGTGCCCGGGCTGATCGAACAGCTCCGACACACCCTGACATAGAGTCTTTACCCCACGCACTTTTTTGCAGGGTCGCACCCGCCAACGCTAGACCAGGAGCACCGTGAGCGACATTTTCGGAACACCCCGCCCCAAATCCGCGCCGCGGCCGCGCGACGGACGGCGCCGTGTATTGGTGCCAACGCTGGTCACGCTTGCCGTGCTGCTGTTCCTCGGCTCGATCTTCACGAGCGTGTGGACCGACCGGCTGTGGTTCAAGTCGGTCGGCTACAGCGACGTGTTCCGCAGCGTTCTGATGACGCGCATCTCCTTGTTCCTCATCCTGGGACTGATCTTCGGGTTGTTCGTCGTCGCCAACCTCTACATCGCCTACCGGACCCGTCCGGAGTCGGTGCCCGTACGCCGTGACGACCCGGCATACCGCTATCGCCTCGCGCTGACGCCGATCGTGCGTCCTGTCCTGATCGTGGTGGGCATCGTGCTGACGGCCTTTGCCGGATCAGTCGCCGCCAGCCACTGGGACACGTTCAAGATGTGGCGCAACAGCACGTCGTTCGGTGTCAAGGACCCGCAGTTCGGCAAGGACATCAGCTTCTTCGTCTTCGACTATCCGTGGTTCAGGTTCCTGGCGTCGTTCTCGTTCGCGATGATCGTCATCACGGTGCTCGCCGTGGTGTTCGTCAACTATGTCTATGGCGGCATTCGCATTGCCGGCCGTGGCCCGAAGCTGACGCGCGCCGCACAGGTCCACCTCTCCATTCTGGTTGGGCTCGGAGTGCTGCTGCGGGCGGTTTCCTACTATCTCGACCGCTTCGGTCTGGCGATTGGCACGTCAAGCCTGTTCGACGGCATTGGATACACCGACGCCAACGCGCGCATCCCCAGCAAGAACATCCTGATCTACGTCGCGATCCTGTGTGCCATCTTGTTCTTCGCCTCGATCTTCGTCCGCTCGTGGACGCTGCCGGCCATGAGCCTGGGACTTCTCGGTGTTTCCTCCATCCTGATCGGTGCCATCTGGCCAGCGGTGATGCAGGGATTCCAGGTCAACCCGTCCGAGCCCGACAAAGAGGGCAAGTACATAGGTCGAAACATCACCGCGACGCGAGCGGCGTACGACGTCGCAGATGTGGAGGTCGAGTCCTACTCGGCCAACACCACGTTGAGCCCCGCGGAGCTGGCAACGTCGGCCGAGTCGCGCGTCAGCACGCGTCTGCTCGACCCGACACTGATCTCGCCGGCGTTCGAGCAGCTGCAGCAGGTACGCGGCTACTACGCCGTGCCCCCGACGCTTGATGTTGACCGCTACAAGCTCAGCGGCAACGACCAGCCGCAGGACATTCTGATCGCCGCTCGTGAGCTGGACCTCTCGGGTCTGCAGGCCTCGCAGCGCAACTGGGCCAACGACCACACGGTCTACACCCACGGATACGGAGTCATCGCTGCGCGAGGCAACCAGCGCGGACCCAATGGTGAGCCGGTGTTCGTCGAGCGTGACATCCCGCCGGTCGGCGAGCTCAAGACCACGACCCCTCCGCGCATCTACTTTGGTGAGCAGTCGCCGACCTACTCGATCGTCGGTGGGCCCAAGGGTGCCAGTCCGATCGAGGTCGACATCCCGCGTGGTGGTGCCACGGGTAGCAACGACAAGGAAGATGCAACCCAGAACACCTACGACGGCAAGGGAGGCATCCCGATCGGCGGCATCTTCAACAAGGCGCTCTATGCGTTCAAGTTCGCTGAGCCCAAGATCGTGCTGTCCAACCGGGTCAACGCGTCGTCAAAGATCCTGTACGACCGCGAACCGCGTGAGCGCGTCGAGAAGGTCGCCCCGTGGCTGACCGTCGATGGCGATCCTTACCCCGCGGTCGTCGATGGCCGCGTCGTCTGGGTCGTCGATGGCTACACGACCAGCAACTCATACCCCAACTCAGAGCACCGTTCGCTCAAGGAGGCCACCGCCGACACCCTGACCGAGGGACAGTCGCAGGCCGCGTTGCCGACCGACCAGGTCAACTACATGCGCAACTCGGTCAAGGCCGTCGTCGATGCCTATGACGGCTCGGTCAAGCTCTACGAGTGGGACACCAAGGATCCGGTGCTCAAGACGTGGATGAAGGTGTTCCCCGACGCTGTCGAGCCCAAGACTGCGATCAGCGACGCGCTGCTCGAGCACCTGCGCTACCCCGTTGACCTGTTCAAGGTGCAGCGCGATGTGCTGCAGCGTTACCACGTGACGGATGCGCAGACGTTCTATGAGGACGGCGAGCGTTGGAAGGTCCCCGAGGACCCAGCCGTCAAGACCGATGCACTTCAGCCGCCCTACTACCTGTCGACCGCCAGGCCGGGGGAGGACGTGCCGAAGTTCTCGGTCACCAGCGTCTACCTGCCCAACAGTCGTCAGAACCTCGCGGCGTTCGTCTCGGTCAACTCCGAGGCGACCGACACCGAGAACTACGGCAAGATGCAGATCCTGCAGCTGCCCAGCGACACCCAGGTGCCGGGTCCGAGCCAGATCGCCAACGCGTTCAACACCGACAAGGGTGTCTCGCAGGCGTTGCTGCAGTATCGCCAGTCTGATGCCACGATCCAGCCCGGCAACCTGCTGACGCTGCCCGTGGGCAACAGCCTGTTGTACGTCCAGCCGGTCTACATCAGGCGTAGTGCGGTCGAGGGCTCCTATCCGGTGCTCCAGTTCGTCATTGCGTCATTCGGTGGAGATGTCGGCTTCGGCACCACCCTCGACGAGGCGTTGCGCGTGGCGCTCGGTCTCGAGGAGGGATCGGCGCCCGACGAAGGCACACCGACGACTCCGACAGAGCCCGGTACGGCCAAGACCGCGTCACAGCTGCTCGAGGACGCCGCGACGTACTACGACCAGGCCCAGGACGCTCTCAAGAAGGGTGATCTCGCGACGTACCAGAAACGCATCAACCAGATGGGCGATTCGATCGACGCGGCCCGCAAGGTCGTCGACGCCTCGAAGTAGCAGCGCTCGCGTGGGCGGTGACCCCCGGATTTGATCCGTGGGTCACCGCCCCGTAAAGTGTGCAGAGCGACGCGGGGTGGAGCAGCTCGGTAGCTCGCTGGGCTCATAACCCAGAGGTCACAGGTTC
>CAVXBP010000002.1:0-93073 GCA_963760105.1 uncultured Actinomycetota bacterium
CCGCCGCCGAATAACCCGCACGACCAAGATGTCGGCACTTGTTGGCTTCCGGAGCGCCCGGGAAGGTCGATAAGTGCCGACATCTTGAGGTTTGGCTACGTCGGCAACCCGTAGAAGTCGTCGTCGAGTGGTTCGACGAGCCCGTCGGCCACCAGCCCGTCAAGTGCACGCTCGCGCTGGATGGCATCTGGCCAGACCAGGTCGAGCTGGGTCTTCGGCACCGGCACAGGAGAGTCGCGCAAGACTGCCAGGAGCTGGCCGCGACACTGGCGGTCCGTCCCATCCCAGGCTTGCCCGCGGCGGGGCGGCCCCTCATGTTCTGGATAGCCCGCAGCTCGCCAACGGCACACATCGGCCACCGGACACTCGGCGCACGCGGGCGTGCGCGCTGAGCAGACCAGGGCGCCCAGCTCCATGGTCGCGGCCGCCCACCGATGGGCGTCGTGGTCCGGCAACAGGCTCGTGGCCAGCGTCCGTTCGGCAGCAGTCACCGACGGTGCTGGGAACTGCACGCCAGCAGCAATGCGTGCAAACACTCGACGGACGTTGGTGTCCAACACGACATGGCGTTGCTCGTACGCGAAGGACGCCACGGCTGCCGCGGTGTATTCGCCGACGCCCGGCAGCGCCATCAACTCCTCGTGAGACCTGGGGACCTCGCCGTCATGGTCGGCGACCATGGCTGTCGCCGCGGCGTGCAACCGCAGGGCGCGCCGCGGATAGCCGAGTCGCCCCCAGGCCCGTACGGCGTCTCCGGTCGAAGCCTTGGCCATCGCCGTGGGGGTGGGCCAGCGCTGGATCCACGCCTCGTAGACCGGAAGCACTCGGGAAACGGGCGTCTGCTGGAGCATGAACTCCGAGACCATGACCGCCCACGGCGAGGCATCTCGGCGCCACGGCAAGTCCCTGGCCTCGCGGTCGAACCAGCCGATGATGGCGTCGTGTAGTTGCTCGACGACTTCGGGCGGGATCTTTGCTGGGCGGGACGTCATGGCGCGTCGATCTTCGCACGGGGGCGCTCGCCGACTAGCGTGGCGTTGTGAGCCAGCGACGGTTGCCTGCGGAGATCTACTGGCGGCGTCGGTTGTTGTTCATCGCCATTGTCATCGCCCTGATCTGGATCGGCACGCAGGTCTTTGGTGGAGGGGGAGAACCCAAGGCGGAGCCCAAACCGACGGCGACGGCGACCACCAAGGCGGCGCCGGTACCCGCGCCGACCGAAGGTGTCCTGTCCGTGAAGCTCGTGAGCGCCACGCGCGGCTGCGATCCGGAGAAGATCCGAGTGACGCCGACGGTCAGCTCCGGCCAGCTCACCCAGACCGCCGTGGTGATCGGTCTGGTCGTCAGCTCGACCGAGACCACGGCGTGCACCCTCACACCGTCAGCCGCAGACCTGCTCGTCGTGATCAGTGCCAACAAGGTCGCGGTCTGGGACTCGACCGTGTGCAAGACCTCCCTGCTGACCGCCCCGGTGGCGATCTCACCGGGCTGGGCGACTCTGGCCCAGGCCAGCTGGTCTGGTCGCGGTTCTGGCAGCAAGTGCTCGGCGAAGGAGGGATTCGCAACGCCCGGCAAGTACACGATTCAGGCCGGCACGTTGGGCGGCGAACCGGGCAAGACCACATTCACGCTCAATCCGGCGCCCAAGCCCAAGCCGACCGCAACGCTGACACCCAAGACGACGACCAAGCCTCCGGGCGAGTAATGGCGGGGTCGGGGCCGGTCGCGGTTCTCGACGCCGGTGCTCGAGCGGTCGAAGACCTCGGCGACGGATGGCTCACCTTTCGGATGGCCGTCCGATAGTTCGGTGGTCCGGTCAGACGTAGCGCTCGAGGATGCTGGACTCGGCCAGGCGGGAGAGACCCTCCCGAACACCGCGGGCACGCAGGTCACCAACACCTTCGACGATCTGCAGGTCGTCCATGCTGGCGGCCAGCAGCTTTTGCAGGGAACCGAAGTGCTCGATGAGGCCGTCAACCACCGATGATGGTAGGCGCGGGATGCGGGCGAGAAGTCGATAGCCCCGTGGCGACAGCGGGCTGTCGAGGTTGTCGACCGATCCGATGCGCAGCGCTTGTGCGACGGTGCCGAGATCGACGAGATCGGGGGAGGGGATGTCGGCCAATGCTGCCAGGACGGCCTCGGTCGTTCGAGCGCGGCGGCCGGTCGGCATGTAGTCGCGGATGATCAGCTCACGCTCGGTGTCGACGCCACCGATGAGCTCGTCGAGCTGGAGGCCGAGGAGGCGTCCGTCGGTGCCGAGCTCCAGGACGTAGGTGTCGATCTCGCCGGCGATGCGGCTCACCATCTCGAGCCGCTGGGCGACCGCGGCGACGTCACGCACCGTCACGAGGTCTTCGATCTCAAGAGCCGACAAGGCGTCGGACACCTCATCGAGCCTGTTGCGATAGCGCTCAAGAGTCTGCAGCGCCTGATTGGCACGGCCCAGCACCGCCGCGGTCTCCTCGAGCACACGGCGCAGATCGTCCTGGTAGAGCGCGATGATGTGCATCGAGGCAGAAACCGAGATCACCGGAACGCTCGTCTGGCGCGCCACCCGGTCGGCGGTGCGGTGTCGGGTGCCGGACTCCTCGGTGAAGATCGACGGGTCAGGCATGAGGTGCACGCCGGCCATCAGGATGCGGCTGGCAGCGGAGTCGAGAATGATCGCGCCGTCCATCTTGGCGAGCTCGCGAAGGCCCGTTGCGGTGAACGGGACGTCGAGACGGAAACCACCGGTCGAAATGGCCTCGATCTGTCGGTCGTGGCCGACGACGATGAGCGCGCCGGTGCGGCCGCGCAGGACTCGCTCCAGGCCCTCGCGCAGCGCTGTTCCGGGCGCGACAGAAGCCAGCGTGGCGCGCAGCCTCGCTGCGGAGTCGGGCTTGTCCACGCCGCGATCTGCAGGGGTCACCATCGTGCTTTTCGCTCCCTCATATGAGTCCGTCACAGTGTAGGGCGTGTCAGTGGGGAGGGCGCGAATTGAGGCAGCTGACCGCCTCGGCGATGGTCTGCACCGCGGTGATCGTCAGGGAGCCCGTGAAATCGTCGAGGCCCTCTGATCCAGCCGGCACGACGGCACGCTTGAACCCGATGCGTTCCGCCTCGCGCAGCCGCACCTTGAGGTTGCTGACCTTGCGCACCTCGCCCGCCAGGCCGACCTCGCCGAATGCGACCAGGTCTGCCGGTGCGGCGAGTCCGCTGTGCGCCGACGCCGTGGCGATCGCGACAGCAAGGTCCACGGACGGGTCGGTGAGCCGGGCGCCGCCGACCGTGGCGGTGTAGACGTCATGGCGGGAGAGATCGATGCGGCAGTGCTTGGTCAGCACCGCCAGGATCATGGCGACCCGGGAGGAGTCGAGGCCGCTGGACGTCCGACGCGGTGACGGGTTAGGTGTCTCGACGCTCAGCGCCTGCACCTCGGCGAGGAGAGGTCGCCGACCCTCCATCGTGACGGTGACGCAGGTGCCGGGCACGGGAGTCTCATGTCGGGACAGGAACAGCCCGGTCGGATCAGGGACTTCGATGATGCCGTCATCGACCAGGTCGAAGCAGCCGATCTCGTCGACGGGGCCGAAGCGGTTCTTGACGGCGCGGAGCAACCGCAGACGTGAGCTGCGATCACCTTCGAACTGCAGCACCACGTCGACGAGGTGTTCGAGCACACGCGGACCGGCAACTGAGCCGTCCTTGGTGACATGGCCGACCAGAAGAGTCGCGATGTTTTCCTGCTTGGAGCGTTGGATCACCGCTGAGGCGACCTCGCGCACCTGGGTCACCCCACCAGGCACGCCGTCGACATCGGCCGAGCCAATCGTCTGGACCGAGTCGACGATCAGGAGCCCCGGCCTCACAGTCTCCACGTGAGTGAGCAGAGCGCCGAGGTCTGTCTCGGCGGCGAGATAGAGCAGGTCGTGGACGGCGCCCGTACGCTCAGCGCGCAGGCGCACCTGGGCGGCCGACTCCTCGCCCGACACGTAGAGGGTGCGCCGACCGGCGCGAGCCCATCGGGCCGCGACCTCAAGCAGCAGCGTCGACTTGCCGACCCCGGGCTCGCCCGCGAGCAGCAGAACGGCACCGGGCACGACTCCGCCGCCGAGAACGCGGTCGAGCTCACCGATGCCAGATGTCGTCGAACGAGCCGACTCGATCGTGACCTGGCTGATCGGTATGGCCGGCGAAGCGACTGGCGCGGCCTTGGTGCGGCCCGTGCGCGCCGGAGCGGCGATGTCGACCGTGCCCCAGGCCTGGCACTCACCGCAGCGGCCCACCCACTTGCCGGTCGTCCAGCCGCAATCGGCGCAGCGGTAGCCGGGTCGCGCTGTCTTGGTGGTCGCCATGGCGCCAGCCTAGGCGAGCGGTATGACAGTCCTGATCAGATGAGTGCCGGGACGGCCTGAGTCGCCGTGTAGACGGCCACGACCAGCACCAGAGCGGTAAATGCCATGGAGAGGTGACGAGTGTCGACGTGCTTGGCCAGGCGTGCGCCCACCACGGCGGCGATGGCCGAGGCCGTGGTCAACGCGGTGACGAGGATCCAGTCGGGGTGGCCGGCACTGCCGACTCGCACCGCCAGCGCAGCAGCACTGGTCACGGTGATCACGACGAGCGAAGTGCCGACGGCGTACCGAATCGGCGTCGACAGCACCAGCATCAGGGCAGGGACGACGAGAAAGCCGCCACCCACACCGAGAAAGCCGGTCAGCAGACCGACGACGGTAGCGGTGGCCAAGACCTTCATCGCCAACGGGCAACGACATTGAAATGTCGGGCTGAACGAGATGACGGGCTCCGTGTTCTCGCTGGCATCACCGTCCGCGCGCCGTCCATGGCGGACGAGGCGCACCAACATCGCGATCGCAACCACGAGCATGAGTGCCGCGAAAGATGCCATCAGCACCTCCGGCGAGACGAGCGTCGCGGCCACGGACCCGGCAGCCGCACCCGCGATCGCGACCCCACCGAATCCGATTCCGCGCCACAGCAGCACGTCACCTGACCGGTATGCGGTCACGGCGCCGAGCAGGGAGGTCACGCCGACCACCACCAACGAGCCGGTCGTGCTCTGAGCCGGTGTCTGGTCGAGCAGGTAGACGAGAACCGGGACGGCGAGGATGGAGCCACCCCCACCCAGCGCCCCGAGGCTCAGGCCGATCAAGACCCCCGCGGCGAGTGCGAGGACTAGCGTCATCAGGTGGATTCGTCGTCGGGTTGATCGTCCCCGACCAGGTGGAGGCCGACCTCTTTTGCGTTGTCGAACGAGTCGTCGATGGCCACCAGCTTCCGGTGGTTTGCATCGAGCAGCGAGGCCGCCACCGAGGCGCGGTAGCCGCCTGCGCAGTGCACCCAGACCTCGCCCTCGGGTACGTCCCCGACCCGCTCCGGCAGCTCATGCAGCGGAACGTTCACCGCGCCGTCGATGCGTGCGGACTCGTACTCCTCAGTCCGGCGAACGTCGAGGATCACGACCTGGCGGTGGTGACGAACCTGCGCGAGGTCGGCGAATGTTGCCGTGGGGAATGACACCGGCTCGCCGACCGACCACGCGGTGGGGTCACCCGTGGCCTGGGACTCGATGCGGTCGATGCCGATCCGGACCAGCTCGCGCTGGGCCTCCGCCACGTCTTCAGCACTGTTGCCGAGGAGGTTGAGCGGCGTGCCCCACGGAATGAGCCAGCCCAGGTAGGTGGCGAATCCGCCGTCGAGGCCGAAGTTGAGCGAACCTGGGGCGTGTCCGGCCGCAAAGGCGGTCCGGTTGCGCAGATCCACGACCCACTCGCCCTCCTTGATCCGGCGCTCCAGCTCTTCGGCGTCGGCACTCTTGGGTGTCGTCAGGTCCGGGGCGTCCGGTCCGGACGTGTTGAGCGGCATCATGTGGACGTAGTAGGCAGGCCAGGCGCCGAGCCCGTCGATGAGCTCGCGGACGTACGTCTCCTCGTCCTGGGTCAGCACCGGGTTGGTCTTCTTTTCCTGGCCGATCGTCGAGTCGGTCGCATCGGACTGGCTCGCCGCGCAGAACGAACCGAAGCCGTGCGTGGGAAACACCGCAGCGGAGTCTGGCACCAGGTTGGCCAGGCGCTGGGCCGAGGCGTGCTGGTGACGAGCGAGCTCGTGGGTGTGCTCGTCGCCGAGCAGATCGGGTCGGCCTGTCGCGCCGAAGAGCAGGGATCCGCCGGAGAAGACACCTGCTGAATCCTCGACACCGGACCCGGTCTTGGCGTCGGTGAGCACGTAGGAGAGGTGGGTGAACGTGTGCCCTGGGGTGGCCAGCGCGGTGATGCGGATGCGCTCACCGACCTCGATCGTGTCGCCATCGCTGATCGGGGTGCGATCGAACGAGACCTCGTCGTCGGCGTTCACGAAGTAGGCGGCTCCGGTGGCCTCCGCCAGCGCGAGCCCACCCGTCACATAGTCGTTGTGTATGTGCGTCTCGAACACGTGTGTCAGGCGCACACCGTGCTGGTCGAGCAGGTCGGTCACTCGATCGATGTCGCGCTGGGGGTCGATCACGCAGGCGACCTCGCCGTCGTGGATCAGGTAGGTGCGGTCACCCAGGCTGGGTGTCTCGATCGTGAGGACGGCAAGGTCCGTGGTGGTGGAGTCTGTGGTCATCGTTCAGCTCCTCTCGATGGGGCGCCCGGACTCGGCCCAGGCCTTGGTGCCGCCGGCGACGGAGTATGCCTGGAAGCCCGCAGAGGTCAGGAAGTCAGCCATGGCGCTGCTGCGATTGCCGGAAGCGCAGATGACGTACACCGGCTTGTCACGGTCCAGCTCGGCCGCGCGGGCGGGTAGCTGCGCCATCGGGATGTGAACCACTCCCGGAACGTGTCCCTCGGCGTACTCCGCGGGCTCGCGTACGTCGACCACCGCGGCGCCGCCGTCCTTCAGGGCGCCTTCGGTCTGGTCCAGATCAATGTCTGTCATCGACTCATCCGTCCTGCGGCACGAGTGCCGCCTCGGCTTGCTGGGTCTGTTCGTCGTACCCAGATGCGAACTCACCTAACGTAGCACATACCCCTGGGGGTATACCGAGCAGCAAATGGGGCATTCCGGAGCACCCCGATGTGCCACCCAAATGGGCGGTCACGGGATGGCCGGGCTTGACAGCTTGGAGGCGAAGAAGCTGGTGCTGGGCCGTGCTGATCAGTGGCGCAGGCGGACGCGACGGCCTCGCCGACGGGACGTCAGATCCGTACGCTGCCGTTGGGCGTCGCGAACTCCGCTGCGAGGATGCCGGGTGTGCCGTGCGGGGCGACCCACCGCACTTCGATCCCGTCGAGCGCCTCGACCGCTGGTTCGCCCAGCCAGGTGGCAAGACGTTGCGGGTCTCCGGCGATGTCGAGCGCCGTGAGCGCGATGTCGGTGTCGGCACTCTCGGACGGGTGCTCGGCGGCGTCAATGTCCCAGCTGATCACAAACGGCAGCTGAGGATCGGACCGCATGCCGCTGGTGCCGATCTGGCGCCACTCGAGGTTGAAGCCATCGGGGCGGCGACGATTGCCGGGCACGGCGTGGCGACCCATGCGCTTCTCGACCTCGGTCATGTCGTCGACCGCGAGGCACCAGCCGAGCCAGCCGCCGCCTGCGTCCGAGCGCTCGCGTACGGCCTGTCCGAACGCGGCCTTGTCGGCGGCGGGGTGGTCGAGGACTTCGACAACCTCGAGGTATTGGTGGTTCTTGAGCGGCAGGATCATGTTGCGCGTGCCAAATCGCGGGTGCGCGCCGCCGTCGATGAAGGGGGCTCCGAGCAGCTCTGCGAGGTTGGCTGTCGTGCCTGCGAGGCCGTCAGCGCCGACGGCGAAGGAGACGTGATCGAGGTGCATACGGCATTGTTGCCTGACGGGACTTGCGGGCTTTCGGGGGGTGACCGATTCGTGAGAAATCGCTGTGGTGTATTGCAGGTCACATAGATGCGGGGTGCGTGTTCGGAGATCCGGCGGCCTCATGTGCCTCGCACTGCCGGACGAGCTCGCGATAGCCGTCCTCGCCCATGAGCTCGGTCAGCTCATCCCGGTTGGAGACGTAAACCGGCTCCATGCCGACGTGCGCCTCGGTGTTGGACGAGCAGTACCACTCGAGGTCGGCTCCGCCAGGGCCCCAGCCGGCGCGGGTGTATTCGCCGATCTGCACCTCGGTGTAGGTGGATCCGTCGCCGCGATCGACATCGCGGAACTGCCGACGCAACGGCAGCTGCCAGCACACGTCCGGCTTGGTGGTGTGAGGCTTGAGCCCCTCGGCCAGCGCATAGCCGTGCAGGGCGCATCCGTAACCACCCTCGAAATCGCGGGAGTTGTGGAAGATGCAGGCTCCCTCGAAGGCGCGCGTCTTGAGCTCGCCCTCATCGTCCTTCTCGGTCCAACCGTTGGCGTGGCCCTCGTCGTGACGCTCCCACTGCTCGGGCGTCAATTTCTCCATGACGGCACCGACCCGCTTGGCGTCATCGTCGTCGGCGAAGTGCGCGCCGAGGGTGCAGCACCCGGCCTCGGGACTGGTCTCGTAGATGCCGGGGCAGCCGGCGCCGAAGATGCAGGTCCAGCGTGAGGTGAGCCAGGTCAGATCACAGCGAAAGACCTCTGACTCGTCGCTCGGATTGGTGAACTCGACATATGTACGGGGGAATCCCAGCTCGACCTCAGGCACAAGACCAACCTACTGGTGCACGCCGCACCAGCCCCTAGACTTCCCGTGTGGAGACCCTCAAACCCCGGATCCCGTTCAACATCGCCTATCTGACGGGCCGCGAAGACACCTACCTCGCCGAATCGATGTCTTCACGGTTCCTCACCGGCGACGGTCCGTTCACGGCGCGTGCCTCAGAGCTGATTTCAGGTCTGGTCGGCGGTGCGCGCTGCCTGCTGACCACCTCGTGCACGCACGCGCTCGAGATGTCGGGGCTGCTGCTGGATCTCGTCGAAGGCGACGAGGTGATCATGCCGTCATTCACCTTCGTGTCGACGGCAAATGCCTATGTGCTGCGCGGCGCCATCCCGGTGTTCGTCGACTGCCGTCCCGACACGTTGAACATCGACGAAGCCCAGATCGAGTCAGCCATCACGCCGCGCACCAAGGCAATCGTGGTAGTCCACTACGGCGGCGTCGCCTGTGAGATGGACACGATCAACGACATCGCGCGTCGACACGGCATCTGCGTGATCGAGGACAACGCCCACGGACTGGGCGGCACCTACAAGGGCCGACCGCTCGGATCGCTCGGCGACATGGCGACCCAGAGCTTTCACGCCACCAAGAACGTCCACTGCGGTGAGGGTGGTGCGTTGGTCCTCAACCGGCTCGACCTGGTCGAGCGGGCGGAGATCATCCGCGAGAAGGGCACCAATCGCGCCCAGTTCTTCCGCGGCATGGTCGACAAGTATCGCTGGGTTGATGCTGGATCGAGCTATCTGCCGTCCGATCTGCTCGCGGCATTCCTGACGGCGCAGCTGGAAGGCTTCGACGACATACAGAAGCGTCGACAGTGGGTGTGGTCGCGCTACGACACCGAGCTTGCCTCGTGGGCTGCTGCCAATCGGGTGTCCACGCCCACGGTGCCGGCTGACTGCGAACAGCCTGCACACCTCTACTTCCTGCTGTTGCCCCATCCTGACGATCAGCAGGCGCTGCTGGCGCACCTCGACGCTGATGGAATCCTCGGGACATTTCACTACGTTCCTCTCGACTCATCGCCGTTCGGCTCGACCCACGGCCGTACGGCCGGCTGCCCGGTGACGGCCGATGTCAGCAACAGGTTGGTGCGCCTGCCGCTGTATGCGGACATGGGCGACGAGGAGATCAGCCGAGTCATCGACAGCGTCACGAGCTTCGTGCCGACGGACGCATCATGAGCTGGTCCGACACCGTCCTGGCCGACCAGTTCGCCGGGTGGCACTCCGCTGTCGAGTCCGATCGGTTCAACGTTGGCGTCTCGCGTGCTGTGGTCCCGACTGGCATCGGCCCGGGTCGGGGGTATGACGAGACGCTTGCCTTCGTCGACAGCTGCGATGACGACGTGATCGTCCTGCGCTACCCGGCCGATCGATCGAGATGGTTTGCCGATCTGCGGTCCACCGGTCGCGACATCCTGTTTGCCGACTCACTCATCTATTGGCAGATGCGTGTCCGGCCCGAAGTCATACCGGTCGACCCCCGCCTCGAGATCAAGCACAACGCTGATCTGCCACTGGAGGTCGTCGGAGACTTCATCGAGGACATGTTCCGGGGCTATCCCAACCACTATGCGGCCAACCCGCTGTTTGACCAGCAGGCCTCGTTGGACGGCTATCGCGAGTGGGCCACCAAGCTGGTCGCCAGTCAGGGAGCAATCACGTTGGGCGTCGATGAGATGCCACTGGCCGGTCTGGCCATCACCGAGACGGCCGACAGCCACACCGAGGTGGTGCTGGCGGGTGTCGAGCCCAAGGTCCGCGGCATGGGCCTGTACGCCGCCCTGTTCGCCGAGTGTGAAGTGGTTGCACGGGAGGCCGGAGCGACCGACCTGGTGACCTCGACTCAGGCTCCCAACACCCATGGAGCTCGGGCGTGGGCGCGATTTGGCCTCGCCCCGGTCGCAGCGTTTACGACAATTCACCTGGTGAAGCCGGGTCTGCTCGACCAGGTGTGAGCGTCGACTCGCGCACGACATACGTCGGCTTGCCCATGTTCTGGGAGTGGACACGCGCCAGATACTCGCCGAGCACGCCGATCGCGATCATCTGGGCGCCCGAGAACACCGCGATCATCGAGGCGAGGGTGGTGAATCCAGCAACCGTGGTGTCGCCGGTGAAGTACTTCCACAGCACGGCCGCCAGCAGGATCGTGCCGATCGCACCGCACACCAGGCCGAGGTATCCAACGAGCCTGAGCGGGGCGGTGCTGTAGCCGAGGAGCATGTTGACGGCGTGACGCAGCAACATGCGGAACGAGTAGTTGGACTTGCCCTCGGCGCGTTCGTCCATGTGGACCTGCAGCGAATCGACTCGCGTCGTCGCCCATGAGAGGGCGACGTCGACCGATGCGTGGGGACCGTCCATGCCGACCAGCCCGTCGCGCAGGTGGGTGCGAAACACGCGGAACGCGCTGATGTCCTTGGCGCTCTTGATGCCGAGGCCCCGAGCCATGATCGACTTGACCGACCGGGACGCAAAGCTGCGAAAGAATCCGTGCTCCTCCTCGAACGGTGTGCCGTAGACCAGGTCGAGATCGGGGGTGAGTGCGGCGACGAGGGCTGCGACCTCCTCCGGAGGGTGCTGGAGGTCGTCGTCCATCGTGACGATCGTGTCGAACTTGGCCGCCCGTATGCCCGCGAGAATGGCGTTGTGCTGACCGTAGTTGCGGGACAGGTGGATCGCCTCGACCTGCTGATGCTGATGGGCCAGCCCTCGGGCAACGTCCCAGGTGTTGTCCGGGCTGCCGTCGACGACCAGGATCACCTGGTACTCGTCCGCAGCGGGGTCACTCGTCGCGAGAAGCCGATCCACGAGCTTGGGTAGTGTGGTGGCCGACTGATAGCAGGGAATGACAACTGAGATGTGCATGTGTGGGTGTCCCCTGCGAGAATGTGGTGGTCGCAGGCGATTCTTCCATATTGCGCCATGACTCCTGGAGCGTGATGAATCAGCTCGTGCGCTACGGCCTCGTGGGTCTGCTCAGCAATGGCGCGGCCTATGCGACCTATCTGGTCATCTCCTATCTGAGCGACAATCCGATCCTGGCGATGACCGTTGTCTATGTCGTGGCAGCAACGATCGGATTCTTCGGCAATCGGCGCCTGACGTTCAACCATCAGGGTGCGCTGCTCGGTGCGGCCGGCCGCTATGTCATCGCCCATTCGGTCGGCTACTGCCTCAATCTGGCGCTGCTCGTGGTGTTCGTGGACGTACTCGGGTACCCCCACCCACTGGTCCAGGCTGGAGCTATCCTCGTGGTTGCCGTCTACCTGTTCGTTGCCTTCAGGTTCTTCGTGTTCAAGCCGATCCCGGCACCGTCCATCACAGACAAGTCAGGAGCGTCATGAACCGCTGTGTCTCGTGCAAGACTGCGCAGGACTCGTTCCCGTGCAGTGCGTGTGGCTTCGATCCACCGCTGATTGACGGATACCGAGCCTTTGCCCCCGAGCTCGCCTACGCGGGAGGCGGATACGACGTCGCGCTGTTCGCCGAGCTTGCACCCTTGGAGGCGAGCAATTTTTGGTTCACCTCCCGAAACAAGCTGATCGAATGGTCCCTGCGTCGCTACAAGTCAGAGCTGACGTCATTCCTGGAGATCGGGTGCGGCACCGGGTTCGTCATGGCCGGCGTTGCTGCCCAGCACCCTGACGTCCGGCTGCTCGGCAGCGAGATATTCGTCGATGGCCTCCCGTTCGCATCCGAGCGGGTGCCCAACGCCGAGCTGATGCAGATGGATGCCCGGCAGCTGCCGTTTGACCAGGAAATTGACGTGGTTGGCGCATTCGACGTCCTCGAGCACATCGAGGAGGACGAGGCCGTGTTGAGCGAGATTCACCGGACCCTGACGCCCGGGGGAGTCCTGCTCATCACGGTTCCGCAGCACTCGTGGCTGTGGAGCCCGGCCGACGACCATGCGTTCCACGTACGTCGATACACCGCTCGCGAGCTCCGCACCAAGCTCGACGCGGCCGGGTTCGAAACTCTGCGCAGCACCTCGTTCGTGTCGCTGCTGCTCCCGTTCATGATGCTTTCGCGTCTGTGGGAAAAGGTGTCCAAGACGCCATACGACCCGCAGGACGAGCTGCGCATGCCGCGTTTCCTCAACGCGATCTTCAGCGGAGTCATGCGCGTCGAACGCGCCCTCATCCGATGGGGAGTCAATCTTCCGCTGGGCGGGTCCCGCCTCGTGGTTGCGCGCAAACGCTGACTACGGGCCGGTCACGACGGTGTGGCCGAGGTCCTTGGAGCAGTAGGGCTTGCCGTAGTAGTGGTCAAAAGCGGCGTATGCGCCGTTGAGCGTCCGGATCACTCCGTTGAGCTCGGTCACCGTCCCGCTGGGTATCTCCCTGCCCCTGAAGGCGTCGGCGATGGCAGCGCATCGCCGGGAGTCCCCGACGTCGCTGGTGTCACCCATCGCCACCTCGCGGTGAATCGTGTCGACGAGCAACGTGAACGGCAGCACACGATTTTCCTGGGCGCTGAGGACGTTGCGCGGCAGGTAGAGACTGATGCCGACGACCAGGACGATGGACAGCCCGATCAGAGCGAACGGACGCAACACCTGCCAGCGAGCGATCATGATCAGGCGGACCGTCACGAGCCCCACAAAGGCAAGTGCCGACCAGGTGATCACACCATTGCGGTTGGGGAGGACGGCTGAGTCGACCATCCGGGCGGCTGTCTCGGTGATGCCGGTGATGCCGGTGCTGCCCAGGACGATGAGCACACCGACGCCGAGAACGAGGAGCAACCCCTTCGAGTCGTCGGTGTCGTCCTTCTCCTGGGCGGCGTGACGCGACTCAGCTGTCAGCTTCGCTCGGGCTGACCAGCTGGCCCACAACACCAACAGCGAAAGCGTGGCAATGAGGGCGATGGTGACGCTGAATGCACTCACACCAGGGAAGGCACGGCCGGCCGCGCGAGCCTGCTCACCGACCAGCGCTCCGTTGTTGCCGGGGAACGATCCGAGGAAGTTGTAGACGAGGGCTCTGGGACTGACGTCGATGGCCGTCCCTGCGTAACAGGTGTCGGTTGCCTGACACGCCATCCCGGAGATGCGCCACCGGACCCACACGAAGATCGCCGTATAGGTCACTGCGAGCGGCACGAGCACGGTCAACCGGGCACGCCAGCGAAGCCATCTCGTCGGAGCGTCGGCGAACGGCTGGAAAAGCAGAACGATGGTGGCGACGGGAATCGCGAGGGCAACCAGCTCGTACGAAAGGTTGATCACCAGCGCGACGAACATCATCAGGATGACGACGGGCGCCGCCCACACCCGATAGCTCGTCTCGAGGCGGCGCGACAGGGTGAGGACCAGCGCGGCCGTGAGGAGATAGCCGGCGAATGGACCGTAGGTCAGCGACGGATAGAAGTTGTACCCGTTGAGGTCCCCGACGTTCTGCGCCTTGACGCCGAGGGCAATCGTCAACGGCATGGCCAGCGTGATGAAGGCGATCGTCGAGCGGCTGAGACCGCGAATGGCGCCCAGCTGATCACGGAAGCGAATCTGCTTCAGGAACACCGCGACCGACAGGATCGTGACGCCGAGGAGTGATGCCTTGAGTGCCGCCCAGATCATGTAGGGAGGGACCGAGAGCAGGGTTGCGGCATCCATCGTGAAGAGGGCGAGCACCCGCCGCTCCGCATATCCGAGTGCGGTGGTTCGGGTCTGCTCGGTGAAGTCGAACGCGTGCGGCAGCGGCTGCCACCAGGCGGTCCAGTAGCTGTCGATGGCGGCCCGCTGTTCGGTGATCCAGTAGGTGTCGTCGCCGGGGATCGAGGCAAAGAGCACGGGTCCCAGAATCACCATCGTCATCAACAGGTAGATCGCGAGCAGCGGCCACCACGTACGTTTGGAGGCGATCGTCCTGAGACCGTGGCGCTTGAATGTCTCGGCGTTCATCGTCACGGGACGGCCTTTCTGGTGATCGGTGAACTGCGTTGGCGTCCGGTCGATTGTAGGCCCTGTGGCGCCGCCTGGCCGCGTGGGCTGCGGGGCAGTGCGAGAATGGCGGCATGCGCATGGGCGTGCTCGACATCGGGTCAAATACCGGTCACCTCTTGGTGGTCGATGCGTTTCGTGGTGGCCCTCCGGTGCCCGCGCACTCCTACAAGGAGCCGTTGCGCCTCACTGATCACCTCGACCCAGACGGTGCGATCAGCGACGAGGGTGTCGCCCGGCTCGGCAAGTACATGATCGAGGCCAAGGCGGAGGCCGAGGACAAGGGCTGCACCCAGATCCTGGCGTTTGCCACGTCGGCGGTTCGTGATGCGATCAACGCGGACGACGTCATCACTCAGGTCAACAAGGCGAGCGGGCTCGACCTGGAGGTGCTGGGCGGTGATGACGAGGCACGACTGACGTTCCTTGCGGCCCGCCGCTGGTTCGGCTGGTCGTCTGGACGGCTCGGAGTCTTTGACATCGGTGGTGGCTCGCTCGAGATGGCGGCCGGCTCCGACGAAACCCCTGACATCGCAAGCTCGGTGCCGCTGGGTGCGGGTCGGCTGACTCGCGAGTGGCTCAATGCCGACAAGAGTGCGACGGACCTGCGGTTGTACGTGCGATCCACCATCGCCGAGGAAGCCGGAGCGCTCCTGCGCGGTGGCAGCTTCGACCGGGCCGTTGCCACGAGCAAGATGTTCCGCTCATTGGCCCGGGTGTGTGGTGCTGCCGCGTCCAGTGAGGGCCAGTACGTGCGTCGGTCGCTACGCCGCGATGAGCTCACTCCACTGGTCGAACAGCTCTCCGAGATGCGCCCTGATGATGTCGCCTCCCTGCCGGGAGTCTCGGTCGACCGGGCTGACCAGATGTATGCCGGTGCGATCGTTGCCGCCGCGACCATGGACCTGTTCGATCTCGAAAAGCTTGAGATCTGTCCTTGGGCACTGCGCGAGGGCGTCCTGCTGGAGCACCTCGACCAGTTGTAGGTCGGTGCGCTGGGGCGTACGCCTAGTCTGGAGTCGTGTCCTCGCCCATCCGCGTCTCGATGTCGACGTCCTCGGTCTATCCGGGCTCGACCGCGAGCGGATTCGAGGCGGCGGCCCGCCTTGGCTTTGACGGGGTGGAGGTCATGGTCGGCATCGACGACGTCAGCGCCGACATCACCGCCATCAAGGCATTGAGCGCATTCCATGAGATCCCGGTCGTGTCAGTGCACGCACCCTGTCTGCTCGTGACGCAGCGTGTGTGGGGCAGCGATCCGTGGGGCAAGCTCGATCGAAGCGCCGACATGGCACACGCCGTCGGTGCCGAGGTCATCGTCGTGCACCCACCATTTCGGTGGCAGCGGGAGTACGCGCGTGGGTTCGTCGAGGGCATCGCCGACCTCGAGACCAAGCACGGCGTCACCTATGCCGTCGAGAACATGTACCCGTGGCGCACGGGCAAGCGTGAGTTCCAGGCCTATTCGCCGGGCTGGGATCCGGTCGAGCAGGACTATGCCCATGTGACGGTCGACCTGTCGCACAGCTCGACGGCCGGTCAGGACCCGGTGAAGATGGTCGAGGACCTGGGCGAACGGCTCGCCCACGTACACATCACCGACGGCTCGGGTTCGCCCAAGGATGAGCACCTCGTGCCCGGTCGCGGCACCCAGCCGTGCGAGGCGTTCCTCTCCACCGTTGCCGCGTCCAGCTTCAGCGGCGAGATCGTGGTCGAGATCAACACGCGCAAAGCCGGTGACCAAGCGGCACGTGAGGCCGATCTGCTCGAAGCGATGGCGTTCACCCGCTTGCACGCTGACCGCACGTGAGGGTGTCTCCTGAACGCGTAGCGTGTCGTCATGACCGTTGAATCTCGTCAGGGGGGAAACTCGCTGACCCGCCCATGGGTGACGGCGGCAGCGCTCGCTGCGCTGTTCGTTGCTCTCGAAGGGCTGATGGCAGGTGTCTACCTGCTTGTCTTCTTCGCGAGAGAGGGCGACCAGATCCAGGATCGCTGGGAGATCTTCGGGAACGAGTGGTGGCGATATGCCCTCTACGCACTCCTCGGGCTCGCCGCAGCGTACGTTCTCCGGCAGGCTGCACGAAGCGGTCTCTCTCCCGCGTGGCCGACTCTGATCGTGCGTACCGCGATCCTGTACGTGCCGGTCTCCCTTGCCATGAGCTTCCTGACTGCCTTGCTCTTTGCAGTGACGCATGACCACGACCTGCCGCTCTACTTCTTTGGCTTAGAGGTGCTCGGTTGATCTCGGGAGAGCAGCTCCTGGCCTTTGGCCTGGCTGCGCTGATCCTCATCGCGATCCCCGGACCGAGTGTCGTCTTCGTCATCGGAAGAGCGCTTTCGTACGGCCGTGGCGTTGCTCTCGCGAGCGTGGCGGGCAACTCGCTCGGCCTGCTCGTGATCGTCATCTTGGTGGCCCTCGGCCTCGGCATCGTCGTGCAGGAGTCTGTGGTGGTCTTCACGGTGCTCAAGTTCGCCGGAGCGGCCTATCTCGTGTGGCTCGGGATTCAAGCCATCCGTCAGCGCAAGAATTTCGACGTCAGCGAGGCTGGCGCAGGCACCGTTGCCGGCCTCTCGACCAGCACAGCGATCCGCCAGGGATTCATCGTCGGATTCTCCAATCCCAAGGCGTTCATGATCTTCGGCGCCGTGCTTCCACAGTTCGTTGACCGCGGCGCTGGCCACGTCCAGCTCCAGATGCTCCTGCTTGGCTTGCTGGCATTCGGCATCGGGATCGTCACCGACAGTCTGTGGGCGGTGACCGCCAGCCAGCTGCGCTCCTGGTTCAACGCCTCACCCGCACGCGGCGAGGCGCTCGGGACATTGGGCGGTTCGTCGATGATCGCCCTGGGCGTTGGTCTCGCTGCAACCGGCACCAGCCACCACTAGGCTGGCGAACATGACTCAACGCATTGCTGTCCTCGGCGCTGGAGTCATGGGTGAGACCCTGCTCTCGGCAATCCTCGACTCCGGGCATCCGGTGGCTGACCTCGTGATCAGCGAGAAGCGAGACGATCGAGCAGCTGAGCTGCGCGAGACGTATGGCGTGGAGGTGTCGGGCAATGCCGAAGCCGTTGCCGGCGCCGGCACCGTTCTCATCGTCGTCAAGCCGCAGGACGTGCCGTCACTGCTCGCTGAGATCGCAGCGAACGTCGAGCCGAAGGCCACTGTCGTCTCCCTCGCAGCCGGAATACGCACTGACACGCTCGAGGCGGCGCTCCCCGACGGGGTCGCGGTCGTGCGGGCCATGCCCAACACGCCCGCCCTGGTCGGTGAGGGCATGTTCGGCATCTCCGCGGGCACAGCGTGCTCTGACGAGCAGCTGGAGGCGGTGGCCAGCCTTCTGGAGTCCGGAGGCAAGGTCGTGGTGGTCGATGAGTCACAGCAGGACGCGGTCACCGCCGTTTCGGGCTCGGGTCCGGCCTATGTCTTCTACCTGGCCGAGGCCATGATTGCCGGAGGCATCGAGGCTGGTCTTGACGAAGCCACCGCACGAACGTTGGCTGCCCAGACGCTGGTCGGAGCCTCCAAGCTGCTCGCTGAGTCCGATGAGACCGCAGACGAGCTGAGGCGGCGGGTGACATCTCCCAACGGCACCACAGCCGCAGCGATTGCCATGTTCGATGATCGTGGAGTCAAGGACGCGCTGACAGCGGGTGTGCTGGCAGCCGCCGCACGTTCAGCCGAGCTGTCGAAGCCCAGCGCATGAGCGAGCGCGCCTGCGTCGTCTTCGATGAGCGACTGACGAGCTACAACTTCGGTCCGTCACACCCGATGGCGCCCGTACGCATTGAGCTGACGATGGAGCTGGCGAGGGAGCTGGGCATCCTCGACGGTCTCGACGTCGTGGGCGCCGCCGCGGCATCAGCCGACGAGCTGAACCTGATCCACTCGGCGCAATACATCGAGAAGGTGCAGGCGCTCAGCGACCACCCGACCGGTGTTGATCCGTCGATCGGGCTCGGCACCGCCGACAATCCGGTGTTCGCGCACATGCATGAGGCGAGCGCCCTTGTCGCGGGTGCCAGTGTCGAAGCGGCCCGGCGGGTGTGGACCGGGCAGGCGCCGCGAGCCGTCAACATCGGCGGAGGGCTTCACCACGCGATGCGTGACCAGGCCAGCGGGTTCTGCATCTACAACGACGTCTCGCTCGCGATTCGTTGGCTGCTCGACAACGGTGCACAACGGGTCGCCTACATCGATGTCGACGCCCATCACGGTGATGGCGTGCAGGCGATGTTCTATGACGATCCGAGGGTGTTGACGGTCTCGATCCACGAGGGTCCGCAAACACTGTTCCCGGGCACCGGCTATGCCACCGAGACCGGGGGCGAGGGCGCCGAGGGCTCCTCGGTGAACGTCGCTCTCCCGCCCGGCACGTCAGATGCTGGGTGGCTCCGTGCGTTCCATGCAGTCATCCCTCCGGTCGTGCGCGAGTTCCAGCCCGACATCCTGGTCACGCAGCACGGGTGCGACTCGCACATGGACGATCCGCTCACCAACTTGATGCTCAGCGTCGACGGCCAGCGGGCCTCCTACCTGGCCCTCCGTGAGCTTGCCGAAGAAGTCTCCGGAGGCAAATGGGTCGCGACCGGCGGCGGCGGCTATGCCGTGATGGATGTGGTGCCGCGGGCCTGGGCACACCTGCTTGCGATCGTGTCCGGCTCGCCGCTCGATCCACAGTTGGCGACACCTGACCAGTGGCGCGCCCACATCGAGCAGCTGCGGGGGAGTGCGGCGCCGCGTCAGATGACCGACGGCCGTACGACCGGCTACCGCCGGTGGGAGGAAGGCTATGACCCGGCCAACTGGCTGGATCGTTCGATCCAGGCCACCAGGACGGCCGTCTTCCCGTTGAACGGGCTCGATCCGCAACCCTGAGCGTCGTGACGGGGTGAGATTCCCCACCTGCAGCGATTTTGGTCAACTACTGTCACTCGAGTCTCATTTGCCACTAGGGTCGACGCAAGCACGCGCGCTGTTTCTCCGGTGGGGAAGCCGGAGAGCGCGCGTGCCCTCAGGAAGCAGGTGTTGAGATGGCATCCGGCCAGACGTACATGACGGTGGCGGAAGTCGCAACGCAGATGCGCGTATCCAAGATGACCGTCTACCGCCTCGTTCACTCAGGTGAGCTCGAGGCGGTGCGCGTGGGACGATCGTTCAGGGTGCCAGAGACTGCGGTCGAGGAGTTCCTCTCCAAGTCCTACTTCCAGGCTGGCTGAGCCCCGTGGTCGGCGGCGAATGACGCCGTCTGTGACGTGTAGGCTGTGGGACAGTCAAAATGCTGGTTTTTGGCAAGAGATCGAGACGTTGCCGCGCAGGCTCCGGCAGACCATCTTTCGAGCACATAGCCTCCTTCGCGTGGCCAACAAGAATTGAGTAGTGACCCGTGGGTTCAGTCATCAAGAAGCGCCGCAAGCGGATGTCGAAGAAGAAGCACCGCAAGATGCTCAAGCGCACCCGAGTGCAGCGCCGCCGTCTGGGCAAGTAGCAACCAATGGGCAGGGTCGTCCTCGTCACGGGGGTCGCGGGCAGCTTCGCCTCGCAGTTTGCACAGCGTGCTGCGGGCCTCAAAGGTGTCGACAAGGTCGTCGGCATCGACACGACCCTGCCACCCGGCCAGCTCGAGGGAATGAAGTTCGTCCGAGCTGACATCCGCACTCCGGTGGTCGGCAAGGTCATGGCTGTCGAAGAGGTCGACACCGTGGTGCACCTCGGGGTCAACCCGCCGACCCGCGGTCGTTCAAGCGCGGCAAAAGAGCTCAACGTCATCGGCACGATGCAACTGCTCGCCGCGTGTCAGCGCGCCGGCACCGTCAAGAAGTTGGTGCTGGGTTCGTCGACCGCGGTCTATGGCACCTCGCCGCGCGATCCCGCCATGTTCACCGAGTCCCTGCTGGCGCGCGACGGAGTGCGCGCCGGATTTCCCAAGGACATCGTCGAGGTCGAGTCGTACGTGCGCGGATTCTCCCGCCGACGTCCAGAGGTCATCATCACGACCCTGCGCTGTGCGCAGCTGCTGAATCCCGAGTACGAGACCCCGATTCGCAGCTACTTCGACAATCCGGTCCTGCCGACTGCATTCGGCTTTGACCCGAGGCTGCAGTTCCTGCACCTCGAGGACGCTCTGAACGTGCTGGTGCAGTCTGTCCTGCACGACCGCCCGGGCACGTTCAACGTCGCCGGCGATGGTGTCGTGCTGCTGAGCCAGGCCGCCCGACGCCTCGGCAAGCCGGTCATTCCGCTTCCGTCCATCGGCTTTGCCACCGCAGCCCGTCGCGTCCTCAAGACGATGGGTTCAGATCTTTCCCCAGACCTGCACCGACTGCTGATGTACGGCCGTGTGGTCGACACCTCCGCGTTGCGCGACATCTTCGGCTACGACCTCAAGTGGACGTCGGAGCAGGCTTTCGAGGAATACCGCAGCACGGCACGGTCCGGCATCCTGTCCTCACTGGGAGGCCGCTCATGAATACGCCAGTGCGTCCGTATCCTTGCTCTTCAACGGAGGTGCCGGCGTGACCGAGCGCCAGCGAGGTCACCGTGAGGCAGCTTTCACGCCGGTGCGTCCGTATCCTTGCTCTTCAACGGAGGTGCCGGCGTGAGCCAGGACAAGCTGCAGGGGATCGGTACGTCCGGCAAGGCCGGACGTGGCAGCGGCGTCGACTCGCCGTCGAGTGCCGCGCGTGCTCTCGCGGGAGGCCAGTCGGCCAAGAAGCCCATCAAGAAGGCCAAGCCCGCCGCGCCAGCTGCCGAGAAGGCCCCAGCAAAAAAGGCCCCGGCCAAGAAGGCCGCCACCAAGAAAACTGCGGCCAAGAAGACTGCGGCCAAGCCGACCGAGAGCGTCACACCCCCCAAGCCACGGCTGCGCGCCGTCACGGACGAGGATGCCGCTGCCGCCGCCGCAGAGGCTGCTGAGGAGGCCGCGCGCAACACGCGTACCGCCGGCGCGGCGCCGTTGTCGGCCGGCATCCCGCTCGACGAGATATTTGTGGCGATCATCCAGGCCGCACAGCGTGTGCTTGGCTCTGACTGGGAGACCCGCCTCGCCACCCTCCTCGCCACGATCCGCACCCGTCTCGAGGGTGACTACGAGGTCGACGAGTTCGGCTTCGACCCGCAGATCACCGAAGTGTTCACCGCCGCGATCGAGCCTCTTGCCGAGAAGTGGTTCAGGCTCGAGGTGCGTGGCATCGAGAACATCCCCGCCGAGGGTGGCGCGCTCCTGGTCGCCAACCACTCAGGCACGGTTCCGATCGACGGGCTGATCACCGGTTACGCCGTCAAGAAGTACGCCGGACGCAACCTGCGACCGCTTGGTGCCGATCTCGTCTTCTCGCTGCCGTTCGTCGGTCAGATCGCCCGCAAGGTGGGCGCGACGCTCGCCTGTTCTGAGGACGCCGAGCGTCTGCTCACCACGGGTGAGCTGGCCGGGGTGTGGCCCGAGGGCTTCAAGGGCATCGGCAAGCCCTACGCCGACCGCTACAAGCTGCAACGGTTCGGTCGTGGCGGGTTCGTGTCGTCGGCGATGCGTGCCCAGGTGCCGATCGTCCCGGTTTCGATCGTGGGTGCCGAGGAGATCTATCCGCTGGTCGGCAATGTCCCGTCCCTCGCGCGTTTGCTCGGCCTGCCCTATTTGCCGATCACGCCGTTCTTCCCGCTGCTGGGCCCGCTCGGACTCATCCCGCTGCCGAGCAAGTGGATCATCGAGTTCGGTGAGCCGATTCGCACCGATGCCTATGAGCCCGAGGCGGCCGACGATCCCATGCTGCTGTTCAACGTGACCGACCAGGTGCGCGAGACGATCCAGCAGACGCTCTACAGCCTGCTGGGTGACCGCGGCAACGCGTTCTTCTGACCGACACCGTCAGCCACAGTGGAGCGCGACCTGACGTCGCGACCGTCGTACGCAGCGAAGCGGGCTACTTGGATCCGCCGAGCAGTCCGTTGAGCACGTTGGGTACGAGCCCCTCGTCGCCGAGCAGACCACCGAGCAGCGGGTCTGTGACCGGCGCGAGGTCGATGGGGACATCGCTACTGACTGGAGCAGTCGGGAGCCCGGAAGCTGGTGTGGAGGCGCTCGTACCGCTTGGCTTCTTCGCCTTCTGAGTCGTCGTCGTCGACTTGGGCGTCATCGTGGCGCTTGCGCCGTCCGCGGTGGGACTGGCCTCGGTCAGTGCCGTGACGGCGTTGACGAGCGACTGGGCGTCGGCTGAGGCGCAAGAGGCGCACAGTGACGACGCTTCGATGGCGAGGTCACCAATGGTCTTGGCTGCCAAGGCGAGTGAGTCCTCTGCGCTCTCGGGCAGGACAGCTGACAAGGTTGCGAGCTCAGTGGCCGCGGCAGCAGTGAAGTCGCTGACCTTCTGGACCGACTGCTCCTCGCCCTTGCTGACAAACTCTTCGAACAGGTCGTTGGAGCCAGACTCGGCCTGGCTGCTGAAGTCATCAAGGGTGGAGGCGATCAGCGACTCGGTGACCGGCGACGGGCCGTTGCTCAGCTCACGCGCCTCGGCAAGTCGCTCGGATGCCTGCGCCAGCTGGTAGGAACCACGCGAGGCGTCGCCCCGGTGCAGGGCCAGCTGGACGGACTCGACGCTGCGCTTGACGGAGTAGAGCATCTCGCCGGGAACAGCGGAAGCGCTCGAGGACACGAGACCGACAACGCCGGCTGAGGCCAGCGCGGCGGCGGTCAGACCGGCGACACGACGGCGAACGGGACGTTGTGATGGTGCGGCAGTGACGGTGCGCGGCGAAGACGCGGCTGGAACGAGCGCCGTGCGGGCCTCGGTCATCAGCGACTCGCGCAGCGAAAGTCGGAACTGTGCAGTCGGCTCGGCAACGGCTGCCTCGCACAGGGTCTCGGCAAACCGGACCAGCTGTGCGACTTGCTCATCGCGAGGTGCGCGACCGCTCCAGGCCTCGTCAAAGGACTGGGCGTCGTCTCTTCGACGGCCAATCATGATGGTTCCCTCCCGATGTTTAGTTCAACACTCATAACAACGAGTTCGGGGGCCGCAAAGTTACGGACGTACAGACGTGAGCCGTTCATCGGACATCCTCCGAGACAGTCTTGGCCAGGCTGCGTACGGCGCGGAGCTGGAGCTGTTTGACGGCGCCCTCGCTGCGGCCGAGCGCGGCGGCCGTCTGGGCGATCGACAGGCCCTGGATGAACCGCATCAGGACACAGTCACGTTGCTCGTTGGGAAGACCGTTGACTGCCTCGAACAGCATCTCGTTGGAGATGAGGGACAGGACTTCCTGCTCGGGGCTGGCGACGGTGGCACGCCCCTCGGGGATTGTCTCGGTCACGATCTCGAGGCGGGCGCGACTCGACTTGAAGTGGTCGGCCACGAGGTTGCGGGCGATGGTCGTCAGCCAGGCGCCGAAGTCCTTGCCCTGCCAATTGAACCGCTGGATGGCGCGGAGGCCGCGGACGAACGTCTCACTGGTGAGGTCTTCGGCCAGCTGCTGGGAGCTGACTCGGTAGTAGATGAACCGGAAGACACCCGACACGTAGTGGTCGTAGAGCTGGCCGTATGCCTCGGCGTCGCCCTCTTTGGCGAGGTCGACGAGGGCGCGCAGTCTGCTGGCCTCGGGATCGAATCCTTCGTCTCCGGGGCCGGGTGAAGATCCGGTGGAGGGGGCGTAGGCGGGGGAGTCGGCAACTGTCAACGCCATCGCGAGCTGGCGGTTGTCGAGGCCCATGAGGGCATACGACAACGCATCGCGCAGCAGTCGAGTTGAACTCACAGGCCCTCCCTGATCAACAGGGAGTCTAACTTGTCACGGTGGCGCTGTCAGGATTACTGATTTTTGCGACGTCGCAGCAATTTCAGTGTGCCACCAGCGGCTCCGGCGATGACGGCGGTCTTGGCTCCCGCGACGGCGACCTTGCGGCCCGTTCGATAGTCGCGGATCCGCCAGCCGTTCGCCTTGGCATGCGCGCGCAGGACCTTGTCGGGATTGACGGCACACGGGTGCCCGACGAGCGAGAGCATCGGCAGGTCATTGCTGGAGTCGGAGTAGGCGTAGCAGTCGTCGAGCACGAGTCCGTCGCGGGCGACGATCTCGCGCACCGCAACGGCCTTGCCCTCGCCGTGCATCATCTCGCCGACGAGCTGGCCGGTGTAGACGCCGTCGATGTGCTCGGCGACGGTGCCCAGTGCGCCGGACAGGCCCAAACGCCTGGCGATCGTGTTGGCGATCTCGACGGGCGCGGCGGTGACGAGCCAGACGTTCTGACCGCGGTCGAGATGCCACTGGGCGAGCGCTCGGGTGCCGGGCCAGATCTTGTGCGCCATGTTCTCGTCGAAGATCTCCTCGCCGACCTCTTCGAGCTCCTGGACGGTGTGCCCCTCGATGAACGCCAGTGCCGAGGCGCGAGCCTTGGCGATGTGCTCGGGATCCTCGACCCCGGCGAAGCGAAAGTAGAACTGCTGCCAGGCAGCCTTGGCGATGTCGGCCGTGGTGAAGAACTTGCGTCGGTGCAGTCCGCGGGCGAGATGGAAGATCGACGCACCCTGCATGATCGTGTTGTCGACGTCGAAGAAAGCAGCAGCAGTCGTGTCGGGCGCCGTGCTGAGCGCGTCCTCCATCTCCACGTTGGAAGCGGAAGCCTGACCCGCGAGCAGCGAGCGCGACTGCAAGTTGCGTGGCTGGTCTGCGTCGCGTGACATGCAACCGACAGTAATGGGTATGGGCGCATGAGCGCTGTGGTTGACTCGGTACGTGACAGTCAATGTCAGCGAATATCTTCGCGCGGCCGCGGCGCGCGACCCTGAGGGTGTCGCGCTGGTCGAAAATCGTACGACTCGGCGACAGCTCACCTGGAAGCAGTTCGACGAGGCATCCGATGCTGTCGCTCGTGGACTTTCAGGCCGCGGACTGAGGGCCGGCCAGCGGGTGGCTGTGGTGATGGCCAACCGCATAGACCTACCGATTGCCTACTACGGGATCCTGCGCGGCGGCATGGTGGCCGTCCCGATCAACCCCCGATCGACGACCGGCGAGATCGGCAGGATGCTCGCTGACTCGCTCTGCAAGGTTGTCCTGTGTGACGAGGCTGGCGTCGCTCAAGTCCGTGAAGCCGTCCACGACGAGATCCCGATCATCGTCGACGGCGCGGAGCCGCAGGGCGGCGAGACGTCGTTCGCGAGCTTCCTCGCCGACGCAACTGGGACAGACCCCGCAGCGCCTCCGGACCCCGAGGCACTCGCTGTCGTCCTCTACACATCAGGCACCAGCGGCAAGCCACGCGGCGCGATGCTGAGCCACCGCGCGCTGATCGCCAACATCGAGCAGATCGCCGCACTTGAGCCGCCGGCCGTGACACCTGACGACATATGTCTCGGGCTGCTGCCGATGTTCCACATCTACGGGCTGAACTGTGTTCTGGGCCAGGCAGTCAAGCAGGGCGCAGCCGTGGTGCTCGTCGACGGATTTGACCCCGGAGGGTTGCTTGACCAGATCCAGGCCGAAGGAGTGACCAACCTCCCGTTGGCGCCTCCAGTGGTTGCGGCATGGGCCGGCCGTGATGATCTCCGCGAGAAGCTCGCCGGCGTCAACCTCATCCTCTCGGGAGCATCGGCTCTCGATCCTGAGCTCGCCGACTCGTTCTTCTCCTCATCGGGCAAGCACATCGAGCAGGGCTACGGCCTCACCGAGACAGCCCCGGTCATCGCGGTGACGATGGGAGCGGAGCGGGCCGAAGATGGTGGGCCCCGCACGGGGTCGGTCGGTCGGCCGCTGCCCGGCATCGACGTACGCATCGTCGAGGAGACCGGCGACGATGCGTCACCGGGTGACCCCGCAGAGATCTGGGTCAGCGGCGACAACCTGTTCAACGGCTACTGGCCCGACGGTGTCGATGGTCCACGCGAGGACGGTTGGTACCCCACCGGCGACGTCGGCTACCTCGACGAGTACGGCGACCTGACGCTGGTCGATCGCCTGCGCGAGCTCGTGATCGTCTCGGGATTCAACGTCTATCCCTTTGAGGTCGAGGACGTCATCTCAGAGGTGGGCGGCGTGGCTCAAGTGGCCGTCGTCGGTCTGCCCGACGAGGAGACCGGCGAAGCTGTCGTCGCGTTCGTGGTCGCTGAGGCTTCATCCTCCAGCGATGAGCAATCGTTGCGTGAGGCGGTCGAGGCTCACTGCCGCACGCGGCTCGCCCGGTTCAAACAGCCCCGCCGGATCGTCGTGGTCAACGGACTTCCGCAGTCCGCGACCGGCAAGGTCGCCAAGGGACGGTTACGCGCCCTGGCTCGCAGCGAGACCCTCGGCCTCGAAACGTCGTGACGATCGCGCACGCCGGCGATGCGCGGGTCGTCGTCTATTCACGAGTCGACTGCCATCTGTGCGAGGTCGCCGAGCAGACCGTTGCCGAGATCTGCGCCGACACAGGTGACTCGTGGCTGCGGGTCGAGATTGACGGGAATGCTGATCTTGTCGTCGCGTTTCACCGAGCAGGTGCCGGTGACCTTCGTCGACGGCAAGCAACACGACTTCTGGCGGGTTGATGAGCAGCGGCTCCGCGCGGCGCTTGCGCGTCCCGTTCCGCCGGTTGAGTAGCGCCGAGGGACGAGGGGCGTATCGAAGCCCGTGACTCGCAGGGCTCGCTCAGGTTCTCGCGTTGGGTGCTGCTGTTGCGTGGTTTCGACCTTCCTGGCGCCTTCGGCGCGGTTCGAGCCCCTACTCGCTGGCGCTCGTGGGGGGACCCCCAAACCTCGAGAACCGTTCGCTCGCAGGGCTCGCTCAGGTTCTCGCGTTGGGTGCTGCTGTTGCGTGGTTTCGACCTTCCCGGCGCCTTCGGCGCGATCCGCTCAACCTCGAGAACCGTTCGCTCGCAGGGCTCGCTCAGGTTCTCGATTTTGAGAACGCGTTCACAAACTCTTAAACTGGGTGAGCGCTGCGAGCCAGTCCCACTTGGGATAATCCCCGGCCGCGCAGCGCAGGAGCACCGTGACGATACTTCGCAACAGGCCTTCGGCTGGTACGCCCGAGCGTGGAATCCCCGACGCCACCGTGGCCAGGCTTCCGGTCTATCTGCGCGCCCTCAATGCTTTGACCGAGCAGGGCATCGGCACGTGCTCGTCCAATGACCTTGCCGAGCAGGCCGGCGTCAACCCCGCCAAGCTGCGCAAGGACCTGTCACACCTCGGCTCCTACGGCACCCGTGGGGTCGGCTACGACGTGGAGTACCTCCGCTATCAGATTGCGCTCGAGATCGGTCAGAACCAGGACTGGGACGTCGTCATCGTGGGCATCGGAAATCTCGGTTCCGCCCTCTCGGCCTACCAAGGATTCAGCACCCGCGGCATCCGCGTCGCTGCCCTGGTCGACAGCAACCCCAAGCGGGTCGGCACCGTCATCTCCGGCATAACGGTTTCCGCGATGTCCGATCTGGCCCAGATCGTGGCCGAGCGTGAGATTGCCATAGGCATCATCGCGACCCCCGGCGAAGCTGCCCAGGAAGTCGCCGATCAGCTCGTGGCCGCCGGAATCACCAGCATCCTCAACTTCGCTCCGGCCCTCGTACAGGTGCCGGATGGTGTCGACGTACGCAAGGTCGACCTGTCGATCGAGCTCCAGATCCTCGCCTACCACGAGCAGCGCAAGGCGGGGGTGGCGTCAGCATGAGCGAGCGAAGCGAGCGAACAATTCAGGGTGCAGTCATGCCGACGCCTCCGTGCCGTGCCCTTTCAACGGGGGTGGCGGCATGAGCGAGCGAAGCGAGCGAACAATTCAGGGTGCAGTCATGCCGACGCCTCCGTACCGTGCCCTTTCAACGGGGGTGGCGGCATGAGCGTTTTGGTTGTGGGAATGTCGCACAAGTCGGCGCCGCTCGACGTGCTCGAGAAGGTCGCACTCGACCCCGATGCTTCGGTCAAGCTGTCGCAGCTGGTGCTCGAGACGCCGTTCGTCACCGAGTCCGTGGTCGTCTCGACCTGCAACCGCGTCGAGATCTACGTCGAGGCCGAGCGCTTCCACGGTGCGGTTGAAGAGGTGTCCCGGCTGCTGGCCGAGCACGCCAACCTCGACCGTGACGAGTTCGTGCGCCATGTCTATGTGCACTTCGACGAGGCCGCTGTTGCGCACCTTTTCGGTGTCGCAGCTGGCATGGACTCGATGATCCTCGGTGAGAGCCAGATTCTCGGTCAGGTCCGCGACGCGCTGCTCACCGCACAGAACGAGACGACTGTCGGCCCCGCGCTCAACGCGCTGTTCCAGCAGGCGCTGCGCATCGGCAAGCGCGGCCACGCCGAGACTGGCATCGACCGTCTCGCGCCTTCGATCGTCACGGCCGCATTCGCTGCGGCGGGTGACATCGTCGACGCCGACGGGACTCGCTTCCTGGTCGCCGGAGCCGGAACCATGTCCAAGCTGGCGATTCGCACGCTGCTTGAGCGTGGCATCGCGCCTGCCGACATCGCCCTGGCCAACCGTACGTACGAACGGGCGCAGGACCTCGCGCTCGAGTCCGGTCTGCGTGCCGTGCGCTGGGAAGACATGGACGTCGAGCTCGCAGCGGTTGATGTGCTGATCAGCTGCACCGGCGCGAACGGTGTCGTGTTCGACCGTCCTCGCGTCGAGGCCGCCGGAGGTCGACTGCAGGTACTGATTGACCTGGCGCTGCCCCGCGACATCGACAGTGCGGTCCGTGACATCGAAGGCGCAACGCTGATCGACCTCATTGTGCTGTCGAAGCAGACCGAGAACGCTGAGCTCGCCGCGGACGTCCACCAGGTGCGTTCGATTGTCGAGGACGAGGTGCGGATGTTCCTGGTGGCCAAGGCCGCCTCGCACATCACACCGACCGTGGTGGCGCTGCGCAGCATGGCCACCGACGTGGTCGACGCCGAGGTTGCCCGCGTTGAGGCGCGGCTTCCTGAGCTGTCCGCCGATGATCTCGCTGCCGTACGTCAGGCGCTGCACCGCGTTGCAGAGAAGCTGATCCACACACCCACCGTTCGTGTGCAGCAGCTCGTTGACGGCACCAGTGGCCTCACCTATGCCGAGGCGCTCGCCGATCTCTTTGCCCTCGACCAGGCCGCCGTTGACGCCGTGACCCGGGTCGGAGGTGAGTCCGTATGACGACCATCAAAGTTGGCACCCGGGCGTCCGCGCTTGCGATGACCCAGTCGACCACGATCGCCGACTGGGTCCGCGACACGACCGGCGTCGAGGTTGAGCTCGTACCGATCTCCACCGAGGGCGACCGCAGCACTGGGCCGCTGGCCGAGATGGGTGGTCAGGGCGTGTTCGTGGCTGCCCTGCGCGAGGCGCTGATCAGTGGCGAGATCGACATTGCCGTTCATTCGCTCAAGGACCTGCCGACGACACCTGACCCGCGCCTGGTGATCGCTGCGATCCCGGCACGCGTCGACCCGCGTGACTGCATCGTCGCCCGCGACGGGATGACCCTCGGCGAGCTGCCGCAGGGTTCTCGTGTTGGCACGGGCTCGCCCCGCCGTGAGGCCCAGCTCAATGCTCTTGGCCTCGGCGTCGAGGTCGTGCCGATCCGCGGCAACGTCGACACCCGCCTCGCCAAGGTGGCCTCCGGTGAGTACGACGCCGTGCTCCTCGCTCGTGCTGGTCTGCTGCGGCTCGGCCGCGCTGACGAGGCGACCGAGCTCATAGATCCCCTTCAGATGCTTCCTGCCCCCGGGCAGGGTGCTCTGGCCTGTGAATGTCGCGCCGATGATGACGCGACGATTCACCTCCTCGACGGACTCGACGACTCCGACACCCGGGTCGCCGTGTCCGCCGAACGCAGCCTGCTCGCCACCCTTGAGGCAGGTTGCAGCGCACCAGTCGGAGCTCTCGCGGAAGTCGCCACCGGCGATGACGGCGACGAGCTGTGGCTTCGTGCGGTGGTCGGAGACATTTCCGGCTCGCCCACCATCCGACTGTCCGCGACCGGCTTGCCTTCCGAAGCCGCCGCGGTCGGCGAACGTCTTGCTGCCGAGATGCTCGCTGAAGGTGCCGACACCCTCGTGGCCGTCGCCTCACCAACCCCAGGCAGATAGAGAAAAGGAACACCGTGACCCTCACCAATGCGATGTCAGCACCACAGGCACCAAGCCCCAGCTCACGCAAGGCCCTCCGTGGCCACGTCAGCTTCGTGGGCGCGGGGCCCGGCGATGCCAGCCTGCTGACGGTGCGCGCTGCAGAGCTGCTCGCCCAGGCGGATGTTGTCATAACAGAGCTGCCCGAGCAGCAAGTCCTTGTCACCAACGGAGCCGAGATCGTCGAAGGCGGCGTGGGTGAGGACGGCGAGACGCTGACACACGCGGCGCGCGCCCGACTCGTCGTACGCCATGCCAAGACCGGCGCGAACGTCGTCCGTCTGATCGCCGGCGACCCGTTCACCTACGCCACTGCACCCGAAGAAGCCAGTGCGTGCACCAAGGCCGGAATCGGCTTTGAGATCGTGCCCGGCATCTCGTCGGTCTCAGCCGTGCCCGCCTATGCCGGTGTGCCGCTGACCAACCGCACGCACCGCGAGTACTCCGTGGTCAGCGTCGGTGACGCAACGGTTCACTGGGGGGATCACGCCGGCCAGCAGACTCTGGTGCTGCTGTCGGCCGTTGCCCGCATCGGTGAAGTCGCTCGCGGACTGATTGACGCCGGCCGCTCGGCGGAGACGCCGGTCGCGATGACCCGAGTGGGCACCACGACCGAGCAGACCACCGTCGTCTCGACGCTGGCCGACATTGCGGCCGACGCCAAGGCTGCCGGAATGACCGCTCCGGCGATCACCGTTGTCGGCGAGGTCGTCACGATGCGCGAGGCGCTGTCGTGGTTCGAGACCAAGCCGCTCTACGGCTGGCGCATCCTGGTGCCGCGCACCAAGGAGCAGTCCGCCGGACTCGCGACTCGCCTGCGTGGCTATGGTGCGCTGTCCGAAGAGGTCCCGACGATCTCGGTCGAGCCGCCCCGCAACCCGCAGCAGATGGACAAGGCCGTACGCGGTCTTGTCGAGGGTCGCTACGAGTGGATCGCGTTCACCAGCGTCAATGCCGTCAAGGCTGTCCGTGAGAAGTTCGAGGAGTACGGGCTCGATGCTCGCGCGTTCTCGGGTCTCAAGGTCGCAGCTGTCGGTGACAAGACGGCAGAAGCGATCGCCACGTGGGGCATCCGCGCCGACCTCGTCCCCACCGGCGAGCAGTCGGCTCGTGGACTGCTCGAGGACTGGCCGCCGTACGACGACCTGCTCGATCCGATCAACCGGGTCTTCCTGCCTCGTGCCGACATCGCGACCGAGACTCTGGTCGCGGGACTCATCGATCTGGGCTGGGAGGTCGATGACGTCACGGCCTACCGCACCGTCCGGGCTGCGCCGCCGCCGGCGCCGGTCCGCGAGGCGATCAAGACCGGCAAGTTCGAC
Organism: uncultured Actinomycetota bacterium; assembly: GCA_963760105.1. GTDB lineage: Bacteria > Actinomycetota > Actinomycetes > Propionibacteriales > Nocardioidaceae > Aeromicrobium. The sequence continues at coordinate 32,000 of CAVXBP010000002.1, forward strand.
GCCGTGATGTTCACGTCGTCGTCCACGGTCCGCAACCTCGTGGGCATCGCAGGCAAGCCGCACACGTCGACGATCATCGCGTGCATCGGTCCGGCCACGGCCAAGACCGCCGAGGAGCACGGCCTGCGCGTCGATGTCCTCGCGGAGTCGCCGTCGGTCGATGTGCTGGCTGATGCTCTCGCCGAGTTCGGTGCCACCCGCCGGCTGGCGTTCTTGGACGCCGGAGAGCCTGTCACCAAGCCGTCGCAGCGTCGCCCGTCGACTCGACGCAAGGCCTGAACATATGAGCTTCCCCATTGACCGCCCTCGTCGTCTGCGCCAGTCGCCGGCGATGAGGCGGTTGGTGGCGGAGACGCACATCGAGCCGTCGCAGCTGGTGCTGCCGATGTTCATCGGTGAAGGGCTCAGCGAGCCCCGACCGATTGCGAGCATGCCCGGCGTTGTCCAACACACCCGCGAGACCGCACGCAAGGCGTACGCGGAAGCTGCGGCTCTGGGGCTCGGCGGCGTGATGCTGTTCGGCGTGCCGGAGCACAAGGACGCGACGGGATCGGGTGCGCTCGACCCTGACGGGATCCTCAACGTCGCGCTGGCCGACGCCCGCGCCGAAGTTGGTGACGAGCTCGTCATCATGTCCGACCTGTGTCTTGATGAGTTCACCGATCACGGTCATTGTGGGGTGCTCGACAGTCAAGGCCGGGTCGACAATGACGCGACACTGGAGATCTACGCGCAGATGGGTGTCGTCCAGGCCGCTTCAGGTGCTCACGCGGTGGGGCCCAGCGGCATGATGGACGGCCAGGTCGCCGCAGTGCGCGCGGCTCTCGACGCGGCGGGACACCAGGACACCGTGATCTTGGCCTATGCCGCGAAATACTCGTCTGCCTTCTACGGCCCGTTCCGCGAGGCCGTTGATTCGTCGCTCCAAGGCGACCGCAAGACCTATCAGCAGGATCCTGCCAATGGTCGCGAAGCCGTACGCGAGGCGCTTCTCGACGTCGCCGAGGGCGCCGACATCATCATGGTCAAGCCGGCGCTGTCCTACCTCGACCTGATCGCGGACGTTCGCGCAGCCGTCGACGTACCGGTGGCCGCCTACAACGTCTCCGGTGAGCTGGCGATGGTCGAGGCCGCGGCAGCCAATGGCTGGATCGACCGCGAGCGCGCAATCGACGAAGTGCTCCTGTCGATCCGCCGCGCCGGAGCCGACATCGTGCTGACCTACTGGGCAGCCGAAGTGGCCGCTCGCCTCAACCGCTGAGCAAGTTGTCACTTCTGGTTGGACCGCCAAGCGCGCAAACTCCCAGTACACCTAGCGGGCGGTGGGTTGGCGTCCACTTTGACCTAGGTCTTGGACGCTAGGTCACCGTTCTTTTGACGCACCTCTGCCAAGCCCGCCTGTGAGTGCCAGATCGAGCATTTCGGCTTACGGGGTTTCGATACGTCGGCCGCGGGCGGCCTCCTACTCAACCAACGAGATACGAAAGGCCCCGCTCTTTCGAGCGGGGCCTTTCGTGTGAAGCGTTGATCAGCTCAGCAGCGAGGTGATGCAGCCGGTGAGCCGTGCGAGGTCCAGCGCCGAGATGCCGCTTGCCAAGCACGTGGTCTTGGCTTGCGCCCAGGTCAACGTGGCCGGAGGAGTGGTGCTGCCGGTCGTGCCGCCGTCGGTGCTGCCGCCGGTGAGGTCGCCGACGAGTCCGCCGACCAGCCCGGTGATGCCGCCGGTTGTCGTGCCGCCGCCGGTGCCCCCACCGCCGCCGGTGCCGCCACCGCCGCCGGTGCCGCCGCCACCTGTGCTGCCGCCACCGTCAGTTCCGCCGGTGCCGCCACCCGTGCCACCGCTCGGCGGCGTGCTGGGCTTGGACTCAGCCTTCTTGGCCTTCGTACGCTGAGCGGGAGTGAGGGTCTGGTCGTTGCTCCGGCTGGTCAGGACCGATGCGGTCGTGAAGCCGTTGGGCGACTGGGTGTACTCACCCTTGGCGTATGCCGCCGAGATCTGGAGCACGAGGTCGACATATGAGTCTGAGTTGTTGTAGCGCTTGACCGCCGAGGACGCACCCTGGGTGGACGAGAGGTCACCGGGTCCTGCGCAGAGGTAGATGCCGGCCGAGGTCGCAGCGTCATCGATGTCCTGGGGGTTCTTCATGCCGTCGTTGTCGGCGTCGACGGCGACGGACTTCCAGGTGCTCGGGATGAACTGCATCGGACCGACTGCGCGGTCGTAGACCGAGTTCTTGTCGAGGGCACCGTTGTCGGTGTCATTGATGCGGGCGCGGCCATCGTTGCCGTCAAGCGGCACACCGTAGATGCCGGGAGTTGCGATGCCGTCGGCGTTGAGGGAGTTGCCGTGGCTGCGTCCGTGGTTGCTCTCGACGCGGCCGATGGCGGCGACGAGGTTCCACGGGAGGTTGCAGGCGGAGTCAGCCTTGCCGAGCAGGGTCTCGGTGCGCTTGTAGGCGTAGAGGGCTGAGGAGGGAATGCCGTTGGTCGAGAGCGTGGCAACCGTGCCGGCCATGCCAGCACGTTCATCGATGCCGCCGGGCGTCGGCTGGACGCTGGCGGGCTGCTCGAAGGCGGTCGTGGGTACGTCTGGAACAGCTCCGCCGCCACTGCCGTCAGAGGCGGTCGCGAAGGTGGAGTTGGTCAAAGCGGCTCCCCAGGCGCCGACCAGAACTGCCATTGGTACGAGGGCGCTGGCCTTCTGCCAGCGCGTGAGCTTGCGTGCTCCCATGTGTTGCTGCCTTCCAACGTACAGATCGAGTAACTCGATGTTACAGCGATTGGGGACTCATGTGGAAATAGTCCAGATATCAGATCAACGATCTCCACGGCGGATTGTTACGTGGACACGACGCCGCTGTCCGCGCGGTTCGCCCTCCTTGGGACAATGGCGCTGTGAGCATCACGTCGGCGTCCCAACAGTTGTTTGATCGTGCGCTCGCCGTGTCCCCGGGCGGGGTCAACTCGCCCGTGCGCGCCTTCCGAGCCGTGGGCGGTACGCCGATCTTCATGAAGTCCGGCTCCGGGGCGTGGCTCACCGACGTCGACGGCAGCCGGTACGTCGACCTGGTCGGCTCCTGGGGCCCCATGTTGCTGGGCCATGCGCACCCCGAGGTGCTGGCCGCGGTTGGCGAGGCAGTTGCCCGTGGCACCTCGTTCGGCACGCCTTCTGAGCCCGAGGTCAAGCTGGCCGAGGAGATCGTGGCTCGTACGTCGGTCGAGAGCGTCCGACTTGTCTCGTCCGGCACCGAAGCAACCATGTCGGCCATCCGTCTCGCCCGCGGGTTCACGGGCCGCAACAAGATCGTGAAGTTTGCCGGCTGCTATCACGGCCATGTCGACGCACTCCTGGCCGAAGCTGGGTCCGGAGTCGTCACCCTGGGCATACCCGGTACGCCCGGCGTACCGGCGCACGTCACCGCCGACACGATCGTGCTGCCGTTCAACGACCGAGCCGCGGTCGAGGCGGCCTTCGCCGAGTACGGCGCCGAGATCGCCTGCATCATCACCGAGGCCGCGCCGGGCAACATGGGCGTCGTGCCGCCGGCCCCAGGCTTCAACGGATTCCTGTCCGAGACGTGCACGAGCAACGGTGCGCTGTTCATCAGCGACGAGGTGATGACCGGTTTCCGCGTCACCGCGTCCGGCCACTGGGGACTTGATGGCCAGGTCGAGGGCTGGGCGCCGGACCTGGTGACCTTCGGCAAGGTCATGGGGGGTGGCTTCCCGGCAGCCGCGTTCGGTGGTCGCGCCGATGTCATGGGCCTGCTTGCCCCGGTCGGACCCGTCTACCAAGCCGGCACGCTCTCGGGCAATCCGATCGCCACGACCGCCGGGCTCACCACGCTGCAGCTCGCGACCGACGAGGCCTACCGCCGACTGGACACTGCGTCGACCGAGCTGCAGAGACTGGTCGGCGAGGCACTGGTGTCCGAAGGTGTCGTCCACGTCATGCAGAGCGTCGGGAACATGTTCAGCGTCTTCTGGGGGGTTGACACCCCGGTCGTCGATTTTGCCGGCGCGCAGGCTCAGGAGACGTGGCGCTACAAGGCGTTCTTCCACGCCATGCTCGACGCAGGCGTGTACCTCCCGCCGAGCGCATTCGAGTGCTGGTTCGTCTCGGCCGCACACGATACTGAGGCACTCTCTAGAATTGCCGAGGCACTCCCCGGCGCCGCCCGGGCTGCCGCGCAGGCGCACCAAGACTGAGCCTCACCAATCCGAAGGACGAGTCCATGACTGAACGCACCATCGTGCATCTGATGCGCCACGGCGAGGTCCACAATCCTGACGGCGTGCTCTACGGACGACTGCCCGAGTACTTCCTGTCCGAGCTCGGCCATCAGATGGCCGCGGCGGCCGCGGAATGGCTTTCCAAGAACGAGATCGTGCACCTGGTCGCATCACCGTTGGAGCGTGCCCAGCAGACCGCCGAACCGCTGTCGAAGATCCTTGACGTGCCGGTCCACACCGATCCACGAGTCATCGAGGCCGGCAACCAGTTCGAGGGCAAGACCTTCGGTGTCGGCGACGGTGCCCTCAAGCGTCCGCAGAACTGGTGGAAGCTTCGCAACCCGTTCACGCCGTCGTGGGGCGAGCCGTACACCGAGATCGCCGCCCGTATGAAGGCTGCCGTCGACGATGCCCGCGAGGCAGCGCGTGGGCACGAAGCCGTGATCGTCTCGCACCAGCTGCCGGTGTGGACCGCGCGTCGGGCCTACGAGAACAAGCGGTTCTTCCACGATCCACGCAACCGCGAATGCTCCTTGGCCAGCCTGACCAGCCTGACGTTCGACGGCGACGAGTTCGTCGGCCTCACCTACAGCGAGCCCGCCGGTCACCTGATCCCCGAGGCGCTGCGCAAGAAGTTCGTCGGCGGCGCATGACCTGTCATGCATAGGGCGCGCTTCGTCGTCGTATCGGTGGTTGGGGCGCTGGTCCTCGTCGCCGGGTGCAGCGGTGCGGGCAACCGCGGGACGACCGGCGGGTACGTCAGCGGCAGCGGTGAGATCACCAAGGTTGCGCCCGCCGATCGCAAGGCGGCGCCGACGCTGGAGGGCAAGGATCTCGAAGGCCGGCCGTTCACCTCTGAGACCTACGCGGGCAAGGTCCTCGTCGTCAATGTGTGGGGCTCGTGGTGCCCACCGTGTCGCACCGAAGCCCCTGCGCTCAAGGTGGTGTCCGACGAGTATGCCGACCAGGGCGTGCAGTTCATCGGCATCCTGGTGCGCGACGACGTTGCATCGGCCAAGGCGTTCAACCGCAAGGTTGGCATCACCTACCCGAGCATCGACGACTACTCCAACCGCAACGGACTCGGCTTTGCATCGTCACTGCCCGCCCAGGCGATCCCGACAACGTGGATCATCGACGCCGAGGGCCGCGTCGCCGTACGGATCGTCTCCGAGAACCTCACTGCATCGACGCTGTCAGGGCTGATCGATGACGTGAAGGCCGGTGTCGCGTGATCGACTGGTTCGTCGAGACGGTCGGCACAGGCTCGCTGATCCTGGCGGTTCCCATTGCCGTGCTCGCGGGGCTCGTCTCCTTCTTCTCACCCTGTGTCCTGCCGCTGCTCCCGGGCTACCTCTCCTACATGACGGGCGTCGGCGTGCAGGACCTGGACACCGCGCGTCGCGGGCGGATGTTGCTCGGCTCGACTCTGTTCGTCCTCGGCTTCTCCGTCGTGTTCGTGACCGGCGGCCTGCTGTTCGGCTCAATCGGCGCGCGACTTGCCGAGCACCAGCGAACTGTCTCGATCGTGATGGGCCTCGTCGTGATCGTGCTGGGTCTGGTGTTCATGGGGTTCATCCCCCTGATGCAGCGGGAGTACAAGATCCACGCAGTCCCGGCCGTCGGGGTGGCCGTCGCACCACTGCTGGGAGCCCTGTTCGCATTCGGCTGGATCCCGTGTATCGGCCCGACGCTCGGCACGGTGCTGACCCTCGCCAACACCGAGGGAACGGCGGCGCGGGGCGCGTTCCTGTCGTTCACCTACTGTCTGGGCCTCGGCATCCCATTCGTCCTTGCCGCCCTCGGGTTCGGCCGTTTCATGCGCGCCCTCACGTGGGTCAGGCAGAACCAGCGAGCCGTCAACATCGCAGGCGGCCTGATGCTCGTGGCCGTCGGCCTCCTGCTGGTCACCGGCGCATACGACGCGATGGTTGACCAGCTCCGCAGCACCTTCGGCACCGGAACGGCAGCGATATGACCGACGGCAAGAATGCCGTGACTGCCCTCGGCAGGCGCGAGTTCACCCGGTGGTTCTGGCGACAGCTGACGTCGATGCGTACGGCGCTGTTCCTTCTGCTGCTCCTCGCGATCGCCGCGATCCCGGGTTCGCTGGTGCCCCAGCGCGGTGTCGATGCCCGCGCCACCGAGGCCTATCTGATCGCCCACCCCACGAGCGGCCCGATCCTCGACAAGCTGGGCTTCTTCAGCGTCTACACGTCCCCGTGGTTCAGTGCCGTCTATCTGCTGCTGCTCGTGTCACTGGTCGGCTGCATCCTGCCCCGGTCGTTCGTCTACCTCCGCGCCGTACGCGCTCGTCCGCCCAAGGCACCAAGGAACTTCAGCAGACTTCCGGCTTCTTCGTCGTTCGAGACCGACGCGTCACTCGACGAGGTGACCGCGGCGGCCCGCCGCGCACTGCGTGGGGCGCGCGTCGACGTCGCGAGCGATGAAGATCTGGTCGAGGTCAGTGCTGAGAAGGGCTACCTCCGCGAGGCCGGCAACCTGGTGTTCCACATCAGCGTCGTGGTGGTGCTGCTCGGTGTCGCGGTGGGCACGCTGTTCGGCTATCGCGGGTCGTCGATCGTGACCGAGGGCGACGCATTCTCCAACGTGCTGACGCAATATGACGAGTTCGGCTCGGGATCACTGTTCGACACCAACGACCTGCCACCGTTCTCACTCACGCTGGACGACTTCACGGCGAAGTTCCAGCCGCTCGGCAGTGCGCAGGCCGGCGCGCCACGGCTGTTCCGGGCGGTCGGGACGTACGTGCCGAAGCCCGGTGACACGCCGAAGCCGTACGACATCACGGTCAACCATCCGCTCGCGATCAACGGCACCTCGGTCTACCTCGTGGGCCAGGGCTATGCGCCGGTCATCCGGGTCAAGGACGCCAAAGGTGATGTCGTCTTCGAGGACGCGGTCCCGTTCCTGCCGACCGACCCCTCCTACACCTCCAACGGAGTCGTCAAGGTGCCCGGCGCGCAGCCGGAGCAGCTGGGCTTCCAGGGCTTCTTCCTGCCCACCGCGATCTCCGGCAAGGACGGTGTGTCGATCTCCGCGTTCCCAGGCGCAGCCAACCCGTTGCTCGGCCTGTTCGTGTGGCACGGCGACCTGGGGCTGGACGACGGCCTGCCGCAGTCGGTGTACGTGCTCGACAAGACCAAGATGGAGCAGTACCTCGGCCCGAACGGCAAGGGATTCCGCATCAGCCTCAGCCGGGGCCAGGAGGCCGACCTGCCGGGGGGCGGCACGATTCAGTTCGTCGAGCTGCGCCAGTTCGTACGGTTCCAGTTCAGCTCGTCCCCGCTGGTGAAGGTGCCCCTGTTCGGGATCATCGCCGGGCTCGCCGGGCTGATGATCTCGCTGTCGGTCAAACCGAGACGGACCTGGATCCGTGCCCGCCGGGAAGGCTCACGTACCGTTGTCGATGTCGCGGCGCTTGACCGAGTGCCCCGCGATGACCTGCCGGCCGACCTGGACGCGTTCCTGACCCGATTCAGGCAGCCTCTGACACAGGAGAAGTCCACATCATGACTCTGGAGCAGCTCGCCCAGTTCTCGAACTATGCGATCGCCTCGGCAACCGGGGTGCTGGCGCTCGCATTCGTTGCCTATGTCGCTCAGTGGAGCTTCGCCCGCAACGTCGCGCCGGACCGCGAGCTCGTCCCCGCATCGGTCAATGAGCCAGTCGAAAGCCCCCCCGAGCAGCCCGGCGCCGAACGCAGCACCCTGGCCGGTGGCATCGGCTTCTCGCTCACCGTCCTGGCCGCAGCCGTGCTGTTCGCCGGCGTCCTGACCCGAGGCCTTGCCGCCGAGCGGGTGCCGTGGGGCAACATGTACGAGTTCGGCTGCGCTGCGATCCTCGTGTCGCTCACCGCATACATCGTGCTGGTGCGCGCCTGGTCGATCGATTGGGTGGGCCCGATCATCACCGGCTTCGGCACCGTCGTTCTCGGCGCCTCGATGCTGGTCTACGTCCCCGCAGGGCCGTTGGTGCCGGCCCTGCATTCCTATTGGCTGGTCATCCACGTGCTTGGCGCGATGATCTCCGGCGCCGCATTCCTCGTGGGTGCCGCCGCATCGGTGCTCTACCTGATCAAGTCACGGGCCGAGCGCAAGACGCCGGAGGACGAACGTTCCGGATTCCTGTGGAGCATTCCCGAATCAGCGCGCATCGACCAGATCGCCTACCGCGTGCACGCGTTCGCGTTCCCGATCTGGACCTTCGCCGCGCTGATTGCCGGCCCCATCTGGGCGCAGTACTCCTGGGGTCGCTACTGGGGCTGGGATCCCAAGGAGGTCTGGGCCTTCATCACCTGGGTCGTCTACGCCGGTTACCTCCACGCGCGCGCCACCGCGGGCTGGAAGGGCAAGGCGGCGGCCATCGTCGCGCTGATCGGCTTCGCCACATTCGTGTTCAACTTCGTCGGCATCAACCTGTTCGTGGCAGGGCTCCACTCGTACGCCAAGTAGAGCCGGGGCGCGGCTCGTTCCTCGCCGCTCATTTCCGTTGCTCGCTGGCGCTCGCACCGGGCCCGGCTGCTCGCTGCGCTCGTCACGCTTTCCTTGCGTTGCGACGTGGGCACCTTCGACGCCGCTCATTTCCGTTGCTCGCTGGCGCTCGCACCGGGCCCGGCTGCTCGCTGCGCTCGTCACGCTTTCCTTGCGTTGCGACGTGGGCACCTTCGACGACGCTCATTTCCGTTGCTCGCTGGCGCTCGCACCGGGCCCGGCTGCTCGCCATGTGGCCCGCTCAGCTGCTCGCTAGGCTCTTCTTGCACCGTGAGGGGTGCTTGGACCTCAGTGAGGGAGGCTGCATGGGGGTGGAGATCCGGGCCGAAGGGCTCGTGATGACCTACGGGGCGACACGGGCCGTCGACGGAGTCAGCTTCACGGTTGCAGCCGGCGAGTTCTTCGGGTTGCTCGGACCCAACGGCGCCGGCAAGACCACGACGCTAGAGATGATCGAGGGGCTCCGCAAGCCGCAGGCCGGCACCGTGAAGGTCGGTGACTTCGAGCCGTGGAGGCGTGAGCCCGAGCTGCAGCGTCGCATGGGCGTCCAGCTTCAGAGCTCGTCATTCTTCGAACGCCTCACCGCGCGAGAGCAACTCGACACCTTCGGCGCGCTCTACGGCGTTCCGGCCGGTCGCACCGACGAGCTGCTGGAGCAGGTTGGCCTCGAGTCCAAGGACAAGACCCGAACCGAGGACCTGTCAGGTGGACAGAAGCAGCGACTGTCGATCGCCTGTGCGCTGGTCCACGAGCCAGATGTCGTGTTCTTTGACGAGCCGACGGCCGCACTCGACCCGCAGGCTCGTCGCAACCTCTGGGATGTGCTGCGTCGACTGAACGACTCGGGCCGGACCGTGGTGCTCACGACGCACTACATGGACGAGGCTGAGGCGCTCTGCGACCGGGTGGCGATCATGGACTCGGGCAAGATTCTCGAGCTCGACACTCCAGCGGCTCTGGTACGCAACCTCGACGCCCCCGTACGCATCAGCATCGCCCCAGGCGCGCTGACAGCGGACGACGTGCGTGCCCTCGGCGGCGACGACGCCGTCAGCGATGGCGACTCCGAGCTGACCATCACGACCCGTGATCCGGCACGGGTGCTCTCCGAGCTGGCCGCCCGCAACGCACTCGACGGACTGAGCGTCAAGGGCGCATCCTTGGAGGACGTCTTCCTCCACCTGACCGGGCGGGAGTACCGCGCATGAGAACTCTCAAGGCACTCTCGACCGCGATGCTCAAAGGCTTCTTCCGCGACAAGATGGCGTTCTTCTTCGCAGTGATCTTCCCGCTGATGTTCCTCGTGCTGTTCGGCGGCATCCTCGTCGACCAAGGCGAGTCGAAGTCCGACATCATCCAGGTTGGCGCGGTGCCGATCCTCGACAATGCCCCCAAGGATGCCAAGGCATTCTTCGACAAGAGTCTCAAGATCAAGCAGTCGAACGACGAGGCCGCCGCCATCCAGAAGGTCAAGAAGGGCGACGCCGACGCCGTCGTCACGCAGGACGGCAACACCCTCAGGTTGCACTTCTCCCAGGCTGATCCGGTCGGATCTGCCACGGTGCAGGGCATCTTCCAGGCAGTCGTGCAGTCGGCCAACATCTCTGTGACGGGCCAACCGCCGACGTACGTCCTCAAGGCCGATCGCGTCGAGGACGACTCCCTGACGGCGATCCAGTTCGTCACGCCGGGCCTGCTGGGGTGGGCGATCGCGACGGGTGCGACGTTCGGCGCCGCAACCAACCTCGTCGTATGGCGCAAGAACGGGTTGCTGCGACGTCTGCGGCTGGCACCGATTCCGACATGGACGGTCGTGGCGGCGCGCATTGCCGTGAGCATTTCGATCGCCGCGATCCAAACGGTCATATTTCTCGCCGTCGGGGTCGGCCTGTTCGGCCTGAAGCTCACCGGAGCGTGGCCGATGGTGATCCCGTTGCTCACGGCCGGGACGTTGGCTTTCATGTCGATCGGACTACTCGCAGGTGCAGTCGCCAAGAGCGAAGAGGCAGCGGTCGGCATCGCCAACTTCGTCGTGCTGCCGATGGCCTTCTTGTCGGGATCGTTCTTCTCACTCGATGGCGCGCCCGCATGGATTGGGTCCGTCAGCCAGGTGCTGCCGCTCAAGCACCTCAATCAGGGCATGCTCGACACGATGGTCCGTGGTGAGGGCCCCATGGCGGCACTGATGCCGATGGTGATCCTGCTCGGGTTTGCTGCCGTCGTGACGGCCATCGCCAGCCGACTCTTCCGCTGGGACAGCTGAGCGCAGGCTGCGTTTGCCGATCCCTGCCGAGGCTCTAGAGGCCGCGGAGGTAGTCGGGGTCGTCGTCCGGCCCTCGAGGGCCGGGTGGGGGAGTCCATCCGCCACCCGTGTTGGGCTTGGGTGGGGCCGACGGCTTGGCCTGCCCGAGGAACAGCCACACCAACGGGCCGATCGGCGTGAGCAGCACGACGATGAACCACAGCGGCTTGGGGAGGAAGCGAACTCGATCCTTCGGTGTCGCCAGCAAATCGAAGAACGAGTAGATGAGCAGCGTGACGCCGATGATGAGTATCAGTGCCTTGCCCATGGCTCAACCGTACCGGTGCGCCCGCAACCGCGGCTCGAGATGTGATCGACAACGATTAGGCTGCCAACATGAAGGCTTTCCTGACGTACACGTTCGCTCGCTTCGCGGTCTTCGCCGTGACCTTCGGCGTCGTCTGGCTGCTGGCGTCGGTCTTCTTCGAGTCGGGCACCAGCCTCAATCTGCTGGTCCTGCTTGTTGCCCTCGTCCTGTCATCGGTCGCCTCGATCTTTCTGCTGGCCGATCTGCGCAACAAGCTCGCCCTCAACGTTCAGCAGCGCGCCGAGCGGATGACCGAACGCATCGAGGAGTCGCGTCGTGCCGAAGACATCGACTGAAGATCGCGCCTGGATCGCAGAAGCCATCCGCCGCGTCGACGCGGACGCCAATCGCAGCGCCGACACCCATCTCCACGTCCTGCCCATCCCTGTCCCGGGAATTGACCTCTATCTGAAGGACGAGTCGGTCCACCCCACCGGGAGCCTCAAGCACCGGCTTGCTCGTTCCCTGTTCCTCTACGCGTTGTGCAACGGATGGATCGGTCCCAAGAGCACCGTGATCGAGGCATCCAGCGGATCAACCGCGGTGAGTGAGGCGTTCTTCGCCCGGCTGATCGGCCTGCCGTTCGTCGCCGTCATGCCGGCCACGACCAGCCCCGAGAAGATCGCGCTGATCGAGTTCTACGGCGGCCAGTGCCACCTGGTCGACGATCCGGCGATGATCTACGACGAGGCGCGCCGCCTGGAGTCGCAGTGCAACGGGCACTACATGGACCAGTTCACCTACGCCGAGCGGGCGACGGACTGGCGTGGCAACAACAACATCGCCGAGTCCATCTTCGAGCAGATGGAAGCCGAGCCGCATCCCTGCCCGAGCTGGATTGTTGTCGGCGCGGGCACCGGTGGCACCTCCGCGACGATCGGAAGATTCGTCCGCTACCGACGCTTCGAGACCCGCATCGCGGTCGCCGACCCCGAGAACTCCGCGTTCTATGGCGGCTGGGAGTCAGACAGCTCAGATGTCACGACAGACACTCCTTCACGTATTGAGGGCATCGGCAGGATGCGCGTCGAGCCGTCCTTCGTGGGCGGCGTCATCGACGACATGGTGCGGGTCCCCGATGCTGCGTCGATCGCCGCGATGCGGTGGGTCTCGACGATCCTTGGCCGGCCGGTCGGCGGCTCGACCGGCACCAATGTCTGGGCGTCACTCCAGCTCATAAACCAGATGCGCGACGAAGGCAGGACCGGCAGCGTGGTCACCCTCTTGTGCGATGGGGGCGAGCGCTATCAGCACACCTATTTCGATGAGTCGTGGCTCGAGTCGAAGGGACTCGACATCACGCCATACGCGGATGCGCTCGCGGAGTTCGACAAGACCGGCATTCTCCCGGCCGTCTAGCTGACCGGCACGAGCTCGACCGAGACGAGCACGCCATCGTCGATCACCAGCTGTCCCATCGTGCCGCGTGGCTGGCGTCGCTTGTCAGTGGGCGATCCGGGGTTGAAGAGGCGCTGTCCGGCGTGTTCGGTGTCCCACGGGATGTGCGAATGGCCGAACACCACGAGGTCGGCATGCGGGAACAGGCGCCGCATCCGGCCGGCCCGGCCATCCTTGGAGCCGGAGTCGTGGATCATGGCGACGTGCAAGCCGTCGAGGTCGATCTCAAGCTTCTCGGGCGCACCCCATGCGGCGACCTCAGGACCATCGTTGTTGCCCAGTACGACGTGCACCGGCGCGAATGCCGCCAGCTCATCGAGCACATCGGGCGTGCACACATCGCCGGCGTGAAGGATGGCGTCGACGCCTGAGAGCTGTTGGGCGACTGCCGGGGGCATCGACTTCCAGAACCGAGGGGAGTGGGTGTCAGAGATGACGGCGACCCGCAGCATGTCAGGCCGCGATGAGCAGGCCGAGCGCGAGCCCGCCGGCGTAGACCAGCTCGGCGAGACCGGTGTCCCGCAGGACAGGGATCAGAGCCAGACCTTTGGCGCCAGACGCCACGACCTGCCGGGCGCGCACGGCCAATGGCATCATCGCGAGTCCCAGCAGCGCCCAGGCCGTGAACGCCGAGGCCCAGATCAGGCAGGCGAACGCCACGAGCAGCAGCAGGACGTAGAACCGGCGGGTGCGCTGGTCGCCGAGCAGAACGGCCAGGGTTCGCTTCCCGGACTCGGTGTCGGTGGGAATGTCGCGCAAGTTGTTTGCGACGAGGATGGCGCAGGCGAGAGCGCCGACGCCGATGCCCACCGCGATCGAGAGCCAGGTGACCGAGCCGATCTGCACATATGCCGTGCCGAGCACTGCGACCAAGCCGAAGAACACGAAGACGCTGACCTCGCCGAGTGCGCGGTATCCGTACGGCGACGGCCCGCCGGTGTAGGTCCAGGCCGCAAGGAGAGCGGCGGCTCCGACCAGGAGCATCCACCACGAGGACGTGGCAGCGAGGACGAAACCGAGCACGCCTCCGAGCGCGAGGAACGCGAGCGCTGCGCTCTTGACCTGACGTGCGGGAACGAGTCCCGAGCCGACGAGTCGCAACGGCCCGACCCGATCGTCGTCAGTGCCCTTGATGCCGTCGGAGTAGTCGTTGGCGTAGTTGACCCCGACCTGCAGCGCGAGAGACACACCCAGCGCGAGGAGTGCCTTCCACCAGACGACGGAGTCGGCGAATGCGGCGACACCCGTACCGGCGACGACGGGGGCGATCGCGGCGGGCAGTGTCCGGGGGCGAGCACCGGCGATCCAGAGCTGGGGGCGGGTCTGCGTGGTCACGAGCGACAAGTCTGCCACCACCACTCGGTATGCTCCCGGTCAGGTTGTCAACATCGAGTTGACGCCACGTGGGTCGTCAACCTACCGTTGACGGCATGGCCCCCGAATCACACGAGCTCGCCAATCTCCTGGCGCAGGCGATCGCCCAGATCGACCCTACGATCGGTCGTCGCCTCGACTCCGACCCGCAGGCCCACCTGGACCTCATCGTGCTGACCAGCCGCGCGCACGCCGAGACTAGAGCGCTCAATCTTTCGGCGGTGTCATCTGCCCGTGCGGCCGGCTGGAGCTGGGAAGCCATCGGCACCGCTCTGGGGATGTCCAGGCAGGCAGCTCAACAGCGTTTCGGCATCAAGTCCGACGACGACTTCGAGGACTCGCCCGAGCAGCGCCGACTGGTCGGCCTGACTGCCGCCAACGAGATCGAACAGCTCAACGAGTGGGGCGCTCAGGGTTGGCACTCGATCGCGTACGGGCCGGGGTTTCACGATCTCGAGAGGTCGATGACGCGATGGGAGCACCGCCGTGCGGTTGTGGGAAGCCGGCGCGTCCGTGACCTCGAGGCGAAGGGTTGGCAACGCATCGGCACGATGTGGTTTCCGTGGATCTACTTCAAGCGTCAGGTCGCCGGACCGCTCGAGACCGGCGGGATCGCGTGACGCCAGGCCTGCGGCCGATCGCCGGGACTCCGCGTGAGGTGCTGGCGCTGCTGACGCCCTGGGTTCACGGCAGTGGTGATCCCATCGTGATTCGTACGTCGGGAAGCACCGGCAGCGCCAAGGAGGTCGTGCTCTCGCATGCTGCGGTGATGGCCTCGGCGCACGCCGCCCTCGATCGACTCGGTGGGCCGGGGCAGTGGCTCGTGGCGATCCCGGTGACCGGGGTCGGTGGACTGCAGGTGTTGGTGCGCTCAATCATCGCCGGCATCGAGCCGGTGTTCGCCGACGAGCACGACGACATGGGCGCTGCGATAGAGGCGATGACGGGCGACCGCCGCTATGCCTCGCTGGTGCCGACCCAGCTCCATCGGCTCGTGCCTGACGGCGGGCTGGCCACGCTGGCCGATCTGGACGGCGTGCTGATCGGTGGGGCCGCGATGCCTGCCGCAATGCTCGCCGAGGCGCGCGATGCGGGTCTGCGCATCATCCGTACCTACGGGATGAGCGAGACGTGTGGGGGATGTGTGTACGACGGGGTGCCGCTCGATGGTGTGCGCATGCGCATCGACGACGCCGGCCAGGTGCACCTCGCCGGGCCGGTGCTCTTCGATGGCTATCTCGGTGAGAGCGAGCCACCACTCGTCGATGGGTGGTTCGCCACCCACGACCTCGGCGAGATCGGCGCCGACGGGCGCCTCAGCATCACGGGGCGCATCGACGACGTCATCATCAGCGGTGGTGTCAACATTGCGCTGCCGACCGTCACCGAAGTCTTGCGCCGCCACGAGGGCGTCGGTGATGCCATCGCGGTCGGCGTCCCTGACGACGAGTGGGGCACCCGCGTGGTGGCCTACCTCGTACCCGCCGATGCGGTGTGCCTCGACGGGCTGCGGCTCGACGAGGTCCGCGATGCCGTCGAGGCTGCGGGCCTCCCGCGTACGTGGGCGCCGCGCGAGGTGGTGCTGGTCGATGCGTTGCCGTTGCTGCCTGGGGGCAAGGTCGACCGTCAGGCCCTGCAGCGCCCTAGCTGACTGCTGCCGCTATCGCCTGATCGATCGGCGTGGATCCGCTGACGAGCTCCCATTGCTTCCCGATCGTGTGGGAGTTGTCGAGCACGGCGACGATCACCGCTGCGACGTCCGACCGGGAGATCATGGCGCGATCCACGGTCTCGGCGAGCTCGACCTCTCCGGTCGGCTCCTCGTCGGTGAGACCGCCGGGCCGCACGATCGTCCAGTCCAGCTCGCTGGCGCGCAGGGCGGTATCGGCGTCACGCTTGGCCTCGACGTACGCAACCCAGGCGTCATCCGTGTCGTCAGCCAACGGACGATCGACGCCGATCGCAGAGATCTGGACGAACCGGCGGACGCCCGCGGTGGTCGCGCCCTCGATCGACTTGAGCGAGCCGCCGAGATCGACCGTCCGCTTCCGCTCGACATTGCCGTCGGCGCCACCACCCGCGGCGAACACGACAGCGTCAGCGCCGGCAAACACCCGGGCGAACGCATCAGCAGAATCCTGCTCGATGTCGAGGAGGTCGACCTCGGCTCCGAGCCTCTCGAGCTCTTCGCGATAGTCCGGGTTGCGAACCAGCGCCACCGGTTGGTGCCCCGCCTCGACGAGCTGCGGTATGAGGAGGCGGGCAATCTTGCCGTGGCCTCCGACGATCGCGACGCGGCTGACTGCTGATTCATGGCTCTGGCTCATGCTTCGACGGTACGTCGATGCCGGTAAGTTGCCAGTCGTGCAGTTCCGGACCTATTCGATCGCCATGCCGACGCCATTTCGCGGCATCACCCGACGCGAAGGCATGCTCCTGGAGGGTCCGGCCGGCTGGGCAGAGTTCAGCCCGTTCCTCGACTACGACGCCACCGAGTGTGCTCCGTGGCTCGTCGCCGCGCTCGACTCGGCCGAGCGTGAGTGGCCGGAAGCGCTGCGCGACAGCATCCCGGTCAACTGCATCGTGCCGGCAGTCGGCCCAGAGGAGGCAGCACAGATCGTCCGAGCCAGCGGCTGCAGCACGGCAAAGGTCAAGGTCGCCGAACGCGGACAGTCCCGCGCCGATGACATCGAACGGGTCGAGGCCGTTCGCGACGCGCTCGGACCACGCGGCAACGTACGCATCGACGCCAACGGGGGCTGGACCGTCGACGAGGCCGTCAGCGCGATCGCGGCACTCAACATTGCTGCGCACGGGCTCGAGTACGTCGAGCAACCCTGCTCCTCCGTCGAGGATCTTGCCGCGGTGCGCCGCCGGGTCGCAGTGCCGATCGCCGCCGACGAGTCGATCCGTCGAGCCGCCGACCCGATGCGTGTCGCCGAGCTTGAGGCCGCCGACATCGCGGTGCTCAAGGTCGCACCGCTGGGTGGCGTGCACGCGTGTCTACGCATCGCCGAACAGATCGGACTGCCAGTCGTGGTGTCGAGTGCGGTCGAGTCCTCGATCGGGCTCTCAGCCGGCCTCGCCCTGGCTGCTGCGCTGCCTGAGCTTCCGTACGCCTGCGGACTTGCGACCACCTCGTTGCTGGACGGCGATGTCGTCGCATCGCCGCTGGTGCCGGTCGGCGGCTTCCTTCCGGCCGGCCGACAGGTGCTCGACGACGCTGCCTACCGATCCGTTGCCGCCGATGCGCAAACCGATGCCCGCTGGCAGGCGCGCCTCGACGATGTGCGGAAGGTCATGCCATGACAGCAACCGAGGACGCGCGGGCGCTGATCCGCAACCTGATTGCGCTCGACGTCAGCGAGGCCGTGCTCGCACCGGGATCGCGATCGGGCCCGTTGGCCCTGGCCCTGCACGCGGCCGACGATCAAGGTCTCATCCGACTGCACGTTCGGGTGGACGAGCGAGAGGCCGGCTTTCTTGCCCTCGGTCTTGCCAAGGCCGGTCGCAGCCTCGTCCCGGTCGTGACGACATCCGGGACGGCGGTCGCCAACCTGCTCCCGGCCATGCTCGAGGCGCTGCACGCTGGCATACGGGTGCTCGCCGTGACCGCCGATCGGCCGAGCCGTTTGCGCGGCACGGGCGCCAACCAGACGACCGAGCAGCGCAGGATCTTCTCCGGTGTGCGATTCACCGAGGACCCGCGAGACAGCTTCAGCGCCCTTGGCCCGACCCATCTCAACCTCGAGCTCGACGAGCCGCTGATCGAACCCGTGGACTGGGACTTCGGTCCTTTCGACAGGCTCAAGGGACCGGGGGGGCCGCTCAAGGAACGGGCCGAACCGCTTGAGGAACGGGGGGCCGAGGCGGGTGATCGGTCCTTGAGGGCGAGTGATCGGTCCTTGAGCTTGTCGAAAGGACATCGTGTCGAGGCTGGCCCGCGCACTGTCGTGGTGGCCGGCGACGACGCTCGCCAAGCAGCACGCACGCTGGCTGAGGAGGCAGGCTGGCCGTTGTTGGCCGAACCCACATCGGGCTCCCGCAACGGCCCCAACGCGTTGATCGCCTACCGCCTGCTCCTGCAACACTCGCCGCTCGCCGGCGAGATCGAGCGCGTGGTGAGCTTCGGACATGCGACCCTGTCGCGTCCCATCACACAGCTGCTGGCCCGCGCCGACCTCGAGATCATCCACGTCGGCGACCAGTCCACGTTCCCGGTTCCGGCCGGCCCGAACGTACGCTTCGTCGACCTGGTCGAGGCCGGCTCGGACGACTCTGCCTGGCTGTCTGCTTGGCGTGAGGCGGACGCGGCCGCCGCAGGTGCAATTGACAGCGTGCTCGACGGAACCACCCCGTACGACCTCGCTCGCACGATCAACCAGGCGGTTCCGCCCGGTGGGTTGCTGTTCGTCGGCTCGTCCAATCCGATCCGCGACCTCGACCTGGTCGCCCGCCCGTATGCCGTCGGCGAGCGCAGGCGCATCATCGGCAACCGCGGGCTGGCGGGCATCGACGGCACGCTGTCGAGCGCGATCGGCGCGGCCCTCGCTCGACCGTCGAGCCGCGCGATCGCGTACGTCGGCGATCTGACCTTCTTGCACGGCAGCAACGGACTGCTGATCGGGCCGGCGGAACCGCGACCGGATCTGACGATCGTGGTGGCCTCCGACGACGGAGGCAGCATCTTCTCGATGCTCGAACAGGGCGCGCCGGCGTACGCCGACGCGTTCGAGCGGGTCTACGCGACGCCGACGGGGGCCGACATCAGTGCGCTGTGCGACGGCTACGGCATCGCCTACCGCCGGGTCGATCCGGCGGATCTCGCTGCTGCACTGGACGAACCGACCACGGGTCTGAGGGTGCTGGAAGTACCCATCGACAGGGTCGGTCGTCCGGCACTTGCGGACGCGATCGATGCCTCTGTTCGGGCCGCGGTGCGACCCTGACACCAGTTGTGTCACGGTGTCCATGGCAGTAGGTTTGTGAGGCGCATCACGCGCACCCGCGAAAGGTGAACATGACCGACGAGACATTCGACTACATCGTCATCGGATCCGGGAGCGCTGGTGGAGTCGTGGCCGCTCGGTTGAGCGAAGATCCGAGCGTCTCAGTCCTCCTCCTCGAGGCAGGGCCTGAGGATGACGACGACATGATTCACCTGCCGGCCGGGTTCCCTGCCCTGTTCAAGACGAAGTGGGACTGGGGTTACCAGACCACCCCGCAGAAGCAGCTCGGTGGTCGCCGGGCTGACTGGCCGCGCATGAAGGCTCTCGGCGGTTGCTCATCCATGAACGCGATGATCTACATCCGAGGCAACCACGCAGACTATGACGAGTGGCGCGATGCCTACGGTGCGACCGGGTGGAGCTTTGACGACGTCCTTCCCTACTTCAAGAAGGCCGAGGGCAACACCAGGCTCGGCGATCGCTACCACGGCACTGACGGCCCCTTGCATGTCGAGGACCGGCGCTACAACCACGAGCTGTCCCACATGTTCGTCGAGTCCGCCGTCGCCGCCGGATTCAAGCGCAATGACGACTTCAACGGCGCTGAGCAGGACGGGGCCGGGCTCTACCAGGTGACCTGCAAGAAGGGTCGCCGTTGGTCCGTCGCCGACGCCTACATCCACCCCGCCCGCACGCGTGCCAACCTCACGGTTCGCACCGAGGCGTTCGTGACAAAGATCGAGATGACGGGCAACCGCGCAACCGGCGTCACCTATCGCCGTGCTGGCGCGACCCAGACCGTACGGTCCGGGTCCGAGATCATCCTTTCGGCCGGCGCTGTCGCCAGTCCCCAGATGCTGATGCTCTCGGGCATCGGCCCCGGCGCTCACCTGCGATCGCTGGGCATCGACGTGCATGTCGATTCACCCGGTGTGGGCCAGAACCTGCAGGACCACCCCGTCACCGGTGCGCTCTACTACACCAAGGACACCTCAGACCTTGCTGAGTTCATGTCGTTCGGCAACATGATCAAGGCGCAGAAGGCTGGCCGCGGGCCGCTCAGCTCGAATGTCGCCGAGTCGGGCGCCTTCTTCAAGTCGCGCCCTGAGCTCGAGCACCCCGACCTGCAGCTGCACGTCGTGGGCAGCGGGTTCTACGACAACGGCTTGCACGAGCCCGTACGCCGTGGACTCACGATCGCCAACACGCTGGTGCGGGTCGAGAGCAAGGGTCACATCAAGCTGCGTTCTGCCGATCCGACCTGGCATCCGGAGATCGATCCGGGCTACTTCGACGACGGCGCCGACCTCGACGCCATGATCGCGGGCTACGCCACCATGGCGCAGATCGTCAGTGGCGGCCCGATCGCCAAGCACATCGACGAGCCGTGGGAGCCGGCATCGCTGAACCCCACCACCGACGAGATCCTGGCCTCGATCGCCCGACTCGGGCAGACGCTCTATCACCCCGTCGGCACATGTGCCATGGGTACCGTCGAGGGAAGCGTCGTGGGGCCCGACCTCAAGGTCCACGGTGTCGAAGGCCTGCGGGTCGCCGACGCCTCGGTCATGCCACGCGTGCCGCGCGGCAACACCAACGCACCAACCATCATGGTCGGCGAGAAGGCTGCTGACCTCATCAAGGAGTCCAGATGACCGCCACCATCGAATCGCCTGCCACACCCTCGGCATCAACACCGACGTTCGAGTCGCTCAACCCCGCAAACGGTGACGTCGTCGGCGTCTACCCCATCGCCAGCAAGGCTGATGTCGACGCGGCAGTCGAACGCGCGCACGAAGCGGCCGAATGGTGGGGCGCGTTGTCGTTCGCAGAGCGCGAGGAATACCTCCTGACCTGGCGCAGTGTCATGACCCGGCGCATCGCGCAGCTGGCGCAGGTCTCGCACCTCGAGACCGGCAAACCGCACGGCGATGCACAGCTGGAGATCGTCATGGCGATCGACCACATCGCCTGGGCCGCCAAGAACGCCAAGAAGGTCCTCGGCTCGCACAAGGTCAAGTCGGGACTGCTGATGGCCAACCAGGCATCGACCGTCGAGTACAAGCCGCTCGGCGTCATCGGCGTGATCGGCCCGTGGAACTACCCGGTGTTCACCCCGTGCGGCTCGATTGCCTACGCACTCGCCGCGGGCAACACAGTTGTCTTCAAGCCCAGCGAATACACGCCAGGTGTCGGTCAGTGGATGGCCGACACGTTCACCGAGGTCGTCGGGGGTCGTCCTGTGTTCCAGGTCGTCACCGGACTGGGTGAGACAGGCAACGCCCTGTGCACCTCGTCGGTCAACAAGCTCGCGTTCACCGGTTCGGGTGCGACCGGCAAGAAGGTCATGGCGGCCTGCGCCGAAAATCTCACCCCGGTCATCATCGAGGCCGGCGGCAAGGACTCGATGATCGTCGACGAGGACGCCGACATCACCAAGGCTGCAGAGGCTGCTCTGTGGGGCGGTATGTCTAACGCCGGCCAGACCTGCATCGGCACAGAGCGCGTCTACGTCCACGAGAAGGTGTTCGACTCGTTCGTCGCCGAGATCGCCGAGCAGGCCAGGGAGCTCAAGGCCGGCGAGGGTGAGAAGATCGGCCCGATCACGATGCCGTCGCAGATCAGCATCATCAAGAGCCACATCGATGACGCCATCGCCAAGGGTGCCACCGTCGTGACAGGCGGCTCGGACGCCGTTGGTGAGCGCTTCGTGCAGCCGACGATCCTCACGAACGTCCCCGAGGACTCGACCGAGATCACCGAGGAGACGTTCGGTCCGACCCTGGCGATCAACTCGGTCAAGAGCATGGACGAGGCCGTCGAGCTGACCAATGCCACCAAGTACGGACTGGCCGGCGCGGTCTTCGCCAAGAAGAACGGCGTCGACATTGCCCGTCGTGTGCGCTCAGGTATGACCTCGATCAACTCGGTCGTCGCGTTCGCCGGAGTGCCTGCACTGCCATTCGGCGGAGTGGGGGAGTCGGGATTCGGTCGTATCCACGGCCCCGACGGGCTCAAGGAGTTCACCTACGCCAAGGCGATCACCCGGCAGAAGTTCAAGCCGCTGATGATGCTCACCTCATTCGCGCGCGACGCCAAGACAGATGGCCGAGCCGCCACGATGATCACTCTCATGCATGGCGGCAAGAAGACCCTCAAATAGGGCGCGCATTCTGAGGTAGCCGCCCCAAAATACGGATTTTGTCCGATGTGGGGGGCTACCTCAGACGACGAGGATCAAGACATGATCCTCAATCCTGAAGAGTTCGCGCATGCCGATCATCGGCGGCGACGTGAGGCGTACGACCGTGCTCCCGCACCGTCAGAGACCCAGTGCACGCCCTGTCGGAGTGCCGAGCCGCGCATTCGGTTGCTCGGAACGCTGCGCGATGTGGTGACCGCATCGCGAATGCGACTGACATGAGCGCCATCGCAGGCCTTAAAACGTCGCTCCAGTCCGGCATCATGGAGTGCATGGCTGGTGACCGGAGCTCCGTGGCGCCCCTCGTCGGCCGCGCCGCCGAGCTCCGGCAGCTTCTCGCCGCAGCGGGCATCGGCGACGGCAGAGGCGGTGACGCAGTTCTTCTGGGCGGCGATGCCGGCATCGGCAAGACCCGGCTGTTGCGTGAGCTCGTGGACCGGGCCGACACCGAGGGGCACCGAGTGATGGTCGGGCACTGTCTCGACCTGGGAGACAGTCACCTGCCGTTCCAGCCATTCGTCGAGGCGTTCAGTGTGGTCGATGACCAAGAGCGCGACGAGCTCGCCGCCAGATTCCCCGCCCTGTCTCCTCTCCTGCCCTGGAGCAGTGCCGACGACTCACCCGAAGTCGACCGCACCGAGCTTTTTTCCTCGGTGGTTGCAGCGCTCGACCACCTCGCCCTGTCCAGGCCCATCCTGCTGGTGGTCGAAGACGTCCACTGGGCTGACGGATCAACCCGCCACCTGATTCGGTACGTCCTGGCGCACACGTTCAGCCAGCCCGTGCACGTGGTCGTCAGCTATCGCGCTGACGACCTGCACCGGCGGCATCCCCTGCGACAGGCGGTCGCCGAATGGGTGCGTCTGCCGCGGGTGCGCCGCGTTGAGCTGAGCCCGCTGCCCGACGCTGACGTGCGAGCACTGGTGACAGCTCGCGGTGCCGGTGTCCTGGCCGACGACGGGGTCCGCGCCGTCGTCCGTCGGGCCTCGGGCAATGCGTTTTACGCCGAAGAGCTGCTCGATGCCGGCCTGGCCGACAACCATGCAGCCCTTCCCGAGACGCTTGCCGATCTCCTGCTCATCAGGCTCGATCGACTCGATGACGAGGCGCGACTCGTGGTCCGTGCGGCATCGTGCTCGAGCGGTCGGGTGACCGACCAGGTGCTTGCAGCCGTGGTGGGCCTGCCGCCGACCCAGCTCGACGATGCTCTTCGCTCGGCAATCGACCACAAGGTGCTGACCCAGGTCGCCGGCGACTCCTACGGGTTCAGGCACGCGCTCCTGGCCGAGGCCGTTCGCGACGACCTGTTGCCCAGTGAGAGACGTCGCATCAACAACGCCTACATCGCCGCGCTGACTGCCGACGGTTCGCACGGGCCGGCAGCCGAGATCGCGATGCATGCCGCCGCGGCCGGTGACCTCACGAGGGCATTCACCGCCAACGTCGAGGCGGCCGAGGGTGCGGTGCGCATGGCGGGCTATGACGAGAGTGCGCACCATTACGAGAGCGCTCTGGAGCTGGTCAGCGCGGCGCCCGAGGGCACCGACGTCGTTGGATTGGTGGTTGCTGCCGCTGATGCCGTCCTCACTGCGGGCCATCTCTACCGCTCATTGGCGCTGCTGCGCGATCATCGTGACCAGCTCAACCCTGCCGCGCCGGCCGCTGACCGCGTACGGCTCCTCCTCGCGATTGGCAACACCGCGTTCTACGCCGGGCTCGACCCCGAGGCGCAGGCAAGCAGTGCCGAGGCGTTGCAGCTGGTTGGCAATGACGAGACAGTTCTCCGTGCCGAGGCCGAGGCTCTCGGGGCGCGCATTGCCATGGATCTGCGTCATGACGACGAAGCCATGGAGCACGGTGAACGTGCCGCCGCTCTGGCCGAGGAGCTGGGAGCGTCTCACGTCATCGCCGACGTCACGACGACCCTCACCCGCCTGGTGGCTCGCGCCGGTGGCGCCGACCTCGGCAAGGCTCGTCAGCGCTACAACGACCTGGTGGCGACCTCCCGTGCCGACGGCAACATCGTCGGTGAGCTGAGGGGTTTGCACAACCTTGCATTCGTGCTCTACAACGCCGGCGAGCTCGACGACGCCGAGGACGTGTTTCGTACGGCGATGGCGCGAGCGGAGACAACCGGGCGGGTGTGGGGGCCCTACGGTTTTGACGGCAGGGTTTTCGCGGCGATCATCTGCTACGTCCGCGGACGATGGGACGAGGCGCTGGAGCTGTGGGAGGTTGGTCCTGACGCCCCTCCGCTGGCCGAGGCGATTCTTGCCGGAAGCGCTCTGCAGGTGGCTGCGGGGCGAGGTGAGATCTCAGCACTGCGTCACGAAGAACGACTTCGTGCGGTCTGGGAGCAGGATGTCGCGATGACGGTGCACAGCGGCTCGGCATTGATCGATCTGCACGGCGATTCCGGCGACCTGGTCTCGGCGCTGAAGGTCCACGACGGTGTTGTCGACACCCTGGACCGGATGTGGGAAGGCCGGCACTTCCTGGCGCGCCTGAGGCTCACCGGCGTGATCGTCGGTCAGTTCGCCTCGGCAGTGCCGCGACTCCCCAAGTCCGAGCACGCGGCGCTCGTGCGACGGGCAGTCGAGCTCGAGCAGGACGTCGCAGACACGATTGCCGCCTATCCCACCTTCGGGCCCGAAGCCGTTGCGTGGCAGTCGCGCGTCGCTGCGGAGATGGCGCGACTTCGGTGGCTCACCGGCATCGACGCGCCTCCCGAGGCCGAGCTGGTCAAGCTGTGGCGCGCCGCGGTCGACGGGTTCGTCGTCATCGGCCAACCATTCGAGGAGGCAAGGTCCGCCGTCCGGCTGGCCGCCGTGCTGCGCGCGAGTGGTCAGGACGAAGAGGCCCGCACGGTCCGTGCATCGGCGCGAGACATTGCCAAACGCCTTGGTGCCGCACCGTTGCTCAAGGAGATTGACGAGTCGGGTGGTCGCGCTGCCCGCAGTGACGATGCGCTGACGCCGCGCGAGCGCGAGGTTCTGACCCAGGTGAGCGCGGGACGAAGCAACGGCGAGATCGCGGCCCTGCTGTTCATCAGCACCAAGACGGTGTCGGTGCACGTCTCCAACATTCTCGCCAAGCTCAAGGCGAGCGGGCGCACCGAGGCGGCGGCGATTGCGCGCCGCAAGGGGCTGCTGGACGGCTGACGAATCGTCAGTTGGGGAGACCCGCCAGTACGATGATTGGGTGCAATTTCACCGTTACGTCGCCCTGGGCGACTCCTTCTCCGAAGGAGTTGGCGATCACGATGAGACGTTGCCCAACGGAGTCCGTGGGTGGGCCGACCGCATGGCCGAGGTGCTGGCGGCCAAAGATGACGACTTCACCTACGCCAATCTCGCGATCCGGGGCCGCAAGTTGCTGCCCATCCTCGATGAGCAGATCGAGCCCGCGCTGGCGATGAAGCCTGACCTGGTCAGCATCTACGCCGGCGCCAATGACGTCATTCGACCGCGCATTGACCTGGACATGCTGGTTGAGGCCTACGACGAAGCCCTCGGCCGGCTGGCCGATGCCGGCGCTCATCTCGTGGTGTTCACCGCGTACGACCCGGGTCTGGTCCCGGTGTTTGCAGCGCTGCGCGGTCGTTTTGCGATCTACAACGAGCTGGTCCGCCAGGTTGCCGACGCCCACGGTGCGACACTCGTCGACTTCTGGCGGATGCGCGCCTATCGCGACAGCCGGCTCTGGGACACCGACCGCATGCACATGTCGAGTGCCGGGCATCAGGTCATGGCGATGGAGGTGCTCAACGCGCTAGGCATCGAGCATGATCTGCAGCCGCTCGAGCTCGGCGAGAGCCATCGACCGTCGTTGCTCGCACAGGGCGCTGGGCATGCGCACTGGCTGGGTGCCAGCGCAGGACCGTGGGTCAAGCGTCGCCTGACCGGAACGTCATCGGGCGACAACCTCGAGCCGCGGTTCCCCGAGCTCGTACGGCTCAGCACGCCGACGATTTCTTAGGGTGTGAGGGCGTCGCGTACGGGGATGAGCTTGGCGTTGGACTCGGCCAGCTCGTCAGCCGGAACCGAGTCAGCGACGATGCCGCAGCCGGCGAACAGTCGCACCTGGGTGCCGGCATCTTCGATCTGCGCCGACCGCAGGCCGATGCCCCACTCGCCGTCTCCGGATGCGCCGATCCAGCCCACCGGCCCGGCGTAGCGCCCACGGTCGAGCTGCTCGATCTCGGAGATGAGCGTGACCGCCTTGGGCGTTGGCGTGCCACCCACGGCAGCCGACGGATGTAGTGACGCGGCGAGGGTCAGGGCGCTGGCCTCATCCTTGATCACGCCCGTGACGTCAGTGGCAAGGTGCATGACGTTGGGAAGGTGAAGCACGAAGGGAGCCTCGGGCACATTCATGCTGGTGCAATGGGGAGCGAGCGCCTCGGCGACCGAACGCACGGCGTACTCGTGCTCCTCAAGGTCCTTGCTCGAGCGGGCGAGTGACGCTGCCAACGCGAGGTCTCGCTCGTCGTCGCCGGTGCGTCGGATGGTTCCCGCGAGCACGCGGGACGTGATGAGGCCGCGTTCGAGACGCACCAGCATCTCGGGCGTCGATCCGAAGAAGCCGTCGACGTGGAACGTCCAGCAGCTCGGGTATTGCTCGGCCAGCCTCGACAGTGGCGTGCGCACGTCGAGCGGCTCCTTGAGCGTCGCGACGAGGTCGCGTGCCAGCACCACCTTGTCGAGCTCGCCGGCTGCAATGCGGCTCACGGCCTGGGCCACGAGTCCCTGCCACTGGATGCTGTCGACCGGGCCGTCGGCAAAGGTCGTGCCGACTGCGGGCTCTGACGGTTCGGTGGGGGAGAGGTCAGGATGTGAGGCGATGCCCAGACCGATGACGGTGATCCAGGTGACGCCGTCGCGCCGTCCGATCACGATCTCGGGGACCACCAGCACGCTGCCATCTGCGTCATCGCTGAACGTGAACGAGCCAAACGTGATCAGGCCGCTGCCTGGAACGTCGACCTCGTCGCGCACCACTGCGTGCGCTGCAAGCTCGCGCCACCACTCGGATGCGACGTCGAAACGGTCGGGTCCGGACGTACGGAACTCGGCGGCACGCCCCCAGGCCACGAGCCCGTCGCCCCCATGCACCCAAGCCAATGCGTCCTCGGGTGGAAGCAGCATGAGCAGATCGCCGGGATCATCGATGCGCTCAGATCGAACCACCAACGGTTCGGCCGCAGCGTCGAGGGCAGGGTTGCTCACAACCAATGAGCCTACCCGTGGCAGAGTTGCGATGTGAGTCGAGCCGGTCTGGACAAAGAGCCCCACGACGTCGCCCGGATGTTTGACGGCGTCGCCGAGAAGTACGACATCACGAACGACGTGCTGTCACTCGGCCAGGATCGCCGTTGGCGCAAGCGAGTCGTCGAGCTGGTTGCACCGCAGCCAGGTGAAGTGATTCTCGACCTCGCGGCCGGCACCGGAACGTCGAGTGAGCCGTTCGCAGATGCGGGCGCGACGGTGGTGCCGTGTGACTTCTCGATCGGAATGCTCGAGGTCGGCAAGAAGGCGCGACCCGGCCTGCCGTTCGCTGCCGGTGATGGAATGAAGCTCCCGTTCGGCGACAACGTGTTCGATGCGGTGACGATCTCGTTCGGACTGCGCAACATCCACGACCCGATCGAAGGGCTCCGCGAGATGCTTCGGGTCACCAAGCCGGGTGGCCGCATCGTGGTCTGCGAGTTCAGCACCCCGACCTGGGGTCCGTTCGATGCGATCTACAGCAACTACCTCATGCGCGCACTCCCGGCCGTGGCGCGCAGGGTCTCGTCCAATCCCGAGTCGTACGTCTACCTGGCCGAGTCGATTCGTGCGTGGCCAGATCAGAAGGGTCTGGCGCTGCGCATGGTCGAAGCGGGCTGGGGCAAGGTCGACTGGCACAACCTGTCAGCCGGCATCGTGGCCCTGCACCACTCCATCAAGCAGAGCTGACTCGATCAGGCGCGCTGCGCCTCGGGTTCTTCGAAGTCCTGGATGGTGCCGGGATCACTCGCGATATGTGCCGGTATGTGCGGCTCGCGGTCGCCATCGTGCTCCTCGTCCCGAGGCTCGCCCCGGTGACTGTGCGGCTTGGTCATGAGTGATCTCCCGTCCGTGAATCAAGAAACTACCTGCACTCCGCCGCCCGCGCGAGGGGTGCGCGAGCCGTTTCTTGAACCGTCGAGTTAGTGTGACCTAAGTTACAACGCGCATCTGCCGGGCGTATCGTGAGACGCGATCAAGTTGTGAACTGATTCACAAGCGAACATTCGCGTGGTGAGTCACACCAGGCCCGGGAGGCGTCGTGACGGTCTACACACCGATTCTGGTGCTGGGCGCACTGGCGGCCGGGTTCGCCATCTTCAGCATCGCCATCGCGCCGATCACCGGTCCGAAGCGCTACAACCGGGCCAAGCTCGACCGTTATGAGTCCGGCATCGAGCCGAGCCCGCTGCCTGTCGGCGGCGGCAAGATCTCGGTTCGCTACTTCATCATCGCGATGCTGTTCATCGTCTTCGACATCGAGATCATCTTCCTCTACCCCTTCGCGGTCGCCTTCGACTCGCTTGGTTGGTTCGGACTGGTCGAGATGTTCATCTTCATGGCCACGGTGTTCATCGCCTATGGCTACGTCTGGCGCCGCGGAGGCCTCGAATGGGACTAGAGGAAAAACTGCCATCGGGAGTCATGCTCTCGACCGTTGAGGGACTCGCCGGCTACATGCGCAAGGCCTCGTTCTGGCCCGCGACCTTCGGTCTGGCCTGTTGTGCGATCGAGATGATGACGTTCGGTGCTCCGCGTTTTGATTCGTCACGCTTCGGCATGGAGGTCTTTCGCCCGTCGCCGCGTCAGGCCGACCTGATGATCGTCGCCGGACGAGTCAGCAACAAGATGGCCCCGGTCCTGCGTCAGATCTACGACCAGATGGCCGAGCCCAAGTACGTCCTCGCCATGGGTGTCTGCGCCAGCTCCGGCGGCATGTTCAACAACTACGCGATCGTCCAGGGCGTCGACCACGTCGTACCCGTCGACATGTACCTCCCAGGCTGCCCTCCGCGCCCCGAGATGCTGATCGACGCGATCCTCAAGCTGCACGACCAGATCCAGCACACCAAGCTCGGCGCCAATCGCCTCAACGAGATCAAGGCCGACGAGAAGGTCGCCCTTCTCGCCACACCGACCTCGGCGATGAAGGGGTTGATGAGGTAGTGGTCGACTCCAAAGGCAACAAGGACAAGCGCGACGCGGGCACGAAAACCCAGGACGCCTCGCACGAGGTCAACACCGAGGTCGTCCGAAGTGACGCGCGCCAGCTCGAGGTCGTCAACGTCCGCGAGGGTGCCTTCGGTGCTCACGGCACGGGCGACACCAGCGGCTTCGGCGGGCTCACCCAGCCGGTCATCATGCCCAGCGCGTCCCAGCGGCCCTACGGCGGTTGGTATGACGAGGTTGCCGACAAGCTGGCAACCCTCACGCTCCCAGACGCGATCGAAAAGGTCGTCGTCGATCGCGGCGAGATCACGTTCTTCATCCGTCGGCACGCCCTGCTCGCGACCGTCACCCACCTGCGCAACGACCCCACCCTGCGCTTTGAGTTCTGCTCGTCGCTCTCGGGTGTGCACTTCCCGCACGAGACCGACCGTGAGCTGCACGTTGCGATCCACCTGCTGTCGATGACGCACAACCGCCGCATTCGTCTCGAGGTCGTGGCGCCCGACGCCGATCCGCACATTCCCAGCATCGTCAGCATCTATCCGACGGCCGACTGGCACGAGCGCGAGACCTACGACTTCTTCGGCATCATCTTCGACGGGCACCCGTCACTGACGCGCATCATGATGCCCGACGACTGGCCCGGCCACCCCCAGCGCAAGGATTACCCACTCGGCGGAATTCCGGTCGAGTTCAAGGGCGGCACCATCCCGGCGCCCGACCAGCGCAGGAGCTACTCATGACTGCCACCACAGACCCGTACGCGGGCAGCACCGAGACCAGCGACGGGCCGGTCTTCACCGTCACCGGTCAGGACTGGGACACGATCGACCCATCGGCCGTCGAGGGCGACCACCTCATCATCAACATGGGCCCACAGCATCCGTCGACGCACGGTGTGCTCCGTCTGGTGCTCGAGATCGACGGCGAGACCGTCCGCGACGCTCGCGCCGGCATCGGCTACCTGCACACCGGCATCGAGAAGAACATGGAGTTCCGCACCTGGACCCAGGGCGTGACCTTCTGCACCCGCATGGACTACGTCGCACCGTTCTCCAACGAGGCCGCCTATGTCATGGCGGTCGAGAAGCTGCTCGGCATCGAGGCTCCGGAGAAGGCGCAGGCCATCCGCGTCCTGCTGCTCGAGCTCAACCGCATCTCGTCACATCTGGTGTGCATCGCAACCGGCGGCATGGAGATTGGCGCCCTCACGGTCATGACGATCGGCTTCCGTGACCGCGAAGAGATCCTCAACCTGTTCGAGCTGATCACCGGCCTGCGCATGAACCACGCCTACTTCCGCCCCGGCGGCGTGGCCCTTGACCTCCCCGACGGTGCGATCGAGAAGATCCGCGCCACCGTGCGACTGCTCAAGAAGCGCCTGCCGGAGTACGCCGCCCTCTGCAACGCCAACCCGATCTTCAAGGGTCGCCTCAAGGATGTCGGCCACCTCGAGCTCGCCGGCTGTCTGGCGCTGGGCCTGACCGGTCCAGTCCTCCGCTCGACCGGCTATGACTGGGATCTCCGCAAGAAGCAGCCCTACTGGGGTTACGAGACCTATGACTTCGAGGTCGTCACGCGCGACGAGCCCGACGCCTACGGACGCTTCCGGGTGCGCCTCGACGAGATGTGGGAGTCCATCAAGATCGTGGAGCAGGCCGTTGAGCGCATCGCCTCGATGGCCGGCGAGCCCGTCATGGTGGCCGACAAGAAGATCGCCTGGCCCTCACAGCTCAGTGTCGGCGCCGACGGTCAGGGCAACTCCGCCGAGCACATCAAGCACATCATGGGCGAGTCGATGGAAGCGCTCATCCACCACTTCAAGATCGTCACCGAAGGATTCAGGGTGCCGGTCGGCCAGGCGTACGCCGCGATCGAGTCGCCGCGTGGCGAGATCGGGTGTCATCTCGTGTCCGACGGCGGCACCAGGCCCTACCGGGCGCACTTTCGTGACCCGTCGTTCGTCAACCTGCAGGGCACCTCAGTCATGAGCGAGGGCGGAATGATCTCCGATGTGATCGTCGCGATCGCCAGCATCGACCCCGTCATGGGGGGTGTCGATCGATGACCCTTGGTCGCTTCGCTCCCTCGGCTCTTCGATCGCCGCGCGACTTCGTCACGCCCTCGCTTCGCTCGGACCCCTCTCCTCGCTTCGCTCGGACCATGGTTGGGATGGAGAGCTGATGACCCTTTCTGATGTCACCATTGCCGAGCTTCACGAGCTGGGGTCGCGTTATCCGCAGGCGCGGAGTGCGCTGTTGCCGATGCTGCACCTGATCCAGTCGGTCGAAGGGCACGTGACCAACGAGGGCATCGAGCTGTGCGCCGAGATCCTCGGCATCACGGCAGCAGAGGTGTCCGGAGTTGCGACGTTCTACACGATGTACAAGCGCCGCCCGATGGGTGAGCATCACGTCGGCGTCTGCACCAACACGCTGTGTGCCGTCATGGGTGGCGACCTGATCTTCGAGCGGCTCAAGGGCCACCTTGACGTCGGCAATGACGAGACCACCGAGGACGGCAAGGTCACCCTTGAGCACATCGAGTGCAACGCGGCCTGTGACTTCGCACCAGTCATGACGGTCAACTGGGAGTTCTTCGACAACCAGACACCTGAGTCCGCGGTCGAGCTCGTCGACGCACTGCGCGCCGGTGAGACCGTCAAGGCCACCCGTGGCGCGACCATCACCTCCTGGCGCGAAGCCGAGCGCGTGCTTGCCGGCTACGAGGACGGACTCGTCGACGAGGGCCCCGCCGCCGCCGGTCCGTCGCTCGTGGGTCTGGAGATCGCCAACGATCGCGGCTGGTCCGCACCCAGCATCAAAGGCTCAAACGCCAAGCCGGACGAGGTCGCTGACGACAAGGTCGAAGCGGTCGAACAGGCAGACACAGCCCGCGCCGAGTCCGAGACCGTCGAGGAGGAGAAGTGACAGACATGCTCACTCCTGTGCTCACAGCCGACTGGGGCAATGACCGCGCGTGGACCCGCGAGGCCTACGAGCAGACTGGCGGCTACGACGCCCTCCGCACTGCGTTGACGATGGCGCCCGACGACCTGATCACCCTGGTCAAGGACTCCGGACTGCGTGGCCGTGGCGGTGCGGGGTTCCCCACCGGCATGAAGTGGAGCTTCATCCCCCAAGACAACCCAAAGCCCAAATACCTCGTCGTCAACGCCGACGAGTCCGAGCCGGGCACCTGCAAGGACATCCCGCTCATGATGGCCTCGCCGCACGTGCTGATCGAGGGCGTCATCATCGCGGCTCACGCGATCCGGGCCGAGAAGGCATTCATCTACGTACGCGGTGAGGTGCTCCACGTCGTACGCCGTCTGCGTGCCGCGGCCCGTGAGGCGTACGACGCCGGATACCTCGGCCCTGACATTCTCGGGTCCGGCGCCAACATCGACCTGGTGATCCACGCCGGTGCGGGTGCCTACATCTGCGGCGAGGAGACAGCCCTGCTCGACTCGCTCGAGGGGCGCCGCGGTCAGCCGCGCCTGCGTCCGCCGTTCCCGGCCGTCGAAGGCCTGTACGCCAGCCCCACCGTGATCAACAACGTCGAGTCGATCGCCTCGGTGCCCGCCATCGTGCGCGGCGGCGTCGACTGGTTTGGCTCGATGGGCACCGAGAAGTCCAAGGGCTTCACGATCTATTCGCTCTCAGGGCACGTCAAGAGCCCCGGTCAGTACGAAGCCCCATTGGGCATCACCCTGCGCCAGCTGCTCGACCTGGGCGGCGGCATGCGCGAGGGCAGCGAGCTCAAGTTCTGGACCCCGGGCGGGTCCTCGACGCCGATCCTCACCGCCGAGCACCTCGACGTACCCCTCGACTACGAAGGTGTCGGCGAGGCCGGGTCGATGCTGGGCACCAAGGCGCTGCAGGTGTTCGACCAGACGACCTCGGTCGTGCGTTGTGTGCTGCGTTGGACCGAGTTCTACAAGCACGAGTCCTGCGGCAAGTGCACGCCATGCCGTGAGGGCACGTGGTGGCTGGTGCAGACGTTGCAACGACTCGATGACGGCGAAGGACGCCCAGGCGACATCGACCTGCTGCTCGACCTCTGCGACAACATCCTCGGCCGCTCTTTCTGCGCACTGGGCGACGGTGCGACGAGCCCCATCACCTCGGCGATCCAGTACTTTCGCGAGGAGTTCGAGGCCGGTATGCACACGCCCTCGAGCTCGACCTTCCCGCCGGCCGCGTCGACGCTGTTCCCGCAGGAGGTCAACGCATGACGATCCAACAGACTCCCAAGACCGGTGAAGCTGTCGAGCTCATCACGTTGACGATCGATGACATCGAGGTCAGCGTCCCCAAGGGCACGCTGGTGATCCGCGCTGCCGAGCTCGTCGGCACCGAGATCCCGCGATTCTGCGACCACCCCCTCCTCGAACCGGTCGGCGCCTGCCGCCAGTGCCTCGTCGACATCACCGACGCCGGCAACGGTCGCGGATTCCCCAAGCCACAGGCGTCCTGCACGATCGAGGTCGCGGCAGGCATGGTCGTCAAGACCCAGGTCACCTCCGAGATCGCCGAGAAGGCGCAGCGGGGCAACATGGAGTTCCTGCTGATCAACCACCCGCTCGACTGCCCGGTATGCGACAAGGGTGGCGAGTGCCCGCTGCAGAACCAGGCCATGAGCCATGGCCAGGGTGAGTCCCGATTCACCGAGACCAAGCGCACCTTCCCCAAGCCGATGAACGTCTCCGAGCAGGTGCTCCTCGATCGCGAGCGCTGCGTGCTCTGTGCGCGCTGCACGCGATTCTCCGAGCAGATTGCCGGTGACCCGTTCATCGAGCTGCTCGAGCGCGGACCGATGCAACAGGTCGGCATCTACGAAGAGGAGCCGTTTCACTCCTACTTCTCGGGCAACACGATCCAGATCTGTCCCGTGGGTGCGCTGACCAGCGCCGACTACCGCTTCCGTGCCCGCCCGTTCGACCTCGTCTCGACACCCTCGATCGCCGAGCACGATGCCTGCGGCTCGGCGATCCGCGTTGACCACCGTCGCGGCAAGGTCATGCGTCGCCTCGCCGGCGACGACCCCGAGGTCAACGAGGAGTGGATCACCGACAAGGACCGCTTCGCCTTCACCTCCGCTGCGCAAGGCGATCGCCTCGCAACGCCCCTCGTACGCAATGACAACGGCGAGCTTGAGCCGACGTCCTGGCCCGCAGCGTTGGCGATTGCTGCTCGCGGTCTCACGAAGGCGGCCGGCAAGGTCGGCGTCCTGACGGGCGGCCGGCTGACGGCAGAGGATGCCTTCGCCTACAGCAAGTTCGCCCGCACAGTTCTCAAGACCAACGACATCGACTTCCGGGCACGGGCCCATTCTGCAGAGGAGGCCGAGTTCCTCGCCTCGCACGTCGTCGCGACATCGCTCGACGTCACCTTCGCCTCGCTGGAAGCGGCCTCGGAGGTCGTCCTGGTCGGCTTCGAGCCCGAGGACGAGGCCGGCGCGGTGTTCCTGCGCCTCCGCAAGGCTTCCCGCAGTGGCGTCAAGGTCACCGCAATCGCCAGCCACACCACGCGTGGGCTGACCAAGATGTCCGGACAGCTGATCCGTACGGTTCCCGGCCAAGAGCCTGTCGCCCTCGCCGAGCTCACCCTCGAACCCAATGCGGTGATCCTGGTCGGCGAGCGCCTGGCCTCGGTGACCGGTGGCTTCAGCGCTGTTGCCGCTCTTGCCGCGAAGTCCAAGGCGCGCGTCGCCTGGATCCCGCGTCGTGCTGGTG
The DNA here is from genome assembly GCA_963760105.1 of uncultured Actinomycetota bacterium. Taxonomy (GTDB): domain Bacteria; phylum Actinomycetota; class Actinomycetes; order Propionibacteriales; family Nocardioidaceae; genus Aeromicrobium. The sequence continues at coordinate 67,233 of CAVXBP010000002.1, forward strand.
AGCGTGGCGCTCTCGAGAGCGGCTGTCTGCCGACGCTTCTCCCCGGGGGACGGCCACTGGACGTCGCCGAGGCTCGCGCCGACCTCGCCGCGGCATGGGGCGTCAAGACGATCGCCGCCAAGAAGGGCCGCGACACCGCAGCCATCATCGACGCAGTGGCGGCCGGCACCCTCAAGGCGATGGTCGTTGGTGGCGTCGAGATCGACGACCTCCCTGATCCCGCCGCCGCGCGGGCTGCGCTCAAGGCCGCAGACTTCGTGGTGAGCCTCGAGGTGCGCGAGAGCGATGTCACGGCTGTCGCCGACGTCGTGCTGCCGATCGCCCCGGTCGTGGAGAAGTCCGGCATGTTCGTCAACTGGGAAGGCCGCGTCCGGACGTTCGACGCGGTCATCAAGGATCAGCACACCTTGTCCGACGTACGCGTTCTCGCCGGCATTGCCGAAGAAATGGGCACACCGCTCGGCTTCCGTACGATCGACGCGGCGCGAGCGGCCATGACCGAGCTGGGTCCCTGGGACGGTGCTCGCGCCGCCGCTCCGCAGAGTGACGCGACCACGAAGTCAGCACCCAAGCGCACGGTCGTCCTCGACACCTGGCGCCAGCTCATTGACGACGGACGGGGCCAGGACGGCCAGGATCTCTACAAGGCGACCGCCCGCCCCGCCGTGCTCCGCGCGAGCGCCTCGACACTCGGCGCATTCGATGTCGAGCCCGGCAAGAAGGCCACCATCTCGACCGACACGGGCCAGGCCACCTTCATCGCTGAGATCGCCGATCTTCCCGATGGCGTCGTATGGGCCCCCGGCAACAACGGTGTGAGCCTGCGGGCAGTACTCGGTGCCGGATTCGGCGACCACGTCACGCTGAGCGGAGGCGGCAAATGAGCGAGCTGTTCGGCAATGAGCCGTTCTGGGTGGTCGCCCTCAAGGCGCTCATCGTGTTCGTCTTCCTGATGCTCTACACGCTGTTCAACATCTGGTTCGAGCGTCGCATCGTCGCCAAGATGCAGCACCGCATCGGTCCCAACGTCAACGGACCATTCGGGCTGCTCCAGAGCCTCGCCGACGGTGTGAAGCTGGCGCTCAAGGAAGACATTGTCGTCAAGGCTGCCGACAAGGTGGTCTACATCGCGGCGCCGATCATCGCCACGATTCCGGCGTTCATGGCGTGGTCGGTCATCCCGTTCGGCCCCGAGGTCACGATCCCGTTCACCGACACCGTGACGCCCTTGCAGCTCACGGACTTCCCGGTGGCCGTGCTCTACATTCTCGCGATCACCTCGATCGGCATCTACGGAATCGTCCTGGCCGGCTGGGCGTCCGGGTCGATCTACGCCCTGCTCGGCGGCATGCGCTCGAGCGCGCAGATGATCTCGTACGAGGTCGCGATGGGTCTGGCATTTGTCCCGGTCTTCATCTTCGCCGGATCGATGTCGACCTCTGAGATCGTTGCGGCGCAGAGCGACACCTGGTTCTTCCTGCCGCTGTTCCCCTCCTTCGTCATTTATGTGATCGCCATGGTCGGCGAGACCAACCGCGCTCCATTTGACCTCCCCGAAGCAGAGGGAGAGCTCGTCGGCGGGTTCCACACCGAGTACTCCTCGCTGAAGTTCGCGCTGTTCTTCCTCGCTGAGTACGTCAACATGGTGACGGTCTCGGCGTTGGCCACGACGCTGTTCCTCGGCGGCTGGCGGGCGCCATTCGGACTGGCGCAGCTGTGGGAAGGTGCCAACTCGGGCTACTGGCCGGTGCTGTGGTTCTTCCTCAAGACGCTCGCCTTCGTCTTCCTGTTCGTCTGGCTGCGAGGCACGCTGCCGCGCATGCGCTACGACCAGTTCATGGACTTCGGGTGGAAGGTCCTCATCCCTGTCTCACTTGCGTGGATCGTTGCGGTCGGCGTCATCCACAAGCTCGACCAAGAGGGGTTGCTCGACCGTCAGACGTTGATCTGGATTGCGGTCGGTCTGGGAGTGGTGCTCCTGCTGACCTCGTTCTGGCCGGCCAAGAAGGAACCCGAACCGGGTCCGGTGCCGGAGTTCGATGCGTTTGCCGGCGGCTACCCCGTTCCACCAATGCCCGGGCAAGAAGCGACCGAGACGAAAGTTGATGAGCATGGCTGACGGCAAGGGCATCTTCGAAGAAGCCCGCGAAGTCTTTTGGGATCCGATCGCCGGTTTTGGCGTGACGTTCCGGACGATGTTCCGCAAACCGGTCACTGAGCAGTATCCGTTCGAGAAGGTGCCGACGGCACCGCGTTTCCACGGCCGGCACCAGCTCAACCGCTGGCCCGATGGGCTCGAGAAGTGCATTGGTTGCGAGCTGTGTGCGTGGGCCTGTCCCGCCGACGCGATCTATGTCGAAGGTGCCTCCAATGTCGAGGGCGGACGTTACAGCCCCGGCGAGCGCTATGGACGCGTCTACCAGATCAACTACCTGCGTTGCATCCTGTGCGGACTCTGCATCGAGGCATGCCCGACACGCGCCCTGACGATGACCAACGAGTACGAGCTCGCCGACAACAATCGTGCCGACCTGATCTATGAGAAGGACGACCTGCTCGCACCATTGCTGCCCGGCATGGTCGAGGCCCCGCACGAGATGTTGATCAGCGACGATCACCACGACTACTACCGCGGCAAGTCGCTGCCGATCTTCCCCGTCGAATCGTCAACAGGGGGAGACGCCACATGACAACGTTCTGGATCCTGGCGCCGCTGATGGTGATCGCGGCACTCGGGCTGGTGTTCGCCAAGAAGGCCGTGCACGGGGCGCTGTCCCTCGCGGTCGTGATGATCAGCCTCGCGATCCTGTATGCCGCACAGGGCGCACCGTTCCTGTTCGTCGTGCAGATCATCGTCTACACGGGCGCGATCATGATGTTGTTCCTGTTCGTCCTGATGCTGGTCGGCGTCGACTCATCCGTCGCGGTCAAGGAGACGATCAAGGGCCAGCGCTTCTTCGCTGCGGTGGTCGGGTTGTTGTTCGGCGTCACGGCGGTGCTTGCCATCGGCCAGACCATCACCGGGTCGGTTGTCGGCCTCAAGGGCGCCAACGCCAACGGCAATCCCTACGGACTCGCCGAGCTGCTGTTCGGCAAGTACGTCCTCGCCTTCGAGTTCACCAGCGCACTGCTGATCACGGCCGCACTCGGCGCCATGGTGCTGGCTCACAGCGAGCGTCTGACGCCGCGCGCGACGCAGGCCGACATTGCCGCGCGCCGCATGCGCGAATATGCCGAGACCGGACGCCACCCCGGGCCGCTTCCGACGCCCGGCGTGTTCGCCCGCCACAACGCGGTCGACACCCCGGCGCTGCTGCCGGACGGCACTCCACTGGAGTCATCGATCTCCTCGAGCCTGGTCGCGCGCGGCCAGGTGGGCGAAGGCTACGAGGACGACGTCGAGGAAGTCCTCGACCAGCTCGAGGAGGGTGACAAGTGAACGAGTACATCACCCTCTCGCTCATCCTGTTCACGATCGGTGCGGTCGGCGTACTCGTACGCCGCAACGCGATCGTCGTCTTCATGTGCATCGAGCTGATGCTCAACGCGACCAACCTCGCGTTCGTCAGCTTCTCGCGCCAGCACGGCAACCTCGACGGGCAGGTGGCCGCATTCTTCGTGATGGTCGTCGCCGCCGCTGAGGTCGTGGTCGGGCTCGCGATCATCGTGTCCATCTATCGCACGCGTCGTTCGGCTTCGGTCGACGAGGCGAGCCTGTTGAAGTCATAGCTAGGGGACGCGATGTTTGACCTCCAGTGGCTGCTGATTGCCATCCCGCTCGCGGGCGCGGCGATCCTTCTGACGTGGGGCAAGGAGGCCGACGGCTTCGGCCACCTGATCGGCACCGTTGCATCCGCGGCATCGTTCGTCATGGGCGTGATCCTGTTCGTCCAGCTCCTCGGCAAGCCTGAGGACGACCGTTCCCACACGACGACGCTTTTCACCTGGATTGACGCAGGACGGTTCCACGTCGACATGGCTTTCACGTTCGACCAGCTCTCGGGCCTGTTCGTCCTGCTGATCACCGGTGTCGGCACCCTGATCCACATCTACTCGATCGGCTACATGGCGCACGACGAGCGCCGACGTAGATTCTTCGCATTCCTCAACCTGTTCATCGCCGCCATGTTGACGCTGGTGCTTGCAGCCGACTACCTCGTGATGTTCCTCGGCTGGGAGGGCGTCGGTCTGGCGTCCTACCTCCTGATCGGTTTCTGGCAGCACAAGGACTCGGCCGCCACGGCTGCCAAGAAGGCCTTCGTGGTCAACCGCGTCGGAGACCTGGGCATGGCCCTCGCAATCATGCTGATGTTCGCGCAGTTCGGCACCACGGCGATCGAGGCGGTCAACGAGTCGGTGCCCGGTGCGACACAGTCCGTCGCCACGGCCATGGGGCTGCTGCTCCTGCTGGGTGCCTGTGGCAAGTCGGCCCAGGTGCCGCTGCAGAGCTGGCTGCTCGACGCCATGGAGGGCCCCACGCCCGTCTCTGCCCTGATCCACGCGGCCACCATGGTCACGGCCGGCGTCTACCTGATCGTCCGGTCAGCGGCGATCTTCGATGCGTCGGAGGCCGCCCGAACCGCCGTCATCGTGGTCGGGCTCGTGACACTCCTGGTCGGTGCCTGGATCGGTTGCACCAAGGACGACATCAAGAAGGCGCTCGCTGGCTCGACGATGAGTCAGATCGGTTACATGATGCTGGCGGCCGGCCTCGGCCCCGCCGGATATGCGTTCGCGATCTTCCACCTCATCACGCACGGCTTCTTCAAGGCCAACCTGTTCCTCGGCGCCGGCTCGGTGATGCACGGCATGAACGACGACGTCAACATGCGTCACTACGGAGCGGTGCGCAAGGCCATGCCGTTCACGTTCGCGACGTTTGCGATCGGCTACCTCGCGATCATCGGCTTCCCCGGTTTCTCCGGCTTCTTCTCCAAGGACAAGATCATCGAGGCCGCGTTCGGCCACAACGTCTGGATCGGTCTCGGCGCGCTGCTTGGCGCCGGCGTCACCGCGTTCTACATGACCCGGCTGATGATGATGACGTTCTTCGGTGACCAGCGCTGGCAGGAAGACGTGCACCCCCACGAGTCACCCAAGGTCATGACGGTTCCCCTCATCGCGCTCGCCGCGCTGTCGGTGCTCGGCGGTGGATTGGCCATCGGCGGCTGGATCGGCGACTGGCTCGCCCCCGTCGTCGGCGTGGCCCATCACGAGGAGCTGCCCATCCCCGCGATCGCGATCACGCTGCTCGTCGGAGCTGTCGTCGCCGTGGGCGTTGCCGCGGGCTACTTCCTCTATGGCACCAGGCCCATCGCGGGCGAGACCCCGGCCGACGCGTCGGTGTCCGCATGGACCAGGGCGGGCCGCCACGAGCTCTACGGCAATCAGATCAACGACGCAGTCGCCGTACGCCCCACGCGCCACCTCACCCGCTTCCTCGTGTGGTTCGACCGCATGGGCGTTGACGGGCTCGTCACCGGCATCGCCGACCGACTCGGCGACACCTCACAGTTCCTGCGTCAGCCGCAGACCGGCTACGTCCGCTCGTACGCGCTGATGATGTTCGGCGGCGCTGCCCTCGTACTCCTTGCTCTCCTGGCGGTGACCCTCGCATGATCCTCACCATCCTCATCGCGACTCCGATCGCGGGCGCACTGCTGCTGGCAGTCCTCCCGCGCGACGGGGGAGCCAACCGACAGGCGAAGTACGTCGCCCTCGGCGTCTCACTCGTCACCCTCGCCATCGCGCTCGTCATGCTCGGGCAGTACGACCTGGACGGCAGCGGCCATCAGCTGACCGAGAAGCACCAGTGGATCAAGGCCTTCGGCGCCTGGTACTCCCTCGGCGTCAACGGCATCGGCATCACGCTGATCCTGCTGACCACGGTGCTGACGCCGATCGTGATCCTCGCTGCCTGGGGCGATCGTCTGCCTCAACCGCAGAACACCAATGCCTATTTCGCCTGGATGCTCGCCGTCGAGGGACTTGCTCTCGGCGCGTTCTCGGCCACCGACGTATTCCTGTTCTACGTGTTCTTCGAGGCGACGCTGATCCCGTTGTACTTCCTGATCGGCTCGTTCGGTGGCCCCAACCGCTCCTACGCCGCGGTGAAGTTCCTGATCTACAACCTCGTCGGCGGCCTGCTCATGCTGGCGTCGATCGTCGGCCTGTACGTCGTCAGCTCACGTGACGGCGGAGCCACCTATCTGCTCAGCGACCTGACCAGCGTCGACATGAGCACCAACACCGAGCGTCTGCTGTTCCTCGGCTTCATGGCGGCCTTCGCGATCAAGGCGCCCCTGTGGCCACTGCACACCTGGCTCCCCGACGCCGCAGGTCAGGCGACTCCGGGCACCTCGGTGCTGATGGTCAGCGTCGTCGACAAGATCGGCACGTTCGGCATGATCGCGTGGTGTCTGACGCTGTTCCCCGAAGCGGCCGACTGGGCGAGCCCGGTGATCATGACCCTCGCGGTCATCAGCATCCTGTACGGCGCGCTCCTCGCCATCGGCCAGGACGACATCAGACGGCTCATCGCCTTCACCTCGGTGTCTCACTTCGGCTTCATCATCCTGGGCATTTTCGCGTTCACGACGACGTCGATGGCCGGATCCACGCTCTACATGTTCAACCACGGACTTTCGACCGCTGCGTTGTTCCTCGTGACAGGCATGATGATCGCCCGTCGTGGATCGGCCAAGATCTCCGACTTCGGTGGCGTCCAGAAGATTGCACCGGTCATGTCCGGCATCCTGCTGGTGGCCGGGCTGTCGAGTCTCTCGCTGCCCGGGCTGGCGCCATTCATCTCCGAGTTCATGGTGCTGGCCGGCACGTTCACCCGGTCGATCCCCGCGGCGGCATTCGCCACCCTGGGCATCGTCCTGGCGGCCCTCTACATCCTGATCATGTATCAGCGCACCATGACGGGTCCGCTGCGCGAGGACAACCAAGGTGTCCACGACCTGGAGCCCCGCGAAATCGCATCGCTGGCTCCGGCGATCGTGCTGATCATCGGGCTCGGGTTCTTCCCGCAACCGGTGCTCAACGTCATCAACCCGGCGATCGACGAGGTCGCGAGCCACATCGGCAAGGGTGATCCCGAGCCCAAGTCCCCGACCTCGATTGCTCCCACGAAGACCGAAGGGAGCCACGAATGATCTCCCGTCACCTGATCGGCGCAGAGCTGCCGCCACTGGCTGGTCCACACATCGAGTACTCGATGCTGGCGCCGCTGTTCATCATCAGCGGATTCGCTGTCCTCGGCGTCGTCGTCGAGGCGTTCTGGCCACGAGCGACGCGCTTCACGGCGCAGGCGATCATCGCAGTCGTCGGTGTGATCGCGGCATTCGTCGACACCGTCTGGGTCTATCAGCACCTCGACAAGGTCGACGACCCTCACCTCGCTCGCGGCATCATTGGTGCCGAAGGCGCCATCTCGATCGACGGCCCGGGCGTGTTCACCTGGGGAATGCTGCTGATCTTCGCGTTGATGAGCATGCTGCTGTTTGCCGAGCGACGTCTCGAGGGCGGACTCAGCGCGTTCACGGGTCGCGCCGCGGATGCCCCCGGCTCAGCCGGTGAGGCCGAGGCCATCTCCAAGCGCATCGAGCACACCGAGGTGTTCCCACTCGCCCTGTTCTCGCTCGTCGGCATGATGCTGTTTGCCACCTCCAACGACCTGCTGACGATGTTTGTGGCGCTCGAGGTGCTCTCGCTGCCGCTCTACCTGCTGTGCGGACTGGCCCGTCGCCGCCGACTGCTGAGCCAGGAGGCCGCGCTCAAGTACTTCCTGCTTGGGGCGTTCTCGTCGGTGTTCTTCCTGTACGGCATTGCGTTGACCTACGGCTTTGCGGGCAGCTTCCGGCTCTCCGACATCGACGTCGCCGTCTCGACGCGTACGGGCGGCGTCAACATGCTGCTCGCGGCCATTGCGCTGATGTCGGTGGGCCTGCTCTTCAAGATGGGTGCGGTGCCGTTCCACACCTGGACACCTGACGTCTATCAGGGCGCACCGACCCCGGTCACCGCCTTCATGGCCGCAGGCACCAAGGCGGCGGCCTTCCTGGCAATGCTGCGCGTCTTCTTCGTCGCCTTCGGTGGCTCGTCCTGGGACTGGCGCCCGACCATCATCGCGATCGCCGTCATCACGATGTTCCTCGGCGCCGTCGTCTCGATCTCGCAGACCGACGTCAAGCGAATGCTGGCCTACTCGTCGATCGCGCACGCCGGCTTCCTGCTGGTCGGGCTCGTCGGCACCTACGCCGGCACTGCCGGATCCACCCGGATCACGTCGGTCTCAAGCATCCTGTTCTACCTCGTGGTCTATGGCGTCGCCTCGATCGGTGCGTTCGCGGTCGTGACTCTCGTACGCGACTCCGGGGGAGAGACAACCCATCTGTCCAGATGGGCGGGCCTCGGCAAGACTTCGCCGATGCTGGCGGGTGCGTTCGCGCTGTTCATGCTGTCGTTCGCAGGCATTCCGCTCACCGGCGGATTCATCGGAAAGTGGAGCGTGTTCTCCGCGGCCTGGTCCGGCGGGGTGTGGCCGCTGGTCGTGATCGGCGTGCTCGTGAGCGCGCTGGCCGCCTACTTCTATGTGCGCGTGATCGTGCTGATGTTCTTCACCGATCCGGTGGGGGATGGGCCGACGGTCGCAGTCCCGAGCGCGCTGACTACCGTAGTGATCGGTTTCGCAGTGCTGGCAACGATTGGTCTGGGTATCCTTCCGGGACCAGTTCTTGATCTTGCGCAGCACGCCGGCGCGTTCGTGCGCTGACCGTTCCCCGAGGAGTCTTGCGTGTCCAGTCTGGGTGTCCCGTTCACCGACGCCGCCCTTGAGGCGCGCGTACAGGTTGGGATCGAGGAGATCGAACGGCAGCTGAGACTTGCCGTGGAGAACGCCGACAAGTTCGTCGCCGAGGCGGCAGCCCATCTCCTGAATGCGGGTGGCAAGCGGTTCCGCCCCCTGCTCGTGATGCTCGCCGCCGAATTCGGCGATCCGTCCGGCCCGGATGTGCCACGCTCTGCCGTCGTGGTCGAGCTCACCCATCTCGCGACGCTCTATCACGACGACGTCATGGACGAGGCCTCGATGCGCCGCGGTGCTCCGAGCGCCAACACGCGATGGGGCAACTCGCTCGCGATCCTGGTCGGCGACTATCTCTTCGCGCAGGCATCCGAGCTGGTGTCCGATCTCGGACCAGATTGCGTTCGCATCCAGGCACGCACCTTTGCCCGCCTCGTTGAGGGCCAGATCCGCGAGACCCTCGGCCCGTCAGAGGATGACGATGCGCTGGAGCACTACCTGTCTGTCGTCGCCGACAAGACCGGATCGCTGATCTCCACGGCGGCGCGTTTCGGCGCCAAGATGGGCGGCACGACCGCTGAGATCGAGGAGACACTCACCGAGTTCGGTGAACGTATCGGCGCTGCGTTCCAGCTCAGCGACGACATCATCGACATTGCCAGCGAGACGGACGACTCGGGCAAGACGCCCGGCACAGATCTACGTGAAGGTGTGCCGACCCTTCCCACGCTTCTCGCGCTGCGCTCGACCGATCCGCAGAGTGAGCGATTGCGTACGTTGCTGGCCAAGCCGCTCACCGATGACGATGAGCTCGCCGAGGCGCTCGCGTTGCTGCGGGTGCATCCGGCGATGGACGAGGCGCGCGCCTACGTGCTCGCGGAGGGTCAGGCGGCACAGGCCCTGCTCGACAGGTTGCCCGACTGTCCGGCCCGCGACGCCTTGCAGGTGCTCTGCACCACCGTCGCCACCCGCCTCGGCTGAGGGCGCGTACCCGACTCAGATGGGTGCGGGCTCGGTCTTCAGCGTCCGGCGGCGGTTGTTGAGCATGTCGAAGGTGAACACGACGAGCGCGAGCCAGACGAGGATGAAGCCGATCCAGCGCGCGCTGCTCATGTCCTCATCGAAGATCCACAAGCCGAAGATGAACTGCAGGATCGGGCCGAGATACTGCAGCAGTCCAATCGTGGTGAGGGTCAGCCGGGTTGCGGCAGCGCCGAAGAGCAGCAGGGGGATCGCAGTCACGACACCGGTGCCGATCAGGAGCAGCACGTTTCCGGCGCCCGCGTGCCCGAACGTCAGGTCACTGCGGATCTCGAGTGCGATGAGGAATGCCAGTGCGACCGGGGCCAGGATCAACGTCTCCATGCCGAGACCTTCAAAGGCGCCGAGGTTGGCCTTCTTCTTGAGGAATCCATAGGACGCGAACGAGAACGCGACCAGCAGCGCGACCCACGGTGGACGCCCGTAGTCGACCGCCAGCACGACGACGGCTCCGGCACCAATTGCGATCGCGGCCCACTGGACCGGGCGCAGCGTCTCCTTCAGGACGAACACGCCGAGGAGAACCGTGACGAGCGGGTTGATGAAGTAGCCCAGCGAGGTCTCGATGACGTGGCCGTTGGTGACCCCATAGATGAATCCGCCCCAGTTGAGCGCGATGACGACCGAGGCACACGCGAGGATGACCATCAAGCGTCGGTCGCGGGCGATCGTACGGAACGTCTTCCAGCGCCGGGTCATCGCGATCAGCACCAGCACGAACAGCAGCGACCAGACGACACGGTGCGCCAGGATCTCAAGCGAACCAGCGGGATCGAGAAGTGGCCAGTAGAGCGGGAAGAATCCCCAGCAGAGGTACGCCGCAGCGCCAAGGATCACGCCGCTGCGGGTGTCGTTCACGGATCGAGCGTACGCCCGAGAATCTGCCGACGATTGAGGGGCTTTCACGGTTGTCCGAATCTCGGCCGTCGGTGGCAGAGACTCGACGCTTTCATATCCATTTCGGTCAGCCGTTCGAGTGGATCAGCTTTCTCAGGATGCCTTCCCCTTCACCACTCGAATCGACTAAAGCACGAGATGAGCGATCCACGTGCGCGCAAGCCACTCGGCGTACCGCTCGTCGGTCCAACCCCGCTCGTTGACGAGCTGGTGCCACAGGTGACCGTCGGTGGTCGACCACATGATGTCGAGGCACTCGTCCTCGCTGACCCTGAGCTGGCCGGTCAAGGCTGCCTCGCTGGCCATGACCGAGAGACCAGCCAGTCTCTGACGCTCCATCTCGGCGGCCATTCTGGCGGCGCTCGACTCGCTGGCTGCGGCACCGTGCACGGCCCGAACGAACGGGGTCATCCGCCGTGCCGTTGCCGTCGAGATCCGGGCATGCATCGTGAGCCGAGTTGCCAAATCTGGCTCGGCTCGCAGCGCCACTATCTCGGGCCGCTCATGGAAGAGCACCTGCTCGTCGTCACCGCCAATGGTCACGTCCCACGTGCGGTGCAGCAGCGTCGCCTTGTTGCGAAAGGTCGCATAGATCGTCTCGGCGGATGTGCCTGCTCGCTCGGCAACCTGCGCGATGGTCGTGCGGCCGTAGCCCTGCTCGACGAACAGATCGTGTGCGGCACGCAAGATCGCTCGCTGAGTCTCCTGCGCCTGGGCGCGCCGACGCGTTGAGTCGTATGACCTCTTGACAGGCTTCGGCATTCGTTACACCATCTCCATATTGAAAACAGTTACAGTGTATCGAAAGAGGTGGGCAACATGACAGCAGAAGCGTGGTCGCGCGTGTCGGCCGCATGGGAGACACAAGCGGAGGGTGTTGAGCAGGCCAACGGCACGGCGACGGCGACACTGCTCGAACTCGCGGCGATCCGAGCGGGTGAACGCGTGCTCGAGCTCGGCGCGGGCACCGGACACTTCGCCGTTCGGCTGGCAGAACTGGTCGGTCGCGACGGCTCACTGGTCGCTAGCGACATCTCGCCAGCAATGGTCGATCTGATCAGACAAAAGCTGGTCGGTCTTCCTCACGTAAGCGCCGAGGTCATCGACGCTGCTGCGATCCCAGGTCCGAGCGAGTCGTATGACGTCGTTGTGTCACGCATGGGGCTCATGTTCGTGCCGGAACCGCTCCAGGCATTTCAATCCATCCGACGTGCCCTCCGAACCGGTGGTCGACTTGCGGCTGCGGTCTGGGCGACTCCCGACCTCAATCCGTGGATGACGGCGGTCGGCATGGCGGCAGTCATGAACTCGGTCATGTCGGGCCCGCCGCCAACTGGGCCGGGCGGCCCGTTCTCCCTCGGGGACCCGGAGCAGCTGGCGAAGCTTGCATCCGACGCAGGATTCTCCGAGGTGCTGGTGGAGACGGCGCAGTTCACCCGCCACTACCCGAGCGCGACGGAACATTTCGACATGGTCCGAGTGCTGGCGCCGCCCATCGCCGCGGCGTTGGGGACGGCGACGTCCGAGCAGGTCGCGGCTGTCCGGAAGACCTCCGAGGAGATCCTGGCGCCGTACAGGTCCAGTGCCGGCGGGTACGACGTTCCGGCCTGCGCACTCGTGTTGCGCGCCTCCTGACTTTCGGATGGCCGGACGAGGTGCGGCGAAAGGTGCGTCAATTGGGTCGGGGAGCGCTCAACTTCCCTAGACTCACCCCATGGGCGCCTACCTCGACGACTACAGGGCGGTCGGCGTCATCATCCTCGTCGGCTTCGTGCTGGCCGGCGGGATGCTCGGCGCCAACCGACTGTTTCGTCCGAATGTGCCTGCGCGCGAGAAGACTGTCACGTACGAGTCGGGGGTCGACCCGATCGGTGAGGGCTGGTCGCAGTCGAACGTGCGCTACTTCGTCTATGCGTTCCTGTACGTCATCTTCGCGGTCGATGCGGTGTTCCTGTTCCCGTGGGCCGTCGTCCTCGAGGACATCGGGGCTGCCGCGGCGATCGAGATGGCCATCTTCATCGGCATCATCGTGATCGGCCTGGTCTATGCATGGCGCAAGGGGGTTCTGTCGTGGACGCCCTAGACGGAGAGCTCGTCCACCTGCCGATGCCGACGGTCGGCCTCGGCACCGCGATCGCGCCCAAGCCCGCCCGCTACATCCTCAACTGGGGGCGCAAGTATTCCCTCTGGGTCTTCAACTTTGGGCTGGCCTGCTGCGCCATCGAGTTCATCGCCACCTCGATGTCGCGTCACGACTTCATCCGTCTGGGTGTCATCCCCTTTGCCATGGGTCCGCGGCAGGCTGACCTGATGGTCGTGTCGGGCACGGTCACCGACAAGATGGCGCCGGCGATCAAGCGCCTCTATGACCAGATGCCAGAGCCCAAGTACGTCATCAGCTTCGGTTCGTGCGCCAACTCCGGTGGCCCCTACTGGGACTCCTACAGCGTCACCAAGGGCGTCGACCAGATCATCCCGGTCGATGTGTACGTGCCGGGGTGCCCGCCGCGACCTGAGGCCCTGCTCAATGGGATCGTCACGTTGCAGAAGCAGATCGCCGGGGAGAATCTCGCCGATCGCTACGCGCGTTCGACCACCTCGCTGCTGAGCTCCAAGATCGAGCCACCGAAATGACTCTGGCCGACAACACGTTCGGCCCACGTCATCGGGTGGTCCAGCCCGGTGAGTGGCACGATGCCGTCGCCGCGCTCAAGGATGACGGCTACACCTACTTCGACTGGCTGTCGGCGGTCGACGAACATCCCGAAGGCTTCCGGCTCGTCATACATCTGGCTCGCCTCGAGGCACTGGATCACCTGCTTCTGGTCGCATACATCCCTCGGGAGTCGCCCTCCGTCGCGTCGGTCTCCGACCTGTTCGCCGGTGCTGCGTGGCACGAGCGCGAGACCCACGAGATGTTCGGCATCGACTTCTCCTCGGCCGGCACCGGCGAGGTCGAGCTCGCACCGCTGCTGCTTCCTGACGGTTTTGAAGGCCACCCGCTCCGCAAGGAGTTCGTGCTCGCCTCCCGCGTGGCCAAGGCCTGGCCGGGCGCGAAGGAGCCGGGCGAGAGCGACGCCGACTCGTCTCACTCGCCGGGCCGCCGCCGCATCAAGCCGCCCGGCGTTCCCGACCCGTCCGAATGGGGCCCCGACTCCGTTCCGCCCCCTAGCGACGAAGTCGCGGGAGGGAGCGAAGCGACCGAAGGGGCCACCGATGAGTAGCCTCAGAACTCGCTCGCTAGCGAGGCCGCCCGCGGCCGAGTGGGAGGGAGCGAGGAACGAGCGACCGAAGCGTGGTGAGCCGGGAAGCTCAAGCGAGCCTTTCGTCTTGCGCCCCTTCGCTTCGCTCCCGGCCTCGTCCCTCGGCCTAGGGGTCGGTGGTCGACGTGCTTGATGTCGTGCTCCGTTGCGTGCTGGTGTTGGGCGCGTTCATGACTCTTCCGCTACTCGTCGGGCAAATGGAGCACAAGGCCATGGCTCACATGCAGAGCCGGGTCGGACCGATGAAGGCCGGCGCATTCCACGGCTGGGCCCAGCTCGTCGCCGATGGTGTGAAGTTCGTGCAGAAGGAAAGCATTGTTCCGGCCGCCGCAGACGGTCCGGTGTTCCGCCTCGCCCCGGCCGTCGCATTGGTGCCCTATCTGGTGGCGATGGTGGCGATACCGCTCGGACCGTTCTTCGGCCAGACCAATCTGATCGGTGTCGATCTCGACCTGGGCCTGTTCTTCGTGCTCGCGGCGATGAGTGTTGGCGTGCTCGGGACGCTGATGGGCGGTCTCGGCAGCGGCAACAAGTACTCCTACATCGGCGGCATGCGCGTCGCCGCCCAGCTGATGTCGTACGAGCTGCCGATGGTGCTCGCTGCGGCCAGTGTCGCGATGGCGGCTGGCACACTCTCACTGATCGGTATCGCCAATGCCTGGGAGCCGTGGTGGTTGTTGGTGCAGCTGCCCGGGCTGATTGTGTTCTTCACTGCCGGGCTCGCCGAGCTGCAGCGCCCCCCGTTCGATGCTCCGCTCGCCGACGCCGAGCTGGTGATGGGCCCCATCACCGAGTACGGCGGTATGCGATTTGCGATGTTCCTGCTGGCTGAGTACGCCGGCATCGTCGTGCTTGCCGCGCTGACGACGGTGCTCTACCTCGGAGGCTGGGCCGGTCCGTGGTCCGACGAGCTCGGCTGGCTCTGGTCGCTGATCAAGATCTTCGCGGTGTCATTCCTGGTGATCTGGGCGCGAGTTGCCTACCCCAGACTCCGTGAGGACCAGGTCAACTCGCTGGCCTGGAAGGTGCTCGTGCCTCTCGCCCTGCTCCAGCTGACCCTGACGACCTTCGTGGTGGTGCTCTAGATGTTCGACAAACCTCTTTTCGGACGGGGACTGCTCACCGGTCTGCGGGTGACGATGCGCAACATGCTGCACCGCAGCGTGACGGCGCACTATCCCGATGTGGAGCCCGAGCTGCCCCCGCGCAGCCGTGGTGTCATCGCGCTGCAGGAGGAGAACTGCACGTCCTGCATGCTGTGCGCCCGCGAATGTCCCTCGTGGTGCATCGTGATCGATTCGCACAAGGAGGTCATCCCGGCGGCGACCGAAGGTGGCAAGGACCGCAGCATCAACGTGCTCGACACGTTCGACATCGACTACTCGCTCTGCATGTACTGCAGCATCTGCATCGAGGTCTGCCCCTTCGACGCGCTGCACTGGTCACCGGAGTTCGCCTACGCCGAGGGCGACATCACCGATCTGACGCATGACATGAACCGGTTGCGCGAGTGGATGTGGACCGTCCCCGCGCCACCTGCACTCGACGCCGGCGCCGAGACATCCAAGGAGATCGCGGCGTACGAGGCCGCGCAGATCCCGCCGGTTGACGTGCGGAGCGAAGCGGAGCCTCGAAACCAAGGGCCTGATGCGCAGTGACCGCCACCGAGGCCTTGTTCGTCGTGTTTGCCGCGATCGCCGTTGGATCGGCGTTGCTGGCGATGACAAGTGGTCAGCTCGTCCACTCCGCACTCTGGCTCGTGGTGACGCTTGGCGCCGTCGCGGGTTGCTTCGTGCTGATGGCGGCGGAGTTCGTCGCGTGGGTCCAGGTGCTGGTCTACGTCGGCTCGATCGTGGTGCTGGTCATCTTTGCTCTGATGATGACCCGTCAACCCGCCACCGGTCCGTCGGCCGAGGTGACCGGCAACCGCTGGGCCGCCGCCGTGCTGGGCGTTGTCGCGGCGGGCGGATTGTCCGCCACAGTGGTGGCCGGCTTCAAGGACGAACGCATCGAGGTCACGACCATCGGCACCGTGGGATCGATCGGCGAGGCCCTGTTCAACGACTGGGTGCTCGCGTTCGAGGTCCTCAGTCTGGTCCTGCTCGCCGCCCTGATCGGCGCGATTGTCATCTCGCGGGCGGGGTCCGAGCGCTGATGTCTCTGATCTATCCGCTGCTCCTCGCCGCAGCGCTGTTCGGCATCGGGCTCTACGGCGTGCTCGCTCGGCGCAATGCCGTGCTGATGCTGCTCGGTGTCGAGCTGATGCTCAATGCGGTCAACCTCAACCTGGTGGCGTTCGACGCATGGCTCGGCGACCAGATCCATACCGGTCAGTCGTTGACCCTGTTCACCATCGCCATCGCCGCCGCCGAGATCGGTCTGGGTTTGGCCATCATCCTCGCGCTGTTCCGTGCCGTGCGCACGATCGACGTCGACCAGGTCGGAGTCGAGTCATGATCCGCTGGATGTATGTCGGACTCACGGCACTCCTGGCCGCTGTCGTCGCCGCGTGGGCGATCCCGTACCTCGGTGACTCGTCAGGCAGCACAGACGTGTGGATAGAAGGCAACGCGCTTCTCGGCGTATCGCTGGCGGTGCACCTCGACTCGCTTGCCGCTCAGGTGCTGCTGCTCGCCGTCGGTGTCGGTCTGCTGGTGCAGATCTACTCGACCGCTTATCTGCAGCATCACCCCCGCTATCGCTCGTACGCGTTGGTGATCATCCTGTTCCTGCTCGGCATGATCGCCGTGGTCGTGGCCGATGACCTGTTCGTCCTGCTGATCGGATGGGAGGTCATGGGTCTGTGCTCGTACCTGCTGATCGGGCACGAGTGGGAGACGCCGCAAGCGCGCTCGGGTGCCGCCAAGGCGTTCCTGATGACCCGCGTGGCCGATCTTGGGCTGCTCGTCGGCATCATCGTGATCGGCCAGACCTACGGCACCTATCGCATCAGTGAGGTGCTGGCTCAGGAGCCCAAGAACGTCTCGGCCATCGGTCTGTTGCTGCTCGTTGCAGTGGTGGGCAAGTCCGCGCAGTTCCCGTTGCACACCTGGCTGCCCGATGCGATGCCCGGTCCGACCCCGATCACCGCGCTGATCCATGCTGCGACGATGGTCGCCGCCGGGGTCTACCTCGTGGCACGCCTGCTGCCGATCTTCGAGGCCTCACAGCTCGTCATGACGATGCTCGCAATCGTCGCCGCGATCACGATGCTGCTCGGCGCGCTGTTCGCGCTGGCGCAGACTGACCTCAAGCGCGCGCTTGCCTGGTCGACCGTCAGCCAGCTCGCCTTCATGTTCGCGGCTCTGTCGACCGGAGACCGCGAGGCCGGTACCGACCACCTGCTGTCGCACGGAGCATTCAAGGCACTCCTGTTCCTCGGCTGCGGCTGCCTGATGCATGCTGTCGGCTCGAGTGCGCTGTCGGCGATGGGCGGACTTCGACGCGCCATGCCCGCCACGTTCTGGAGCATGACGATCGGATTCGCCGCACTGGCCGGGTTCGTCCCGACGGTCGGCTTCTTCACCAAGGACAGCGTCCTGGCCGCACTCAGGCACGGAGCGCAGGGCGAATCCGTCCTGCCGAATGTGGTGGGACAGCTCGTCTTCTACGTCGCCCTGGTCACCACATTTGTGACGGCCGCCTATGCCGTCCGGCTCTGGCTGCTGGCGTTCTTCGGTCCTGCCAAGGACGGCCATGATGCGCCGAGCGCGATGCTCGTTCCCGTCGTCCTGCTTGCCGCCGCGACCTTCGCGCTCTCGATCGGCCAACCGTTCCATCTTGGCTTCGGCCTCCTCTCGACTGCTGTGGCGGCGGGAGCCGCAGGGGCCGTGTTCGTCGTCTGGCGCAGCCGCGGTGAGCTCGACATCGACGCGCCGGCGCTCACCGCTGAGTTTGGCCTGGACATCCCCTATTCGCGCTGGATCCCCGCCATCACTGGTGAGGCGGCGCGCATCGTGGTCACGATCGATCGTGACGCCATTGACACCTACCCCGACGGTGGTGCGGCTGGTGCGCGGCTCACCTCGCGGGCGCTCGGCCTTGTGCAGTCGCGCAACGTGCAGCGCTATGCGACGGTGATGACCGCCGGCATCATCCTGCTGGTCGCGGCGGCGGTGATCTGGACGTGATCGTTGCCGCTCTGGCCGCGCCGTTCGGCGTCGGCGTGCTCCTGATTCTCCTCCGCAACGCTGTGTCCGGCCGCCTCGCCGCACGGGTCGGTGCTGTCGCCATGGCCACCTCCCTCGTGCTCTTCGCGCTGGTCTGGGAAGGGCGTACGACGGTCTCAGGAGAAGTCGACCTGGCGTGGATCGAGCCGCTCGGCGCACGCCTCCACCTCGGCGTCACGGCCATCTCATGGCCATTCCTGCTGATGTCGGCGCTGCTTGGCCTGCTGTGCTGCCTGTGGCTCATCGCCGACGACACGTCACCCGCGCTCGTGGGACTGGTGCTGGTCATCAGTGCCGCTGCGCTTGGCGTGTTCTCCTCGCTGGACCTGCTGCTGTTCTTCGTGTTCTTCGAGCTCGCGCTCATCCCGATGTGGTTCGTCATCGCCTGGTGGGGAGATGGTGACGCAGGAGGTCGCCATCGGGCGGCGACCCGATTCCTGCTGTTCACGGTCACCGGCTCGGCCCTGCTGCTGGTCGGCATCATCATCGTCGCGCTCGAGTCGAAGTCATTGCAGATCGGCGACGTCGCATCGGGCTCGCTAGTCGGAGTCGTACTGATCTGCCTCGGCTTCGCGGTCAAGACCCCGCTCGTGCCACTACACACCTGGCTGCCCGACGCACACAGCAAGGCCCCGACCGTGGGATCGGTGCTGCTCGCGGGCGTCTTCCTCAAGCTCGGCACCTATGGACTGATCTTCCTGGCATCACGTCTCGACCGTTTCAGTGATGCTGCGCCGACGCTCGCCGTCGCCGCCACGGTGGGCATCGTCTGGTCTGCACTGGCTTGCTACGTCCAGGACGATCTCAAGCGGTTGATCGCCTACTCGAGCATCGGCCACATGGGCTTCGTCGTGCTCGCCCTCTCAACGCTCGGTGACCTGGGTGTCGCCGCGGCGGTGTTTGGCTCGGTGGCGCACGGCCTGATCACCGGATTGCTGTTCTTTGCCTCCGGATCGCTCAAAGAACGCTTTGGCTCGGCCTCGATGGCCACGATCGGTCGCGGGCTCTATGCGCGAACGCCGTGGCTTGCGGTGTGTTTCGTGTTCGCGGCGATCGCCAGCCTCGGTTTGCCGGGTCTCGCCGGCTTCTGGGGCGAGCTGCTGGCGCTGCGGGCCACGTATGAAGCGGGCGACTCGTTGGGTCAGCCGCTCGCGTGGAGCCTGCTCGGATTTGCCGTGCTGGGAGTCGCCTTGACGACAGCTTATTTCGTACGCGCGATTCGACTGATTGCGCAGGGTGAGCCGGTCCCGCAGGAGGTCGATCGTGATCTCGATCGCCGCGAGGCGCTCGTGATGACCGTGCTCGTCGCGGGAATTCTCGTGCTCGGACTGGCTCCTGGCCTGCTCGTCGGACTCTATGACGGTTGGTTCCACTACGGGACCCTCTCGGAGCTGGCGCCATGAACATTCCAGTCGACTGGGCCATCGCCGGACCAGCCACGATCGTTGCCGCCGGAGCGTTGATCGGCCTGCTTGTCGATGCGTTCTTCTCGCGCCGGACCTGGCTCGGATCCGGTCTGCCCGCGACGCTGGCACTGGTTCTCGCCGGTGTCGAGCTGTTCCGCATGCACGACAACATCGCGTCGTACACCTTTGCGCTGTCGTTGATCGTGCTCGCCGGGACGCTGTTCGTCGTCGTGGCGTCCAATGTCATGAACTTCGAGAATGCGATGCCACCGGGGGAGTACCACTTCCTGATGCTCAGCTCCGCCGCTGGAGCGCTGCTCATGGTGTCGGCGCGAGACCTCGTCACAGTGATCGTGGCATTCGAGCTGCTCTCGCTGCCCTCCATCGCCCTCGTTGGGTTGCGTCAGGGTGACCGGGTTGCCATTCGGTCGGCGTGGACGTTCTTCCTCGCGTCGGTGGTCTCGACAGCCATCACCCTGATGGGCATCTCCCTGCTCTACGGCATCACGGGCACGCTGCACTACGCCGAGATGCAGAACGCGCTCACGAGCTCCGACGTCCCAGAAGGCGTCATTGCCGTCGCGGTGGTGCTGACGGTGGTCGGTTTCCTGTTCAAGCTGGGAGCGGTGCCATTCCATGTGTGGATCCCGGACACGTACGGTGGCGCCTCCGTGATGGTCGCCGGCTACCTCTCGGCGGTGTCCAAGGCCGCGGCACTCGGTGCCGCGCTGATCCTGCTCGCCGAGGCGCTGCCCTCGACAACCGACACGTGGCAACCGCTCGTCGCGATTGTCGCGGCAGTCACCATGACGGTCGGCAACGTGGGTGCGCTGAGACAGCGTGATGCTGTGGGTCTGCTCGCCTGGTCGTCGATCGCACAGGCGGGTTTCCTGCTCGCGCCAGCTGCGGCCCTGTTCGCGGCCGACGGGCTGGATGCGCCCGTGCAGTACCTCGCGATCTATGTGCTGGCCAACCTCGTCGCGTTCGCCGCGCTCGCGGTTGTTGTGCGGATGCGCGGCAGCACGACATTCGAGGACATGACCGGGCTGGCACGCTCAGACCCCTGGATGGGCGCGGCGCTTGGGTTCGCCCTGCTGACCCTCGCCGGGTTCCCGCCCGCGGTGATCGGGCTCGTTGCCAAGTACGTCGTACTCCGGCCTGTCATCGACGACGGCCAGACCTGGCTGGCCGTCGTGATGGCGGTCAACGTGATGTTCGGCCTTGCCTACTACCTGCGACTCGTCGCAGTGCTGGTCGACAAGCCCGTGGGTGAGGCGTACGTCAGCCCGTCGCCGCCGGTGTCCGTACGCGTCGCCAAGGCAGTCGTCATCCTTGGCGCTCTCGGCCTCGTCGCGCTGAGCGCCTGGCCCGGCCTGTTGCTCAGCAACCTGCCGTAGCAGCACGATGTCGGCGCTCGCGTGGATTTCCACACAGGCACCGACATGCGACTCCCCGTCAGGCGTCCAGGATGATCTTGAGCGCCTTGGTCTCCGCCGCCCGGCTGAACGTGTCGTAGGCATCGACGATGTCCTTGAGCGCGAAGTGATGGCTGACGAACGCATCGACGTCCAGCTTCCCGCTCTCCACAAGCTTGAGCAGCAGTGGCAGCGTGTTGGTGTTGACCAGACCCATCGAGATGTTGATGTTCTTGATCCACAAATCCTGCAACGGCAGCTCGACCGGAGCGCCGTGTACGCCGACGTTGGCAACGCGCCCGCCGGGCCGCACTAGCTCGGTGGCCATTGCGAAGGTGTGCGGGATCCCAACGGCCTCGACTGCCACGTCAACGCCCAGGCCATCAGTGAAGGCGAGCACCTGGTCCTTCCAGTCGGCGTCGGCTGAGTTGACGCCATGTGTCGCGCCGAACTTGATGCCCTGCTCGATGCGGTTCTGATCGAGATCGAGCACGATCACCTTGGCCGCGCCATAGAGCGCCGCCGTGGCGATGACTGACAGACCGACCGGACCGGCGCCGATGACGGCGACGACATCGCCGGGGCTGACCTGGCCGTACTGGACGCCGATCTCGAATCCGGTCGGCAGGATGTCGCTGAGCAGCACACCCTGCTGGTCGGAGACACTGTCCGGCAGCCGATACAGCGAGGTGTCGGCGAACGGCACGCGTACGTACTCAGCCTGGGTGCCGTCGATCAGGTGACCGAAGATCCAGCCGATTCCGGATGTGCCTTCGTCTGCGAGACAGTGGGAAAACAGACCTTTCGTGCAGAACTGGCAGTGGCCACACGCGCTCACGCATGAAATGACGACCCGGTCGCCGACTTCGAAATCGGTGACGGATGAGCCCAACTCGGTGATGACGCCGACGCCCTCGTGACCGAGGATTCGGCCTGGAGTGACGGCAGGAACGTCGCCTTTGAGAATGTGCAGGTCGGTCCCGCAGATGGTTGTCGCCTCGATGCGCACAATCGCGTCCGTCGGGTTGGTGATCACCGGATCCGGGACTTCGGTCCATTCCTTCTTGCCTGGTCCTTGGTAGACGAGAGCCTTCATGGGTGTGTCCTCACGATCCGTGTGCGTGGGGCCGAAGTTCGGCCTCGCGAGGAGCCGACAAACTAGACGGGTGTGGCTCCTACTTCGAACGTAGGACTCGCTGCAGCTGCCGAGCAGAGGCAGAAGGCCCGGGCCAAGGGGTCCTTCGGCGGCACGGTCGTGAATGTGGTCAGCGGGCGAGGTCGCGGCTGATGACGAGGCGTTGGATCTGGTTGGTGCCCTCGAAGATCTGCATGACCTTGGCCTCACGCATGTAGCGCTCGACCGGGAAGTCGCGGGTGTAGCCCGCGCCTCCGAGCACCTGCACGGCGTCGGTCGTCACCTTCATGGCGTTGTCGGTGCACACCAGCTTGGCGATCGAGGCTTGGCGACCGTACTTCAGCCCGGCGTCCTTCATGCGGGCCGCGGCCAGGTATGTCGCGCGCGCGGACTCGACGGCCGCTGCCATGTCGGCGAGCACGAAGCCCAGTCCTTGGTGATCGATGATCGCCTTGCCGAACGTCTCGCGCTCCTTGGCGTACGTCACGGCGGCGTCGAGCGCGCCCTGGGCGAGACCGGTGGCGACCGCGGCGATGCCGAGTCGGCCCGCGTCGAGCCCGGCGAGGGCGATCGAGAGCCCTTGGCCCTCGTCGCCGAGGCGTCGCTCGACCGGAATGCGTACGTTGTCGAACAGCATGGTGGCCGTCGTTGAGCCCATCAGGCCCATCTTCTGCTCCGGGGCGTCCGCTGTGAGGCCCTCGGTGTCGGCCGGGACGAGGAAGCACGAGATGCCGCGGCCCCCGTCATCTGATGTGCGAGCCATGACCTTGTAGAAGTCGGCGTGCCCGCCGTGGGTGGTCCACGCCTTGGCGCCGTTGATCACATAGGAGTCGCCGTCGCGGACGGCCTTGGTACGCATTGCCGCCGGGTCCGATCCGGCGTGTGCCTCCGACAGGCAGTAGGCGCCGAGCTGGTCACCCGACAGCATCTCGGGAAGCCAGTCGTTCTTCTGCTGCTCAGTGCCGGCGGTGAACAGCCCGAAGCACGACAGGGCGTGCACCGAGGTGCCGACGCCGACCGAGGCCCACGCCGCGCCGATCTCCTCGAGCACCTGCAGGTAGACCTCGTACGGCTGACCGCCGCCGCCGAACTCCTCGGGATAGGGCAACGACAGCAGGCCCGCTCGACCCAACGTCCGGAACACCTCGCGCGGAAACTCTGCGGTCGCCTCGGCCGCAGCCGCCTTGGGCGCGAGCTCCTTGGCAACGATCTCGCGGGTCAGCGCGATGAGCTGCTCTGACTCCTCGGTCGGCATCAAACGGGTTGCGGGCACGTTCAGCTCGCCATCGCTTGGAGGCGTCCGATGATCTCGTCGCTCTCGGTCATGATTCGAGCAACCAGCTCCCCGGCATCGGGGATGTCGTCGATGAGGCCCTGGCACGTGCCGACCGACCAGACGCCTGCCTCGGGATCGCCGAGCTCGTAGACCGTCTTGCCGCGTTTGCCCGAGACAAGGTCCTGGACCTGGTCGAACTGGCCGCCGTCGTTGAGGATCTCGACGACCTCGCGGCTGACGGCGTTGCTGGCGACGCGTGCGGTGTTGCG
The DNA here is from genome assembly GCA_963760105.1 of uncultured Actinomycetota bacterium. Lineage (GTDB taxonomy): Bacteria > Actinomycetota > Actinomycetes > Propionibacteriales > Nocardioidaceae > Aeromicrobium. The sequence goes on from CAVXBP010000002.1 coordinate 90,913, forward strand.
CAGCGGTCGGAAGATCAGCTCGGTGTCGCGCTCGGTGGCATCGACGATCGCCTGCTTGATGTTGTGGTGGATCGGTGACTCGGTGGTGCACATGAAGCGGGTGCCCATGTTGATGCCGTCGGCGCCGAGCGCCAGGGCCGCGACGAGTCCGCGGGCATCGGCGAATCCGCCCGAGGCGATCATCGGGATCGTGATGTGCTTGGCCGCAGCCGGGATCAGCACGAGACCGGGGATGTCGTCCTCGCCGGGGTGCCCGGCACATTCGAAGCCGTCGATGCTGATGCCATCGACGCCCAGGCTCTGCGCCTTGATGGCGTGGCGCACGCTGGTGCACTTGTGGAGCACCTTGATGCCCGCCTCGTGGAACTGAGCCATGTGCGGGCCGGGGTTGGAGCCCGCCGTCTCGACGATCTTGATGCCCTCCTCGACGATGACCCTGCGGTACTCGTCGTACGGCGGCGGCGTGATGCTCGGCAGGATCGTCAGGTTGACCCCGAACGGCTTGTCGGTGAGGTCACGCGTACGGGCGATCTCCTTGACGAGGTCCTCGGGGGTCGGCTGTGTCAGGGCGGTGACCATGCCCAGACCGCCGGCGTTGGCAACGGCTGCGACGAGCTCGGCGACGCCGACCCACTGCATACCGCCCTGGACGATCGGGTGCTCGACCCCGAACGCCTCGGTGAACTTGGTCTTCATCGAGGCGCCATGCGGATCGCGCCGTCGAGGCGAATGACCTCACCGTTCAGCATCGGGTTGGCGACGATGTGGGCGGCAAGCGCACCGAATTCCACCGGCTCACCGAGACGGCTCGGGTGCGGCACCTGGTTGCCGAGCGACGTCTTGGCCTCCTCGGGGAGGCTTGCCAGCAACGGAGTGTTGAAGAGGCCCGGTGCGATCGTCATGACACGAATCTTCAGGCTCGCGAGGTCACGAGCAATCGGCAACGTCATGCCAACCACGCCGCCCTTGGACGCCGAGTACGCGGCCTGGCCAATCTGACCATCGAATGCTGCAACCGACGCGGTGTTGATGATGACACCGCGCTCCTCGCCGATGGGGTCGAGCCGGGACATGCGCTCGGCGCCGAGGCGGACCACGTTGAACGTGCCGATCAGGTTGATGTCGATGATGCGCTTGAACGAGTCGAGCGGGTAGGCGCCCTTCTTGCCGACGGTCTTGATGGCGTCGCCGGTGCCGGCGCAGTTGACGACAACGCGCAGGTCGCCGAGCTCCGTCGGCGATGTCGAGCACGCCTGCGACAGCGTCCTCGTCGCGCACGTCAGCCGGGGCAAACCGTACGGCGTCGCCGAGACGTTCGGCGACTTCATCACCGGGGGAGCCGGGCAGGTCGAGGATGACGACCTTGGCGCCTGCGGCGACGAGTGCTTCGGTGGTGGCCAGGCCGAGCCCGGAGGCGCCGCCCGTGACGAGGGCAACGGAGTTCTTGACGTCCATGGATTCGCTTTCTTGGGGGCTGAGTGGTGTAAGCGGGTAGGTCAGCGGTAGTTGGTGAACTGCACGGCGAAGTCGAGGTCGGCACCCTTGACCAGTGCGATGATCTCCTGGAGGTCATCGCGCTTCTTGCTCGAGACCCTCAGCTCATCGCCCTGGATCTGCACCTTGGCGCCCTTGGGGCCTTCGTCCCGGATCAGCTTGGAGACCTTCTTGGCCTGCTCCTGGTCGATTCCGTCGGTGAACCTCGCCGAGAGCTTGACGTCCTTGCCCGACTGGCGGGGCTCATCGCTCTCCAGCGACTTCAGTGAGATGCCGCGCTTGATGAGCTTGTCCTTGAACACATCGAGGACTGCAAGCGCCCGCTCGTCGGCGTTGGCCTCGATCTCGATGCCCAGCTCGCCGCTCCACTTGATCGACGCGCCGGTGTTCTTGAAGTCATACCGGCTGGAGATCTCCTTGACGGCCTGGTTGAGCGCATTGTCGGCTTCCTGGCGGTCCAGCTTGCTGACGATGTCGAATGATGAGTCGGCCATGTCTGCTCCTGCAGGTTGGGGTGGATCTGATTTCTCACACCTTACGAGGCTGAGATAGTGTTGCTTGTCGTTGCCCCGGCAACACAACCTGGCAGGTTGCCCGAGTGGCCAAAGGGATCTGACTGTAAATCAGACGGCTCAGCCTACAGAGGTTCGAACCCTCTACCTGCCAC
>CAVXBP010000003.1:0-7965 GCA_963760105.1 uncultured Actinomycetota bacterium
CCCGACTCCGCACCCGTGCAGCTCGATGACTTCGACTTCACGTCGTACGACAAGAGCTGACACACAGATCGACGAAAGGAACCCCCGGCCGATGGTCGGGGGTTCCTTCGTTTGCGCTGTCTCCCAGCCCTCGGGTCGGGCGGAGCGTCACCTGGTGTCGGAGGAGCTCTCAGACGCCTTCTTCTCATCAGCTTCCCGGAAGAGGCCCTTGAGCTTGGGCTCGAAAATCGGGCGGAACACGACCGACACGGGCTTGGTCATGAGGAGGTTGGCGAGAATGAACGCGCCGATGATGCAGACGATCACGGCGTTGACCCCGTATTGATCGATCTTGTCGAACACATCGAACTGCAGGTTGAGCAGGAGAATCACGTAGCCGTGCAGCAAGTAGCTGTAGAACGTTCGTCCTCCCAATGCCGTGGTCCAGGACTTGGCGCGGGGCACGAGCGAGAGCGCGGCAAAGGTGAGCACGAAGCCGATGACCAGGAGCTCGACACGTTGGGTCATGCCTTCGATGGGCGTTGCCCGCAGCGGGCTCTCGTCATAGCGCTGCTTCCACAGGAGCCAGTCGATCGTCCAGTTGCGCGAGAACAGATAGCAGATGACGAGCGCGACGCCCAGAGTCAGCGCAGAGGCTATGCGGATGGGTCGCGCCGAAAGTCGTTCGAACACCCCGCGGTTCAAGTGCATGCCGACGACATAGAACGGCAGGAATCCCAGCACCTTCGGCAGAGCCAGAACATTGGGAACCTCAAACAGGCCCACCGTCAGGGAGATGATGATCGACGTGGTGATGGGATAGCGCAAAGCGCGCCAGATGGGTGTGGTGAGTCGCCAGATGAACAGCGCGGCGAGGAACCAGGCGAGCCACTGCGGCGAGAGGATCATCAGCGGGTCCGGGTCGCCGACGTAGTGCCGGGTGATCAGCTGGATGGACGTCTCGACGATCAGGTAGGGGACGACGAGCGTGCTCACGATCCGGCGTACCTGGCGTGCGTCGCCGACGTAGTTGCGTGCTGTGTAACCCGAGATCAGCACGAAGAACGGCATGTGGAATGCGTAGATCCATACGTACACACCTCGTGCGGAGTCCATCTCGGTGAACTGCGTCAGCACGTGTCCGATGACGACCAGAAGCATCACCCAGTAGCGGGCGTTGTCGAGATAGGCCACTCGCTCCTTCGGGGAACCGGTGGCCACGGGCAGGGGTTCGAGGGCGGTCATGCCAGCACCTTCAGGAAGGGCACACGACGCGGAGGCACCGGTGTGTTCCCAGTGCCTCCGCGTCGTTCTGTGCGCTCGGTCATTGTGCTTGACTCTATAAGCCACTGCCGAACTTCACCTGCGGAGGAACCGTGCACGGACCGACGCGAACCCAACGCCTGGGCGCCTATGCCGTCGTGACCGATGGTGGACGCCTCCTGCTCACCCGCATCTCACCGGTCGGCTATCCGGTCGGATGGTGGGGTCTCCCCGGCGGTGGTGTTGACCACGGAGAGTCGCCTCACGATGCCGTACGGCGCGAGCTCTACGAGGAAACAGGGCTGAAGGCCGTGTCAGCGCGCCTTCTGGACGTGCACGACGTGCACGTCGTGGAGGTCGGGCGAGGTGACATGTACGAGGACTACCACGGGGTCCACCTGCTCTATGCCGTCGAGGTTGCACCAGGCACTGAGCCGCACGTGGTCGAACGTGATGGCACGACCGACGAGGTCAGGTGGGTGCAGATCGAGGACATCGGCTCAGCCGTGCAACCGGTCCTGCCGGTCGTCACCCACGCCGTTGCGCACCTCGATCAGTTCACTTCTTAGCGGGCGCAGGGTAGGAGAACAGGATCGTGTAGCTGCCCCGTGCGGTCAGCACGTTGGTCGCCCGCACGGTCGAGCCGTCGGGGGTGACCGCGGTGTAGGTGGTGCTGACCTCGTTGAGATCCTCGGCCACATCCTTGGTGAACGCGCCATTGACAGCGTTGTCGGTCACGAACTGTTGGGCGATCTGGTCACCGCTGGTGGCGCGGTCGGTCGTGAACATCACGAAACCGGGTGTGAAACCGCTCAATATGATCGTCGCCACCGGCGGTGCCACCCAGTTGCGGACCAAGGGAGTGTCGGCTGGGGCGTCCTCATCCATGCGAGGGAAGATCAGTCCCGAGACATCGCCGTCCGACTTGATCTTGGGGACGTCCTTGAGCTCATTGGACTCCCGGGTCAGCTGGCCCGTACGGGGGTTGCCGACATAGGCGACCATCAGCGTCATGACGGGGTTGGTCTGGGCGGCCGGCGGTGACGTGCGGGTCGTGACATTGCCGGGGTCAACGGTCATCGTGATCTGGATGTCGCGATCGTCGGTCGTCAGGCCTCGCACCTGAAGCTGGCAGGACGTGATGCGCCGGTTGGTGGCTTTGCAGTACTTCGACAGGTCCGTGGTCGAGACGCCGGCGTCGGGGAGTGCGGTCGCGATCTGCGCCAACATGCGGCGAACGACATCGGACGGCTTGCCATCGATGCGCATGAGCGAGACGGTCGTGTCCGGCTTGGGCGGGTTGTCGATCGGCTTGAACGTGTCGTCGCTCGGCGGAGTGTCGATCGTCGGAACCTTCGGTGGCAGGGGCGTGCCATCCCGTTCGGCTTGGGCAGCCTTGTCGGCCTCCTCGGCTTCGCGCTGAGCGAGTGCTGCGTCGAGCTCAGGCTTGAAGGCAGCGATCAGGGCTGGGCTGCGGAACCGTGCCAGCGGGCCAAGCTGAATCGCGCCCTCCGGCACCTTGAGTCCATAGGTGATCGGGCTTTCAGGGCCTGCCTCGTGCTCGGACACGTCGGGTGCCGGAGTCTTCTGGTTGGATGACACGGGAGACGTCGGCGTGCCGGCGGTGTCTTTGTCGCACCCCGCGAGCACGACGACGAGGGCGCACGTCACCGCCGCTAATGTTGCTGCTCTGCTCATGGGACCCCTTCATGTGGCTCGCCCAGCCTAGAACACGACTCCCACTGGGTCGCTCCGGGCAGCGCACGTCGTATTCTCTCCACTGTCGAGCAAGGAGTCCCACGAGATGTCGTTTCGTCCCGATCAGCCCGAAACCGTCTTCACCTATGGCGCGCCGGGCCTCAAGTTCGGCGCGGGCGCTCGTCACGAGATCGGATTCGACCTCGGACAGCTGGGTGCCCGCCGGGTCCTGATCGTGACTGACCCCGGCGTGGCTGCCACGGGAGCACCCGCGGAGATCGCCGAGTCGCTGCGAGCTGCCGGCATCGAAACGGTGGTGTTCGACCGGTCGCGGGTCGAGCCGACCGACGCGAGCATGATCGAGGCGATCGACTTCGGTCGTGCCGAAGGGCCGTTCGACGCGATCGTCGCGGTGGGCGGGGGCAGCAGCATCGACACCGCCAAGGCCGTCAACCTGCTCACCACGAACGAGGGCGACCTGATGGACTACATCAACGCTCCGGTCGGACGCGCGAAGCCACCGACTGCTCCATTGCTTCCGCTGATCGCCGTGCCCACCACAACCGGCACCGGCAGCGAGAGCACCACGATCTGCGTGCTGGACGTCGTCAGCCAGCACGTCAAGACCGGCATCTCGCACGCTCGGCTGCGTCCGACTCTTGCGGTGGTCGACCCCGAGCTCACGGTCAGCCAGCCAGCGGGAGTGACAGCGGCTGCGGGGCTCGACATCCTCTGTCACGCGCTCGAGAGCTACACGGCGCGCCCCTATCAGTCGTATGAGCACAAGCGCGCCGATGAGCGCGTGCCGTACTGCGGTTCAAACCCGATCGCCGACATGTGGTCCGAGAAGGCGCTGAGCCTGATGGCACATTCATTCCGCACGGCCGTGCGGGACGGTGATGACCTGGCAGCGCGCACCGAGGTGGCGATGGCCGCGACATTCGCCGGCCTCGGCTTCGGCAACGCCGGCGTGCACATCCCGCACGCCAACGCCTATCCGATCGCCGGACAGGTTCGCGACTTCAGACCCGCCGGCTACGACGCCGATCACGCGATGGTGCCGCACGGCATGGCTGTGTCGCTCACCGCGCCGGCAGCGTTCAGGTTCACCTTCGACGCCTGCCCCGAACGCCATGTGCGCGCCGCCGAGCTGCTGGCGCCCACCGCGAAACGGCCCGACGACGCTGCAGAGTTTCTGCCGCAGGTGCTCACCGAGCTCATGCGTGATGTCGGCATCCCGGCCGGCATCGGAGCCGTCGGCTTCGGCGAGGGTGACATCGATTCGCTCGTCGAGGGCACCATGAAACAGCAGAGGCTCCTCGCCACGGCGCCGGTCGAGGTGACCGAGGACGACATCTGCCAGATCCTCGACGAGTCGATTGAGCTCTGGTGATAGCCGGGACGCGCTCGTTCCTCGCGCTCACTCCGCGGTTCGCTGGCGCTCACCGCGCCCGGCTGTCGGGCTTCGCCCGACTCATGGTGACGTCATGATGTCTGATGTTGTCGCGGAGCTCCGGCGACTCGGGCTCGAGGATGTCGACGACTCATCGCTGACCCGGGCGCTCTACAGCACGGACGCCTCGCTCTATCGGGTCGTCCCGCAGGTCGTCGTCCGTCCGCGATCGATCGATGAGGTGCTGGCGACGGTTGAGGCGTGCCGCACGACTGGCACCCCGCTGACATCACGTGGTGCCGGTACGTCGATCGCGGGCAACGCCGTTGGTACCGGCGTCGTGCTCGACTTCTCACGCCACCTCAACCGTGTGCAGGAGATCGATCCCGAAGCGCGCACCGCGCGGGTCGACCCGGGAACGGTGCACGCCGTGCTGCAGCGGGCGGCCGGACAGCATGGGCTGCGCTTCGGCCCGGACCCGTCGACCCACACTCGGTGCACCGTCGGCGGGATGATCGGCAACAACGCCTGCGGCTCACGCGCGCTTGCCTACGGGCGAACGTCTGACAATGTCGTGGGCCTCGATGCCGTCACGATGGCGGGGGAGCGGCTCACGCTGGGCGCGGGCCAGACTGCGTCGCCACTTCTCGATCGGCTCAAGACCGTGGTCTCCGACGACCTCGCCACGGTCCGCCGTGAGTTCGGAACCTTCGGCCGTCAGGTCTCGGGCTACAGCCTCGAGCACCTCCTGCCCGAGCGCGGTTTCGACGTCGCCACCTTCATGGCGGGCACCGAGGGCACGCTCGCCACCCTGACCTCCGCGACGGTTCGGCTGGTCGAGGACCCGGCTCACCGTCTGATGCTCGTGCTCGGATACGGCTCGATGGCTGAGGCCGCCGACGACGCACCGACCATGTTGGAGTTCGCTCCCACCGCCTGTGAGGGTCTCGACTCGCGCATCGTCGATGTCGTACGAGCCAATGGCGGCACCGTTCCCGACCTGCCGCGCGGTCAGGGTTGGCTGTTCGTCGAGATCTCGGGCAGCAATCCGGCGGAGATTGCTGACACCGTCCAGAAGGCTGCTGCGGCCGCGACGGCGGTCGACAGTCGTATCGTCACCGATCCGCGTGAGCAGGCGGTTCTCTGGCGTATCCGCGAAGAGGGTGCTGGCCTCGCCACGCGCACGCTGCCCGGCAAGGCGCTCTCCGGCTGGGAGGACGCTGCCGTGCCGCCCGATCGGCTGGGCACCTACCTCAGGGAGCAGGAGATCCTGCTGGCCGAGTATGGGCTCGACGGAGTCCCGTACGGCCACTTCGGTGACGGTTGCGTGCACATCCGCATCGACTTCCCGATTGACGATGCCGGCGGACGGGAGACATTCCGCAACTTCCTCGTCGAGGCGGCGACGCTGGTCTCATCCCTGGGAGGCTCGCTGTCGGGGGAGCACGGCGATGGGCGCGCTCGATCCGAGCTCCTGCCGTTGATGTACTCCGACCAGGCGATCAACCTGTTCGCCCAGGTCAAGGGCGTGTTCGATCCCGACGAGCTGCTCAACCCGGGTGTGCTCGTACGGCCGAGCGCGGTGGACGCCGATCTGCGCGGGCCCGAGTCCTCGGTGGGCCGGCTCAATGAGCGCCTTGGGCTGCGACTCCTCCACGACGACGGTGACTTCGGCAAGGCAGTTCATCGCTGCACCGGCGTGGGCAAGTGCCTTGCGGACAACCACGGTTCCAACGGAGTCATGTGCCCTTCGTTCCAGGCGACCCGCAACGAGAAGGACTCGACGCGGGGCCGAGCCAGGGTGCTTCAGGAGATGATCGACGGTCGTCTGGTCAAAGGTGGATTTCGTGCGCCGGAGGTGCACGAGGCGCTGGACCTGTGTCTGTCGTGCAAGGGCTGCGCCAGTGACTGCCCCACCGGCACGGACATGGCGACCTACAAGTCTGAGGTGCTGCACCAGTCGTACAAGGGGCGCATCCGCCCGCGCAGCCATTACATTCTCGGGCGCCTGCCGTTCTGGGCTCGCCTGACCTCACCGATCGCCTGGCTTGCCAACCTCGGACTTCGCACCCCCGGCGTACGCTCGCTCGCTCGATGGGCGGCCGGCGTCGACCAGCGCCGCAGTCTCCCGACGTTTGCCCGAGGAAGCTTCAGCCGCTGGGCTCGCAAGCGGCCGGCGCTGACCCCGGGCAGGCCCAGAGTGCTGTTGTGGGCCGACTCGTTCACGGACTTCTTCGCAACTGCTGCCGGCAAGTCCGCCGTCAACGTGCTCGAGTCCGCCGGATATCAGGTCGAGTTCCTGGAGCGCTCAGCGTGCTGTGGACTCACCTGGATCACCACAGGTCAGCTGGACAAGGCCCGGTCCATCGTCGCCGAGGCAGTCGAACGGCTGCATCCGTACGTTGCGGCCGGCATACCGATCGTGGGGATCGAGCCGTCGTGCCTGGCGGTGCTGAGGTCGGATGCGGTCGAGCTGCTCGATGACCCGCGGGCGGTCGACGTGGCACAGGGAGTCTTCACGCTCTCGGAGCTTCTCCGGCGCACCGACGGATGGAAGGCTCCAGACCTGACGGGCCAGACGTTGGTCGTTCAGCCACACTGCCACCAGGCATCGGTCCTGGGTTTTGATGCTGACCTTGCGGTGCTCGAGGCGACGGGCGCGGCGATCGACCGGCTGTCGGGTTGTTGTGGTCTGGCCGGCAACTTCGGCGTCGAGAAGGGGCACTACGAGGTCTCGGTGGCGGTGGCAGAGCTGCAACTGCTTCCTGCCGTGCGTAACGCGCCCCCTGGCGCAATCGTTGTGGCAGATGGTTTCTCGTGCAGAACACAGCTTCTCGACCTGGCTGATCGTTCCGCGCTCCACCTTGCCCAGCTCCTCGACCAATGACGAAAGACTCCGTGATGGATCACCTGCTCGAACTCGGCGCGGCCATGTCGCGTTTTGCCGAGCTCCAGGGCGAGGCCACGGGCGATGAACAGGTCCCTGCCTGCCCGGGCTGGACATCACGTGATCTCACCGAGCACCTCGGGACGATTCACCGCTGGGCCGCCTCCATCGTGCTCAGCGGTCAGCGCCTCGAATCCCCCAAACCGGTCATCGCTGATCCCGTCGTCGAGTGGTACGCCGGCACCGCGACGGCGCTTCTCGCAGCGCTCCAAGCGGTTGACGTCGACGAGCCGACGCCCAACTTCTCGCGCAATGACGAGCACGCCGGCTTTTGGCGTCGTCGCCAGATGCACGAGACGACCGTGCACACGGTCGATGCGGCGCAGGCCCTGGGACTCGATGAGTCCCACTGGACGGTCGCGCCCTCCATTGCTGCCGACGGTGTCGAAGAGGTGCTCCGCATCTTTCTCCCGCGGATGACGGCCCGCCGGCAATACCCAGACGTACGCTCGCGGATTCGTCTCGTCGCAACTGACACGGACCAGAGCTGGGTCCTCGCTCCAGCAGCAGGAGAGGGTTTCCCGCCCGTGCTGGTGCACTCCTCGCACGACGCTGACGCTGCCGTCGAGGGAAAGACCGCCGATCTCTACCTGGCGCTGTGGCACCGGGTGTCGCCTGACCGCCTCGCCTTTGACGGCGATGACGCCCTTGCGCTGTTCAAGGGACCCACGACGCCCTGACTCGG
>CAVXBP010000004.1:0-20091 GCA_963760105.1 uncultured Actinomycetota bacterium
GGGGCGACGCGGGGCGCCAGCGCCACCGCGTGCCGGGGGACGACGGCTGCCGGGTGCAGCCGCACGCTTGGCCGCTTCGGCCTCGCGCTCGGCGCGGGTGCCCGCAACCTCGCCTTTGTAGATCCAGACCTTGACGCCGATACGACCGAATGTCGTCTTGGCCTCGTAGAAGCCGTAGTCGACGTCGGCACGGAGCGTGTGCAGGGGCACGCGGCCCTCGCGGTAGAACTCCGAACGGCTCATCTCGGCGCCACCGAGGCGGCCCGAGCACTGGATACGGATGCCCTTGGCGCCGCTGCGCATCGTGGTCTGCATCGCCTTGCGCATCGCGCGGCGGAACTGAACACGACCTGACAGCTGCTCGGCAACACCCTGGGCAACCAGCTGAGCGTCCATCTCGGGGTTCTTGACCTCGAGGATGTTCAGCTGAACCTGCTTGCCCGTGAGCTTCTCGAGGTCGCCGCGGATGCGGTCGGCCTCGGCGCCGCGGCGGCCGATGACGATGCCAGGACGGGCGGTGTGGATGTCGACACGTACGCGGTCACGCGTGCGCTCGATCTCCACGCGGCTGATGCCGGCGCGGTCCATGCCCTTGGTGAGCATCTTGCGGATCTGCACGTCTTCACCGACGTAGCTCTTGTAGAGCTTGTCGGCGTACCAACGGCTCTTGTGATCCGTCGAGATGCCCAGTCGGAACCCGTGCGGGTTGATTTTCTGTCCCACTATCGGTTCCCGCCCTTCTTCTTGGAGTTCTTGATGTTGGCCGCATCGCGCTTGGCAGCAACGAGCTCTGCCGGCTGTACGACCACGGTCAGGTGGCTGCTGCGCTTGAGGATGCGGTTGGCCGCACCCTTGGCGCGCGGACGCCAACGCTTCATCGTCGGGCCCTCGTCCACGTGGACGACGGTGATGACGAGCTGCGAGCGGTCGAGACCTTCAGTGGTCTCGGCGTTGGCAGCGGCGCTGTCGACGAGCTTGTAGAAGTCCTGCGCGACGGCCTGCGGAGCAAACTGCAGGATCGCGAGGGCGTTGTCCACGGACTCGCCACGGATCAGGTCGCCGATGCGGCGTGACTTCTGCGCGGTGACGCGCACGAAGCGTGCCACGGCGAACGAGCCGGGCTCGTCGCCGAGCAGGCGCTCGCGGCGCGCGCTCACGTTTTCGCGGGTAGCTGCACTCATCGCCTCTTCGCCTTCCGGTCATCCTTCTCGTGGCCGCGGAACGTACGGGTCGGGGCGAACTCGCCCAGCTTGTGACCCACCATCGAGTCCGTGATGAACACGGGTACGTGCTTGCGGCCGTCGTGCACGGCGATCGTGTGTCCGATGAAGGACGGCAGGATCATCGAGCGGCGTGACCAGGTCTTGATCACGTTGTGGGTCTCGGCAACGTTCTGCACGTCGACCTTCTTCTCGAGGTGCCCATCTACGAACGGGCCCTTCTTCAAACTGCGTGGCATCTGTTAACCAATCCTTCTCAGCGGCCGGACTTGCGGCGGCGGACGATCTGGGAGTCACTGGCCTTGCGCTTGCGCGTACGGCCTTCCGGCTTGCCCCACGGGGAGACAGGGTGACGTCCACCGGACGTCTTGCCCTCGCCACCACCGTGCGGGTGGTCGACCGGGTTCATCGCGACACCGCGGACGGTTGGGCGCTTGCCCTTCCAGCGGTTGCGTCCGGCCTTGCCCCAGTTGATGTTGGACTGCTCGGCGTTGCCGACCTCGCCGATCGTGGCGCGGCAGCGTACGTCGACGTAGCGCATCTCGCCGGAAGGCAGACGCAACTGCGCCTTGGCGCCTTCCTTGGCGACGAGCTGAACCTTGACACCGGCTGAGCGACCCATCTTGGCGCCACCGCCCGGGCGAAGCTCGATGCAGTGAAGCAGCGTGCCGACCGGGATGTTGCGCAGCGGGAGGTTGTTGCCAACCTTGATGTCGGAGCCAACCCCGGCCTCGACCGGCATGCCCTGCTTCAGGCCCTCGGGCGCAATGATGTAGCGCTTCTCGCCATCGGCGTAGTGAAGCAGCGCGATACGAGCGGTGCGGTTGGGGTCGTACTCGATGTGAGCGACCTTGGCCGGCACGCCGTCCTTGTCATAGCGACGGAAGTCGATGATGCGGTAGGCACGCTTGTGACCGCCACCCTGGTGACGCGTCGTGATGCGTCCCTGGTTGTTGCGGCCGCCCTTCTTGGGCAGCGGCTCGGTCAGCGACTTCTCTGACGTCGTGCGCGTGATCTCGGCGAAGTCGGCGACGCTGGAGCCACGACGGCCCGGCGTTGTCGGCTTGTATTTGCGAATAGCCATATGTCCTCAGTCCTCAGGCGCTCGGCGTCGAGAAGATGTCGATGCTCTGACCGGCGGCCACGCTCACGATTGCTCGCTTGGTGTCCTTGCGCTTGCCAAGGCCCGACTTGGTGCGACGGGTCTTGCCTTTGCGGTTGAGCGTGTTAACAGCGGTGACCTTGACGCCGAAGATCTTTTCAACGGCGATCTTGATCTCGGTCTTGTTGGCGTCCGGGTGCACCACGAAGGTGTACTTGTTGTCATCGAGGAGGCCGTAGCTCTTCTCGCTGACAACCGGAGCAATCAGGACGTCGCGGTGGTCCTTGTGGATCGTGCTCACTTGTCCCCTCCAGTCTTCTTCGCAGGTGCCTTCTTGGCGGGCGCCTTCTTGGCAGCAGGTGCCTTCTTGGCCGGGGCCTTCTTGGCAGCAGCCTTGGCCGGGGCCTTCTTGGCAGCAGGTGCCTTCTTGGCCGGGGTCTCAGCTGCAGCCTTCTTGGCAGCAGGCGCCTTCTTGGCCGGTGCGGCCTCGGTGCTCGCGGCCTTCTTGGCAGCAGGCGCCTTCTTGGCGACCTTTGCGGCCGGCTTGGCGTCCGGGTCCGTGGCGGCCTTGCTCAACGCGATCGTCTTGGCACCCTCGGCGGAACGAGCCGAGACGAACGCATCGAATGCGGCCTGGGTGAAGACGAGGTCATCGCTGAGCAGGACGTCGTAGGTGTTGAGCTGGTCGAACGGCAGGATCACCAGGTCGGTGACGTTGCGCAGGCTCAGTGCCGTGACGGTGTCATCGCGGTCGACGACCACGAGGACACGCGTACGAGTCGTGAGGCTGGCGAGCGTCTCGATGGCAACCTTGGTCGATGGCTTGCCCCCGTCGACGAAGCTGTCGATGACGTGCAGGCGACCGCTGCGCGCCCGGTCGGAGAGGGCACCGCGCAGGGCGGCAGCCTTCATCTTCTTGGGCGTGCGCTGTTCGTAGTCGCGCGGCTTGGGGCCGTGCACGATGCCACCACCGTTGTACTGAGGTGCGCGGATCGAGCCCTGACGAGCGCGACCTGTGCCCTTCTGGCGGTAAGGCTTCTTGCCACCACCGGACACCTCGGCACGAGTCTTGGTCGAGTGCGTGCCCTGGCGAGCCGCAGCCAGCTGGGCCACGACGACCTGGTGGATCAGCGGGATGTTGGTCTGGACGTCGAAGATGTCGACGGGCAGCTGAGCATCAATGGTCTTGGCCATGGTGATCAGGCTCCCTTCGCAGCGGAGCGGAGGACGACGAGTGCGCCCTTGGGGCCGGGTACGGCGCCCTTGACGAGGATGACGCCCTTGTCGAGGTCGACCGCATGAACGGTGAGGTTCTGCGTGGTGACCTGCTCGGCGCCCATGTGACCGGCCATCTTGAGGCCCTTGAAAACGCGACCCGGAGTGGCGCAGGCGCCAATCGAGCCGGGCTTGCGGTGGTTGCGGTGAGCACCGTGCGAGGCGCCGACGCCGTGGAAGCCGTGACGCTTCATGACTCCGGCGAAGCCCTTGCCCTTGCTGGTCGCGGTGACGTCGATGACGTCGCCCGCGGCGAAGATCTCCGGGGAGATCTCCTGGCCCAGCGCGTAGTCGGCGATGAGCTCGGTGCGGATCTCGACGATGTGGCGACGAGGTGTCACACCGGCCTTGGCGAAGTGGCCCGAGACCGGCTTGTTGACCTTGCGGCCGTCGATCTCGCCGAAGCCGAGCTGGACGGCTGAGTAGCCGTCGATCTCGCGCGTACGGATCTGTGTGACGACGTTGGTGTCAGCCGCGATCACGGTGACGGGAACGATCTTGTTGTCGGCATCCCAAACCTGGGTCATGCCGAGCTTGCGGCCCAGGAGGCCGCGCGCGGTTGCGGTGCTGTTGGTGCTCATGGTCGCTGGCCTCCTTAGAGCTTGATCTCGATGTCGACGCCGGCAGGCAGGTCGAGGCGCATGAGCGAGTCGACTGTCTTGGGCGTCGGGTCAATGATGTCGATGAGCCGCTTGTGGGTGCGCATCTCGAAGTGCTCGCGGCTGTCTTTGTACTTGTGGGGCGAACGGATCACGCAGAACACGTTCTTTTCTGTCGGCAGAGGTACCGGTCCTGCGACCTTGGCACCCGTGCGCGTAACCGTGTCGACGATTTTGCGCGCCGAGGAGTCAATGACCTCGTGGTCGTAGGCCTTGAGCCGGATACGGATTTTTTGTCCCGCCATGCTCGCTCGTCCTTCTCTTTGTTCCGCTTCGCTTGGTCTCGCCTCGGGTTCGAGGGAGAAAACTCATCCTCCCGCCGACCCCCGAGGTCGGGCGTGTCGCGGCGCGCTGGGCACGTACGTCACACACTTCTCGAGTTAGGTGGTTGGACCCGCACAATGTTCTGCGGGACAAGCTCGATCTCAGGTTCGGCGCCTGCGTCATGGTCGGCGTGAGAGCCGGACGCGAACGCCCCAGCGATCAAGCCGGAGCAACCGCACTATTCTGACAGACCTCCCCCGGCTAATACAAATTGGCGAAGCCGAGGCCGCCTGCGGTCGAGGGTTGAGCCAGGTTGAGTCGACCGCGGCGAAGCCGCCAGAACCATCGAAACCCCGCAAGCCAGCTCCAACAACCCAGCTCAGGAACGGGTGATGGCCTCATTGGTCGCCCGCTGGAATCCGCTGACGATGGCCTGCAACGTCAGGGCACGGAGTCGTTGCATGGTGATCTCCAGCCGCTCGGACTGCTCCTCCGAACGAGGGGCGGATCGGTAGGGCTCCAGAACCTGACGATTGAGGATGCCGGTCAGGTCGTCGGCAAGCGCTCGCATGTGGCGGTCGATCGCCGCCCCGGCCTCAGCGATGCCATCGGCCGGCACCTCGACGTCGAGCAGCTCCACGCCCATCTCGAAGCCGGGTAGCGGAGAGTAGGTCCGCCCGATCTGCTCGAGCACGCCTGTCTCCACCAGCAGGGCGACCTGATCGGTGGTGAGGTCGCGACCGGCACGGGCGTCGAGCTGCTGGCGGTCGAGCACCTCGGGGCCGCTGGGTGACCAGGACGTCAGCACGGCCCGCTGCACGGCGAGGTCTTCGACCGTTGCGTCGTCCGGGATGCGACTCATGGCCTTCTCGATCGCGGCCATCGTGAACCCGTGCTCCTGGAGCGCCCTGACCAGCGAGAGGCGCGCTGCATGCTCCGGGCCGTAGTAGGCCAGACGCCCTCGACGGGTCGGGGGCGGGAGCAGTCCGAGGCTCGCGTAGTAGCGGGTGGTTCGGACCGAGATGCCGGCGCTGGTGGCGAGCTCGTCGACAGTTTGCATGTCATCAACAGCATCGGGAAGCGCGGTCACAGCCGTGACAATATTACTGTCACAGTGATTCTGCAATTCTTTCTCGAATGTGAGCAAAGTTCTGCTCGAACGCGCGTGACCCCTGTCACGCGCTCGTCGTTGAAACTCTTGACGACCACGACAGATTCACTGTTACAGTCTCGGCGTCACATGGACGGCGCGGATCCGATACCTCGCCTGTGAACACGGAGGTGGACGGGTGCCGACAGTGGAATCCGCCACCGCCATCCGTCGGCCGGCCCGCGAAGGCCCGATTCGCGAAGCCCTGGACATGCTCCGGCTCGGCATGGGAGTCGGGCGAGCAATTCCCACATCGATCAGAGCCCGCCGATTTCCCGTCGAGGAATCCATTCGGCAGACGTGGTTCACCATCACGGTGTGCACGCTGCCAGCACTTGCCGTGGCCATCCCGTTCGGCGTCATCTTGGCGCTGCAGGTCAACGTGCTGGCGCAGGAGGTCGGTGCCACCGGCTTCACCGGCGCCGGCAACACCCTTGCCGTCGTACGGCAGGGCGCACCCATCATCACGGCCCTGATGCTGTCGGGCGTGGCCGGCTCAGCCATTTGTTCTGAGCTCGGCTCCCGCCGCATTCGTGAGGAGATCGACGCGCTCGAGGTCATGGGCGTACGCGTCGTGGAACGGGTGGTCCTCCCCCGCGTCATCGCCACCGTGGTCGTCTCGATGCTCCTCAACGGAGTCGTCATGTTCTTCTCGATCGTGACCACGCTCCTGGTCAGCATCACCGTCCAGGACCTGTCCGCCGGAGGCTATCTCGCGTCGGTCGCAACTCTTGCCCGGCCGAGTGATCTGGTCCTGTCGATCGTCAAGGCAGCGATCTTCGGGACGATCTGCGCGATTGTCGCCGCCCACAAGGGTCTGCGGGTGAAGAACGGGCCGTCGGGAGTCAGCGACGCTGTGACGTCCGCGGTCGTCACCAACTTCGTCCTGTTGTTCGCGGCCAACTTCGCGATCTCGCAAGCACAGGCGATGCTCTTCCCCGGAGGCATAGCGTGAGCTCCTTCGGCAAGGCAGTCGACGTGACCGTGGCGCGACCCCTCAGCCGGCTCGGCGACTTCCTGTGGTTCTGCCTCGTGTCGATCGTCCGCATACCCCTGGCAATTCGCCAATACCCTGCCCAGATCGGGCGACATCTCGCGGAGGTCAGTCTCGGCGGGGGTGCCCTGCTGGTCGGCGGAGGCGCCGTTGGCGTGGTCTTCCTGATGTCGACCCTCACCGGCACCGAGGTGGGGCTCGAGGGACACAACGGCCTTGACATCATCGGCCTGGCGCCGCTCGTCGGATTCGTGTCGGGATACGTCAACACCCGTGAACTGGCTCCCATCGTCGTGGCACTCGCGTTCGCAGCCCGAATCGGCTGCGGGTTCACGTCACGACTTGGCGCGATGCGCATCAGCGAGGAGATTGACGCGCTCGAGGCGATGTCGATCCGCCCCATCCCGTACCTCGTCTCCACGCGCGTCGTGGCAGCCCTGGTCATGGTGATTCCGCTGTTCCTTCTGGGCCTGGTCGGGACCTATGTCACGACGGACCTGGTGGTCACCGTCTTCTTCAACCAGTCGGCGGGCACATACGACCACTACTTCAGCACGTTCGTGTCGCTGACGGATGTTCTGCTGGCCGCCGTGAAGGTCGTCGTCCTGACGATCATGGTGACGCTCGTGCACTGCTACTACGGATTCTTCGCAACTGGCGGACCCGAGGGCGTCGGACGCGCCACGGGTCACGCGATCCGTACGAGCATCATCGGCATCACCGTGCTCGACATCGCGCTCACGCTCGCGCTCTGGGGACCGGGCCAGCAGGTGACGATCTCAGGATGAAGACCGAGCCGACCGCACTGCAGCGTCTCTTGATGGGCGCCACTGGACTGGTGGTGTCGGTCGCCCTCGCCCTGTGGCTTGGCCTGTCCTACTTCGGAGTCATGACGAGTGACACCAAGGTCTCGGTCCAGGTCGACCGCCTGGGAGATGCCATTGGCCCAGGGGCCAAGGTCCGATACCACGGCATCATCGTGGGTCGGGTGCTACGCCTGGCAGAGCACGGGACGGGATACCGCCTGTACCTGCTGGTCGACGACGAGCACTCGCGGTCCATTCCATCGACCGCGACGGCCCGGATCCTGCCCAGCACGGTCTTTGGTTCGGAGTATGTCGAGCTCCTCGCCGACAAGGACGCGGCAGCCGGCGACCACCTCGTCGCCGGAACCGTGATCGCTGCGGATCGCACTGAGGACACCTTGCGGCTCATGACGTCCTTCGACGAGGCAGAGCGGCTGATCTCGGCCGTCGACGCCGAGGACATCAATCGCATCACCGGCAAGCTGGCGCCTGCGCTGGATGGCCACGGCAAAGACATCAAGGACTTCCTCGAGCGGACCGATCGTGTCGTGACCGACATCAACGACCACCTGCCGACAACGTGGGAGACCGTGAAGCTGGCAGTCGGCGCGCTGGAGAATCTCGCCGACATCGAGCCCGACCTCACCTCGGCGATGGGGCACGCGCGCGTCACCAGTGACACGATCGTCGACCAGGACGATCAGATCGGGAAAGTCCTCGACGGATCAGCCGACGTCGTCGCGAATGCGGACAGTCTGCTCGCCGGAGTCCGCGAGGTCCTCGTCCCGTTGGTCGAGCGTCTCGAGCGTCTGACACGGCTCGCAGCCGCGAACGCCCCATCGATTCAGCAGATCCTCTCCCGGTTCGCCCAGACCACCAACAATGGCGCGGCGGGAGTTGACGAGAACGCGATACAGATGATCGGCACGATCGGCCTCGACCTCCCCCATGCCTACACCGCTGCCGACTGCACTCGTTACGGCCCGACTCTCATCGCGCTCAACTGCGGCGACCCTGCTCAACCACGGGCCACAGCTGATGTCGCAGACGACACCAGCTGGATGGACGCGGTGGCCGCCCGCATCGCCGAGCTGCTTGCCACGGATCCCCGTCTCCCTGCTGCGTCGGGAGACGAAGATCCCAAGACCTCGGCTCAGCGCTCGCCCGACGCGCCGACGCCACCGACGCCGACGTCTGGCGGGCTGCTTGAGCTCATCAGTGGCCTTGGCGCGACCTTGGGCGGCCGCGGCCGATGACCATTCTGCGTCGTTACCCCTGGCAGATCGCCGGACTCGTGGCCTTCACGTTCATGGCGCTGCTCATGACGATGACCGTCGCCAACACCCTTTCCCGACGCGACTCCGGCGACATGCGTCACTACTCGGCCCTCTTCACCGACGCATCCGGCATCCGAGTCGGCGATGACGTACGCATTGCGGGCGTGCGCGTCGGCCGCGTCGAACGCCGCACGCTCGACGACGGGCTCGCCAGGATCGATTTCACGGTCGCCGCGGATCAACCGGTTCGCACAGACACCGTTTCCCGCATCTCCTACCTGAACCTGCTGGGGCAGCGCTACGTGGCGCTCGAAGCCGGGGCGACAACTGGCCGACGGCTCCCGGAAGGCTCCACGATCGGCGTCGAAAGCACCCGACCTGCACTCGATCTGACCGAGCTCTTCAATGCCTTCAAGCCCTTGTTCGAGGCCCTCGACCCGGAGGACGTGAACCTGATCGCGAACGAGGTCGTCCAGACACTGCAGGGCGAGGGGCCCCGGCTGACCCACCTCATGGAAGAGACTTCGGTGCTCACCGCCCACCTGGCTGACCGCGACGACGTCATCTCGCGGGTCATCGCCAATGTCACCACCGTGATGCAGGCAACGTCGGAGCACCGCGAGGAGCTTCGGTCGGTCATTGGGGGGCTCGACAGTCTCGTCGGTGATCTCGCCGACGACTCCGGCGACATCGACTCCGCCGTTGTCGCGCTCGACCGCATGACGGCCTCGGTGGGTGGCCTGCTCGACGAGACCTCCGGCCCGCTCAGCGTCGCGCTTGAACGGTTCACCGAGCTGGGCAAGACGCTCGTCGCGAACAACGACATATTCGCCAGGACGCTGGGGGACACCCCCCGCCTCCTCGAGGGCTTCAACCGCGCGCTCAGCCACGGGACGTGGCTCAACACCTACGTATGCACCCTGGATGCCGGAGCGTCCGCGATCAAGGGCCCCGACTTCCCCGGGGCCGGACACTCAAGGCCGTGCCGATGAGCGCCGCCTCGAGCCGCGCGGCGACCGTCAAGTCGCTCATCGTCGGGACCGCGCTCATCCTCCTCGTCATCGTGGCATGGCGGGCGCTCCTGCCAGCCGATTCGTCATACCGGGCGGAGTTCACCCACGCATCAGGAATCAAGACCGGCGACGAGGTACGGGTGGCCGGGATCGAATCCGGCAAGGTGACCGGGATCCAGCTCGACGGGGCCAAGGCAGTCATCGACTTCCAGCTCGATCGCGATGTCTCGCTGCACGCCGACTCACAGGCGCGGGTCAAGCTCGCGTCGATGCTCGGCACCACATTCCTTGAGGTCACTGTCGGTGACGGTCGAGAGCTCCGACCCGGCGAAACGATCACGACCGACCACACCGCACCGTCCTACACCGTCTCCAATGTCTTCACCGACAGCAACGACCTGCTGCACAAGCTCGACCTCGACGCGATCGACAAGGCCGTTGCCACACTGTCGACCGAGCTCGATCAGGATCCTCAGCTCACTCAGCGCACGATCGACAACGCAACCGCGCTGGCACGCATCATCGGGGACAAGGATGAGCAGATCGACCGGTTGCTGGCCTACACCCGAGACGTCACGGGCGTCGTCCACGACCAGCAGGACGAGCTCGACCACCTGCTCGTCAACGCCGAGAAGGTCACCGGGCTCGTCCAACGCCGGCGCGAGACGATCGAACGCCTGGTCCGCAACGGCCGCCAGCTCCTGACGACCCTGAACACCATGGCCGACCGCAACGACGCGACGGTCCGCCTGCTGCTCGACCAGTTCGACGAGACACTCGGTGTGCTGCAGGAGCATTCCGACGAGCTCGGCCAGACACTCCGCCTGACGGCGCCGTTCGCGCGATACTTCGCCAACGCGACCGGCAACGGACCTTGGCTCGAGGTCGGCGCTCCCTACTTCCTGCTGCCCGACAACATGTGGTGCCCTCTGGTGCAGCCCGAGGGTGGGTGCTCATGAAGCGCTCGAGACTGATCCAGCTCGGTGCCGGCGGCATCGTCGCGACCTTGCTGCTTGCCAGCCTCGTCATGGTGCTGCGAACCGACAAGCAGGAGACCTCGTTCACCCTCCAGTTCACCGACACCACCGGTCTGTATGTCGGCAATGACGTGCAGACGATCGGGGTGCGCATCGGCGAGGTCACGAAGATCGTGCCGCACGGCCCCCGCGTCGACGTCACGGTGCGAGTCGATGCGCCGGTCTCCGCCGATGTCGGAGCCGTCATCATGCAGTCATCACTGGTCACCGATCGCTTCGTCGAACTCACGCCGCCCTGGACCAGCGGCGCCAAGCTCGCCTCTGGTGCAACCGTGCCGTTGGCGCGCACCC
This sequence comes from uncultured Actinomycetota bacterium, assembly GCA_963760105.1. Lineage (GTDB taxonomy): Bacteria > Actinomycetota > Actinomycetes > Propionibacteriales > Nocardioidaceae > Aeromicrobium. Next base: position 11,089 of record CAVXBP010000004.1, read on the forward strand.
GGGCACCCGCGAACGTGGACGACATATTCGCCGCCGTCGACGACCTGCTGGTCGCCCTGTCCGACACCACCAAGGACGGCAAGGACATCGGCGACCTGCTCTCGGTCACCGCCGAGCAGCTCGAGGGAAAGGGCCAGGCGTTCGCACGCCTCCTGGACGAGTCCGGCCGAGCCCTCGCCACCGTCGGAGGCACCAACGAGGACCTGACCGCAATCGTTGACGATGCGGACGCGCTCGTGTCGATGCTTGCCAAGCGCGACCAGACCATTCGTGCTCTGGCCGGCTCAGTGGCCGACAGCGCGGAGCTTTTCGCCGACCAGCGGACCGACATTGCGAAGTCGTTGACGATTCTGGACGAGCTGAGCCGCAAGATGACTGAGTTCATCAAGGACAACGACACCCTGATGACCCGGACCGTCAACCGAACGTCCGATGTCCTGGGCACGATTGCCGAGCAGCGCGACTCCATCACCGACGCTTTCAACACCTTGCCGCTGGCCGCCGAGAACATCGCCCGCGCATACAACCCCGACACCCGGGATCTTCGCGTCCGCCTCGACGCCCGCAGGATGGCGCCGTACGGCCAGGTCGCGCGCGAGTCCTTCTGCAACGCATTCGTGCCCCAGAACCTTGGGGTGTGCAAGGCCCTCGTCGAGGACAACGCAACGTTCTTCGACCAGTTCGCCGACACGTTCGCGCGACTGCTGGACGGGGTAACTCCGTGATGTCCATTCGTTCCGACGCTCGCGGGGCCATCGCCGCCTTGGGCCTCGCGGCCACCCTCGCTCTCGGTGCGTGCGGTGGGCCCGATCTCTACGACGTCCCGTTGCCGAGCAAGATCCACGGCGAGACCTACACGTTGAACGCAGATTTTGCTTCTGCGTTGAACCTGCCGACCGCATCCCCGGTCAAGATCGAGGGGAAAACGGTGGGCAAGGTCACCGCAGTGACCACGTCCGACTACGTGGCCCACGTGGCTTTCGAGGTGTTGCAGGACGTCCGTGTCCCGGCAGGGTCGCGCGCTGAGGTGCGGCTCACCGCCCCCGTCGGCGAAGCGTTCGTCGCACTCATTCCTCCCGCCGGCCAGACAGCGGGAGAGCTTGCAGACGGCGACACGATCGGCCTCGAGCGCACAGCCACCGCACCCGACACGACCGATTTGTTGACCGGCATGTCCGCCGCGGTCACCGGTGGGAGCTACGCGGATCTGAAGGTCGTCGTCGATGAGCTTGCGATCGCGATGGACGGCTCATCCTCAACCACCAGACACCTCCTGCGCGAAGTCGACGGACTCGTCACGTCGACCAACCGCCACCGCGATGACATCGACGCAGGACTCGACGCACTCGACCGGCTCTCGTCCGGCCTTGCCAAGGACACCGAGGTGATTGCGTCGTCGATCAAGAAGCTCGACCCCGCGATCAGGACTCTCCAAGGTCACGAGGACAAGGCCGTGGAGCTGCTCGTCGCGCTCGACCGCCTCGAGGGCACAAGTCGCGGCACGATTGACGGTCTGCGAGGACGGCTGCGCAATCAGCTCAAGGACACCCGGACGCTCGTGGACGCAGTCATCGCCGAACGTGACCAGATTCGGCGCATCATGATCGGGATCACGGGATTTGCCAACGCGCTGGATCGATCCACCCCCGGAGACTTCGCCATGTTCGACCTCACGTTCAACGTGATTCCGGCCCTCCCCGCGGGGCTCGGCAGCATACCGGTTTCTCCTGATGCCGCGACCCTCGGCGCGGGCGGCCCGGGGGAGCTCCTGACCGGCCTTCAGGGCACCGTCAACGACCTCGTCGGACCGCAGGGCATGGTGGCTCAGCTGATCGCCGGACTCGCAGGAGGTTCGCGCTGATGGCCCAACTGAAGCGTGCGCGCCGCAACACTCACCTCGCCGAGATCGTGCTGATCGCCATCGCCATCCTCGGGCTCGTCTACGTCGGAGACCGCGTGATCGGCTCGTCGGTCTTCAGCCCGACGCACGATGTGACGGTTCGACTTGCGTCCGGCGGCGGCATCTACCCCGGTGCCGACGTGAGCTATCGCGGCAACTCGATAGGTCGGGTCGACGCCGTCCACCTGCAGGACGATGGGGTCACGGTGGCACTTCACATCGCCGGCGATGTCGACGTGCCCAAGGACACCGAAGCAGTTGTCTCCAACCTTTCGGCGATCGGCGAGCAACGGCTGGACTTCCGCCCCCGCACCGCCGATGGCCCTTACCTCCGCGACGGCGACGTGGTCGAGGTCTCTGACACCGCCGTGCCACGGCGATTCGATGACATCATCAGGCACCTCGGCGACGTGGCTGAGCGGGTCGATGAGAAGGACCTGACGACCATCACCAGCGAGCTCGGGCAAGGGCTCGACACGCAGGTCGATCTCATCAAGCTCGGTCACGACGCCAACGAGGTCGTGTCGATGCTCGAGTCACTGCTCCCGAAATTCAACCGCATCACGAAACAGGCTCAGCTACCGCTGCGCACCGTGGTGGACACCGGAGACGACCTGCGCTCGTTCGCCGCGGACGTCGACCTGGTGACCGCGCAGCTCGAACAGTCCGATCCCACGATCCGACGCGTTCTCGCGTCCACAGGGACACTCACACCTCGACTCGCGGCGGTCCTGATGGAGATCACCGCTCCACTGACCTCGACCGTGAAGAGCTGGAACGAGTTCGCCGGCCTCGGCGACGCCCGGCTCCCCGGCTATCAGCACTGGCTGAGCTGGGCACCCGCCCAGTTCTTCGCCATGGCGGATGCCACCAGGGACGGGTCTGGCCACGTTCTCATGGCCGGCAACTTCGGCGACAACTGTGTGTACGGGCCTCCGCGCGTCACCCCCTACGCCATGACTCATCAACCTGCACCGACCGAGGCACGGTGTACAACCGAAGCACCCGGCGTGCAGCAGCGCGGCGCCCAGTACGCCCCACGGCTGCCGGGCGACCCCGTACCGTAGCCCGATCATTCCCAGCCTCCCCCGCCTGAAAGGCCCCTCGATGGACTTCACCCTTCCCGACACCGCCGTTGCCGTACGCGAGGGCGTGCTGCGGGCGATGTCCGGCTTCGATCACGCCTACTGGTCACGCATGGAGGACGAGCACCGGTTTCCCGACGAGGCGTGGGCTGCACTCGGCGAGGGTGGCTGGCTCGGCCTGTCGGTGCCCGAGGAGTACGGCGGCGGCGGTCAAGGTCTGCTCGAGCTTGCCGTGGCCAATGAAGCCCTCGCCTCGACCGGAGCAACTCAGGGCACGTTCCTCTACATCCTGACACCCGGGTTCGGCGCCATGACGATCACGCGTCACGGAACGGACGAGCAGAAGAAGGAGATCCTTCCCGGCCTCGCCGCCGGTGACACCCAGTTCTGCATGGCACTGACCGAGCCCGATGCCGGCAGCAACGCCCTCGCGATCACGACCCAGGCCCGCCGCGATGGAGACGATTTCCTGATCAACGGCCAGAAGATCTGGATCTCAGGGGTCGACAGGGCCGACTGGATGGTGGCGATCACCCGGACGATCCCGGCCGCCGATGCCAAGCCACGAACAGCCGGGTTCACCCTGTTCCTCGTTGACGTCAAGGAAGCGCTGGCGGCGGGCACCCTGACCTACCAGCCCATCCCCAAGATGGGCAGCAACATCGTCACCTCGAGCCAGGTGTTCTTCGACGACGTACGCGTCCCTGCGCATCGCGTCATCGGCGAGGTCGACCACGGGTTCTCGGTGTTGTGGGACGTGCTCAACCCCGAGCGCATCCTCGCGGCCGCCGGTGGTGTCGGCGCGGCGGACGCGGCCCTCGACCTGGCCTGCGACTACGCGCGTCAACGCGAGGTCTTTGGTCGACCGATCGGGGCCAACCAGGCGATCCAGTTCCCGTTGGCACAGATCAAGGCCAAGACAGAGCTCGGTCGGCTCATGGCCTACAAGGCCGCCTGGCTCTTCGACCAGGGTCTACCGTGCGGCAACGAGACCAATGTCGCCAAGCTCACCGGAGCGCAGGTCGCCTGGGAGGCAGCCGACCAGGCGTTCCAGACGTTCGGTGGCATGGCGTACTCCAAGGAGTTCCCCATCGAGCGACTCTTCCGCGATGCGCGAATCGGCAAGAACATTCCGGTGGCCGAGGAGCTCATCCTCGCCCACATCGGTACCCAGATGTTGCACCTTCCACGCAGTTACTAAGGAGAAGCATGACCATGACGACCGAACAGACCCTTGCAGATCGTGCCGCCGTCGAGTCTGCCATCGCCGGACGCACCCTGTGCGACGTACTGCGGGACACCGTCACAGCTCGCGGAGACCACCCTGCCTATTCCGACAGGCTGGGTGATGACGGCAACGGCTGGCGCACGCTCACCTGGACTCAGGTGCGCGAAACCGCACTCGATCTGGCCGCCGCCATGATCGAGTCGGGTCTGCCAGTTGGCGGCACCGTGGCGATCATGGGCTCCAACCGCATCGAACACGTGCTCGCTGACATCGCCGCCGTGCACGCGGGCGGCATTCCGATGTCCATCTACAACACCCTGGCCCCCGAGCAGGTGGCCTACGTCGCCGCCCACAGCTCGCCGAGCCTCGCGCTTCTCGAAGGTGCTGATCAGATCAGCCGCTGGGCACTGGCACTCGACATGGCGCCCGAGACGACTGTCGTGACGATGGACGGGGACGGGTGGGACGACCTCATCGCCAAGGGCCGCACATACCGAGAGTCCAATCCCGGTGCGGTTGACGAGCGCATTGCGGGTGTGAAGCCCGACGACACCGCGACGATCCTCTACACGTCCGGCACCACCGGTGACCCCAAGGGCGTCGTGCTGTCCCACCACAACATCTTGTTCGAGTCACAGACATCACTCGACACCGGCGACCTGCACGAGCCCGGAGTCACGCTGTCCTACCTGCCGTTCGCCCACATTGCCGAGCGCATCCTCGGCATCTACATCCCACAGTTCCAAGGCGGTCACGTCCACCTGATCGGCGATCCCGCCCTGCTCGCACCGTCGCTCCTCGAGGTACGCCCGACGCGCTTCTTCGGCGTCCCTCGTGTCTGGGAGAAGATCCGTACCGGTGTCTCGGCGAAGCTTGCCGCCGAACCCGACCCAGCACGCAAGGCCGGCATCGAGCAGGCTCTCGCTGTTGGGCTCGCATGGGTCGAGTCAACGCAGACCGGCAGCACCACACCGCCGGAGCTGCAGGCGCAGTTCGAGGCGATGGACGCCGCCGTGCTGACGCCGCTGCGCGGTGCGCTGGGACTGGACCGCGTCGAATGGGCGGCCAGCGCTGCTGCGCCGATGCCCGAAGACGTCGCCCGGTTCTTCGCCGGCCTCGGCCTGAGGATCTTCGATGTCTACGGCATGACTGAGACGACCGGCTCGGCAACGTCGAACGGACCGTCCTCCTTCAAGCTCGGCACCGTCGGTCGGCCGCAGCACGGTATTGAGCTCGATGTCGCCGAGGACGGCGAGATCTTGATCCGTGGCCCCATCAACACCAGTGGTTATCACAAGGCCCCTGGCCCGACGGCCGAGCTGATCGACGACGACGGGTGGGTTCACACCGGAGACATCGGAGTGATCGACGAGGACGGTTTCCTCAAGGTCGTCGACCGCAAGAAGGAAATGATCATCACCTCATCCGGCAAGAACATTGCCCCCTCCAACATCGAGAACTACCTGAAGGAGTCACCGCTGGTCGGTCACGCCATGGTCATCGGCGAGGGGCGCCCGTACGTGGTCGCGGTCCTGACCCTCGATGGCGAGATTGCACCACTCATCGCGCAGAAGATGGGCATCGAAGGTGCCGGACTCGCCGAGCTGGCCCAGCACCCCGCGATCCTCGCGGCCGTGGGTCAGGCGGTTGAGGCAGCCAACGCGCGGCTGTCCAAGCCCGAGCAGGTCAAGTCATTCGAGCTGCTGTCCGGCGAGTGGACAGCCGAAAGCGAAGAGCTGACGCCGACCCTGAAGCTCAAGCGTCGGGTTGTCACCTCCAAGTACTCCGATGTCATCGATCGGCTGTACACGGCGGGTGGGGCGGACAAGAACTAGCGAGACGTCCCCTCGCATCGCACCGGTTCCCAGTCGAGATCCACAGTCTCGTGACGGATGGGTCCCTTCTCATGATCCCGTGACCTGATGTATGGGTCCGGATCAGTGATGGAGGTGTTGTTCGGAGTCGGCGTGGCCTGCGGGCTCGATCTGGAATGTTGAGTGCTCGACGTCAAAGTGCTCCGACAAACACCCCCGGAGCGAGTCCAGGACGCTGTGCGCATGATCCATGCCCGTCACCGAGTCATCCACCACGATGTGAGCGCTCATCACGGGCATTCCCGAGGAGATCGTCCAGACGTGGAGATCGTGCACCTCGCGTACGCCCTCCAGCTCCAGGATGTGCGTCCGCAGCTCGTCGAGGTCGACATCTCGCGGTGTGGACTCGAGCAACACTTCGCTGACCTCACGCAACAACGAGATCGCACGCGGAACGATCATCGCCGCGATGACGAGCGATGCCACCGCGTCGGCAGCATTCCATCCGGTCACCAGGATCACCGAGGCCGACACGAGCACGGCGACCGAGCCGAGCGCATCGCCAAGAACCTCAAGGTAGGCACCTCGGACGTTGAGGCTCTCCTGCGCTCCCCCGCGCAACAGCATCAAGCCGATCACGTTGACCACGAGGCCGATGATGCCGGCCATCAGAATGGGCTTCGGTTCGAGGTCTGGAGAGTCACCCAGACGGCGGATCGCGCTGTAGACCACCCAGCCAGCGAGGCCAAGCAGGATCAGTCCGTTGAGGCCGGCGGCGATGACCTCGGTCCGGAGGTATCCAAACGTCCGGCGCGAGCCCGGACCACCCCCGTGTTGTGCGACCGTGATCGCTGCGAGCGCCATCACGATGCCGAACGAGTCGCCCAGCAGATGGCCCGCGTCGGCCAGCAACGCCAGGCTGCCGGTGATCCAGGCAACGACCGCCTCAACTGCCAAGACCGCCATGGTCAGCGCGAGCACGAGCGCCAGGCGACCTCTGTGGCGCACCCCGGTGCCGTGCGCGTGATCGTGACCCATGGCACCAAGGCTACGCGGTGGCCACATTCTGGCTCAGACAACGACGAAGCCCCGCCTGCCAAAGCAGACGGGGCTTGCCAGAGAACCTAGAAGAGCAGGCTCACTTGTTGATCTTGGTGACGCGACCAGCGCCAACCGTACGTCCACCCTCGCGGATGGCGAACCGCTGACCCTCTTCGAGAGCGATCGGCTGGATCAGCTGAACACTCATCTCGGTGTTGTCGCCGGGCATGACCATCTCGGTGCCTTCAGGCAGCGTGACGACGCCGGTGACGTCCGTGGTGCGCACGTAGAACTGCGGGCGGTAGTTGTTGAAGAACGGCGTGTGACGGCCACCCTCATCCTTCGAAAGGATGTACGCCTGGCCCTCGAACTCCGTGTGAGGAGTCGTGGTGCCGGGAGCGATGACAACCTGGCCGCGCTCGACGTCTTCGCGCTTGGTGCCGCGAAGCAGCAGACCGACGTTTTCGCCAGCCTCGCCCGTGTCGAGGAACTTGCGGAACATCTCGATGCCGGTGACAGTCGTGGTCTGCTTGAGCTCACGGATGCCGACGATGTCGACGGTCTCGTTGACCTTGATGATGCCACGCTCGATCTTGCCGGTGACGACTGTGCCGCGACCCGTGATCGTGAAGACGTCCTCAATTGCCATGAGGAACGGCTTGTCGGTGTCACGCTCGGGCATCGGGATGTAGGAGTCAACAGCATCCATCAGCTCGAGGATCGACTCGCCCCACTTGGCGTCACCCTGGAGAGCCGGGTGAGCGGCCACCTTGATGACCGGGACGTTGTCGCCGTCGAAGTCCTGATCGCTCAGGAGCTCGCGGACCTCAAGCTCGACGAGCTCGAGGATCTCTTCGTCATCGACCATGTCGCACTTGTTGAGCGCGACAACCATCGCCGGCACGCCGACCTGGCGAGCGAGCAGCACGTGCTCACGCGTCTGGGGCATGGGGCCGTCGGTGGCGGCAACCACGAGGATTGCGCCGTCCATCTGCGCCGCACCCGTGATCATGTTCTTGACGTAGTCAGCGTGTCCCGGGCAGTCGACGTGGGCGTAGTGACGGTTTTCCGTCTGGTACTCCACGTGTGAGATCGAGATCGTGATACCGCGCTGCTTCTCCTCGGGCGCCTTGTCAATCTGATCAAAGGCGAACGAGTCGTTCAGGTCGGGGTACTTGTCGTGCAGCACCTTGGTGATCGCCGCAGTAAGAGTCGTCTTACCGTGGTCGATGTGACCGATGGTGCCGATGTTCATGTGCGGCTTGGTCCGCTCGAACTTCGCCTTAGCCACTTGGGGCTCCTTCTTAGAATTGGTTGCTGGTTGAACGCCGTTGGTCTCGAACTGGCGAGAACCTCAGGCCATCTTATGAGATGGTCGTTGGCTATTCGCCGCGGGCCTTTTTGATGATCTCTTCCGCGACGGTCTTGGGAACCTCCGCGTAGGAGTCGAACTGCATCGAGTATGACGCACGGCCTGAGGTCTTGGACCTCAGGTCGCCGACGTACCCGAACATCTCGGACAGGGGGACGATCGCCTTGACGATCTTGACGCCTCCCATGCCCTCTTCCATGGCGTTTACCTGGCCACGGCGAGAGTTGAGGTCGCCGATCACATCGCCCATGTATTCCTCGGGCGTGGTGACCTCGACCGCGAATGTGGGTTCGAGGATCACCGGATCGGCCTTGCGCGCGGCTTCCTTGAAAGCCATCGAGCCGGCAAGCTTGAACGCGAGCTCGGAGGAGTCGACGTCGTGGTAGGCGCCGTCCTCGAGAGTCACCTTGATGTCGACCATCTGGTAGCCGGCGAGGACACCGAACTGCATGGCGTCCTCGGCTCCCGCACCGACCGACGGGATGTACTCGCGCGGAACGCGGCCACCCGAGACGTTGTTGACGAACTCGTAGCCACCCTCGCCGCCGACGGAGACGCCGGTC
>CAVXBP010000005.1:0-26908 GCA_963760105.1 uncultured Actinomycetota bacterium
GTGAAACGCTCTACCGACTGAGCTAAAGCGGCCGAGGTTCGCCGGGGATCGCCCGCCGAACCGAAGCAAGAGTCTACCGGTTGGTCGCACTGGGAACGAACCGACCTCGGCACCGTAGAATCGCAGTCGTGACTGACGCGACGCAGGCCGAGCTCGAGGAGATCCGGGCAAGCATCGACAACATCGATGCCGCACTGATCCATGTACTGGCCGAGCGATTCAAGTACACCAAGCGGGTCGGACGACTCAAGGCCGAGCACAACATGCCACCGGCCGACCCCGACCGCGAAGCCCGTCAGGTCGCCCGCCTGCGCACCCTGGCCTCCGAGGCCGACCTGGATCCGGCGTTCGCCGAGAAGTTCATCAACTTCATCATCGACGAAGTGATTCGCCACCACGAGGCCATCCGCAACTGATCTGCGGCTACTTGCAGAGCAGCCCGTCCTTGGGCACCGTCCCGTTGACGAGATAGTCGTCGACGGCCTTGGTGATGCACGTGTTGCCCGAGCCGTATGCGGTGTGGCCGTCACCATCGCGCGAGATCAGCACGCCTGACTCGAGCTGCGACGCGAGCGACTTGGCCCACTCGTAGGGCGTTGCAGGATCGCGGGTGGTGCCGATGACGACGATCGGCGGTGCGTCGACCGCCGAGATCTTGATCTGCGGATGGGTCGACTTGATCGGCCAGTCGGTGCACCCGAGCGCTCCCCAGCCAAGGGCACGTCCGAACACCGGCGAGATCTTCTCGAACTGCGGCAGAGCGGCCTCGACCTCCTGCTGCGTCAACCGATTGCCGACATCGAGACAGTTGACGGCATAGATGACCTCGCCGATGTTGTCCCCGTATGAACCGTCGGGATTGCGGGAGAAGTAGGCGTCCGACAGCAGCAACAGGGTTGTGCCGTCACCCTTGAGCGCCTGCTTCAACCCGTCGGTGAGGTAGTTCCAGGTGCGCTCGTCATACAGCGTGACGGCGATGCCATAGAACGCCAGACCTTCGGTGAGCTCGCGGGACGGATCGCGTGTCTCCATCGGCGTCTCGTCCAGCTGGCTCATCAGGGCGGCGATCTTGGCCAACCCTTCGTCGGCATCATCACCCAAGGGGCAATCTGAGGACTTCACACAGTCATCGGTGAACGCCTCCAGTGCCCGCTGGAATCCGGTGGTCTGGCCCAGCCCCGAGTCGATGGCTCCGAGGGCTGGATCGACTGCGCCGTCGAGAACCATGCGACCGACGGTCTGCGGAAAGAGGGTTGCATAGGTGGCGCCGAGCTGAGTGCCGTAGGAAGCACCGAACCAGTCCATCTTGGTGCGGCCCAGCAGCCCGCGTACGACATCCATGTCACGCGCGGCCTCCTCGGTCGAGACATGGGCTGCGAGCTTGCCGCCCTCGCGCTCGCACGCCGTGCCGAGGTCAACGACGCTCTTGCGCAGTGCAGCGATCTCCGCGGCGTCGTCGGGATCGGGATCGACATTGGTGAACGCCGAGAAGTCGTCGTCGGACATGCACTGCAACGGCGAGCTGTCACCGACGCCGCGCGGGTCGACTCCCACGATGTCGTAGGTCTTGCGGACCTCGCTGCCGAACTCCGTCGCCATGGTGTCGGCGTAGTCAGTCGCATCGCCGCCCGGACCGCCTGGGTTGACGAAGATGCTCCGCTTGGCTGCGCCTCCGGTGGCGGGAATGACCTTGACCGACAGCTCGGTCGACTCCCCGGCGGGATCGTCATAGTCGATCGGGACCTTGATCGTGGCGCACTTGGCGCTTCCACAATCGCTCCAGGACACGTCCTGCTCGTAGAACGCCGACAGATCGGCGGGCGCTCCCGTGGTCACCGGCTTGGGCTTGGTCCAGCCGTCACGTCCCATGACGTAGGCGGTGCCACCGATCACGAGGGCGATGACGACAACCATCGAGAGGCCGATCAACCAGGCGCGCTTGTTCATGACTGACGAAGTCCCATCATCATCCGTTCGAGGGCGAGCAGCGGAGCGGCATTGGCCGTCAGCGACTCTCGGCACTCGACAATCGCATCGATCATCCCGATCGTCGATTCAGGCGTCCACATCTGTGCCACCTCATTGATGTCATCTGTGACATCGGCGTTGATCAGCGCCGTGCCGGCGGCGCACTGAACCGCGAGCACATCTCGGCAGAACGACAGCAGGTCGAGCAACACACCGTCGATGGCGTCACGAGCAAGTCGGGTGCGGCGGCGCTTCTGATCCTTCTCGAGTGCGGACAGCGTGCCGGCGTAACCGGCTGGACGGCGACCGCGCTCCTCGACACCCCAGCTCTGACGCAGGTCTGACAACTCACGCTCATCGGCGGCATCGCCGATCTCAGCCGCGCGAGCGGCTGCCGCATCGTTGATCGTCTGCGCTGCAGCAAGACAGTCACCCAGATCGCGCAAGGACGTGGGCAACGCAAGAATGGCGCGCCGCCGCTCACGGGCCACCGGGTCCTTGGCGAGACCACGCGCCCGACCGATGTGCCCCTGCGATGCCGCAGCAACGGCTGAGGCCAAGGCCGGCTCGATGCCGTCGCGATCGACGAGCAAACCGGCGATTGCCGTCGCCGACGGCGTACGCAGCAGCACCGGGCGACAGCGCGACCGGATCGTGATGATGACGTCCTCGACCGCTGGCGCGCAGAGCATCCAGATCGTGTGCTTGGACGGCTCCTCGATCGCCTTGAGCAGACGCATTGGCCGCCTGATCGGTGAGCCGGTCGGCGTCCTCGACGATCAGCACCTGCCACCGACCGAGCGCGGGACGCAGGGCGGACTTGCGTACGTACTCGCGAGCCACGTCAGTGCCGATCGAGAGACCGTCGGTGCGGATGATCGTGATGTCGGGGTGACTGCCGGCCTTGGCGGTGGTGCACGCATGGCACTGTCCGCACCCGCCCTGCTCACACTGCAATGCAGCGGCGAACGCACTCGCGGCATTCGAGCGACCCGAACCTGGCGGTCCGGTGAACAGCCACGCATGAGTCATCGAGCGGCCCTCACCGTCGGCCGATGCGACGGCATCCTTCAAGATGTCGACGATCGGCTCCTGGCCGACGAGATCAGCCCACACGTCACTCATGGATGCGCCTGACTGAGCCATGGCTCGACGGCAACCCTGATCTCGGCGTGGATCTCGGCCGGAGTGCCGCCGCCACCCACCACGAGGTAGTGCTCGGGGTCAGCCTCGGCGAGCTCGAGGAAGTGCGCTCGTACGCGCTGATGGAAGTCGAGCGGCTCGGCCTCGATGCGGTCGGCACCCTCGAACCGTGCGTGTCCGATCGCCGGATCGATGTCGAGCACGATCGTCAGGTGCGGTCGCAACGACGAGGTGGCCCAGCGGGCAATGTGCTCGACCTCGGCGATGTCGAGGTGGCGCCCCGCGCCCTGATAGGCCAGCGTCGAGTCGACATAGCGATCGGTGAGCACCACCGCGCCGTCGGCGAGAGCGGGCAGCACGACGAGATCGACGTGCTCGGCCTTGTCGGCGGCGTACAGCAACGCCTCGGTGCGCGGGGACAGCTCGCCCGTCTCGTTGTCGAGGACGATGTGGCGCAGGATCTTGCCGACGTCGGTGCCGCCCGGCTCACGCGTGAGGAGCACCTGATGACCGAGGGACTCCAGCCACTCGACGAGCAGAGCCGCCTGGGTCGACTTGCCGGACCCCTCACCACCCTCGAGGGCGAGGAACACCCCGGTTTCGGTGAACAGCGGATCCATGAGGGGAGCCTAGTCGGTGAGGCCTGGTCGACCCATGTCACGGGTGAGTGCCGCCAGCTTGTTGGGCGCGAGCATGCAATAGCTGTCGGTGAGCAGCTCGGCGACCTCGACCCAGTCGGTGCTGCCGTCCAGCAACATGCCCATCGCATCGCGGCCCCACCCCACGTCGTAATAGGGCCGTCCCAGGCTCGTCAGAGCCTCGCGCTCCTCGTGCACGGCGCGAAACGTCACGACCGTTGCGTCGCCATTGACGTCGAACACCTCGCGGAACGACGCGGGACTGTCTGGCTCGATCGTCACGACATGGGCGAAGGTGCGCTGCCGGATGCGCCACCGCACGCCAATCCAGGCCGGCTCCTCGTGCACCTGCGGCAACGCCACGCAGATCGCTCGAACACGATCGAGGATCTCGGGCTCAACATCGCGCATACGACCAACCTAGGCGTCGGCGCCGACATCCTGGCGTGGCATCAGCGTGACCAACAAGATCACGAAGATCACACCGGCCCACAGCTCGGAGTAGGGCACGAAGGTGACCACCCCCAGTGCGAGAACAGCAGCTGCGAAGAACGCCGCCGTACGCAGCGAGGCGTCGTGCAGCCGCCACGACACCGCCCACAGCATCGCCAGCAAAGCCGCGACCGGACCGGTGACGAACACGCTGCTCACCACGTCACTCACCTCCGCGTGATGCGCGTAATACTCGATGCGTGCTGCCAGCCCAGCCCCAACACCCGCAGCAGACGCGAAGATCACGTAGTGGCCAAATCCCCACAGGTAGCCGACGTCATTGCCGGTGAGGATCGCCGCATTGTCGCGCGAGAAATAGAGCCACCAGGCACAGAACGTGATGAGCACCCCTCCGGCCACCACGAACCCCAGCTCGGCCGGAGGATCTTCGGCGTCGAAGGCCACCTGGAGCGCCAGGGTGACCGACAGAATGGTCTCGCCCAGCACGATGATGAAAAACAGCCCGTATCGTTCGGCGATGTGGTGCGGATGCCACGGCGTCGTGCCGGCGACGCTCTGCGACGAACGGGACCGAGAAGTCCAGCGAAATCACCACGACGAACTGCCACAGCGACAGATGACCCCCGGTCACCAACAAGGCGGAGACCCAGACGGTCTGCACGAGCAACAATCCGTACGCGTAGCGCAGTGCCGTACGCCGGCGTTCCGGGTGACCCCTTGCGACGCGCAGCCACATGAGGACCAATCCGACACGCATGATGACGTAGCCGATCACAGCGAGGGTGAAGTCCTCGTCGAAGATTCGCGGCACGCCTGCAGCCAGCACCAACGAGCCGAGCACTTGCAGCAGCGTCAACAATCGGTTGACCGTGTCTCCGGAGTCATAGGCGGAGTTGATCCAGACGAAATTGAGCCAGGCCCAGAAGATCGCAAAGAACGAGACCCCGAACCACACCAGTCCGTGCGCCGCGTGGCCCGACACGATCTCGTGCTCAAGGGTCAGCGCACCCTGGGCGATCGCGACCACGTAGCAAAGGTCGGTGAAGAGCTCGAGCGGTGACGCCGTCCGGTGCTCCTCGCGCGGATCGCGTGGATGCAACGGCTTGACCAGCGGACCAGTCATCGGATGCTCCTCGTGTCACGCGGGGTCGGTTGCACGCACGAGCCTAGGACATCGAGGATGTCCCGCGGCTGGTTGCTTGCCACCGGTTCACCCAACTCCGTTGAGACGGTTGACCTCGTCAAAGAGTGCGCCGTGGTCGTAGTAGTCGACGGCCACGAAGTTCGGTATGTGCCGACGTTCGGACAGGCACTCCTCCAACCTCGGCCCCAGGACCTCGGCGGCGTTGACCTTCGCCGAGTCCGACACACGGTGCTGAGATCGGTTGAGCCAGTGGTTGACCAGCAACAACGAGCCGTCGGCGGACCCGCGCAACAGATCGCACGAGAAGTCCGCGGCCTGGACAGCGTCGTATGGCGTGTCCTGGATCCAGTCGAAGCCCTGCAGCAGCCACGGATAGGCCTCGCCACCGCCCACGTTCTCCGACAGAACCACCACCCGCTTGTTCGACTCGATCAGGGTGCGCAGGGTGGGCCACTGCTTGCCGGGCTCTGCGGTGTAGACCAGCGGCAGCAGCCCGGAGCTCTGGAACACCGCCGCGGTGTCCTTCGGCGTGACCTCGTCCTGGATGAAGAGGGTGATCACTTCACGCGGATGGGTCTCCATCCAACCGCGGATCGCAGCAAGGACCGGCTCCATCTTCGTCGCGCCGAGCTCGCAGATCGCATGGCACAGGTACGGCTCGATCGGACCCTTGGGCTCGATCGACGTGGCCTTGCGAAGTCGAAGAGCGGCCGGCAGGACGTCCTTGCCGTACTCCGCGATCGCCTCGTCAATTGCCGCGCCGCGACTCTCGCCGGCGTTGGCGATGACACCCTCGCGGTCGGTCTGCTGGCCGGGCCAGCTGTCGATCAGGAAAGCCCGGATGCCGTCGTCGAGCTGGCCGATGATTCCCGTCGGCTGCTCGGCCAGGAACCAACCATCCTCATCAGCGGCCGACATCGAGTTGTGGGTCGTCGGGTAGGCAACCTGGTTGAACCGTCGGTCGCACAGCTGGGCGTAGCCGTTGCACAGCTTGCCGTTCGAGACACCGATCGTGGCAACTGCCGCCTGCGGCGGTCGGGCATTCCAGGCGACCAGACCGGCGACGATGGCAAGAGCAGCACCGACGACCAATGCCATCCGCAGCTCGGGACGCAGGATGAACCTCGGCACGGCCTTGACGCTGTCGGTGTCTCGTCGGATGGCGTTCACCAGTTCGATGGCTCCATGGAGCGCGAGCACGAAGGCTGCGACGACAATCAGGATGCTTGCCACGGTGAGGGGACGAAGGACACCGGCGACGCCCACCGTGGTGAGCAGTGCGGCACGGCCGACTCGGTCGCGCGTTCGCCTTGGCGGACGGAGCACCCACTCGTACGCCTCGGCCAGCATCGACCTGGCATCTCCGCCGAGCCTGACCGCGGTCCCCAGCACGATGACGTAGCCCGCAGCGACCACCACGGCAGCGGCGAGCCACAGGGGCCCGCGCAGCTCGTTCCAGGAGGCAACGCCCAGCGCAGGCCGCAACGACTCAGTGCTGACCAACGAGGCGATGACGCCCGCGACAAACACCAAGGTGCCCAGGGCCAACCCCGAGGCGGCCACGCCGAACCCCACGGCACGAACGGCCCGCTCTCGCGCGTGGGTCAGCAAGATCGCTCCCGCGAAGCACAGCACCGCGAGCAGCGGCAGCAACCAGGCGAGCAGCTTGAGCAGATGCGCGTACTCGATCGTCGTGGACGCATATGCCTGGTCGCCGAAGCTCACCAGCGTCACATCGAGTCCCGGCGGCAGGCTCTCGGCAACACCCGGCGCGACGGCGGAGAGCGCAGCGACCAGCACCGCGCCCACATCAGCCAGCCGCAGCACGATGTGATCGCTTCCGTCGGTCGTGAACGCGGTGTGCACCGGCGTCACCATGGCGCGCACGACTGGACCGAATGCCGCGCTACCCACCAAGACACCCGACGTCGACTCGACCAGTGGCCGGGCGACCGTCAGATCAGGCGCCGTACGAATCAACGAGTCGGAGATGACGATGCCGACCTGACGTGCGACCGCCGGATCGGTCCGGATGTGATCAACATGTGTGGCGAACCGGGATCCATCGAGGACCTCGCGATTGCCGACTCCCGCCACCATTCCGAGCAGCAACAGCACGGACCCCAGGATCAGCAGCGCACGCGCTGACCTGGACAGAGTCGAGGCAGTCTGCTGCGCATTCACACCGGAACGCTAGCAGCGCTCAGCGATGCTCAGGACTTCTTGGCCGCTGTCTTCTTCGCTGTCTTCTTGGCCGCGGTCTTCTTCGCCGTCTTCTTGGCAGCCTTCTTGGCCGGGCGCTTCGCCGCCTTCTTGGCCGGACCCTTGGCGCGGCGTTCGGCCAGCAGCTCAAAGGCCCTTTCGGGGGTCAGTTCCTCGAGCGAATCGTCCTTGCGCAGGGTTGCGTTGTACTCCCCGTCGGTGACGTACATGCCGAAGCGGCCATCCTTGGCCACGACCGGAGAGCCGCTGACCGGGTCGTTGCCGAGCTCCTTGAGCGGTGCTGCAGCAGCGCGACGACCGTAGGTCTTGGGCTGCGCATAGATCGCGCGCACCTCTTCCTCGGTGATCGTGAGGAGCTGGTCCTCGCGTTCGAGGGAACGTGAGTCGGTGCCCTTCTTGAGGTAGGGGCCATAGCGGCCGTTCTGCGCCGTGACCTCGGTGCCGTCTTCCTCGGTGTAGACGACGCGGGGCAGCGTGAGCAGCTCCACAGCCTCGTCGAGGGTGATCGTGTCGAGGCTCATGGAGGCGAACAGGCTCGCCGTACGAGGCTTGTCGGCCTTCTTGGCATCCTCAGGCAGAGCCTCGGTGACATAGGCGCCGAAGCGTCCGTTCTTGGCAACGATCGCGCGCCCGGTGATCGGATGGAGTCCGAGCTCCTTCTCGAGGCCGGCCGGCGTCGCCAACAGCTCTTTGGCCTTGTCGAGCGTCAGCTCATCGGGCGGCAGGTCGTCGGGGACGTTGGCGCGGGTCGGAACCCGCTTGCCCTCCGAGTCCTCGGTGAACGGCGGACCCTCGACGTACGGTCCGTAGCGGCCGACGCGCAAATCGATCTCTTCGCCGAGCGGGAATGTTGCCAACCCGCGGGCGTCGATGTCAGGGAGGTTCTCAACCAGCCGCTTGAGGCCGGTGTTGCCCTCGCCCTCGCCGATCCAGAAGCCTGTGAGCACAGCGAGCCGGTCTTCGCGCCCGCCGGCGACGTCATCGAGCACGGCTTCGAGCTCGGCGGTGAAGCTGTACTCGATGAGTCGGCCGAAGTGCTGCTCCATCAGCCGGATGACCGAGAACGCGATCCAGGCCGGCACCAGAGCCGTGCCCTTCTTGTAGACATAACCGCGATGCTGGATCGTGCCGACGATCGACGCGTAGGTCGACGGGCGGCCGATCTCGCGGGTCTCAAGCTCGCTGATCAGGCTGGCCTCGGTGAATCGCGCCGGCGGCTTGGTCTCGTGGCCGGCCTTGCCGAGCTCGGCGGCCGTGACAGTCTGACCCTCGGTGACATTGGGCAGCTTGGTCTGCTGGTCGTCACCCTCGGCCTCGGAGTCATCGCTCGACTCGACGTACGCCTTGAGAAATCCGTAGAACGTGATGGTGCGGCCCGAGCTGGAGAAGACGGCATCTTCACCTGTCGTCGCGGTGGCGCCGATACGGATCGACACCGAGTTGCCCTTGGCGTCCATCATCTGGCTGGCAATGGTGCGCTTCCAGATCAGCTCATAGAGGCGGAGCTCGTCGCCGCGCAGTCCGGTCTGGTCGGGGGTCTGGAAGCGCTCGCCGGCCGGGCGGATCGCCTCGTGCGCCTCCTGGGCGTTCTTGACCTTGCTGGCATAGACGCGCGGCTCGTCAGGCAGGTAGGCGGCGCCGTAGAGCTCGGTGACCTGGGCACGCGCGGCCGTGAGTGCCGTCTGCGACAACGTCGTCGAGTCGGTACGCATATAGGTGATGTGGCCGCCCTCGTACAGGCGCTGGGCGACCTGCATCGTACGAGCGGCGCCGAAGCCGAACTTGCGCGACGCTTCCTGCTGCATCGTCGTGGTGCGGAACGGCGCATAGGGCTTGCGGGTATAGGGCTTGGACTCGACCGAGCGGATCGTGAACGGCTGCTCGCGAAGGCCATCAGCCAGTGCCCCGGCGCGCACCTCGTCGAGGTGGACGACCTTGTCGGACGTCAGCGCACCCGTGTTGTCGAAGTGGGTGCCGGACGCAACACGCTTGCCGTCGACGCTGCTGAGCTTGGCCGGGAACTGGCGCGGATCGAATCCCTCGCCGGCATCGAACTTCGCCTCGAGGTCCCAGTAGGAGGCGACGCGGAACAGCATGCGCTCGCGCTCGCGCTCGACCACGAGACGAGTGGCCACGGACTGCACACGGCCGGCGGACAGACCGCTCATGACCTTCTTCCACAGCACCGGGCTGACCTCGTAGCCGTAGAGGCGGTCGAGGATGCGGCGGGTCTCCTGGGCGTCGACCAGGTCCATGTCGACATCGCGCGGGTGGGCGATGGCGTACTGGATGGCGTCCTTGGTGATCTCGTTGAACACGATGCGCTTGACCGGAACGGTCGGCTTGAGCTCGTCGAGCAGGTGCCACGCGATGGCCTCGCCCTCGCGGTCCTCATCCGTCGCCAGCACGAGCTCGTCAGCATCCTTGAGGAGCTTCTTGAGCTTGGCCATCTGCTGCTTCTTCTCGGGCGACACCACGTAGATCGGCTCGAAGCCGTCGTCGACGTTGACGCCGAGGCGGGCCCATGATTCACCCTTGAACTTCGCCGGCACCTGGTCGGCGCCCTTGGGCAGATCGCGGATGTGGCCGACCGAGGAATCCACGACATAGCCGTCGCCGAGGTAGCCCGCAATGCTGCGGACCTTGTTGGGCGACTCGACAATGACGAGGGTGGTCAACGGGACTCTTCTCTGCTAGATCAGACGAGGCACACCGTAGCGCGTTCCGTCAACGATCTGTGAAACGGCTCTGTTCGGCGGTGGTGAGAATATGTCCGGGTGAGATTTTCCGGTTACGCCGAGCTGTGGGCTGACAGGCGGGTCAGAACGCTGTTCATCGCCGCGTTCTTCGCCCGCATTCCGGCGATGGCGGCGCCGCTGGTGTTCACGCTCTACGTCGTCGGACCACTCGGCGGGTCGTACGCCCAAGCGGGCATCGTGGCCGCCTCGACGACCATCGGCGCCGGTTTCGGGTCGCCGTGGCGTGGACGCCTGATCGACAAGCTGGGCATGCGACGGGCGATCGTCCCGTCGATCGTCGCGGTAGCTGTGCTCTATCCGCTCGCGGCCGTCTCCTCCTATTCATTGCTGGTCCCGCTGTCGTTCCTGATGGGGCTGTTCCTCATCCCGATCTTCTCGATCGTGCGGCTCTCCCTGAGCGTGATGGTCGAGGAGCGCCTGCGACGTACGGCGTTCTCGGCCGACAGCGTCGTCGCCGAGGCCAGCTTCATCATCGGGCCCGCCGTCGGCGTCGTCCTGGTGACACAGGCCAGCGCCGGCTGGGCCCTGTTCGCCATCGGCATGACGGAGGTCGTCGCCGGGCTGATGTTCCTCCATCTCAACCCGCCAACCCGCTCAACCGTCGACCCGGACGCACCGCCGGTCGAGACCGACGGGGCCAAGGGTCCCTGGATGACGGTGCCGCTGGCATTCCTGTTCCTCATGTCCGGGGGCACCCTGGCCGCGCTGATCGGCACGGACCTCGGCATCGTCGCCCAGCTTCGCGAGATCGACCGGGTCGGCTCGATCGGATTCACGTACGCGGTATGGGGTCTCTCATCACTGCTGGGCGGGCTCATCTACGGGTCACTCAACCGCTCGATCCGTCCTACCTATCTCCTGCTCGCGCTCGGTCTCACGACGATTCCCGTCGGACTCGGCACCGAGGTCTGGTCACTGTCGCTGTGGGTCATCCCGACGGGATTCCTGTGCGCACCGACCATGACGGCGGCGGCCGAGTGGATCGCCAAGCTTGTCCCTGAGGAGCGACGGGGCGAGGCCATGGGCTGGCAGGGCACCTGTTTCATGATCGGCGGCGCGGCCAGCTCACCGATCATCGGTGCGGCGATCGACCAGGTCGGCGCCTGGGGCGGATTCGTCGTCGGCGGACTCATCGCAACCTCGATCGCACTGCTGTGCTGGGGCGGCCAGCTCATTCCGGCCTTCCGCCCCGACAGCCACGCGATCGAGCAAACCGAGACGCGCTAGCTAGCTAGACGCGCAGTGCGTGGGCGCCTGGCACCCGACGTCTGGCACCGGGTCGACGGCGCCCTTCGGCCACCACGACCGAGCCCGCAACGGTCAGCACCACACCCGCGGCCAACAGCCCGGCGTCGAACAGACCCGCACCCGTGTTGGGCAGGCTCTGCCCACCACTTGATGCTCCGGAGCCGCCTGTGCCGCCCGTACCGCCGCCGGCACCACCAGCGCCACCGCTCGAACCGCCGGAGCCGCCCGTACCGCCGGCACCACCAGCGCCACCGCCGGAACCACCCGAACCGCCGGTGCCGCCACCAGCACCACCGGATCCGCCGGAACCACCAGAACCACCGGTGCCACCACCAGCACCACCGCCTGAACCACCCGAACCGCCGGTGCCGCCACCCGCGGGTGCCGAGCTGCAGGGCCCTGTGACGAAGTCATTGTCCGCAAGCGTCACCGCACTGCCTGCCAGCGCTCTGCCGTCGACCGAGGTCGTGGCGCCAACGGTGATCGCCGCAGCGGCAAGAATCGTGCCGTTGAAGGTCGACGCCGCACCGATCGTTGCGGCACTGCCGACCTGCCAGAAGACATGACAGGCCTGTGCGCCATTGATCAACCTGATCTCGGTGCGAGCACCGATGTTGAGGGCCGAGCCGATCTGAAAGATGAACACCGAGTTGTCGTCATGCTCACCGTCGAGCGTCACAACCGCGTCTGCGCTGGTTTCCAGCGCGGCCGCTGCCATGAACACGCCCGACTGAAAGGTCAGACCCGCAATGTCACCGCTGACCGTCTGGGTGAAGATCCTGCCCTTGGCATCGAAGAATGCGGCGTCCGCGTCAGTTCGCGCCTGCTCCGCCACCGCGTCTCCGATATGTGTCTCGCCCTGGGTCACTCCAGGCGGAAAGCCGGTGATCGCCGTGCCGGGGCTGACCCCGAGGTCATTCTCGAGGTCTGTCGTCAACGTGTTGGTGATCTCAGAACCCGCGAGCACCGAGTAGTTGGCCGAGGTGCCGAGGTCGACCGGCAGCGGCGGAGTGGCAGCGTGAGCCGGCATCGACGCGTACGAGAAGACCATCACCGAGACGATCAGGCCGGTCAGCAGGACAGCAGGATTGCGGGCAGCTATGGGCACTGGGAGCCTTCCCCCAGGCCGTGATGGGCTGGCGGTTCGCGGTTCTCGGACAGGAACCGCGTCGGCTGCTCGGTGAGCGCGGCAATATTTCGGGCTGAAGCTGGATTCAGCGTATCCCAGATTTCAGCTTCCACACGCCCGAAGCGCTGCTATGGCCGCAGCTTTGCCGGTTGAACCGGCAGCAAGAATCCGCCGTCAACGAGATCACGTACCGAGGCGGCGTAGGTCGTGCGGAGCTCGACCGCCTCCCGCTCGAGCAGGATGGCCAGAGCATCGAGGATCTGCCCGGCTGTGAGGTCGCCGTCGCTCGCGCTCACCAGCCCTGCTTCGACCGTGTCGACCTGCCGCGCTCGACGTACGCCCTGTTGCAGGCGCAGGACGATCGACTCCGGATGCTCGGCGCCCACCGGACCGCGACTTTCCTCGACGAGATCAGGGGAATGCCGCCAGGCCCGATCGAGCAACGCCGCATCGTCCAGATTGCGCATCACGTCGGCACGGTGACCCCACGCCTTCACGCTCGGACCGATCGGCGGGGCGATCTCGCCCGACCACTCCTCGAACCGCCGCACCGGCGCACTGCTCGTACGGCGCATGCTGAGCCAGCCGAAGCCCACGGCATCAATCCGCTCACCGGCGAACCAGTCGAGCCAGGCGTCATAGCGCTGGGGGTAGTCGGGCGCGTTGGCCAAGCCCGCATCGGCAAGCCACATCTCGACGTACGAGGCTGGGTCGATCAGCTCACGCTGCAGCACCCACGCATCGAGCGCGCTCCCGGCAAACCACTCCTCGAGGTCGCCGCGCCAGTCGTGCCCGTCGTGATGAGCCCAGTTGGCCAGGATCTGGCACCAACCACCTTCGCTGAGATGTGTTTCAGCGTTCTCGACGAGGTGGCGAACGACGCTGTCGCCGGGCATGCCCGAGTCGCGGTAGACGAGTTGCGATGCGCCCGGGGGTGAGATCACGAACGGCGGGTTCGTGGCGATCAGGTCGAACCTCTCGCCGACGACGGGGTCGAACAGGCTGCCGTCGCGTACGTCGATGTCGAGCTCGTTGAGCGAAGCGGTCAGCCGAGCCATCGCCAGGGCACGTGGGTTGACGTCGGTGGCAACCACGACGTCCGCGTGCTGAGCCAGGTGAAGCGCCTGCACACCGCAGCCCGTACCGAGGTCGAGCGCACGGCCGACCGGTGTACGGACGGTCAACTGCGCCAACGACGACGACGCCTCGCTGATGCCGAGGACGTGCTCGGGATTCATCTCCCCCGCTGCGCCGCTCAGTCCCGGAGTTGGATCGCAGACGATCCACCAGTCATGGGCCTCGTCCCCGTACGGTCGTACGTCGACAAGGGCGCGTACCTCATCACCGGAGACTTCGATCATGCCCGCGGCGGCGAGTGGTTCCACGAGGTCGGGGAGCGCGGCATCCGCGTTCCTGCGCTCGACCGGTGCCTGCAGGGCGAACAGTCGCACGAGTGTTGCGAGGTCACCCCCACTGTCGGTCGCCCGCAGCGCAGGTACGACCTGATTGCGGCCAAGTGCCTGATGGGCCTCGCCTCCAAGGAGCTCGTACACCCGGTCGACGGTGAAACCGGCCCGGGCCAGAGCGGCACGGAGCTGTGGGACGTACGCCTCTTCGATCACCGGCCCACCCTCTCAGACAACAAGAGCGGCGCCACCCTTTCGGGTGACGCCGCTCAAGCTGGTGCAGTTGTTAAGCAGTCGTGACAGGAGCAGTGATCTCCGACGGTCCTGCATCAAGCGCAATCGGGCGACGCTTCGACACGTAGACCGCGATCGCGATGATCAGTGCAGCGCCACCGGCGATCGAGTAACGGATCCACGGGCTTTCGTCCGCGCCGTAGGTGTACTTGATCACGAGCGGCACGACCAGCAGCGCCACAAGGTTCATCACCTTGAGGAGCGGGTTGATCGCCGGTCCGGCAGTGTCCTTGAACGGGTCACCGACGGTGTCACCAATGATCGTCGCCTCGTGGGCGGGCGATCCCTTGCCACCATGGTTACCGTCCTCGACGAGCTTCTTGGCGTTGTCCCACGCGCCACCGGAGTTGGCCAGGAACACAGCCATCAGGGTGCCGGTGGCAATCGCGCCGGCGAGGTAAGCGCCCAACGGTCCGACACCGAGGCCGAAACCGACCGCGATCGGAGCGAAGATCGCCAGGATGCCGGGCGTTGCGAGCTCACGGAGCGAGTCACGCGTGCAGATGTCGACGACCTTGCCGTACTCAGGACGACCGGTGCCTTCCATGATGCCCGGGATCTCCTTGAACTGACGGCGCACTTCGTAGACAACGGCTCCGGCGGCACGACCGACCGCATTGATCGCCAGTCCCGAGAACAGGAAGACGACCGCTGAACCGATCAGCAGACCGACCAGGTTGGCCGGATCAGCGATGTTCAGCACGCCGGTGAGGGCCTGCAGGTCGCTGACGTTGAGGCTGTCGCCGAACTTCTGCTGCGCCTCGGGGCTGCCGAGCGCCTCGAGCACCGAGACGAGCTGCGTCTTGATGTTGTCGGTGAACGCACCGAACAGTGCGGTCGCGGCCAGGACGGCCGTGGCGATCGCGATGCCCTTGGTGATGGCCTTCGTCGTGTTGCCGACTGCGTCGAGCTCGGTGAGGATCTTGGCGCCCTCTTCGTCAACGTCACCTGACATCTCGGCGATGCCCTGTGCGTTGTCGCTGACAGGTCCGAAAGTGTCCATCGCGACGATGACGCCGACGGTCGTGAGCAGACCACAACCGGCCAGCGCGACTGCGAACAGCGACACGATGATCGAGCCGCTACCCAGCAGGAATGCGCCGAACACGGCGGAGCCGATCACGAGAGCGGTGTAGACCGCCGACTCGAAGCCGACCGACAGGCCGGACAGGATGACCGTGGCCGCGCCGGTGAGCGAGGTCTTGCCGACGTCCTTGACCGGGCGCGTCTCCGTGCCGGTGAAGTAGCCGGTGAGGGCCAGGATCAGGGCGGCGAGGACGATACCGATCAGCACCGCGATGAACGCGATCATCCGCGGGTTGCCGTCAAGGCTTCCCGTGGTCTCGGTGCCGAAGACCTGAGCGGTCAGCCCGGTCGGCTCAGCGATGTTCAGGCTGCTGAACGTCGTGGGCAGGAACAGGATCGCTGCGGCGGTCGTACCGACTGCCGAGATGCCGGCGGACAGGTAGAACGAGCGGTTGATCGTCGTCAGACCGTTTTCGCCAATGCGAGGACGGGTGAGGTAGACACCGATGATCGCTGTCAGTGCACCGATCGCGGGGACGATGAGCGGGAACACGAGCCCCTTTTCACCGAAGGCCACCGAGCCGAGGATCAGCGCGGCGACCAGCGTCACGGCGTACGACTCGAAGAGGTCGGCGGCCATACCGGCGCAGTCGCCGACGTTGTCACCGACGTTGTCGGCGATCGTTGCGGCGTTGCGGGGGTCGTCTTCAGGAATGTTCTGCTCGACCTTGCCCACCAGATCGGCGCCGACGTCGGCAGCCTTGGTGAAGATGCCGCCGCCAACACGCATGAACATGGCGAGAAGTGCCGCACCGAAGCCGAAGCCCTCAAGTACGTCAGGAGCGTCACCCTGGTAGATCAGGACGACGGAGGCAGCGCCGATGAGGCCGAGGCCCACGGTCAACATGCCGACGGTTCCACCGGTGCGGAACGCGATGCGCATGGCCTTTTCACGGCCTTCGTTCTGGGCGGCTGCCGCGACGCGAATGTTCGCGCGAGTGGCCAACCACATACCCAGATAACCGATGGCCGCCGAGAAACCGGCACCGATCAGGAAGAACAGCGAACGTCCGATCCTGATGTCGGTGTCGCCGGGCAGCAGGAACAGCAGACCGAAGGCGAGCAGCGCGAAGACAGCGAGGGTCTTGAACATGCGTCCGAGGTATGCCGAAGCACCCTCCTGGACGGCCAGTCCGATCTCCTGCATCTTCTCGGTGCCAACGGATGCTTTGAGCACTTCGGCGCGGAAAACCGCTGCCATGATGAGCGCGAGGACGCCGACGCCAGCGACAACAGCCACGATGATGGTGTTGTCGTTGGAGAGGTCGAGGTCCCCGGCTGCCGCAACGAAGGTCGCGTTCGCCATGAAAATCCTCCATGAGTGGGCAAAAAGAACTGCCGGGCCAGCGATCCAGACCGACGTGACGGAGGTTACATGCCGCTATTCGTCGAAGATCAAGGGGTCTCGGGATGAGTGGCCGCTCGCGCCTCGTCAATTGAGGCGTGAAGGCCGAAGACCTTGTCGAGTCCGGTGATTCCGAAGATCTTCAAAATGCGTTCCTGGGTGCAGACGATGTCGAGCGACCCGCCGT
The DNA here is from genome assembly GCA_963760105.1 of uncultured Actinomycetota bacterium. Lineage (GTDB taxonomy): Bacteria > Actinomycetota > Actinomycetes > Propionibacteriales > Nocardioidaceae > Aeromicrobium. The sequence continues at coordinate 17,024 of CAVXBP010000005.1, forward strand.
CCGCGCGTACGCGCTTGAGTGCGCCGACGAGGACGCCCAAACCGGTCGAGTCGAGGAAGTCGACCTTCTGGACGTCGATGATGAGGCGCGTGTGCCCGGCATCGATGGCCGCGACGATGGCCTCGCGGAGCTTGGGCGCGGTGTAGACGTCGACCTCGCCGCCGACCTCGATGATCTCGAATTCGTCGACTGTGCGTTGTGAGAGTGCGAGCTCCATGTGAGCATCTAACCACGACCGGCGGGCCCTCGCCGCTCGACAGTTTGCGCACGCGCGGTCTGCGAGACTCACCTCGTGGATCCGGCCGACATCGTCCTTCGTCACAGCGAACGGGTGACGCATGTCGAGCACATACCGGCGCGTCAGGCGGTGGTCGAACCGTGGCCTGAATGGATCGATCCCGAGGTCCGGTCGATGTTCGAGGCGGAAGGCATCGCCGAGCTGTGGGGCCATCAGGCGGAGGCGCTGCACCACATACATGCTGGCCGCCACACCGTCGTGGCGACGGGCACCGCATCCGGCAAGTCCTTGGCCTTTCAGGCACCGGCGCTGACCTCACTTGCCGCCGGTCGGGCCGGCAGCTCGCTGGCGGGAAACCGTCTGCCGAGCGTTCTCTACCTCGCGCCGACCAAGGCGCTCGCCGCCGATCAGCTCAGGCGCCTCGCCGTCGCGCCCGCATGGGCTCGGCCGGCCACGGTCGACGGCGACAACTCACGCGAGGAACGCGCCTGGGCCCGCGACCACGCAAATTATCTGCTGACCAACCCCGACACCCTGCATCACACGATCCTTCCCGGCCACGCGCGCTGGAGTCGCATGCTCGGCGGCGTCACCCATGTGGTGATCGACGAGTGCCATCACTACCGCGGCGTCTTCGGCGCACACGTCGCGCACGTCCTACGACGGCTTCGCCGTGTCTGTCAGCACTATGGCGCGGAACCGGTATTCGTCCTCTCTTCAGCCACCGTCGCGAGTCCCGACCTCTTCGCTGGTCGACTCACCGGACTCGATGTCGTCTCGGTGTCCGACGATGCGTCACCGCATGCGGCTCAGACGATCGCGTTGTGGGAGCCGCCCCTGCTGCCCGGTCACGATGCGACCCAGACGCCCGTACGCCGGGCGGCCAACACCGAGGCCGGTGAGCTGCTCACCGATCTGGTGATCGGAGGGGTGCGCACGTTGGCGTTCGTACGATCGCGTCGAGGGGCCGAGACCGTCGCGGCCACGGCGCAGCGAAGTCTCGCCGAGGTCGATTCGTCGTTGGCCGAGCGAGTGGCGACCTATCGCGGCGGCTACCTGCCTGAAGAACGCCGCGAGCTCGAGCGGCGGCTGCGCGATGGCGATCTGCTCGGACTGGCCAGCACCAATGCCCTCGAGCTCGGCATCGACATCGCCGGGCTCGATGCGATCATCAGTGTCGGTTTTCCCGGAACCCGCGCTGCGCTTCGACAGCAGTTCGGTCGCGCGGGCCGTGCCGGCCGGGACTCGCTCGGGATCTTGATCGCGCGGGACGAACCCCTGGACACCTACCTCGTCCACCATCCGGAGGCCTTGCTCGGCGCTCCCGTCGAGGCGTCGGTGTTCGACCCCGACAATCCGTACGTTCTCGGCCCACATCTGGCAGCAGCAGCCCATGAGCTCCCCCTGACCGAGGCTGACTTCGACCTGTTCGGCCCCCGCACGGCCGAAGGGATCGAAGCTCTCGAGGCTGCCGGGCTGCTGCGCAGACGGCCCGCCGGATGGTTCTGGACCAAGCGTGAGCGCGCGAGTGATCTCGCCGACATCAGATCGAGCGGTGGGTCACCCGTGCAGATCGTCGATGCCGGCACGGGCCGGCTCATCGGCACGGTCGACGCCGGATCAGCCGACGCAGCAGTCCATGAGGGCGCGGTCTACGTGCACCAGGGGGACATCCACGTTGTCAACGAGTACGACGTCGAGGGTGGTGCCGCCATCGTGCATCGAGAGGACCCGGAGTACTCGACCATGGCGCGCTCGGTCACCGAGATCACGATCACCGAGACCGAGCGGACAACCCGGTGGGGTGAGGCGGCGATGTCGTTCGGCTCAGTTGACGTCGTCACCCAGGTCATCTCTTATACGAAGCGCAGCACCAGCGGCGGTGGCATGCTCGGCGAGGAGTTGCTCGACCTTCCAGAGCGCACCCTCCCCACCAAGGCGGTCTGGTGGACGCTCAGCGAGTCGGCAGTGGCTCAGGCGCTCTCGACGACCGACATACCTGGCGCAGCTCACGCCGCAGAACATGCGGCGATCGGCCTGCTGCCGCTGTTGGCGACCTGCGACCGATGGGACATCGGCGGAGTGTCAACCGCCCTGCACGCGGACACCGGCACACTCACCATCTTTGTGTATGACGGCTACCCGGGCGGAGCAGGCTTCGCGGAACGTGGCTACGAGGTTGCGCAGCGGTGGCTGACCATCACCCGCGAGGCGATCATCGCCTGCGAGTGCCCCACGGGATGCCCCTCCTGCGTCTATTCACCCAAGTGCGGCAACGGCAACGAACCTCTCGACAAGGCGGGGGCCGTGAAGCTTCTCGACGCCTTCCTGTCTGGCGCACCAGCCTGATCCACGTCGGGCGCCGGATTTTGCGCGTCGCCACGCAAAACTAGAACATGTACTAGTTTTGATGATTCGGACGTTCGCCACCATCGAAGGGCCTTTTGTGGACCTGTACCGGATCAAGACCGCAGCAACCGGCATCAAGCGGTTGGCGACTCTGTCGCCAGAGGACAAGAAGTCGGCCATTGACGCATTCCAGTTCTTCCAGGGCATGCAGGCGGGCGAGCCCACCGAGACGGCCGACGAGACCAAGGCCGTCGCGGACTACTACAAGGTCCTCAACAACATGCTTTCGGTCTTCGACCTGGAAAAGCTGTACATCCCGCCGATGCTTGACACCACCAAGGGCCTCTACGACAACCAGATCCTGATCGAGCGGGCGATCCTGGCTGAGCTGGATCTGAAGGATCCGGCGAGCTCTCACCTGCTGGACATGGGCTGTGGCCGCGGACGTATCGCCCACCACTTCGCCACCCTCACCGGCGGGCAGGTCTCGGGCTACAACATCGACCCGAACCAGCTCGAGAACGCCGACGAATGGGCCGCCCGCACTGGCATGAGCGACCGGCTGCACTTCAAGTTCGGCGATCACCACCAGCCACTCGAGTACGAGTCGGAGTCGTTCGACGGGTGTTTCTCGTTCCAGGCAGTCTGGCCCTTCTTCAAGAAGGACGAGCTCGATGCCCATGCGCAGGAGATGTTCCGCGTCCTCAAGCCCGGCGCACGCTATGCCTGCTCGGAGTATCTGCTGACCCCGTTCTTCGACTGGGACAACGAGGAGCACGTCGAGCTGCACAAGAAGTTCCTGCCCACTCTCGCGGCAACGCAGTCGATGTATCCGGCGGATGTGTGTGCCGCGCTCGAGCGGGCCGGATTCACGATCGTGCTGTCGGCGCCCTCCAAGAGCGAGGCATGGCCGCTGTGTGACCAGAAGTCCAACCTGATCCGTCGTGGCCGCAAGGTGGTGCGTGGGCTGGAGAAGGTGCGTGTGACACCACCTTGGGTCGAGGAGTCGCTCGAGCTGCTGCAGACCGGCGGCGAGGCGTGGAATCAGGCAGAGCGGGCCAAGATCGCCGACCTCAACTGGCGAATCGTGGCCGAGAAGCCGTGATTGCCGCCTCCCTGACTTCTGCCTGGACTCACTCGAAGTAGAAGTCAGGGGCTGCCCTGGCGTTCTGCTCGAATGACCAGGTGTGACCCCACCAGGCCTTGCTGGTGGCGCGCGCCGTCACGGTCGCGACGTCGTAGTCCATCCGGCACGCGATCAGATGAGCGTGATTGCGCCGCATCAAAGCTGCCGCCGCGTCGCACCCGTCCTCACCAGCGACGCTGGCGCGGCTCGCGGCCAGAGCCGACAGGTCAGCGGCCGATGCCACCGAGTGCTTGAGCCGCACGAGTCCTGCGACCTGGGTCATGACCAGTGCCAGCAGGGTGAGCAGCACTGCCGCCGTCGCGGCGTAGATCGTCACGGCGCCTTGTTCGCGCCTCACGACGACTCATCCGCAGCCACCGAGGACGACTCCATCTCGCGCGCTCCAATGCCGGAGAAGAAGGGGATCGGCATGGCCGACCGAGCGCGCACCGTGACCGTGACAAGTCCGTCCTCGGTCGCGACCACGACACGCGCACCGTCGGGCGACAGCCGTTTGGCAGCGAGCTCTGCGGCGCTCGATGGCTCTCCCCTCGCGACGAGTCGTGCAGCCTCACGCGATGCGTCTGCGAGGCGCACCTGGGTGAGTCCGAGCGACACGATCCACAACAACAGGAAGGCAAATGCCACGCCGAACGGAGCGATGGTTGCCAGCTCCGCTGTGACCATCCCGTCGTCTCGCCTGCTCACGGCCGCAAGCCGATGCCCGGCACGAAGTCGGGAAGCAAGGACCGCCAGGACAAGGCCTTGACCACGATGTCCCTGAAGACCTGCAGCCATGGGCTCTCGTCGTCGACCATGCCGAGCTTGTAGAGCACCAGGGCGACGCACACGGCGCCCAGGGTGCCGACGGCGTATTCGGCGGTGGCCATCCCGCGCTCGTCCTTGGCCATGGGTGTCTCCTTTCGACGGACGACCGGGGCGGGTCGGGACCCGCCCCGGCGCCACAGGTCAGAACGGCAAGAGGTCAGGAATCTTGTTGATCAGGCCCTTGACGAGGTCGCCGAACCATTCGGACTGACCGATCTTGACCAAAACGCCACCGATCGTGCAGGCACCGAGAGTGCCCACCGTGTATTCGGCGGTGGTCATGCCGCGCTCGGCTCGGAGTCGGTACTTGTTCATGGGGTGTCCCTTCGCTGGGTGAATCTGTCATGGGGAATATGTGTTCGGCTCCCACCGAGGTGCGCACCGAGTTCGACGGCTGGGGACAGGCGCCAAGCCGACCTCGAATGTGGACATGACTCAGAACGCGAGACCGCGAAATGCGCCCATGACGGTCGGCACGATGCCGATCAGAAAGAACGCCGGCAGGAAGCACACCCCCAATGGCGCAGCAGTCCGAACCGCCACTTTGCGGCTCCCATCACGGCGCCGAGCCCTGCGCTCCCGCCGCAACTCGTCCGCAACGCCGGAGATGACCTGCGCAACCGGCATGCCCGAGGTCTCCGCCCGGCGGAACGCACGTCCAACCGGCGTAAGAGCCGGATCGCTGAGCACCGACGTCCAGACCGCAATCGGATCGGCCGCGACCGACAGGCGGCTCGCCAGCTGGGCGAGCTCCGGCCCGAGTGGCTCAGATGTCGCCTCAGCAGCCAGTGTCAGGGCGACCGCCGGTGGCTGGCCGACCTCGAGAGTCGCCACCATCAGGTCCAGAGCTCCCGGCAGCTGCGACGCGATCCTGTCGTTGCGCTCGCGACTCGCCGCTGACTCGAGCCGGCCGACTGCTGCATACGCGACGGGACCGAGCGCGACACCAACCACAGCTCCTGATGGCCACCCCAGCAGCAGGAGACCTGCCACCGGCACGGCAATGGCGGCGAACGACGCAGGGGCGGGACGACGGGTCGGTCGAGGTGCCGCGAACAGAGCGCGCTGCCGAGAGACCGCCGAAGACGGCACGGCCACCCAAACGGCCAGCGCGGACAGGAGGGCCGCGATCATGGAGCGCCTTCGGCATGCGCGGCGATGCGATTGACCCACGCCACTCCGGCGCAGGCACACGCCGACCCCGCGGCGAGGCACAACGCACCTGGCACGGTCCCGGTGAGCAGCGCAAGCGGGTCAGCCCCCATGCCCGAGCCCATCGTGAGTCCGATGATCGGCAGCACCGCCATGAGCCGCCCTGTCGCTCGTGCCGGCGCCACCCCGGACTGCACCTCGCGCTCAATCTCGCGGTCATCGCGCGCCGCGGCCTCGAGCCGGTCGAGCACCCGCGCCAACGGCACACCGGCACGCTCTGCCACCATCCAGGCACTTGAGAGGTCGACCAGCTGCTCACACCCCGGCTCTCCGGACGATCCCCGGAGGGCCGCCGAGACGCTGCCCCCGAGGTGGGCGGCTCGTGAGGCCGGCGAGAGGAACGGGAAGTCGGAGGCGAGGCCGTGCAGTACTCGTTGTGGCAGCACGCCCGCACGCAGCTCCGCAGCCATCAGACCGACCGCCTCGGCGACGGCGCCTCGCCGCTCTTGGGCACGACGACGCACCCGATCGGCGCGCACCTGGCGTAGCGCGAACAGCCCCACACCGCCCATGGTGACCGCGACGATCAACCGCGCGGGTGACATACCGACAGACACCGCACCAGCACCCAGCGTCACTCCGGTCAGCGTCAGAGGAAGGGTGGGACCCACCGAACAGCGCAGAGGGACAAGAAGGCGCTCGCGGGCGACCCATGAGCCCGGCGGTCGGGCCAAGGCCATCGCGAGCGCGGAGCACGCGGCTGCCACGAGCGTCACGGGAGCAGCCGCATCAGGTGAGGATGACCTGGACCGCGGACCACGGTGGCGCCGGAGAACGTGAGCGCCGGCTCGCACACCACCATGCCGCGGTCGTCCTCACCGAGCACCGCGATCTGCTCGACCTGGCGCACACCATCGTGACCGCGGGCCAGGTGCACCACCAGGTCGAGGCAGGCCCGGAGCTGGCTGTGGACCGCCTCGCGAGGCATGCCGGCCGCAACGCCCAACGCCTCAAAGCGCGCCGGGACATCTGCCGGCGAGTTGGCGTGGATCGTGCCACAACCTCCTTCGTGGCCGGTATTGAGCGCCGCGAGGAGGTCGACCACCTCGGCGCCGCGCACCTCTCCGACGACGAGACGATCGGGCCGCATCCGCAACGCCTGCCGAACGAGGTCACGCAGGGTCACCAGCCCGGCGCCCTCGATGTTGGCCGGGCGAGCCTCGAGGCCGACGACATGCGGATGCGCCGGTCGCAGCTCCGTGGCGTCCTCGACGATCACGAGGCGCTCGTCCGGATCGACCAGACCGAGCATCGCGGCCAGAAGAGTGGTCTTGCCCGAGCCCGTGCCACCGCTCACGATGAACGCCGCGCGGGCGGCCACGATGCCACGGATCGCCTGGGCGGCTGCGCCGTGCAGAGAGCCAGCGGCCGCGAGCTCGTCAAGGGTGAATGACCGCTGTGCAGGCACCCGGAGGGAGATCAACGTGCCGGGACGCGCCAACGGTGCCAGCACCGCATGGAGTCTGGTGCCGTCACCGAGACGGGCATCGACCCACGGACTGGCATCGTCGAGACGCCGCCCGGCCTGGGCCGCGAGCCGCTGGGCCAGACGTCGCACGGCCTCCTCGTCGGCGAACTCGATCGATGACTTCTCAAGTCCGCGACCACGATCGAAATAGACATCGCGCGCACCGTTGACGAGCACATCGGTGACGCCCGGCGTCGCGAGCAGCGGCTCCAGCGAGCCGACACCGCGCGTCTCCCGCCGCAGTTGGTCGACCAGTGCGAGCACCGTGGCACTGCCCGCGAGCTGGTGCTCAGCCCGTAGCGCCGCCGCGACACTGTGTGCGGTCGGCTCTCCCTGGTCGGACGCCAGACGCTGCCGTATGCGCTCGACCAGTGCACCGTCGGTCATGCCGGGTGACTGCCGCAGCGGCGCTCCTTCACGCCGCCTCGAGACCGAGCACGTCGAGCAGGGCCGCAGACGTACGGCGGGCCGCTCGGGATGACCCCGGTCCGTGTCCACGATCGATCGACCCGCGGATGCGCCGGTCGAACCGGTGACGGGTGTGCACTGACTGCCCGAGCGCATCGGCGACCGCGGCCGGCCCGATGCCGCCGGCGCGACTCACGCTGACGACCACGACTGCCGAGGCAAGCTCGTTGACCCGTGCGAGCACGTGGCGAGCGGCTCCGACAGCGCAGATCTCCTCGGCCACCACCAACACCGTGAGAACCGACCGGCCCAGGATGTCGGCGCCCTGCTCGTCGAGGTGACGTGGAACGTCGGCGATGACGAGGTCGAACCCACGTACGGCAGCGGTCAGCACCGACGGCACCGACGGTGGCAGCGCCGCGTCCGGCGACCGGTCCCACGACAGGGTCGCGATGCCCGCATGGATCGGAAGCACGTCGGCCAGCGATCCGGCACTGAGCCGCCCGCGCGTTGCGTCAAGGTCGTGCCAGCGCAGACCCTCGGCTCTTTCCGAGCCGAGCACCAAGTCGAGGCCGCCGCCCATCGGGTCAGCGTCGAACAGCAACGATCTCAGTCCCCGCCGGCTCGCACCGAGCGCCAGAGCAGCGGCCAGTGTCGAGGCTCCCACCCCGCCGGAACCACCGACGATGCTGACAAGACAGGCTTCGCTGCGGCCGTCGAGCGCGGATGCGAGGGCTTCGAGGATGCGGTCCTCCTCGATGGGACTGAACACACCTTCCGCACCGAGCTGCACCGCGGTGGACCAGTGTGCGGACGGGTCGCGTGCCACCAGCAGCACGTGATCGCGTCTGGGTGGCTCAGCGATCGCCAGACCCCCGGCGAGGTCGCCGCCAACGATGACGACGGACGCCCGTCGCCACGAGCGCCGCGCAGCTGTCAGGTCGCGAGCAACCTCAGGTGTGACGCCCACCGCCGCACACCACCGCAGCGCATCGTCGAGCATCTGCTCATCAGCGGTGGCGATCAGCGGCAGTTCGGCATCTGGCATACGACCAGCGTCTCGGGTGACGGTCGACCCGAGTCGTTCGAATCACGAGGCTGTGGAAGCCCGTCTTGGCGCAGAGCGGGTGTGGACACACCTATCCTGAACAGGTGAGCTCCCGATCAGCCGCGTTCTTCGACCTGGACAAGACGATCATCGCCAAGTCGAGCACTCTTGCGTTCAGCAAGCCGTTCTTCGAAGGCGGCCTGCTCAGCCGTCGCGCCGTGCTGCGGAGCGCGTACGCCCAGTTCATGTTCTCGATCAACGGCGCAGACCACGATCAGCTCGAGAAGATGCGCGCCTACCTCACCCAGATGGTGGCCGGCTGGGACGTCGAGGTCGTGCGCCAGTCCGTCGGCGAGACCCTGCACTCCATCATCGACCCCATCGTGTTCGACGAGGCCGTCGAGCTGATCGAGGAGCACCAGGCGGCCGGCCGAGACGTCGTGATCGTGTCGGCATCCGGCACCGAGGTGGTCGAGCCGATCGGCGAGATGTTGGGGGTCGACCACGTCATCGCGACAACCCTCGTCGTCAAGAACGGTCGCTACACCGGCGAGGTCGAGTTCTATGCCTACGGACCCAACAAGGCCAAGGCCATGAAAGAACTGGCCGCCGAACGCGGTTACGACCTCGCCGAGAGCTACGCCTACTCAGACTCCGAGACCGATGCCCCCATGCTTGCCGCCGTCGGCCATCCGTTCGCCGTCAATCCCGACAAGACGTTGCGCAGGATCGCCGACGAGAAGGGCTGGCCGATCCTGACATTCGCCCGACCGGTCGCCCTGCGTCGACGCCTCGGCCTCGACACCAGGGTCGGCAAGGCTGCTGCCATTGCGGTCGTGGCGGGCGCGGTCAGCGCCATCACCGTTGCGTTGGTGACACGTCGCAAGCGCGTCGTCGCCTGACCCGGTGGCAGCTTGAAGCAGCGCTTGTGAAACACGGCGCACAACGTTACGCACCAGTAGGACTGTTGCCAGCCGCGCCGCGGGCGTACAAAGAAGTCATAACTCCAGACACCCACAAGCGGCACAGCAGCCCAGTACCCACGCGGCGATCACCCGTCTCAATGGGACAGTTGCTCGCTGATCTCCGTTCCTCTTTCAAGGAGCTACGCGGAGACACGACGACTCAGATCCAGCACGCCTGGTAGCTGAGCCAGCTGGCCAGGCGGCGTCCACTCCTTCGGGGTTGGCGCCGCCGCTCTGTGCGGT
>CAVXBP010000006.1:0-587180 GCA_963760105.1 uncultured Actinomycetota bacterium
GTGTCCGTGTCGTCGCCTGCGCGAACGGCGTTCTCGAGCGCATCGGCGAAGTGCTGCGCTGGGAACGTTCCAGCTGCGGGGTCGAGCTCCGGTATCGGGCGTCCAGGTGATCGCCGCCCACGCAGCTTGAAGAGCGTAGACCGTGAAGCCGTTGCGGCTGACGAACCTGAGGGCTTCGACGTTCGTCGCCTCCTCGATCCAGGCGTGCCACTGGGCATGTCGGGTCTCGCTGATCAGGTCGAGGCCAGCGAGCAGGTTGAGCTCTCCGGTAGTCACGGCAAGACGGATCGCTTCGGACCACAGCACGCATGACTCCTGGCCCAGCGGGTCGGCGCGGGTCAGCGACGCGACAGCACGAGCAGCCTTAGCGGTCGCCCTCGGTCGTCGATACGACTCAGCGCGACGATCGACGTACGCATCAGGGCGCCGTTGCCGACGTGCCCCGGGTGAGCAGCAGCGTGGACCTGTGATGACTGGGTCATCGCCGCGCCGAGGTGCTCGGCGTTACGATCAGTGCGAGGCGAACACCTGGCGAGTCTGGCTGCCGACATCCTTGGACTGGGCTGCCCAGGTCAGGAAGTTCGAGGCGATCGCGTCGAGCGCTTCCTCGCTGGTCAGATCGATGCCTGTCGCGGCAACCTCGGCGATGCACACCGCCATCGAGGTGTCGTCGCTGTACTCGCCGGGAGCGAAGCCAAATGGGCCTCCGCCCTTCATCTGGGGGATGAACTCGGCGGGCAGAGCCGGGCCAAACTCGTACGGAACGCCGAGGGCATCTCCGCAAGCCTGTCCGAGCAGGACGCCGGCCGCGCGGTCGTAAGAAAGGTCTCCATGGCCATCACCAAACTTTCTGTGGTCAGGGTGACTATATTCGTGATAGAACTAAATAGTCAACTACACCAAAACTAACCAGTGGGTCTGACAGATTTCGAGTGGAAGACAAAGGGTGTGAGAGCAATGAAGCGAGTGTTCAAAGAGCAGGGAACGTGCTGCGTCTGGATCTCGATCACGGAGCACGGGGATCTCTTGCTCAATGGCCAGGACCTGGGCGGCGTGGCTGGGGCGTCGGAGTACGAGTACGCGATCGCCGTCAAGCTGAGCGACTTCGGCACCATTCGCGAGGCGCTGCACGGGTCGGCCGACGCAGACATCGTCGAGCTGATGTGCGCAAACGCGCAGATGATCTTCTCCTCGGGAGAGCAAACATGGCTCGAAGGGCTCGGGATCGAAACGGACTTCTGGGCCCGCTACGAGCTCGCCGAGGAGATGTCATGACACCGACGACACCAGAGCGACTGACTTCGTTCCCGCCGAACAACATCTTCGTGTTCGGCAGCAACGCCCAAGGCAAACACGGCGGTGGTGCTGCACGAGCCGCGTTGAATCGTTTCGGCGCGGAATGGGGGATAGGCGAAGGTCTCGTCGGGCAGTCGTATGCGTTGCCGACAATGGAGGGTCCGCTCGCATTCGAGCTCGCCGTTTACCGATTCATCGCGTTTGCTGAGACTCGGCGCGACCTCACTTTCTGGCTGACGAAGGTCGGATGCGGGATCGCTGGATACGAGGAGCGGCAGGTCCGTGGTGGTTCGCCGCCGCGCCGCTCAACGTCATCAAGCCGCCGCAATGGTGATCAGTAAGGTGTCGACGTGACCAAATCCCAGGATTCGCCTGAGTACTCATGGGCGTACGTCGCGGTGGACATCGTCGTCCTGACGATCCGCGACAGACGTCTTCAGGTGATGGTCATCGAGCGTGGACTTGAACCATTCCTCGGTGCCCTCGCGTTGCCCGGCGGGTTCGTGAAGCTCGACGAGGACCTCGAGTCGGCCGCGCGGAGGGAGCTTCGGGAGGAGACCGGACTCGAGGTCGACTACCTGGAGCAGGTCAAGACGTACGGGGCGCCCGACCGCGATCCGCGGAACCGTACGGTCGCGACGCTCTACCTCGCGGTGCTACCGGACTTCCCGAGGGTGAAGCCGGCACCGACGCCGCATCAGCACGATGGTTGGGCGTGGACGAGGTGCTCGCTGGCAGTTTGGCGTTCGACCATCGCGAGCTGCTCGTTGACGCGCTGGAGCGAGCCCGCGCCAAGCTCGAGTACTCGTCGATCGCTGCGTCGTTCTGCGGCGAGGTGTTCACGATCGGCGAGCTTCGCCGTGTGTACGAAGCGATCTGGGGTGTCGAGCTCGACCCCGCCAACTTCGCCCGCAAGGTGCTCTCGATCGAGGGGTTCCTGGAGGAGACAGGCGAGGTCGTTTCGCATGGTCCCGGCAGGCCGGCGCGGCAGTACAGACTGGGCCGAACCGCAGTCCTGCACCCACCCATCGTGCGCTGAAATTGTCTGACCTGACAGGTAAATTCGAGGAATGGACGCCACCACAGAGATCTGCAATTTCGATGACCTTCTCCGCAGCACAGATACCGCCGATGTTGACGACCTTGAGGAGACTCTGCTCGGCCGCGTCGAGTTCCACGACGACGACGGCGAGTGCGAAGTGGAGTCCAGCGATACTCAGGTGAGCGTGATGCTAATCGGTTCTGGGATCGGGGGTCAGGGCTTCGAACTGGTCTATCCGTTCACGATGGAGCAGTTCTGGCACGAGGTGGACGAGGTCGATCGGCTCAACCTCCGCCGCGTTCACAGGAAATGGTTGCCAGAAACCCTGATCGAAGAGGACGGGACGTTCGAAAACGACGATCTGATGGACGCGATCGCCACCTATCTCGATGTGGACCGGGCGGACCTTCAGAACGTCATCGGCGGCGGCTGGCACACGCTCGACGCACCTGCTGGCGTGAACGACAATCCGGAATTCTCAGCCACGCCGGTTCTGACGGAGCCTGATCTGTTCTGGATCTACGCCGGCGCCCCGCTCATGGTCGCGCTCGGACTCGGAGACGATTGGATCGAGGTAGCCTCGCCAACCTACATTCCTTTCGGCGGGGCCGGACCGTCGTGGGTTCATGTAGACAACGTCGCTGTGGTCGACCTCAATGATGCCGGCGCACTCCAGAAGATGGCCCCAGCGATCAGCAAGGCGACTGTGAAGTCGACGAAGCGGTGCGGAATCTGCTGGAGTTGCCGGACGCTTCAAGAGAAGTATGAAGACTCTGCTCGTTTTGTATGCCGATCATGCATGGAGCACGACGGGGTGATCTTCTGTTGAGCGATCGTCGACCCGGATCTGTGGGTGACGGCAGCTAGACTCGAGTCCACGCTCAAGAGTGGCAGCGACAAGTACCTGACTAGTTGCCCGGCAACCCCTCACGTGGTGGGTGCCTCAGGGGAAGAGCCGGCCGCGAAGCATTTGCCCGCGGCAAGCGGAGGGCCGCTTCGGCGTTCCAGATTGGAGGCACTCATGCCCGACTTCACCATCATCCCCATCGTCGGCCTCGGCCGATGCCAGCACTTCCGACCAGGACACGCTGTACACCCCATTCAGGCTCGCGTGTGCTGGACGCCAGATCGCGGGTGTCCACGAGGTGGAGCTCATCGAGATCGGTGTCGACTCAATCGGCGTACGGGACGGCGACTATGTCCTGCAACTGCTCAATCACGACATCGACAAGATCCGATCAGTTGTTCTCGAGGGGGACGAGAGCGTCTTTCTCGCGTCATACGACACCTTGCTCACGTTTGCCACCGGAGGCGGCTACATCAGCTTCAGCGTGAAACTCGACGATGGCGAGCCACTAGAACCTTGTAGCCATGAGAGCCCCCGCGACTCTGTCGAAAATTGATGCGGAAATTCTTGAAAGGTTTTGTCCGGCCGGTGCTCTTACACGTGAGCCCGGCAAATGTCCGGAGCTACCAACTCACTTAAGGACATCATCATGAAGACCAACACTCGCATCATCGTCAACCTGGCACTCTTCAGCGTCATCTCCGTCGGCGGCGTCATCGCCGGGAGCACCTCGGCCCAGGCTGCCCCGTGCACCGACGGCAACATCATCATCGCCAAGGCCGGCAAGACCACGTACGGCACCGCCTGCGACGACAAGATCTACGGCACCTCCGGCAACGACACGATCTTCGCCTCCGGCGGCGACGACGAGGTCTACTCCGGCCAAGGCGCCGACACCGTGTTCGGCGGCAACGGCAACGACGACATCTACTCCGGCAGCGGCATGGACAATGTCGATGGCGAAGCCGGCGACGACTTCATCATGGGCGGCACCGAGAACGACTCCATCAACGGTGGCTCCGGCGACGACATCATCCGCGGCGAAGAGGGCAACGACACTCTCGTCAGCTCGTCGGCAACGGCAGCGAACGACGGCTCCGACGAGCTGTACGGCGGCGACGGCAACGACTACCTCAACGGCGGCGAGGGCATCGACTGGGTCGAGGGCCAGGGCGGCGACGACACGCTCGAGTCGCACGAGGTCAACCCGGTCGTACGACCACCTGGTCGGCGGTCAGGGCAAGGACAAGTTCGCCGTGAAGGACGCCATCGAGCACAACCAGGCGAACCGCGACAACGTGGACAAGGACAACTTCGACTTCGCGGTCACCAACAAGAACGCGGCTGACACGTTCCACTGATCCAGCAGTACGCCTCTCCGGCCGCACACCATCACGGTGTGCGGCCGGATTGCGTGATTCGCGATGGACGCTCGCGCGCGGACAGACCGTGCTTTGGTGAGACATGGCGCGCACAGTGGAAGCCGACTACCTGGTCGTGGGAGCCGGGGCCGCCGGCATGGCATTCACCGATGCGCTGATCGATCATGCCGACGTACGCGTCGCCTTGGTCGACCGCCGGGAGGCCGCCGGTGGGCACTGGCGCGACGCCTATCCGTTCGTCCGGCTGCACCAGGCCTCCGCGTTCTACGGCGTCGCGTCGACGTTGCTGGGCGGTGGACGGCTGCAGGAGAGCGGTCCCGAGGCGGGCCTGCACGAGCGGGCGTCGGTCTCGGAGATCTGCGCCTACTACGACCACGTCCTGGCGGATCGGATGCTCGGCTCAGGCAAGGTCGAGTTCTTCGGCGGGTGTGACTACGTCGGTGACCGCACCTTCATCTCGCAGAGCTCGGGGGAGCGGTTCGAGGTCCCACAGCGCTGTCGGATCGTCGACGCGCGCTTCCTGGCCCCCGACATCCCGGCGAACACACCGCCACCGTTCGACGTCGCTGACGGTGTCCGGGTGATTCCGATCAACGACCTGAGCTGCGATGACGGACACCCCGAGTCAGTACGTCGTGGTGGGATCCGGCAAGTCGGCGACCGACGCCATCGTGTGGCTCCTCACCAACGGCGTGCCGCCCGACAAGATCTGCTGGGTCAGACCGCGCGACCCGTGGATGCTCAATCGCGCAGTCGTACAGCCCAACCCCGCGGTGTTCCTCGGCATGGTGGCCGACACCATGCAGGCGGCCGAGGGATCGGCGTCGTTGGAGGACTTGTTCCTGCGCCTTGAGGATGCCGGCATCATGCTCCGCATCGACCGTTCGGTCATGCCGACGATGGCCAAGGCGCCCACTCTCGCCGCGTGGGAGCTCGACCATCTGCGCACGGTCGAGCATGTCGTCCGGCTGGGGTACATACGCGGGATAGAGCCCGGGCAGATCACCCTCGAACATGGATCGGTCTCGATCGCGAAGGATGCCGTCGTCGTGCATTGTGCGGCGCAGGGCCTCAAATACCCGCCGAACGTTCCGATCTGGGGGCCATCGGCGATCACAGTCCAGCCGATCCGCGCTGGGTTCCCGTGCTTCGGCGCAGCACTTGCCGGCTACGTCGAGGCAACCCGCACCGACGATGCGGAGAAGAACAGGCTCTGCCCGCCAACGCTGCTGCCCGACACCCTGGAGAGCTGGGCGAGGATGACGGTCCTGGGGGCCCGAGCCGCCAAGTCGTTCGGCTCTGAGCCGGACATCAAGGCTTGGGCAGATGGTGTGCCGCTCAACCCTGCCCGGATAGCGCCGGACCACCCAGGTTCGGCTGACCTGGACGACGCGCTCGGCCGACTGCAGACCCATGCGGACGCCGGTATGGCAAAGCTCGCCGAGTGGTCACTCTGACAGACGATCTTCCAACGCACCCAGGACAGCGCCGACGCGATGATCAGAGGGCTCAAGACCGTCGTACCCGACATCAACCTCGCGCCCCGCATCGTCGACCCGAAGCTGCTGATCCTCCGCGGATCCACGTCCGCCGGCAACAAGGCAGTCGACCAGATCATGGCCAGCTCCGAGATCCGCGCCGCATCCGTGGGCCTGCTCCGCACGCTCTACACGCCGGCATACGTCGACACGATCAAGGACCCGGTCGAAGCCGCGATCGACATCTACAAGCTCTACGAGACGGCGCCCGGCATGGCCGCAGACACCGACGTGACGTTCAAGCAGTACGTGCCGCTCGAGCACGCAAAGGTGCTCGCGTATGCGGTCGACGCCGAGAACTTCTACGGCTTCGGCCCAGGCATCGCTGGCGAGGACAACTCATACCGGGCAGCGCGACCCTTGCTCGCTGACTTCTTCGGCGAGCTCGACCAGCGCATCGGTGGGGGCTCGGCGGCGGCGGTGTTCAGGCCCGCACACGGCGAGACGATCATGCCGTTCGCCGCGCTGATCGGCCTGCCGGGCAGCGAGAAGCAGGCAGCGGCGGGGGAGGCCTACACCTACGACAACAACCCGTGGCGCGGCTATGTCGCCGGTCGGCTCGCCGGCAACATCGAGTGGGTCGCCTACCGCAACGCAGCCAAGAACGTCCTGGTGACCATGCGCTACAACGAGCAACCCGTCGAGTTCCGTGAAGGCTGCAAGGCCGCGAAACCGTACTTCTACGAGGTCGCCAAGCTCAAACGCTGCCTCGGCTAAATCACGCATTCCGGCTACGCCGCACCGCAATCTCCCGCAGAATCAGCTCAGGCATTGTGGGAGGGAGACCCAGATGAATGCGAGCGAGTCAGGCACGCCCGGAGCGTCCTTGCAACGTGAGTACGACAAGCGGATGGCCGCTCACGAGGCAGCGTCTAAGCCGAGCGCAGGGCCCGAATCACTGCAGGCCCACCCGTGGATCGGCCGCTGGCTGGTCGGATCAGTCGAGCCAGCTCACACGATCACCGCTTTCGCCAAAGGTGCGGCGGGGGAGCGGGAGGTAGCCGAGAAGCTGACGAGCAAACTGGACGGCTCCGTGCTGTTCCTCTTCAACCGTCGGGTCGGCACCGCAAGGAGCGCGGCGACATCGACATCATCGCGATCGCACCGTCGGGTGTCTTCGTTGTCGACCCGAAGGCATACCGAGGCAAGAAGGTTCGGACCAACCGCAAGGGCGACACATTCATCGTCAACGGTCGTCGTCGGACTCAGCTGGCGAGCGGGATGCGACGCCACCTCGACGCAGTGGCGGACGCCGTTGCCCAGGGCCCGATCCCAAACGCGCCGGACGTCAGCTGCGTACTGCTTCATTGGCGCCGACCTGCCGTGGGGACGCCTGGTTGTCGACGGAGTGCCGGCAAAGACGCTGCGTGGAGTGGTCAAGATGCTCGAGCGACCGGGCCCGACTCACGTCGGAGGAACGCGCAAGCCTTCACGGCTACCTACGCGACTGTTTCCGCCTGCGTAGGACTCACAGGCGTAAAGTGCGAATCACGCACTCAGTCTCCGGGGGACCTATGTCGAAGGTCATCAAGCTCAGCGCCGTCGCACTGACCGTGCTCGCCACCACGCTCGTGGGGCCGGCGCAGGCCGAGGTCAGCGACGCGAAGCACTACACGAACCAGACGCCGTACGGCGACCCCGCCAGCTCGCCGATCGTGAAGCCGGCCGACGACAACTTCAAGATGTTCTTCATCGAGACCATCGGACGCCACGGCTCGAGATCCCTGACCAGCACCTCCGCCGAGACCCGTGCACTCAACCTGTGGTACGCCGCCAAGAAGAAGAACGCGCTGACCAGCAACGGCAAATACTTCTACGGCGACCTCAAGGCCTTCCAATCGGCCGAACGGTGGGTTGGCTACGGCAACCTCAGCAAGCTCGGCAAAGCCGAATGGGCCGGCATCGGACGACGAACCGCCGACAACTACGCCGACTTCCTGCTCAAGGCCAAGGCTGAACGCGAGCCGATCGAGATCATCACCTCAACCGTGCTTCCGCACCAAGCAGAGCGCCGCGTCATTCATGCAGCCGCTCGACGCGAAGGTGCGCCGGCGGCCTGAACTACAAGCCCTACGCCACCGACAGACCGCCGCCTGGTGCTGACCAGCGGAGCATCGGCCGAGGGCAACAAAGCCATCGCGGCGATCAAGAGCAAGCAGATGGTCCGCGGCGGCGCCAAGGACCTGCTCCGAACGCTCTACACGAGCAAGTTCGTCGACAGCCTCAAAGACCCGGTCGCAGCGGCCATGGACATCTACCTGCTCTACTGCACCGCCGCTGCCATGCGGCTCGAGACGAACGTGACGTTCGCGCGCTACGTACCGCTGATCGACGCCTACATCCTCAGCTACATGAAGGACGCCGAAAACTTCTACCGCTTCGGGCCGGGAGTCGCCGGGCAATACACCTCGTTCGGCAAGGCGCTGCCGCTGCTGGTCGACTTCCTCGCTCGGCTCGACGCTCGCGTGGACGGCGACCCGACTGCCGCAGTCTTCCGGGTCGGCCACGGCGAGACCACGATGCCGTTCGCGGCGATCATCAGGGGACCGGGCAGCAATGTCCAAACTGCGCCCGGGCAGGTCTACCTCCACGCCTACAACCCCTGGCGCGGGTATGTGGCGGGCCTGCCGGCGGGCAACATCGAATGGGTCGCCTACAAGAATGAGGTGACCGACGAAGTGCTCGTCACGATGCGATACAACGAGGAACCCGTCGACTTCAAGGCCTCATGTGTGGCCAGCGAGCCCCATTTCTACACCGTCGAAGAGCTCAAGCGCTGCCTCATGGTGCCCTGATTTTCCGGGCCGTTTCGCGGACAAAACCCGATGTCCGACCTGCAGTCTAGGCTGGGAACGGGAGGCTTCTCGGATCACTAATTGGCTGAAATAGCAGCGAAAAAGTCTGCACAAAGTCTTGCGTCGAGCCGTCCCTTTCTGGATAGGATCGAACATACGTTCTATTCATCGGGGAGGGTGTATGACCGCAGCGGCCGTGGCGTCATTGCCGCACCCGTTGGCGTCCGGGGTCGATGACCTGCACGCCATCCTCGACACCATGCCGATCGGTGCCTGGGAGGGGCTGGAGCCGCAGCGAGGCCAAGCGATTGTGCGACGAGCTGGCCCGCGTCCAAGCTCGGCTGAGTGCCCAGCAGGCCGCAGCCGTACGACGTGTCGACGAGTCGGGTCTGGCCCGCAAGAGTGGCGCGACCTCGACCGGCTCGATGCTCGCCGGGTCATTCGGCGGCGACCGGGCCGCTGGCGATCGCCTGGTCCGATCGGCCAAGGCCCTCAGGTCGGCCACCCGGACCGAGGATGCACTGTCGCGCGGAGAGATCTCGTCACCGCAGGCCGATGTCATCGCCAGTGCGATCGGCTCGTTGCCGGACGAGACGACGCCCGAGCAACGCCAGGCGTGCGAAGACACCCTGATCGGCGATGCCTCGAAGTTCACGATCAAAGACCTGCGGCGCCGGGCGCTGCGAGTTACCGATGCGTTCAAGCCCAAGGCTGAGGCCGACGCCGACGAAAACGCGGCCCTCGTCTCACGCGAGAGGGCAGCGTGGGCTCGCAGCGAGTTCTGGATGGTCGACAATCGCGACGGCACCATGCGTGGCGGGTTCACGATTCCCGAAGCGGCCGGCGACATGCTGCTGTCTGCGATCCAGGGCATCAGCGCGCCACGCCGCGATCACCTCCACGACCACCCGGGCAGTGAAGACGAGTCGGTCTATGACCGCGATCTCGACCATCGCCGACGCCTCGGCATGGGATTTGCCGAGCTCTGCGGCCACCTGCCCACCGATCGGCTGCCATCCGGCGGTGGCGTGGGAGCGACGCTCATGGTGCGCCTCGACTACGACTCACTCATCGAAGGCCTCGCACCCGCCACCCTCTCGACCGGCACCCGCATCTCCGCAGGTCAGGCCCGCAAGCTCGCCTGCCGAGTCGGGCTCATACCGCAGGTGTTCAACGGCAAGTCGCTCCCGCTCGACCACGGCGAAGAGAAGCGACTGTTCACCAAGCACCAACGACGCGCCATGGAAGACCGCGACGGAGGGTGCACCTTCCCGGGCTGCGATCGACCGCCCGCCTGGTGCGAAGCGCACCACGCCAACAGGCCGTTCTCGATCGGCAAGACCACCAGACTCGACGAAGGCGTGCTGATCTGCGCCCGCCACCACCATGTCGTGCACGATGACGGATGGTCGATCAGATTTCACCCTGACGACGGCATACCCGAATATCGACCACCCGGCACCCTCCGGTGGCAGCGCAACAACCGATGGCGACCAGCTAGTGGCGCAGCTTGACCAGCTTGGCCAGCTCTGCATCCGAGAGCTCGGTCAGCGCACCCTCGCCACCGTTGACCACCGCGTCCGCGAGCGACCGCTTCGACCGGATGAGCTCATCGATCGACTCCTCGATCGTGCCCTCGCTGATCAGGCGATGCACCTGAACATTTTTGGTCTGACCGATGCGGTGAGCACGATCCGTCGCCTGGTCCTCGACCGCCGGATTCCACCAACGATCAAAGTGGATCACGTGATCGGCCTTCGTCAGGTTGAGACCCACACCAGCGGCCTTGAGCGACAGCACGAACACCGGCACCTCACCCGACTGGAACTTGTGCACCATCTTTTCGCGCGCCTTGATCGTGGTCGCGCCATACAAGAACTGGTTCTTGATCTTCTTCTCATCCAGGTGCCGCGAGAGCAGCCGGCCCATCTGCGCGTACTGAGTGAACACCAGCACCGCGCCATCCTCGGCGACGATCTCCTCGACCAATTCGTCAAAGACCCCGAGCTTGCCCGAGCGACCAGGCAACCGGCCGTCGGACTGACGCAAGAAGTGCGCCGGATGATTGCAGATCTGCTTGAGCTGGGTGAGCAGCTTGACCACCAGACCACGGCGCTGAATGCCCACAGCCGCCTCGATCTCCGCCAGCGTGCTGCGGACCACCGCTTCGTACAGTCCCACCTGCTCGCGGGTGAGGTTGACGCTGTGATCGGTCTCGATCTTGGGCGGCAGCTCCGGAGCAATGCCCGGATCGGACTTGCGGCGACGCAGCACGAACGGCCTGATCAGCTGCGACAGGCCAGCGGCCTTGTCTCGGTCACGGCGCGCCTCGATCGGCCGCGCCCACTGCACGCGGAACTGCTCGTACGTGCCCAGCAGCCCCGGCGTCGTCCAGTCGAGAATCGCCCAGAGCTCCGACAGGTTGTTCTCCACCGGCGTGCCGGTCAGCGCGAGCTTGGCCTCGGCCGGGATCGTACGAAGCGCCTGAGCCGTGCGGGCGCGAGGATTCTTGACATTCTGCGCCTCGTCGGCGACGACCAGACCCCATCCGGGTCGGTGCATCATCAGCCGCTCGGCATCGGCACGCATCGTCGCGTACGTCGTGACCACAAAACCGTCAGTCACACCGTCGAGCTGGCGGCCCGGACCGTGATAGCGCCGCACGTTGACCCCCGGCGCAAACCGGTTGATCTCGCGCTCCCAGTTGCCCAGCACCGATGCGGGTGCCACCACGAGGGTCGGAGCAGACGTCGTGCGGGCGCGCTGCAGATGCAGGGCGATCAACATGACCGTCTTGCCGAGTCCCATGTCGTCGGCGAGGATCCCGCCGAGGCCAAGATCGACCAGCTGCGTCATCCACTGCAGTCCCTGCAGCTGGTATTCGCGAAGCGTGCCGTCCAGCTCGTGCGGCTGCTCAGCAGGCTTGATGTCGACGTCCTGGGTGGCGAGCCGGCGGCGCAGATCTTCGAGCCAGCCGATCGTGTCGACCTCGGTGGTGAGCCCGTCGACCACCAGCGTGCCCGAGACGGCCGCGCGCAACGCCTCGCCCGACGTGATGGTGCGACCACGACGTTCGAGCACCCGCTGCAGGCGGCGAGGATCGACAAACACCCACTGGTCCCGCAGCTTCAGCAACCCGTGCTGCGACTTCGCCAGCTGATCGAGCTCAGCCTGGGTCAGCGTCTTGTCGCCCAGGGCGATCTGCCAGTTGAAGTCGAACAGCTGATCGGCGGCAAATGCCTTGGTGCGCTCCGACCCGGGAGCCTCCATCCGGCCAACGACGGCCTTGGTCTCCAAGGTGCGGACGAGATCGGGCGGCCACCGTACGTCGATGTGCGCCGCCAGCAGGTGCGACACCGTACGGCCATCGCCCAGCAGGGCCAGCTCGTCGGCGGTGACGGCGACAGTGCCGGTGGAGACGTCGGCCAGCAGGCGCGCGGCCGGAGGCCAGGTCTCGGCGGTGCGGGTCAGCATCGTGCGGGTCGCCTGGCGGACGCCGGGACCCAGGTGATGGTTGTCCTGCGCCCACACCTCACTGGCGCGGGCCGCACCGAACGAGCTGTCGCGTGGCTTGATGCGCAGCTCGATCTCCGCGATCAGATCGTCGGTCGGCTCCAGCACGAAGGTGACGCCGAAGATGTAGGAGAACTGGCGCTCACGCTCGCGAGGCTGCACCGCGCGGGGCGAGACGTACGCCTGGCGTTGCGGCGTCGACGCAGCGGCCGGCGCGTCGACCGCCAAGGCCTTGAGGAAGGCGCTGATCTTGGCCTGCCCGCGACCCACATTCGTGTCGATCGCCGCGGCGGCCTGCTGCAGCTGCGCCACCTCGGCGGCCTCGGGGGAGCCGAGATTGCCGCGCGCCATGATGCGCAGCGCCAGGATCGCCGGCGTCGCCCAAGCACGCACGGACGAGTCGGCCGACATGGCGCGGATGCCCTGGCTCAGCGGCCCGATCGACTCACTTGCCGTGGCCCGGTGCTCGCCGTCCGGCGTACGAAAGACGAAGCGTGACTCCGCCGGATCGTCTCCCACCTCGAAGTCGACCGGATAGCGCAACAGCAGGCGCAAATCAGTCGAAGTGGGCATCCTTCCATTGTCCCGCACAGCACCAACAGCACCAAAACGAGACGGTCTCAGCCCTCCACCACAGCGGCTACCGCCGCATCGATGACCTCAGGGATCGGTGCATCGAAGTCCAGGACGTGGCCGCGTTCGTCGTCCTCAAGCCGTTCGAGCGCGTCGAACTGCGACTGCAGCAACGAGGCCGGCATGAAGTGCTCGCGCTGCTCCATCCGTTGGCGAAGCACATCGAACGGGAGGTCGAGGTGCAGGAAGTACGCATCGCTCGCCCCGCGGCGCAGGATGTCGCGATAGTCGCGTTTGAGCGCCGAGCAGGCCAGCACCGATCCCGTCGCCGGCATCGTGGGCTGCCGCGAGCTTGTCCGCGAGCAGCTCGAGCCAAGGACGGCGGTCGTCATCGTCGAGGGGATTGCCGGCCGACATCTTCTCGATGTTCGCGGCAGGGTGGAACGCGTCACCTTCGATGAACGCAAAACCTAGGCGCTCGGCGAGAGCTTGACCGATCACGCTCTTGCCGGTGCCCGAAACACCCATCACCACGATCTGTCGGGCGCCGCGCGTGCTGTGGACGGTCACGGGCGTCTCGCGTCGCTAGGCTGGCACGCATGTCGAAGGTCTACACCGGTGTGCTGGCCGAGCTCGGTCCGCGCATCGTCGACGGTCGGCTGGCCGCCGAGACGACGCTGACGCTCGACTGGATCCAGACCGAGTATGCGGTGTCGCGAACGATTGCCCGCGAGGTCGTGCAGGTGCTGGTGTCGATGGGGCTGGTCGCGAGCCGCCGACGCACCGGCATCCGCATTCGTCCGCAGAGCGACTGGGACCACTTTGACCCTGCGGTCATCCGCTGGCGCCTCGAAGGGGACAACCGCGCCGCGCACCTTCATGAGCTTTCGCAGCTTCGCGCGGCCGTTGAGCCGCCTTCGGCCGCGCTCGCCGCTCACCACGCAGGTGATGACGCCCGGGTCGAGGTCGTTCGACTGGCCCACGCGATGGAGACCGCGGGCGCGGCCGGCGACTTGGAGACCTTCCTCGACCTCGATGTCGCGTTCCACCGGCTTCTCCTCCAGTCGTCGGGCAATGTGATGTTCTCGGCGCTCGGTGACGTGGTGGAAGAGGTGTTGCGCGGTCGTACCGACCACCACCTCATGCCACCGGTGCCGAAGCCCGAGGCCCGACGCCTGCACCTGATGGTTGCCGAAGCGGTGGCCAGCGGCGAAGCCGAGGTCGCACATGCCGCAATGCATGCGATCTGTGTCGAGGTCGTCTCCGAGATGCAGCGTCGCCGCTGACCGACCCATCGTCAACCGACGATCGGCCACAGCACTGCGGCGACCGCAAATGCCGACAGTCCGAGCGTCGTCTCCATCACGGTCCACGTCTTCAATGTCGTCTTCTCGTCCATGCCGAAGAAGCGGCTGACCAGCCAGAAGCCCGAGTCGTTGACGTGGGACAGCACGGTCGCTCCGGCCGCGATGGCGGTGACCAGCAGCGCCGTACGCAGGTCGCTGAGTCCACCAGCCTGGGTGGCGATCAGACCGGCAGTGGTCGTCAGCGCGACGGTGGCCGAGCCCTGTGCGACGCGCAGTGCGGTGGCGATCAGGAAGGCCTGCAGCAGCAACGGTATGCCGAGGTCCGACAGCGATGAGGTCAGTGCGCCGCCGATGCCGCTGGCTCGCAGGACGCCACCGAACATGCCGCCCGCACCCGTGATGAGGATGATCGAGCAGATGGGCCCGAGGGCCTTGTCGAGCAGCTCAGTCGTCTCGTTGAGGGTCCGATCGCGGGTGCCGAGCACGGCGATCGTCACCAGCAACGTGATGAGCAGGGCGATCGGGGTGTTGCCCAGCAGCACCAGGAACTCGACGACCTTGTTGCCCTCCTCGATCGTGCCGTTGGCGATCAGCGTGCTGAGCACGGTGTTGAACGAGATCAGCACCAGCGGGATGGCGAGCAGGCTGATGACGGTGGCGAAGCTGGGTGCGATCGTCTTGGTCGCCGTGTCTGTGCCAGTGGTCGTTCCGCCGGCGCCGCCGTTGACCTCGCCGAACAAGGTGTCGACGACGGGAACGTTGAACCTCGCGCCGAGGACGCGTGAGACGAGGTAGACGCCGACGTACCAGGCGAGCAGCGCGATCGGCAGGTTGACCAGCAAGATGATGCCGATGTCTCCGCCGAGAACGGTTCCGGCAGCAACGGGTCCGGGGTGCGGGGGTACGAGCGCGTGCATCGCTGCGAAGGCACCAGCGGCCGGCAGTGCGTAGTAGAGCACCGAGCCACCGAAGCGGCGTGCGACAGTCAGAATGATCGGCAGGAACACGACCAGCCCGGCGTCGAAGAAGATCGGGAAGCCGAAGATCAGTGCGGCCACGCCGAGGGCGAAGGGCGCGCGCTTCTCGCCGAATCGCCCGACCAGGGTGTCAGCGAGCACCTGGGCGCCGCCGGTCACCTCCAGCAGACGGCCGATCATCACGCCGAAGCCGACCAGCAGGGCCACGGAGGCCAACGTGCTGCCGAATCCGGACATCAGGGCGGTTGGGACGTCCACGAGTGGAATGCCCGCCGCGACCGCCGTGATGACGCTGACGAGGACGAGGGAGATGAAGGCGTGCAGACGAACTTTGATGATGAGGAAAAGCAAGAGGGCCACTGCGACTGCCGCGATGAGCAACAGCGTTGTTGTCCCGTATGCCGGATCGATGGGATCCACGGTCGACTCCTGGTTGTGAGGTGGGTCACTAGGTCGAGGCCAGTGTTCCGCAAAGGTACTACGTTTGCAAGTGCAGGCGTGGTGCGTCGGAGCGATAGGTTCGATGGATGCGGTTGGTGGGGCTGGTTGTCGGGTTGATGTTGGTCGCCGCATGCTCGAGCGGTTCGGAACGACCTGCCGAGACGCCGACCGCGCGTACGGCCACGCCCATCTATCCCGGCGAGGCCTGGGCCGAGGCTACGGCGGGGGACTTCGCCGCGCTGGATCGCGATCTGGCGGCAGCAAGATCGACCTGTTTTGCCGTGATCAAGGACGGTCAGCTGGTGCACGACGCCTACTGGGGCGGCACCGGCGATCGCACGACGCGCGCCGCATACTCGATCACCAAGTCGGTCACCTCGATGCTGGTGGGCATGGCCGCCGACGATGGCCTGCTCACGCTCGACGACCCGGCGGCGAACTACATTCCGGAGTGGCGGGGGACCAGCAGCAAGAACCTGACGATCCGTGACCTGCTGTCCAACACCTCCGGCAGGCACTGGGACTACATCACGGACTACGTCCAGATGGTGCGGCTTGCGACCGACAAGACGGCGTTCGCGGTCGGCCTGGCGCAGGACACGCCGCCCGGCACCGTGTGGGACTACAACAACTCCGCCGTGCAGACACTTGAAGCGGTGCTGCAGAAGGCCACCGGAGAGGACGTTGCCGCCTACGCCAAGAAGCGACTCTTTGACCCGATCGGCCTGCGTGACACCAGCTGGGCACACGACAAGGCCGGCAACACCACGACCTACTCCGGCATCGACTCGTCGTGCCACGACCTCGCGCGTCTCGGCTACCTGATGATGCGTGGTGGCGAGTGGGACGGCACGCAGCTGATCTCGACACAGTTCGTCACCGAGGCACACGGCCAGGTCATCGTCGGCACTCAACGCCGCCTACGGACTGCTCTGGTGGGTCAACAAGCCGGGCCGCGTCGTCACGATCAACCGCGCGGCGGGCTTCCCGAGCGACGAAGCGCCCTACGACGGGCAGCTTGCACCGGGCGCGCCCGACGACACGTTCTGGGCGCTGGGTTATGGCAACGAGTACGTCGCGGTGATCCCGTCGGAGGGCGTCGTCGCCGTACGCATGGGATCGCGCCCCGACTCGCCCAACCAGCTGACCTTCGAGTCCTTCACGAGCGGGACGCTCAAGGCGCTGAGCTAGTTGGGTTGCGCCCAAGCCGTTATACTAGTTGAAGACTTAACTAATCCGCCTCAACGAACCAGAGGATCCTGCCATGACGTCGTACTCGGTGTCCGACATCGAAAGCCGGCTGAAGCCGAGCCCGCTGATGCCGGTGATGTTCGTCGGGCACGGCAATCCCATGAACGCTCTGGCCGACAACGCCTACACCCGCCAGTGGAGCCTGCTGGGCGAAGAGCTGCCCGAGGCGCAGGCCATCGTGGTCATCAGCGCCCACTGGCTCACGCCCGGACAGACTCACATCACCGACGCTCCGAAGAACCCGATCATCTACGACTTCGGTGGGTTCCCCGACGCGCTGTCACGCGTGACGTACGACAGCGTCGGCGACGAGGCTGTCGCCAGGGTGCTGGCTCAGCAGCTCGTCGAGTACGAGGCTCAGCTCGACCAGCAATGGGGCCTCGACCACGGCACCTGGAGTGTGCTGGTGCACCTCGCGCCCAAGCCCGACGTGCCGGTGCTGCAGATCAGCATCGACTACTCGATGCCGTTGCCCAAGCTCTATGAGCTGTACGGTCGCCTGCGGGCGATGCGGCGCAGGGGAGTGATCTTCATCGGCAGCGGCAACATCGTGCACGCGCTTGGCCGGGTCAAGTGGGACGGTGGCGCAGCGTGGGACTGGGCGACGCAGTTCGACACCGACACGGCGGTGGCGCTGCAGGACCGTGACATCGCCAAGCTCACCGACCCCTACGGCACGTGGTCCGAGGCGCGTATCGCGGTGCCGACCGACGACCACTACCGCCCGATGATCGCCTCTCTCAGCCTGCTCGAGGACGGTGAGGACATTCGCTTCTTCAACGACACGATCGACATGGGGGCAATCGGTATGAGGTCCTTCATCACCGTCTGATCGCTGCTAGGTTCGCCGAATGACCGACGTCACGATCACGCACATCGGCGGGCCGACAGCCCTCATCGAGGTCGGCGGCTGGCGCATCCTCACTGATCCGACGTTCGACCCGGCGGGCAAACGCTACTTCTTTGGCTGGGGCACGATGTCGCGCAAGCTCGTGGGCCCCTCGATCCCGGCTGCGGAGCTCGGACCCATCGACGCGGTCCTCGTCAGTCACCACCATCACGGTGACAACCTCGACCCGAGCGCCCAGGCGCTGCTGCCTCAGTGGGGCACCACCTACACGACCAAGAAGGCCGCCAAGAAGCTCGGCGGCACCACCGTCGGCCTGGCAGCGTGGGAGACCGCGACGCTCGAGGCGCCGGGCAAGCCGACCATCACGATCACCGCAACCCCCTGCCGTCACGGTCCTGTGGGCAGCGATCCGATCACCGGGCCGGTCGTCGGATTCGCGCTCAAGTGGGACGGTCAGGCCCACGGCGAGCTCTGGGTCACCGGCGACACGGTGCTGTACGGAGGGCTCCGTGAGGTGGCGAAACGGATCAACGTCGGCACCATGTTGATGCACATCGGCGCCGTACGATTCCGATACCTGTCGGGCTGGTTGCGCTACACGATGGACGCCAAGGAAGCGGTCGAGCTCCTTGACCTGGTCAAGCCGACCACCGTCATACCGGTGCACTACGAAGGCTGGTCACACTTCCAGCAGGGCCGGGGTGATGCCGAACAGGTCTTGGCGGCCTCACCGTACGCGATCCGTTGGCTCGACCCCGGCGAAGCGGCGACAGTCAGCGGCTAGCTCACCCCGCCGGAGGCGGTGGGTTGCCGGCGTTCGGGTCCGTTCCTGCGCCAGCGTCCGTACCCGGGTCAGGCGGCGCGGTGGTGGTCGCGGTGGCCGTCGGCGAAGGCTTGGGTGTGGTCGGCGTGGGTGTCGGTGCCGGCGTGGTTGCGGTGGGCTCGGGCTCGTCGTCACCGCTGTCGCTGCCACCAGACCTGCCCGCGACATCGAGGACGACGGTGTCACCCGGTCGCGCCCGCTTGGACGGATCGACGGAGGTGACGGTGCCGGCCTTCTTGCTGGACGCCCGATATCTCGGCTGCGGTTTCAGCCCGAGCTTGTCGAGGATCTTGGCGGCGTCGTCATATGGCTTGCCGACCAGGTCCTTCGGTATCGCGATGAAGCCGGTGGCGACGCCGAGGTCGACCTCGCTTCCTTCACCCGCCGATGACCCGGCCTCGGGTGACTGTGTGGCGACTACGCCGTCCTTGAACCCGGCGGCATCGACATCGTGCGTCTTGACCTTGAATCCGGCCTTGGTCAGCGTGGACGCCGCCTCGACGCTCGTCATCTTGCGTACGTCGGGCACCTCGATCTGGTCGGCGCGTAAGGCATAGAACAGTGCGAACGCCACCGCGATGAGCCCCAGCACCGCCAGGCTCGCCAGAACGCCTCGACGTCGTGTGGGCTGTTCGCCCACCTCCGCGGTCGGATCCGCCGCCGGGGCGACACCGGTCGGCGCTGCCTGCTCGACCGTCGGCGGACCGGCCACCGCCAGACCAGCTGCGCCCGGCTGCGTCGCGTCCGGATCCGTGGCTTCATCCGTGGCGGTGGCAACCTGTGTCGGGACGGTCGTCGCAAACTCGGCGGCGATCGCGGCGACCTCGCTGGCCGCGGGCCTCTGTCCCGGCTCCTTCGCGAGCAAGCCCTCGATGAGCGGTCCGACCCCCGCCGCCACGAGCTCGTCGGGTAGTTCGGGCATCGGCGCCTGGACATGCGCCAGTGCCGTGGCGATGTCGGTCTCGCGATGAAATGGCGGGGCGCCGGTGAGGCAGGTGTAGGCGACGACGCCAAGCGAGTAAAGGTCTGACGCGTACGTTGCCTGCTTTCCCGCCGCCTGCTCCGGGCTGAGGTAGTCGGCCGTACCGATCAGGGCCCCGGTTTGGGTGAGCGACTCACCGCCGGTCGACCGGGCGATGCCGAAATCGAGGATCATCACTCGCCCAGACTCGGAGAGCATGATGTTGGCGGGTTTGAGGTCGCGGTGGACGATGCCCGCAGCGTGCGCCACCGCGAGGGCATTCGCCATCTCGGTGATGATCGACATCGTCTCGCCCACCGGGAGGGCGGTGCGTGACTTGAGCATCGCCGCCAGTGACACACCGTCGACCAACGGCATCACCAGAAATGGTGTCGTTCGCCCGTCGTCCTCTTGGTGCTCGCCGTAGTCGTAGACGTCGACGATGCCCTGATGGTGCAGTGAACCGGCCAGCTGTGCCTCGGTGCGAAGTCGCTCGCGGATCGTTGCATCTTCGGCGAGATGGGGGCGGATCACCTTGACGGCAACCTCGCGGCCGAGCACCTCGTCGTACGCCTTCCAGACCTCGCCCATGCCGCCGCCACCGATCAGGGTGTCGAGGCGGTATCGCTCGCTGAGAATCGTGGGCACCCAGACAAGATAGGCCGTATTTGCCTACTTCTCCTGTTGAGCGGCGGCGGACGGCACGGTCACGCTGGAGACGTGGGGAGGCTCACACCTCGGACTGGGCTGCTTCCGCTGCTTCTGCCTCGGCGACCTGGCGCCGTACGTCGTCCATGTCGAGCTCCTTGACGGCCTGAATGACCTGCTCGAGCCCGGCGGCCGGAAGCGCGCCTGGCTGCGAAAACACGAGGATTCCGTCACGGAATGCCATCAGCGTGGGGATCGACGAGATGCCGGCTGCACCGGAGAGCTCGCCCTCGGCCTCGGTGTCGATCTTGGCGAAGACGACATCGGGATGCTTCTCGCTCGCGGCTTCATAGACAGGACCGAACTGCATGCAGGGGCCACACCAGGAGGCCCACCAGTCGACCAACGTGATTCCGTCGGCGCTGACGGCCTCGTCGATGCTGTCCTTGGTCAGGTTGACGGTGCTCATAACTGCCTTCCGTTGAAAACTCGGTACACCTTCTACAACCAGCGCGATGGCGGAGAGATTCCCTGGGTGACCGGGGCCGCGAGCTAGTCCTTCTTCTTTTTCTTCTTGTCGTCCTTCTTCTTGTCGTCCTTGGTGTCGACCGGCGCCGGCGTGTAGGCGACAGACAGTGCGACGGTGGCGCCGGTTTCGGCGCGTGTGGCGGGAGACACCTTGATGACGGTCCCGGCCGTCTCACTCGACGCGATGTTGGTGCGACTGGCTTTGAGTCCGAGCTTCGACAGCGCGTTGACTGCGTCGTCATAGGTCATGCCGACGAGGCTGTCAGGAATCTCCACGAATCCCGTGGCGATCGCAACGACCACAGTGCTCGCCTTGTCGACGTCGGTGCCGGGCTTGGGCAGCTGACTGACGACTTCTCCCACGGAACGACCGGCCGCGTCGACCTCGGTGGTCTTGACCGTCAGTCCGGCCTTGGCGATGGTCGATGCCGCCTCGACGCTTGTCATACCGCTGACGTCGGGCACCTCAACCTGCCGGCCGACCATGGTCATCAACGCAAAGACGATCACCGCCGCCGCGAGCACGGCCGAGCTCACCATCACGGCCCGCCGAGGCGGACGGCGACGTTGCTCGGTCATCAGAGCCGTCGCACCCGGCTGACTGAGACCTACCGGTTGCGCCTCGGTCGACGGTTCAGAGATGACGCCCATCGTTGCTGTCGCCGCTGGCGCGGGCGGCGCCACGGGAGAAGTGACGGGAGCTGTGACCGGCTGGGTCTGCTCGGGCTCCTCGCTGGCCGTCGCGGGAACAGTCGTCGCCATGGTTGAGGCGATCTCGGCCACCTCGCCGGCAGAGGGTCGTTCGCTGGGTTCCTTCGCCAAGAGGCTGTGAACCAGTGGGCCCACGCCTTGTGCAGCCAGCTCGTCCGGCAGGTCAGGAATCGGCGCCTGGAGATGCGCCATCGCCGTCGCGATGTCGGTCTCGCGGTGGAACGGGGGAGCGCCGGTGAGGCACGTGTAGGCGACGATGCCCAGCGCATACATGTCCGAGGCGAACGTTGCTTGACGACCGGCCGCCTGCTCCGGGCTGAGGTAGTCGGCCGTCCCGATGAGCGCGCCGGTCTGGGTCAGGGCCTCGCCGCTGATCGACCGGGCGATGCCGAAGTCGAGGATCATCACCCTCGCACCCTTCGTCAGCATGACGTTGGCCGGCTTGAGGTCGCGGTGGACGATGCCGGCCTCGTGCGCTGTCTGGAGGGCGAGGGCCATCTCGGTGACGACCGCCATCGTCTCGCCGACCGGAAGCGCGATGTTCTCCTTGAGCACCCGCGACAGGGCGCGTCCCTCAATGAGTGCCATCACGAGGTACGGGGTGGTGCGGCCATCGGCCTCGTGCTCGCCGTAGTCGTAGACCTCCACGATGCTCGGGTGGTGCAGCCCGCCGGCGAGCTGCGCCTCGATACGCAGCCGTTCGCGGATCGTCGGATCGTCCGCGAGGTGGTCACGGATCACCTTGACCGCGACCACGCGGTTGAGGACCTCGTCGTGCGCCTTCCAGACCTCACCCATGCCGCCGCCGCCGATCAGGGCGTCGAGACGGTATCGGTTACCGAGGGTCATGGGCATGCAGACAAAGATAGGGGGGATTCGCGTACATCTCCCATTTTGCCGAGGCGCAGCCGCGCGGCCGCCCGGGGCATCGTGATCGAGAACACAGCTCGGTGGTCAGTCGTCGTTCTTGCGCTTGTCCTTCTCGTCGTCATGATTGTTGCCGCCGAGGAAGAACGAGTAGGCAACGTTGAGCGTGACCTCGTCGCCGGGTTGCGCGAGCGTCGACGGATTGACGGCGAGGACCTCGCCTGTCTTGGCGGTGGAGATCTTGTAGGAGCGTTTGGGCTTGAGCCCGAGCCGTTCGAGGATCGCGGCTGCTTCGTCGTACGACTTGCCGACCAGGTCGTCGGGGATCGGGAAGTAGCCCGTGGCGACGGTGAGCTCGACGACGGTGTCCTTGCCGACCTCGGTGCCCGGGGCAAGGGACTGCTTGACGACTTCGCCCGCTTCATATCCGGCGAGGTCGGCATTCTGGGTCTTGACCGTCAGATCGGCGCGGCCCAACGTGGTGGCGGCCTCGACACTGGACATCGCCACCACGTTCGGAACGACGATCTTCGTGGGCTGACCGGCCAACATCAGACCAGCCGCGACGATCGCGATGATGGCCAACACTGCGGAGCTGACCAGCACCACCTTGCGGGGTCGGCGCCGCCCGGCAGCACCGACGCCGAGCGCGGCGGTCTCGTCACGGCGAAGCGGGGTCAGGTCCGTACGGGTGTGCTGGGCGGTGCTGGTGGCGGCGACGTACGACGGCACGCCGGTGGCCATCGATGCCGCAAAGTCAGCCACCTCGTCGGCTGATGGGCGCTGCGAGGGCTCTTTGGCGAGGAGGGCGCGAACCAGAGGGTCGACAGCTGCCAGATCGGGCGGAAGCGACGGCACCGGTGCATGCAGGTGGGCGAGTGCCGTGCCGACATCGGTCTCGCGGTGGAACGGGGGAGCTCCGGTCATGCACGTGTAGGCGACGATGCCGAGCGCGTACAGGTCTGAGGCGGATGTCGCAGGGTGGCCGGCCGCCTGCTCAGGGCTGAGATATTCGGCGGTGCCGACCAGGGCGCCGGTCTGGGTCAGCGACTCGGCGCCAGTCGACCGGGCGATGCCGAAGTCGAGGATCATCACCCGCCCCGACGCGGTGAGCATGACATTGGCCGGCTTGAGGTCCCGATGGACGATCCCAGCAGCGTGAGCGGCGGTGAGCGCGCTCGCCATCTCGGCGATGACCGACATCGTCTCGCCGAGGGTGAGGGCAACCCGCGAGGCAAGAACGCTCGACAAGGTCACGCCCTCCACGAGAGGCATCACCAGATAGGGGGTGGCTCGCCCGTCAGCCCCGACGTCCTCGCCGTAGTCAAAGACGTCGACGATGCCCGGGTGGCGCAGCGAGCCGGCGAGCTGCGCTTCGGTACGGAGGCGTTGGCGGATCGTCGGGTCGCCGGCGAGGTGCGGCCTGATGACCTTGACCGCGACCACCCGATCGAGCACCGAGTCGCGCGCCTTCCACACCTCTCCCATGCCGCCGTCGCCGATCAGGGCGTCGAGGCGGTATCGACCGGAGAGCGTCACAGGCATTGATTCAGAATAGGCCGCTGGTCGCTCTTGGCCCGAACCGGCATGATCGGTACATGATCCAGCGTCGCACGTTTTTGACTGGGATCGCCGGTGTTGGAGCCATGGCGGTGGTCGGTTGCGGCAGCGACGAGACACCGCCGCCCCCGCCGGCCTCACCGTCCACGCCCAGCTCGACGTCCGCCGGACCCGTCAACCCTCGGGTTGCGTCGACGATCGCGACCGGGCTCAACGTGCCGTGGGGCATCGCGTTCCTCGCCAGCGGCAGCGCGCTGGTGTCGCAGCGCGACTCGGGATCGATCGTGCGGATCGATCCGGGCGGCGATGTCACCACCCTCGGCACCGTTGAAGGAGCCGATGCTGCCACCAGCGAGGGCGGCCTCATGGGCATTGCGTTGGATCCTGACGACGAGTCCGTGCTCTACGCATACGTCAGCACCAGGTCCGACGATCGGCTCGTACGCCTTGAGGTGGACGGTGATCGGATCGGACGACCCGAGCCGCTGATCACCGGCGTACGTTCGGCGACCAACCACCACGGTGGCCGACTGGTGTTCGACAGCAGCGGTCACCTGTTCCTCGCTGTGGGCGACGGTGCGTTACCCGAGACCGCGCAGGACCGCCGCAGCCTGAACGGCTCGATCCTGCGGCTCGACAAGGAAGGACGTCCCGCGAGCGGCAATCCCTACGACAACGAGGTGTGGTCGTACGGGCACCGGAACATCGAAGGCCTGGCGTTCGACGCGGACGGACGGCTGTGGGCGTCCGAGTTCGGCCAGAACGCGCGCGATGAGCTCAACCTGATCGAGAAGGGCAAGAACTACGGTTGGCCGCGCTTTGAGGGGAAGTCCGACGACCCGGACTTCGTGAGCCCCAA
The DNA here is from genome assembly GCA_963760105.1 of uncultured Actinomycetota bacterium. Taxonomy (GTDB): domain Bacteria; phylum Actinomycetota; class Actinomycetes; order Propionibacteriales; family Nocardioidaceae; genus Aeromicrobium. The sequence goes on from CAVXBP010000006.1 coordinate 24,770, forward strand.
AGTGACGTGGAAGACCGATGAGTGCTCGCCGGCCGGCCTCGCGATCACCAGGTCAACCGCGTTCATGGCGGCCCTGCGTGGCGAGCGCCTCTGGATGATCCCTCTCGACGGCGAGTCTGCCGGCAAACCGGAGGCGTTGTTCACGGGGAAGTACGGCCGAATCCGCGATGTCGTCGTCGCGCCCGACGAGTCATTGTGGATCACGACCAGCAACACAGACAGCCGTGGACGACCCTCCTCCGTCGACGACCGGATTCTCCGCGTCACCCTCTAGCGGAAACTACCGGCGAGTAAGGGTTTTGCCGCACCGAACATGAGGATATCCTCGCGTTATGGATGAGTCTTCGTTCGACATCGACCCTGTGCAGCTCCTCGAGGCGTCACGGCGCTTTCCGGCCCACCGTCTGACCGGTCTGGGCGGTCACCCGAGCAGCGACGTGAGCTATCTGGCGACCGCTGCCGAGTTCGGGCGTCACGCCTGGGACGAAGGCGGGCACCTCTAAAAGCTTCCCCACACAAAGATCCCCGGAGCAGTGCTCCGGGGATCTTCGTCTGCTGTGCGGATCTGGCTGCGGCGCCTAGAGCGGCCGGATGTTCGCGGCCTGCAGACCCTTCTGGCCCTGCTCGACGTCGAACTCGACCTTCTGGTTCTCATCCAGCGAGCGGTAGCCGCTGGACTGAATTGCGCTGAAATGCGCGAAAACGTCTTCGCTGCCGTCATCGGGGGCGATGAATCCAAAGCCCTTGTCAGCGTTGAACCACTTGACGGTTCCTGTAGCCATGTCGTGCTCTCCTCTTGGCGAGTTACCACCCACGACTTTCGCGAGTGGCTGTCGCGACGTACATCCAACCTTGAGAAGAACGACACCCAAAGGGACTCATCTCGTACGGCCAACGTCGTGCAACTGCCGTCAACCCTAGGGCACACCACCGGGGTGAAGGCAAGCATTTTGCATCTTGCGGCTACGCCCGAACGCTGCTCCGACAGTCCACCAGGTCGTACGCGATTCAACTAGTCATTCGGGATGGGAAAAGTAGCCCACTATAACTAGTTCGCCCCTAAGTCAAGACTGCTCTTTTTCCTAAAAGTCTCCTAAGTTGGGGCGCGTTGTGTGTGCCTCACGAGGGTGCGCGCATCGGGGGCCGGACGACCGTTCGACCAACATCCAATTGCAGGGGGAAAAACAGTGAAGCGTGTGACCTCAGGCCTCGTGGGCCTAGGACTCGCAGCCTCACTCGGTCTCGCATATGCGTCGCCGAGTACTGCCACGTCCGCACCACCCGTCTCAGGCAGTGATCGCGTCGACAAGAGTCAGGACGAGCTGCCCAACCCGCTGGAAGAGAAGCGGCGCACTCTGCGCGAGTCAGCTGTCTCCGGCGTGCTCAACGGCGACCTGAAGGCCGTTGAAAAGAACGGCAGCACCGTCGTCAAGGTCGGCAAGGGCAGCAGCCCGGCCGAAGCCGCACGCAAGGCCAACAAGAAGACCCGCAAGGGTTTCAAGGCCAAGTCGTCCAGCAAGCAGCGCGACCAGTACGTCGAGCTTTCGCAGGAGCGTGCCGACAAGGTTTTCGTGATCCTCGTGGAGTTCGGCAACCAGCGCCATCCTGACTTCCCCGACGTCGACACCGACCCGTCCACACCGGGTCCGACGACGTTCGAGGGTCCGCTGCACAACAAGATCCCCGAGCCCGACCGCTCCAAGGACAACACGACGGTGTGGCAGGCGGACTACAACCGCAGCCATTACCAGGACCTCTACTTCGACAAGAGCAAGGGCGCGGAGTCGCTGTCGAACTACTACTCCACGCAGTCGTCGGGTCGCTACTCGGTCGACGGCACGGTCTCCGACTGGGTCAAGGTGCCTTACAACGAGGCGCGTTACGGCCGCGAAGACGCGACGACCTGGAATCTCATCCAGGACGGTCTCGCTTCGTGGGTCGACCAGCAGCACGCAGCTGGCAAGTCCGAATGCGGAGATCAAGACCGCGCTCCAGGCGTACGACCAGTACGACCGCTACGACTTTGATGGCGATGGCAACTTCAACGAGCCCGACGGCTACCTCGACCACTTCCAGATCGTTCACGCAGGTGGCGACGAGGCTGATGGTGACCCGCAGCAGGGTGAAGACGCCATCTGGTCGCACCGTTGGTACGCATTCCTGACCGACGCCGGCATCACGGGCCCCGCGCAGAACCCGCTCGGCGGCACGCAGGTCGGAAACACCGGTCTTTGGGTCGGCGACTACACGGTTCAGCCCGAGAACGGCGGACTGTCGGTCTTCGTCCACGAGTACGGACACGACCTGGGTCTGCCGGACGCCTACGACACCTCCGGTGGCGGCGACAACTCCAACGAGTACTGGACGCTGATGGCTCAGAGCCGACTCAACGCCAAGAACGAGCCGCTCGGCACTCGCCCGGGCGACCTCGGTGCTTGGGAGAAGCTGCAGCTCGGCTGGCTCGACTACGAGGCACTGAGCACCCACCAGAAGAAGACGATCGAGCTCGGCCCGCAGGAGTACAACACCAAGAAGGCTCAGGGTGCCGTCGTCGTACTGCCCAAGAAGGAAGTCACCAGCGACAACGGTGCGCCGGCTTCGGGCAGCAAGCAGTTCTTCTCCGGCAGCGGCGATGATCTGGCCAACTCGCAGACGACAGACGTCGATCTGACCGGCAAGACCGGTGGGTCGATGACGGCCAAGGTTCGCTACTCGATCGAGGAGGGCTACGACTACGCGTACATCCAGGCCTCGACCGATGGTGGTGCCAACTGGACGTCTCTGGACGGCACGATCAACGGTGCTCCGATCGGCACCGACACCTCAGGGCGTCCCGGTATCGATGGTGACCAGGAGACCTGGGCCGACCTCAACGTCCCGCTCGGGGCCTATGACGGTCAGGCCATCAAGCTGCGCTTCTACTACAAGACCGATGGCGGTCTGGCGCTTCCGGGTCTGTTCGTCGACGACGTCAAGATCTCCGCAGGGTCTGAGGTGCTGTTGGAAGACGGTGCCGAGGACGGCGGGGCCGCGTGGGACTTCGACGGGTTCTCCATCGTCGGTGCCACCACGACGTCGTTGTTCAACAACTACTACGTGATGGGTCACCGCTCGTACGTGAGCTATGACAAGTACTTGCAGACCGGTCCCTACAACTTCGGCTTCATGAACACCAAGCCGGACTGGGTCGAGCACTACAAGTACGGTCACGGTCTGCTGATCTCCTACTGGGACACCTCCGTGGGCGACAACAACACCAGCAGGCACCCCGGACACGGACGCAACCTGCCGATCGACGCCAATCCGACGCCGATCATCAACATTGCGACGGGTGCTCCGTGGCGCGCGCGAATCCAGATGTACGACGCGCCGTTCTCGTTGCACACGGCTGACTCGATGACGCTCCACACCAATGGTGTGGCGAGCTACATCCGGGGTCAGAGTGCCAAGCCGCTCTTCGACGACACCAAGAAGTATTGGTTCGCCGAGCTTCCCAACCACGGCGTCAAGCTGCCTGCAGCCGGCGTCAAGGTGAGGGTGCTCACCGAGAGCGGTACGAGCATGAAGGTCAGGTTCAACTGACTTTCACCACGGTCGGGGGGCACGCATCAGGGGGTGCGTGCTCCCCTTTGGCCGCGCGTGGTTGAGGGAATCGGGGGGTTCCTCAACTGCGCGCGGCGTGTGCGCGCAAGCCATAGATGAATGCGCCAGTGACCACCACCGCGACTCCGGCGACGATCGTTGAGAGCGGAAGGCTGAACGCCAGCACGGCGCACCCCACGAAACCGAGGCCAGCAACCGCGCGGCGTGCCGGTGCCGGTGACAGGGTCCACGCAGAGACGTTGGCGATCGCGTAGTAGAGCAGCACGCAGAACGATGAGAAGGCGATGCTGGTGGCCAGCCCACCCAGCGTCACCAGCGCGATGACCAGGGCGCCTACACAGGCTTCGGCGACGCGCGGTGTGCGTGATCGGCCGCTGATCCGGGCGACCTGGTGGGGCAGGTGCCCGTCGCGCGCCATCGCGAGCATCGTGCGCGAGACGCCCAGCGTCAGGGACAGCAGTGCGCCGCCGGCGGCGATGGCGGCGACCACCTGGATGACCGGCGCGTAGGCGCCATGGCCGGCTGCGTCGAGGGCGTCGACGAACGGCCGTGCTGTCCGGGAAAGACCGTCGCGCCCCAAAGCGTGAAGCAGGGCGAGAGCGACCGCGGCATAGAGAGCGACAACGAGGATGAACGCAACGGCGATCGCCCGCGGAATCGTACGGCTCGGCTCGCGGACTTCCTCGCCGAGCGTGGCGAGTCGGGCATATCCGGCAAACGCGAAGAACAGCAGGGCGGCACCCTGGAGCACGCCTCCCGCGCTCAGGTCTCCACTCGGAGTCGAGGGCCCTTGGGTGCCGGAGAGCATGAGGACAGCCGCGACGGCGACGGCGGCGATCACGGTGCCGACGATGACCACGGCGACGGCGGCCGACTTCTCGACACCGAAGAAGTTGACGACGACCACGCCGACGACAGTCACCACAGCGAGGATGCGTGCGTGGTCGGGCCAGACGTACGTGCCGATGGCGAATGCCATGGCGGCGCACGATGCGAGCTTGCCGGCCACGAACGCCCAGCCCGCGAGGTAGCCCCAGAACGGGCTGAGCTGTTCGCGGGCATAGACGTAGGTGCCACCCGCCACGGGATAGCGACGCGCCAGCCACGCCGAAGACATCGCGTTGCAGGCGGCGATGATGGCGGCGACGGCCAGCGCAATCAGCAATCCGTCGTCGGCGGCATCAACCGCGTGGGGGAACACCACGAACAATCCGGCGCCGATCATGGCGCTCATGCCGATCGCGACCGATCCGGTCAGTCCGAGGCGGCGATCGAGGGTGCCGGACATTGCCAGGACCTAGATGTCGTAGTCGATGACGAGTGGTGCGTGGTCGGACCAGCGCTCGGCCCAGCTCACGGCGCGGTCAACTGACGCCGTGCGTGCGGTGGCCGCAAGCTCTGGCGTGGCGATCTGGTAGTCGATGCGCCAGCCGGTGTCGGTGTCGAAGGCCTGGCCTCGCATCGACCACCACGTGTAGGGGCCGTCGACGTCGCCGGACAGCTGGCGGTGCACGTCGACCCACCCGAGCTCGTCGAAGAAGCGGTCGAAATAGGCGCGTTCCTCGGGCAGGAATCCGGCCTTCTTGAGGTTGCCCTTCCAGTTGCGAATGTCGCGCTCAGTGTGGGCGACGTTGAGATCACCTGTCAGCAAACCGTGATGGCCCGTTTGGGCGATGGCGGCCAGGCGGACGTGCATCTGGTCGAAGAACCGGTACTTCTCCAGCTGGCGAGGCGTGCCGGCCTCACCTGAATGGGCGTAGGCGGAGATCGTGGTCAGGGTGGAACCGTCGGCCAGCGGGATGTCTGACTCGATCCAGCGACCGGAATCGTCGAAGAAGTCGTCGCCGTTGCCAATGCGTACGGCGGATGGCTCCGAGCGGCTCAGCACGGCGACTCCAGCTCGGCCCTTGGCCGCTGCCTCGGAGTGCACGACGTGATAGCCGGCCTCGGCGATGAGCTCGTGCACGATCGCATCGGGGGCGCGGACTTCTTGCAGGGTCACGATGTCGGCGTCACGCTCGGCGAGCCACTCGGCCAATCCGCTGGTTTGCCCGCGGTTCTTGTTGACGGCGGCACGGATGCCGTTGATGTTGACGGTGGCGATGCGGAGCACGTCGCAACCCTATGCACCACCGCCGACACGCAGCCCTGCGGGAGTAACAACCACGGGTTCACGATCGTTGATTCCGGTGATGACAGAGGCAGATCCGATCTCGAGCTGGCTTCCGTCATATGACGTGGCCAACGAACTTGAGCGCGCCCTCGCCGATGGTCAGCTGCGGCTCGCTCATCAGCCCGTCATCAACGCCGACTCCGGCAACGTGAGCGGCATGGAAGCGCTGGTTCGATGGACGTCACCGAAGATCGGCGATGTGCTTCCGTCGGTGTTCGTCGCCGCCGCCGAGCAACACGGACTCATCCGAGATCTCGGCGTCTGGGTGCTCCACCGGGCCATGGTCGAGGCTGAGGAAATCCGCCGGGTGGTCGGTCCCTTGCATCTTGCGGTCAACATTTCACCGCACCAGCTGCACGACGGTCGATTTGTCCTCGATGCCCTGGATGCAATGGCGGCGGCCGGCCACGAACCCCAGGACCTGGTGCTCGAGATCACCGAGAGCGCAATGCTCAACGATGCGGTCGACCTGGCGCCCGACCTGGATGCCTTGCGCAGCACCGGCGTACGGGTGGCGCTCGACGACTTCGGCACCGGCAGCTCCAACTTGGCGCTGCTCAGACAACTCGACGTTGACGTGATCAAGCTGGATCGCAGCTTTGTCGCAGGGTTGCCGGACGTCGAGCTCGACACGCTGCTCGTGAGCTGGTTGATCGATCTGGCGCATGCTCTGGGAATCACGGTCGTCGGCGAGGGTGTTGAAACCGAGCGCCAGCGCGACTCCTTGGTCGAACGGCGGTGCGATGAGCTTCAGGGCTACTTGTTCAGCCCGGCTGTTCCGTCGTCGGACTTCAACGCCGAGTTCGTGCGGAGCATCAGCAGGCGCTAGTTGATCGCGATGATCGACGCGGCGACGGCGATCAGGGCCGGACCGCCTTGGATCGCGGCAGCGCGGGCATACGACGTGCCCGTCGAGATGAGCACCAGCGAAGCCGCGAGCATGCTTGAACAGGTGAAGATGATCAACGTCCAGCCCGCCGTGTCCTTGGTGTCGCAGAATGCGATGAGTCCGACGCCAGTTGTCGCGCCAACTGCGAGAAACAGGTTGTAGAAGCCTTGGTTGTACGCCAGTGATGCCGTGGTGTCGGCGTCGGCCTGCGACTCCAGGCCGAACGTCTTCCACGTCTTGGGCTTCCTCCAGTCGAGCGACTCCAGCTTGAAGAACAGAACATGGAGGAGCGAAGCAAGGCCGGCAAAGATCAGCGCAACAGCGGTCATGGCTGGAGCCTAGACCTGTCGAGGCCTGTCTGACCCCGGTTGAGTGATCCCCCCGCAGAGTATGTTCACTCAACCGAAGGAGTGCACATGGAGGGTCTGCTTGCTTTGGGAGGTGCCGACGAGGGTCGGATACTCCGCCAGATCATTGAGGCGACCCCGAACGCGATGATCATGGTCGATCAGCGTGGGCGCATCACCTTGGTCAACTCGCAAGCAGAGTCCCAGTTCGGATACAGCCGTGATGAGCTGTTGGCGATGACAGTCGACCAGCTCATTCCAGCGCGGTTCAGGGATCGTCACGAGGGATTCCGTGGCGGCTTCTTCAAGCAGCCTGACACCCGCGCCATGGGTGCAGGGCGCGACCTCTATGGACTGCACAGTGACGGGCGGGAAATTCCCATCGAGATCGGTCTCAACCCGATCACGATCAACGACCTCCCACAGGTTCTCGCATCGATCATTGACATCACTGAGCGCAAACGCGCTGAGGAGCGACTCAGCCAGGTGGTCGAAGCCGCTCCCAACGCGATGATCATGGTCAACTCGCAGGGCCACATCGTGCTCGTCAACTCGCAGACGGAGAAGTCATTCGGGTATGCCCGCGACGAGCTGTTGGGCATGAGCGTCGATGACCTCATACCTCAGCGATTCAGACCCATGCACGACGGCTATCGCGGCCGCTACTTCAAGCATCCGAACCGGCGGGAGATGGGTGCAGGACGCGAACTGTTCGGCAGGCGCAAGGACGGCAGCGAGATGCCGGTCGAAATTGGCCTCAACCCGATTCAGGTCCTCGACGAGCAACACGTGCTGGCCTCGGTCATCGACATCACCGAGCGACTCGTCGTGCAGGCCGCCGAGAGCGCCGAGCGGGCGGATCGGATGCGCCAATCGATTCTCGACAGCCTCCCGTTCAGCATCATCGCCTCATCGATTGACGGTGTGATCGTGACAGCCAACCCGGCCGCGGAGCGGCTTCTCGGGGCTGACCGCAATGAGCTGGTGGGCTCCAAGATTGACGAGATCCGAATCCGCGGCGCCGGACGGCGGGCGGTCGGACCTGATGGAGTCGATGAACGCGAGCTCGACTACCACCGCAGGGACGGTCATACCGTCCCCGTCAACGAGGCGATCGCGCCAATCGTCAACGAGACGGGACAGGTGAGCGGCTTTCTCGCGGTCGCCTACGACATCACCCAGCGCAAGGAGGCGGAAGCATTCATCAGCCACATGGCTCACTACGACTTCCTGACCGACCTGCCCAATCGCACCTTGTTGTCTGCTCGTCTCGATCATGAGCTCGCGCGCGCCGAGGCCAATGGCGTCGGACTCGCTGTCATCCTGGTCGATCTTGATCACTTCAAGAGAATCAATGACTCGCTCGGTCACCACGTGGGTGACGAGGTGCTCTTGCAGATGGCGGCTCGTCTGCGCCGTGAAGTGCGCGAGCAGGACCTGGTGTCGCGCTTCGGCGGCGACGAGTTCGTGCTCGTGTTCTCCGACGTCGACTCAGAACACGACCTGTCCGACCGCATTGCCGCGTTGATGAACGTCATTCCCGAACCGATCGTCTGGGACGGGCACGAGCTGATCGTCACAGCGAGCATGGGTGGCGTGCTCTACCCAGGGGGAGGGCGGGACTCGACCACGCTGATCAAGCACGCCGACACGGCCATGTATCACGCCAAGACCTCGGCGAGAAACTCTTTCCAGTGGTTCGGCGACTCGATGCTCGATGAGACCAACGACAAGCTTGCGCTCGCGGTCGCGCTTCGTCACGCACTGGATCGCGGAGACATAACTGTGGCCTACCAGCCGGAGATCGATCTTGAGTCGGGCCAGGTCGTGGGCGTCGAGGCCCTGGCCAGGTGGCGAGACTCCGAAGGCGACTTCATCCCCCCGGACCGGTTCATCCCGGTCGCCGAGGACAACGGCCTGATCAGCCGGCTCGGTGAGCACGTCCTCCGGCTCGCCTGCTCGGACGCCGTCGACATGTCTGCGTCGGTGGGCTATCCGCTGCGACTTGCCGTCAACGTTTCACCGCGTCAGCTCCACGACAAGAAGTGGTTGGGAGCGATCGAGGCCGCGTTGCGTGATTCCGGCTTGCCGGCTGAGCAGCTTGAGATCGAGATCACTGAGGGCATATTCATCGATGACCCGGGAACGGTCATCGAGGTGCTGAGATCGATTCGTGGGCTCGGCGTCGGGATCGTGGTCGACGACTTCGGAACCGGGTTCTCAAGCCTCGCCTATCTGATCCAGTTTCCGATCGACAAGATCAAGATCGACCGGTCGTTCATCGATGACGTGATCGAGAACCCCGCCAACGCGACGATTGTCGACACGATTGTGGTGATGGCGCACACGCTCGGGATGACCGTGGTGGGTGAAGGGGTCGAAACCGAGGCCCAGGAGGCCTACCTGCGGTCCAGAGGTTGCGATCAGGCGCAGGGATTTCGCTACAGCCCTGCAGTCTCGGCCGCAGACCTACCGCTTGCGGTCAACATCTAGCTCAACCGGTTTGGGCGGCCGCTGCCCGTCCGGCGGCTCGGCCGCTGAAGATGCAGCCGCCGAGGAACGTGCCCTCCAGCGAGTTGTAACCGTGCACGCCGCCGCCACCGAAGCCGGCGACCTCGCCGGCGGCATACAGGCCGTCGATTGGCGAGCCGTCCTGACCGATGACGGCGGAGTCGAGATTGGTCTCGAGGCCGCCAAGTGACTTGCGGGTGAGCACGTGCAGTCGTACGGCGATCAGTGGCCCCTTCTTGGGGTCGAGGATCTTGTGCGGTGTCGCCACGCGGATCAGCTTGTCGCCGCGATAGGCGCGCGCCTGACGCATCGCGGCGATCTGCAGGTCCTTGGTGAAGTCGTTGTCGAGCTCGCGGTCGCGCTCGGTGACCTGACGGCGTACGTCGTCGAGGCTGACGGGGGAGTCAGGCGTGAGCGCGTTCATGCCGGCGACGAGCTCCTCGATCGTGTCGGCCACGACGAAGTCCTCGCCCTTGGACTTGAACGCCTCGACCGGACTGGTCGCGCCCTTGGAGAGGCGCTCCTTGAGGAGCGTCTTGATGCTCTTGCCGGTGAGGTCGGGGTTCTGCTCCTGACCTGAGAGCGCGAACTCCTTCTCGATGATCGCCTGGCTGAGCACGAACCACGAGTGGTCATGACCGCTCTGGCGCAGCAGCTTGAGTGTGCCGAGAGTGTCGAAGCCGGGGAGGCCGGGGAGCGGGAGTCGCTGCCCGGAACCGTCGAGCCAGATCGACGATGGGCCGGGGAGGATCCGGATGCCGTGCATGGGCCAGATCGGGTCCCAGTTCTTGATGCCCTCGACGTAGTGCCACATGCGATCACGGTTGATGTGGCTCGCGCCGGCCGTTTCGGCAATGCCGAGCATGCGGCCGTCGACATGCGCTGGAACGCCCGAGATCATGTGCTGCGGGGGAGTGCCAAGGCGTTCGGGCCAGTTGGCCCGGACGAGGTCGTGGTTGCCGCCGATGCCACCTGACGTCACGATCACGGCTTGTGCAGTCATCGTGAACTCGCCGATCGACGTACGCGAAGTCGGCGCAGCCCGTTCGGCGTCGTCTGGCTCCAACACCTGGCCGTGTACGCCGGTGACGGTGCCGTTGCTCGTGATCAGCTCGTCGACCTGGTGGCGGAATGCGAACTGCACGAGGCCTTTGGCGTGGCCCTCGCGGACGATCTTTTCGAACGGTTCGACGATCCCGGGCCCGGTGCCCCACGTGATGTGGAAACGGGGCACGGAGTTGCCGTGACCGCCCGCCAGTGCGCCACCGCGCTCGGCCCAGCCGACGACCGGGAAGACGCTGTGGCCCCGCTCCTTGAGCCAGCTGCGCTTCTCACCGGCGGCGAAGTTGACGTACGCCTCGGCCCACTGCCGCGGCCACTTGTCCTCGTCGCGGTCGAACTGAGCGCTGCCCATCCAGTCCTGCATCGCAAGGTCGACCGAATCCTTGATGCCCATGCGGCGTTGCTGCGGGGAGTCGACGAAGAAGAGCCCGCCGAACGACCAGAAGGCCTGACCGCCGAGGCCCTGCTCTCCCTCCTGATCCACCAGGATGACCTTGCGGCCTGCCTCGACGAGCTCGGCCGTGGCGACCAACCCGGCCAGTCCTGCTCCGACCACGATCACATCTGCATCCATGCCGCGATTGTGTCCTACGGGAGTCGGGCAGCCGTATGCGGTGCGCACGACTCGCGTCCCGAATCTGGGCTGAATGCCTGTTCGCACACCTCTTGGAGGACTACATTCAAGACCGTCAGAACTTCATCGTTGGGAGAATTCACCATGGCGGCAGACTTCAAGACGCTCGACAAGAACGTGCAAGGGGCCCTCATCGCTGGTGGGTTGGCGACGATCCTGTCGTTCATCTCGTCCTACATCAGCGTGAGCTTCGACGGCAAGGCTGCTGGGATTGACCTCTCATACGGGATCAGCGCCTGGCACAGCTACGCGACGCTCGGCATCCTGCTGGTCATTGCGTCGACGGCGATCATCGCGATCCAAGCCTTCTCGGCCGACACCCTGCCGAGTGGTGTGCCGTGGAACCTCGTGGCATTCGGTGCGGCTGCGCTGGGTCTTCTGCTTCTGGTGCTTCGCGCGCTCACCATCGGTGGTGGCGGCCCCGGCATCAGCGTCGGCCCCGGCTGGTCCGGATTCCTGTTGTTCATCGCCGCCGCTGCGCTGGCGTACTTCGCGTTCAACTTGTTCAAGGCATCGGGCGAAAAGATGCCGGAGATGAAGAAGGGCACCCCGCCTGCGGCGTGACCTCATCGCACCACTGACGGATGGCTCGGCTTCGGCCGGGCCATTCGTGTGTCCGGCCTATTCGTACGACAGGGTCACGGCCGGGGTCGTGGGCCAGCTCTGACACGTGAGCACGTAGCCGGCGGCGACCTCGTCAGGCTCGAGGGCGTAGTTGTGCTGCATCTCGACCGCACCGTCCAGCACCTTGGCCCGGCAGGTGCCACAGACTCCGCCGCGGCAGGCGAACGGAGCCTCGGGCCGCACGCGGAGCAGTCCGGCCAGCACGGAGTCGTCCTCGGGCTGGAGCGCGTATGAGCTGGTGCGGCCGTCGAGCGTCGCCGTCACGGCCGGTCCGCCGTCGACGAACGCCTCGGCGGGTCGCGGCGGTGGTGGCGCATCGTCGACGTGGAACAGCTCTCGGTGGACATGGCTCGCGCCCGCGGACTCGAGCGTTGACACGAGCTCGGTGACCATGTCGAACGGCCCGCAGAGATACCACGCGTCAATCGTGTCGGGGTCGACGAGCGCGCCGAATATGCGCTTGAGCCGATCGCCGTCCAGGCGTCCCGACAGCAGCTCCGACTCGGTCTGCTGACGGCTGAACACGTGGATCAGGTGGAACCGGTCGCGGTGGCTGTCCTTGAGGTCAGCGAGCTCGTCGAGGAACATGACAGCCTGCTCGTTGCGGCTCGCATACAACAGCGTGACGGTGCCACCCCTGGAAAGAGTCGCGCGTGCAATCGACAGGACCGGCGTGATGCCGCTGCCGGCCGCGATCAGACCCGTGTGGGCGTGATCGGTGCGCGGCCCGAAGGAGCCGGTCGGTGCCATCACGTCGATCGTGTCGCCGGGTTGCAGGGATGCGAGCCGCGTCTCGGAAAACGCTCCGCCCGGCAGGCGTTTGACCGCGATCTGCCACGTGTTGGTGCCGGGCGCGCTACACAGGGAGTAGGTGCGCCGCTCGGCTGTCACGTCGTCGCCGCCGTCGAGGCCGATGACGACATGCTGGCCCGGCTCGAACGCGAACGTCTCGTGCAGCTCGTCCGGAACCTCGAACGTCAGCGCAACGGAATCGGCGGTGAGCTCGTCGATCGCCGAGACTCGGAGGGGATGGAACATCACAGCACCTTGAAGGAGTCGAACGGCTCGAGACAGTCATCGCAGCGCCACAGCGCCTTGCAGCTCGTGGAGCCGAACCGGGAGAGCTCGCTGGTGCGACTCGACCCGCACTGTGGGCAGCGGACGGACAGGTTGACGGCAACCGCGCCCGCGTGATGGGTCGGCGGCGCAATGCCGGCGGCATGCAGCTTGTCGCGACCCGCCGGTGTCATCCAGTCGGTCGTCCACGCGGGGGAGAGCACCGTGTCGATGCTGACGTCGGCCTCGGTGCCATCCAGCGCCGTACGGATGTCTTCGGCGATGGCGGACATCGCTGGGCAGCCGGAATAGGTCGGCGTGATCGTCACCGTCACCTGACGGCCGTCGACCACGACATCGCGCAGGATGCCGAGCTCGGCGATCGTCACGAACGGCAGCTCGGGATCAACGACGGACTCGATGCGGGCTCGAGCGTCAGCGAGCGTCACCATGTCGCGCCCTCGTGCTCGCGGGCCAGTGATTGCATCTCGTCGAGCAGCTCGGCCAGGTGAGGCGTGTGGTCGCCGCGCTCGGTGGATGACGTCGTGGTCGGGACCGTCAGGGTCGCAGTCGTCAGGATGCGCGCGAGCTGAGCGCGTACGTCGGCCTCAACCTCGGGGGCAGGCTCGCAGAGCTCGGTGAGCAGTGGCCACACGGCGTCGGCGGCAGCCTGCATACGGTCGTGCGACACGTCGGTGCCGTCGCCGAGTCGAAGGACCCAGGACTCGGCATGCTCCAGGTGGTAGTCGGCTTCCTTGAGCGCCTTGGCAAAGATCGCACGCAAGTCGTCGGTGCCGGGGTCGGTTTTGAACAGTGCGCACTCGTACGACGCGAAGGCGAGGAGGCGCATCATCGAGAACGCGAAGTCACCATTGGGCAGCTCCACCAGAGTGCAGTTGTGCCAGTCGGGCGCGTCACGGTGATAGGCGAGCTGGTCCTCGTCGCCGACCAGCGCGTACAGACTGCGGGCCTGGCCGAGAAGGTCGAGGCCGATGTTGCCGAACGCTATGTCGAGCTCGATCTCGGGCGAGCGGGTCAGCCACTCGCTGCAGCGGTGCGACAGGATCAGCGCGTCATCGGCGAGGCTCAGCGTCAGGCTCACAGGTGCTCAACCCCGTCGGGCACGTCGTAGAACGTCGGGTGCCGGTAGATCTTGTCGGCCGCGGGGTCGAACCATGCTTCCTTCTCGTCCGGGCTGCTCGCGGTGACCTCGGCGGCGGGCACGACCCAGATCGAGACACCTTCCCCGCGGCGGGTGTAGACGTCGCGGGCATTGCGCAGGGCGCTCTCGGCGTCCGAAGCGTGCAGGCTCCCGGCGTGAACGTGTGACACGCCGCGCTTGGGCCGTACGAACACCTCCCACAGCGGCAGCGCCGTCATGCGACAGCCTCCTGCTGCTTGGCGGCGTAGGCCATGGCGGCCTCGCGCACCCATTCGCCCTCGGTGTGTGCGGTCGTACGGCGCTCGATGCGCTCGGCATTGCAGTAGCCGTGGCCCGCGATCACGTCGAACAGCTCGGAGAAGTCGATCTCGCCGAAGTCGTGGTGGCCGCGCTCGGGGTTCCACTTCAGGTCAGGGTCAGGGAGTGTGAGCCCGAGCGCCTCAGCCTGCGGCACGGCAATGTCGACGAAGCGCTGCCGCAGCTCGTCGTTGCTGAACCGCTTGATGCCCCAGCGCGTCGAGCGTGCGGAGTTGGGGGAGGCGTCATCGGGCGGTCCGAACATCATCAGGCTCGGCCACCACCAGCGGTCGACGGCATCCTGGGCCATGGCGTGCTGCGCGGGCGTGCCGTTGCTGAGCGTGAGGAGCAGGTCGAAGCCCTGACGCTGGTGGAATGACTCCTCCTTGCAGATGCGAACCATCGCGCGTGCGTACGGACCGTAGGAGCAGCGGCACAGGGGCACCTGGTTGACGATGGCGGCGCCGTCGACCAGCCAGCCGATCGCGCCGATGTCGGCCCACGAGGTGGTGGGGTAGTTGAAGATCGAGGAGTACTTCTGTCGGCCCTCGTGCAGGGCGTCGAGGAGCTCGGTGCGGTCGATGCCGAGGGTCTCGGCGGCGGCGTAGAGGTAGAGGCCATGGCCCGCTTCGTCCTGCACCTTGGCGAGCAGGATCGCCTTGCGGTGCAGGCTGGGTGCCCGGGTGATCCAGTTGCCCTCGGGCTGCATGCCGATGATCTCCGAATGAGCGTGCTGGGCGATCTGTCGGATCAGGGTCTTGCGGTAGGAGTCGGGCATCGCGTCCCGCGGCTCGATGCGTCCCTCGTCGTCGAGCAGTGCCAGGAATGCCGCGTCGCCGAGCTCATCTGTCGTGGCCTGAACATCTGTCGCCATGGCGCCTCCTGGAACCGAATGATCGTTCGGTTTCCATCATCACCCCTGCACCGGCTCAGATCAAGCGCGGCGGGTGTCCGTGGAGCGGTGACTTGGCGTCCTCCTCGAACGCGGGGCGGTGACTTGGCGTCCACTGTGGCCTGCCGCTTGGACGCCAGGTCACCGCTCACCGCATGACGTGGACGCCAGGTCACCGCTCAGGTGCGGAGGCCGGTGAGGCTTGATGACAGCACGGTGTCGGCGAGCGCATCGGCGCTGAGTGAGCCGTGACCGGGGCGATACCACTCGGTGAGTGAGTTGACCGTGCCTGACAGGAGGCGGGCGACGACAGCGGGGTCGAGGTCGCTGCGCAGATCACCCTCGGACACGCCGGCCCGTACGAGATCGGCGACAAACCCGTCGAACTGACGCCGCTGCTCCAGCGCCCACCGCTCGGTCTCGGTGTTGCCGCGTACGCGCAGCAGCAGCGTCACCGCAGCCAGCTGGTCGGCGAGAATCGCGATCTGTCGGCGCAGGACGTGCGTCAGACGATCGATCGCACGACCCTCGCGCGCCTCAGGCTCGTCAAGCAGCCCGAGCAGGGGAGTGACCGCGCGCTCGAGGCCCAGGCGCAGGATGTGCTCCTTGCCCTCGACGTGGTGATAGAGCGACGACTTGGACAGGCCCGTGGCCGCAGACAGGTGCTCGATGCTGGTGCCGTCATAACCACGCTTGGTGAACTCCTCGATGGCGACGTCGAGCAACAGCTCAAGGTCGTACCTGGGCCGGTTCATGTGTTGGTCGAGGTGAACGGCGGCCGATCGTCGAGTCGCACGGACTGGCGACCCGCCCAGCGCCACAAGCGGGCGGTGAAGTCGTGGTCCTCGTCGGTGACGAAGTTGCCCATCACCCGCAGCGCGAATGTCATCAGCGTGTGCGACCGCATTCCGATCGGACCGGCGGTGGGCAGCAGTCGCGGCACCGTGATCAGTCCGGCCAGACGGCGGGCGATCGAGAACGCCTCGCCGTAGTGGTGGGTGAGCAGCGCCGGCCAGGCGGTCTCGAGGTCGGTCTGCGCGGCCATCAGCTCGGCACCGACTCGCCCGGTCTCCATGCCGTAGTCGATGCCTTCGCCATTGAGCGGGTTGACGCAACCAGCTGCATCGCCAATCAGGATCCAGTTGGGGCCCGCGACACCCGACACGGCACCACCCATCGGGAGCAGCGCACTGGTCGGCATACGGAGCTCGCCGCTCAGGTCCCACTCCTCACGACGCAGAGTGGCGTAGTACTCCATCAGCGGACGTATCTGCAGGTCAGCGGGCCTTTTGGAGGTCGCGAGCGCTCCCACGCCGAGATTGACCTCGCCGTCAGCCAACGGGAAGATCCAGCCGTAGCCGGGCAGCAGCTCGCCCTGCTCGCCGCGGAGCTCCAGGTGCGACGAGATCCACGGGTCATCGCTGCGGCCCGACTTCACGTACGAACGACCGGCGACACCGTAGGCGGTCTCGCGGTGCCACTCGCGGCCCAGCACGCGCCCGAGCGGCGACCGTACGCCGTCAGCCACGATCAACCGGTCGCACTCGATGGTGTGCGGGGTCTTGTCCTTGCCGACCTTGAAGGTCACCGAGATGACCTTGCCGGCGGCGTCGCGTTCGGCGTCGACCGCCCGCGCACCCTCGAACGGGTTGGCCCCGGCCTCGATCGCGATGCGGAAGATCTTTTCGTCCAGCTCGGTACGCGGGACCGCGGAGCCGTAGTCGGGCAGCGAGCCGCCGGGCCAAGGGAGCAGCAGCTCCTGGCCGAAGCCCGCCGCGCGGAGTCCGCGGTTGGTGCCGTGGCTGCGCACCCACTCGCCGAGACCGAGGCGCTCCATCTCGGCGATCGCGCGGGGCGTGAGCCCATCGCCACAGGTCTTGTCTCGCGGGAACGTGGCAGCATCAGCGAGCACGGTGTCCATGCCGAGCCTGGCGGTCCACGCGGCGGCGGCCGAGCCGGCAGGTCCGGCACCGACGACAAGCACGTCGGTGCGGGTCGGCAAGGCAGCGATCATGCGTTGATTCTCCCAGAGTTGCCCCAATGGTTTGATGTGACCCATGAGTTCTGCCGCCACCGGGTCGTCTCCCGGCAAGATCAACTACGCCTCACGCGGCTCGTCGTACTTCGACGTCATCCTCGCGGTGTTCTGCGTCGTGCTCGTCGTGTCCAACATCGCCGCCACCAAGGGCATCGAGTTCGGCACCTGGGAGTGGTCGCTCGGCTCGATCCAGATCAGCCCCATCATCACCGACGGCGGTGCATTCCTGTTCCCGCTGGCCTACATCCTCGGTGACGTGATCTCGGAGGTCTATGGGTTCAAGGCGGCCCGTCGGGCGATCTTCACCGGCTTCGCGATGGCCATCCTGGCGGCGCTCACCTTCCTCGTCGTCGAGCACGCGCCGGCGGCCGGCTTCTACGAGAACCAGACGGCATTCGAGAGCGTCCTCGGTTTCGTGCCGCAGATCGTCCTCGCCAGCGTCTGCGGGTACGTCGTGGGCCAGCTGCTCAACTCGTACGTTCTGGTCCGGATGAAGGCTCGTACGTCGGAGCCGCGGTTGTGGGCGCGGCTGGCCAGCTCGACCGGCGTCGGCGAGGCCGCGGACACGTTGATCTTCTGCGCCATCGCCGCATCCGCGATCGGCATCACCTCCATGGGCCAGTTCTGGAACTACTTCCTCGTCGGCTTCATCTACAAGTGCACCGTCGAGCTGATCGTCATGCCCTTGACCATGGTCGTGATCCGCATTCTCAAGGACCGCGAAGAGACCTACTGGGCTTGATCGGTCGCCACGCTCCTTAGCGATCGGAGGATCTCGGCCGCTAAGGAGGCCGCTTCGGTCGACTGGGAGCGAGCTCTGCGAGCGAAGCGAGGTGAGGGACCTGGTCGCTTCCACCTGCGTTGGGAGCATCGCCTCACCACGCTTCGGCCTCGTTCCTCGGCCTCCCAGTCGCTTCGCTCCTTAGCGACCGGAGGATCTCGGTCGACTGGGAGCGAGCTCTGCGAGCGAAGCGGGGTGAGGGACCTGGTCGCTTCGCTCCTTAGCGACGGAGGATCTCGGTCGCTAAGGAGGCCGCCTGCGGCCGACTGGGAGCGAGCTCTGCGAGCGAAGCGCGGTGAGGTGTCTCGGCTCACCACGCTTCGGCCTCGTTCCTCGGCCTCCCAGTCGCTTCGCTCCTTAGCGACCGTTGGTACCTCGGGGGTAGCGACCTCAGCCGTAGAACCGCGCGAGGAAGTCGGCTTGGTAGTCCTTGAACGTGCCGTCGTCGATCGCTTCGCGCATCCGGTCGACCAGGCTCACGATGAAGTGCTCGTTGTGGATCGTGGCGAGCGTGGCGCCGAGCATCTCGCGGGTCTTGAAGAGGTGGTGCAGGTATGCCCGCGTGTAGTGCGCGCAGGTGTAGCAGCCACATTCGCCGTCGATCGGGCTGAAGTCGCGACGCGAAGCGGCCGAGGTGACGTTGAAGTGGCCTGTCGTCGCGTAGAGGCGGCCGGATCGCGCCACGCGTGACGGGGCGACGCAGTCGAAGGTGTCGCACCCGTTCTCGACCGCCGTGAACAGGTCGTCGGGCTCGCCGATGCCGAGCAGGTGACGAGGCTTGTCGTCCGGCAGCTCTTCGTTGACCCACCGGACGATCGTGCCCAGGCGCTCCTTCTCGATCGCCCCGCCGATGCCAAAGCCGTCGAATCCTGCGCCGTCGACATCGAGCGAGACCAGTCCGCGTGCGGCGGTGCGGCGGAGGTCCTCGTGCTGAGCGCCTTGCACGACACCGAACAGTGCTTGGGCTGGCTTGCCGGCGCGCTCGACGGCCAGCCGCTGGTGCTCGATGACGCAACGTTCGGCCCACGCCTGCGTACGGACGATCGACTCCTCCTGGTAGCCGCGGGTGTTCATCAGTGTCGTCAGCTCGTCGAAGGCGAACATGATGTCGGCGCCGAGCTGGTGCTGGATCTGCATCGACACCTCGGGGGTGAAGCGGTGCATCGAGCCGTCGACGTGCGACTTGAACGTGACCCCGTCGTCGTCAACCGTGGCGAGACGGTCCTTGCCGGGAGCGATCACGTCATCGGCCTCGGCCCCCGTGGCATCCATCGACAACGTCTTCTTGAACCCGGCGCCCAGTGACAGCACCTGAAATCCGCCGGAGTCGGTGAACGTCGGACCCGACCAGTTCATGAACGCGCCGAGCCCCCCGGCCTCGTCGACGATGTCGGATCCGGGCTGGAGGTAGAGGTGATAGGCGTTGGCCAGCACGGCCTGGGCGCCGAGGTCGGCCATTGCCTCGGGCAGCACGGACTTGACTGTCGCGCGGGTGCCGACCGGGATGAACGCGGGCGTACGGATGTCGCCGTGCGGGGTGGTGATCGTTCCGGTACGCCCGAGCGCACCCTCGAGCTGCGTGCCGATGCTGAACATTGCGCCCATCAGATCAGACTCCGCCGACCAGCCAGATCGCGGTGCCGAGAGCAGCGCCCGTGAGCAGGAGGAACACCAGGTTCCACACGGCGGCGGGCAGATGGGTGAGCCGAGCCAGGATGTCGGCGTCGCTGGTACGTGTCCTGCTGCGTCGTCGATGCGACCACAGGTCGACGACCGTGCGCGGAGCCGCAATCAGCAGGAACCAGGCGAAGGTGAGGGCAGCAAAGTCCTGCACCCGCTGGTCTGCCTTCCAGACCAGGATCGCGACCCCGGCGCCGCTGATGCCGACGACGAGCAGGCCGAACCAGTTGCGGATGAACACCAACATCAGTGCGAGGACGCTCAACCCCACATACAGGGCAATGCCGGTCTGGTCGGCCCGCACGAGGGCAACCAGTCCAAGACCCAGAGCCGACGGGGCGAGATAGCCAGCCGCAGCGGTCGCCATCATTCCCGGGCCGCGCGGTTTGCCGGTCGACAGCGTCAGCCCTGACGTGTCGGTGTGAAGACGGATGGCGTTGAGCCGGCGCCCGGTGACCACAGCGATCACCGCGTGACCTGCCTCGTGCACCAGCGTGATCAGGTGACGGGTCACCCGCCAGGCGGGAGGAGCCAGCACGAGCACGACGGCGACGGCCGCTGCCGCCCAGACCGTCTGGTCCGCGGTCACCCCGTGGTCTCGGTGGGTGTCGGGGTGGGAGCGGTGGTGGTGATGCTCACCGTCGGGCTCGGCGTGACGGTCGTGGCAGTTGGTGTCGTCGGCACGGTGGTGGCCGGGGAGGTCGTCGTCGGGGCGGGAGTCGGTGGGTTGCGCTTGCCGCCGAACGAGTCGCCGATCGTCGTACCGCTGTCGCCGTCGAGCGTGCGGCCCGAGATCAGCTCGTACGTCGAGATCGCCGCGAGTGCCAAGGACAGCACGAGCACGGTGGTGACGATGATCGTCTTCCAGTGGAACCCGGGCTTGTCGTCGACGAATCGAGCGCCGCGCGCAGCTGAGTCGACATCGGCCGCCTCATCGAGAGCCTCGCGCACTTCGCCGTCCTCGACCTGGCGTTCGATGACCGCTCCGGACTCGGTCTGGATGAGCAGCGTGCGGGTGTGGTCAAGGGTGCGGCCGAAGAACGCCGAGCTGATCGTGAACACGAAGCTGCCCAGTGCTGCACCGATCAGGGTGCCTGCGACACCGAGCCGAGAAGCGATCCACGCAGCTGTCACGGCCGCCAGCACACTCGCGATGATCTGGAGCCAGGACACATCTCCCAGCAACCTGTGACGTCGTGACATGTGCGCAAGCGTATGCGGTCGGCTCGGCCTGTCTCCGCAAACATGTCAGTACCTGTTGTCACACTGGCCACATGGAACTGATTGTCGTGCTCGTGAGCGGTCTTCTGGTTGGCCTCGTCGTCGGCTGGCTGATCGGACGCGCCCCGGGCCAAGGCTCAGAGCCCGCAGTTCTCGAGGCCCGGCACGCCACCATGGTGGCCGAGCTCAAGCACGAAGAAGGTGTACTTCGCGCCAAGATCGAGCAAGACCTCGCAGAGGCACGCGCCACGGTGGGCGGCCTGCGGGAGCAGCTTGCGGCAGCGCGCACCCAATACGACGAAATCGTGCAGCGCCATCGTCAGGATGCCGACAAGCGTGCAGCCACCGAGCAGACCGAGAGCAAGGTCCTGCAAAAGCTCGCCCCGGTCGCGGCACAGCTCAAGGACATGCAGCAAAAGGTGCTCGACCTCGAAAAGCAGCGCAGCGAGCAGCACGGTGACCTCGCGGCACAGATCCGCGCGACCCGGCAGAGTGCCGAGCAGTCCAAGATGGCCGCCGAGACGCTGTCAGCCGCCCTGCGCAACAACTCGGTGCGCGGTGCCTACGGCGAGCTCCAGCTCAAGACACTGGTCGAGTCCGCTGGACTGCTCAACCGCATCGACTACTCCATGCAGGAGTCGATCACCGCTGACACCGGCGCTCGCCGCCCTGACATGGTCATCAAGCTGCCCGGTCGCAAGCAGGTCGCGATTGACTCCAAGGTGCCGTTCAGCTCGTTCATCGACTCGTTCCGAGATGACATCAGCGAGGCGGAGCGCAAGACATTCCAGACCCAGCACGCCAAGCAGGTGCGCGGCCACGTCGACGCTCTTGCCGGCAAGGAGTACTGGACCGGTTTGCCGATCAGCCCCGAATACACGATCGCGTTCATCCCGAGCGAGGCGATCCTCAACACCGCACTCGAGGCCGATCCCACGTTGCTCGAGTACGCATTCAGTCGCGGCATCGTGCTCGCCACACCCGTCAACCTGTGGGCCACGCTCAAGACTGTTGCCCTGACGTGGAAGCAGGAAGACCTTGCCGACAACGCCCAGGAGCTCGTCGACCTCGGCCGCGAGCTCTACAAGCGCCTCGGCAAGATGTCAGACCACGTGTCCAAGCTGGGTCGTTCGATCGAGACCACGGTCCGCTCCTACAACGATTTCGCCGGCACCCTCGAAAGTCGCGTGCTCGTCACGGCGCGCAAGCTCGACGGCATCGACGAGGCCAAGATGCTGGGCGAGGTCAAGCAGATCGAGGCCGACCCGCGTCGCCTGACGGCAAGTGAGTTC
Source organism: uncultured Actinomycetota bacterium (assembly GCA_963760105.1). GTDB lineage: Bacteria > Actinomycetota > Actinomycetes > Propionibacteriales > Nocardioidaceae > Aeromicrobium. The sequence continues at coordinate 47,032 of CAVXBP010000006.1, forward strand.
GCTGTCCTCGACGAGACCGGGGTCGGCCGTCCCGAGCTCGACTTCGAGCAGATCGGACTTCCGGTCGACTCCGCCGACGAGCAAGCCGGCTGACTAGCTCAACGCGTGTTCGAGGTCGCCGATCAGGTCGGCGATGTCCTCGATGCCGACGGAGAGCCGAACGAGGTCATCTGGCACCTCGAGCAACGAGCCGGCGGTCGACGCGTGGGTCATCGCACCGGGATGCTCGATCAGCGACTCGATGCCACCGAGGCTCTCGGCGAGCGTGAACAGCTCGGCGCGCGCACACATGTCGAGCGCGGCCTGCTTGCCACCCTTGAGCCGGATGGAGATCATCCCGCCGAACCGCCGCATCTGCTTGGTTGCGACCTCGTGGCCGGGGTGGCCCGCCAGCCCTGGGTAGAGCACCGAGTCGATCGCGGGGTGACCGACGAGCAGGTCGACGATGGCCTCTGCGTTGTCGCAGTGCTTGTCCATGCGCACGGCGAGCGTCTTGGCGCCCCGCAGCGTCAGATAGGCGTCGAACGGCCCGGGCACGCCGCCGGCACCGTTCTGCAGGAATGCGAATGCGGCGTCGAGCTCCTCGCTGTGGGTGACCAGCACGCCACCGACGACGTCGGAGTGTCCGCCGATGTACTTGGTCGTCGAGTGCAGCACGACGTCAGCGCCCAGGGCCAGCGGCTGCTGGAGGTAGGGCGACGCGAAGGTGTTGTCGACGACGAGCTTGGCTCCGGCACCGTGGGCGATCTCGGAGATCGCCGCGATGTCACCGACATTGAGCAGCGGGTTGGTGGGTGTCTCGATCCAGATCGCCTTGGTCGCCGGGGTGACGGCAGCCTTGATCGCGTCGAGGTCGTTGACCGCGGCCGGGGTGTAGGTGAGCCCCCATTGGCTGAACACCTTGTCGATCAGCCTGAACGTTCCGCCATAGGCGTCGTTGGGGATGACCAGGTGGTCGCCGGGACGCAGCATGGCGCGCAGCGCGCAGTCGGTCGCCGCCATGCCTGAGCTGAAGGCACGCCCGTAGGTGCCGCCCTCGAGCGCTGCGAGGTTGCCCTCGAGTGCCGTACGGGTGGGGTTGGCCGTGCGGGCGTACTCATAGCCCGATCGCATGTTGCCGACGCCATCCTGCTGGAAGGTGGAGCTGGCGTAGATCGGCACGTTGACTGCGCCATTCTCGGCATTCGGCTCATAACCGGCGTGGATGGCCCGGGTGGCGAAGCCCTGAGTGCTGCCCTCGTCCGCCTTGCTCTTCTTTTCGCTCATGCCATCACGTCCATGAGAGAACGACGGTACGGACGCAATGGCATGAACGCTGCCTCATGATGACCTCGCTGGCGCTCGCTCATACGTGCACTCCCAGGAGGTCGTGGCGGGTGAGGACACCGAGCGGCTTGCCGTCCTCGATGACCATGACGGCATCGCTGACGCTGAGCGCCTTGAGAGCATCCTCGAGCGTCTCGCCGGAGCCGAGCAGGGGGAGCGGTGGCTCCATGTGCTGCGACACGGCGTCGGTCAGCTGTGCGCGTCCCTCGAACACGGCGCTGATGAGCGCGCGCTCGTTGACGCTGCCGGCAACCTCGCCGATCACGACCGGCGGCTCGGGGCCGACGACGGGCATCTGCGAGACGTTGTACTCGCGCAGGATCTCGATCGCGTCGCGGATCGTCTCGGACGGGTGGGTGTGCACGAGGGCCGGCATTCCACCGGACTTGCTGCGCAACAGGTCGCCGACCGATATCTCGTGCACCTGACCGTCGAGTGGCTCGCGGAGGAATCCGTAGGACGCCATCCACTGGTCGTTGAAGATCTTGGAGAGGTAGCCGCGGCCGCCATCGGGCAGCAGCACGACGACGAGTGCGTCGGGGCCGGCCTTCTCGGCCACCTGAAGCGCTGCGACGACGGCCATGCCGCAGGAACCGCCGACCAGGAGGCCGTCCTCGCGGGCGAGACGGCGAGTCATGTCGAACGAGTCGGCGTCGGACACCCCGATGATCTCGTCGGGGATGTCGGGGTCGTACGCGGTGGGCCAGAAGTCCTCGCCAACACCTTCGACGAGGTAGGGCCGCCCGGTGCCACCGGAGTAGACGGAGCCCTCGGGGTCGGCGCCGATGATCTTGACCTTGCCGCCCGACACCTCCTTGAGGTAGCGACCGACACCGGTGATGGTGCCGCCGGTGCCGACGCCGGCGACGAAGTGTGTCACCTTGCCGTCGGTGTCAGCCCAGATCTCGGGACCCGTGGTCTCGTAGTGGCTCTCGGGTCCGGCGGGGTTGGAGTACTGATCGGGCTTCCAGGCGCCTTCGGTCTCGCGTACGAGGCGGTCCGAGACGTTGTAGTAGCTGTCTGGATGCTCAGGTGGCACAGCGGTCGGGCAGACCACCACTTCGGCGCCGTAGGCCTTCATGGTGTTGCGCTTGTCCTCGCTGACCTTGTCGGGGCACACGAAGATGCACTTGTAGCCGCGCTGCTGGGCGACAAGTGCAAGGCCGACGCCGGTGTTGCCGGAGGTCGGCTCGACGATCGTGCCCCCAGGTTTGAGCGCACCTGAGGCTTCGGCGGCGTCGACCATCTTGACCGCGATGCGGTCCTTGGCGCTTCCACCAGGGTTGAGGTATTCGATCTTGGCGGCCACCGTCGCAGATCCTGCGGGGGTGACGGAGGTGAGCTTGACCAGCGGGGTGTTGCCGATGAGCTCAACGATGTGTTCAGCAATTCGCATAGAGCCATACTTGCACCTGCCCAAGTCACGGGTGGGTCAGGACCGGTGCTGCTTCCCTGACCTCGAGCGATGCGGTCGGACCCGATGCGAGGAGGGTCTGGTTGATCGTGTTCCAGGCTCCGCCGTCGACCCGGTATTGCACGCGGTAGGTGACGTCGACCCGCGGACTGACCGCCTCGGCGGGCTGCCGGTAGCGGTAGGTGACCTCGGTGGAGGGGTACGGCTTGCCGGGCTTGGTCGTCGTCGACGAGGTCCCGTCGCCATGGAGCCAGCGGTAGCGCACGGGCACGGCAATCAGGTCGACATCGAAGCCGAGCAACGTGATGCTGCGCCTGAACTCTTCGGGTTCGGTGAAGAAGATGGTCGGGATGTTGACGAGCGTGGAGGTGCCTGGTTGCAACCGGACCTCAAGGCTCGGCAACCCGATCTCCCGCACCGCCCGCAGAATCTCACCTTCAGTCAGCTCCGCTGGGTCATCAGGAGCCCGAGGAGTGACCTCCCGGCAGCCATATGCCGGAGCAAACTCATCGACCCGGCAATCGACGGATGCATACACAGGCTTGTCGTGTGACTTCGGCGCACTTGGAATTCGCGCTTCTCGCGGTCGTCGCGAGGAGCGAGATCCGCCCGGCTTCTCGCAGAATCACAAGTTCGGGTGCTTCAGGCATCGGGATCGACATCGACGTCTGCGGCGGGGCCGGTGATGCCACGAAGAGCAGGACCGATCAGGCAGCCGGCAAACACGCGTTGCGTTTCACGACCTGCCTGGATGTTCGAGGGCTCGAGGCCGTCCAGTTTGAACTCGCGCCGACGTGCAACGAAGGTCGAGGTTTGCTTCAGTTGCGTTGCCGAGCTCTTGGCGGTTCCGAGTCGCTGCTGGGTGGACGTACCAGATGGGCGTCGTTACATACGTTTCAGGCTAACCACGTGCATCTGCGCGTCGGTAAAGTGCCGTCGAGATCCAAGTTCCCAGACCGGCCCTTGAAGTACCCACCGCCGTCCAGCGTACGTCTCGCTAGCGATCGACGTAGGCGATGCAGCTTTCGCACTGGCGCCGAGAGCGACAGTTCCTCAAGATTGGCCTGTGCTGGCTAGATGCGTAGTTCGAGCACGTCGATGTAGTGGTTGACGAAGGCGGCGGCGCCTTCTGGGGTGTTTTCCTTGGCCTGCGCCGGCATGGTCGGCACGGTGATCGTGGGAGTCGGCGTGGCCGAAGGTTCGACCGGCTCGGGATCTGAGCACCCCGCTACGACGACCAACAGCAGTGCGGCAACGACAAATCTGATCATGATCCCCCCGAATCCGATGCGGCAAAACTACCCAATCATCGGCGGAGTTGTCAGCACCGGATCGTCGCCTGTGGATGATGCCGTCAGCGACCGCGACCTAGGCTGGAAGCCATGACTCGCACTCTCGGATCCAGTGACATCACCGTCTCGACCGTCGGCATCGGCTGCAACGCCTTCGGCTCGCGTATCGACGAGGCGCAGACCAAGGCAGTCGTCGACGCATGTTTCGACCACGGGGTGACGTTCTTCGACACCGCCGACGTGTACGGAGACGGCGAGAGCGAAGTGCTGCTCGGCAAGGCGCTTGCCGGTCGGCGCGACGACATCGTGCTCGCCACCAAGTTCGGCATGGACATGCAGGGGCGCAACGGTGACGATGGCGGCCGCCGGGGGAGCGCCGCGTACGTGCGCACCGCCATCGACGCGAGTCTCAAGCGGCTCGGTACCGATCATGTCGACCTCTACCAGCTGCACACACCCGACCCCAACACGCCGATCGAGGAGACCCTCGGTGCGATGAACGAGCTGGTCGTGGAGGGCAAGGTGCGGGCGATCGGCAGCTCCAACCTCAAGGGATGGCAGGTGATGGATGCCGACTGGGTGTCCAGGACCAAGGGATTCGCATCGTTCGTGACCGCGCAGAACGAGTACTCGCTCTACAACCGGACGGCCGAGATCGAGCTGGTGCCGGCGTGCCTGGAGCTCGGCGTGGGCATCCTGCCGTACTTCCCGCTGGCGTACGGACTGCTCACGGGCAAGTACCGCCGCGGCGAGGTGGCGCCTGAAGGGACGCGGCTGGCTGTGCAGACCCATCGGCTCGAAGGCGCCGACTGGGACACGATCGAGGCGCTCGAGGCTTTTGCCTCAGCCCGCGACATCACGATTCTCCAGCTGGCGATCGGCGGACTTGCCGCACAACCGGCCGTGGCCAGCGTCATTGCCGGCGCGACCAAGCCGGAGCAGGTTGCTGCGAACGCTGCGGCGGGGGAGTGGAAGCCGTCGGAAGCCGATCTGGAGGAGCTGGCCGCGCTCAGCAAGCAGGGGCATTCGTACACCACATTTGCCTGAGGTTTGCGCGCCGGGCTGGGAAGCGCCTCACGGCGCGTGGCCGCTCGTAGCGGCTAATTTTAGGTCCCGGGGCTACCACAGCCCGACGCGTCAACCAGCCTAACGGAGGACCCCACAACTCGCCGAGCATCAGTGCAGGCGCGCCGCGCGTTCAAGCTCTGCTGCATGGCGCAGGTGGGTGGCGGTGTCCACCAGCTTGGCTGCGCTTTGGGGGTCACCGGTCTCGAGCTGTGCGCGACCGACGCCGACGATGTGCGCGAATGCTGCCGCGCGATCGAGCGTCACGTCGAAGTCGTCACCGATGACACCCTTGATCACGGTGTCGACCAGAGCCATCACCTCGTCGGGGCCGGGCGGGTCGACGACTCCGGCCAGCACCTCGTGCACGGGCGCATAGGCCTTGCCGGCGGCGTACTCGCGTGCCGCCTGCTCCGGAGCGCGGTGCACCCACGTACGCAGGATGTAGAGGCGCCACAGTGCGCCCGCGACCGAGTCTGAGGCGGCGTGGGACCACAGGTCGGCGATCACGCCCAGGCCCTCGGCGTCGGCGAGGTGCAGGACGCGGTCGACCAGACCTTGATCGTGATCGTTGCGTGGACCGCGTACGAGGAGGTTGGCGATGCGATGTCCCGCGGCGGCCATCTCGGCGGGGTCGGAGCCGTCGGCCTGGGCCTCAAACAGCTCGGCGCCGGGCAGGGCAGGCTTGTTGAAGCGCTCCGTCATGCCGCCGCCTCGGCTTTCATGCGACCACCGTAACTGGCCGCACCTGAATTCAGGCGGAGGTGGCGCTGGCCGACACCGGCTTGGGGGCGGCAGGCTTGGGCTTGCGGAGATAGAGCGACAACACCGTGATGAGGTAGCCGGCCCACGCGATGACCTGGAGTCGCGACGGATCGGGCTGGAAGTTGATCGTGCCCTTGAGCAGCGTGCCGTACCAGCTGTCGGGCGGGATGGTCGACGAGACGTCGAAGAGGCGATCGTTGAATCCGGGCAGGACTCGGGCCTCCTGCAGGTCGAAGATGCCGTAGGCGAGGACTCCGGCGGCGACGACGATCAGCAGGGCGCCGGTGATCGTGAAGAACGTGCCGAGGTTGATCTTGATGGCGCCCCGATAGATGCCGAATCCGAGGACGACGGCGACCAAGATGCCCAGTGTCGCGCCGATGAACGGCTGGGCGGACTCGCTGCCGATGATCGTTGACCAGATGATTGCGGCGGTCTCGAGACCCTCGCGGCCAACTGTCACGAACGCGACGGTGGCGAGGGCGAACGGACCGAGAGCGGCGGACATCTGGCCCTCAAGCTCATTCTTGAGGAAACGCGCGGTGCGCCGCATCCAGAAGATCATCCACGTCACCAGGGCCGCTGCGAGGATCGACATCGTGCCGCCGACGATCTCCTGCGCCTTGAACGACAGCTGGTCGAACGTGATGGTGACGACCGTGAACACCGCCACGACGAGCACCAGTGCCGAAGCGACGCCCATCCATACGTAGCGGATTTCGTGCCTGCGCTTGGACTTCACGAGGTAGGCAACAAGGATGCTGACGATGAGCGATGCCTCGAGGCCTTCGCGGAGTCCGATGAGGAAGTTTGCAAGCATGCGTATGAGTCTACTAAGGCCAGCCTCACCTATGGAAGTGCCCCAGGTGCCGAATTGATCACACCGGTATGCGATCCTCGCGACGCTTCGGCCTCGTGCCTCGGCCTCCCGGCCTCCTTCGTCGGCCTAGCGATCGAGTCGGCCGGTTCTTTCCTCGGCCTGGCGGTCGAGATCAGGCGTCGGCGGGGGGCGTGTCGAGTGCTTCGGTGAGCAGCTCGGCCGTCAGACCGATCTGCCACGGGCGGGCCCCCTGGGACGCGAGCGTGTCAGAGACGACCTGCACGGTGAGGTCCTGCGGAGGCTCCCACGCGAGATTGCGTACGAGCTGCGGGCTGATCAGGTTTTCGGGCGGCAGATCGTGCTTCTCGGCCAACGATGTGATGACCTCACGCGTGCGGCCCAGGCGCTCGGCGGCGGCCGGGTTCTTGTCAGGCCAGGCACGCGGCGGCGGTGGACCGTCGGTCTTTTGTCCCGAGGTTGGGAGGAGGCTCTCGTCCAGGGCAAGGCCGCGCTCGACGGCGTCGAACCACTCGCTCAGGAAGCGGCGTGGTCCACGGTTCTTCATGACCTTCATGGACTTGAGAGTCGTCAGATCCTGGGGAGCGTTGACAGCGATCTCGATGATGGACGAGTCGGGCAGGATGCGGCCGGGGGTGATGTCGCGATCAGTGGCGATCGCATCGCGGGTCTGCCACAGCTCTCGTACGAGTGCGAGTGCGCGACGACCGCGTGCCTTGTGCAGGCTGGACGTGCGGCGCCACGGCTCCTTGCGCTCGGGTGGACCGGTGAACGTGAGCAGCGCCTCGAACTCCTCGGCGGCCCATTCGCGTTTGCCGGCCTCGACGAGATCGGCGTCGATCAGGTTGCGCAGCTCAACCAGAACCTCGACGTCGAGGGCCGCGTAGACCAGCCACGGATCGGGCAGGGGCCGCGTCGACCAGTCGGCCGCCGAGAACTCCTTGGCGAGACTGAGACCAAGGTAGTGCTCCACAAGTGCCGCCAGACCGACCCGCGGCAGGTTGAGCAGCCGGCCGGCGAGCTCGGTGTCGAAGAGTGCTTCGGGATAGAGGCCGACCTCCGCGAGGCACATCAGGTCTTGGGTGGCGGCGTGGAGGATCCACTCGTTGCCGTCGAAGGCAGTGTCGAGCGGCACGAGGTTGTCGAAGGGGATCGGGTCGATCAGATGCGTGCCAGACCCCTCGCGCCGTACCTGCACGAGGTAGGCGCGCTGGGAGTAGCGATAGCCAGACGCCCGCTCGGCGTCGAGCGCGATCGGGCCGGTGCCGGCGGCAATGCGTGCGCAGGTGTCAGCGAGTGCTTCAGGGGTGTCGACGACCGGGGGGAGCGGGTCGCGAAGCTGTAAGCGCGGGGCCGCCGGCTTGACCGGTTCGGCCAGCTCGGGTGATTCGGGCTCAACCACTTCGGGCTCTTCGCCAGCCGTCAACGAACGCCACGCTTGCGCTGGAGCCGGATCACGCCGGGAGCGAGCGGCGGCAACCCGGCGATGGCGCACAGCAGGTCGGTCCACGCGCTCGCATGGGTAGCCATGGACGAAGACTCATCGAGCAGCGGCGTCCACGAGGCACGTACTTCGATCTGGGCGTTGGAACCGTCGGCTTCCATCTCGCCGAAGCCTTCAGAACGGACGACCGTGACACTGCCGCTCGCCGCAGTGTGATGACTGCCCTGGGCGCCGAGAGCTTCGGTCAGCCAGCTCCACCCCACGCTGGCCAGCATCGGGTCAGCGGCCATGTCGGCCTCGACCTCGGCACGGGCGAAGGTGACGCAGCGGAACGTGCTGCCCCACGCATCATTGCCTGCCGGATCGTGCAACAGGATGAACCTGCCGGTGGCGAGCTCGTCGTCGCCGACGAGGACGTCGCCGCTGATGGCGAACGAGTGCGGAGCGATGCGTTGGGGTGCCGGCATCTCGTCGACCACGACCTCAGGGCGCAGTGACGCGTGTCGTACCTGATCGACCGCAGCCGTGAATTGTGCGGGGGTGCGGTCGATTTCGCTTCGGGCTCCCACACAGTGATCGTAGGCGCGATCAGGTCAGGCGGCGATCTCGACACTCCGCACAGGACGAGAGTCTGGGTGCCTGAGACAATTGCAGGGTGACCACGACCCTGACAGACAGCCCCTTCCTGCAAGCGTGCCGCGGAGAGCGACCGGCCCATACGCCCGTGTGGTTCATGCGGCAGGCGGGACGATCGCTGCCGGAGTATCTCGCACTGCGCGAGGGCACCGCCATGCTGGAGTCGTGCTTCCGCACCGACATGGTTGTCGAGATCACGATGCAGCCGGTACGTCGACATGGCGTGGACGCGGCGATCTTCTTCTCAGACATCGTCGTGCCGCTCAAGGCGATCGGTGTCGATCTCGACATCGTCCCCGGCACCGGGCCAGTGATCGCTGATCCGATCCGCAGCCATGCGCAGCTCGACCAGTTCCGTGACCTGGAGCCGGATGACGTCACCCCGATCACCGATGCTGTCACCGCACTGGTCGGAGAGCTTGGCATGACGCCGCTGATCGGCTTTGCCGGTGCACCGTTCACGCTCGCGTCCTACCTCGTCGAGGGTGGGCCGTCGAAGGACCACCGCAAGACCAAGCAGCTGATGTACTCCGATCCAGAGCTGTGGCACGCGCTGCTGGCTCGGGTCGCTGCGATCGCGGGTCAGTTCCTGCGGCTTCAGGTCGAGGCGGGAGCATCCGCGATCCAGCTGTTCGACTCGTGGGCGGGCACGCTGTCGCTCGCGGACTACGAGACCTACGTTCGTCCGCACTCGGAGGCGGTGCTTGCGTCAGTCGCTGATCTCGGTGTGCCGCGCATCCACTTCGGTGTGGGCACGGGCGAGCTGCTGCACTCCATGGGTCAGGCCGGTGCCGACGTCGTCGGTGTCGACTGGCGGGTGCCGCTCGACGAAGCCGTACGCAGGGTCGGTCCGGGCAAGGCCGTTCAGGGCAACCTCGACCCGACGCTGCTGTTTGCGCCGACCGAGCTCGTTCACGCGCGAGCCGCCGAGATCATCGACGCGGGCCGCGGCGCCGAGGGGCACGTGTTCAACCTCGGTCATGGAGTGCTGCCGGCAACCGATCCCGACACCCTGACGCGGCTCGTCGACTTCGTGCACGAGTACAGCGGCCGCGGCAGCGAAACAGCCTGAGCATGCGCGTTGCAGTCGTTGGCGGGGGAATGGCCGGCCTCGCCGCTGCACGTGAGCTGGCTGCAGGCGGCGCAGATGTCATCGTCCTCGAGGGTTCGAGTCGCATCGGCGGCAAGCTTTTGCTCGGCGAGGTCGGTGGGCTGACCCTCGATCTTGGCGCGGAGTCAGTCCTGGCGCGACGCCCCGAAGGTCTCGACCTGATGCACGCGGTCGGCCTCGACGACCGCGTGGTCAACCCGCGTACGAGTGATGCCGCGATCTGGACCCGCGGGGCCCTGCGCCCGATGCCGCCGACGGTGATGGGCATCCCCGCAGATGTGACGGCACTCGCCGCGTCGGGCATCGCCGAGGTCGACCCCCACAGGGTTGCTGTGCCTGATGTCGATGTGTCGGTTGCCGAGTTCGTGTCGGCGAGGCTCGGCTCCGACGTGCTGGACCGGCTGGTCGAACCGCTGCTCGGCGGCGTGTATGCAGGTCACGCCGACCAGCTCTCGCTCCAGGCGACTGCACCGCAGATCGCCGCGCTCGGCGCTGACCTGCTCGCGGGCGCTGCGAAGGCGCGATCCGGGGCAGCGGCTTCCGGGCCGGTGTTCGCCGGTCTGGTCGGCGGTGTCGGTCAGCTCCCCGAGGCCGTCGCTGCCGGCATCGAGCTGCGTCTGGACGCAACCGTCCGAGAGATCTCCCGGACGAACGATGGTTGGCAGCTCTCGGTGGGGCCGACGACCGACGTCGAGGTGATTGGCGTCGACGCCGTCATCATCGCTGCGCCAGCTCCAGCCGCCGCACGTCTGCTGGCCGACGTCGCCCCCGACGCGGCGTTCGCGCTCGCGGCAATCGACTACGCCAGCGTTGCGATCGTCACCTACGTCTTCGATGAGCCAGGCTTCGGCGACGCGCCTGCGTTCGAGGGTTCTGGGTTCCTGGTGCCGCCGGTCGACGGCACCTTCATCAAGGCCGCGACGGTCTCGTCCAACAAGTGGGGCTGGGTGGCCGACACCGGGCGCACCGTCATACGCGCGTCGGTCGGACGGGCGGGCGAGGCGACTTTGCTGCAGAGCGACGACCGCGACATCACCGCTCGCGCGCTGGCCGACCTGCGCCTGGCGTTCGGGAGCCTGCCAAACCCCATCGACTCCGTCGTGCAGCGCTGGGGAGGGGGCCTCCCGCAGTACGCCGTGGGCCACCTCGACCGCGTCGAGACGATCGACCGCGACATTGCTGGTGTGCCGCAGCTCGAAGTCTGCGGCGCCGCCTATCGCGGCATCGGCATACCGGCGGTGATCGCCTCCGGGCAGGCCGCCGCGCGTCGACTGCTCGATGGGACAATGGGTTCATGAGCGAGCGCAGCGAACGGCCCAAGAACAAAGGCAAGATCGCCAAGGAGATCAACGACACGATCCGCTACACCATGTGGTCGGTGTTTCGCCTCGAGCGCGTGCTCGGCGATGCCGATCGACAGACCGAGGCCGCTGAGGTCGAAGCGCTCATCACCAAGCTTGCGGCCGACGATGTCATCGTGCGCGGCACCTATGACGTCAGCGGTCTTCGTGCAGACGCCGACCTGATGATCTGGTGGCACGCACCAACCAGCGAAGCGCTGCAGGCTGCATACAACGCGTTCCGTCGCACCGCCCTCGGGTCACGGATGGCGCCGGTCTGGTCACAGATGGCACTGCACCGTCCGGCCGAGTTCAACCGCTCCCACATCCCGGCGTTCATGGCCGAAGAGGAGACGCACCCGTTCGTCTGCGTCTACCCCTTCGTGCGGTCGTACGACTGGTATCTCCTGCCCGATCAGGAACGTCGCGACATCCTCAAGGAGCACGGCATGGCCGCTCGCGACTACCCCGACGTACGCGCCAACACCGTCGCGTCATTCGCGCTGGGTGACTACGAGTGGATCCTGGCCTTCGAGGCTGACGAGCTGCATCGCATCGTCGACCTGATGCGCGAGCTGCGCGCCACGGAGGCGCGCCGTCACGTACGCGTCGAGATCCCGTTCTACACGGGTCAGGCTCATACGGTCAGCGAGCTGACGACCCTCTGGCCCTGATCGCCATCTCGCTGGTTGAGTAGGAGGCCGCCTGCGGCCGACGTATCGAAAACCCGGGAGTTCGTGGGCTCGGGTGGGTGATTCAGCTTGGGTGGTTTCGAGGCTACGGCCGCGGACGGCCTTCGCACCTCAACCAGCGAATCCCGCGGCGTTAGGTGCTCTTGGGCTCGAGGGTGAGGGCGATGCCGTTGATGCAGAAGCGCTCATCGGTGGGCGTGCTCGAATCCTTCGCCCTTGAAGACGTGGCCCAGGTGCGAGCCGCATCGGGCGCAGCGCACCTCGGTGCGCACACCGCCGAACATCGAGCGGTCCTCGATGTACTCGACCCGGTCCTCGGCGAGCGGTTCGTAGAACGCCGGCCAGCCGCAGTGTGCGTCGAACTTCGTCTCGCTGCGGAACAGCTCGGCGCCGCACGCGCGGCATCCATAGACACCAACGGTCGGGTCAGTCTCGTATGACGAGCTGAAGGGCCGCTCGGTGCCGGCCTTGCGGAGTACGTCGTACTCGGCCGGGCTGAGCTCGGCCTTCCACTCCGCCTCGGTCTTTTCCACGTCATAAGCCATGGTTCAACCCTACGCGGGAGACGCAATGAACGCTGGGCGTCCTTCGCTCGCAGAGCTCGCTCCCGGTCGGCCGCTGGCGGTCTCCCTAGGAACCGGACCTAGCGCAGAGCTCGCTCCCGGTCGGCCGCGGGCGGCCTCCCTAGGAACCGGACGTGTCGCAGAGCTCGCTCCCGGTCGGCCTCCCGAGGAACCGGACCTAACGCTGGGCGTCAAAGGGGACGTGCTCGAGCAGGTGGATGCTCGGTACGTCGAGCTTGCGCTGTGCGCGAGACGTCCAGTCGATCTGGAGGAACTCCTTGACGATGTGCGGCTCGGTCAAGATGATGACCTCGTCGGAGCCGGTCGCCTTGACCATCGCGATGAGGGCGTCGATCGGATCTGTCTCGGTGAGCTCGGCTGTGACCTCAACTCCGCGCTGCTTGAGCAGGGCGGCGCTGGCATCGAGCTCGGACTGACCGGCGTTGACGATCTCCTGCTTGACGTCTTCGAACACATCGGGCTCGGTCATGGGGATCTGTCCGCCCAGTGATCCCATCGACGCGGTGAGCACCGCAGCGGAGGGCTGCACGGGCAGGAGCAGGTGATAGACGACCGTGTCGTCGAGGCCCTCATGCAGCGCGATGATCTGATCGGCGTCGAGTTCATTGAGCTGGCGTTCGATGAGCAGTGCAACGTCAAACATGGTGGCGATCCCTCTCGATGGAAGTCCGTCCCCACACCTTACGGCCGGACCCATCGGGTGAGCAGCACTCCCTCGGCGTCCAGCACGTGGGCGCGGCTCATGTGCCGGGTCACGGCCTGTGGGCCATGGGCGATCCGCGGTGCCGCGCCGGCGGCAAGGACGGGTGCGATCGTGAGACACAGGTCGTCGACCAGGTCCTGTGCCACGAGGGCGCCGTGCAGCGTCGGTCCGCCCTCGCACAGGACCCGGGTCAGCCCGCGCTTCGCCAGCTCCCCGAACACCCCATTCCAGTCAATGACACCCTCGCCGAAGGCGAGCACGTCCATGTCGGCACCGAGCTCGGCGAGCGCTGGAGCGTCTGTCGTCGTGATCAGCAGCTGACCGCGAAGCGCCTTCGGTATGTCGAGGCGCAGGCTGACCACCGCAATGGGCGGCACGGCAGTGAGACCGAGCCGGCTGCGGAGGTCGGTGTCGACCTCGTCTGCGCCGACCGGCTGGTAGCCCTCCGTACGGGCCGTCCCGGCTCCCACGATGATGACGTCCGCCAGTGAGCGCAGCAGCGCAAACAACCGTGTGTCGACGTCGCCGCCGAGCGATCCCGACTTGCCGCTCTCGTCGAATGCCGCACCATCGAGCGTCGACACGAAGTTGGTCCGCACCCAGGGCTGATCTCCCTCGGGATAGGCGTACAGCCGCTCGAGCTCGTCCTGGTCCGGAAACATGAGGGCAATCCTAGGCGCGCTCGCTGGCATACTGCCGGGCATGGCATCCCTCGCATCGCAGCTGACCGTGAGCGGCCCGATCAACCTCGCCGACTTCGACTCCCGGGCGACGACCGGCGCATCTGACGGCAAGAAGGACACCAAGAAGGGCATGGCTGCCCTCGGTGAGGAGCTCGGCGAGCATCAGGAGCGGCTGTTTGCCAATGGCGTCGCCGAGACCAGCCAGCACAGGGTTCTCCTTCTGCTGCAGGGCATGGACACAGCCGGCAAGGGTGGAATCATCCGGCACGTTGCCGGCCTGGTCGATCCCCAGGGACTCGCGATCACCTCGTTCAAGAAGCCGACTGAGACCGAGCTGGAGCATGACTTCCTGTGGCGCATCGAGAAGGGGCTCCCTGAGGCCGGCAGGATCGGTGTGTTCGATCGCTCGCAGTACGAGGACGTGCTGATCGCCCGTGTACGCCGGCTCGCGGACCCCCAGGAGATCGAACGTCGCTACGACGCCATCAATGAATTCGAGAAGGCCTTCACCGACGCCGGGGGAGTGCTGATCAAGTGTTTCCTGCACATCAGCGCCGACGACCAGAAGGAGCGCCTCGCAGCGCGGCTCGACGACTCATCGAAGTACTGGAAGTTCAACCCCAACGACATCGACGAGCGCATGCTGTGGGACGACTACCAGCGCGCCTACGCGATCGCGCTGGAGCGCTGCAGCACGGAGTGGGCTCCCTGGCACCTGATCCCGAGCGGCCGCAAGTGGTACCGCAACTGGGCCGTCGCGGAACTGCTCGCAGAGAAGCTGCGCGGGTTGGACCTCTCATGGCCGCCTGCCGATTTCGACGTGGAGACCGAGAAGGCGCGCCTCGCCGCAACCTGACCGACCCTTGAGCCCGTCCTTTCGACAGGCTCAAGGACCGGTGGGTCGGCTCGAGGACCGGTGGGTCGGCTTGAGGTCCTTTCGACAGGCTCAAGGAGCGGTGGTCGGCTCGAGGACCGGTGGTCGGCTCGAGGAGCGGGGGTCAGGCGAAGAGCAGGTCCAGAGGGACGAGGTCGACGGCACCCACCGCGTAGCGCGCCAGGATGACGCGAGCCACCTCTTCGTCGGCGCCGAGCGGCTCGGCCACTGCGACCGCGCCAGCCTCCAATGCCAGCTCGGTGACCCGATCGGGCAGGACACCCGGTGCGAGGAACAGCATGCCGACGGCGATGTGACGTCGCCCGTCCGCACGGTGCGCACGCACCGCCTCACCGGCTGCCGGCGGGGCGCTCGACGCGAACGCGGCAATCGTCGGCAGCTTGTGGTGGGCTCCCCACGTACGAGCGACCCGGGCGATCGCCGCATTGGCGATCGGATCGGATGAGCCGGCTCCGGCGAGCACAAGTGCGTCGAGCTCGCGTACGCGGTTCTTGGACAACGCCTCACGAAGACGCCGGTCGAGGACGTGGAAGAACGCCGACTCCATGCCGAGGACGCGGGTGGCGTGGATCTTGATCCCGTCGTGGCGTTCGACCGCCGACTCGATCACGGCCGGTACATCGACCCGCGCGTGATAGGCCTCGCTCAACAGCAAGGGCACCACGACGATCTCCTGGTGCCCTTCGGCCACCAGGCGGTCGACAGCCTCATCGAAGCTCGGCTCCGCGAGGTCAAGGAACGCAGCTTCCACCCGGAGGTCGGGACGCATGCATGCGACCAGCTCCGTGAGGGCGTTGATGGTGGCGGCAGAACGCGGGTCGCGGCTGCCATGCGCAAGAGCAATGAGTGCTGGTGCGGTCATGATGTGTGCCTCCTTTCGGGTGCTGCGGGGTTGGTGGTGACGGGGTTTGCGAGCTGGCCGATGAATCCGAGACGGAATGCCCTCAGGCAGGAGCGACATTCCCACTCGCCATGCTTCTCGCCGTGGGGACGCAAGTCCTCGTCGGCGCAGTAGGGGCAGTGGAACGGCACGGCTCTCATGACGTGACGCTCCCTCGTCGTGACCGAGGCGAACGCTCTGAAGGTCTGTGTTCGCCGGCGAGAAGAGTCGCGGACTGCGATTCCATCATCGGAGCACCTCATCGTCGACTCGGGAGACCCAGCGGGCAAACGACTCGCTGTCGTCGCGCTGCTCGAGATAGGTGCGTGACAGCTTCTCGACGTAGTCGGGAAGCTGGTCGCCGGTGACCTTGTGGGCCCGGAGCTTGCGGCCGAAACCGGCCTCGAGTCCCAGTGCGCCACCGAGGTGCACCTGGAAGCCTTCGACCTGTTCGCCGTGCTCGTCCATCACGAGCATCCCCTTGAGACCGATGTCGGCGGTCTGGATGCGCGCGCAGGAGTTGGGGCAGCCGTTCACGTTGACGGTGATCGGCGTGTCCAGCTCAGGGACGCGTTGCTCGAGCTCGGCGATGAGATCGCGTGCCCGGTCCTTGGTGTTGACGATGGCGAGCTTGCAGTACTCGATACCGGTGCACGCCATCGTGTTGCGACGCCACTGCGACGGACGGGCATGCAGTCCGATCTCGGCGAGGGCGCTGACGAGCGACTCGACCTTGTCCTCGTCGACGTCGAGCACGAGGAGCTTTTGCATCGGCGTCGTGCGTACGCGGTCACTGCCGTGCGCCTCGACGATGTCGGCGAACTGGTTGAGAAGCGTCCCGGAGATGCGGCCCACGGTGGGAGCTGCGCCGACGAAGAACCTGCCGTCCTTCTGACGAAACACGCCGACATGATCGGCGGGGGTCTCAGGCGCCTCCGGTGCTTCGAGGTCGATCAGCGTCCGGCCGAGGTACTCGGTCTCCACGACCTCACGGAACTTCTCGACACCCCAGTCGGCGATCAGGAACTTCAGCCGGGCCCGCGTGCGCAGACGGCGGTAGCCGTAGTCGCGGAAGACGCTGGTCACGGCCTTCCACACCTCGGGCACCTCAT
Source organism: uncultured Actinomycetota bacterium (assembly GCA_963760105.1). GTDB lineage: Bacteria > Actinomycetota > Actinomycetes > Propionibacteriales > Nocardioidaceae > Aeromicrobium. The sequence goes on from CAVXBP010000006.1 coordinate 63,812, forward strand.
CGAGCGCCACCCATACGCCGAGCCGCTGCGCGAGCATCGGGTTGGTGGACAGGCCACCGCCGACCCAGAGGTCAAAGCCAGGACCGAGTACGGGGTGAACTGCACCGGCGAAGGCGATGTCGTTGATCTGCGGGACGACGTCGTGGCCGGGGTGGCCGCTGATCGCCGTCTTGTACTTGCGCGGAAGGTTTGAGAACGCCTTGTCGCCGATGAACTGGTTCTCGATCGCTTCGACTGCAGGTGTGCCGTCGATGATCTCGTCCATGGACACGCCGGCCACGGGGGAGCCGAGGATCACCCGAGGGCAGTCGCCGCACGCTTCCTGGGTCGAGAGGCCGACTGCTTCGAGCCGATTCCAGATCGTCGGGACGTCGCGGATGTCGATCCAGTGGTACTGGATGTTCTGCCGGTCGGTCAGGTCTGCGCTGTCGCGGCCGTACTCGATCGACAGGTCCGCCACCGTACGGAGCTGCTCGAGGTTGAGCTGGCCTCCGTCGATGCGCACGCGGAGCATGAAGAACGAATCTTCCAGCTCTTCGGGCTCGAGCGTTGCGGTCTTTCCACCATCGATCCCTGGCTTGCGTTGTGTGTAGAGGCCCCACCAACGGAAGCGGCCGCGCATGTCACCGGGATCGATCGACTCAAACCCGCGGTGCGCATAGATGTTCTCGATGCGTGCGCGTACGTTCAGCGGGTCGTCGTCCTTCTTGGACTGTTCGTTGGCGTTGAGGGGTTCGCGATAACCCAGAGCCCATTGGCCCTCGCCGCGCTTGGGGCGCGGGGTGCGGGGCGGTGTGTCGGTGCCGAGTGCGGATGCCATGGGGTTCCCTAGAAAAGGGGGCAGCGTCGGACGGCGAGAGGCTTGTCGCCGCGCTGCCCGGGAGAATGCTGAATGCAAAAGGGGGCGCGTTGTCAGCGACACATCATGTTGCGGGCACGACCGAGGTCAACGTGGATACGTCCCACGAGCCAGAGGGTCTGTGCGCAAAGCATGCGTTCAGTGTGGGGAGCGCTGATCCGTACGGCAAGGACACGTCCCACAATATGGGACGGGCATCCACATCGTGGACACCTGAGCACCAGTCAACACGGCACAACGAGGTCAGGTGTGGTCCGTGTCACTCCTGCGGAACGAGCAGCGAGACGACGTATGCGCCGATTCCTGACGCAACGAGGACCGCTCCAGCGGCCACCAGCGCCACGTCCCATGGCACCAAGCCTGCCGTGGCGAGTCCGATGACGGCAGCTGGTTGGAAGACGGTGAAGAGGCCCAGCGGCAGCACCGCGCCTCCGACGATCACGGGGACCGCGCTGAGCCCCTCGTGACCACCACCGTCGACGCTGAGCGTTGCCCAGGCCCCCACCAGGCCCACCAGGGTTGCGCCGACAGCTGTGATGATCAGGCCGGGCTGAGTGAACACCAAGGTGTCTCCGAGCCGGTCATCGAGCGCCAGCGCTGCGAGGCCACCGAGCACGGCGCCGATCGTGTGCGCAGCCAACACCGGAAGCAGCGTGGACCACGGTCGACGCCCAACGACCGCAAGGGTGACGGCTGACGCGGGATTGGCCAGACCGAGCGTGCCACGCTCATCGGTCGAATGAAGCTGCGCGTACCAGGTGAACAGCACGGCAACTGCGGCGACCGCGGCGACTGCGATCGTCGCGTCGGCGGCGCGCAGCGCCATGGCAGCAGTGAGCGTGAGGATCGCTGAAAGCAGCGCCCCCGTGATCGGTCGGCGCATTCAGGTCTCCATGGGGGTGTGGTGGCTGGTCGCTGCAGGTGGCCGGACCAATGCGATCTCCTGACGCTGATGTGCGCGTTGCAGGGGATCCATGTCGCTACGGTAGAGCCATGGCGGTCGAACCGGTAGACCGACAGGGCGGTCTTGCAACGTTCTGGCTGCTTGTCAAAGAGCTGATCGCCCGCACGGTCAGCAGTTGTTTCCGCTATCGCGTCACCGGACTTGCGGCAGAAGCGGCGTTCTTTGCGATCCTTTCCCTGCCTCCGCTGGTGTTCGGTCTCGCCGGCACGATTGGGTTCATCGCCGAGCGGTTCGACGTTGCTCAGGTCGACGTGCTCAAGACGCGGGTGCTTGAGCTTGCCTCGCAGGCGTTGACCCCCGACACGGTCGAAGAGGTCATCGCCCCGACGCTCGACGACGTGCTCGGCAGCGGGCGCATTGACGTCATCTCGATCGGCTTCGTGCTCGCCCTCTGGTCAGGCTCACGAGCCCTGAACGTCTTCATCGACACGATCACCATCCTTTACGGGCTCGGAGGCAAGCGCGGCATCGTCAAGACGCGGGCCCTGTCGTTCACGCTCTACATCGTGGCGCTGATGGTGGGCATCGTCCTCGTACCGCTGGTGCTTGCAGGGCCGCAGGTCGCGGCCGATGTCATGCCGGACCAGTTCCGATTCCTCAAGTACTTCTACTGGCCGGCCGTGCTGGTGCTGTCCGTCGGATTCCTCACGACGCTCTATCACCTGGCCGTTCCCGTCCGTCGCAAGTGGATGATCGGCATGCCCGGCGCCGTGTTCACGCTGACACTGTGGATCTTTGGCAGCTACTTCGTACGGTGGGCGCTCGGGTTCTCCTCCGGAGGCACGTCCATCTACGGCCCGCTCGCCGCACCCATCGCCGTTCTCCTGTGGTTGTACGTGCTTTCGATCGCCGTCCTGATCGGTGCGGCGATCAACGCAGCGGTCGAGCAGATGCGGCTGAACCCCTCGCACTAGTGTTGTGGGCATGAGCAAAGTAGCGACCAATGTCGCATTCCTGGTCGCGACGTTGTTGATGATTGCGGGCGCAATCTTCTGGTTCATCGACAGCAACAGTGAAGAGAACAAGGCTGGTGCCGAGCCGACCGTCATACCTGTCGTGATGATGTCGACCGATGGTGTCGAAGAAAACATTGAACGTCGGCTGACCCAGAACGCGGGCCGCCAGGTCAAGGCTGATTGCCCCAAGAAGGTCGATCAGGCGATCGGCACGGTCTTCACCTGTGACGTGTTCTTCCCAGATCGCAAGGAACCCATTGCGATCGCAAATGTGACGATCGACGGCCCGAACGGGGAGTTCACCTGGAAGTCTGAGTCGACGCCGGCCACCACGTCCTAGAACGCCTGCTTGATCACCTGATATCCGAGCACCCCTGGTACGACGATCCAGATCGCCAGGAGCAGCAGCGATGCGATGACCGCGAACAGCTTGGCCTGATCCTTGGGCGGTTCGCCCGCGTCGCCGATGACCTCCCACAACGCCTTGAATGACGCATCGAGGGCGATGCGACCTCGGCTGCGGGCGATGCCCGCGGCCTTGAGGACACACCAGAACAACCCGAGCCCGACGATGAGGAATCCGGCAGCAAAGCCAAATCGTCCGAGGTCGGTCGTCAGACTCTTGCCGACAAAGGACAGCGAACCTGAGATGGCTGCGCCGCCGATGAGGAATGCGGGCAACGGCAGACTCGACTTGTTGAGGTCAGGAGTGATGGCGTCAACCTGGATGCGTGCTGTGGCGAGCTGCTGATAGTCGTCGGAGCCGACTGGGCTGTTGGCCTCGCGCAGCGCGTAGAGCTGCCGCAGGTGTTTGACCAGACGCTTCTGGTGACTGCGCACGATGAAGGTGATGAACAGCTGCACGATCCGCTCGGCGATCGGCTTGATCAGCCGGGGGGTCTTGAGCGCCGATGGTGGACGGGATGCGTTGCGGTCGAACACTTCCAGTGCGCGCATCGCCCTGCGGTGCGCCTCGTCGAAGCGTTCGGTGTGGCGCAGAGGTGCTCTGGCTGCTGAGCTCCTTGAGCATCGTGTCTTCGATGATGCCGCTGCTGCCGAACGCCTCAAGCAGCCGATTGGTGTCGGCCTCGTCATCGCCAGCGCGGAGAAGCTGAAGGGACTCCAGTCGCTCGCTCAGCTGGTCGATGAGGAGGCCGTCCTCGTGCTCCGGCTCTCGCTCGGGTTCTGGCACTGCGACAGGTTCGGCACTCTCGACCACGCGCTTGGGTCGCTTGACGGGCCGCGACCTGTCTTCGATCGTCATACGCCGAAGGCTAGAGCGCGATGCGGCACCTTGTCACGGAATCTGCACCAGTCGCGCGAGTTTGGTGAGTCCGGAGATGTTGGCCTCGTACGCCGATCACCTCCACCGTGGTTGAGGCTAGTGGGGGTTTCGTGCCTGGAACGAGGCCTGCTTGGCGCGGTTTCCGCACACTGCCATCTGGCACCATCGGCGGCGACCCGAGGTGTCGTGAAAGAGCCAGCCGCAGTCATGGCCCGGACATGAGCGCACGCGCTGCGGCTCGCCGAGGGTGAGGAGGTCGGCCAGTGCCGAGCCGGCTGCGAGGACGACCGCTCGCGGGCCGGCCGAGTGCTGCAGCGCCCATCGCGCTGAGCCGTCGTGAACCCGGACGAGACGTGAATGCGCTCGCGCCTCAGCTGCGAGGTCGGCGACCTGGTCGAGGTCGGCGGGCGATCCAAGTCCCCGTGCCACGCGGTAGGCGACGGGGCGCAACCTGCGCGCCTCCTCGAGGGCTGCCTGGTCGCAGCCCGGCGCATCCTCCGCCAGCAGTCCGCGGTCACGGGCCAGCACGTCGAGGTGCTCTGGGGACTTGAGGTAGTCGCGGTCGGCCTGCTGGTCCGGGTGGAGGGGGACGCCATCCTGTGACCACCCCGCCCAGGTGTTGGGCAGCTCGAGCGCCAGGTGGCCGGCGATCGATCTGGGAAGCACCAGACCGCGGACTCGCACCCACCAAGCGCCGTCCGCCGACCCCTTGACCATGTATCCATTTAACCATTAGATAGATCTAAATGGTTACTTCTTTGAACTCGGCATGGAGGCCACACATGAAGATCCGCACCACACTGGCCCGCCTCGGCGGCACCGCCCTGCTCGTCGCACTGATCGCGACACCTTTGACTGCGTCAACGGCGCAGGCCCAGACCCCGGAGAGGTGGGAGCCGGTGACCCAGGAATCGTTCTCCGTACCTGCCGGCACCTACTGCGACTTCGGCTTCTCTTACGCGCCCGACCAGCAAGACCTCCGGCAGCGGGTGCTCAGCCGCTACGACGGCGGCGCGGTGGAGCAGGTGCAGTTCCGGGGCCTGCTGATCGGCACGTTCACCAACGACGAGACAGGGGCGACATACACCGTCAACAGCAGCGGCGTCGCGATCCAGACGCTTCGTCCGGACGGCACGATGCAGAGCTACGAGATGCGCGGCCCGGTCGGCATGGGCTTCCACGCCACAGACATCGGCCTGCCCCGCGGCTACTACATCTTCCGCGGCCACCACGTCGTCGACTTCTCCGCCGACGGCACTCGCACGCTCGCCGTGGACCAGGGGAGTCGAGGACAACGTCTGCGCCCACCTGAGCGCTGCCGCCTGAGGTTTCTACGCGCGGTTGCGAAGCAGGTTGTCCAGCCATCTGGCGATGGACGCCGTGAAGTCCTCGGACAGCTCATCGAGTTCCCAACCCGCGTACCCCGGTGCCCCGCTGCCGGCGACCGGCCAGTGGCCGCATGCCGGCAGGTCGACCAAGGTGACGTCCGCACCGGACGTCTGCCAGGCATCGCGGCTCGCTTGTCGCGGGACGCACTCCTCATCGGTGCCCCACATCGCGAGGACAGGAACACGTACCTTCCGGAAGGCGGGTACCGGGTCGAAGTCCATGTCAGGCCAGGTGGCGTCCGGGGGCGGAGGTTCTGATGGCAGGTACGCCTGATCGAACCAGGGTTCTCCTGCAGCATCCCTGAGCGAGGCGGCGAGCTCGTCCTGATGAGTCCCGGCGGGCGTCGTGGCGCGCAGGTGGTCCTCGAGCTGGGTCCGCAGGTGGCGCACCCGCGACCGGTCGCGATCATTGAACCCGTTGCGGCGCAGCAGTTCGTCGGTGTAGAAGCGCATCTGCTCGGCCGGGCTGACACCGCTGCAACCGAGCACGACCAGGTAGTCGGTGACCTCGTCGGCCGCGGCCAAGGTGGCAGCCCATGCTCCTTGGCTGAATCCGAAGACACCCACGGGGCAGCGCAGCTCGACCCTCAAGGCGCGCATCGCCGCTACGGCGTCGGCTGCCTGCACAGCGAACGGCGTGTCACCGTGCTCGACGGCGCGGCGTTCGTAGCTGAGCACGGCGACCCCGATCGGTGCCAGCTGATCGGCGACCTGGTCGAACAGGGGTTGGTGGGCGCGACCATCTGAAGCGCCGTGGAGCATGACCAAGCCACCGCGGACTTCAACGGCAGGCACGCGAACGACGGCCGGGCCCGGAGCATTGCCCCATTCCAGGTGACGTTCCATGCAAGGCACCCTAGTTCGAGGGCGAAGCCACGGATGTCCCCGGAAACAGAGAGAGGCTCACGAGAGGACCTCTGACCGGCTGTTAGCAGACATGGAAAGAGGCCCTCAAAAAGGGCCTCTGACCTGCTGTTGTGTCGATAGTGGGCGATACTGGGTTTGAACCAGTGACCTCTTCCGTGTCAGGGAAGCGCGCTACCGCTGCGCCAATCGCCCGTGCTATTCAGTTGTGAGTCATTCGAGGTGGGTACGGGATTTGAACCCGTGTAAACGGATTTGCAGTCCGTTGCCTCGCCTCTCGGCCAACCCACCGCTGGATGGGTATGGAGACCCGCTCCGAGCGGACAACGAGATTCGAACTCGCGACCCTCACCTTGGCAAGGTGATGCTCTACCACTGAGCTATGTCCGCACTGCCCCAAATTGAGGCGACACGAGACTTTAGCCGATACGGACCGGCGAACCCAAACTGGGTCGACGTGACATCAGCCCCGTGCGTGAGCCAGCATCTGGTCGACCGACCACTGATCGTTGGCGTGCTTGCCGTAGTGGCTCGCAATGACCCTGCCAGCAGAGTCAATCAGCAGATCTGCAGGCTTGCCGAGGTGGTCTTCTGAGGGGTTGAGAGCGCCCTTCAGAGTCGAGCCCTTGCCCAGCCCGCCGATCATGGATCGCCATGATGCGGGCTTGAGGACCGCACCGAGAGAGCGCTCGACGCCGAACTCGCGGTAGAGCTCCTTGTCAGGGTCGGCGATCGTGGCGAACGGGAGGTCGGCTTCGTACGAGCGCAGGAGCTCGGCGTCCGAGTGGAACACCACGACCTCGGTGATGCCGTGCTCGGTGATCTCGGGATGGCGCTTGACCACCTGCTGCAGGTGGAGGTGGCAGATCGGGCAGCCGGCGAACCGGCGGAACTGCAGGTGCACCAGCTGGTCTGCGGTCGGAATGTCCACCGTAGAGCCGTCGATCGTCGTCAGCGTGCGAGGTGCGACGGTGTCGCCTGGCTTCATTTGCGTGGGCATGGCGCCAGCGTACGGTGATGGACATGAAGACTTGGCTCAACGGCTCCTTGTTGGGATCGCCGGATGAGGCGTCGATCAGCGCCCTCGACCACGGCATGATCGTCGGAGACGGCGTGTTCGAGACGATCAAGATCGAGCAGGGGCAGCCGTTCGCGCTGACCCGGCACCTGGATCGACTGGTGCTCTCTGCGGCTGGCCTCGGCATCGGTCAGCCTGACATCGGCGCGATCCGCGAAGGCATCGCCGCGACGATGGAGGGGCAGGACCTGCCGTTCGGTCGCATTCGGCTGACGGTGACCTCTGGCCCCGGTCCGCTCGGCTCCCCGCGAGGTACGTCAGGGCTGACGCAGGTGGTCATCACCGAACCCTGCGACCGTCCGCCTTCGGTGAGCAAGATCGCCACCGTGCCGTGGCCACGCAACGAGCGTGGGGCTCTCGCCGGGCTCAAGACCACGTCGTACGCCGAGAACGCCCTGATGGTCGAATATGCGTTGGCACGAGGTGCATCGGAGGCTGTCATGCCCAACACAGTCGGCGATCTTTGCGAGGGCACCGGATCCAACATCATGTATGTCCTCGGTGACACGCTCGTGACGCCGACGCTCAAGGCGGGGCCGCTCGCCGGGGTGACCCGTGCGCTGGTGCTCCAGTGGTGCGCGGACGAGCTCGATGTGGTGGAGCGCGACGCACCGATCGAGGTGTTGCAGGAGGCCGACGAGGTGATCCTGGTCGGCACGACCCGTGATGTGCAGGCCATCTCGCACGTTCTTGGTCAACACGGCGATGAGCGTGAATTGCCGGCTCCCGGTCCGGTCACGCTCAAGGCTCAGGAGATCTGGGCTCGCGAGTCGGTCAAGGACATCGATCCCTGAGCTCACGGGCGAATCGTCAATGCACTCTTGGCCGAGGCCCGTCACATTCTGACGGGCCTCGGCCTCGAGTGGATCAGCAGCCGTCGCGGATCAGGGCCGGCTTTGCGCCCTGAGTGACCTCGATGAACGACACTTTCGCATCGGCCTTCACGTCACCGCGGGCCTCGCCGAACAGGAATCCAACCCAGCTCTCACTGGCGGAGTCGTACTCAAACAGACCAGCCTGGCCGTAGCCAGCCTGCTCGGCTTTGGCTCCACCCAGAGCGGCCTGGACCTCAGCAAACGTGCTGCCGATTCCCAGCCCGTTTGACGTGGCAGGGCCCTTCTTCGAGACGCCCAACGAGACGACTTTGCCTGATTCCAGGGACTGGACGTCCAGGGCGTTCGCGTACGGTGCCTTCCACGCGAGCAGCGGCCGGATGCATCCCTCGCCGAGATCGGTTGGTCCTGGACCAATCAATCCGGTCGCGAGTGCTTCCTCGCTGCTCATTCCCACCGTGACTGGTCCGACGGCTCCGGGCTTGATGACGAGTTCATCGAGCGCCGGATGCTCATCCGAGTGTGCCGCCGGTGTCGGCTTGATGGGACTCGCGGTGTTGTCTCCGGAGGCGGGACTGGCGTCGCGCAGCTCTCGGATACCGACGCCCGCGAGTACGCCAGCGATCGCGCAGACCGCAATGACGGTCAATAGCGTCTTGCTCTTCATGACTTCTCCTGATTAGTACTTCCCCGACGCATGGTGAGATGCGTGGATCGGCCCAAAAGTTGTCGTGAGCAGCAAGAAACTTTTCGCGCATGACGTGCTGAGCTGTGTCGATGCGTGTCCTACGCCAGGTGCGGTGAGGTCTGCAGGGTGCCGCGGCGCCACAGCACGTACACCACGATTCCGGCGAGTATCGAGCCGAGCGAGCCGAGGCTGAGGTCGCCCAAGGTGTCGGTGTATGCCGTGGCGCGCTCGGGGGAGTCGCGGATGAACGCGAAGTACTCGGCGACCTCCCAGCCGAGCGCGGCGGTGACCCCGAAGGCCAGCGCACGTTCCATGGTCTCGCGCAGTGACGCGGATGAACGAAGCGTCAGGATCAGCACGCCCGCGGTGAGCAGCGCCCAGTTCATGAAGTGCATCCAGTCGTCGAACCAGCTGATCGTGTCGAACAGGTTGAGCCGGTTGCCCAGGGTGTCGGTGAACCAGGGCAGCGTCACCAAGGCATCGCCGAGCCACGGGAACGCCCGACGACGCCACAGGATCCACCACAGGAGCGGGACCACCAATGCGCCGGCGGGGTAGGCGATTGCGCGTACGCCGGACGCTTTGCCGCGCACATTGCCGAGATCGGGATAGGCCACCGCGATGATCAGCAGGACCACCAGTCCGACCTTCGCGAGTACGTCAACAATCATCGCGGTCTTGCGCAGACGTGGCTGGTCAACCGCATTCGAGAGGGTCACGCGCATAGGTTAGTGTTTCTGACGCACCGGGCGATTGGCGCAGTGGTAGCGCGCTTCGTTCACACCGAAGAGGTCACTGGTTCGAACCCAGTATCGCCCACCGATGAAATGCCCTCCAATTGGAGGGCATTTCTTGTGTCAGGAGTCGCAGCCGGTGCCGTCTTTGTCCCGATCCAGCCGGTACGGGTCATCGCCCGTCACCTTCACCGGTCGGCCGATGTCTCCGCAGTCAAGATCGTCGACAATCGGGAGGCACGGTGAATAGCCGGGCATGCAGTCGCTCGCAGCCTTCGGAGCCGCGCTCGGCTTGTTGACGAGCGGAGCGGGCGCGACGGCCTTGCGGCAGTCCGGCGTCGCGGCTGACGCGAGGGCGCTGTCGAGGCGCCGTCCGAGGTCGGGATTCTCATGGCGGAACTGTTCGAGATAGCGGCCATCGCCGAGGCCGCTCTTCGCGAGGGCGACGTTCAGTGACTCGCCGTCCTGGTCGAACACCTCGGCAACCGTTCGCCCGTAGGTGTCCGTCGAGTATGCGTTGGCGGTGAATCCGGATTCGAGGAACTGTCTGGTGAAGGCCGTTGCCTCAGACCCGCACTGCTCGTTCCGCTCCGGCGTGTTGATCAGCCCCAGGCGGTATTCCTTGCCGTCTGATGCATCCCATGAGTCCCCGTCCTTCTGGTTGGTGACGTACAGGAGCTCGATGGGTGGCTTGGTCGGTTCGGTGCTGGACGTGGGTCCGGGTGACGTTGGAGCAGTTGTGCTTGACGCATTTTCGGTCGAGTTGTCGGTGGTGGCGTTTCCGATCGCACCGATGGCCAAGAAGGTCGCCACAGTGATCGCCAACCAGAACTGCCACCTGCTCCTCCACGGACGACCTCCGATCTCGTCCACCACGTTGAAGGCGGTAGTGGGTGCCGTCGGAGCGCCCGGTGCCGGATTGCCCAGCGTCGGCGCAGCTCGGTAGTTGCTCGCGGTGTGTCCGGTCCACGCGTGGCCGTCCCAGTAGCGCATCTCGCCCTGCGCATCCCGATACCAACCGGGGGCGGCGCTCGGGGTGTCGGTCATGGCACGAGCGTGACACGAGAAGGTGTCAGCGGGCGCCAAATCGTGAAACTTCAGCAGGGGCAGCCGCAGGCGCGTCTGGACTGCGTTTGGAGGGTCAGGCCTGGTGCGGAGCGACGGCGAGGTGCACCGCGAATCCGCCGAGGAATGAGCCGGCAACCCAACGCTGCACGCGCTGCGCGAGGGGGCGTGCACGGAAGAGGGTGGCCACCGAAGCTGCGGCGAACACCCATCCGGCGTTGACGGAGACGGCGACCGCGATCTGCACCAGACCGAGCAACAGCAGCTGTGTCGAGGCCGGTGCGGTGGGGTCGACGAACTGGGGGAGCAGGGCGGCATACATCAGGGCGATCTTCGGGTTGAGCAGGCAGGTCGACAGACCCATGACGAACAGCCTTGCGGGACGAGTGCGGTCGCGCGTTTGTGTCAGGGGTGAACATGCTCCGCCCACCAGGACGCAGCAGGGTCCAGGCGAGATAGAGCAGGTATGCGGCGCCGAGCATCTTCACGACGATGAACAGCGCCGGCACAGCCACGAACAGCGCAGCAAGACCCGCGGTCGTGGCCAGCAGGTACACGAGGAATCCGCAGGCGACACCCATGAGGGAGATGAGGCCGGCGCGGCGACCTTGCGACAGGGAGCGTGACACGAGATAAATCATGTTGGGCCCAGGTGTGACGACCAGTCCGAATGCGATGGCTGCAACACCGAGGGCTGCGGCAAGGCTGATCACTCATTCACCGTATCGAGCGGGCGCGACACCTGGAAGTCTGCCGCCTGAATGTGGGAGTGCGCCCACCATCACCGGCGCCGATCCCACGGCGACCTGCCGAAGTCGATGACGTTGGGATCAGCCCTGATGGGAGTCAGCTTCTCCGCCGGCATCCACTCGGTGATGATGCGCCTGGGGTGCAACGCATCGTCGACGTACGCGACGAGTGCCTGATGGTGCTTGCCGGTCCTGCGCCAGTCGAGCACCAGCCCCTGGGCAGGCAACGCGGTCCATGGCTCGCGCCGTACGAGCACGAACCGAACCCGCTTGAATGGCGGCCACGCGTCGGCCTTCGGGGGATTGGCGCTCACCCATCCAGAGTAGAACATGTGTTCGATGCGTTGGGCTGGGTCTTGGGGGTTAACTGGGCCGGTCCCGGGGTACGTGGGTCGCCACAAGCCTTCATGAAAAGTCGGGTGGGTCATCCGCATGCGGCATTGGCCCACCCGCACCAAGCATGGGAGACGTTGTGGCATCGCAGACGCCGTCGGAGCAGGAGCCCGAGCCGACAAAGGACTTCGCGGACGAAACAGACACCCCTGAATATCCGGAGAACGTCGAGGGCACCGGCAGCGAGCGTGACGACGAACCCACCCTCGACGAACCAATCGAGCGTTGAGGGTGGCCTACTCGCCGGTGCAGTCGGCGTAGACCTTGCCGTACTCGGGGGTGTCCTGCATCGGCTGGATCTCGGGCGCGAGGATCTTGCCGCCGGTGACGGCGTACATCGCGTCGTTGAACGCGACCAACTTGGTGCCGTCGAGGCACTCGTAGACCTCCTGAGGCGCAATGGCGCCGTCAAGAACGCATGACGTGTAGTCGTCCGGGAGCGTCTCGTCTGCCTTCCAGATGTCAGCGCACGACGGTCCGGTGGGTGTCGGCGTCGCGCTCGCCGTGGACCCGTCCTTGTCGCTGCTGCCGGTCTTTGAGCCGTCGTCGGATCCACCATTGCATCCAGTGAGCAGGAGAACGATCAGGGTCACGAAGGCAAATCGGCGCATGCCTCGACCCTAACAACGATTGACGACGAGCGATCTTCGTGGAGTGCCACCCCTGTGGTGCTGATGAGGCACGCAAAAGACCGAGCCAAAGTGGGACGCATTTCCCGAGGATTGCCTTATGGTCAAATTCAACGGTTTGACATGCGTTCAACCCGTTGATCGGAGGACTCATGACGGTGTCCGACCCGGAGGAGAAGTCGACGGGCCCCGTGCCTGCCGTCGAGTTGGGCGTGATCAGAGCTTCCCTGCGGGAGATGCGCACGTCGTTGAGCGCGGTTGTGGCCAATCCAGGACTGCGCAAGGTCCAGCTCGCGCTCGCCGGCTCCATGATCGGCGACTGGGCCTATGCCACTGCGGTGACGGTGTGGGCTTATGGCGTCGGCGGGGTGACTGCCGTTGGTGTGTGGACAGCGATACGTCTCGGACTGATGGCAGTGACTGCCCCTTTCGCGGCAACATTGGTGGATCGGTTCCCCCGCAAGTCCGTGATGATCGCCGCTGACTTGGCGCGATCGATGTTGGTCCTGGCGGCGGCGATATGCCTGATCACCGACACTCCAGCCGCACCGATCTTCATTCTTGCGACTCTGACGTCGCTGATGGGCACGCCGTTCCGATGCGCCCAGAGAGCGCTCATGCCGCGCTTGGCAAACACGCCTGAGGAGTTGACCGCTTCGAATGGCGCCTCAAGCACGATCGAGAGTCTCGCGTTCTTCGTCGGCCCAGCACTTGGCGCACTGCTGATCTCGGCCACGAGCATCGAGGTTGTGTTCCTGCTCAACGTCGTCACGTTCGCGTGGTCGATGGCCTTGGTGATGGGGATCTCCGTACGACCGCTTGACCGGGTGCCAACCGTCACGCCCCCTGACACGGAGGCCGTTGAAGAGGAGGAGAGCTTCTTCGTCGAGCTCACCCATGGCTTTCGTACGATCTTCTCCGACCGTGACCTGTCCATCGTTGTCCTGATGGTCGCCGCCCAGACGGTTGTCGCCGGGGCTTCAGCCGTATTTCTCGTGGTGATGGCTGTCGAGGTGCTCGGCATCGGGGCTGAAGGCGTTGGTTTCCTCGACTCGGTGCTCGGTGTGGGCGCGATCGTCGGTGGTCTGATTGCCATCGCGCGGGCAGGCCGCCGCCGACTGGCAACTGACATGACCACTGGCGTCATTCTGTGGGCGCTGCCGCTGTTGCTTGTGACTGCGTGGCCGACGCCGGCCACGGTTTTCGCCGCGGTGGCATTCCTTGGACTCGCCAATCCGCTGGTCGACGTCAACATGGACACGATCATCCAGCGGTTGACCCCTGATGAAGCGATGGGACGGGTGTTCGGCGCCATTGAGGCCTGCCTGATCGGGACGATGGCCTTGGGGTCGTTCCTCATGCCGGTCCTCCTGCACTACATGAGCCTCCGAGCAGCTGTTGGAGTGATCGGACTTGGAGTGGCCGCGATCGCTATGCCATTCCTGCCGCGGATGCGTCGACTTGATGGCCGCTTGACGGCGCCTCCGGGCCTTGAGCTGCTCCGCCAGATTGCGATTTTCGCGCCTCTCACTCCGGGCACTGTCGAGGGCCTCGCGCGACACCTTGTCCCGATGTCAGTCTCGGCGGGAACCATCGTCCTGGAGGAAGGTGGACAGTCTGACCGGTTCTTCGTCATCGAGTCCGGTCTTGTCGAGGTCACCCAGAACGGCGCCGTGCTGCGGCGCGAAGGACCGGGGGAGTTCTTCGGTGAGATTGGCCTTCTGCGGGACGTTCGGCGTACGGCCACCATCACCGCTGTGGAGGACACGATTCTCATGGCCTTGGACCGAGATGAATTCCTCGACGCCGTCAACGGCCAGCGTGATGCGTTCCTCGCCGCTGACGACATCGTGTCGAGACGATTGACGGTCTGACATGGCGGTGTGCGCGGGGTGTTCGACACAGCAGCCTGACGGTGCTCGCTTCTGTGCGGAGTGCGGGATGGCGCTCGCGGCCCCGGTTTGCCGCTCCTGTGCCGAGCCAATTGACCCTGCTGCCAAGTTCTGCAGCAGCTGTGGAGCTGGTCAGAGTGCGGTTCAGGCCGCCCAGCCATCATCGCCCCACGTCGCCTCGGCCGCGGTCCGGGTGACCAGTGTGCTGTTCGGCGACATTGTGGGGTTCACCTCGTTGTCGGAGTCGCGCGATCAGGAAGACGTACGCGAGCTGTTGTCGCGCTATTTCGAGGAGTGTCGACTGATCATCGGCCGCTACGGCGGCACGGTCGAAAAGTTCATCGGCGACGCGGTGATGGCCGTGTGGGGTGTGCCCACGGCCCATGAGGACGATGCGGAGCGGGCCGTCCGCGCCGGCCTCGAGCTGGTCAACAAGGTTGAAGAGTTCGGGGAGGAGTTCGGCGTACCCGGGCTTGCCCTCCGGGTGGGGATTGTGACCGGAGAGGTGGCGGTCACGATCGGTGCCGAGCATCAAGGGATGGTTGCCGGTGACACCGTCAACACAGCGTCGAGGGTCCAGAGCGCTGCAGAGCCGGGTCAGGTGTGGGTGGACGAGACCACCCGCCTCCTCACCTCCTCCGCGATCTCCTACCTCGACGTTGGCAGCCATCGGATGAAGGGGAAGGCCGATCCGGTGCCGCTGTGGTCGGTGCGCGCGGTCGTTGCCGCCGTACGCGGTGCCCAACGCGCTGACGGGCTCGAGGCGCCGCTGGTGGGCCGCGACCGTGAGCTGCGATTGTTCAAGGAGATCTTCCACTCGACCGAGGAGACCGGCAAGCCAGCACTGTTCGTGCTCGACGGTGAACCAGGGGTGGGCAAGTCCAGAATGGCGTGGGAGTTCGAGAAGTACATCGACGGCTTGTCGACGCCCGTCACGTGGCACAACGGAAACTGCGTGGCTTATGGCGAGGGAGTGGCGTTCTACGCCCTCGCCGAGGCCATCCGCGGTCGGCTACGAACTGTCGAACCCGACGAGGACGACCCGGCCAAGCTGCTCGACGCGGGCCTCCAGCGCTACGTGTCTGATGACGAAGAGCGCACGTGGCTGCGACCGAGGATGGGTGCTCTGCTTGGCATCGGGTCGGTCGGCACCTTCCCCCGGGAGGACCTGTTCTCCGCGTGGGCAACCTTCCTTGACCGGGCCAGCGAGGGCGATCCGGTGGTGCTTGTCATCGATGACGCGCAGTATGCCGACGATGGGCTCTTGTCCTTTGTCGAGCACCTGTTGATGGCTGCTGATTTCCCGTGCTTCGTGGCTCTGCTCACCCGGCCGGGCCTCATCGAGAGCAATCCTTCGCTGGCCACCAACCGCAAGGCGACGGTCGTGCACCTGCCGCTGCTGGATCCTCGCGACATGTCCAACCTGCTCGACGGATTGGTGGTGGGTCTACCGGACGACATCCGCACGGCGTTGGTCGAACGGTCCGATGGCATTCCACTGTTCGCGGTCGAGACTGTCCGCTCACTGATCGATCGCGACCTGATCATCCCTCGCGGGGGTCAGTACGTCTTGGCCGATCCGCGGGCCCTCGATCTGGAGTCGATCGGCGCCCCTGCGTCACTGCAGGCATTGATCGCGGCACGACTCGACACCTTGTCCACGGCTGAACGACGGGTCGTCGACCAGGCCAGCGTGGTGGGCACGTCATTCGGGAGGGACGCCATTGCCGCCCTGTGCGACGAGTTGAACAATGTCGACGAGGTGCTGACCAGTCTGGTTCGGTTGCAGATCTTCGACCAGGTCACCAGCAGGCTCAACGCCGACTTCGGGGCCTACAAATTCACCCAATCGGTGGTGCGTCAGGTCGCGTATGCGACGTTGTCACGACGCGACCGCAAGGCAACCCATCTCGCCGTCATCGCGCGCTACCAGGCCATGGGCGAAGCAGCCGGTGATGTCGCGGCGATCCTCGCTCGGCACTATCTCGATGCGATCGAGGCCGTGCCTGCCGATTCGGATGTCGCTGATCTGACTTCCGAAGCGGTTGACCAGCTGAAGAAGGCGGCGGGGAGGGCACGTGCCCTCGGCTCGCCGGCCGAGGCGGTCGGTCATCTCGAGACGGCGCTCGCACAACTGGTCGACGACGAGGGCAGACCCGAACTCGAGTACGAGCTCGCGTTTGCGCTGATCGACAACAGTTCGTACGAGGAAGCCGAGCGTCACGCCATCAGAGCGACAAAGCTGTTCGACGAGCGCAACGATCCCGTGGGAGCCGGGTGTGCTGCGGCAGCACACGGGATGGGGTTGATCGGGCAGAACGACAACGCGGGGGCTCTCGCCTTGATGACACCGAGGTGGGAGCAGTTGTTGGACCGCGACGATGCCAACGCGGCACTGCTTCGGCTGGCCTCGGCGATGTCGAAGGCCGGATCCAATTTGGAGATTGACGTCCGTGAGGTGGAGGAGGTTCGTATGAGGCTCGCCGAGCTTGCCGGCGAGGAAGGTGAGATGGCCGATTCTCTTGCGGGGATGTCAATTCTCTATTCGAGGAAGGGGATGAACAGGCTCGCCGAGGTGCTGTTGATCGCAGCGGCCGACTTCGCACGGCGAGGGCATCAGCCGGTGCCACTGGCGAAGGCACTGCTCAACCTCACCGTGGGTTCGATGCTCAGTGATCTTGACAAGGCGATCGAGTTCGGGCGGGAGGCCGTTGACGTGGCGAGGGGCACGGGAGTGACCTACTGGATCGCAGGCTCGCAGATCAACTTGGCCCTCGCGCTGTGGAACAAGGGAGAGTGGGACGATGTGGATCGGATCCTCGAGGAGAATGCTGGTGGCACGGACGCCACGTGGGTGAGTTCTGCCTCGGCCATTCGGGCGCTGCTCGGAGACGCCCGTGGTGGACCGTCGGAGCTTCCATGGGTCGATGGAAATGCGCCTGAAACTGACAACAGCTTGGACATTGCCTGGGCCCGGTTCGCCGAATCAGCTCACGCACGGCGGAGCGACCTCAGATCCGCAGTTCGTCTCGCCCGCGCGGCGACCGAGGATGTGTACAGAGTGGCTGGGACCTGGGACGACTGCGTGCACATGTGGCCAGCTGCCGTTGACATGGCCATGGAGGCTGGGGACGACAAGACCGTTGCCGCCTTGGTGGAGCTGATCGACGGCCAGTCCAACGGCCCGGTCTCGCCCGGTATGTCCATTCATCGAAAGCGCGTGGCAGGCCTCCAGGCGATGACGCTTGACGCCGCGTCCGCGGAGACAACATTGCGGGAGGCCATCGCCGAATTCGACGAATGGGGGGCAGTGCCCTACCGCGCCAGGACCCAGGCCGATTTGGGTGTGTGGCTGGCGACTCAGGGGCGCCATGATGAGGCGGCAGAACTGCTCGACGCAGCCCGTGCGGTGTTCACCGAGCTCGGTGCGACCGCGTGGCTCGAGGCGCTGGATGCCCAGCTCGCCACCGCTTCATCTCCACGACGCTAGAAAACTGCCAGCGGTCAGCGACGACCGAAGATCAGATGGAATGGCTTGGCGGCCAGCGTCAGCAGGGGTTTGCGACCCGCGAGGAAGCCGATCGGACCGTCAGCAGCAAATGACCAGCGACCCTTGGCCAACCCCGGACGGATGCGGCCTGCGACCGGCGTGACGACCAAGGCGCCGTCGCGATCCTGTGCGGAGCTGAACGCCGCGGGGATACGGAACGGCAGTCGACGTACGCGACGCAGGCTGAGCGAACCGATGCCCTGAGCGGCGTACGAGGTGTGTGGTGCGACATCGAACTCGGCGAGGTCCTTGGGGATGGCCCACAAGGTGCGTCCGCCATCACGCGACGCCTCGGAGTTGACCCAGATGTGGGTGATGGACACGCGAATGCGCCAACCGTCACGCACCAGGACGGTCGACATGATCTCGTCATAGGTCAGCGGGCTCGGCTCCTCGTAGACGAAGAACGCTGCGCACACGATTGCGCGGCCGAAGATCGTGATCGGCTTGGTCGACGCGTTGTGGGGCGGCGGTGCGAGGCGCTTGGGAAGCAGCCACATGCCGGTGTAGCTGTGGCCGGTGAGGTCCCACGGTGACGGGGGATAGGTGTTGGCGGGAGTGGAAGTCATGACCAGCTGAACGCTTTCGGCTCGAGGATCTTGGTGCGCTTGGCGAACGGCAGGGTCGAGCCGGGCCAGTTGGAGGTGATCCGACCTGACGGGTGGCGGTACCAGTTGTCACAGTGCGACCACACCGAGACGTCGAGCATGTCCTGCATCTCGCGGTCGTATGCCTCATCGGCCTCTGCGGTGACCTCGACCGTCCTGAAGTTGCCCGCCTCGAGGCGGTCGAGAGCTTGTCGCATGTGGCGGGCCTGCGCCTCGAGCATGTAGATGATGGAGCCGCCGCCAAGGTTGGTGTTGGGTCCGTACGTCACGAACATGTTGGGGAAGTTGGGGACGTACATCCCGAGGTATGCATGGGCGCCGTCGGCCCACTGTGCTGCAAGCTTCTGGCCGCCGACGCCGGTGATGTCGATCGACTCGAGGAAGTTCTGCGCATCGAAGCCGGTCGCATAGATGATCGCGTCGACCTTGTGCTCGGCGCCGTCGGCGTCGATGACGCCATCGGTCGTCACTGCGGTGACGGCACTCGTCACGACATCGACGTTGGCCTGGGCGAGTGCCGGATAGAACTCGTTGGAGAACAGGATCCGCTTGCAGCCGATCGGGTAGTCCGGTGTGAGCTTGGCCTTCAGGGTGGGTTCGGCGACCTGCTTGTCGAGGTGTCGCAGCGCAATGCGCTTGTTGACCTTGCCGACGGTCGAGTCGTCCTTGAGGCCCTTGGCGAACTGCTCCATGATCGTCCAGATGCCACCGCGCTCAACTGTCTGCGTGACGGGAGCAAGGCGAAACAGCGTCTTGTGCACTGCGGTGTAGGGCTTGTCGGGCTTGGGCATCAGGTAGTTGGGCGAGCGCTGGAACACCGTGAGGCGGGCCGCTTCGCCGGCGAGGCGCGGGATGAACTGCACGGCGCTCGCACCGGCTCCGACCACGGCGATGCGCTTGCCCGCAGGATCGAAGGCGTGATCCCACTCGGCGGAGTGAAAGGAGGTGCCCTCGAAGGTCTCGATGCCGGGGATCGGTGGGAGCTTGGGGCGCGAGAGCTGCCCGACGGCGCTGACCAGGATGTCGACGGTCTCGGTCGACTCGTCTGCGAACGTCACGGTCCAGGTGGAGCTGTCCTCGTTCCATGTCGATGCGACAACCTCGCGGCCGAACTCGACCAGCGGGGTGATGCCGTGCTTGTCGGCGACTCGACGTATGTAGTCGTGGATCTCTTCTTGCAGGGCGTAGCGCCGGGTCCACCGGGGGTTCGGCTCGTAGGAGAAGGAGTAGAGCGGCGAGGGGACGTCGCATCCTGCGCCGGGATAGGTGTTGTCACGCCACACGCCGCCCAGATCGTCGGCACGCTCCCACAGACGCAGATCGGTGTGGCCGGCGCGCTTCAGCTCCACCGCGACGGCGAGTGCTCCGAACCCGGAGCCGATGATTCCCACGGATGTCATGCGTCCTCATTCGGTCGGGGGAGTGTCACGGGAGCTTCCTTCTGGATGAAGAGCAGGACGGAGTCGGTCAACAGGTCGAGCGCCTCGTCGCGGGTGAACGTACCGCGCTGGAGCCACTCGCGGCACACGGCCTTGGTGAGGCTGGCGGTCGGGCGGAGCCGGGCGCGACGGTGCGGGTCGTCGGGGAGGCCGAGCGCGTCGAGGACCAGCCGGGCGGCCCGGTCGTCGGCCTCGTCGACGATCGCCTGGATGTCGGAGTTGCCGTGCAGGTTGGCGGCGCCACTGGAGCTGATCCAGGCCTGACCGTAGGTCGTCGCTGCTTGCAGGATCCAGTCCATCGTGATGCGGGCGCGCTCCTCGAGCGGTCTGCCGTCGAGGTCGGGGAGGGCGCCCTCGGGCATCAGGATCGACTCGCGCATGACCTCGAGGAACAGCTCCCGCTTGTCGCCGAAGTAGTGGTTGATCAGTCCGCGGGCCACGCCGGCGGCGGTTGCGAGCTGCTCGGTCGACACGTCGTCATAGGAGCGGGCGGCATACAGCTCACGCGCGGCTTCGATGATCTGGCGTCGGCGCTCAGCCGGCGCCAGCCGCAGACGGGTTGCTGGCATGGTTCAAAGGTTCCCAGTCTATTGGCAGAGTGTCAACAAGGGCCGTATGCTGCTCGGATGAGCGAGTTCGACTACGACGTCCTGGTGGTGGGTTCAGGCTTCGGCGGAAGCGTCGCAGCCCTGAGGCTGACCGAGAAGGGTTATCGCGTCGGGGTCATGGAGGCAGGCCGACGCTTCGCCGACGAGGAGCTCCCGAAGACCTCGTGGCGGGTGCGCCGCTACATGTGGGCGCCGTGGGCGCGCTGCTTCGGCATCATGCGCATCACGCTGCTCAAGGACGTGCTGATCGCCAGCGGTGCCGGTGTCGGTGGCGGCTCACTGGTCTACGCCAACACCCTGTACGAACCCCTCGACGACTTCTACAACGACCCACAGTGGGCGAACATCGCCGACTGGAAGGCCGAGCTGGCGCCGCACTACGCGCAGGCCAAGAAGATGCTCGGCGTGACGACCTATCAGGGGCACACCCCGGCCGATGAGGTCATGCAGGCGATCGCCGGCGACTACGGCGTCGGCGAGACCTTCCACGCCGCCGACGTCGGCGTGCTGTTTGGCTCCGAGCCGGGCGCTGACGTCGATGACCCGTTCTTCGGCGGCGCCGGTCCCGCGCGCAAGTCCTGCATCAACTGCGGCGCCTGCATGACCGGATGCCGGCACAACGCGAAGAACACGTTGGTCAAGAACTACCTCTACCTCGCCGAGCAGGCAGGGGCTGAGGTGCATCCGATGACGCGCGTCGTCGACGTTCGACCCGAGGGCGACGGATACCGGGTCCGCACGCACCGAAGCGGCAACGTGCTGCGACGGCGCACGTTCACCGCTGGTCAAGTGGTCTTCGCCGGAAATGCCCTCAACACTCAGCGCCTCCTCCACAAGCTTCGCCTGCGGTCTCTGCCCAACCTCTCAGGCACGATCGGCGAGCTGAGCCGTACGAACTCCGAGGCGGTGCTGTCAGCGCGGTCGGCTGACAAGGACGCCGACTACACGCCGGGCATAGCAATCACCTCGTCGTTCCACCCCGACCACCAGACCCATATCGAACCGGTGCGCTACGGCCGCGGGTCCGGCCTGCTCAGCCTGATGAACATGGCCTTGCCGGATCGTCCCGGCCCGGGCGGCCGGTTCCGTGCGGTGCTTCGTGGCTACCGCCTGCTCGGTGTGAGAGGAACGATGCGACTGCACGATCCTCGCCGCTGGGCTGAGCAGTCGATGATCATCCTGGTGATGCAGTCGCTCGACAACTCGATCACGACCTATCTCAAGCGAGGTCTGTTCGGACGTCGCATGACGAGCAAGCAGGGGAGGGGCGAGCCCAATCCTGCCTTCATCCCGGTCGCCGACCGCTCCGCGAAGGACATCGCGCGGAAGATCGGCGGCTATCCGGGTGCCGCGTTCGGCGAGCTCGCCGGTGTGCCGCTCACCGCCCACTTCATCGGCGGCTGTGTCATCGGGACCAGCCCCGACGAAGGCGTGATCGATCCCTATCAACGCGTGCACGGCTATGGCGGACTGCACATCACAGATGGCTCGGCGATCACGGCCAACCTCGGCGTCAACCCGTCGCTGACCATCACGGCGCAGGCCGAACGGGCCATGTCGCTGTGGCCCAACAAGGGCGAGACCGATCCGCGACCCGCGTTGGGGGAGCCCTACCGGCGAATCGGCCCGGTGGCCCCGGTGGCTCCGGTGGTGCCGGCCGGAGCCCCGTCCGCACTCCTGCTGCCGGTCCCAGTGGTGCCACGGCCGTCCTGACCGCGGACACTGATGTGATGCAGCTCAAGCAGAACCTTGCCGGTCGTCCACGTCGCACCCTGATCCTTCACGTGGTCATCGCACTCGCCGTGTTGCTTCTCGCCGCGGCCGCCGTCGTGGAACGCGACCCGCGCACGGGTGCTGTCGTCGTGGTGATCGGGGCCTTCGCGGCGAGGGAGGCGTTCGTGCTGCCTGAGCGGGTGTCGCAGGCGCTTGGTGTGGTGACCGTGCTGGGAGTCGCGGCGTGGTTGGCGTTGGTGATGGGCTGAACATGTCGACCGCTAAGGTGGCGACAAGCAGAACTCGCCATCCGTAGGGCGGGTCATTGATTCAGAGGTGGTTGAGCATGCCCGAGATCCAGATCGAGAACGAGAAGCGATCCGTCGAACCGGGCACCAAGGCGTGGCAGTTGTTCGCCGAGTCGCCTGACATCATCGCCGCCCGCGTGGGTGGTGAGCTCAAGGACCTCGCGTACGAGCTCGCTGACGGCGACTCCGTCGAAGGGGTGGCCATTGACTCCGCCGACGGTCGCGACATCTTGCGTCACTCGACGGCACACGTGATGGCCCAGGCGGTTCAGGAATTGTTCCCCGACGCCAAGCTCGGCATCGGCCCGCCGATCACCGACGGCTTCTACTACGACTTCGATGTCGCCGAGCCGTTCGTGCCCGAAGATCTCGAGAAGATCGAGACCCGGATGCGCAAGATCGTCAAGGAGGGCCAGAAGTTCGATCGCCGCGACGTCTCAGACGATGCCGCCCGCAAGGAACTGGCTGACGAGCCCTACAAGCTCGAGCTGATCGGTCTGAAGTCCACTGCCGGCGACGCTGCGGAGGGCGCAAGTGTCGAGGTCGGCGAGGGTGGCCTGACGATCTACGACAACCTCAAGCGTGATGGGTCGGTGGCGTGGGGCGACCTGTGTCGCGGCCCGCACCTGCCCACCACCAAGCGCATCCCGGCGTTCAAGCTCATGCGCAGCGCGGCCGCGTACTGGCGCGGCGACGAGAAGAACAAGCAGCTCCAGCGCATCTACGGCACCGCCTGGGAGACCAAGGAGGCGCTCGAGGAGCACCTGCATCGCATCGAGGAGGCGCAGCGTCGCGATCACCGTCGACTCGGCCAGGAGCTCGATCTCTACAGCTTCCCCGACGAGATCGGCTCCGGACTTCCGGTGTTCCACCCTCGCGGCGGAGTGATCAAGCGCGAGATGGAGGACTACGTACGTCGTCGGCACATCGAAGAAGGCTTCGAGTACGTCGGCACCCCGCACATCGCGAAGGAAGCGCTGTTCCACACCTCGGGTCACCTGCCCTACTACGGCGAGGGGATGTTCCCGGCGCTCGAGCTCGACGGCGGTGACTACCGCCTCAAGGCGATGAACTGCCCGATGCACAACCTGATCTACCGGTCGCGTCAGCGGTCCTACCGCGAGCTGCCGCTGCGGCTGTTCGAGTTCGGGCACGTCTATCGCAACGAGAAGTCTGGCGTCATCCATGGGTTGACCCGCGTACGCGGCTTCGCGCAGGACGACTCGCACTCCTATGTGACTCCCGAACAGGCGCCGGCCGAGATCAAGCACCTGTTGGATTTCTGCCTCAGCCTGTTCCGCGACTTCGGCCTCGATGACTTCTACCTCGAGCTCTCCACCCGCGACGACTCCAAGCCGGACAAGTTCATCGGCTCCGACGAGGACTGGGCGATCGCGACGAAGGTGCTCGAGGACGTCTGCATCGACAGCGGTCTCGAGCTGGTGCCCGATCCGGGTGGCGCTGCCTACTACGGCCCCAAGGTGTCGGTGCAGGCTCGCGATGCGATCGGCCGCACCTGGCAGATGTCGACGATCCAGTACGACTTCAACCAGCCGTCCGCTGATCGATTCAACCTCGAGTACGTCGCCGCCGACGGCTCGCGCCAACAGCCGGTGATGATCCACTCCGCCAAGTTCGGATCGATCGAGCGATTCATCGGGGTGCTGGTCGAGCACTACGCCGGCGCGTTCCCGCCTTGGTTGGCCCCGGTGCAGGTGGTCGGCATCCCCGTCGCCGAACGCCATGCCGACTACCTCTACGAGCTCGCCAAGAAGCTCAAGGCCAAGGGCATCCGGGTCGAGGTCGACAACTCCGACGAGCGCATGCAGAAGAAGATCCGCAACGCACAGACGCAGAAGGTCCCGTTCATGCTGATCGCGGGCGATGACGACATCGACGCCGGCGCCGTGTCATTCCGCTATCGCAGTGGCGCCCAGGACAACGGGGTGCCGATCGACGAGGCTGTCACTCGCATCCTCGAGGCCATCGAGACCCGCGCCCAGGTCTGAGTCAGCCGAAGTCCCACGTCAAGGGATGCAACGCGTCGGGTTGGTAGCTGCAGTATGTGCCCGTACGGATGTGCTGATTGAGGTGCTCACCGAGCTCGGGGTGGAGCTGGCTCAGCCTGCGCAGTGCATAGCGAAGCGTGCGCGTCACGCTTCCGCGTGCACGTTCGACATCACCGCCGGCTACCCGAGGACGTCCGTCGAGCCCGAATGCTCGTGACAGCTCGGCGATGAGGTGCTCACGGTCGGATTCGGCCCGCGCCAGACGGCCGAGATCGTGTGATGCATCGGCGTCGTCGATCTCCTCCTCGACCTCGACCAAGCGCCTGCGGTATGCATCGCGGGCTTGCTCATCGCTCACTGGCAACCCGGTGCCGAATTGCGGTGAGAGTCCCGGCTCGTGCGGTGGGACACTCGGCGCGGCGAACTCGGACGACACCAGGTCCATGACTCCGACGTCCTGTCCGGACCGCTCGACGAGGTACTGCAGGTAGCGAAAACCCCGCAATTCGGGCGCCAGCACTTCGATCGATCTCCAGACCACTCGTCGGCAGTCGCCAATTCGCTCGAACGTGACGGTGTTCGGGTCGCCACTTGTGGTGGGCCGATCCTGAACGACATCGTGGGGCTGTTCGTCGTCCAGCAGCGACTGGACCGAGGCGGCAGCCCGAACTGCGCCGAAGCCCTCGAAATCACGCTTGGCCATCTCCCAGTCGAGCGTGGCGAGCCCCAGATTGCCTGCCAGCTGGTGTGCCTTCCCGCGGATGACGCGCGAGGTGCCCGTGCCCATGGGAGCGCCCAGTCGACCCCAACCTTCGATGGCCGATGAGCTCGCCTCGATCGCATCGTCGAGGCGCCCTTCGAGGAGAGCGAGTCTTGACTGCGCAAGGTGCGACTCCGCCAACAAGCCCGGGGACGAGTAGCTGGCAGCAACGTCGGCGAGTGCATCGGCGGCCTGCCTGGCAACGGCCGCGTCGCCGCAGGCCACCGCGATCTCGACCTGGGCCGCCAGCAGGGGAGCGAGTCGAAGGTCGCCGAAGGGTGGCTGCTCCTTCGAGGGATTGGTGTCGGGGCGTTCGATCGCCTCGGAGATGAGGGCCGAAGCGACTCCAGGGTGTCCCTGCTCAAGACGCAGCAGGGCCAGACCCGGTTGCGGCGACCAGACGAGCTGGTGCGCGTCGAGGTAGGCCGCGTCGGCGCCCTCGAGATCCCCACGAATACGTCTGATGTTGCCGAGCTCGACCAAGGGCCAGCCCAGCTCGCGACGCAACCACGGTCGCAGCTCCTCGCACGCCCCGAGCGCCTCCGCCTCGGCAGCCTCCGCGGGGCCCGACAGGCGCAGAAGTTCCGCTCGATGCACGCGACACCGTCCGTGGATGCCGCCGAAGGCGGACCCTTGCCGCCATCTGTCCATCAGCTCGGTCCAGTCCCGAGCCAAGTCGTGACGTCCGAGGCTCTGGGCGGCACAGATGAGCTCGCAGAACATCATTCCTGTGGTGAGCGGGTCGACCTCGCCGGTCGTCAGCTCAGCTGCAACATCCTGAAGCAGCGTCAAACCTTGATCGACGTCGCCCTCGATCACGTGGAGCCGACCAAGCGCTGTGTGGCCGATGACGACTGCGGCGCGCACGTCCAGGCGCTGGCCGAGTGTCACGGCCCGCTCGGCGAGCCGACGCGACTCGACCGGGTGCCCCGCGAAGAAGTGTTCGTACGTACTGACCATCGCCACCACCGCGTGAGCCGGCACCTCGTCCAGGTCTTCCAGGATGATCTCGGCGCGACGCACCCACGCACGCACCGTTGACATCAGACCCGTGTCAATCAGCAGATGCAGCGCGACCATGCTGGCGGCCCACGCCGCACCTGACAGGTCGCCAGCTTTGCTGCGCTCGGAGTGAAGCGACTCCCACATCGCGACGGCGCCTTCGAGATCGCCTGCGCGGTAGCTGGCCGCCGCCCGGATCTGCTGCGCTTCGTCGGAGCGATCTTCTTCGAGGAGTGCAAGTGCTCTCTGCCAGTCGCCGCTGTCCAACGCGGCACTGGCGTCCTCGATGGCCATTGTCCGATTGTGACACCGATTGTCACGCCTCAGGGGTGTCCGCAACGTTCCTAGAAAGGACCTGACATGAGACTGCCCAAGAACGACATTCCCGTGGTCATCGATTCACCCGGGGCGGTGGCACGACTGCTCTCCGACTTCGGCACCGCAAACGGAGACATGGGAGCGGAGTACTTCTCGCTCAAGGAGGGCACCGACATCGCTCCGCTGCTCGAAGGCCTCGAAGGAGACCTGTGCCAGGCGCCGCACTGGGGCTACATGATCGGCGGTGAGGTCGTCGTCACGTACACCGACAAGCAGGAGGAAACCTGCTCGGGTGGAGACGTCTTTCACTGGCCCGCCGGTCACAGCGTCCGCGTCAACGCCGATGCCGAGGTCATCTTGTTCAGCCCGACGGTCGAGCACTTCGAGGTGCTGTCCCACATGAGGACACGCATGGGCCTGGAATGACCAGGCCGCGATCACACGCGGTGCCGCACCCGCGTGTGATCGCGTGCTCTCGTCGATCACCTAGAGTTCTGGCGTGGTCGACGAAAAGGCGAACGAGGAGCAGCACGGTGTCGGGGAGCCCGACGCGTTCGAGCGACTCTGGACGCCCCACCGGATCGTCTACATCAAGGGCGAGAACAAGCCGGACAGCTCACACGAGGACGACTGCCCGTTCTGTCGCATCCCCAAGATGGACGACGCCGAGGGTCTGATCGTGCACCGTGGTGAGTCGGCGTACGCCGTGCTCAACCTCTATCCGTACAACGCGGGCCACCTTCTCGTGTGCCCCTATCGCCATGTTGCCGACTACACCGAGCTGACCGAGGCGGAAACGGCCGAGGTGGCCTCGATCACCAAGCAGGCGATGCTGACCATGCGCACCGTGACCAGCCCGCACGGGTTCAACGTCGGGATGAACCAAGGCCCGGTCGCCGGCGCCGGCATCGCAGCGCACCTGCACCAGCACGTCGTGCCCCGTTGGGGCGGCGACGCCAACTTCCTGCCCGTCATCGGTCACACCAAGACGATGCCCCAACTCCTCGGCGACACCCGCGAAATGCTCGCCGCCGCCTGGCCAACCACGAAGGATTAGACCGTGCTCGAACGCTTCCGTCAGTTCTGGACCAACGTATGGGCTCCGCTTGCCGACCTGCTGCTCCGACTGGGAGTCAAGCCCGACTGGGTGACTTGGGTCGGCACGATCGGCGTCAGCGTCGGCGCGCTGTGGTTCTTCCCCCGGGGGCAGTTCTTCATCGGCGTTCTCGTGATCACGGCATTCGTGTTCAGCGACATCATGGACGGTTACATGGCGCGAAAGTCGGGCCAGTCGTCCAAGTGGGGCGCGTTCTTGGACTCCAGCCTTGATCGTGTGGCGGACGCTGCCGTCTTTGCAGGCCTGGTCATCTACTACTCCCGTGAGGGCGCCGAGACCGACCTCGGCGGCGCCGACCTCTACCTCTACCTGAGCCTTGCGTGCCTAGTGCTCGGCAACCTGACGTCGTACACGCGTGCACGGGCCGAAGGCCTCGGTATGACGGCCAAGGGCGGCATCGCCGAGCGCGCTGACCGACTCGTCGCCATCTTGGTGATGACTGGGCTGGCTGGGCTGTTCGACCTGCCGGTGCTGCGCGAGATCACCCTGTGGGCGCTGGCACTGGCAAGCCTCATCACGGTGTTCCAGCGGATGGCCATCGTGCACAAGCAGGCCGTCGGCAAGAAGTTGTAGTCCTGCGGGGCGAGACGACGAGCGGCCGCCTCGGACGCGACACGCTGTATGTGCCATTACCGTTGACACATACCGTGGGTATGGCGCATGCTGGCGATACACGCGACCCTCGAGGAGCAGCGATGACCAGCACGATCGAATCGCCCGGACAACCCGCCGACACGCTCACCCGTGAGCAGTACGCCGAGGTCCTGCACGGTCTCTCGGTTGCCTCGGTCGAGCACAACTTCGACGCCTTCGTCGACGTCCCGTGGGACGACGACGACTTCCAGGTGGACCGCAATGATCCGCGCTGGATCCTGCCGGCCGACACCGATCCGCTCGGCTCGCACCCGTGGTACCAGGCGCAGTCGGTCGAGCGGCAGATCGAGATCGGGCTGTGGCGCCAGGCGAACGTCCTGCGCGTTGGTGTGCAGTTCGAGAACATCCTGATCCGCGGAATCATGCAGTACTGCTTCGAGCTGAACAACGGCTCGCCCGAGTTTCGCTACCTGATGCACGAGGCGACCGAGGAGTGTCACCACAACCAGATGTTCCAGGAAGCCATCAACCGCATCGACATCGACGTGCCGGGAATGCCGTGGCTCATGCGTCGCATCTCCTGGATGATCCCCGGTGCCGCGTCGAGATTCCCGGTCAGCTTCTTCATCGGTGTTCTTGCAGGCGAGGAGCCGATCGACCACACACAGAAGAACATCCTGCGTGGAGGCAAGGCGCTGCCGCCGCTGATGTCACGGATCATGGAGATCCATGTCGCCGAGGAAGCGCGCCACATCTCCTTCGCGCACGAGTTCATCAAGCTGCACGGCCCCAACCTCGGCCGCATCAACCGCTTCATCGTGGCGATGCTGTTCCCGATCATCATGCGGGTCGGAGCCGACCTGATCATGATCCCGCCCAAGGCGTTTCGCAAGGAGTTCGGCATTCCGCGCAAGGTCATCAAAGACCTCTACTGGAGGGCACCGGAGTCCCGGCAGAGACTGCAGGAGATGTTCGCCGACGCACGAATGCTCGCCGAGCAGGCCAACCTGATGACGCGCAGCTCCAGGCGCATGTGGCGACTCTGCAAGATCGATGGCCGACCTTCCCGCTTCCGCAGCGAGCCGCCAGTCGCCTACCTGGCGAGCTGACTGCCACGTGACCCACGTCGTCACGCAGGCGTGCTGCGCCGACGCATCGTGCGTCTTCGCCTGTCCGGTCAACGCGATTCACCCCACGCCGGATGAGCCCGACTTCGGGCTGGCCGAAATGCTCTACATCGATCCAACGTCGTGCGTTGACTGCGGCGCGTGCGTCGGAGCCTGCCCTGTGGGCGCAATCGTTCCGGACACCAAGGTCGCTGTCAGCCAGTTGCCGTTCGTCGACATCAACGCGTTGTTTCATCTTGAGCCGCGGACGTACCCGATCCAGGCTCCGATCACCCCGATCGTTCGCAAGGCACCCGGACCGTTGCACGTCGCGATCGTGGGGTCTGGGCCGGCAGCGCTGTACGCAGCCGATGGCCTGCTGAAACAGCCGGGAGTCGAGGTGACGGTGATCGATCGATTGCCCACCCCGCACGGGCTCGTGCGCAGTGGGGTCGCCCCCGACCATGTCGAGACGAAGTCGATCGACAGGCTGTTTCGCCAGATCGAGGACCAACCGGGATTTCACTACCTGCTGAACGTCGACGTGGGCACTGACATCTCGCACGACGAACTGCTCGAGCACAGCGATGCCGTCGTGTACGCGACGGGCGCATCTCAGGACCGCCGGCTGGGCATACCGGGCGAGGACCTGCCGGGCAGCGAGACTGCGACGGAGTTCGTCGCCTGGTACAACGGCCATCCGGACCACGCTGACCGCACCTTCGACCTCAGTGGGCAACGAGCCGTGATCATCGGCAACGGCAATGTCGCGCTCGATGCCGCACGCATCCTCACGTCGGACCCGACGGACCTTGCAAGGACTGACATCGCCGACCACGCATTGGCCGCGCTCCGCGAGAGTGCGCTCCGCGAAGTGGTGATAGTTGGCCGCCGTGGTGTTGCGCAGGCCGCGTTCACGCTCCCGGAGCTCGTCGGGCTGCTCTCACACGACAACCTCGAGTTCGTCGTCGAAGGCGCGGATCTCGACCAGCCGATCGCCGACCCGATGTCGTCGCGCAAGCTCGCGGCCCTGCGCGACGGTGTGGCCAGGCCGGTCGCACCCGGAAGTCGGCGCATCGTGTTCCAGTTCGCCGAGTCGCCGATCGAGCTCCTCGGCGACGACCACGTCGAGGGGGTTCGCCTCACCCGCAACGACCTGGTCGAGCTCGATGGGCAGATCCGAGCCATACCGACAGATCAGACCCACACGATGGAGACGTCTCTCGTGCTTCGATCGATCGGCTACCGCGGAGTGCCCGTCGACGGTGTGCCCTTCGATGACGACTCGAGAGTCATCCCCAACCTCGAGGGTCGAGTCGACGGTGCGCCCCGTACGTACGCGGTGGGGTGGATCAAGCGAGGTCCGACCGGATTCATCGGCACCAACAAGTCCTGCGCCCAGGAAACCGTCGATTGCATGATCAGCGACTTCAACCAAGGGTTTCTCGAGAGGCGGGGGAGTCACCGCGCGCTGAGGAAGGTCGTCGCCGTTCGAGTTGCCCGCAGCGTCGACCTCGCTGGATGGCGCGCGATTGACCAGGCCGAACGCGCGGCCGGTGAAGGTCGTCCGCGCCGCAAGCTGACACGCGTTGACCAGCTGCTTGATGCGGCGGCACCGCCAGCCGTACCGCGACGAGGACTGGGCGGATTGGTCCGCGGCTGACGAGTAGACTGAGGGGCGAACTTCCCGGCACTCCTCTAAGGACACAGCAGTGAGCAACGAAGCAACCACCGTCGGCACCTCGAAGGTCAAGCGCGGCATGGCCGAGATGCTCAAGGGCGGCGTCATCATGGACGTCGTCAACGCTGAGCAGGCCAAGATCGCCGAAGACGCCGGCGCCGTCGCCGTGATGGCCCTCGAGCGTGTTCCTGCAGACATCCGCGCGCAGGGTGGTGTCGCCCGTATGAGCGACCCCGACCTGATCGACGGCATCATCGAAGCCGTCTCGATCCCTGTCATGGCCAAGGCCCGCATCGGTCACTTCGCCGAGGCGCAGGTGCTTCAGTCACTCGGGGTCGACTACATCGACGAGTCCGAGGTCCTGACACCGGCCGACTACGCCAACCACATCGACAAGTGGCAGTTCACCGTCCCGTTCGTGTGCGGTGCGACCAACCTCGGTGAAGCCCTGCGTCGCCTCACCGAAGGCGCGGCGATGATTCGTTCCAAGGGCGAGGCCGGCACCGGAGACGTCTCGAACGCCACAACCCACATGCGCCAGATCCGCGGACAGATCCGTCGCCTCCAGAGCCTCTCCGAAGACGAGCTGTTCGTCGCCGCCAAGGAGCTGCAGGCTCCCTACGACCTGGTCAAGGAAGTTGCCGAGCTCGGCAAGCTCCCGGTCGTGCTGTTCACCGCCGGCGGCATCGCCACTCCGGCCGACGCGGCGATGATGATGCAGCTCGGCGCCGAAGGCGTTTTCGTCGGCTCCGGCATCTTCAAGTCAGGCAACCCCGCCGTACGCGCCGAAGCCATCGTCAAGGCCACCACCTTCTTCGACGACCCCGACGTGATCGCCAAGGTCTCGCGCGGTCTCGGCGAGGCCATGGTCGGCATCAACGTCGACGACATCCCCGAGCCACACCGGTTGTCCGAACGCGGTTGGTAGGGCGCACGGCTCGTCCCTCGCCGCACCAGCGGTTCGTTCCTCACCGCTGCCAGGCTTCGCCTGGGCGCCTGCCTCGCTGCGCTCGGCTTGTGGTTGGGTAGCCGGGCTGACGCCCGGGCTCATTGCCTCGCTGCGCTCGGCTTGTGGTTGGGTAGCCGGGCTGCGCCTGGGCTCATTGCCTCGCTGCGCTCGGCTTGTGGTTGGGTAGCCGGGCTGACGCCCGGGCTCATTGCCTCGCTGCGCTCGGCTCATGGCTGAGTAGCTCGCGCTCGGCGCGGGCCGGTGAGTCACATGGGCACCACTAGTCACAACGAGCTATTTCGAACTCAGCGTGCTTTTTCGCGTCATGTTCAGTCAGGTGGACTGTCACACTCCTAGCAGGGAGCCGGATCGACTGTCGATCCGGGAATGATCTGAGGGAGCATCATGAATAGGTCTACAAAGGGAGCCATCGCGGCGGCAGCTGCCGCCGTCCTACTGCTGGGCGGCGCTGGTTCGCTTGCCTACTGGTCTGCGACGCAAGACGCTGGAACAGCCAACATCACGTCCGGTGAGATCACGCTCGCCGCACCCGACTGCACGACGAATTCCGGAACGCACGACTGGGAGCTGGACAACGGCGACCCGTTCGTTCCCGGCACCACGGATATCGTTCCGGGCGACTCGATCAGCAAGGTCTGCGATCTTGACCTTGAACTGGTGGGCGAGCACATCGGTGCGACCCTTGACATCGACGCAGCCGACATCACGGGTGACGCGACGACGCTGGGAGATGAGATCTCAGCATCCGCCTCGTTCCTGGTCGATGACGTCGCTTACGCGCCGATTACCGGTGCCGGAAGCCACGTCGTGCGGGCAACCATCGAAGTGACCTTCGCTGGACCGGCAGCTACCAACGGCTCCATGAACGGTGACGTCGACCTTGACGCCATCAACGTCACGGCAACGCAGACACACACGCCGTAAGCGCGTTTCCCTAGCTCTGAGGTCGGTCGTCGCGGAGGCGGCGACCGACCTGGACCGGGAGATCATCATGGGAAAACGTAAGAAGCCGGACAGCCTGGCTGGATGGCTCAGTCAAGTCGTGGCTTGGCTTGTCATTCTGGCGGTCGCCCTGGCCATCACCGTGGCTGTTCTCGTCCCACGCTTGGGCGGGGCGACGCCGTACACGATTCTTACGGGTTCGATGCGACCGAACATGCCCCCAGGGACCTTGGTGGTGATCAAGGAAGCGCCCGTCGAGGATATTGGGATTGGCACGGTTATCACCTATCAACTCAACTCGGGCGAACCGACGGTCGTGACCCATCGTGTCGTCTCACTTGGGTTTGACGGCAAGGGCAAGCGGGTCTTCACCACTCAAGGTGATGCCAACAACGCACCCGATGCCAAGCAAGTTCTGCCGGTCCAGGTCAAGGGCAAACTTTGGTACAAGGTGCCCTACCTCGGCTACGTCAACAACGCGATCACCGGGAAGGAGCGCCACATCACGATGATCATCGTCGTCTCGGGTCTGCTCCTCTATGCCGCCTACATGTTCACGAGCGCCTTTCGGGGTCGCGGCCACAGGAACGCGTCATGAAACGCACGTCAGCACGTCTCTTGTGCATGACAGTCGTCCTGCTCGGCCCAACGGCCGCTTCGGCAGCAGTCGAGAGCGAGCTCCAGCTCAGCCGCGACGGCGTCCACTGGGCCGATTCGCTGAATGATCCGCTGTTCGACACGACGATGCGGTGGGTTCCTGGCGACTCCGAGTACGCCACCTTCTTCATCCGCAATCGCGGCGGAGGCGACGGAGACCTGACGGTCGACGTGGTCAGCTCGTCAGTGGGCAACCTGATCGACTCGGGCGATCTGCACATCACTGCCAAGGGCGGCGGCGGAGCGTGGACATCAGTTTCCACACCGGGTCGACACCGTCTCCTCACAAGGCCCAGTGTCCCCAACCGACAGATGCTGCCGATCGAGGTGAACGTCCGCTTCGATCGGGCGTCGGTCAACGCGACCCAGCTACGGGCCTCGACACTCAAATTCATCGTCACCCTCACCGAATCTTCGGCGGGCGAGGACTCAGACACGGCAATGCCTGACACCGGCGCACCGGAGGTGCGCTGGATTTTTGCGATCGGCGCACTCTTCATCGGCATCGGTTTGGCACTCGTCACAAGGCGAAACAGGGCACCAAGAGAGGTTCAACATGTCTAAGCACACGGCCCACAAGGTGTCCCGCCGCGCAAGCCGCCGAAACGCCGGACGAATCCGCGCCCTGCTGAGCCTGGGTGTCGCGTTGGGCATCGGGGCCGTCGGCACCTTCGCCTACTGGACCGACGATGTCGTGATCAGTGGATCAACGTTTACGTCCGGCATTCTCGACCTTCAGGTCAATGGAGAGAACAGCATCCCCGCCTACACCTCGCTCAACATGTCCAACATGGTGCCGGGCAACTCGATCGCGGCGGTGCTCACGGTCAAGAACAACGGCACAGCTCCACTCAAGTACACGGCAACGAGCGTCGCGGTGAATACGCCGGCCGGCAAAGATCTCGCATCCGCGCTGACAGTCAAGATCACGGGTGACGCGGCAATCAGCGGGTCGGGACTGGCCAAGACGTGTGGCGGCGCCGCTCTGGCAGGCACCGGTACCTCGCTCAACGGGAGCCTTGTCTCGGCGGCCCGACCGCTGCTGGCGGCAAACAGCTCGGAAACGCTCTGCGTGCAGGTCACGCTCAACGCCAGCGCCTCCACCCTGCTACAGGGCGGCAGCACAGGGGCGACTTTCACATTCACAGGGACATCTGACATCTCATGACGATGAAGGGCATCGGTCGCTCCGCGCGGGAGGTCTTCCTGACCTTCGGTGCGCTGCTCGGTGTCCTGTGCATTGTCGCGACCATCGCGGGCGTCGCCTTCGGCGTGAAACCGTTGGTGTTCCGGTCGGGCTCGATGTCTCCAGCAATTCACACCGGCGACCTGGCAGTTTCACGCACGGTAGACGCGAAAACCCTCAAGACCGGCGACATCGTCTCGGTCGTCAACTCCGAGGGCAATCGCGTCACCCACCGTGTCGTGAACATTGCGTCGCAGGGTTCGGCTCGACAGCTGACCCTTAGAGGTGATGCCAACAAGACGGCGGACTCCGAGGTCTACACCGTCACCCGGGTCGAACGAGTGCTGTTCGACATACCCAAGGCGGGTTATGTCGTCAATGCTGCGACAAGTCCGATCGGTGTCTTCGCCCTCGGCGCATTCGTTACGGCGATGCTGTTGCTCGCCTTTCGCCAGCAGGATCGACGGAGGACCGACCGATGGGTCAACGGATCAGCGGCGCAAGGGTGGCACCCGCAAGGCACACACCAAGGGAGGCAGCGCTGCCACACGATCGGTTGCAACCGCCGTGTTCGCTGCCTCACTTGCGGTCGCTGCGCCGGCGTCGGCCGCGCCTTGGACAGTTCCGGTAGTGCTCGGCGGTGTTACCCACACGGCTTACGTGGTGCCCAAGCCAGCGATCGTGAGCTGCACGGTCTCCGGCGGCGCGCTGTCCCAGAAGACCGCAACGATTGTGTGGACAGAGGTTTCGTTGCCACATGCGCTCGACTACACGGCGACCATCGTGCAGACCGGGCAAACGATGTCGGTGACTGACAACGGCACGACCCGACAGGTCGCCTTCAGCGCAGGACTCTTGAGCACGGTCCTCAACGCGACCTACGACATCCGCCTCCAGGCGAAGCTTCCGGCGCCCAACGGGTCGTGGGTCTCTGTGGTCGCCAACCAACCCGTCACCATCGGGCTGCTCGGCCTTTCGATGAGCTGCGGCACCGCCACCTGACCCAAACCCGCGAATGTCCACCGCAGATCCGCCACACTGGGTCCGTGCATCTCCCATGCACATGTTCCGTCGGAACAGGGGACTGACGTGGTGGACCATCGCGCGCGCCGCAAGCGCTTCACACGCTTGCGTGCTTGGCGACCGTCCAGGAACACTCCCATCACGCTCGCAGCGCTGCTCGGACTGCTGTGCATCAGCGCCACGGCAACGGTTGCAATCTTTGACCTCACACCGGTCGTGGTGAGCTCGGACTCGATGGCGCCGGCGATCAACCGTGGAGACTTGGTCGTGACCCGCGCCGCTTCGGCCGGCGAGGTCGGGGTCGGCGATGTCATCAGTGTCCGAAATCGCGCCGGCGTACGCATCACTCACCGGGTCGAGACGGTCGACCCCTATGGCAGCCGCATCCAGTTCACGCTCAAGGGCGATGCAAATGACGTGCCGGATGCGCAGGTCTACAACGAGAAGTCGATCGAAAAGGTGATCTGGACCGCCCCGAAGCTGGGCTACCCGCTCCGCGTCGCGGTCGGTCCGATCGGCATCTTCGTCGGCGGTCTGCTGGTGGCAGCGCTGGCCTGGGTCGTCTCGGCTCCATGGCGCCGCGCCGAGTTTGATCTCAAACGATACTGAAATTCGTCGGTCGCATTGACCCCCTCTGGCGTATGCTTTAGCCATTGCTACCTGAGGTATGGGAGTGCCTCATCAGGGTGGCAAAGCACGAGGGAGCACGAACCGCTGAGCCTTTCGAGGTTCGCGATCGTCTCACTCCGCTGAACCCGATCGGGAGGGATATCCGAGAGGGAGCAACGGTGGCGGCGTATCCCCTGGAGATTAACGTCTCCCACGCCGCCACCGTTGTCCGCGCGGCCCCTCGTAGGCTTGCGGGGTGCCAGCCTCCCCAGCGATCGGCGTGTTCGCCCTGCAAGGCGACGTACGCGAGCACGTACGCGTGCTCACCGATCTCGGTCTGACCGCATTCACGGTTCGCCGCCCCGAAGAACTCGCGCGCTGCGATGCGCTCATTCTTCCCGGCGGTGAGTCGACGACGATGTACAAGCTCGCGCGGACCTTCGACCTCTTCGACCCGCTGGCTGATCGCATCCGTGCGGGAATGCCGACCTTCGGCACCTGCGCAGGAATGATCATGCTTGCCGACCGGATCCTGGGCGGCATCGACGGTCAAGAGACCCTGGGTGGCCTGGACATCACGGTGCGACGCAATGCGTTCGGCCGCCAGGTTGACTCGTTCGAGGGCGACATTGAGTTCGACGGCATCTCGGATCCGGTGCACGCGGT
The DNA here is from genome assembly GCA_963760105.1 of uncultured Actinomycetota bacterium. Taxonomy (GTDB): domain Bacteria; phylum Actinomycetota; class Actinomycetes; order Propionibacteriales; family Nocardioidaceae; genus Aeromicrobium. Next base: position 101,055 of record CAVXBP010000006.1, read on the forward strand.
ATTCATACGAGCGCCCTGGGTGGAGGAAGCCGGCGCTGACGTCGAGGTGCTTGCCACGGTCGCTTCGGGAGAGGCCGCCGGTAGAATCGTCGCCGTTCGACAGGGCAACCTGATGGCGACGTCATTCCACCCCGAAGTCGGTGGTGATGACCGCATCCATCGCTACTTCGTCGAACTCGTCAAGAATTCTTGGTAGGACTGTGCTTTAGAAGGGAAGTGTCATGTCAGGCCACTCCAAGTGGGCAACCACGAAGCACAAGAAGGCCATCGTCGACGCCAAGCGCGGCAAGATGTTTGCCAAGCTGGTCAAGAACATCGAGGTCGCCGCTCGCATCGGTGGAGCTGACCCCGAGGGCAATCCGACGCTCTATGACGCGATCCAGAAGGCCAAGAAGTCGTCGGTCCCCAAGGACCACATCGACCGCGCGGTCAAGCGCGGCGGTGGTGTGGGCGCCGACTCGGTCGACTACACGACGATCATGTACGAGGGCTATGCGCCCGGCGGAGTCGCGCTCCTCGTCGAGTGCCTGACGGACAACAAGAACCGCGCCGCCATGGAAGTTCGCACAGCGATGACCCGTAACGCGGGCACGATGGCCGACCCCGGCTCGGTGTCCTACATGTTCCATCGCAAGGGCGTCATCATCGTCTCCGCCGAGCAGGAGGGCGGGGAGACCGACGAGGACTCGGTGCTCATGGCGGTGCTCGACGCCGGAGCCGAGGAGGTCAACGACCTCGACGGCTCGTTCGAGATCATCAGCGAGGCCACTGACCTGGTTGCCGTACGCACGGCGCTGCAGGAGGCTGGCCTCGACTACGAATCGGCCGATGTCGCCTTCGTCCCGACCATGACGGTCGATGTCGATGTCGAGGCCGCCACCAAGATCCTCAAGCTGATCGATGCTCTTGAGGACTGCGACGACGTACAGAACGTCTTCTCCAACTTCGACGCGACCGACGAGGTCATGGCGCAGGTCCAGTAGCCCATCTCCAACCTCAGCGTGTCGCCGAGGACCGGGCGGACAGTCCGTCTAGGCTGTCGAACATGCGTTCGGTAGGGAGGTTGGTCCGATGAGGGTGCTCGGCATCGATCCCGGTCTGACCCGTTGCGGCTTCGGTGTCGTGGACGGCACCGTCGGACGTGCGCTGACCATGGTCGACGTGGGTGTCTATCGGACGCCGCCAGACCTCGACACCGCCCGACGCCTGCACCTGCTGGAGCAGGGGATCGAGGCCACCCTCCTCACGCATCGACCTGACATCGTCGCCGTCGAGCGAGTCTTCAGCCAGCACAACGTACGCACCGTGATGGGCACCGCGCAGGCCAGCGGCATTGCGATGCTGGTTGCTGCGCGGCACGGCATTCCGGTGCAGCTCCACACCCCGAGCGAGGTCAAGGCCTCGGTCACCGGAAGCGGTCGAGCCGACAAGCCGCAGGTGACCCAGATGGTGACCCGGCTCCTTCGGCTCACTGAGGCACCCAAGCCGGCCGACGCCGCCGATGCGTTGGCGCTGGCCATCTGCCAGATCTGGCGTGGCGGAGCCCAGAACAGGCTCCAGGAAGCTGTGGCACAGAACGCCCTGCTCACCTCGGGCAAGACGAGGGCGTCGCGATGATCGCCCACGTACGCGGTCCCGTCGCAGCGGTCACGCTCACCGCTGCCGTGATCGATGTCGGCGGTGTGGGCATGCAGATCATGTGTTCGCCCGGCACGATCGCATCCCTGCGCATCGGCCAGGAGGCACAGCTGGCGACCTCGATGGTTGTCCGCGAGGACTCCTTGACTCTCTACGGATTTGCGGACACCGACGAACGCGACATGTTCGAGCTGGTGCAGACCGCAAGTGGTGTCGGCCCCAAGGTCGCCCAGGCGATGCTTGCGGTGCTTGATCCCGACCGTCTGCGCCGCGCCATCGGCCAGGGCGATCTGGCGACCCTGACGATGGTGCCGGGCATCGGACGCAAGGGCGCTGAGCGCATCGTCGTTGAGCTCAAGGACCGCGTCGGGGTCGTCAGCAAGGTGGCTGCCGGCCAACCGCAGTGGCGCGACCAGGTCCACGAGGCACTGCTCGGTCTCGGCTGGTCGGCCCGCGACGCCGACTCCGCCCTCGAGCAGGTGGCCGCCGACCTCGACGGTGCATCCGCCCCTGACGTCTCCGTCGTCCTGCGCGACGCGCTCCGCACGTTGGCGAGGGACCGATGACGAGCGAGACCGGATTCGACGCCGGCGACGGATTCGAGGCGATCGTGGCAGAGGCGGGCCCCGAAGACCGTGCTTTCGAGGCCGCACTGCGTCCTCGCACCCTTGACGAGCTGATCGGTCAGGAACGCGTACGCGAGCAGCTCTCGTTGATGCTTGAAGCCGCCGTCGCACGCGGACGTACGCCCGACCACGTGCTGCTGTCGGGACCTCCCGGGCTCGGCAAGACGACGATCGCCATGATCATCGCCCACCAGCTCAGCGCGCCCCTGCGCATCACCAGCGGTCCGGCGATCCAGCACGCTGGCGATCTCGCGGCGATCCTGTCCGGTGTCAACGAGGGCGACGTGTTGTTCATCGACGAGATCCACAGGATGTCGCGACCCGCCGAAGAGCTGCTCTACATGGCGATGGAGGACTTCCGCGTCGACGTCATCGTCGGCAAGGGCCCGGGCGCCACCGCCATCCCGCTCGAGATCCCTCCCTTCACCGTGGTCGGCGCCACGACCCGGGCAGGCTTGCTCCCGAGCCCGTTGCGTGACCGCTTCGGGTTCACCGCCCAGCTCGACTACTACGACACGCCCGAGCTCCATCGCATCGTCGACCGCTCGTCCGGTCTGCTCGACCTCGAGGTGACCGACGAGGGTGGCCTTGAGATCGCGTCAAGATCCCGAGGCACTCCGCGCATCGCCAACCGGCTGTTGCGTCGGGTCCGCGACTTCGCCGAGGTGCGCGCCGGCGGCAAGATCGACCATGACGTCGCCCGAGACGCGCTGGCGCTCTACGAGGTCGACGAGCTGGGGCTCGATCGTCTCGACCGGGCAGTTCTCGGCGCGTTGTGCCGCAACTTCGGTGGGGGACCCGTCGGTGTGCAGACCCTTGCCGTCGCCGTCGCCGAGGAGCGCGAGACAGTCGAAGAGCTCGCCGAACCGTTCCTCGTTCGGCTCGGCTTCCTCGCCCGTACGCCACGTGGGCGGGTGGCCACGGCGGCTGCCTGGCGCCATCTCGGACTGGTGCCGCCGGCCTCGATGGAGCAGCTCCCACTCGAGGCCGATTAGAGCGCAGCCCAGAGCCTGGTCGAGCTGGCTTCAGCTCCCGGCTAAACTACCCGTTGGCCCTCCCGGCCCGACCGTCTGTGACGGTTCCCACAACACTCGTACTGGAGCACTCTCGTGTCCAACTGGGTCGAATTCTTGCCCTTGCTGTTCTTGGTCGTCATCTTCTGGCTGCTGATCATTCGCCCGGCTCGTGCCCGTCAGCGTGCGTTTCTGAAGACACAGAGTGAGTTGACTGTCGGCGACACGATCATGCTGGCCAGCGGCCTCTTCGGTGAGATTGCGACGATCGGTGACGAGACACTCGAGCTGCGCATCGCGCCCGAGACCGTTGTCACGGTGACGCGCCAGGCTGTTGCCCGGGTCGTTCCGGCCGCTCCTGCTGGTTCCGACGACTGATGGCCGCGCCCAAGACTCGTAGCGCCAACCTGCCACGACCCAGGCGGACCCTGGCACTGTTCCTCGCCGCCATCGTCGCGATGTTCGGTCTCGTCGCCATCATCGACGCCAACGGCAAGAAGGGCGACGAGAGCGCCTGGAAGCCACGCCTCGGGCTCGACCTGCAGGGCGGCACCCGCATCACGTTCGAGGCGAAGGCCGAGGGCGGGAAGGTCACGCCCGAAAAGCTGACCCAGGCCCGCGACATCGTCGATCAGCGCGTCAACGGCACCGGTGTGACCGAGGCCGAGGTCACCACCCAGGGTGGCAACCAGATCATCGTCGAAATCCCCGGTCAGCAGCGAGCCAACATCGTCGACCAGGTCGGCAAGACAGCTCAGCTTCGGTTCAGGTTGCTGTGGGCATCGGGTCAGAGCGCCGCAGCGCCCGTCGACACCACGGCCGAGCAGAAGATCGTTGACGACCTCGACTGGTCCAAGCTCTCACTCGACCAGCTGATCAAGGCTGAGACCGAAGGCGTCGCGTCGCTGCCGGAGGAGTTCCAGCCGGGCGTCGTGGCGCTGCAGAAGGTCATGGCAGGTTTCGTCTGCTCAGATCAGATGCAGGTCAACGACCAGTCGAGCAAGCCGCTGGTCACCTGTGACCCCAAGACTGGCGAGGTGATGGTCCTCAGCCCGACCGTGATTGAGGGCACCCAGGTCAAGAGCGCCGACGCCGTGATCCCGCAGCAGCAGGTTCAGTGGGTTGTCGCACTCGCGCTCAAGGGCGAGGGCAAGAAGGCGTTCGACACGATCACCGACGCCTTGTTCCAACAGCAGCAGTCCGGCAACGAACAGGCCAGCCGATTCGCGATCGTCCTCGACGGTGAGACGATCAGCGCGCCGACCACCAACGGTCACTTCACCGATGGAACCTCGCAGATCTCAGGCAACTTCACCGCCACGTCGGCCAAGGATCTTGCCAACCAGCTCAAGTACGGTGCACTGCCACTGACGTTCGGCGTCAACGGTGTCTCCGAGGAGGGTCCGTCACTGGCGGGCAGTCAGCTCAACGCCGGACTCATCGCCGGAATGGTCGGTCTGATCCTCGTCGTGCTCTACCTGCTGTTCTACTACCGCGGACTCGGTCTCGTGGCGATCGGATCGTTGCTCATCGCAGCTGCGATGACCTACGCATCGGTCCTGCTGCTGGGCAAGTCGGTCGGCTTCACGCTGACGCTGCCGGGTATTGCCGGATTGATCGTGGCAATTGGCATCACGGCCGACTCGTTCATCGTGTTCTTCGAACGCATCCGCGACGAGGTCCGTGACGGCAAGTCACTTCGACTCGCAGTCGAAGCCGGCTGGACGCGTGCCCGGAGCACGATCCTCGCCGCCGATGCGGTCTCACTCCTCGCCGCAATCGTGTTGTTCACGTTTGCGATCGGCGTGGTCCGCGGCTTCGCATTCGCCCTTGGCTTGACCACGATCATCGACGTTTTCGTGGTGTTCCTGTTCACCAAGCCGCTGGTGGCAGTGCTCGCACGCACCAAGTTCTTCGGCCAGGGCCACAAGCTGTCCGGTCTCGACGCGGCCCACCTGGGCATCACGGGCCGCAAGGTCAGTGAGCTGGCCCGCACCAGCACCGACAGCACCGCCGGCAGCACCGCCGGAAGGGGAGGCAACTGATGGGCAGGATCAGCACATTCGGACAGAACCTGTACGAGGGACGCATCTCGTTCGACTTCGTCGGCCGTCGCAAGCTCTGGTACACCATCTCGGCAGCGATCGTGATCCTGGCGGCGCTCGGATTCCTGGCCCGCGGCTTCAACTACGGCGTGGAGTTCAAGGGCGGTGTCGAGTTCACCGCGACAGTGCAGAAGGCCGACACGGCCACGGCCGACGCCATGCGTACCGCGGTCAAGGATGCAGCAGTCCCGGAGGCCGGCGACCCGACCGTCACCACGTCAGGCGGCAACGGTGCTGAGCTCATCCGCATCCAGACCAAGCCGCTGACACAGGACCAGACCAGCAAGATCAAGGAGTCACTGATCGCCGGGGGAGCGACCGAGGTCAGTCAGAACCTGATCGGGCCGACGTACGGCAAACAGGTCGCCAACAAGGCGTTGACCGGTCTGATCGTGTTCGTGGTGCTCGTGGTGATCTTCATCTGGGCCTACTTCCGTGAGTGGCGCATGTCAGTAGCGGCCATCGTGGCCCTGGCCCACGACTTGGTGATCACGATCGGCGTCTACGCCTGGTCCGGATTTGAAGTCACTCCGGCAACCGTGACGGGTCTGCTCACCATTTTGGGCTTCTCCCTCTACGACACAGTGGTCGTCTTCGACAAGGTGCGCGAGAACACCAAGGGCATCCTGAAGTCGACGACCCGCACCTACGCGCAGCAGGCCAACCTTGCGCTCAACCAGACGCTAGTTCGGTCGATCAACACCTCGATCACCGCCCTGCTGCCCGTCGGTGCCTTGCTGCTCGTCGGCACGGCTGTGCTTGGTACGGGTCCCTTGAAGGACCTCGCCCTGGCCCTGTTCGTCGGCATGCTCGCCGGTACGTACTCGTCGATCTTCATCGCGACGCCGTTCGCCTCGCAGCTCAAGGACCGTGAGCCCGCGATCAAGGATCACACCGAAAAGGTGCTGGCTCGGCGTGAGAAAGAGGCCGCCGGACTGGTGGCCGTGGACACGGCGCCCAAGCCCAAGCGACCGGCGGCCACCTCGGGTGCCGCCAAGCGGTCACAACCGACTCGCAAGCCACGTTCACAACGTGGCAGGGGTAGTTCCTGAACCCCTGCGAGCGTGTCATGCTTGATTCACACGAAGCGGCGTCGACCGACGGCAGCCGCGCGATGGAGGACACCACATGAAGATCCCCTTGGCCATTGCGAGTGCTGTCCTTCTCGGCGGTGTCCTCACCGCCTGTGGTGGCAGTGACGACGGTGCCGTCGGTGGTAGCGGCGGCAGCAACAGCAACTACTGCAAGGACATCAAGACAGCGGCGGCAACCTTCAGCGGCATCGACTCCGGGGACGCCACCTCGATCGGCGACGCCTTCGCGACATTCCACAAGCTGGCCGACGAGTCACCTGGCGCCATCAAGGACGACTGGAAGACGCTTGAGGGTGCCATCACGACGATCGAGAAGGCACTCAGCGACGCCGGCATCAAGATCGAAGACTTCGACAAGCTGCAGTCGGGCCAGATTCCTGAAGGTGTCGACATGACGAAGCTGACGGGTCTTGCGTCAGAGTTCCAGAAACTCAGCGGCGCAGAGTTCGAGAAGTCATCCAAGGCGATCGAGACCCATGCCAAGACCGTGTGCAAGGTCGATCTCAACGCAGACGCTGGGTGAATCACAGCACAGAGTCCGACCCCGGCACGGTCAGCTCCCTGATCGACCGCCTTGTGCGGCCGATCGAGGACTGGCCGGTGCCGGGCGTGACCTTCCGCGACATCACGCCGCTGCTTTCTGATCCTGATGCTCTGCGCACTGTCGTCGACGCTCTCGTCGACCTTGCGCGGGCGTCGGGACCGGTTGACGCGATCCTCGGCATCGAAGCCAGGGGATTCATCTTCGCCCCGGCGATCGCCATGAGTCTCAACGTCGGATTCGTGCCCGTTCGCAAGACGGGCAAGCTGCCGTCGAGCTCCTACTCCACGTCGTACGACCTTGAGTACGGCTCGGCCAAGCTTGAGATGCATCGTGATGCGCTCGTCCCCGGCGATCGAGTGCTCGTGGTCGATGACGTGCTTGCCACCGGAGGCACGATGCTGGCGGCCGCTGACCTGGTGCACCAGGCCGGCGCTGAGGTGGTGGGCAACCTCGTCATGATCGAGCTGCTCGACCTCGGCGGGCGTGCCCGACTCGAAGCGGTCGGCTGCGGCGCCATCCACACCTACTGAGCTCTTCACAGAATTGAGATCCATGAATCCCCGTCAAGTCCGCATCGTCGCGTTCGTGCTCGTCGCCGTGCTCGTCCTCGCCACCGCCGCCACGCTGGTCGAAGGCATGTTGACCTGACTCAGAGGTCGCCCTCCGGTGAAACCTCTCGCGCTCGGTTCGCTGGCCTACCATGGAGGCACAGTCTTTTCCGGTGCCAGATGAGGAGAGTTCGTGGCTGATCGTGTCGAGGCGCCTCCTGCCGGGTCCAAGAACGCCGACTCGGCTCCTACGTCTGCACGCGTCCGCAACCGCCTCTCGCGCATCGGCGGCAAGTCCGGCTCTCCCGATCCGGTCCTCGACCCGCTGCTGAAGGTCTACCGCAGCACCCATCCCAAGGGCGATGTCGCCTCGATCCAGAAGGCTTATGACATCGCCGAGCGGATGCACGAGGGACAGGTTCGCAAGAGCGGTGATCCCTACATCACCCATCCGCTCGCGGTCGCCGCGATCCTGGCCGAGCTCGGCATGACGGCGCCCACCCTGTGCGCCGCGCTGCTGCACGACACAGTCGAGGACACGCCCTACACGTTGGATGAGCTGCGCAAGGACTTCGGCGACGAGGTCGTGCGTTTGGTCGACGGCGTGACCAAGCTCGACAAGGTCAAGTACGGCGACTCTGCCCAGTCCGAGACGATCCGCAAGATGGTCGTCGCGATGAGCCGCGACATCCGTGTGCTGGTCATCAAGCTCGCCGACCGGCTGCACAACATGCGGACGCTGCGCTACCTCCGTCAGGACAAGCAGGAGCGCATCGCACGCGAGACGATCGACATCTTCGCGCCGTTGGCGCACAGGCTCGGCATGAACACGATCAAGTGGGAGCTGGAGGACCTCGCATTCGCGACCCTGCATCCCAAGGTCTATGACGAGATCGTGCGACTGGTTGCCGATCGCGCCCCTTCGCGTGAGGAATTCCTCGAGCGGGTCGTGGGCGACGTCGAGTCGGACCTGCGTCACGTCAAGCTCAAGGCCAAGGTGTCGAGCCGGCCCAAGCACTACTACTCGATCTACCAGAAGATGCTGGTCGGCGGCCGCGAGTTCGCCGACATCTTCGACCTGGTCGGCGTACGCATCCTCGTCGACTCGGTCGCTGACTGCTATGGCGTGCTGGGCGTGCTGCACGCGCGATGGAATCCCATCCCCGGACGGTTCAAGGACTACATCTCGGTCCCCAAGTTCAACATGTATCAATCGCTGCACACGACGGTGATCGGCCCGCAGGGCAAGGCGGTGGAGCTCCAGATCCGCACGTACGCGATGCACCGCCGAGCCGAATACGGTGTCGCAGCGCACTGGAAGTACAAGGAGGATGCCGTCGCGCTCTCCAAGACCGGTGAAAAGGCGCCTGACAGCAACGACATGCTGTGGCTGCGTGAGCTGCTCGACTGGCAGTCCGAGACCGAGGACTCGGTCGACTTCCTGGACTCGTTGCGCTTTGAGATGACCAACGCCGGTGTCTACGCCTACACGCCGCGTGGTGACCTGATCCAGCTGCCGGCCCAGGCAACGCCGATCGACTTCGCCTACGCCGTGCACACCGAGGTCGGCCACGCGTGCATCGGTGCGCGCGTCAACGGGCGACTGGTGTCGCTGGAGTCCGAGCTCGAGAGCGGCGACGTCGTCGAGATATTCACCTCCAAGTCACCTGACGCCGGTCCGAGTCGTGACTGGCTCGAGTTCGTCGTCAGCCCGCGGGCTCGAAACAAGATCCGTCAGTGGTTCACCAAGGAACGCCGCGAAGAAGCGATCGAGCGTGGCAAGGACCAGCTCGCCAAGCAGATGCGCAAGGAGGGCCTGCCGCTGCACCGGCTGTTCAAGCACGAGAGTCTCGACGCGGTTGCCAAGGATCTCAACCTCGCCGACGTCGAGGCGCTCTACGCCGCGGTCGGCGAGGGCAACGCCGGTGCACAGAATGTCGTCGAGCGCGTCATCGAGCTGGCAGGCGGGCGCGAAGGAGCCGAGGAGGATCTCGCTGAGGCGACCTCGATGCCCGGCATCGGCACCAAGCAACCTCGTACGATCAACCGCGACGCAGGTGTCGTCGTCGAGGGTCTGTCCGGCGACGTGATGATCAAGCTCGCTCGGTGCTGCACTCCCGTACCCGGCGACACGATCGAGGGGTTCGTCACCCGGGGCTCCGGGGTGTCGGTGCACCGTGCTGACTGCGTCAACCTGCTGGAGCTGCGCAGCCAGCCGGAGCGGCTCGTCAAGGTGCACTGGGCGCCGACGGGCAAGAGCACCTTCCTGGTCGCGATCCAGGTCGAGGGGCTCGATCGTCCGCGCCTGCTCAGCGACATCACCCGGGTCATCTCCGACCAGCACGTCAACATCTTGTCGGCGGCTCTGTCGACGGGGCGCGACAGGGTGGCCAAGTCGAAGTTCACGTTCGAGATGGCCGACCCCAAGCACCTCGGGCACGTCCTGTCTGCGGTCAGGACGGTCGAGGGAGTCTTCGACGTCTACCGCCTCACCCAGTAGGCCATCTATGCTCGGCGCGTGAGTCTTCGGGGGAAGCTGCTGGCGGTGTTGTGCTCAGCAGTCGTGCTGGGCGGTTGCGGAACAACAGGTGTCGACATCGCGGCAGGCACGGTCGATGACGTGGTGGACGCCTTTGTCCAGCGGATCGACGGTCTCGACCACACGGACACCTCTGGCCGGGATCTTGCCGCCGTGCTCGACGAGCTCGAGGAGCGGACCTTCTCGACCGGACAGGGTGGCGGCGGAACGGTCACGATCGACCCGTTGACGTGGTCTGGCTCGACCCACACCAAGGGGGGCGCGATCGTCGAAGCGCAGATCGCGGTGTTCGTCCCGGCTTACGACTCCGGTGCGGTCTTCGGGTCGTCACATGACGCGGCGGACGTCGAGCGCTGTTTCCGATTTTCCGTGTCGGGGGCTGACACCGAGGTCGAGGGGATGGACTGTCCGCCAGGTCCACCACCACCAGCGCCCACCCGCACGCCTGAGCCGGAGATCCCCGACGACGCCGAGCAACGTGTGGCCCAGGTGCTTCGATCGACCACGGCCGCCACTCTCGGATCTGACGTCGCCGCGGAGTTCAGCCAGAGCGATCTGTTCACCGACGGCGCAGTGGACGACGGTCAATTCATCGCGACGATTGGCACCATCGGCGGGGCGCACTGTCTGGTGGCTGTGCGAGGACGCGACGGGACCGTCACGTTCCCCTACATTCCGCGCGAGTGGATTCAGCCCGGCGAGGTGGGTTGCCGTCCGACCCTGGTCACCGACCCACCGAGGTGAAGTGGCTCAGCTGAAGTCGGCTTGGGCCTTCTGGGCCATCTCGAGGAATGACTCACGAGACGCCAGATTTTCCTGAGCAGCCTTGAGCTTCTTGGCGTCGCCCGACGCTTCGGCCTTGGCAATCTCCGCCTTGGCGTCGTCGATCGCCTTCTGCAACTTGCTGATCATGTCGTCGGCACGTGCTGACTTCTCAGGATCGGTGCGCTTCCACTTGTTCTCGGTCGCCTCACGTACGGCCTCTTCGACCTTGCGGATCTTGGCCTCGAACTCACCCATCTTGGCGCGCGGAACCTTGCCCGCGGCCTCCCAGCGATCGGCGATGTCGAGCCAGGCCTTGCGTGCGGCGTCGGCATTCTTGATCGGCAGGAGCTTTTCCGCCTCCGCGAGGATCAGCAGCTTCTTGTCGGCGTTGACCTCATACTCGGCATCGAGCAGGGCGTTGGCCTCGTCGCGTGCGGTGAAGAAGGCGTCCTGGGCGGCACGGAACTTCTTCCAGAGCTTGTCCTCGACATTACGAGGAGCCGACCCTGCCTTCTTCCACTCGGTCATCAGGTCGCGGTACTTGCCGGCCGTCACGCCCCACTCGGTTGAGCTCGAGAGAGCCTCGGCCTCCTTGATGAGGCGTTCCTTGGTGGTCTGGGCGGCGTCACGCAGGACGGACTGCTCGCCGAAGTGGGTCTTGCGACGTCGGGTGTATGCCGTCCGGGCTGAGGAGAACCGGTGCCACAGCTCATCGTCGGCCGACTTGCTGAGTCGGGGGAGTGCCTTCCACTCGTCGAGCAGTGCCCGCAGCCGGTCGGCACCCGCCTTCCAGTCGCTGCTGGTGGCGATCTTCTCGGCCTCCTCGACGATGCGGGTCTTGTCGACCTGGGCCTCGGCCACCTTGGCGACTCGCGCAACCTTGCGCTCCTCACGAAGCTTGTCGATCGCAGGCTGCAGCGCATCGAGGCGCTTGACCAGTCCGTCGAGATCACCCAGAGCCTGTGCATCGACGACCTGGCCGCGAACCTTCGTGACGGCCTTGGCGGCGTCGTCGGGTGAGAGCGTGCCGCTCTCGAGCCGCTTCTCCAGCAGGTCGACCTCGACCTCAAGACCCTCGAAGCGGGTGACGTACAACGCCATGGCCTCGACCGGATCGCCCCCGGGCCACTGGCCGATCAGTCGTTCGCCGTCGGCAGTGCGTACGTAGACATTGCCTTCGTCGTCGACGCGGCCCCAGGGATGCGTTGGCGCAGAACTCATGGGCGACAGTCTAGGGCGAGCCAGCGTCCCCGCGTACCGGCCGCCTCGCGTACCCTGTGGCACGTGCTTCTCACGTCATTTCCGGCCGGTCCGCTGCAGGCGAATTGTTATGTCGCCGCCCGTGGTCCGGGCACGCAATGTGCCGTCGTCGACCCCGGAATGGATGCGATGGACGACCTGCGCACCGTGATCAAGGAGCTCAACGTCATCCCAGGTGCCGTCCTGGTGACACACGGCCACTTCGACCACATGTGGTGTGCACAGGATGTGGCCCGCGAGTTCGACTGCCCGGTGTGGATTCACCCCGCCGACCGGCACCTGCTGAGCGACCCGATGGCGGCGATCTCGGGGGAGTCGGCCGCAATGCTTCGCCAGCAGCTCAACATGGGCGACCTGCCGGAGTTCGTGGAGCCCGCAGACGTACGCGATGCGGTCGACGGCGCCACGATCGACGTGGACGGGTTGACGTTCACGGTTGACCACGTGCCCGGTCACACCCCCGGGACGGTGTTCTATCGAGCCGACTGGGACGGCCCCGAAGCCGTCTCGCAGGTGATGTTCTCGGGCGATTTCCTGTTCGCGGGCTCGATTGGCCGCACCGATCTTGCCGGCGGATCACACGAGCAGATGCAGGTCAGCCTGCGTGACCGGGTGCTCCCGCTCGCCGACGATGTCGTCGTCCTGCCTGGCCACGGACCGCAGACGTCAGTCGCTCGAGAGCGTGCGACCAACCCGTTCCTCGCCGAGGTGATGTCATGACGGGCTTGAGTGGATTCCCCGAGTTCCTTCCAGCAGACCGCAACGTCGAGCTGATCGTTCTCGACCACCTCCGCACCGTGTTCGAGCTGCACGGGTTCGCCTCGATCGAGACGCGCGCTGCCGAGCCGTTGGACACGCTGCTCCGCAAGGGCGAGATCGACAAGGAGGTCTACGTCCTGCGTCGCCTCCAGGCCGGCGAGGGCGACGGCGACTCAGGTCTTGCCCTGCACTTCGACCTGACTGTGCCCTTCGCGCGCTACGTGCTCGAGAACGCCGGAAAGCTCGACTTCCCGTTCCGCCGCTTCCAGATCCAGAAGGTGTGGCGGGGCGAACGCCCACAGAACGGGCGTTACCGCGAGTTCACCCAGGCCGACATCGACATCGTCGCCAAGGACGAGCTGTCGTTCCACTTCGATGTTGAGATCGCGCAGGTCATGGCCGAGGCGCTCTCGGGCCTGCCCGTTCCTGCGCTGACACTTCAGGTCAGCAACCGCAAGATCCTCGAGGGGTTCTACCTCGGACTTGGCATCGCCGAACCCACGGTCGTCATGCAGATCGTCGACAAGCTCGACAAGGTGCCAGCAGACAAGATCGCCGAGCTGTTGCAGTCCGATGCCGGTCTCACCGCCGAGCAGGCGGCACAGTGCCTCGCACTCGCCGAGATCAGCAGCGCGGACGGATCGTTCGTTGACGCCGTACGTGCTCTCGGTGTCGAGCACCCGCTGCTCGACGAAGGCCTCGACGAGCTGCTCCAGGTCGTCACAGGCGCGTCGGGGGCTGACGGCGTCGACGTTGTCGCCGATCTGCGCATCGCCCGCGGGCTCGACTACTACACCGGCACCGTGTTCGAGACCCGCATGGCCGGCCACGAGCAGCTCGGATCGATCTGCTCGGGCGGTCGCTACGACCAGCTCGCCAGCGACGGCAAGAACACCTATCCCGGTGTCGGCATCTCGCTCGGCGTCTCGCGCCTTCTCGTGCCCCTCGTCGCAGGCGGACTCACCGCCGACCGTTCGGTGCCCAGCGCCGTCCTGGTCGCCTTGATCGACGAAGACTCCCGTCCGGCGAGTGCGGCCGTGGCGGCAACGCTGCGTTCGCGCGGCATACCGACGGAAGTTGCGGTGTCCGCGCAGAAGTTCGGCAAGCAGATCCGGTACGCGGAGCGCCGCGGCATCCCGTACGTGTGGTTTCCCGCCCACGGCGATGATGCCGATCGGGTGCGGGACATCCGCACCGGCGACCAGATTGACGCAGACCCTGCATCCTGGATGCCACCCCCCGAAGACCTGAAACCCCAGATCCTCAGACAACCCAGCAAGGAGCAAGTCACGTGATCCGCACCCACGACGCCGGAAGCCTGCGCGCCGAGCACATCGGCCAACAGGTCACGCTTGCCGGATGGGTCGCCCGACGCCGCGATCACGGGGGCGTGGCGTTCATCGACCTCCGCGAGGCCTCCGGCGTGGTCCAGGTCGTCGTACGTGAAGAAGTTGCTCACCAGTTGCGGGCCGAGTTCGTCCTCAAGGTCGTCGGCACGGTGCAGCAGCGCCCCGCCGGCAACGAGAACACCAACATCCCCACGGGTGGGATCGAGGTCATCGCCGAGGATGTGGAGATCCTCAGCACGTCGGCGCCGCTTCCGTTCCCGATCGACGAACACGTCGAGGTCGGCGAAGAGGTACGCCTCAAGTACCGCTATCTCGACCTGCGGCGTGACGCGCCGGCCAAGGCGCTGCGTCTGCGCAGCAAGGTCAACGCCGCCGCGCGCACCGTGTTGGGCGAGCAGGACTTCGTCGAGATCGAGACCCCGACGCTCACGCGCTCCACGCCTGAAGGCGCCCGCGACTTCCTCGTGCCGGCACGTCTGGCACCCAGCAACTGGTATGCCCTCCCGCAGAGCCCGCAGCTGTTCAAGCAGCTGCTGATGGTCGCCGGCATGGAGCGTTACTACCAGATCGCGCGCTGCTACCGCGACGAAGACTTCCGTGCTGACCGCCAGCCCGAGTTCACCCAGCTCGACATCGAGATGAGCTTCGTCGAGCAGGCCGACGTTCTCGCGCTGATGGAATCGATCCTCGTGGAGATGTGGAAGCTGATCGGCTACGACATCCCGACGCCGATCCCGCACATGACGTACGCGGAGGCGATGCGTCGCTTCGGCTCCGACAAGCCCGACCTGCGCATGGGTCAGGAGCTCGTCGAGTGCACTGAGTTCTTCGCAGACACCCCGTTCCGGGTGTTCCAGGCGGAGTATGTCGGCGCTGTCGTGATGCCAGGTGGCGCCTCGCAGCCGCGCAAGCAGCTCGACGCGTGGCAGGAGTGGGCCAAGCAGCGCGGCGCCAAGGGTCTCGCGTACGTGTTGGTGCAGGAGGACGGCGAGCTGGGCGGACCGGTGGCCAAGAACCTCTCCGACGCCGAGCGCGCCGGCATCGTCGAGCACGTCGGCGCCAAGGCCGGTGACTGCGTGTTCTTCGCCGCCGGCACGACGAAGTCGACCAGAGCCCTGCTGGGTGCCGCCCGCCTCGAGATCGGTCGACGCTGTGGCCTGATCGACGAGTCGGCCTGGGAGTTCCTCTGGGTTGTCGACGCACCCTTGTTCGAGCCGGCCAGCGAGGCTGTTGCATCGGGTGACGTCGCCGTCGGCGCCGGTGCGTGGACCGCCGTGCACCATGCTTTCACCTCGCCGCAGGACATCGAGACATTCGACAGTGACCCGGGCAACGCACTTGCCTGGGCTTACGACATCGTCTGCAACGGCACCGAGCTCGGTGGCGGGTCGATCCGAATCCACCGCGAGGACATCCAGAAGCGCGTGTTCAAGATCATGGGCATCGAAGAGGACGAGGCGCAGGAGAAGTTTGGCTTCCTCCTCGATGCGTTCACCTTCGGCGCTCCGCCGCACGGCGGCATCGCCGTCGGCATGGACCGCATCTGCGCGATGCTCGCCGGCACCGATTCGATCCGCGAGGTCATCGCATTTCCGAAGTCCGGCGGCGGTTACGACCCCCTGACTGGTGCACCCGCCGCGATCACGAATGATCAGCGCAAGGAGACCGGTGTGGACTTCAAACCCGAGGCGAAGAAGGCCGACGTCACGCCTGCGCCGTAGGGTCTGGACATGGTCTCCGACGGGTTGTTCGACATTCCCGAAGCGCCGGTGCCGCTGTCGTCCGGCAGCCTGAGTGGCAATTCGTCGGCGTCGGCGCCCCTGGCCGTACGCATGCGTCCGACATCGCTCGACGAACTGGTCGGCCAGCAACACCTGTTGGCGCCCGGTTCGCCGCTGCGGCAGATGATTGACGACAACAAGCCGCTGACGATCCTGCTCTGGGGCCCGCCCGGGACCGGCAAGACCACGATCGCCTCGTTGCTCAGCGCGCACACCGAGAGGCGTTTCGTCGAGGTGTCGGCCGTGTCGGCCGGCGTCAAGGAGGTCCGCGAGGTCATCGCCGGCGCTCGCAGGGCGCTCGCCAACAGCGGGGTCGAGACCGTGCTGTTCGTCGACGAGGTCCACCGGTTCAGCAAGTCGCAGCAGGACGCACTGCTGCCCGGCGTCGAGAACCGCTGGGTCTCGCTGGTCGCCGCCACGACCGAGAACCCGCACTTCAGCGTGATCTCACCGCTGCTGTCCCGCTCGCTCCTGCTGACGCTCGAAAGCCTCACCGACGACGACATCTCCGTGCTGGTCGATCGTGCCCTCACCGACGAGCGCGGACTCAACGGTGCGGTCACCCTCGATGACGATGCGAAGGATCATCTCGTACGTCTGGCCGGCGGCGACGGTCGCCGGGCGCTGACCTATCTGGAAGCGGCTGCCGGAGCCGCGACGACACAGGGCAAGACCGAGATCAGCGTCGATGACGCGGCGCTCGCGGTCGACAAGGCGGCCGTTCGCTACGACCGACAAGGCGACCAGCACTACGACGTCATCAGCGCGTTCATCAAGTCGATCCGTGGCTCAGACGTTGACGCCGCGCTGCACTACCTCGCCCGGATGGTCGAGGCGGGGGAGGACCCCAAGTTCATCGCACGACGCCTGATGATCTCGGCGAGCGAGGACATCGGCCTCGCCGACCCCACGGCTCTGCCGATCGCCGTGGCAGCTGCGCAGGCCGTCGCGATGATCGGCTTCCCCGAAGCACGCATCACGTTGGCACACGCTGTCATCGCGTTGGCGACGGCGCCCAAGTCCAACGCTGCGTACGCCGCGATCGGCGCCGCGATCGCTGATGTCGAGGCCGGCAAGGCCGGCCCCGTTCCGCCGGCCCTGCGCGACGCGCACTACGCGGGCGCCAAGAAGCTCGGCCACGGTCACGACTACATCTATGCCCACGACGACCCACGTGGTGTGGTCGGTCAGCAGTACGCACCCGACGACATCGACGGCGCCAACTACTACGAACCCGGTGAGCATGGTGCTGAGGCGGCGATAGCCGAACGTCTGGCCCGAATCCGCGCCATTCTGCGCGACCGATGACGCGATAGGCTCGTCAGCATGTCGGCGGAGCTCTGGATCCTGATGTCGACCGCGGTTCTTGCCGTGGTCGCGCTCGGTGCTGCGTTCATCTCCGTGCGTGCCGTGCGCAGGCTCCACGAAGTGCCAGCCCCAGCACACATTTCCAACGAGCTCGCGCTGGTCGAACGATCCACGGCGGTGTCCACCAACCTGCCGGCAACGCTGGCACCGCGCGTCGTCGAAGGTCGTCTGATCGTGCCGCCGACTCAACAGCAAGTGGTCGCGACCGCGCTGGGTAGGCCGGGCGTACGCCTGTCGGTGCTCACCCACGGCCTCGCACATGCGCTGCGCCCGGAGAGCCGCGATCGGATCCTCGGCATGATGCGTCGCGAGTACCGGCGCCGTCGGCGCGAACGTCTGCAGGCGGGCCGACGTGCCGCCAGGGCCGCGACACCTTCTGCTCCCACTGACAGCTGGATCAGCTCATGAGGGGGCGAGTGATCTGGTTCGTGGCCGGATCAGCGGCTGGCGTCTACGCCACGGCCAAGGCCAGGCGAGCCGCCTACCGGCTCTCCATGCCGGGACTCGTCGACCAGGCCGCAGCCCTCGGGCTGGGCTGGCGAGCCTTCAGCGCAGAGCTGCGCGACGGCATGGAGACTCGTGAGCGAGAAGTCGCCCACGAGCTGTCCGGCGCCCCTGCCCTCGACCAGCTGAGCCAGGCTCAGCACCCCGCACGACCAATTCTTGACAAGGACCATCCCTGATGTTGACCGCTGAGATTCGCCGACGATTCCTCGCACACTTCGAGAACGCCGGACATGCCGCAGTGCCGTCTGCCCCTTTGCTGTTCGACGACCCCAACCTGCTGTTCGTCAATGCCGGCATGGTGCCGTTCAAGCCCTACTTCCTGGGGCAGGAGACGCCGCCGTGGGACCGCGCCGTCAGTGTGCAGAAGTGCGTACGCACCCAGGACATCGAAGAAGTCGGCAAGACGACCCGCCACGGCACGTTCTTCCAGATGTGCGGCAACTTCTCGTTCGGCGACTACTTCAAGGCCGGTGCCATCGAACATGCGTGGTCGCTGATCACCGGCTCGGTTGACGACGGCGGCTTCGGCTTCGACCCGGAGAAGATCTGGGTCACGGTACTGCACTCCGACGATGAGGCACGTCAGCTCTGGAAGGACATCGCCGGCTTGCCCGACGAGCGCATCCAGAGCCGCGGGCTGCTCGACAACTACTGGCAGATGGGCGTGCCCGGACCGGGCGGCCCCGCGAGTGAGATCTACATCGACCGAGGCCCTGAGTTCGGCCCGGACGGCGGACCGATCGTTGACGAGGACCGTTTCCTCGAGATCTGGAACCTCGTGTTCATGCAGGAGGAGATCACCAACGTCACGGCCAAGGACAAGTTCGATGTCGTGGGGCCGCTGCCGCAGCAGAACATCGACACCGGCATGGGGCTCGAACGCGTCGCCTACCTCCTCCAGGGCAAGACCAACCTCTACGAGATCGACGAGGTCTTCCCCGTCATCGAGAAGGCGTCAGAGATCACCGGACGCAAGTACGGCGCCGACCCGATCGACGATGTGCGCTTCCGTGTCGTCGCCGACCACGTACGCAGCGGACTGATGTTGATGGGCGATGGCGTCACACCGGGCAACGAGGCACGCGGATATGTGCTCCGACGTCTCCTGCGTCGGGCGGTTCGATCCATGCGCCTGCTCGGCTATGACGACCCGGCTCTGCCACAGCTGCTCCCGGTCAGCCTCGACCGCATGAAGGCGTCCTACCCCGAGCTCGAGGCCGACTTCCCGCGCATCGAGAAGATCGCGTACGCCGAGGAGGACGCCTTCCGGCAGACCCTGGGCAAGGGCACGCAGATCTTCGAGTCCGCAGCCTCGGCGATCAAAGGCAGCGACGGCACGTCCCTGCCGGGCGACCAGGCCTTCGCACTCCACGACACCTACGGGTTCCCGATCGACCTGACCCTCGAGATGGCGGCCGAACAGGGCCTGAGCGTCGACGAAGACGGCTTCCGCGCGTTGATGACCGAGCAACGCGCTCGCGCCAAGGCTGACGCGAAGTCCAAGAAGGGTGCGCACGCCGACACCACGATCTACCGCTCAGCACTCGACGCCGGCGGACCGACCGAGTGGCTGGCCTACTCAACCCTGACGACCGAGTCCCGTGTCCTCGCCCTGCTCGCCGAGGGCGCGGATGTCCCGGTCATCTCATCCGGCACGGTGGGTGAGGTCGTGCTCGACCGCACGCCGTTCTACGCCGAGTCGGGCGGACAAAGCGCTGACGCCGGCCACATCACGTGGGACGGCGGCCGCGCCGAGGTGCTCGACGTGCAGCGTCCCGTACGAGGGCTCGTGGTCCACCAGGTTCGCGTGCTCGAGGGCGAGCTGACCCGCGACCAGCACGTCGAGGCAGCCGTCGATCCCGAGTGGCGTCTCGGAGCCCGGCAGGCGCACTCCGGCACCCATGTTGTTCACGCCGCACTGCGCGAGGTGCTCGGGCCGACCGCATTGCAGGCCGGTTCCTACAACCGCCCCGGCTACCTCCGTCTCGACTTCGGCTGGAACGGTGCGCTGTCGCCCGACCAGCTCCACGGCGTCGAAGAGGCAGCCAACAGGGCGCTGCGAGCTGACCTGCCCGTGACGGCGCAGGTCATGACGCTGCCCGAGGCTCGTGACTTCGGTGCGCTGGCCCTGTTCGGTGAGACCTATGGCGAGGACGTGCGCGTCGTCGAGATCGGCGGCCCGTGGTCGCGCGAGCTCTGCGGTGGCACCCACGTCGAGCGCTCCTCGCAGATCGGCACCGTCGTCATCACGTCCGACGGTTCGGTTGGAGCGGGCAATCGCCGCATCGAGGCCCTGACCGGCATCGAAGGCTTCGAATACCTTGCCCGCGAGCGAGACGTCGTGCGTCAGCTCACCGAGCTGCTCAAGACCCAACCCGGTGACGTGCCGGGACGTGTCCAGGACCTGATGGAGCGGCTGCGCATCGCCGAGAAGGCGGCCGAGCGTGCCAAGGCGGCGCAGCTCGTGGGTGCTGCCGGCGACATTGCAGCGGGCGCCAAGGACGTCAACGGCGTCTCCTACGTCGGCCATCGCGCTGACGGTGCCGGCGGTGGTGACGTACGGACTCTCGCCCTCGACATACGTGGTCGGATGCCCAAGGACAGGCCCGCCGTCGTGGTGGTCATCGGCACCGCCGACGACAAGCCGTCGGCCGTCGTGGCGCTCAACGAAGCTGCCCAGGCCAAAGGACTGAGCGCCAACACGTTCGTCGGCATCGTCGGCGAAAAGATCGGTGGACGAGGCGGCGGCAAGGCCGACGTGGCACAGGGTGGTGGCACCGATGTGTCGGCCATACCGGCCGCACTGGCAGCAGTCGAGACCGCGATCGGCAGCTGACCGCCGATGCGTACCGGACGGCGCCTCGGGATCGATGTCGGCGATGTACGTATCGGTGTCGCCGTGTGTGACCCCGACGGCATGCTCGCGACACCGGTCGAAACCGTTGCGGCCGGTCCCGGTGCCATTGCACGTCTCGCCGAGCTGGTGACCGAGTACGCCGCACTGGAGTGCGTGGTCGGCATGCCGATCGGGCTGTCGGGTCGGGAAGGTCCAGCCGCACTGAAGGTGCGCGCGTTCTGCGCCGACCTTCTTGAGGCAATCGACCCGGTCCCCGTTCGGCTCTTTGACGAAAGGATGTCTACGATGACAGCGGAGAGTCTGCTCAGAGAACGTGGACGATCCGGGAGTTCCCGACGGAGCGTCATCGATCAGGCAGCCGCCACGGTGATACTCCAGACGGCACTGGATTCCGAGCGGACCCGTGGGTCCGCGCCCGGCGAGACACTAATGAGGGCTCATGGCTGACGGCGGACTGGACATCATGAACGGCGGACCGGCAGGTCCGGGCCGACGTCGCGCAGAGAGGCCGCCCAGCAAGCCGTGGGGGCGACGCATCATCGCGCTGTTGGTGGTCCTCGTCGTGATCTTCGGTGCCTACAAGGTCGTCGGCAAGGCGATGGACTTCTTCGGCGGCCCTGCCGACTACAGCGGCCAGGGCACGGGCAGCGTCGTGGTCGAGATCCCCAGTGGCGCCAACGGTCAGCAGATCGCCAACATTCTCAAGAAGGCAGACGTGGTCAAGAGCGCCGAGGCGTTTTACCAGCTGAGCCTCAACGACTCCCGCTTCCAGGCCGTGCAGGCTGGGTTCTTCAAGCTCCGCAAGCAGATGTCGGCCGACTGGGCCATGCGTGAGCTGACCGACCGGAACAATCGGGTCGAGGGCAAGGTGACGATCCCCGAAGGGGCGCGCGTCTCGTCGATCATCAAGATCATCGCGAAGAGCACTGACTTCAAGGAGACGGATGTCGAGGCGGCCCTCGACAAGCCGGAGTCGCTCGGACTGCCAGATGAGGCAAAGGGCAATCCTGAAGGCTTCCTCTATCCCGCCACCTATGAGGTCGCCCCGGGCTCGACTGCGACCAGCCTGCTCAAGCAGATGGTGCAGAAGACAGTTGCGGTCGAGAAGGAGCTTGACCTCGTGCAGCGTGCGGACGAGGTCGGTCTGACGCCCGTCGAGGTCATGACGCTGGCCAGCATCCTGGAGTACGAGGCCAACCGCGACGAGGACTATCCCAAGGTCGCCCGGGTGTTCCTCAACCGTCTCGACCAGGGCATCGCACTGCAGTCCGACGCGACCGTTGCGTTCGCCAACGGCATCACCGGCGACGTGTGGACCACGCCTGAGCAGCGCGACAACCCGTCGGAGTACAACACCTACGAGCACCGAGGTCTGCCACCCGGACCCATCGGTGCAGCTGGCAAGAAGACGATCGAGTCAGTTCTCAATCCGGCTGACGGCGACTGGCTCTACTTCGTGCCCGACTACGAGAACAAGACCACGGTCTTCAGCAACAACCTCGCCGACCACGAACGGGCAGCCGACCGCCTGCGTGCATGGTGCCGAAGCGCCAAAGACGTCGACGACATCTGCTGATGCGCTGCGCCGTCATCGGTTCCCCGATCGCTCATTCGCTGTCACCGGCGATGCATCTTGCTGCTTACGCGGAGCTGGGCCTCGACTGGACCTATGAAGCAGTCGTGGTGGAGGAGGGCAACCTCCAGCAGTTCCTCGGCGCGCTGGGCGATGACGTACGTGGACTGTCGGTGACGGCTCCGCTCAAGCGTCGCCTCGCCGAGCTGGTCGAGCTCGAGGACGGACCACCGCTGGGCATTGCGAACACCGTGGTCATTGACGACGGAGTGCTCAGCACCTACAACACCGACGTACAGGGCGCAGCTGCAGCGCTCGGCGAACGGGGCATCGAGCGGCTGCTCACGGCTCGCATCATCGGCGGCGGTGCGACTGCCGCGTCGATCGCCTATGCGTTGTCCACGATCGGCGCAACACAGGTGGAGTTCGTCGTACGCGATCCGTCGCGGGCCGCTGTGGCGGTCGACATTGCGACCACCGCCGGGATGTCAGCGAGGACACGCACCCTCGATGAGCCATTGCTCGACCGCGTCGACCTGCTCGTGTCGACGGTGCCGGCCGATGTGGTGAATGGTCGGACCCATGAGTTCGTCGAGGCGGCACGGGCGGTGTTCGATGTGGTCTATGACCCGTGGCCGTCCCACCTCATCTCAGCGGCCGAAGAGTCCGACGTGCCGCGGGTGACAGGAATTGACCTGCTGGCTCATCAGGCGGCGCTCCAGGTCGAGCTGATGACGGGCGATCCAATTTCTCCACAGCTCCTGCGCGACGCGGCCCTGCACCAGCTGACGGCTCGTTAGTCTGCGACCGTGATCGTCGTCCTTGCCGTGGTGGCTGCTGGCTTGTTGGGGGCTGCCGGCCCTTGGGTGCTCCGCCGCATGCCGGAGCCAGAGACGCCTGCGGACGACAAGATCACCTACGCCGACCTTGCCGATGCTCGGGCCCTTGCACCTGCGCTCGCGGTCGCCGCTGCTGCCATGGCCGGTCTCGTTGCCTGGCGCATCGACACCCCCGAGCTGGTCCCGGTGTGGGTGCTGATTGCCGGGACGGGAGCGTGGCTGACCTACGTCGACTGGCGCACCCGGCTGCTGCCGCTGGTCATCGTGGCTCCCACCTATCTCGCGACCCTGGTGCTGGTCGGCCTCGGCGCATTGTTGCTCCACGACGTGCACGTCTTCACCCGCGCGTTGGTTGCCAACATCGTCGTCTACGTCATCTTCCGGGTGCTCTACTGGCTCGGCGGACGGTTCTTCGGCGGAGCCTTTGGCTATGGCGATGTGCGGCTCTCGGGCGTCCTCTCGCTGGGGCTCGGTGCGCTGGGAGGCAGCGAGGTGTTCGTCGGGATGTACGCCGGGTTCATCCTCGGCGCCGTGCTCGGTGTGCTGTTGTCGCTGCTCAAGATCATCGATGCCAAGGGCTATGCGTTCGGCCCGTTCATGGTGGCCGGCGCCGTGATCGGCGCCGCGTGGGGCTCAACGATCTACGCCGGATGAGTGCCTGACGTACGTGACAGGTGGGGCGTGGGAGAATTGTCGGCATGCTCCGATGGCTCACAGCTGGTGAATCGCACGGCCCCGCGCTGGTGGCGGTGCTCGAAGGCCTGCCCGCAGGCGTGCAGGTCACCAGCAAGGACATCCAGGCCGCACTCGCGCGGCGCCGACTCGGCCACGGTCGAGGCGCCCGCATGGCGTTCGAGGCCGATGAGCTCGAGCTGATCGGCGGCATCCGCCATGGCGTCACGATGGGCAGCCCCATCGCTCTGCGCATCGGCAACAGTGAGTGGCCCAAGTGGGAGCAGGTCATGTCGGCCGATCCGGTCGACGACAACATTCTTGACGGGCTCAAGCGCAACGCGCCGTTGACCCGCCCGCGACCGGGACATGCAGACCTCGCCGGTATGCAGAAGTACGGTTTCGACGAGGCACGACCGATCCTCGAGCGTGCCAGCGCCCGCGAGACGGCGGCCCGAGTCGCCCTCGGCGAGATCGCTGCCCAGTTCATCGAGCAGACCACCGGCGCCAGGGTGGTCTCGCACGTCGTGGAGCTCGGCACCGTACGCGCTCCAGCAGGTGTCATCCCCAGCCACGGCGACGTCGAGTCCCTCGACGCCGATCCCGTCCGATGCTTCGACCAGGCAACGAGCACGGCGATGGTGGCCGAGATCGATGCCGCCCACAAGGACGGCGACACCCTCGGTGGCGTCGTCGAAGTCATCGTGGAGGGTCTGCCGCCCGGCCTCGGCTCGCACACGCACTGGGACAAGCGCCTCGACGGCAGGCTTGCCGCAGCACTGATGGGCATCCAGGCGATCAAGGGTGTCGAGCTCGGTGATGGATTCGAGCTGGCTCGCACCCGCGGCTCGCTGGCCCACGACGAGATCATCCCGACCGACGAAGGCATCCGCCGCACCTCAGGACGCGCGGGCGGCACCGAAGGTGGCATGACCACAGGCGAGATCCTGCGGGTGCGCGCTGCCATGAAACCGATCGCGACCGTGCCCAAGGCGCTGCGCACGATTGATGTCGAGACCGGCGAGGAAGCCAGGGCCCACCACCAACGCTCAGACGTGTGTGCCGTCCCCGCGGCGGGCATTGTGGCCGAGGCCATGGTTGCGCTGGTTGTGGCCGACGCGATCATCGAGAAGTTCGGTGGCGACTCGGTCGAGGAGACCCGGCGCAACGTCGAGGGCTACCTCGCCAACCTGAGGCACCGTTGAGCCCGGTCGTCGTGTTCGTCGGACCTCCCGGCGCCGGCAAGAGCACGGTGGCAGAGATCGTGGCTCAGCGTCTCGCCGTTGACCTTCGCGACACCGACCAGGACATCGAGGCCAGCGAGGGTGTCAGCATCCAGGACCTGTTCATCGACCACGGCGAGGCGCATTTTCGCGTCTTGGAGGAGAAGGCTGTTGCGGCCGCTCTCACCGAGCACGATGGTGTCGTCAGTCTTGGTGGGGGAGCCGTGCTCAGTCCGCAGAGCCGGGCTGCCCTGGCCGATCACCGGGTGATCTTCCTCGACGTCGGACTCACCGCCGCCGTTCGCCGAGTCGGCATGAACTCGGCCCGACCGCTGCTGCTCGGCAACGTCCGTACGCAGCTCAAGAACCTGATGGACCAACGTCGTGTGCTGTACCGCGATGTTGCTCGTTTCACGATCGAGACCGATGAGCTCGACGCCGCAGCGGTGGCCGAACAAGCCATCAAGCTGATCGAGGAGGACCGATGAGCACCCCCCGCATGACGGCCCGGCTCACGGTCAAGACCGATCAGCCGTACGACGTGGTGATCGGCAATGGCGTGCACGATCAGCTGCGCGGACTCGTCGGCTACGGGCGGGGCGTCCTGCGGGTCGCGATCATCCACCCGCCGGCGATGGCCGATCAGGCCGAACGGCTGCGCAAGCCGCTGGTGGACGACTCGCTCGATGTGCACCTCATCGAGGTTCCCGACAGCGAGCAGGCCAAGACAACTGATGTGCTGGCCTTCTGCTGGAAGGTGCTCGGTGAGCTGGGATTCACCCGGTCCGATGTCATCGTGGGTCTTGGCGGCGGGGCAACGACCGACCTGGCTGGGTTTGTCGCAGCGAGCTGGCTGCGTGGTGTGCGCTTCGTCAACGTCCCGACGACGGTGCTCGGCATGGTCGATGCCGCAGTGGGCGGCAAGACCGGCATCAACACCCCCGAGGGCAAGAACCTCGTCGGCGCGTTTCACGAACCTGCCGGGGTGTTGTGCGATCTTGACGTGCTCGAGACCCTCCCCGCGGCTGAGCTGCGCAGCGGACTGGCCGAGATCGTCAAGTGCGGGTTCATCGCCGATCCATCGATCCTCGAGCTCATCGAGGCTGCGCCCGAGTCGGTGACGGATGGCACGTCGCCGATCGTCGCTGAGCTGATCACCAAGGGAATCGTCGTCAAGGCCAATGCCGTCGCCGGTGACCTTCGGGAGACAGCCAGCAACGCTCCGTCAATGGCTGATGGCATCGGCCGCGAGGCGCTCAACTACGGTCACACGTTCGGTCATGCGGTCGAGCAGTTCGAGCACTATCGCATCCGCCACGGCGAGGCCATCTCGATCGGCATGGTCTACGTCGCCGAGATCGCGCACCGCACGGGGCGCATCGACGACGCGCTGCTGGCGAGGCACCGCTCGATTCTGAAGACCTTGGGACTGCCGACGACCTACCGTCCCGGCATCTGGGAGGCGCTGTCGGCCACGATGCGCCTCGACAAGAAGACCCGCGGAGACCAGCTGCGATTCGTCGTGCTGGACGACCTCGCGGCCCCGGTGATCCTCGCCGGTCCCGACGAGTCGCTGATCGTCGACGCCTACCGAGCCATCTCCGAATGAGCGCGGCGGCACGACGTGAGCGCCTCCTCGCGGTGCTGCGCGAGCGCGATCTCGACGGTATCTATGTCACGACGCTGGTGAACGTCCGCTACCTGACCGGATTCACCGGCTCCAACGGTGCGCTGCTGGTGCCACGTGAAGGGGCACCGACGTTCCTGACCGATGGTCGGTACCGCGACCAGGCCGCCCAGGAGCTGCCGGACATCGAGCACGTCATCGATCGCGACCTCGCGGGTGCAGCCTCGGTGCGGATGGGCGCAGGCACCTGGGGTGTGGAGACGCACACGCTCAGCGTCGACGCTCACGGCGATCTGGTCGCGCGCGCAAACGGTGCGTCGTTGGTTCCGGCCAACCGCCTGGTCGAGGAGCTGCGGGTCGTCAAGGACGAGGAGGAGATCGAGCACCTGCGTACGGCGTGTGCCATCTCCACGGAAGCGCTGGAGGGGCTGCTGGCCGGCCCGCTGGTCGGCCGAACCGAGCGGGAGGTGGCCCGCGACCTGGAGAGCCGCATGCTTGATCTCGGCGGCGAAGCGATCGCCTTCGAGACGATCCTCGCATCAGGTCCGAACTCAGCCATCCCGCATCACAGCCCCACCGACCGCGTGCTCGGTGACGGTGAATTCATGAAAGCCGACTTCGGCGCCCGCGTCTCCGGCTATCACGCCGACTGCACTCGAACCGTCGTGCTGGGCACGGCTGACGAGTGGCAGCGTGAGATCTACGGCGCCGTCCAGGCGTCGCAGGCTGCTGGCCTTGACCACTTCCGAGACGGCGCAATGGTGTCGGACTCAGACGTCGCGGCCCGGGCAGTGTTGGACGAGGCGGGATGGCTCCACGCCTTCACGACGGGCCTCGGGCACGGTGTCGGACTCCAGATCCACGAGGACCCGTTCATCGCCGTTCGAAACACCGGTAAACTGGTCAATCGCACCGTCCTCACGATGGAGCCGGGCATCTACGTCCCGGGTCGTGGGGGAGTGCGAATCGAAGACACCGTCCTCGTGACCACGGGTGCCCCCGAGGTGCTCACCACGATGACCAAAGACCTCATGGAGATCGGCTGATGGCCACCACGAACGACATCAAGAACGGAATGGTCCTCGACCTAGACGGCCAGCTGTGGTCCGTTGTCTGGTTCCAGCACCACAAGCCCGGCAAGGGCGGGGCGATGGTCAAGACCACGCTCAAGAGTGTCCTGAGCGGCAAGACCGTCGACAAGACGTTCAACGCGGGCCTCAAGATCGAGACGGCCAATGTCGACAAGCGCGACTTCACCTACCTGTACCACGACGGCGACTCGTACGTGTTCATGGACAAGTCGACCTATGACCAGGTCAGCATCTCCGAGCAGGTCGTCGGTGACGCCAAGGACTACATGCTCGACAACCAGGACGCCATGGTTGCGATGCACGAAGGTGTGCCGCTCTACATCGAGCTCCCCGCATCGGTCGAGCTGCTCGTCGAGTACACCGAGCCGGGCCTGCAGGGCGACCGTTCCAGCGGTGGCACCAAGCCGGCGCGTCTCGAGACCGGCAAGGAGATCCAGGTTCCGCTGTTCATCGTCAACGGAGAAAAGATCAAGGTCGACACCCGCGACGGCAGCTACCTCGGTCGCGTCCAGTCCTGATGTCAGCTCGCACGAAGTCCCGCAAACGCGCCCTCGACATCTTGTTCGAGTCCGAGGCGCAGAGCCTCGAGCCCGGTGGCACGCTCGCCGAGCGCCGCGACTCGACCGACTATCCGGTCAACGACTACGCCGTCTCGTTGATCGAAGGCGTCGTGCTGCATCGTGACCGGCTCGACGAGATCATTGCCGAGAACGCCAAGGACTGGACACTCGACCGGATGCCGGCCGTGGATCGCAATCTGCTGCGCATCGGCGCCTTCGAGATCCTCTACGTCGAGGACGTCCCGGATGCCGTCGCCGTCAGCGAAGCCGTTGCGCTCGCCGGCGACCTGTCGACCGACGAGTCACCGGCCTTCATCAATGGGCTGTTGAGCAAGATCATCGAGCTCAAGCCCTCATTGACGGCCTGACACACAACACCGCGGCCCGGGTGCGTTCCCAGACCGCGGCGTTGACGTCGTCCTAGGAGGGCTGGGGGACTTCGCAGTCGACGTTGGGGTCGACGCCGACGTAGTTCAGTGGTCCCGCGACGACGGTCAGGACGGTGTCGCTGAACTCGTTGCAGGTGTCGGTGGAGTCCTTGAAGTAGTCGCGCTGGAATGCCGCCAAGAGGCCGATGAGCAGCCAGACGGTGAGCACGAGTGAGCCGATTCGCATGAGTTCCTCCTTGCCGGGTCTGCCATTGCAGCAGGTGCAGGTCACGGTAGTGCGAGCCTGCTGGGGCCGCATGTTTTGGCTGGTATGGTGACTCACGAATCATCGACATCCTTTAACGGCCGTCCCGAGAGGCGGAGAAGGAGGTCAGACATGGGCGCGCCTCACGACGCTTCACGTACTGACAATGCCCAGGTCCCTCACGACGCTTCACGTACTGACAATGCCCAGGTCCCTGACGACACGTCACGCGCTGACCTGCCGCACAGCCCCGATCGCACCGTCCTTGACGACCAGGACATCTCGCGGGCGCTGACTCGCATCACGCACGAGATCCTTGAGCGCAACCGTGATTCGACCGGCATCGTCCTGCTCGGCATTCCCACGCGTGGAGTCCACCTCGCCAAGCGCATCGCCGCACGTATGTCAGAGGTCGAGGGGCGCGACATCACTGCCGGCGCACTGGACATCACGATGTTCCGCGACGACTTGAGGCTCAAGCCCGCGCGCGCACTGGAGCACACCGAGATCCCCGACGACATCGACGACAAGGTCGTCGTGCTGATCGATGACGTGCTGTTCTCGGGCCGGACGATCCGTGCCGCGCTCGACGCGCTCAACGAGATCGGCCGCCCGCGCGCCGTACAGCTCGCCGTGCTCATCGACCGAGGGCACCGTGAGCTGCCGATCCGCGCCGACTTCGTGGGCAAGAACCTGCCGACCTCGCTCAGCGAGATCGTCAAGGTTTCACTCATCGAGACCGACGGTTCGGACAGCGTGGCGATTCGGGACAAGGAGGACACGGCATGATCAAGCACTTGCTGAGTGCCGGTGACCTCAACCGCGAGGACGCCATCCGGATCCTCGACACCGCCGAAGAGCTGCTTGGCGTCGCGAGTCGACCGATCAAGAAGTTGCCAACGCTGCGCGGGCGCACCGTGGTCAACCTGTTCTTCGAGGACTCGACTCGTACCCGCATCTCGTTCGAGGCCGCGGCGAAGCGACTCAGCGCCGACGTCATCAACTTCTCCGCCAAGGGCTCGAGCGTGTCCAAGGGCGAGAGCCTCAAGGACACCGCGCTGACTCTGCAGGCCATGGGCGCCGACGCCGTCGTCGTACGCCACCACAACTCCGGTGCCCCGCACCGACTCGCGCACGCCCAATGGACCAAGGGTGCTGTGATCAACGCCGGAGACGGCACGCACGAGCACCCCACCCAGGCGCTGCTGGATGCGTTCACGATGCGCCGCCACCTCGGCGATCTCGCCGGCAAGAACATCACGATCGTCGGCGACGTCCTGCACAGCCGGGTCGCCCGGTCCAATGTCCTGCTGCTCGACACGCTGGGCGCGAACGTGACAATCGTGGCGCCGCCGACACTGCTGCCCGTTGGCGTCGAGAAGTGGCCCGTCGAGACGTCCTACAACCTCGACGAGTCGTTGGAGAAGGCCGACTCCGTCATGATGCTGCGCGTGCAGTCCGAGCGGATGAAGGCGTCCTTCTTTCCCAGCGCTCGCGAGTACAGCCGTCGCTACGGTCTCGACACCGCACGCATGAACCGGCTGCCCGATCACGCAATCGTGATGCACCCGGGACCGATGAACCGCGGCATGGAGATCACCGCCGACGTCGCCGACGACGTCCGCTCGGTGATCGTCGAACAGGTCACCAACGGTGTGGCCGTACGCATGGCGGTGCTCTACCTGCTGCTCGGTGGCGCCTCCGACGACAACACCTTCGACCCGATTGAGGAATCCGAATGACGTCGTACCTGATCAAAGAGGTCAGCATTCTCGGTGACGTGGTCGCCAGCATTGCGATCGAGAACGGCGTCATCACGGCGATCGGCAAGGACATCACGCTCGATGGTGCGACCGAGGTCGATGCGGCCGGACTGGTAGCTCTGCCCGGACTGGTCGACCTGCACACCCACGTGCGCGAACCTGGTCGCGAGGACGCCGAGACCGTGCTGAGCGGATCCAAGGCGGCGGCACGTGGCGGTTTCACCTGCGTGCACGCGATGGCCAACACCGATCCGGTCGCCGACACCGCGGGTGTCGTCGAGCAGGTGTGGCGCCTCGGCCGCGAGGGGGGCTACTGCGACGTGCAGCCGGTTGGCGCCGTGACGATCGGGCTCCGGGGCGAACAGCTCGCCGAGCTCGGCGCCATGGCCGACAGCGCAGCCACGGTCAGGGTGTTCTCCGACGATGGCAAGTGCGTGTCTGACGCCGTGATCATGCGCAGGGCACTCGAATACGTCAAGGCGTTCGACGGCGTCATCGCGCAGCACGCCCAGGAGCCACGCCTCACCGAGGGCGCCCAGATGAACGAGGGGCCACTCTCCGGCGAGCTGGGTCTCACGGGCTGGCCCGCC
This sequence comes from uncultured Actinomycetota bacterium, assembly GCA_963760105.1. GTDB lineage: Bacteria > Actinomycetota > Actinomycetes > Propionibacteriales > Nocardioidaceae > Aeromicrobium. The sequence goes on from CAVXBP010000006.1 coordinate 132,379, forward strand.
GTCGCCGAGGAGGCGATTGTCGCCCGCGACGTGCTGCTCGCCGAGCACGTCGGCTCCCGCCTGCACGTGTGCCACCTGTCGACCCGCGGATCGGTCGAGATCGTGCGCTGGGCCAAGAGCCGCGGCATCAACGTCACGGCCGAGGTCACCCCGCACCACCTGTTGCTGACCGATGACCTCGTACGCAGCTATGACCCCATCTACAAGGTCAATCCGCCGCTGCGCTCCGACGACGACGTCGCAGCCGTGCGCGAAGGGCTCGCCGACGGCACGATCGACATCGTCGCCACGGATCACGCGCCGCACCCGATGGAGGACAAGGAGTGCGAGTGGTCCGCGGCCGCCTTCGGGATGCTCGGGCTCGAGACCGCCCTCTCGGTCGTCCAGCAGACGATGGTCGACACCGGGATGCTGACCTGGGCGCAGGTCGCCGACAAGATGTCGGCCAAGCCCGCCGAGATCGGTCGGGTTCACAACCAGGGACGCCCGCTCGAGGTCGGGGAGCCGGCCAACATCGTGCTCGTCGATCCTCAGGCCACTCGCCTGATCGACGCTCGCAACACCGCTTCGCTCTCGCGCAACAACCCCTACGCCGGGCTCACCCTGCCCGGCGAGGTCGTCGCAACCTTCCTGCGCGGCCGACCGACCGTCAGTGACCGAGCCCTCGTGGCCCTGCCTCTTCAGAACGTGGTGACCGTATGACTGCCGCAATCCTGGTGCTCGAGGACGGCCGGGTGTTCCGCGGCGAGTCCTACGGCGCCCTCGGCGAAACCGTCGGCGAGATCGTGTTCTCCACCGGCATGACCGGCTATCAGGAGACACTCTCCGATCCGTCCTATCGCCGCCAGATCGTGACGATGACGGCTCCGCACATCGGCAACACCGGCGTCAATGACGAGGACGACGAGTCATCGAAGTTCTGGGTGGCCGGCTACGTCGTGCGCGACCCAGCACGACTCTCGAGCAACTGGCGATCCAACTCGACCCTTGACGATCGACTCGCCGCACAAGGCGTGGTCGGCATCAGCGGCGTCGACACCCGCGCGCTCACCCGGCATCTCCGCGAGCGCGGCGCCATGAGGGCTGCCATCAGCTCTGAGTCCACCGACGTCGAGACGCTGCTGGCGACCGTGAAGGCCGCCCCGGCCATGACGGGGGCCGACCTCGCCAGCGAAGTCTCGACCGACAAGAGCTACGTCGTGCCCGCGCTCGGCACCAAGAAGTTCACGGTGGCTGCGCTTGACCTCGGCATCAAGGGCATGACTCCTCGACGCATGTCCGAACGCGGCATCGAGGTGCACGTGCTGCCTTCCAGCGCGACGCTCGAGGACGTGCTCGCAGTCGAGCCTGACGGTGTGTTCATGTCGAACGGCCCCGGCGATCCAGCCACCGCCGACTCATCGGTCGAGCTGCTGCAGCAGCTGCTCGAGCGCAAGATCCCGTACTTCGGCATCTGCTTCGGCAACCAGATCTTCGGTCGCGCTCTCGGCCTTGGCACCTACAAGCTCAAGTACGGTCACCGCGGGATCAACCAACCCGTACAGGACCTCACCACCGGCAAGGTCGAGGTCACCAGCCACAATCACGGATTCGCCGTCGATGCGCCGATCGAGGGCACGTTCGACACTCCGTACGGTCCGGGACGGGTCACTCACGTGGGGCTCAACGACCAGGTGGTGGAGGGTCTCGCGCTGCTTGAGCAACCGGCGTTCAGCGTGCAGTATCACCCCGAGGCGGCGGCCGGACCGCACGATGCGGACTACCTCTTCGACCGCTTCACGCAACTGATGGGTGGCAACTGATGCCCAAGCGTTCAGACATCAAGTCCGTCATGGTCATCGGCTCCGGCCCGATCGTCATCGGACAGGCCTGCGAGTTCGACTACTCGGGCACCCAGGCCTGCCGTGTCCTCCGTGAGGAAGGCATCCGCGTCATCCTGGTCAACTCCAACCCGGCGACGATCATGACCGATCCGGAGTTCGCCGACGCGACCTACATCGAGCCGATCACGCCCGAGTTCGTCGAGAAGGTCATCGCCAAGGAGCGCCCCGACGCGCTGCTCGCGACCCTCGGCGGCCAGACCGCCCTCAATGCGGCCATCCAGATGCACGAGTCCGGAGTGCTCAAGAAGTACGGTGTCGAGCTCATCGGCGCGTCGATCGAGGCGATCGAGAAGGGCGAGAACCGCGAGTCCTTCAAGAAGGTTGTCGCCACGCTGCCTGAGGAGTGGGGTGCAGAGTCGGCCAACTCCGTCATCTGCCACACGATGCAGGACTGCCTTGACGGTGTCGAGGGACTCGGCGGCTACCCCGTGGTCGTGCGCCCCTCGTTCACGATGGGTGGCTCCGGCAGCGGCCTGGCCTACAACGAGGCCGATCTGCACCGCATCGCCGGGTCCGGTCTTGCACTCAGCCCGACCACCGAGGTGCTCCTCGAGGAGTCGATCATCGGTTGGAAGGAGTACGAGCTCGAGGTCATGCGGGACACCGCTGACAACGTGGTGATCGTCTGCTCGATCGAGAACTTTGACCCCATGGGCGTCCACACGGGCGACTCGATCACGGTTGCCCCGGCGATGACGTTGACGGACGTGGAGTACCAGCGACTGCGCGACATCTCGATCGGCATCATCCGTGAGGTGGGCGTCGACACCGGTGGCTGCAACATCCAGTTCGCCGTCAACCCCGAAGACGGTCGCATCATCGTCATCGAGATGAACCCCCGTGTCTCCAGGTCCAGCGCGCTGGCGTCCAAGGCCACGGGATTCCCGATCGCCAAGATCGCTGCCAAGGTCGCGATCGGCTACACGCTCGACGAGATCCCCAACGACATCACCGCGGTCACACCGGCGTCGTTCGAGCCCACGCTCGACTACGTCGTGGTGAAGGTTCCACGATTCGCGTTCGAGAAGTTCCCCAACGCCGATGCCACCCTGACAACGCACATGAAGTCGGTCGGTGAGGCGATGGCGATCGGCCGCAACTTCACCGAGGCCCTGCAGAAGGCGCTCCGTTCGCTCGAGCGCCCTGACTCGGTGTTCGACTGGAACAAGCAGTGGATCGACCTCGACAAGTCGAAGCTGCTCGCTGAGATCGCGATCCCGCACGATGGCCGCATCAAGAAGGTCATGGACACGATCCGGGCCGGTGCAACGGCTCACGAGATCTTCGATGCCACCAAGATCGACCCGTGGTTCATCGACCAGCTCGCGCTGATCAACGAGATCGCCGTCGAGATGATCGATGCCAAGGAGCTGTCTCCGGAGCTGCTGCGCAAGGCCAAGCGTCACGGCTTCTCCGACGCCCAGATCGGCAAGATCCGCGGTCTGCGTGAGGACGTCGTACGCGGGGTCCGTCACGCTCTTGGCGTGCGACCGGTCTACAAGACGGTCGACACGTGTGCCGCCGAATTTGCCGCCACGACGCCCTATCACTACTCGTCATATGACGAGGAGACCGAAGTTGAACCCCGCACCAAGGAAGCCGTGCTCATCCTCGGCAGCGGGCCCAACCGCATCGGCCAGGGCATTGAGTTCGACTACTCCTGTGTGCACGCCGCCCAGGCATTGTCTGAAGTCGGCTACGAGACGATCATGGTCAACTGCAACCCCGAGACCGTGTCGACCGACTACGACACCTCCGACCGTCTCTACTTCGAGCCCCTCACGCTCGAGGACGTGCTCGAGGTCGTCCATGCCGAGCAGATGGCCGGTCCGGTGGCGGGGGTCATCGTGCAGCTCGGTGGCCAGACCCCTCTCGGCCTCGCCGCCGGCCTCGAGGCGGCCGGCGTCACGATCGTCGGCACCCAGCCGGCAGCGATCGACCTCGCCGAGGAGCGCGGCGCGTTCGGCAAGGTGCTGGCCGAGGCAGGCCTGCCGGCACCGAAGCACGGCATGGCCACGACATTCAGCAATGCACGCAAGATCGCAGCCGAGATCGGCTACCCGGTGCTCGTGCGCCCGTCGTACGTCCTCGGCGGTCGTGGCATGGAGATCGTCTACGACGAGGGCACCCTCAAGGACTACATCGACCGAGCCACCGAGATCTCCCCGGAGCGCCCTGTTCTGGTCGACCGGTTCCTCGACGACGCGATCGAGATCGATGTCGATGCCCTGTACGACGGCACCGAGCTCTTCCTCGGCGGCGTCATGGAACACATCGAGGAGGCGGGCGTGCACTCAGGTGACTCCGCCTGCGCCCTGCCACCGATCACGCTCGGCGGCATGGAGATCGAGCGCATCCGCGAGTCGACCGAGGCGATTGCCAAGGGCGTCGGCGTGCGCGGGCTCATCAACATCCAGTTCGCCCTGTCCTCCGACATCCTCTACGTCATCGAGGCCAATCCGCGTGCCTCGAGGACGGTGCCCTTCGTCTCCAAGGCGACGGCAACACCGCTGGCCAAGGCCGCCGCGCGGTTGATGCTCGGTGAGTCGATCGCCGACCTGCGCAAGGCCGGTGTGCTTCCGGAGACTGGTGACGGGGGCAACCTGCCAGACGCCGCGCCGATCGCCGTCAAGGAAGCCGTCATGCCGTTCAACCGGTTCCGCACCTACGACGGCAAGTACGTCGACACGCTGCTGGGCCCCGAGATGCGCTCGACCGGCGAGGTCATGGGCATGGATGTTGCCTTCGGCACGGCCTTCGCCAAGTCACAGGCCGGCGCGCAGAATGGTCTGCCGACATCGGGCAAGGTGTTCGTCTCCGTCGCCAACCGGGACAAGCGCCACATGATCTTCCCGGTCAAGCGGTTGGCCGATCTCGGCTTCGAGATCCTCGCGACCAGCGGAACCGCCGTCGTCCTGGCTCGCAACGGCGTACCGGCCACGGTGATCCGCAAGCTCAACGAGGAGCCGCTGGCGGGGGAGTCCCGCAGCACGATCGTCGAGAAGATCCATGCTCAGGACGTGCAGCTCATCATCAACACGCCCCACGGCGTGACCTCGGGGGGAAGCCCCCGCATCGACGGCTATGAGATCCGCACTGCGGCCGTCGCCGAGGGCATCCCGTGCATCACGACGGTGCAGGGACTGGCAGCAGCGGTGCAGGGCATCGAGGCGCTGATCGAGGGCAAGATCGGTGTCACCTCGCTGCAGGAGTGGAGCGACATCGTGAAGGCTGGGCGGTCATGAGCTTCGGTTCGCGGGCCAAGGCGGCCATGTCCGCCTACGGGCCCGCCTGCGCCGGACTGGACCCGCACGCCTCGGTCCTGGAGTCGTGGGGTCTCGCTGACTCCGTCGAAGGGCTCAATCAGTTTGCCGACATCTGCGTCGAGGCGTTCGCGGGACAGATCGGGTTCGTCAAGCCGCAGTCCGCGTTCTTCGAGAGATTCGGAGCCCGCGGCGTCGCCGTGCTCGAACGGACCGTCCAGGCCTTCCGGCACACCGGAACGTTGGTCATCCTTGACGTCAAACGGGGCGACATCGACAGCACGGCCGCCGCCTACGCAGACGCGTACCTCGACGAGGACGCGCCCATGGCTGTCGATGCGGTGACGGTGAGTCCGTTCCTTGGTTTCGGCTCCCTCCAGCCGTTCTTCGACGTGGCCGAGCGCAACGACGCCGGCGTGTTCGTGCTGGCCCTGACCTCCAACAAGGAGGGCCATGAGGTCCAGCACGCGCGCAATGGCGATGTGACGGTCGCCGGCGACATCCTCGCGAGGCTCGCGGCCCTGAACGTCGGCGCGGAGCCCATGGGGTCGTTCGGAGCCGTGGTCGGAGCCACGATCGGAGATGCGGTCGAGGATCTTGCGATCAACGGTCCGTTGCTCGTTCCCGGGTTCGGCGCGCAGGGCGGAACCACCGAGGACCTGCAGCGGCTGTTCGGCACCGTGCACGACTACATGATCCCTTCGACCTCGCGGGCGCTGCTCGCTGCAGGACCGGATGTGTCCGCACTCCGCGGTTCTGCTGCTCGGGTGAACTCCGAACTTGTAGGCTCCTAGGGTCCACGACAGCCTGCCCATCCAGAAGTTCGTCCGAGGAGCACCTGCATGTCACGTATTGCCACCTCCGTGGTCTCAACGATCATCTGCGCCACGATGCTGTCGGCGTGTGGCGGTGGCAGCTCCTACTGCGACGCTGTCAAGAAGGACGAGGCGACACTCAACACGTTCGGCGAGAAGCGTACGGATGCGGCCTACGCCAACTATGCGAAGGTTTTCGAAGGTGTCGCCAAAGTGGCCCCTGACACGATCAAGAAGGACTGGACGACCCTCGCCAATGTCACCAAGGGCGTCATTGCTGCTCAGAAGGCCGTCAACCTCCAGCTCGAGGAGATGGCCGATGCCGCCAAGGTCAAGAAGCTCAACGAAGCACAGCTCAAACAGCTCAACACGGCGTACGAGGCGTTCAACGGGACAACTGCACAACGCACGGCCGTCGTGAAGAATGTGAAGCAGGAATGCAAGATCACGCTCAAGTGAGCAAGCCCAGCACCGCACTTTCCACATCAAGGGGTTGACGAAGTGGCACTCCCAATTTTGACCGCCGAACAGCGTCAAGCGGCTCTAGAGAAGGCCGCGGTTGCCCGACAGGTACGCGCCGAGATCAAGAACCGTCTCAAGCACTCGCGGGCCAGCCTGACCGAGGTGATCCAGGAGTCCAAGGCCAATCAGTTCGTGGCCAAGCTCAAGGTCATCGACCTGCTCCAGTCGATGCCTGGCGTCGGCAAGGTGAAGGCTGAAGAGATCATGGAACGGGTCGGCATCGCAGCCAATCGTCGCCTCCGTGGTCTCGGCGACAACCAGATCAGCAAGCTGATTGCCGAGTTCACCGACCGATCAGACCGTTCTGGTCGTGCCTGAAGCCGCGACCGGCCGCTCGCGGCTGGTCGTGCTCGCCGGTCCCACCGCAGTCGGCAAGGGGACGATCGCCGGCTGCGTACGCGCCAACCACCCCGAGATCTGGATATCGGTCTCGGTCACGACACGGGCACCGCGGCCCGGCGAGATCGATGGCGTGCACTACCACTTCATCACCGATCAACAGTTCGACGAGATGATCGCCAACGACGGACTGCTCGAGTGGGCCGTCGTGCACGGTGCAGCCCGATATGGCACGCCCAGGGCTCCGGTGGAGGAGCAGCTTGCCGCCGGCAAGCCGGCGCTGCTCGAGATTGACCTGCAAGGTGCCCGACAAGTCCGTGGGCGCATGCCGGATGCGCTGATGTGCTTTCTCGCGCCGCCCAGCTGGGAGGAGCTCGTACGGCGCCTGGTCGGGCGAGGCACCGAAGGTCCGCAGGAGCGTGAACGGCGTCTCGCCACCGCTCGGATCGAGCTTGAGGCCGAGAATGAGTTCGATGTGACGATCATCAACACCGATGTCGAGAGTGCCTGCGAAGAATTGGTAGACTTGTTCTGATCCGGCATCAGCCGGACTCAATTCCTAGAACTTTTCTGTGAGGCTCTCTGTGTCAACGACACGCTCCGTCGCCATCGGCATCACCAACCCGCCGCTCGACGACCTGCTCGAGAAGGCCGACTCCAAGTACAAGCTCGTCCTCTACAGCGCCAAGCGTGCCCGTCAGATCAACGCTTACTACTCGCAGCTGGGCGAAGGCCTGCTCGAGTACGTCGGCCCGCTGCTTGAGACCGGCGTGCAGGAGAAGCCGCTGTCGATCGCCCTGCGCGAGATCAACGCCGACCTGCTCACCGTCGAGGACATCGACCCCGAGGCCGAGGCAGCAGCCGCCGCCAAGGCAGCGCAAAAGGCCTGATCCACTCCAGCGAGGAGGCACGACATGCCCGAGATCGTTCTTGGTGTGTCCGGTGGCATCGCGGCCTACAAGTCCGCTGAGCTGCTGCGCCTGTTCACTGAGTCGGGCCACAGCGTCCGCGTCATACCGACGTCGTCATCGCTGAACTTCGTTGGTGCCGCCACCTGGGAGGCACTGTCCGGCAAGCCGGTGCAGACGGACGTCTTCGACCATGTCGACGAGGTCGCGCACGTACGCATCGGCCAGGGCGCCGATCTGGTCGTCGTGGCTCCCGCCACGGCCAATATTCTCGCCAAGGCCGCACACGGTCTGGCTGACGACCTGTTGACCAACACGCTGCTCACGGCGCGATGCCCGGTGATGTTCGTGCCCGCCATGCACACCGAGATGTGGGAGCATCCGGCCACGCAGGCCAATGTGGGCACCCTGCGGGCGCGCGGGTGCGTGGTGGTCGAGCCGGCAGTGGGCCGATTGACCGGTGTCGACACAGGCAAGGGGCGCCTGCCGGCCCCCGAAGAGATTTTCAAGGCCGCCCTCAACGTGCTCGATGCCCGCGCCCAGGATCTGCAGGGCCGACATGTCGTGGTCTCAGCCGGTGGGACGCGTGAGTTTCTCGATCCGGTCCGCTACCTCGGCAATCGCTCGTCAGGACGCCAGGGCTACGCCCTCGCCGAGGCCGCGATCGCACGTGGCGCACGTGTCACCGTCGTGTCTGCCAATGTCACCCTGCCCGACCCGGCCGGCGCGGACATCGTCCGAGTGGTCAGCACCGAGGAGCTCCGCCAACAGGTCCATCAGGCCGCTGTCGACGCTGATGCCGTGATCATGGCGGCCGCCCCGGCTGATTTTCGCCCTGCTGAGTTTGTCGACACCAAGATCAAGAAGACCCCCGACCGATCCGCCCCCGAGCTCCAGCTCATCGAAAATCCTGACATCCTCGCCGAGCTCGTGTCCGCCCGCACGAGCAAGCGACCGGTGATCGTCGGATTCGCCGCCGAGACCGGTGATGCCAACGCGTCCGTCATCGAACATGCCCGGGCCAAGCTCGCGCGCAAGGGGTGCGATCTGCTCGTCGTCAATGACGTCGGCGCGGGCAAGGTGTTCGGGGCCGAGGACAACGAGGCAATTCTTCTCGGCGCCGACGGCATCGTTGACGAGGTGCCTTTAGGACCCAAGATCACCTTGGCCCATGCAGTGCTGGATGCCGTCGTCCAGCGCATGGACTGAGCGAAACATCAGAACGTTTCAATCGTTAGACTGACTGCCGACAACAACCCAGGAGAAGCTGTGAGCCGTTTTTTCACGTCCGAGTCCGTGACCGAGGGTCACCCGGACAAGATCGCCGACCAGATCAGCGACAGCGTCCTTGACGCCCTGCTGGCTCAGGATCCCAAGAGCCGAGTGGCATGCGAGACGTTCATCACCACTGGTCTGATCGTCGTCGGCGGCGAGGTCACGACTGAGGCCTATGTCGACATCGCCAAGATCGCACGTGACCGCGTGCTCGAGATCGGCTACGACTCCTCGGTCAAGGGATTCGACGGCGCTTCCTGTGGTGTGCAGATCACCCTCGATGCGCAGTCTCCCGACATCGCGCAGGGTGTCAACACGGCATTCGAAGGTCGCACCGAGGGTTCGGCCGATCCGTTGGATCTTCAGGGTGCCGGCGACCAGGGCCTCATGTTCGGCTTTGCGTGCGACGAGACCCCGGAGCTCATGCCGCTGCCGATCACGATCGCGCATCGTCTGGCCGAGCAGCTGACGGCAGTGCGCAAGGACGGCACGCTCGCCTACCTTCGCCCTGACGGCAAGACCCAGGTCACGGTTGAGTACGACGACAATGACAAGCCCGTACGCGTCGACACGGTCGTCGTGTCCTCGCAGCACGAAGACGGCATCGACCTCGACACGCAGCTCGCCGCCGACGTCAAGAAGCACGTCGTCGACGTCGTGCTCGACACCTTCGACATCGACCACAGCGACTACCGCCTGCTGGTCAACCCGACCGGCAAGTTCGTCATCGGTGGCCCCATGGGCGATGTCGGTCTGACCGGACGCAAGATCATCGTCGACACCTACGGTGGATACGCCCGCCACGGTGGTGGCGCGTTCTCCGGCAAGGATCCGAGCAAGGTCGACCGCTCGGCCGCCTACGCGACACGCTGGGTTGCCAAGAACATCGTCGCTGCGGGCCTCGCCACCAAGGTCGAGGTCCAGATTGCCTACGCGATCGGCAAGGCTCACCCGGTTGGCTTCTATGTCGAGGCGTTCGGCACCGAGACGGTTCCGGTCGACAAGATCCGCGCCGCCGTCCTCGAGGTCTTCGACCTTCGTCCGGCCGCGATCATCCGTGACCTCGACCTGCTCAAGCCGATCTATGCGCAGACGGCGGCCTACGGTCACTTCGGCCGTGAGCTGCCGGGCGTCGTGTGGGAGACCACAGACCGCGCTGACGCACTCAAGGCCGCGGCATCGCGCTAGACCTCGCACAGTGATGTCTGCGCCTGCTGATACAACAGCAGCGTGACCAACGACAAGGGACCAGAGCAGCTCGCTCTGGTCCCTTCGTCGTCGCCGACCCGCAAACGCTCGCCCAAGCCCAAGGTCGCCCTCGAAGCGGCCGCGCTTCTGCCGGTCGCGCGCGTGGTGGTCGACACCGGTCTGGCTCACCTCGATCGCCCCTTTGACTACCTTGTGCCTCGTACGCTCCACGAGCTGGTGGTCGTGGGCTGTCGCGTCAAGGTGCGGTTCGCCGGCCGGTTGGCCGATGGATTCGTCATCGATCGGGTGGATGACACCGAGCACGCGGGCAAGCTCGCATTCATCGCCAAAGTTGTGTCGCCCGAACCCGTCCTGCAGCCTGAGGTGCTCTCGCTGGCCCGCGTCGTCGCCGACCGCTACGCAGGCACGTTGGGTGATGTCCTGCGCCTGGCCATCCCGCCGCGCCATGCACGTGCTGAGGACGCCAAGCGCGAGGTCGTGACGGATGAGCTTCCAGCTGTCGACGACGCGGCGTGGCGCGCGCATTCGCACGGCCCCGAGTTCATCGACGCCCTCGGCCGCGGGGACGGTCCGCGAGCCTGGTGGAGTGCGTTGCCCGGCGTGGATCCGGCGCGAGCTGTTGCTGTTGCGGTGCTGTCGACGCTGCAGAGCGGGCGCGGTGCGATCGTGTGCGTTCCTGACATGCGTGACGTGGCTCGATGGGACGCCGCGTTCACCGACGTGTTGGGTCCTGCGCGACATGTCGTGCTCACCGCGGCGTCATCGCCAGCCGATCGCTACCGTGCCTTTCTTGCTGCGTCCCGAGGACAGGTCCACGTCGTCCTGGGCACCCGTGCTGCAGCATTCGCGCCCGTTCGCAATCTCGGGCTGGTGGCGATGTGGGATGACGGCGACGACCTCTACGCCGAGCCCCGCGCGCCCTATCCGCATGCCCGCGAGGTTCTCCTGCTGCGCGCCTCGGCCTCCGATGCGGCGGTCCTGATCGGCGGCCATGCCCGTACGGCCGAGGGGCAGTCGCTCGTCGAGAGCGGTTGGTGCGTCGATCTCTCGGCCGATCAGGCTGCTCGGCGGACGGCCTGGCCCCGCCTTGCCGTGACGGACGGCTCTAGTGCCGGTACGGCACCTGCGCGGCTGCCGCGAGAGGTGTTCCGGGCAGTTCGTGCCGCATCGGGCGGCGTGCTGGTCCAAGTGCCGCGTCGCGGCTATCGCGAGTCGCTGGCGTGTCAGGACTGTCGCCAACCGGCGCGGTGTGGGGCGTGCCAGGGTCCGCTCGTCCAGACTGCGGCGTCGACACCCATTGCCTGCCGGTGGTGCGCGACGGCCGTTCCGCAGTGGCAGTGCGCTCACTGCCACGGCACCCGGCTGCGCGCGCCGGTTGTCGGTCAGCTCCGCACGGCCGAGGAGTTCGCCAAGGCATTTCCCGATCGCGAGGTTGTCACCTCCGGAGGCGGGACGATCCTCGATGACGTCGAGCCGGGCAGGGTGTTGGTCCTCGCCACACCTGGTGCCGAACCCCACATCGCGGGTGGCTATGACGTGATCGTCCTTCTCGACACGTGGCTGATGACCGGTCGTGACGACTTCCGTGTCGATGAGGAGGCCCACCGTCGATGGTTCAACGCCCTTGCACTGGCAGGTCCGGGTGCCGAAGCTGTCGCAGTGGGCGATGCGCCGATGCTTCAGGCGCTCGTCCGCGCTGATCCAGCAGGGTTCGCGGCTCGTGAGCTGGCCAGCCGCGCTGAGACCCACCTGCCGCCCACGGCCCGGCTGGCAACGATCGCGTCCTCCGACGACGTGCTCGATCACCTGGCCGCCCGCACCTGGACGCCGCACACCGAAGTTCTCGGCCCCGTCCAGGTCGACCCGCGAGATGACGAGGCAGGACAGCACCTGATCCTGCGAGCACCGCGCCGCGAGGGCGCCTCGCTTGCTGCCGAGCTCAAGGCTGTGGCGGCCGAACGAAGTGCGGCCAAGCAGTCCGCACTGCGCATACAGATCGATCCGCAGACGCTCTGACCCCCCCGTGGCTTGGCCATGCGAGTGCGGGCGCCACGGGCTGAGGGGCGGCTCATTCGGAGGCACGCCCTAGACTCGGCGCCGTGAGAGTCGTCTTCGCTGGTACGCCCGAAGCAGCTGTGCCGACGCTCGAAGCGCTCGTCGCGAGCAGGCATGACGTCGTGGGCGTCATCACCCGTCCCGATGCACCGGCGGGGCGCGGCCGGACGCTCACCGCGTCACCGGTTGCCCTCGCAGCCGAGGCTCACGGCATCGAGGTGCTGAAACCGGTCAAGCCCGCTGATCCTGAGTTCATGGCACGGTTGCGTGAGCTGGAGCCCGCTTGCATCCCGATCGTTGCCTACGGCGCGCTCATTCGCCGCGAAGCCCTCGACATTCCCGAGTTCGGGTGGATCAACCTGCACTTCTCCGTGCTGCCGGCGTGGCGAGGCGCAGCGCCGGTGCAGCGAGCCATCATGGCGGGTGACGAGGTCACAGGTGCCACGGTGTTCAGCCTGGTGGAGGAGCTCGATGCCGGGCCGACTCTGGGCACGATCACCGAGCTGATCCGCGATGACGACACCGCTGAGACGTTGCTGGTTCGCCTCGCCGACTGGGGGAGCAAGCTGCTCGTGGACGTGGTCGACCACATCGAGGACGGCGACATCTCTGCCATCCCGCAGCCCGAGGAGAACATCTCCTACGCGCCCAAGCTCACGACCGAGGACGGACGCATCGACTGGAATCGTCCGGCATTTGCGATCAACCGCCACGTTCGCGGCTGCACTCCCGCCCCCGGCGCCTGGACAACCTTCGCCGATCAACGACTCAAGGTTGCACCAGTGCAGATTGCCGACGACCGTACGCTCACGCCGGGCATGCTCGGAGTCGGCAAGCGTGAGGTCAGGGTCGGCACGACGACGACTGATGTGATCCTCGGTGACGTCCAACCAGTGGGCAAGAAGCTCATGGCGGCCGCTGACTGGGCGCGCGGCACGTCATTCGATGACAAGCCGTTGTTCGCATGACTGATCCCGTGCGGATGGTGGCGTTTCACGCCCTGCGAGCAGTCGCCGAGCGTGACGCGTACGTCAATCTGGTCCTTCCGACCATGCTCAAGGAGCATTCGATCGAGGGCCGTGACGCCGCGTTTGCCACGGAGCTGGTGCACGGCACGCTGCGGCGTCAAGGCACCTACGACGCGATCATCGGACGAGTCGCCAGCAAGGGCCTGGCCAGCATCGACGCGCCCGTGCTGGATGCGCTCCGCCTCGGTGCCCACCAGCTGCTCAGCATGCGCGTTCCGCCACACGCCGCCGTGTCGACAACGGTCGATGTCGTGCGACGCGAGATCGGCCACAAGCCGGTCCACTTCGCCAACGCGCTGCTTCGCAAGATCGGGCAAAAGGATCTCGACGGCTGGCTGACGGCAGTGACCGAGGGGCTGGAGGGCGACGAGGAGCGCGCCATCCGAGCCTCACATCCCGTCTGGATCGTGCAAGCCCTGCGGGAGGCGCTTGGCGGCCATGCGACTCAGATCGACAAGCTCCTCGCCGCCGACAATGCGGCACCACGCGTGACGTTGGTTGCCCGACCGGGTCTGTGCGATCCCGAAGACCTGCCTGGCACCCCGGGACTGCTCTCGCCGTACGCCCGCATTCTCGATGGCGGAGCGCCCGGCGACATCCCGCAGGTGCGCGACGGGCGGGCCGGCGTGCAGGACGAAGGGTCACAGCTCGTCGCAATCGCTCTCGCCGAGGCTCCGCTGGAGGGCAGCGACGAACGGTGGCTCGACCTGTGTGCCGGGCCGGGAGGCAAGGCCGCCCTGCTCGGAGGCTTGGCGGGGCAGCGAGCTGCGTCACTCGTCGCCAACGAGGTGCTCGAGCACCGGGCGGAGCTCGTGAGGCAAGGCGTACATCTGTTGGACAACGTCGAGGTCACGACGTTCGACGGCCGAAACGGTCCGTGGAGCGAAGGGTCCTTCGATCGCGTGCTGGTCGACGCCCCGTGCACCGGTCTGGGTGCGTTGCGACGACGACCGGAGTCGCGCTGGCGCCGTCTGCCTGAGGACCTCGACGCACTGGTGCCGCTGCAGACTGCGCTGCTGACCCGCGCGCTGGAGCTAGTGCGACCCGGCGGCGTTGTCGTCTACGCAACCTGCTCGCCCCATGTGTCCGAGACCACGGGAGTCGTCGCGGCCGTCATGGGTGGTCGCGAGGATCTCCAGGTGGAGGCGACTCAGCAGCTGTGGCCCCATATCGACGGCACTGACGCGATGTTCATGACGGTCATCCGACGGATCCCTTCGTAGCGTCGCGCTGCGGCGCCGTGGCTACCGCTCGGGAGGTCTCGGTCGGCCGACGACACGGGTCGATACTGTCTGACCATGGGCATCCAGATAGCGCCAAGCATGTTGTCGGCAGACTTTGCCAACCTCGAGGCCGAAGCGGCGCGCATACCCGGCGCCGACTGGCTCCACATGGATGTCATGGACAACCACTTCGTACCCAACCTGACGCTTGGTGCGCCCGTCATCGAGGCGCTCGCCAAAGTCGCCGTACAGCCCATCGACGCTCACCTGATGATCGAGGACCCAGATCGTTGGGCTCCTCAGTTCGCCGAGGCCGGAGCCAAGAGCATCACGTTCCACATCGAGGCGGTCCGCGATCCCGTGAAGCTGGCCCGCAACATCAGGGCTCAGGGCGCACGGGCGTCGATGGCGATCAAGCCTGACACCGCGCTCGAGCCGTATGAGGATCTACTTCCCGAGCTCGACATGATCTTGGTGATGACGGTCGAGCCCGGCTTCGGTGGTCAGTCGTTCATGGACTCCTGCCTGCCCAAGGTCGCGCGCGCACGAGAGCTGATCAACCAGCACGGCGGAGACATCTGGCTCCAGGTCGACGGGGGAGTGTCCCTCGAGACGATCGAGCGATGCGCAGAGGCGGGAGCTGACATGTTCGTGGCCGGGTCTGCGGTCTTTGGCGCTGACGATCCCGAGGCGATGATTGCATCCCTCAGATCGCATGCTGAACGTCACATCCCGGACGGCGGCTGAACGGGCTAGACTTTCCTCACGAGCAATCAGCAATGAATGCTCGCGTGCTCCGGGGTCGGTGTAATTCCGAACCGGCGGTTATAGTCCGCGACCCGCGGCCACACTTCGGTGAGGTCACGGTTGAGCCGGTGAAATTCCGGCGCCGACGGTTAAAGTCCGGATGGAAGGAGCGCTGGGTCGTGACGCTGCGCGTTGCGACCGCCGTTGGCACTGCCATCGCCCCGGGTTGCGTGAGCGCACACGACCCGGAGGATCAGATGGCCAGCGAGATCGAGAAGAGCGCCATGCGGCGCGCACTCGACGCTGCCCGGGCCACCCCTCGTACGCTTCCCAACCCTCGCGTGGGCTGTGTTCTGCTCAGCCCCGATGGGTCAGAACTTGCCGTCGGCGTTCACCGTGGTGCCGGATCGCCGCACGCCGAGGTCGACGCCCTGAACCAGGTGGGTGACGCAGCGCGTGGCGCGACCGCGGTGGTGACGCTCGAACCCTGCAACCACACAGGGCGTACGGGTCCGTGTGCCAAGGCGCTCATCGACGCAGGCGTGGCGCGGGTCGTCTTCGCCCAGGACGATCCCAATCCCGAGGCATCCGGTGGGGCAGCAACACTCAGGGCTGCCGGCATCGATGTCGAGGCGGGCACCCTCGACACTGAGTCCGCTGAGCTGAACATCGAGTGGACCTTCGCGATGGGCGTTGGCCGACCGTTCGTGACGTGGAAGTACGCCGCCACGCTTGACGGCCTCAGCGCGGCGCCGGACGGCACCAGCAAATGGATCACCGGCGAGGAGGCGCGCCGGGACGTGCAGACGTTCAGGGCCGAGGCCGACGCGATCGTTGCCGGCACCGGCACCGTGATCGCCGATGATCCTCGTCTGACAGTGCGCGACGAGCAGGATCTGCCCCTGCCCTTTGATCGCCAGCCGCTGCGGGTGGTGGTCGGCGAGACCACGATCCCCAGCTACTACCGCGTGCACGATCGGGTCGCCCCGACGCTGCTGATCCAGTCGCGCGACCCCGACGTCGTGCTCAAGAGGCTGGCGGACCACGACATCCGGCACGTGTGGCTGGAGGGCGGCCCGCGGCTTGCCGGTGCGTTCTGGAATGCCGGCCTCATCGATCGGGTCATCGGTTACATCGCCCCGGCGATGCTCGGCTCGGGACGCGCTGCGCTCGAGGGCGAGGCCACGACACTGGCAGACCTGCGACCCATCACGATCGACGACCTGACCATGATCGGCCCCGACATTCGCGTGATCGGCACGCCCGGCCGCATGCAGCGAGAGGACTTTGACTGATGTTCACCGGACTGGTGGAGGAGAAGGGCACCGTCACGGCGGTCGACACACTGCACGACGCCGTCCGGATCACGATCCGCGGGTCCGTCGTGACGTCCGATGCCAAGCACGGCGACTCGATCGCGATCAACGGGTGCTGCCTGACCGTGATGGCACAGGACGGCGACACGTTCAGCGCCGACGTCATGAAGGAGTCGCTCGACAAGACATCGCTCGGTGATCTGGCAGTCGGTGACGAGGTCAACCTTGAACGGGCGACTCAGTCCGGCGCCCGGCTCGGTGGTCACATCGTGCAGGGGCACGTCGACGGCACCGGCACGATCCTCGACCGCACGCCGAGCGAGCACTGGGAGATCGTGCGCATCACCGTCGCGCCAGAGCTCGCCAAATACCTCGTCGCCAAGGGCTCCGTCACCGTCGACGGCACGTCATTGACCGTCGTCGAGGTGGTCGACGCCCATCAACCCTGGTTCTCGGTGTCGCTCATACCCACCACCCTCAACGACACCACGCTTGGCACGAAGTCACCTGGTGACCGGGTCAATCTTGAGGTCGACATCATCGCCAAGTACGTGGAGCGCCTGCTGGGTGCTCAGAAGAGAGAAGGACGAGCATGACGGTACGACTGGACAGCATCGAGAGGGCCATCGCGGACATCCGCGACGGCAAGGCGATCATCGTCGTCGACGATGAGGGCCGCGAGAACGAGGGCGACATCATCTTCGCGGCGAGCAAGGCAACGCCCGAGCTCATGGCGTTCCTGGTGCGCTACTCCAGCGGTCTGGTGTGCGCTCCGACGACGGGCGACATGCTCGACCGGCTCTCGATCCCGCTGATGACCCCGCACAACCGCGAGATGATGCGTACCGCCTACACGATCTCGATCGACGCGCGTGACGGCATCACGACCGGCATCTCCGCAGCCGACCGGGCTCGTACGTGCCGGGTGCTCGCTGACTCGGCGACCGAGCCGTTCGAGCTCAACCAGCCCGGTCACATTCTTCC
The DNA here is from genome assembly GCA_963760105.1 of uncultured Actinomycetota bacterium. GTDB lineage: Bacteria > Actinomycetota > Actinomycetes > Propionibacteriales > Nocardioidaceae > Aeromicrobium. The sequence continues at coordinate 149,946 of CAVXBP010000006.1, forward strand.
GCTCCGGGCGAAGGACGGGGGAGTGCTCGAGCGGGCCGGCCACACCGAAGCCGCCGTCGACTTCACCCGTCTTGCAGGACTGACACCGACCGGCGTGATCGGGGAGGTGCTGCACGACGACGGCACCCTGATGCGTGCCCCGGCCCTGCGCGAGTTCGCCGACGAGCACGGGTTGGCGCTGGTCTCGATCGAGGACCTGCAGGTCTTCCGCCGATTGCACGAGTCGCAGGTCGAACGTCTTGCGACGACGCGGCTTCCGACGGAGTTCGGGGAGTTCACGGCCCACGGCTACCGCGACCGGATCGACGGGGCCGAGCACATCGCACTGATCTTTGGCGATCCCGGCACCGAGGACGTTCTGACCCGCATCCATTCCGAATGCCTCACCGGCGATGTCTTCGGATCCCGCCGTTGTGACTGTGGGCCCCAGCTCGAGCTGTCGATGACGGAGATCACGGCGGCCGGTGCGGGCATCGTCGTCTACCTCCGGGGCCATGAAGGCCGAGGCATTGGCCTGCTGCACAAGCTGCAGGCCTATTCGCTGCAGGACGCGGGCCGAGACACGATCGACGCCAACCTCGACCTGGGCTTCGGTGAGGACGAGCGCGACTATGCCGCCGGCGCACAGATCCTGCGGGATCTCGGAGTCACCTCGGTACGCCTGCTGACCAACAACCCCGACAAGACCACGGCGCTCGAGGCGTACGGCGTCAAGGTTGCCGAGCGACTGCCTCTCGTGGTCGCCCCGACCGAGGACAGCTTGCGCTACCTGCAGACCAAGGCCGAGCGCATGGGTCACGACCTCCCAGGACTGGAGCACAGCTGATGTCAGGCAATGGAGCACCGACGATATTCGTCGACGGCGAAGGCGCGCGGGTGGCGATCATCGCGTCGCGTTGGCACACCGAGGTGATGGACGGCCTGATCGCCGGCGCAGAAGCGGCCCTCAAGGACGCCAAGGTCACCGATGTGACCCTCGTACGCGCCCCCGGCTCGTTCGAGCTGCCCATCCTCGCCCAGGCATACGCCCGCGCGGGGTTTGACGCGGTGATCGCGCTCGGCGTGATCATCCGTGGAGGCACCCCGCACTTCGACTACGTGTGCGCGGCAGCGACCGACGGTCTCAACCGTGTCGCGCTCGACACCGGCGTACCGATCGGCTTCGGCCTCCTGACGACAGACGATGAGGCTCAGGCCCTGGATCGGGCCGGTCTGGCGGACAGTCGCGAGGACAAGGGACGCGAGGCAACTGAAGCAGCACTGTCCACCTGGAACGTCCTGCGCGCTCTCTCCTCACCACGCGGATAGACTTCGGGACGATGAAGACCTTCGATGATCTGTTTGCTGAGCTGTCCGACAAGGCAGTCAGCCGCCCTGAGGGCTCGCGCACCGTCGCCGAGCTCGACGCCGGCGTGCACGCAATCGGCAAGAAGCTCGTCGAAGAGGCCGCCGAAGCGTGGATGGCGGCCGAGCACGAGGGTTCGGAGCGTGCTGCCGAGGAGCTCAGCCAGCTGCTCTACCACGCCCAGGTCATGATGATCGCCGCCGGAATCACCCTCGACGACGTCTACGCGCATCTGTGACGGTTGTCCGCTGAGCGGTCATCCGTGCCTTCGCCGTCCGTCACAGAACCACGAGAAGAGAAACTGATGCTCAAAGTCGCCGTACCCAACAAGGGCGCACTCGCCGACGCCGCCAGTCAGATGCTGGTCGAGGCCGGCTATCACCAGCGCCGCAACGCCAAGGACCTGATTGCCCTCGACCCTGACAACGGCGTCGAGTTCTTCTACCTGCGCCCTCGCGACATTGCGATCTACGTGGGGGAGGGGACGCTCGACGTCGGCATCACCGGCCGTGACCTGTTGCTCGATTCCGGCGCACACGCCAGCGAGGACGTCTCGCTGGGCTTCGGAGCGTCGACGTTCCGGTTCGCCGCACCGACCGGAACGATGCGGACGGTCGACGACCTCGCGGGCGCGCGCATCGCCACGTCCTACCCGGGCATAGTCGGCCCCTATCTCACCAAGCTGGGCATCACCGCTGAGGTCGTCCGCCTGGACGGCGCGGTCGAGTCGTCCGTACGTCTGGGCGTCGCCGATGCGATCGCCGATGTCGTCGAGACGGGCAGCACCTTGCGACAGGCAGACCTTGAGGTCTTCGGCGAGCCGATCCTGTCCTCCGAGGCCGTGTTGATCACCCGTCAGGACACACCCAACCCCGCCGGGTTCGACGTGTTCAAGCGACGCCTCGACGGTGTGATCGTCGCCCGAACCTACGTCATGATGGACTACGACATTCGGGTTGAGCAGGTCGAACGGGCGGTTGAGCTGACCCCCGGCATCGAGTCGCCGACTGTGTCGCCCCTGCATCGCGAGGGGTGGGTTGCAGTGCGCTCGATGGTGCAACGCGACGCCGCCCAGCGAGTCATGGACGGGCTGTACGACCTCGGTGCGCGCGGAATCCTCGTCACGGACATCCTGGCGTGCCGGCTCTGAGAACGTTCCGGCCCGGCGGTTCGCGCATCGTCGCGTACGGTGTCGCGGTCATCATGGTCGTTCTCACCGCCGTCATCGGGGTGGCGCTGCCGTCATATGTCGTGTTCACGCCATTCGAGCTGGCGACGCTTGCGGCGATCCTGATCACCGTGCTGGCACTGCTGCACGCCGTCGGGCGCAGCTTCGTGCGTGTCGGCGACGATGGCCTCGAGGTGCTCAACGGCTACAAGCGCCACCACATCGCCTGGTCGGACATCACGGGATTCGCGATGAACGACGGTGCCCCGTGGCCGACGGTGGTCTACGGCGACGACGAGCGGGTCATCCTGTTCGCGATCCAACGATCCGACGGTGCCTATGCAAGCGATGCCATGGCCTACCTTCGCGGGCGGCTGGGGTGAGCCACGAACGCGACCTGGCAAGTCCCGCATTCCCCGACGACGATGGCTCCACCGACCCGCTGCTGGCCGAGGCGTTCGGCGACGATCTTGCCGTGCTGGCGGCACTCGGCGAGGCGCGCCTGTTCGTCCCGATCATCCCGCTGCTCGGCGAGGTGCCGACCGATGGAGACAAGAACGCCGACATGGCGGCGGTGCTGATGACCGGCGCGGACGGTCGAACGGCACTGCTGGCGTTCAGCAGCGTCGACACGATGGCCCACTGGGATCCACAGGCTCGGCCCGTACCCGTGATCGGCCGCGACGCTGCGCGCGCCACGCTCGCCGAGCAGGCCAGTGCCCTGCTCCTCGACATCGGCAGTCCGTCGTTCTCGATCGTGGAGACTGCCGACGTCGAGCACCTCGCGGCGGGCCACGTCATGGTGCGCACGTCAGCCGGTTCGGCCTGGCTCGCTGAGTAGCTGACGGCGCACCTCGCGCACGCCTGCTCAGGCTCAATTTCACAAGGGCACGGCCTCGCTGATATCGTGGAGGGACGAAGTGGAGGTCCACCTCCCACCTGCTTGGTTTCACGACCTTGGGGTATTGGTTCTCTTGAGTGCGTGCAGTGCACTGTGCCCTGGAGAATCTTGGTTGAGTCGCTTGACCCTGTCGAGCAATCAACCGCTGGTGGCTTCCGTCTCGTACGGGGGCCATTTTTTTGATGGCCTCCCACACGATCTCAGGAGGATCCATCACCACAGAGCTGCGCGTCAACGACCGAATCCGCGTTCCAGAAGTTCGCCTCGTCGGTCCTGGCGGTGAACAGGTAGGCATCGTACGTATTGAAGATGCCCTGCGACTGGCTGCTGAAGCCGACCTCGATCTCGTTGAGGTTGCTCCGACAGCTCGTCCTCCCGTTTGCCGACTCATGGACTACGGCAAGTTCAAGTACGAGACGGCCCAGAAGGAACGCGAGTCCCGCCGCAACCAGACGCACACCATCATCAAAGAGATGAAGCTGCGTCCCAAGATCGACCAGCACGACTACGACACCAAAAAGGGTCACGTCGTGCGGTTCCTCAAGGCTGGCGACAAGGTCAAGATCACCATCATGTTCCGCGGTCGCGAGCAGCACCGTCCTGAGCTGGGTTACCGGCTCCTGCAGCGGCTCGCCGGCGATGTCGAGGATCTCGGTTTCATCGAGTCCAACGCCCGCCAGGACGGACGCAACATGACGATGGTGCTCGGACCGCACAAGAAGAAGTCCGAAGCCCAGGCAGAGGTCAAGGCCGAAAAGGTCAAGTCCATGGGCGAGAAGGCTGCCGTGAAGGAGGCCGACGAGGCCGCCGACAAGGCACATCGCGAAGCCGCCAAGAAGGTTGCAACACCCAAGAAGCCACGTCGTCGTTCCGAGAACCTCGACCCAGACATGGAGGCATAAATGCCGAAGTTCAAGCCCCACTCGGGGATGAAGAAGCGCGTCAAGGTGACCGGTAGCGGAAAGCTCCGTCGTGAGCAGACCAATCGCCGCCACCTGCTCGAGGTCAAGTCGTCCGCTCGCAAGCGTCGTCTTGCTGGCACCACGGACGTGGCCAAGGCTGACGTCCCGCGCGTGAAGAAGATGCTCGGTCTCTGACCGCGCCCCCCGACATTCCCGAAACACTCTGAAGGAGAACTGAGATGGCACGCGTCAAGCGCTCTGTCAATGCACAGAAGAAGCGCCGCCAGACACTGGAGCGCGCTGCGGGCTACCGCGGTCAGCGTTCGCGGCTCTACCGCAAGGCCAAGGAACAGGTCACGCACTCGCTGGTCTACAGCTACCGTGACCGCAAGGCCAAGAAGGGTGACTTCCGTCGCCTGTGGATCCAGCGCATCAACGCTGCGGTCCGCGCCGAAGGCCTGACCTACAACCGCTTCATCCAGGGCATCAAGGCCGCTGGTGTCGAGGTTGACCGCAAGATCCTTGCCGACATGGCTGTCAACGACCCGGCATCGTTCTCGACGCTGGTCCAGCTGGCCAAGGACAACATCCCGGCCGATGTCAATGCACCGAAGGATGGCGCCGCGGCCTGACCGCGGCTCCACACGCGTTGGTGGCGAGCCTCCCGGGTGAGTTCACGGTCCGTTCAGGACGTGTGAAACACGCCAGGCGGCTCGCCACTCGTGCGTTCCGTGACTCCACGGGCGAGTTCATCGCCGAAGGGCCCCAGTCCGTACGCGAGGCGCTCGGCACGGGTGGCACGACGCTGGAGGTCTTCGCCACTTCGGCGGCCACCGACCAGTACGACGAGCTGCGCGCAGCCGCGGATGCCGCCGGTGTCGCCTGGCACGTCGTGACCGATGACGTTGTCGAGGCCATCGCGGACACCGTGCAACCCCAAGGCCTTGTCGCCCGTTGCGTCGTGGCGGATTGGTCATTGCAGAGCCTGCTGGCCACCGAGCCGACGTTCGTCGTGGTCTGCGCCGACATCCGCGATCCAGGCAATGCCGGCGCCGTGATCCGGGCGGCCGATGCGGCAGGCGCAGACGGGGTGATCTTCGCCGGCGACAGTGTCGACCCCTACAACCCCAAGTCCGTACGGTCGACGGTCGGCAGCATCTTCCACCTCCCGGTCGTGATCGACAAGGACCTCGTCGGAGTGCTGACCCAGCTGCAGAGCTCAGGCCTCCAGGTTCTGGCTGCGGACGGCGAAGGATCGGTTGGCCTCTACGACGACGATCTCGACCTGTCGCTCCCGACGGCGTGGCTGATGGGCAACGAGGCGTGGGGACTGCCCGCCGGAGTCCAGGAGGCTGCCGACAAGGTGGTGGCGGTCCCGATCTACGGCCGCGCCGAGAGCCTCAACCTGGCGACCGCGGCGGCGGTCTGCCTCTACGCGACGGCGCAGGTCCGCCGGGCCTGAGTCGGCTGTCGCACGACACCGCGACCCCAACTGTCGGTCGGTGTCGTGCGATCGTGCCCCGCGGTACTAGATTCAGCCTTCATGGACCTCGACGACTTCCCCGACGGCGTCATCATCGCCGGGCCTGATGGCGCGGTCGAGTACGTCAACCGGTGGATCCGAAGGATGGCGCGCGCAGACGGCGACGAGATGATCGGCATGCACCTGAGCGATGCCGTGCCGTTCGACGACCTGAGCGGCCACTCCTGGTATGACAGCGTCCGGCCCTACGCGGGCATCGCCACGCGCACTCGGATCTCCGAGCAGGCTTGGTGGTCACCACGAGGCAGCGAATATCTGATCACTGCGTCTCTCGTCCGCGACAAGCCGGGCGGTCCGGTGCAGCAGGTCGTCGTGAGCGTTCGCAACGCGCGCGTACGCAACCAGCGAGATCGAGAAAGATCCGATCTCGTCGCGACGGTTGCGCACGAGCTACGGTCGCCGCTCACCGGCATCAAGGGATTCACCTCGACCCTGTTGACCAAGTGGGACAAGTTTTCTGAGGATCAGCGCCGATTCATGCTCGAGACGGTCGACGCGGATGCCGACCGGTTGAGTCGGCTGATCACCGAGCTGCTTGACGCGGCGCGCATCGACGCCGGGCGGCTGACCCTCAAGCGTGGACCGGTCAAGCTCGACGAGGTGGTGCGCAACGTGTTGCGCAATGTCTCCGGCGGTGCGACCACGCCGTTCGAGGTCAGCATCGGCAACGACCTCAACCTGATCTGGGGCGACGGCGACCGCATGGCGCAGGTCGTGACCAACCTGGTCGAGAATGCGCTGCGACACGGATTCGGGCTCAAGCAGGTTTCGGTCATGAACGCCTCGATCGATGGCGAGAACGGCGTCGTCCTGCACGTCATCGACCAGGGCCCCGGCATACCGGTGGAAATGCGGCAACGGGTGTTCAGCCGGTTCTGGCGGTCAGGGCCGGGCGCAGGCAGCGGGCTGGGCATGTACATCGTCCGCGGCATCGTCCTCGAGCATGGAGGACAGGTCGACATCACCGACGCCGAGGGTGGCGGGGCGAGCATCAGCACCTGGTTCCCGATCAACGAGCCCGACGCGATGACCGACTGAACATGCGCCTCACTAGACTCGGTCGTGTTGCTCCCGACCGATCCGGCAGCCGACCACCCAGAAAGTCACGATTGCATTGTCTGCGCCCAACTCCGAGTACGACCCCGTCGAGGTGACCCCGTTGCGGGCCGATGAGGTCACTCGTATGCGCGACGAGGCGCTCGCGGCCATTGCGGCAGCGGTGACGATCGAGGAGATCAAGCAGGTCCGCATCGATCACGCTGGCGATCGGTCGCCCTTGGCTCTGGCAAATCGTGAGATCGGTGCTCTGCAGCCGCAGGCACGCAAGGAAGCCGGTCAGCGTGTTGGTGAGGCTCGGGGTGCCATCAATCAGGCATTGGCGGCGAAGACCGCCGAGCTCGAAGCTGCCGCCGAAGAGCGTGCACTGACGACCGAGACGGTCGACGTCACCTTGCCCGTCGACATACGACCGGTGGGTGCTCGCCATCCGATCACGACGATCCAGGAACACGTCGCAGACATCTTCGTGGCGATGGGCTGGGACGTGGCCGAAGGCCCCGAGGTCGAGGCCGAGTGGCTCAACTTCGATGCGCTCAACCTCGGCCCCGATCACCCGGCTCGCACGATGCAGGACACCTTCTGGGTCGAGCCCGAATCGGCCGCGATGGTGCTGCGCACCCACACGTCACCCGTGCAGGCCCGCACGATGCTGACCCGCGAACCACCGATCTATGTGGTGTGCCCGGGCCGCGTGTTTCGCACCGACGAGCTCGATGCAACTCATTCGCCGGTGTTCCACCAGCTCGAAGGACTCGCGATCGACGAAGGACTGTCGATGGCCCATCTCAAGGGCACGCTCGACCATTTCGCCAAGGCTGTCTATGGAGACGGCATGACGACACGGTTCCGTCCGTCCTACTTCCCGTTCACCGAGCCGAGCGCCGAGATGGATCTGCTCTGCTACGTCTGTCACAACGATCCGAGTGCCGTTGCCGACTGCCGAACGTGCAAGGGCGAAGGCTGGGTCGAGTGGGGCGGGTGTGGAGTCGTCAACCCCCGGGTCCTGGTGGCCTGCGGCATCGATCCCGAGCGCTACTCGGGCTTCGCCTTCGGCATCGGTCTCGACCGCACCATCACCTCGCGCTACGACATCGCCGACCTGCGTGACGTGTTCGATGGCGACATCCGGTTCACCCAGCCGTTCGGAGTAGAGCTGTGAGCGCACGTCAGCAGTCGAACGGAGGGGATCGCGCATGAAGGTTCCTGTCTCATGGCTCCGCGAGCTCGTCGCCGTGCCCGCCGACGTCACCACCGAGCAGCTCGCTGCCCGCCTCACCGAGTTTGACCTCAAGCTCGAGGAGATCATCGGCGACGTGGTCTCCGGCCCGTTGGTGGTCGGACGAGTGCTCTCGCTCGTGAAGGAAGAGCAGAAGAACGGCAAGACGATCAACTGGTGCCGTGTCGACGTCGGCGCAGATCACAACGACCCGCCTGATGAGGATGGCGCCGGGTCTCGCGGCATCGTCTGTGGCGCCCACAACTTCGTCGAGGGTGACCTCGTCATCGTCTCGCTGCCCGGAGCCGTCCTCCCGGGCGGATTCGAGATTGCCGCGCGCAAGACATACGGACATGTGTCCGACGGGATGATCTGCTCCGGCGCGGAGCTCGGCGTCGAGGGTGAACCGAGCGGCATCATCGTGGTCGACCCCGGCAGTGCTGACGTCGGTGACGATGCGATCGCCCTGCTCGGGCTGGGTGCTGAGGTGCTCGATCTCGAGGTCAACCCCGACCGCGCCTACGCGCTGTCGATGCGCGGAGTCGCCCGTGACACGGCGCTTGCCTACGGACTCGACTTCAGCGATCCGGCCGACATCGACGTTCCTGCCGCGGGTGCTGGATACCCCGTGCGGGTGGACGACCCGGAGCGGTGCCCGGTCTTCGCAGCGCGGACGGTGTCAGGTTTTGACGCCACCCGACCGACGCCGCGGTGGATGGCACAACGTATCGAGCAGGCCGGCATGCGCTCGATCTCGCTGGCGGTCGATGTCACCAACTACGTCATGCTCGAGCTGGGCCACCCGATCCACGGCTTCGACCGCGCCACGGTGCAGGGCGGGATCGTCGTTCGTACCGCCCGCGAGGGTGAGACGCTCACGACCCTTGACGGCGTGACCCGCACCCTGTCGGTCGACGACACGGTTGTGTGCGATGACCGCGGGCCGATCAGCCTGGCGGGCGTGATGGGCGGCGAGGCAACCGAGCTCTCGGCTACCTCGACCGAGGTGCTCATCGAGGCCGCCCACTGGAAGCCCAGCACCACCGCCCGCACGGTGCGGCGTCACAAGCTGCCGTCCGAGGCGTCCAAACGCTACGAACGCGGAGTTGATCCTGAGCTTCCGGCGCGAGCCACCCAGCGTGTCGCCGAGCTGCTGGTCGAGCTCGGGGGCGGGCAGATCGACGATGGCCTCACGGTCGTCGGCTCACCACCCCCGCGTACGCCAGTCACGATCGATGTCGACCTGCCCGCGCGCCTGACGGGGGTCGAGATCGATGCGACCACCGTGGTGTCGGCGCTCGAGAGCAACGCGATCGACGTCGTTCTCGACGGCCAGACGCTCACGGCTGTCGCCCCGAGCTGGCGCTTTGACATCAATGACCCCCACGACCTGGTCGAGGAGGTCCTGCGAGTCGTCGGATATGACAAGGTCCCGTCGGTCCTGCCCGAAGCTCCCGCCGGGCACGGTCTGACGACGGTTCAGTTGATCCGTCGACGTGTTGGCATGGTGCTGGCAGGGGAGGGCCTCATCGAGGTCAAGACCTTCCCGTTCGCCGGCGCAGCCGACTTTGATCGGCTCGGGCTCGCCGCGGACGATTCGCGTCGGCAGCAGGTGTTGCTGGCCAACCCGCTGTCTGCCGAAGAGCCGGGCATGACGACCACCCTGCTGACGGGCCTGTTCAAGGCGTTGGTCCTCAATCTCGGGCGGGGTCACACCGACGTCAGCCTCGTGGAGACCGGGCGCGTGTTCCTGCCTCGAACGACCAACGCCGTCGCGCCGATCTATGGCGTCGACCATCGGCCTTCCGATGCAGAGATAGGGGCTCTCGAGGCTGCCCTTCCCGATCAGCCGCACCATGTTGGCCTGCTGATCTCTGGAGCCCGCGAGCACGATGGTTGGGCCGGGCCGGGTCGTCCCGCGACCTGGGCCGATGCGATTGCGATCGTCAGTCATCTCGCTGAGGTGCTGCACGTCGACGTGGTTGTGGAGCAGGCAGAGCGCATGCCCTGGCATCCGGGCCGATGCGCAGCGTTCACGGTCGACGGGGTGGTCATCGGGCACGCCGGCGAGATACATCCTCGCGTCCTCAAGGCCTACGGACTTCCACCACGCGTTGTCGGCGCCGAGATCGATCTCGATGCCTTGATCGCGGCCGCTCCGCGCATTGGACCGCGCCCCGACTTCTCGACCTATCCCGTGGCCAAGGAAGACCTGGCTTTCACCGTGGACGCCACGGTGCCGGCCGCCTCCATCCAGAAGACGCTTGAGGGTGTCAGCGAGCTGATCGAGTCAGTGCGCCTGTTTGACGTCTACGAAGGTGACCAGGTGCCTGACGGCAAGAAGTCGTTGGCATTCGCGCTGCGCCTTCGCGCGCCCGATCGCACCCTCACCGACGACGAGATCAAGAACGCCCGCGACGCTGCGATCGAGGCTGCCACCGGCGCGGGCGCGTCCTTGCGTTCCTAGATGCTCAGAACGTGACGGATGGCGGCGCTGCCTGCCCTTCGGGTGCGTCGTAGAACTCGCGCGCGGACACACCGGCAAGACCGGTGAAGAACAGCCAGGGGATCGTCTTGACCAAGCTGTTGAGCTTGGCCACGGCATCGTTGTAGAACTGGCGGGCGAACGAGATCTTGTTCTCGGTCTCGGCAAGCTCAGCCTGCAGCGACTGGAAGTTGGCCGAAGCCTGGAGGTCGGGGTAGGCCTCGGCGACGGCGAGCACATCGATGATCGCCTTGCTGAGCTTGGCGTTGGCGGCGGCCTTGTCAGCCGGTGATCCATCCTGAGCAGCCTTGGCGACACCTGCGCGCGCCTCGGTCACTGCTTCGAAGACGCCCTTCTCGTGCTGGGCGTAACCCTTGACGGTGTTCACGAGGTTGGGGATCAGGTCGGCCCGTCGGGTCAGCTGGACGTCGATGCCGCCCAGAGCTTCCTGTGCGCTGATGTCGACGCGTCGAAGTCGGTTGAACGCGATGATGCTGAACACAGCGAGTGCGGCGATGATCGCCACGATGATCCAGAGCATATTTCTCCTTGTGGTGAGGTTTGAGAGTTGTGGGCCTACCAGGAACCGCCGCCGCCACCTCCGCCGCCGCCTCCACCCCCGCCGCCACCTCCGCCGCCGCTGCTGCTGGACGACTGGGTGGCTGCGTACGCGCTGATGGATGAGGAGAGGGACGACTCGAATCCAGCGAAGGCATCGTGATTGCCGAAGAAGCCGAGGCCGCCGCCGCCCGAGTTGGTGGAGGTGTACCAAACCGGCTCAGGTGCCGGTGAACCCGTTGCGACCTCGTACTTCTTGGCCCAGCGGTCGGCACAGTCGAATGCGACGGCATACGGAATGTACGACGTGTAGAGGTCCTTCTTCCCGCTGAAGTCGAATCGGGTCTTGGCCGAGTCTGTCGAGAGCATGCGCTCGAAGCCACCGGCGCGCGACCAGAGCTCGCGTCCCAATGTCGTACGGCGCTTCCCGACCCCGGCCGACAGCAGTCCTATGCCGCCGATGACGAAGGCTGCGAACGGAAGGATGTAGAGCGTCACGGTCGGTTGGATGAAGACGACCATGATTGCGGTGACGATGGCGGTTCCGATCACCGCGATGCGCGCGAGCCACTCCGATGATGCGGTGCGTGAAGCGCCCACGCCAGTCGCCCACGCGGTAGTGGCTTTGTCGAGCCCGTTCTTGACCGTCTGGAGGGTCAGACCGGCAGAGGCGGAGTTGTCTGACTTGAAGTGGCTGCCAGGCTGGGTGACGCCGAGGCCCTCTCCGACATATCGGGTCACGTCGTCGGTCGCGGCCCACGCCGCGGCGTCACCGACTCCGGTGATGGTCCACGACTTGCCACCGTTGTCGGTGAGCTTGGTGAGTCGCTGTTCAGCTTGGTAGAGCAACGTCGCGACCAGCGCGCGTGACGGCACGGTCTCGGTCGTGATGTAGGCGGTCTGCACCGGCCCCAGACCGTTGGGAGGCTCATACATCACGGGGTAGCCAGGTGGCGTCTCGCGAGCCTTGCGGTCCAGGGCATATCCGAATGCCATCGCGAGACCCGCGAGCGCGAGCAGCCCGACCATCACGGGCACGCTTCGCCCGAGCACGCGATCGTAGGCAATGGGCCATGGAACGGTGACTCGGTCTGGCACAGGCTGGGGCAAACCGATCCGAACCGTGACCGGTGTACGCGGTGCGAGGGGACCGGTGCTGATCGTGACGGTGTCGGTGCCGGCACCCGAGATGTCGCATGGCCCCGAGCCGTCGAAGCTGGATGTGCACTGCACCCTGCCGGATGGCTTGGGTAGCTGAACGCGGATCGTCGCCTTTTGGATGTTCATCTGCCAGCCGGGTGCCACGACGTTCCAGTTGAACACCGATTGCGCGGGTTGTGTGTCGGTCCAGCTGCTCGAGGAGAACTCGCCGGGGTTGGCTGACGTCGGCGAGAGGGCGCCCTTGATCCTGTAGGTGATCGTGTATGCGTGGCTGCCGGCGCCCACATAGCTGTCGGGGTCACCGATCTTGGCGACTCGGTAGCGTCGGCCGCTCTGCCACTGCAGCTCGTTGGGCACCGGTTGACCGTCGAGGCTGACCTTGATGTCCTCGGGCGTGAGGCGAACGTTGGGGTCGGTTGGGTCGGCGAGGTCCCAGAAGCGGAAGATGCCGTGGCGCGCAGGGGGGAATTCGGCCGTGATGACTTCTCTGGCCGCCAGAGTCCCATCCGCACTCACGACGTAGTCGGCCGTGTAGTTGGTGATCGTCACCGGGTCAGGGCTGGTCGTGGTGTCGGTCGGGATCATCCCGACCAGCACGGGCACGAAGAGCACTGCTGCCGTCACGATCAGCGCCAGAACCCGCAGGACGGTCCGCCTCATGATGCTGTGCTCGATGCTCCGTGACGTCCGTCCAGGCGCGGGCTCATGGCATGCATCCTAGGGGTAGATCTGGGGGAGGGGAGGCATATTCAGACGACCCGATGTGCAAGAAATTGCGAAGTCATGCAAGAATGTGTGGCATGTCTAAAGTTCTCAACAGCCTGCCCGTCGGCGAGCGCGTCGGAATCGCGTTCTCCGGAGGCCTCGACACCTCGGTCGCCGTCGCGTGGATGCGCGACAAGGGTGCCATTCCGTGCACCTACACCGCCGACATCGGCCAGTACGACGAGCCGGACATCGCCGGGATCCCGGGTCGCGCAATGCAGTACGGCGCGGAGCTGGCGCGGTCGATCGACTGCAAGCGCCCACTCGTCGACGAGGGACTTGCGGCACTGGCGTGCGGCGCGTTCCACATCAAGTCAGCCGGCAGGACCTACTTCAACACGACGCCGCTGGGCCGAGCGGTCACCGGCACATTGCTGGTCCGGGCGATGCACGAGGACGGCGTCGACATCTGGGGCGATGGTTCAACGTTCAAGGGCAACGACATCGAGCGGTTCTACCGCTACGGGCTGCTCGCGAACCCCGAGCTGCTGATCTACAAGCCGTGGCTCGACGCGGAGTTCGTTGCCGAGCTCGGCGGGCGTTCGGAGATGAGCCAGTGGCTCACCGAGCGCAATCTGCCCTATCGCGACAGCCAGGAGAAGGCGTACTCGACCGACGCCAACATCTGGGGCGCCACACACGAAGCAAAGACGCTTGAGCACCTCGACACGTCGCTGGAGTCGGTCGAACCGATCATGGGCGTCAAGTTCTGGGATCCGGAAGTCGAGATCGCAACCGAAGACGTCACGATCTCCTTCGAGGGCGGACGTCCGGTGGCCATCAACGGAGTGAACTTCGGCGGCGATCCGGTCGCGCTGGTCCACGAGGCCAACACGATCGGCGGACGCCACGGACTGGGAATGTCGGACCAGATCGAGAACCGCATCATCGAGGCCAAGAGCCGCGGCATCTACGAGGCGCCCGGCATGGCGCTCCTGCACATCGCGTACGAACGGCTCGTCAACGCCATCCACAACGAGGACACGATCGCCAACTTCCACCAGCACGGACGTCGCCTCGGCCGGCTGATGTACGAAGGCCGGTGGCTCGATCCGCAGGCCATGATGCTGCGGGAGTCGATCCAGCGCTGGATCGCCTCAGTTGTCGGTGGTGAGGTCACGTTGAGGCTGCGTCGCGGCGAGGACTACTCGATCCTCGACACCCAGGGATCGACCTTCTCCTACCATCCCGACAAGCTCTCGATGGAGCGCACGGAGAACGCCGTGTTCGGCCCGACCGATCGCATCGGGCAGCTGACGATGCGCAATCTGGACATCGCCGATTCGCGCGCCATGCTCGAGCAGTATGCGGCTCAGCCCCTGGATCAGGGGCAGGTGCTGGTCGAGAACGGCACGCTGTTCGGAGACCTGCCCGCCGGTGGCGCCACGCGGATCGAAGCGAACCCCACAGCCCATGGCTCAGACGCCGAGTCGGTGAGCGAGCAGGCGCTCGACGCGGCCGCCATGGAGTTCGGCACTGACTGAGGCGTCCACGCCCCATGACCAAATCTGCAAAGGTGGAGAGATGACGACAATCACCGCAGCCGTTGCCGGCGCGAGCGGGTACGCCGGGGGAGAGGTGCTGCGTCTGCTTCTGGCGCACCCAGACATCGAGATCGGAGCCCTGACCGCTGCCTCCAGCGCGGGCTCACCCCTTGGCGATCACCATCCCCACCTCATGCCTTTGGCAGACCGCATCCTGCAGCCCACGACGACGGAGATCTTGTCCGGGCACGACGTGGTGTTCCTCGGGCTGCCACACGGACAGTCCGGCGCCGTGGCCCGTGAGCTCGGCGATGACGTGCTCGTCATCGACTGCGGAGCCGACTTCCGGTTGCAGTCCGCCGACGAGTGGACCGAGTTCTATGGGGGCACCCACGCCGGCACCTGGCCGTACGGTCTCCCGGAGCTGATCGTCGGCACGGGCCGCCAGCGCGATCACCTCAAGGGCGTCGGCCGGATTGCAGTGCCGGGTTGCAATGTCACCGCGGTGACACTCGGCATCCAGCCGGCGATCGCAGCAGGCCTGGTCGAGTCGACCGACATCGTCGCAGTCCTGGCCAACGGCTTCTCCGGCGCAGGCAAAGCACCCAAGACACACCTGATGGCAGCCGAGGGTCTGGGGTCCGCCACTGCCTACGGCGTGGGTGGTGTCCACCGGCACGTCCCCGAGATCATGCAGAACCTCAGGCTCGCTGGGGCACAAGAGGTCACAGTCTCCTTCACCCCGACCTTGGTGCCGATGGCGCGGGGGATTCTCGCCACCACGACCGCGCGACTGGCGGCCGGCACCGACCTCGAAGCCGTGCGGGCTGCGTACGACGACGTCTACGCCGACGAACACTTCGTACACCTGCTGCCCGAGGGCCGTTGGCCCACCACCGCCGCGACTCTCGGCGCCAACACCGCGCAGATCCAGGTTGCAATCGATCACCGCGCCAACCGACTGGTCGCCGTGTCCGCGATCGACAACCTCGTCAAGGGCACCGCCGGCGGTGCCATCCAGTCCATGAACATTGCGCTGGGACTCCCTGAGACCACGGGGCTCACGACCATCGGGACCGCACCATGATCCGGTTCGCAGACGTTGGTCGGTCCGACGTCTCCCGGCAGCACCTCGATCTGATTCCTCCCAGCACCACCAGAAAGGGCGCACGATGAGTGTTACTGCAGCCAAGGGGTTCAGTGCCTCGGGCGTTGCCGCCGGACTCAAGTCCGGTGGTGGGCCAGACGTCGCTGTCGTCGTCAATGACGGGCCAACGCACGTAGCCGCTGCCGTGTTCACCAGCAACCGCTGCAAGGCCAATCCGGTGCTGTGGAGTGAAGAGGCCATCAAGTCAGGGTCAGCCACGGCCGTCGTGATCAACTCCGGCGGGGCCAACTGCTACACCGGTCCCGAGGGCTTTGCCATCACCCATCGCACAGCCGAAACCGTTGCTGAAGCGCTCGGTGTCGGAGCGATTGACATCCAGGTGTGCTCGACGGGCTTGATCGGTCTCCTCAACGATCGAGATGCCCTGCTCTCCGGAGTGCAGGAGGCACTTGCCACTCGGTCGATCGACGGTGGCGCATCGGCAGCCACAGCGATCATGACGACTGACACGGTGGCCAAGGAGAGTGTGTCCCACGGCGACGGGTTCACCGTTGGCGGCATGGCCAAGGGCGCCGGGATGCTCGCGCCGGCTCTCGCGACCATGCTGGTTGTCATCACGACCGACGCCCAGGTCGACGCGGCCACAGCTGATGAGGCGCTTCGCAGCGCCACTGCACTGACGTTCGACAGGCTCGACTCCGACGGGTGCCAGTCCACCAACGACACCGTTCTTCTCATGGCGAGTGGCGCATCGGGCACGACGCCGGATGCGGACGCCTTCACCGCTGCCGTCACCGACGTGTGCCGCGATCTCGCGATGCAGCTGCTGGCCGATGCCGAAGGAGCCGACCACGAGATCGCGATAGAGGTCGTCAACGCGGCGACGGTCGACGATGCACTCGAAGTCGGCCGTTCGGTCGCACGAAGCAACCTGTTCAAGTGCGCCATCTTCGGCAAGGACCCCAACTGGGGCCGCATCCTCGCCTCGGTCG
Source organism: uncultured Actinomycetota bacterium (assembly GCA_963760105.1). Taxonomy (GTDB): domain Bacteria; phylum Actinomycetota; class Actinomycetes; order Propionibacteriales; family Nocardioidaceae; genus Aeromicrobium. The sequence continues at coordinate 166,633 of CAVXBP010000006.1, forward strand.
GTACCACCAGGGCCGCCTTCGATCCAGCCAACCTCGACGTCGCGCTCAACGGTGTCTGGGTGTGCCGCAACAGCGGGCTCGGCGAATCGCCCGATGGCATCGACCTTGACGCGCGGGCGGTGACCGTGACGATCGATCTCAAGTCCGGAGCCGAGTCGGCCACGATCTGGACCAACGACCTGACCTCCGCATACGTCCACGAGAACTCGGCGTATTCATCATGAACGAGCCCATTGGAGACGACGCCATGACCGACGAGCTGAACGACGGCGAGGTCATCGAATGGCATCCGGAGGCCTGGAAGAAGGCCACCGCGAAAGCCGCCACCCTCGCCAAGGCGCTGCCGTGGATGAAGAAGTATCACGGCAAGGTGATCGTGGTGAAGTACGGCGGCAACGCCATGACGGACGAGTCCCTCAAGCACGCCTTCGCCGAGGACATCGTGTTCCTGCGCCTCGCCGGCTTCAAGCCAGTTGTGGTGCACGGCGGTGGCCCGCAGATCAGCGCGATGCTTGACAAGCTCGGCATCGAGTCGGAGTTCCGGGGCGGGCTACGGGTCACCACCCCCGAGACGATGGAAGTCGTACGCATGGTCCTGACGGGTCAGGTCGGCCGCGAGCTGGTGGGCCTGCTCAACCAGCACGGCGATCTCGCCGTTGGGCTGTCCGGCGAGGACGGCGGACTCTTCATGGCGGAGAAGACAATGCCGATCATCGACGGTGAACAAGTCGACATCGGACTCGTCGGAGAGGTTGTCGGAGTGCGGCCCGAGGCGGTCCTCGACCTCATCGACGCGGGGCGCATACCTGTGGTCTCAACGGTTGCACCCGATGCCAGCGGTCAGGTGCACAACGTCAACGCAGACACCGCTGCGGCCGCGCTCGCCGTCGCGTTGGGCGCCGAGAAGCTGCTCGTCCTCACCGATGTCGAGGGACTGTATGCCGATTGGCCGGACAGCTCCGACGTGATCGGGGAGATCAGTCCCGAGTCGCTGGCCGAGATCATCCCGACCTTGTCGACCGGCATGATCCCCAAGATGACGGCCTGCCTGAAGGCCGTGCAGGAGGGCGTCAAGCGCGCCACCGTGGTCGACGGACGTGAGCCGCATTCGGTGCTCCTCGAGATCTTCACCGACGAGGGAGTCGGCACCCAGGTCGTCCCGGGTGCTCCGACACGCATCCGTACGGCTCTTTACGCGACCAGCGTGGGGGAGGACAAGGTATGACCAGCGCCCAATGGATGACTCGCTATCAGGAGTCCGTCATGAACACGTTCGGGCCACCTCAGCGCATTCTCGTGCGTGGTGAGGGTCCGCACGTGTGGGACGCCGACGGCAAGCAGTATCTCGACCTGCTCGGCGGCATCGCGGTCAACTCGCTCGGTCACTGCCACCCCAAGCTGGTGGAGGCAGTCGTCGGCCAGATGAATCAGCTCACCCACATCTCCAACTTCTTCGCGTCCGAACCGCAGATCAAGCTTGCCGAGAAGCTGCTCGCACTGCTCGGACAGCCGGGTGCGGTGTTCTTCACCAACTCCGGCGCCGAGGCCAACGAGGCCGCCTTCAAGGCAACCCGGCGCACGGGTCGTACCCGTGTCATCGCGGCCGAGGGATCGTTCCACGGACGCACGATGGGCGCCCTGGCGCTGACCTCCAAGGAGGCCTACCGGGCGCCGTTCGAGCCACTTCCGGGCGATGTGACCTGGGTGCCGTACGGCGACATCGAAGCGCTCGAGGCGGCCATCGACGACACCGTCGCCGCGGTGCTCCTGGAGTCGATCCAGGGCGAGGCCGGCGTCGTCGTGCCGCCAGACGGCTACCTCAAGGCCGCCCGCGATGCGACCACCAGGCATGGCGCCCTGCTGTGGCTCGACGAAGTGCAAACCGGCATCGGACGTACGGGAGCGTGGTTCGACCACGCCAGTGCCGGCATCCTCCCCGATCTGATCACCGTCGCGAAGGGACTCGGCGGCGGCATACCGATCGGCGCCTGCATTGCTCTGGGCGAAGCGGCCACACTGCTTCAGCCGGGCAATCACGGCACCACGTTCGGTGGCAATCCCGTGGCAACCGCGGCCGCGCTGGCCGTGATCGACACGATTGAGTCCGAAGGATTGCTTGCCAACGCGCTCACGGTGGGCGACGTGTTCCGTGACGGGTTGGCGGATCACCCGCAGGTCGCCGAGGTCACCGGCCGCGGGATGCTGATCGGCATCGTGCTCACGTCTCCCGTCTCGCAGGCAGTGCAACAGGCCGCGCTCGAGGCAGGGTTGATCATCAACAACCCCACCCCCGACCGTCTCCGCTTGGCGCCGCCGCTCAACCTGACGACCGACCTGGCCCGTGAAGCAGTCGCAACACTTCGCGGCGTGATCGATCAGGTGTCGTCGTGAGGCACCTTCTTCGTGACGATGACCTCAGCCCTGCCGAGCAGGCCGAGGTGCTCGCTCTGGCAGCCAAGCTCAAGGCCGAGCCCTACTCCCGCAAGCCACTCGAGGGGCCCCAGACTGTCGCCGTGCTGTTCGACAAGTCGTCGACGCGTACGCGGGTCTCGTTCGGTGTTGGCATCGCGGACCTCGGCGGACACCCGCTGATCCTCGACACCGGCACGACCCAGGTCGGTCGCGGTGAGACGGTCGCCGACACCGCCCGCGCACTGGGACGCATGACCAGCGCGATCATCTGGCGCACCCACTCACAGGCAGATCTGGAGGACATGGCTCGCCATGCGGGAGTCCCGGTGGTCAATGCGCTCACCGATGCCTTCCACCCGTGCCAGATCCTCGCGGACTGGCTCACGGTGATTGAGCACAAGGGCACCCTTGCCGGGCTCACGGTTGCCTACCTCGGCGACGGCGCCAACAACATGGGCCACTCCTACCTGCTCGGTGGTGCCACCGCGGGCATGCACGTACGCATTGGTGCGCCGGTGGGCTATCAGCCCGATCCCGCGATCGTCGCCGATGCCGAGGCAATCGCCACGCAGACGGGTGGCTCGATTCAGGTCAGCGACGATCCGGTGGCGACGATGGCCGGCGCCGACGTGGTCATCACCGACACCTGGGTGTCGATGGGCCAGGAGAGCGAGAAGGACGCACGCCTCGCACTGTTCGGCGACTACGCCATCAGTGTCGATGCCTTCGCGACGGCGGCACCCGATGCGATCGTGCTGCACTGCCTGCCCGCCTATCGAGGCCTCGAGATCGCGGCTGAGGTGCTCGACGGCCCGCAGAGCGTCGTCTGGGACGAGGCCGAGAACCGCGTTCACGCGCAGAAGGCGCTGCTCACCTGGCTCCTCGAGCGGAGAGACTCATGACGATTCCCGCCACCAAGACCGCCCGCCAGCAGCTCATCATCGATCTGCTCGGCAAGAATGCCGTGCGTTCGCAGGGCGACCTGGTCGAGCTGCTTGACCTGCAGGGTGTGAGCGCCACCCCGTCGACCGTGTCGCGAGACCTGGTCGAGCTTGACGCCGTACGTGTGCGCCACACCGATGGCAACCTTGTCTATGCCGTCCCGTCCGAGGGGGGCGATCGCACACCGCGCGCCGCAGGTGACACTGCCGCTGGGCTTTCACGACTTCAGCGTCTCTGCCGTGAGCTGCTCGTGTCGGCAGAAGCGTCGGCCAACCTGGTCCTGCTGCGTACACCGCCGGGTGCCGCGCAGTTCCTCGCATCGGCGATCGACCACGCGGGGCAGCACGACCTGCTCGGCACCATCGCGGGCGACGACACCGTCCTGCTGATATGCCGAGATCCCGCCGGCGGCGCAAACGTCGCCGCCCAATTCACCACGTTTGCGGAACTGCCCGCATGAGGAGCGACATGACCGACTCGTCAGGTTTGTGGGGCGGACGTTTCGCCTCGGGCCCGTCACCTGAGCTCGTGGCGCTTTCACGGTCAACCCACTTCGACTGGAGGCTCGCTCCCTACGACCTCGCGGGCTCGCGAGCGCACGCCGGAGTGCTTCATGCGGCGGGTCTGCTCAGCCGCGAAGACCTGACCGCGCTGATTGCCGGCATCGACGCACTCGCCGGCGACGTGGAGTCGGGCGCCTTCTCTGCGCTCCCCGGCGACGAAGACGTGCACTCGGCTCTCGAGCGTGGGGTTCTCGAACGGGTTGGCCCAGAGCTGGGCGGACGGCTCCGTGCCGGACGGTCCCGCAACGATCAGATCGCGACGCTGTTCAAGATGTACCTCCGCGATCACGCCACACTGATCGGCGACCTCGTACGCGGTCTTGCTGCTGCGCTCGCGACACAGGCCGACACGCACATCGACGCGCCGATGCCAGGACGCACGCACCTCCAGCACGCACAACCGGTACTGCTTTCGCACCACCTGTTGGCACACGCCTGGCCGCTCGTGCGCGATCTCGATCGACTCGCCGACTGGGACAGGCGCGTCGCGGCCGATTCGCCGTACGGCTCCGGGGCCCTGGCCGGATCGTCACTCGGACTCGACCCGCAGCAGGTTGCCAAGGACCTCGGCTTCACCGACTCGAGTGCCAACTCGATCGACGGGACGTCAGCGCGCGACTTCGTGGCGGAGTTCGCCTTCATCACGGCGCAGATCGGGATCGACATGTCCCGTCTGGCCGAGGAGATCATCCTGTGGAACACCAAGGAGTTCGGTTTCGTCACGCTGCACGATGGCTTCTCCACGGGGTCCAGCATCATGCCGCAGAAGAAGAACCCCGACATCGCCGAGCTGGCCCGCGGAAAGGCCGGTCGGCTGATCGGCAATCTCACGGGTCTGCTCGCCACCCTCAAGGCACTGCCGCTTGCGTACAACCGCGATCTGCAGGAGGACAAGGAGCCGGTGTTCGACTCGATCGACACGCTCGAAGTGCTGCTACCGGCGTTCACCGGCATGGTCGAGACGCTGACGTTCAACACCGGCCGCATGGCCGAGCTCGCACCGCAGGGTTTCGCACTTGCGACCGATGTGGCCGAGTGGCTCGTACGCGAGGGTGTCCCGTTCCGCGACGCGCACGAGATCTCCGGGGCCTGCGTTCAGGTGTGCGAGCAGCGAGGCATTGAGCTGTGGGACCTCACCGACGATGACTTCGCTGAGATCTCGCCGCTGCTGACCTCAGGCGTGCGCGACGTGCTCACGGTCGAGGGGTCATTGGGGTCACGCAGCTCTCGCGGCGGTACGGCACCAGCTCGAGTCACCGAACAGCTCGCCGAGCTGCGAGCCCGACTCGTCGTCTGAGGCGGCGCCGTGGAGGTCACAGATCACGCCCGGAGCCTGCTGGGTCGCATCCTGGACGGTCATGGTGTCGCGGCGCGGATCACCGAGGTGGAGGCCTACGGGGGAGTGAACGATCCCGCCTCGCACGCGTTCACACGTACACCGCGGTCAGAGATCATGTACCGCGATCCGTGGCACCTGTACGTCTACCGGTCGTACGGCATTCACGTCTGCGCCAACGTCGTGACGGGGCCGACCGAAGAGGCGTCAGCGGTACTGATCCGAGCCGGAGAGATCGTCGAGGGGATCGATCTCGCACGGGAGAGGCGCGGCCAGACCATCGTTGACGTGGCTCTTGCGCGAGGCCCCGGCAATTTCGCCAAGGCGCTGGGTCTGTCCCTGGACGACCTAGGCGCCGATCTGCTCGAGGGCGACACGATACGGCTGGGCCCAGCCCTGGATGAGCCGCCTCACATCTCCGCAGGTCCCCGGGTGGGGGTGTCCAAGGCCGCGGACGTCCCGTGGCGTTTCTGGATCACCGGCGACCCAACGGTCTCGACCTACCGCCGCAGCCCCCGCGCCTGAAGTTCCGACGGATTGCTGCTTGCATCAGCCGGTCCCCGTGCTGCTCATCACGTTGCGGGACACCACCGGGCGCGTCATGATCTGGCAGGGAGAGCGAGACGTCGTCTTGCCCACGAGCAGAAGGGTCACCCATGTCGGTCGTGGTCGGATATCGCAGCGACGAGTTCGGCGAAGCAGCGTTGGAGCACGGCGTGACCCGCGCCGTCGCGACGGACGACACCCTGATCGTCGTCAACGTGGCTCGTGACGACGCGTTGGATGCACCCGGATTCGTGCGTGGGCACGAGCTGGAAGCGCTGCGCCTGAGACTTCACGAGCTCGTCGGTTCCAAGGTGACAATTCATCAGCCGGTGGGTGCAGACACTGCCGCTCAGATCCTTGGCGTCGCCGAGCAAGCCTCAGCGAGTCTGATCGTGATCGGCCTGCGACCCCGCTCGCCGGTCGGCAAGTTCCTGATGGGCAGCACTGCGCAGCGGATCCTGCTCGACTCCCCGGTTCCGGTGCTCGCGGTCAAGCCCGGCCAGGTGCCCGCTCCGGTGCTTTGACCCCGGTGGGCCAGAATGGGCACCGTGACCCACGTACTTGACGACCTCGAGGCGCGCGGCTTGATCGCCCACTCGACGGACCCGGATGCCCTGCGAGTCGAAATGGCGGGCCCGATCACGTTCTACGTGGGATTCGACCCGACAGCACCGAGCCTGCACATCGGCAACCTGCTGCAGATCCTCACCGCAAGACGACTCCAGCTCGCCGGCCACAAGCCGCTGATGCTGGTGGGTGGCTCGACTGGCCTGGTCGGCGACCCCAAGGAGGCGGGGGAGCGGGTGATGAACACCAAGGAGACCGTCGCCGAATGGGTCTTGAATATTCGCGACCAGGTTTCGCGGTTCGTCGAATTCGATGGCGACAGCGCGGCAACGGCTGTCAACAACCTCGACTGGACCGCCGAGCTCAGCACGATCGACTTCCTGCGTGACATTGGCAAGCACTTCCCGGTCAACCGGATGCTGGCCCGCGACGTCGTCAGCAGCCGCCTCGAGGCGGGCATGAGCTACACGGAGTTCAGCTACGTGCTGTTGCAGTCACTCGACTACCTCGAGCTTCACCGTCGGCATGGCTGCATCCTGCAGACGGGCGGCAGCGACCAGTGGGGCAACATCACCGCCGGTGTCGAGCTCATTCGCCGCGCAGACGGCGCCAAGGTCCACGCCCTCGCAACTCCGTTGGTCACCAAGGCCGACGGCACCAAGTTCGGCAAGACCGAGTCGGGCACGGTCTGGCTCGACCCGGACCTGACGAGCCCCTACGCGTTCTACCAGTCCTGGATCCAGGCCGAGGACTCGAAAGTGGGCGAGTACCTCAAGCAGTTCACCTTCCTCGCAGTCGACGAGATCGATGCGTTGATGGTCGAGCACGCAGAGACGCCGGGCCGGCGTTCCGCGCAGCGCCGACTGGCGGCGGAGGTGACCACGATCGTGCACGGCGTCCAGGAGGCCGAAGCCGCAGAGCTCGCGTCTGGTGCGCTGTTCGGCCGGGGCGAGCTCACCGAGCTGCCGGAGGACACGCTCGCAGCAGCCCTGCGCGAAGCCGGCGCGGTCGAGCTCAATGCGTCCGATTCACCGACTGTCGTGGACGCATTCGTGGCGAGTGGGCTGGCCGACAGCAAGTCGGCCGCCAGGCGGGCGGTCGCCGAGGGCGGAGCCTACGTCAACAATGTGCGGGTGAATGACCCCGATCAAGAGCTCGCTGGTGAGCTTCTGCTGCACGGCAAGTGGGTCGTTCTGCGCAAGGGAAAACGCGCAATCTCGGGCGCGTCGGTGTCCTGACCGCTGCGATTTCAGGGGCTGGCGCCCATGTGACGCTAGCCACAGGACCCCGATTTGACGAGCGTGAAACCCGCCCCGTAGTGTTGCTCTTGTTGCACAGCACGACGGAGCGAAAAGCCGCAAGGCGGGTCGCTCGGGCTGGCAGCCGGCACTGTGACCGACCCGGGTTTGACCGGTGAAAACGAGCAGTGTAAGTTAGACGAGTTGCCCCAAAACCCCGGCCATTTGGTCGTGTGTTTCGGTGTGCGTCTGATCCTTGAGAACTCAACAGTGTGCCAAAAGTCGACGAGATTAATTAGTAACACCCCGTCGAGACCCACTCGCAAGAGCTTCGGCTCGAGCGAGAACTCGATGGAATCAATTCCGACAATTTATTTGTCAGCAAATAGTTTGTCAGAGTCGAACTGAAGTTTGACAGCGCTTTAGCTGTTTCAACGGAGAGTTTGATCCTGGCTCAGGACGAACGCTGGCGGCGTGCTTAACACATGCAAGTCGAGCGGTAAGGCTCCTTCGGGAGTACACGAGCGGCGAACGGGTGAGTAACACGTGAGCAATCTGCCCTTCTCTTCGGAATAACCATTGGAAACGATGGCTAATGCCGAATATGACTTCGGACTGCATGGTCTGAAGTGGAAAGCTCCGGCGGAGAAGGATGAGCTCGCGGCCTATCAGCTTGTTGGTGAGGTAATAGCTCACCAAGGCGATGACGGGTAGCCGGCCTGAGAGGGTGACCGGCCACACTGGGACTGAGACACGGCCCAGACTCCTACGGGAGGCAGCAGTGGGGAATATTGGACAATGGGCGAAAGCCTGATCCAGCAACGCCGCGTGAGGGATGACGGCCTTCGGGTTGTAAACCTCTTTCAGCAGGGACGAAGCGAAAGTGACGGTACCTGCAGAAGAAGGACCGGCCAACTACGTGCCAGCAGCCGCGGTAATACGTAGGGTCCGAGCGTTGTCCGGAATTATTGGGCGTAAAGGGCTCGTAGGCGGTTTGTCACGTCGGGAGTGAAAACTCAGGGCTCAACCCTGAGCGTGCTTCCGATACGGGCAGACTAGAGGTATGCAGGGGAGAACGGAATTCCTGGTGTAGCGGTGGAATGCGCAGATATCAGGAGGAACACCGGTGGCGAAGGCGGTTCTCTGGGCATTACCTGACGCTGAGGAGCGAAAGCATGGGGAGCGAACAGGATTAGATACCCTGGTAGTCCATGCCGTAAACGTTGGGCGCTAGGTGTGGGGACCTTCCACGGTCTCCGTGCCGCAGCTAACGCATTAAGCGCCCCGCCTGGGGAGTACGGCCGCAAGGCTAAAACTCAAAGGAATTGACGGGGGCCCGCACAAGCGGCGGAGCATGCTGATTAATTCGATGCAACGCGAAGAACCTTACCTGGGTTTGACATATACCGGAAAGCCGTAGAGATACGGCCCCTTTTAGTCGGTATACAGGTGGTGCATGGCTGTCGTCAGCTCGTGTCGTGAGATGTTGGGTTAAGTCCCGCAACGAGCGCAACCCTCGTTCTATGTTGCCAGCACGTAATGGTGGGGACTCATAGGAGACTGCCGGGGTCAACTCGGAGGAAGGTGGGGATGACGTCAAGTCTTCATGCCCCTTATGTCCAGGGCTTCAAGCATGCTACAATGGCCGGTACAAAGGGCTGCGAAACCGCAAGGTGGAGCGAATCCCAAAAAGCCGGTCTCAGTTCGGATTGGGGTCTGCAACTCGACCCCATGAAGTCGGAGTCGCTAGTAATCGCAGATCAGCAACGCTGCGGTGAATACGTTCCCGGGCCTTGTACACACCGCCCGTCACGTCATGAAAGTCGGCAACACCCGAAGCCAGTGGCCCAACCGTTTACGGAGGGAGCTGTCGAAGGTGGGGCTGGCGATTGGGACGAAGTCGTAACAAGGTAGCCGTACCGGAAGGTGCGGCTGGATCACCTCCTTTCTAAGGAGCACTTGGCACCGGTCGCAAGACTCGGTGTCCATTTGAGTCTGTTTGTACGGCGAATGTTCGTACGCAGCTCAGCTCACTAGTGGATCGTCGATTATTTGGCTTGCTGGATGCCACAAGTGTCAGTACTTCTCCTCGGAGAGTGGAACCTCACTTTGAAGAATTCAGCGAATCAGGCACACTGTTGGGTCCTGAGGGATCAGCTCGTAAGAGTTGGTTTCTCGGACCACATACCCCCACGAACCACCAGGTTCACCCCGCAAGGGATATCTGGCAGGCGCGGGAACTTATGTGGGACCGAACGTATTTTGAGAACTTCACAGTGGACGCGAGCATCTTTGTAGTAACAACAAGCTACTAAGTGCACATGGTGGATGCCTTGGCATCGAGAGCCGATGAAGGACGTTGGAGTCTGCGAAAAGCCCCGGGAAGGTGACAACCAACCTGTGATCCGGGGATGTCCGAATGGGGAAACCCACCTGGAGGAAAGTCCAGGTACCTGCGCCTGAACACATAGGGCGTTTGGAGGGAACGTGGGGAAGTGAAACATCTCAGTACCCACAGGAAGAGAAAACAAAAGTGATTCCGGTAGTAGTGGCGAGCGAAACCGGACCAGGCTAAACCGTAGTGATGTGATAGCCGGCAGGCGTTGTCATTACGGTGTTGTGGGACCACATGGTCTGTTCTGCCGAGCAGACAAAGAGTCACAAACCATGAGTGAAGTGAAAGCCGACTGGAAAGTCGCGGCATAGAGGGTGAGACCCCCGTACACGTAAGCTCATGGCTCTTTTGTGTCATCCCAAGTAACACCGAACCCCTGAAATTCGGTGTGAATCTAGCGGGACCACCCGTTAAGCCTAAATACTCCTCGATGACCGATAGCGGACTAGTACCGTGAGGGAAAGGTGAAAAGTACCCCGGGAGGGGAGTGAAATAGTACCTGAAACCATGTGCATACAATCCGTTGGAGCTCGTCCTTGTGACGGGTGACAGCGTGCCTTTTGAAGAATGAGCCTGCGAGTTAGCGTTCAGTAGCGAGGTTAAGGCGTTGAGCCGTAGCCGTAGCGAAAGCGAGTCCGAATAGGGCGAATGAGTTGCTGGATCTAGACCCGAAGCGGAGTGATCTATCCATGGGCAGGTTGAAGCGCGGGTAAGACCGCGTGGAGGACCGAACCCACCTAGGTTAAAAACTGGGGGGATGACCTGTGGATAGGGGTGAAAGGCCAATCAAACTCCGTGATAGCTGGTTCTCCCCGAAATGCATTTAGGTGCAGCGTTGCGTGTTTCTTGCCGGAGGTAGAGCACTGGATGGGCTAGGGGGCCTACAAGCTTACTGAACTCAGCCAAACTCCGAATGCCGGCAAGTGAGAGCGCAGCAGTGAGACAGTGGGGGATAAGCTCCATTGTCGAGAGGGAAACAGCCCAGACCATCAGCTAAGGTCCCAAAGCGATAACTAAGTGGAAAAGGATGTGGAGTCGCAGAGACAACCAGGAGGTTGGCTTAGAAGCAGCCACCCTTGAAAGAGTGCGTAATAGCTCACTGGTCAAGTAATTCCGCGCCGACAATTTAGCGGGGCTCAAGTTATCCACCGAAGCTATGGGATTCATACACGTGCTAGGCCTTTGTGGTCCAGGCGTATGGATCGGTAGGGGAGCGTCGTGTGGCCAGCGAAGCGGCGGAGTGATCCAGCCGTGGAGGCTACACGAGTGAGAATGCAGGCATGAGTAGCGAATGAGGAGTGAGAAACTCCTCCACCGAATGACCAAGGGTTCCAGGGTCAAGCTAATCTTCCCTGGGTAAGTCGGGACCTAAGGCGAGGCCGACAGGCGTAGTCGATGGACAACGGGCTGATATTCCCGTACCGGCATTAGATCGCCCATGCAGAACCCAGAAATGCTAAGTGCCCAAAACTGGCGGGACTCTTCGGAGCGAAGCCGGCGCTGCGCACGACCCGATCTGGTAGTACGCAAGCAATGGTGTGACGCAGGAAGGTAGCTCATCCCGGGCGATGGTTGTCCCGGGGCAAGGACGTAGGGCGAATGATAGGCAAATCCGTCATTCACATGCCTGAGATCTGACGCGGAGGCGATTTAGCCGAAGTGAGTAATCCTATGCTGCCGAGAAAAGCATCTAGCGAGATCTAGAGCCGCCCGTACCCCAAACCGACTCAGGTGGTCAGGTAGAGAATACTAAGGTGATCGAGTGAACCATGGTTAAGGAACTCGGCAAAATGCCCCCGTAACTTCGGGAGAAGGGGGGCCGGATTCGTTATCGGACTAGCTCCGAGAAGCGTTGAAGGCCGCAGAGACCAGGCCCAAGCGACTGTTTACTAAAAACACAGGTCCGTGCTAAGTCGAAAGACGCCGTATACGGACTGACTCCTGCCCGGTGCTGGAAGGTTAAGGGGACGTGTCAGCGCAAGCGAAGCACAGAACTTAAGCCCCAGTAAACGGCGGTGGTAACTATAACCATCCTAAGGTAGCGAAATTCCTTGTCGGGTAAGTTCCGACCTGCACGAATGGAGTAACGACTTGGGCGCTGTCTCAACCATGGACTCGGCGAAATTGCACTACGAGTAAAGATGCTCGTTACGCGCGGCAGGACGGAAAGACCCCGGGACCTTTACTATAGTTTGGTATTGGTGTTTGGTTCAGTTTGTGTAGGATAGGTGGGAGACTGTGAAGCTTGGACGCCAGTTCAGGTGGAGTCAACGTTGAAATACCACTCTGGCTGTACTAGATATCTAACCTAGGTCCATTATCTGGATCAGGGACAGTGCCTGATGGGTAGTTTAACTGGGGCGGTTGCCTCCTAAAATGTAACGGAGGCGCTCAAAGGTTCCCTCAGCCTGGTTGGCAATCAGGTTTCGAGTGTAAGTGCACAAGGGAGCTTGACTGTGAGAGTGACAGCTCGAGCAGGGACGAAAGTCGGAACTAGTGATCCGGCGCTGGCAAGTGGAAGCGGCGTCGCTCAACGGATAAAAGGTACCCCGGGGATAACAGGCTGATCTTCCCCAAGAGTCCATATCGACGGGATGGTTTGGCACCTCGATGTCGGCTCGTCGCATCCTGGGGCCGTAGCAGGTCCCAAGGGTTGGGCTGTTCGCCCATTAAAGCGGCACGCGAGCTGGGTTTAGAACGTCGTGAGACAGTTCGGTCCCTATCCGCCGCGCGCGTAGGAAACTTGAGAAAATCTGTCCCTAGTACGAGAGGACCGGGATGGACGAACCTCTGGTGTGCCAGTTGTTCTGCCAAGAGCACTGCTGGTTAGCTACGTTCGGAAGCGATAACCGCTGAAAGCATCTAAGCGGGAAGCGCGTTTCAAGATGAGGTTTCCCACTGGTTTACCAGGTAAGGCCCCCAGCAGACCACTGGGTTGATAGGCCGGAGGTGGAAGTGCAGCAATGCATGGAGCCGACCGGTACTAATAGGCCGAGGGCTTGTTTCTTACAAAGATCTACCGCGTCCACTGTGAGGTTCCCGAGATACGATCGGGAGCCTGTTCGCGGCCTAACGGCCGCTCCCAGGAGAGCTCTGATGCTTGCATCGGAGTCGCCAGGGAAATCAACAGACTTTGATATCTCAATAGAGTTTCGGCGGCCATAGCGAATGGGAAACACCCGGCAACATTCCGAACCCGGAAGTTAAGCCATTCAGCGCCGATGGTACTGCACGGGTGACTGTGTGGGAGAGTAGGACGCCGCCGGACAATCATTAGCGCGAGGCCGCTCCTTCGGGAGCGGCCTCGCTGCATTTCTCAAGCATTTGAATGAAAGGATCGGCTCATGGCAGAGTCGAGAAATCCCCGCCGAGACGGTGGGAAGCCCGCGAGTCGCGGGGGACCGCGTGGCGCTAAGCCCGCAGGTCAGGGCCGAGATCGACGTGGTGCCGGCGATCCTCGTCGAGATGGCAAGCCGACGGATCGTCGCGATGGCAAGCCACCCGCTCCACGCCGTGACGGCAAGCCGCAGACTCCCCGTCGTGACGGCAAGCCCTACGAAGCTCGCCGAGACAGTCGCCAGGAAGAGGGCGACCGTACCGCCGCGCAGAAGATCTATGACGGCCCTCCCATCCCAGATGACGTGAGTGCCAAGGACCTCGACAAGTACGCACGCCAGGCGCTGCAGGCCCTTCCCGAGAAGCTCGCCGACAAGGTCGCGCGACACCTCGTGATGGCCGGCCTTCTCATCCATGAAGACCCTGAGCAGGCGCATCTGCACGCGCTCGCCGCGCGAGCACGCGCGACACGCACCGGGCTGGTCCGCGAGGCGTGCGGTGAGACGGCTTATGCGAGCGGCAAGTTCGCAGAGGCCTTGTCAGAGTTCAGGGCGGCCAAACGCATGAACGGCAGCCACCTCTACTCGCCGATGATGGCCGACTGCGAGCGGGCCCTCAAGCGGCCGGACAAGGCGATCGCGTACGACACTCCGGCCGTTCGCGCCCACCTGGACGATGCCGGTCAGATTGAGCTCTCGATCGTGGTTGCCGGAGCACGGCGCGACCAGGGGCAGTACGACGCGGCAATTCGACTGCTCGAGACCGAGCCGCTCCACACCAAGGGACGCGGCGAATGGGTGCCGCGGCTCCGATATGCCTATGCCGACGCGCTGCTGGATGCCGGCCGTCGCGACGACGCCATCGAGTGGTTCCACCGAACCGTTGCCGTCGACGGCAACGAGTCCACCGATGCGGCCGAGCGATTGGCGGAGCTGGGCGAGTAGTCCACAATTTCGCACATCTGGACGGTGCGTCCACAGCCCCGTCCTGACGCAATGCCCCTCATCTTCGGTGAGGGGCATTGTTGATTCATGACTTCCAACAATCAGGTGAAATTGGCGGGTCGAGTGTCGGCTCTTCCCGAGGCTCACACGCTCCCGAGCGGCGACGAGGTGGTGTCATTCCGCCTGATCGTCCCGCGAAGCAAGGCTGCCAAGCGGCGTTCCAAGCAGCCGATCGACACGATTGACTGTGCCGCGTGGACGGCATCGATGCGAAGAACCGTACGCCGGCTCGAGCCAGGCACCGAAGTTGTCGTGACCGGCGAGCTACGCCGCCGTTTCTCGCGGGGTTCAGCTGGGCCGATCAGCAGGGTGACTGTCGAGCTCGACTCCTGCCAGAGGGCTGAGCGATCAGTGGAGGAGTCAGCGGTAGCCTCGTCGTCATGACCCTGGGCTCGACAGACCGACCGTTGAGTGAGGTCTACGACTTGGCGATGCTCGACCTCGATGGTGTGGTGTATGTCGGAGCCGACGCGGTCCCGGGCGCAGTTGATGCACTTGCCACGGCGCGAGCCGCTGGGGTTCAGCTCGCCTACGTCACCAACAACGCATCCCGTACGGCAACTGAGGTCGCGAAACATCTGCGTGATCTGAACCTGCCCGATGTGTCCGACGCCGATGTCGTCACGTCGGCACAGGCGGTCGCGCATCTCGTGGCCGATGCCGTACCCGAGGGATCGCCGGTGCTTGTGGTGGGCGGGGACGGACTGCGCCACCCTTTGGAGGAGCGCGGGCTGCGGTGCGTGACGAGCCTGGACGAGGGTCCGCTGGCGGTCGTCCAAGGCTTCCATCCCGACGTGAGCTGGACTGATCTCGCTGAGGCGGCCTATGCAATCCAGTCCGGCGTGCCGTGGTTTGCCAGCAACACAGACCTCACTGTTCCGACAGCGCGAGGAGTGGCCCCCGGCAATGGCTCCTTGGTGCAGGCGATCGCCAATGCGACGGGAGTGAAGCCGACGGTGGCCGGCAAACCGGAGGCGGCGCTGTTCCAGGAGACGGTCGAGCGCTTCGGGGGAGTCCGACCGCTGATGGTGGGCGACCGGCTCGACACCGACATCGACGGCGCGATCGCCGTTGGCATCGACACCCTTGCCGTGCTCACGGGCGTCAACAGCCTGCAGGACGTGATGGACGCGGCGCCTGGCCACCGCCCGACGTTCGTGTCGCACGACCTGGCGGGGCTCAACCAGACGCACGAACCGGTGGCGGTTGACGATGACACCGCGAGTTGCGGCAATGCCACCGCAACCGTGAGCGACGGGATCATCACGACCAATGGCGGCGACAGCACATCGCAGATCCGCGCCATCGTGGGACTCGCGTGGCACCTGTTCGACCGGTCCGGCCTGCACGTACACCTCGATGGGACAATGTCGTCATGACCGAACTGCCATCTGAAGACACGCCCACCCCCGAGGCAGAGTCGACGGACACAGACACCGGCACTGAGCTGACCGGCAATGAGCGCATCGACGAGGCGCTTCAACGACTTGACTCACTCGATGAGCTGGACATCAACGATCACCCCGAGCAGTTCGACGCGATACATCAGGCGCTTCGCGAGTCTTTGGCGAGTGCCGGACGTGACGGAGATGCGCCGGAGCATCCGTGAGCCGCCGGCTCCGACTCGATGCCGAGCTGGTTCGGCGAGGTCTCGCCAAGTCCCGAGATCATGCGGCGACGTTGATCAGTGACGGTTTCGTCTCGGTGGCAGGTTCGGTGGCGACGAAGGCTGCCACCGGTGTCACGACGGATCAGGCAATTGTCGTCCGTACCAGCTCAGAGCCGACCTACGCCTCACGAGGGGCACACAAGCTCCTGGGTGCCCTCGAGGTTTTCGAGCCCCTGGGGCTGGCGGTCAAGGATCGCCGCGTGCTTGACGCGGGTGCGTCAACCGGCGGGTTCACCGACGTGCTCCTGCGCAAGGGTGCCCGCGAGGTGTGTGCCGTGGACGTCGGCTACGGACAGCTGGTCTGGGCACTTCAGTCAGATGAGCGGGTCCATGTCTTTGATCGCACCAACATCCGCAACATCGAGGCCGATGACATAGGTGGTGAGGTCGGGCTGGTCGTGTCTGATCTGTCGTTCATCTCCCTTACGGTGGTCATGCCGGCATTGACGCGGGTGTGCGAGGACGGAGGCGACATCGTGCTGATGATCAAGCCACAGTTCGAGGTCGGCAAGAGCAACCTCGGCAAGAATGGTGTGGTTCGCGATCCACAGCTGCATGCCGACGCCGTGCACCGTGTGTGCATGGCTGGCGCCGAGCTTGGTTGGGGCACCCGCGCGTTGGCGCCAAGTCCGTTGCCCGGACCAGCAGGCAACGTCGAGTACTTCTGTTGGCTCCGTACCGATGCTGAGCCTCCGAACCTTCAGGCAGCGCATGATGTTGTCGCCGCCGGCCCGCTCGACACGTCGAGGACCCCATCATGAGGAAAGTCTTGCTGGCGGTGCACATTGCACGCGACGAGGCGATCAACATCGCCGCCGCGTTCGCCGCCGACCTGCGTGCAGAGGGCCTCGAGGTGTGCGTGCTCGACTCCGAGGCTGACCAGCTCCGCTCAGCTGGGTTGGAGACAGCGCTGGTGGTGCCCGCCGGGCCCGGCGCCGCCGAAGGATGTGAGCTCGCCATCGTGTTCGGTGGAGACGGCACGATCCTTCGCGCCGCCGAGCTGTGCCGAGGCACCGACACTCCCGTGCTCGGCGTCAATCTCGGGCACGTGGGCTTTCTGGCCGAGGCAGATGTCGAAGACATACATGATGTGGTGCGCGGAGTCGTGGATCGCAGTTACACCGTCGAGGAACGGTTGACCGTCGACGTGTCGGTGATGGTCGGTGGTGAGGTCGTCGCGACCAACTGGGCACTCAACGAAGCGTCAGTCGAGAAGGCCGCTCGCGAGCGGATGCTCGAGATTGTGGTCGAGATTGACGGGCGACCGGTGTCACGGTGGGGATGCGACGGTGTTGTCTGCGCAACTCCGACGGGCTCGACCGCCTACAACTTCAGCGCGGGCGGACCGATCGTGTGGCCCGAAGTGTCGGCTCTGCTCATGGTGCCGATCAGTGCCCATGCCCTGTTCGCTCGTCCACTGGTCGTGTCGCCCGACTCGACCTTGGCCATCGAGATCGTCGGCGAACAGTCCACCGGGGTCCTGTGGTGCGATGGTCGTCGCGCTGCTGATCTGCCGTTCGGTGCCCGAGTCGAGGTACGGAAGGGGCAAACTCCCGTCAGGCTGGCTCGACTCCAGGCCGGCTCGTTCACCGATCGTCTGGTTCGCAAGTTCGACCTGCCCATCAACGGGTGGCGTGGCGCGGCCGAACGGCGCCAACGGGGTGAGAGCTGATGTGGCAACACCTGCGCCTTTCGTCGCTGGGTGTGATCGACTCAGCCGAGCTCGAGCTGTCCTCTGGATTCACGGTCATCACCGGTGAGACCGGTGCAGGCAAGACCATGGTCGTCACGGCCTTGGGATTGCTGCGTGGTGATCGTGCCGATCTCGGACTCGTGCGCCAGGGCGCCGACCAGGCGCGCGTCGAGGCGAGCATCGGCGTGCCATCCGATGCGGCAGCTGTCGTTGCGGTCGAAGAAGCCGGCGGGCGCATCGACGATGACGTCGTCATCCTTGCGCGGGTGCTCTCGTCCCAAGGACGGTCGCGTGCCATTGCCGGAGGTGCCACCGTGCCCGCCGCGCTTCTCGCGGAGGTCACTGATGAGCTCGTCGCTGTGCACGGGCAGTCCGATCAGCACAGACTGCTGCGCTCAACTGAGCAACGGGCTGCGCTCGACCGATTTGCCGGGGCCGAATTCGTTGCCGCTAGCGAGGCATACGAGCCTGTCTATCGCCGGTGGCGAGTCGTCGAGCGCACCCTCAACGAGCTCCGTACCCACGCCCAAGAGCGCGCCCGTGAGCTGGATGTGCTCCGTTTCGGCCTGGACGAGATCGAACAGGTCGCCCCGCAGCAGCGTGAAGACGAGTCGCTGAAGGCCGAAGAAAGTCGCCTGGCCCATTCGGAGTCGTTGGCGCGTGCGGCCGACCTGGCACAGCGAGTTCTGGCCGGTGACGGTGATCTCGCTGCCGCGCGACCCAAGATCGCGGAGGCCTCCAACGCGCTGCGGGAGTCCGCCGGCCACGATCCAACGCTCGACGCGCTGGCGGAGCGCGTGCACGAGCTCGGCATTCTCCTTGACGAAGTGGCGACCGAGCTCGCCGGCTATTCAGGCGGGGTGGAGCTCGATCCCGAACGACTCGCGGGCGTTCAAGAGCGTCGAGCGGCTCTGTCGGGTCTGCAACGCAAGTACGGTCCGACCCTGGATGACGTCATGGCGTGGGCTGAAAAGAGCGCTGCCCGACTCGATGAGCTCGGCCACGACGACGCGTCGATCGAGGAGCTCGAAGCCGAGCAGGAGCGACTCGTTCCCGAGACGATGCGACTCGCCACGCAGATGTCAGACCTCCGCAAAGAGGCAGCCGAGCGACTGTCAGATCTCGTCGACGCCGAGATTGCACAGCTCTCCATGCCGTCGGCTCGACTTGTCGTCCAGGTCTCGACTCCCGAGGATGCCGTCCCTGGGGTGCACGGCATTGACGACGTCGAGTTCCAGTTCGCAGCCAACAGCGGCACCGGGCTGCGCCCGCTGCACAAGGGCGCGAGCGGCGGTGAGCTTTCACGGTTGATGCTCGCGCTCGAAGTGGTGCTCGCGGACAGGACGACCGTGCCGACGTTGGTCTTCGACGAGGTCGACGCCGGCATCGGTGGCAAGGCTGCCGTCGAGGTGGGCCGCCGGCTGGCCAGGCTCGCCGAGCATGCCCAGGTCATTGCGGTGACCCACCTGCCTCAGGTCGCCGCATTCGCCCACCATCATTTCGTGGTCACCAAGGACGATGACGGCACCGTGACCAGCAGCTCGGTGGTCGAGCTCGGCGAGGACAGCCGCGTTGACGAGCTCGCCCGCATGTTGGCGGGCCAGGAAGACTCTGTCGCGGCGCAGGCGCACGCGCGTGAATTGCTCGATCTGGCCCGTAGCTGAGGGCTGACGCCGACGCACGTCGTGCCGTCGCGCCTCCCGGCCATCGTTGGGGCTGCGTGGCAGCATGTACTGCGATGGCTATCCGTAATCGCAAGACACCCCTGCCGCCCGGTGCGAAGGGGATCGTTGGCATCGTTCGGCTGGCCCGCCGAGACAAAGACATCGCCGCACTCCGCGAGGGTGACATCGCGATCGTCAATCATCCTGACCTCGACAGCCGGCAGGCTGAGGTGCTGATCAGCCGTCGCGTTCGCGCAGTCATCAACACGGCGCGATCCAGCACTGGCCGGGTTCCCAACTCGGGCCCCCAGATGCTCGCTCATGCCGGCGTCACCTTGATCGATGTTGCCCAGACCGACCTATCGTCTCGCCTCAAGGGCGGTGACCGGATACGCATCGAAGCGGGCAAGATCTTCAAGGACGAAGTTCTCGTCGCAGTGGGTGCCGAGCTTGACCAGCAACGCACCACGTCTGATCTGGTGGCAGCCGAGTCAGGTTTGGCCACCAAGCTCGACTCATTGGCAGCCAATGCGTCCGATCACATCCTGCGAGAGCACGCGATGCTGATCGACGGAGCAAAGATTCCAAGGTTGCGCACCCGCCTGCGCCGTCGGCCCGTTGTTGTCGTGTCCACGGGGCACGACGACGTGGCCGACCTGCAGGGGCTTCGGAGCTACATCCGTGATTGCGATCCCATCCTGATCGGCGCCGGTGCCGGCGCGGACCTTTTGCTCGACGCGGGCTACGTGCCGCGCATCGTGGTGGGTGCCCTCGACAATCTCTCGGACCGTGCCATCCGCGCGTCGGGCGAGGTCGTCGTGACGACGGCCACGGGCCGCCTCGACATGCCAGAACGGCTCGAGAAGCACGGCAAGACCGTGGCCACGTTTGTCTCGACAGGTTCTGATGACGACGCGGCCATCCTGCTCGCCGACACCAACGAAGCGGCCGTGATCATCCACGTCGGAGCTCCCTCTGACCTGTCACAGTTCCTCGATCGCGCACCCACAGAAGCGGCTCGGATGTTCGTGACCAGACTTCGCGCCAGCTCCAAGATGGTGGACGCGAAGGCGGTCCACTACTTCAGCAGCGAACGCATGCCGCTGTGGCCGATCTTGTTGCTCGTGCTTGCCGGCGTGGTTGCTGTCCTGGTTGCTGTTGGCGTGACCCCAGTCGGCAATGGCTGGTTCGACTCGATCGGCTCGCAGCTCAGCGATTTCGGCACCTGGATCAAAGGACTTGTCTCGTGATCAATTTTCGCTACCACCTCGTGTCAATCGCAGCGATTCTGCTGGCGCTGGCGGCTGGAGTTGCGCTCGGCTCGGGTCCGCTCGATGAGGCTGGCGCGTCCCTCGCCGGAACGGACAACTCGACGAAGTCGTCGGCCGATCCCGCCGTGACACCGTTCGAGTCGGCCTATGCGGCACGGACGTCGTTGGGTTTGTACAAGAACGCACTGAAGGGCCAGTCGGTCGTGGTGATCACGATGCCGGGCGCAAGCGCGGCCGAGGCCAAGAGCATCTCGTCGATGCTCGAACAGGCCGAAGCCGACGTCACCGGACAAATTGAGCTCACCTCCAAGCTGCTCAACTCGGCCAACCGCCAGTTCGCCGAAGGAGTGGCCCAGCAGGCCGGCGCGGACGTACCCGGGGTCAAGACCGCCGGTGACAGCTACGGTCGCATCGGAGCAGCCATCGGCCGTTCAATTCTCGCGCCGAAATCGGGCGCACTGGATCCAACTGCCTCGACCCTCCAGTCGGCGTTCGTCGAAGGTGGTCTGATCACGATGACGCGCAAGCCGACCAAGCTGGCGACGCTCGCCGTCGTGCTGACCGGACCGAAGTCGGCTGGCTCAGGTGACCAGGGCAGTGTCGTGGCCGCCATGGCGGCAGCACTCGACTCCAGCGGCAAGGGAGTCGTCGTCGCCGGTCCGGCTTCATCGAGCACAGACGGCGGATTCGTGAAGGCTGTGCGCGACAGCGATGCATCCAGCAGTGTGTCGACCGTTGACGTCACTGATTTCGCTGCAGGACGAGTCCTCACCGTGCTGGCTGCCGCCAAGGAAGCCGCCGGCCAGAGCGGTTCGTGGGGCACCTCGCGCAGCGCCGATGGTGGACTGCCCGACTGATTTTCTGGCTTGACCCGACGTGTGGGGCAGGCGACACGCTGGCAAGTCAACGGAGGTCCGTTCTTGTTGGTAGGCTGGAATCCCGTGGAGGCGTGATGCATTTTCTGCATCATGAGCCCTCGACATCGGCATTCGACCACGGGAGTCACCTTGGCAGGCAGCACGGTTACCAAACACGTATTTGTGACCGGGGGAGTGGCATCGTCGCTCGGCAAGGGTCTCACCGCCTCAAGCCTCGGTCGATTGCTCAAGTCTCGCGGCCTTCGGGTCACGATGCAGAAGCTTGACCCCTATCTGAACGTCGACCCCGGCACGATGAACCCGTTCCAGCACGGTGAAGTGTTCGTGACCGACGACGGCGCGGAGACCGACCTCGACATCGGTCACTATGAGCGGTTCCTTGATGTGGATCTCTCCGGCATGGCCAACGTGACGACCGGCCAGGTCTACTCCGAGGTCATCGCCAAGGAACGCCGTGGCGACTACCTCGGCGACACGGTTCAGGTCATCCCGCACATCACCAACGAGATCAAGTCGCGGATTCGCGCGATGTCAGGTCCTGACGTTGACGTGGTGATCACCGAGATCGGCGGCACCGTTGGCGACATCGAGTCGTTGCCGTTCCTCGAGGCAGCTCGCCAGGTCCGACATGACGTCGGTCGCGGCAATGTGTTCTTCCTGCACGTGTCGCTGGTGCCGTACATCGGCCCGTCGGGCGAGCTCAAGACCAAGCCCACGCAGCACTCGGTTGCCGCGCTCCGCTCGATCGGCATCCAGCCCGACGCGATCGTGTGTCGCGCCGATCGGGAGATCCCCGTGAGCATGAAGCGCAAGATTTCGCTGATGTGCGATGTCGATGAGGAAGCCGTCATCACCGCAGCCGATGCGCCGTCCATCTACGACATCCCCAAGGTGCTGCACAGCCAGGGCCTGGACGCCTACGTGGTGCGTCGCCTCGATCTGCCATTCCGTGATGTCGACTGGACGCAGTGGGACGAGCTCCTTCGTCGCGTGCACGAGCCGGCCGAAGAGCTGACGATTGCCTTGGTCGGCAAGTACGTCGACCTGCCGGATGCCTACCTCTCAGTGGCCGAAGCGCTCCGGGCCGGCGGGTTTGCGCACGACGCCCGAGTCAACCTGCGCTGGGTGCCCTCCGACGACTGTGAGACCGAAGCAGGCGCGGCGCAACACCTGGGCGATGTCGATGGAGTGTGCGTTCCCGGCGGATTCGGCATCCGTGGCATCGAGGGCAAGCTCGGCGCACTGAAGTACTCACGCGAGCGCGGCATCCCGGTGCTTGGACTGTGCCTGGGACTGCAGTGCATGGTGATCGAGTTCGCGCGCAATGTCGCCGGCATCGAGGGGGCCAGCTCCTCTGAGTTCGATCCCGAGGCACAGCATCCGGTGATCGCCACGATGGCCGAGCAGCTCGCGATCGTTGACGGCGAAGGCGACCTCGGCGGCACGATGCGGCTGGGGACCTATCCTGCGGTGCTCAAGTCGAGCAGCGTCGTCGCCGACGCATACGGGTCGGTCAAGGTCGACGAACGCCACCGCCATCGCTACGAGGTCAACAACTCCTACCGCGAACAGCTCGAGTCTGCGGGGCTCGTGTTCAGCGGCACCTCGCCCGACTCAACCTTGGTGGAGTTCGTCGAGCTGCCACGCGAGGTGCACCCCTATTACGTGTCGACGCAGGCACATCCGGAGCTGCGCTCACGCCCGACCAAGGCTCATCCGCTGTTCGCCGGACTGATCGGTGCAGCGCTGGTCCGCCAGCTCGAGACGCGCCTGCCGGTCGAACAGCAGCAGACCGTATGACGCCTCATCCCCATCTGCCTGGTCGTCTGGCCGGAAGCATCCTGAGCGACACCGATGCGTCCTGGCCCGTCAGCGCCAGCGAGATGAAATATGAGAGCCCGTACGTCAGTCTCGGCATCGACACGATCGTCGATCCTGATGGCGGTGAGCATGGGCGCGCCGTCGTACGTCCCAACAACGCGATCGGCATCCTCGCGCTCGACGAGGACGATCGGGTGTTGTTGGTGGAGCAGTATCGACACCCCGTACGCCGGCGACTGCTTGAGATCCCCGCCGGAACGCTGGATGTGCCGGGTGAGTCTTCGCTGGATGCATCGGTCCGCGAGCTGGCCGAGGAGGCCGACCTGATCGCGGGCCGCTGGGAGCCGCAGCTCAAGCTCCTTGCCACCCCGGGCTATTCGACGGAGTCCTGGCAGGTCTTCGTCGCCACGGATCTGAGCGCGGTGCCCGAGGCTGATCGCACGGCGCGCGAGGCCGAAGAGGCTGACATGGTCCAGTGGTGGCTGCCGTTCAACGAGGCAGTCGATGCTGTGATCGCGGGACGGTTCAGTGATTCGCTGACGGTCGCCGCGATCCTCGCAGCGCAGGTGCTTCGCAGCAGATGAACGAGCGCATCATGACGCCGCATGACTGTCGTAACGTCATTGTCGTGTCGATTTCCGCGGGGGCGTAGGCATGGGCGGCGATGTCGACCGGGTGGTCAACGACTACTTGAGCCACCTGAGTGTCGAACGCGGTCTCGCCGACAACACGATCCGCTCCTATCGCCGTGACCTGCGCCGATATGCCGACTTCCTGCATGCACGTGGTCTGACGGATCCGGTGGAGATCACCGAGAACGACATCACCGCATTCCTCGGTTACCTGCGTACCGGCGATGACGACCACACGGGGCTCGGCACCGCCAGCGCGGCCCGGACGATTGTGTCGACGCGTGGGCTGCACCGATTCATGGTCCGCGAGCAGATCGTCACGACCGACGTCACGGCGGCGGTGAAACCCCCACGACCAGCCGCGCGGCTGCCGAAAGCCTTGCCGCTGAGCGACATCGAGGCGATTCTCGAGGCGGCAGGCGCGCCCGGCACCATCTTGTCGTCACGGGACCGCGCACTGCTCGAGGTGCTGTACGGCACCGGCGCACGCATCTCCGAGGCTGTCGGCATCGACCTCGATGATCTCGACCTCGAGGAGTCGACCGTGTTGCTGCGCGGCAAGGGTGGCAAACAGCGGATCCTCCCGGTGGGCTCGTTCGCGCTGGCCTCGCTGACCGACTACCTCACGTCGTCTCGACCAGCTCTCGTGTCGTCTCGACAGAGCTCACCGGCGGTGTTCCTCAACGCACGCGGCGGGCGGCTGTCGCGCCAGAGCGCATGGACCGTGCTCACCAGGACTGCCAGGCGTGCAGGACTCACCGCTGACGTCTCTCCACACACGCTGCGGCACTCGTTCGCCACACATCTGCTGGACGGGGGAGCGGACGTACGTGTCGTGCAGGAGCTCCTCGGCCACGCCTCGGTGACGACGACGCAGATCTACACCCTGGTCACGGTCGAGAAGCTTCGCGAGATTTACGCATCGGCCCACCCGCGGGCGACACAGTGACAGAATCTGGACGGTAGAGTGACGCACGTCCGACGGTCGAGCTGCAAGGGAACCAGATGAGCAAGGAACTTGGACCTACCGGCCGTCCAATGCCGAAATTCCCAGAACCCAAACCCCGCAAGCGCGGACTGCCCGCAACAGTCATCGCGCTGTGCAACCAAAAGGGCGGGGTCGGCAAGACCACCACCGCCATCAACCTCGGCGCCGCGCTCGTCGAGACCGGGCGCAAGGTGTTGCTGGTTGACTTCGACCCACAGGGCTCGATGACGGTCGGCATGGGAGTCAACGCGTACGAGCTCGAGAAGAGCATCTATCACGTGCTCATGGACCGCGAGCTGGGCATCAAGGACATCGTGATGCCGACCTCGATCGAGGGCCTCGACCTGGTGCCGTCCAACATCGACCTGTCGGCAGCCGAGATGCGCCTGGTCACCGAAGTGGGTCGCGAGCAGGTTCTGGCGCGCGTGCTCAAGCCGATCCTGCACGACTACGACGTCGTCCTCATCGACTGCCAGCCATCGCTCGGACTGCTGACCGTCAACGCGCTGACCGCCGCCGACGGCGTGCTGGTGCCACTGGAGTGCGAGTACTTCGCGCTCAGAGGTGTGGCGCTGCTCAAGGACACGATCGAGAAGGTCCGCGATCGCACCAACGATGATCTCAAGATCATCGGACTGCTCGGCACGATGTACGACAGCCGCACCCTGCACGGCAAAGAGGTTCTGCAGACACTCGTCGAGGGCTGGGGCGATCTGGTCTTCCACACCGTCATCCGCCGTACGGTCAAGTTCTCCGACTCGACCGTTGCCGGCGAACCCATCACCGAGTATGCGAGCAATTCACCCGGCTCGGCGTCCTACCGCCAGCTCGCACGAGAGGTCTTGGTGCGATGCCCAGGCGCGTAGCCACACCTTCTGGAGGGCCCGGCAAACGGCCCGCAATGCCCGGCGCAGACGAATTGTTTCGCGCCACGGCTGCCACCTCTGAGCCCGAGGATGAGACGTCCACGGCGAGTGGTCGGGTCAAGCACGACGAAAAGATGACCATCTACGTGACGTCGGCCGAGCTGATGGCCGTCGAGCAGGCACGACTGCTGCTGCGCAGCGAGCTGGGTCGCACCGTCGACCGTGGCCGATTCGTGCGAGCCGCTCTTTCCGTGGCGCTGGCTGACCTCGACGCACGTGGCACCGGCAGCGATGTCGCCCGGCGATTGAGCGACCCGTGACGCCAGTGGTGTGCCTTCCACATGAACTTGCCCTCGCGCCGCCCGGATTCCCGCCTGACGGCGTTCTCGTCGGTCGCCGCACATACCCGGTGCGCCTCGCTCCTTGGCCTTGTCAGCCGGGCCCCGGACACCGCTTGTGATGGCAAGCCATCTGGAAGACACACCACTAGCGGGCGTCGACGAATCCGCGCCCGCCGGCTTCTCGGTCAACCTGGCAAACTTCGAGGGCCCTTTCGACCTGTTGCTGCAGCTGATCTCCAAACATCAGCTCGACATCACCGAGGTTGCACTGTCGACCGTCACGACCGAGTTCATCGCCTACATCAAGGCGCTGGGTGACGACCTCGACCAGACGACAAACTTCCTGCTCGTCGCGTCAACGCTGCTCGATCTGAAAACCGCACGACTGCTGCCGCAGGCCGAGGTCGAAGATGAGGAAGATCTGGCGCTGCTCGAAGCGCGCGATCTGCTGTTCGCACGTCTCATGCAGTACCGCGCGTACAAGCTGATGGCTTCGGTGATGGCCGAACGACTCGCCGACGAGTCTCGTCGATTCCCTCGGGTTGTGGGGCTCGAGCCACGCTTTGCGCAACTCCTCCCGGAGGTTCTCATCTCGGTGGGACCCACGGAGCTGGCCGCGCTGGCCGCCGCAGCGCTCCAGCCGAAGGTCGTGCCGATCCTGTCGCTGGCGCATCTGCACGCGCCGCAGGTGAGCGTGCGTGAACAAGGACACCTGATCGTTGACCGGCTACGCCGAGAACGGGGGCTCACTTTCCGAGCCCTGACCGCGGACGCCCCTGACCTCATCACCAAGGTCGCCTGTTTCCTGGCCCTCCTTGAGCTCTTCAAGGAAGGCGTCATTGCGTTCGAGCAGGCGACACCGCTCGGCGACCTGCACCTGCGATGGACCGGCACGGATGAGGGTGACATCGACGTGGGCGACGAGTTCGACCAGCCGATGGGATCGCCCGACGACACGCCGCCGCCGGATCTGACGATCGCCGAAGAACCCCCGAGCGACCCCGAACGCACCGAACGTGAAGGCACAGATGACTGAGCACAACCTCCCCACCGGACCGCACGAGCTCGAGCTGGAGATGCTTGACCTCTTGCCCGCCCTCGAAGCGGTGCTGATGGTCGCCGACCAGCCACTGGACCACCTCACACTGGCGCAGGCCGTCGGTCATCCGCCGAGCGATGTGGACACCGCACTCAAGTCGCTCGCCGCGCAATACACCGAGCAGGGTCGCGGTTTCGAGCTTCGCAATGTTGCCGGCGGATGGCGCTACTTCACCCGCGAGGAGTATGCCGGCGCCGTTGAACGGTTCATCCTCGACGGTCAGCAGGCGCGGCTCACCCAAGCGGCGCTCGAGACGATGGCCGTCGTGGCCTACAGGCAGCCCATCAGCCGTACGCGCATCTCGGCCATCCGTGGGGTCAACGTGGACAGTGTGGTCCGCACCCTGGTGACCCGCGGTCTCATCGAAGAGGCCGACGTCGACTCAGAAAGTGGTGCCATCCTCTACCGGACGACGAGCTACTTCCTCGAGCGGATGGGCATGGGCAGCATCGCTGAACTTCCAGACATCGCGCCCCTGCTGCCCGAGCTGGGCGACATGGACGACGAGACGCCCATCGGGGACATAGCCGCCGAGGTCACTGACGATCGTGGCTGAAATACGACTGCAGAAGGCGCTGGCGCAGGCCGGCCTCGGGAGCCGTCGACGGTGCGACGACATGATCGCGCACGGTCGGGTCGAGGTGAACGGCGAAGTCATCGACCAGATGGGATCGCGGGTCGACCCGCTCGTCGACGTCATTCGGGTCGACGGGGCACGCATACCTCCGCCCAACGACCACGCGTACGTCCTGCTCAACAAGCCTCGAGGCGTGGTGACGACCATGGCCGACGAACACGGGCGCCCTGACCTCTCGTCGATCCTGGCGGGGCGGGACGACCGACTCTTCCACGTCGGTCGCCTCGACACCGACACCTCAGGTCTGCTCCTGCTGACCAATGACGGCGACCTGGCGCACAAGCTGGCCCACCCATCGTTTGAGATCACCAAGACCTATGTCGCACTGGTCGACGGATCGGTGCCTGACTCGCTTGGTGCGACGCTGAAGGCCGGCATCGAGCTCGATGACGGGTCGGCGGTCGTCGACAGGCTGCTCGTCAAGGATCGCTCGCGGGGCCGTTCGATCGTCGAGCTCGACATCCACATGGGTCGCAACCGCATCGTTCGACGCATCCTCGCGGAGGTCGGCCACCCGGTGATCGACCTGACTCGTACGGCATTTGGTCCGCTCGATCTCCGCGGGCTGGCGGCGGGCGCGATGCGCAACCTGTCCCGCGAGGAGCTCGGCCTGCTCTTCGATAGCGTGGAGGCATGAGTGCGCCTACCGGTCCGGTCCTCGTCATGGGCTGTGGGCTGATCGGCACGTCCATTGCGTTGGCGTTGACCGAGGCGGGTGTCACGGTTCACCTCCAGGACATCCTCGAGACCAATGTGGAGCTCGCGGTGGCACGTGGAGCAGGCACGGCCGATCCCGTCGAAGGGCCCGCGCTGGTTGTCGTGGCCGTCCCACCGGCAGACGTCGTCACGTGTGTTGCTCATGCCCTCTCGACCTGGCCTGAGGCCACGGTCACCGACGTCGCCAGCGTCAAGGGCCCTCTGCAGGGCGCGATCGCTGCGCTTGAGGGACGCGAGCGCTATGTCGGCAGCCACCCGATGGCCGGCAGCGAACGTTCCGGTCCGATGGCGGCGTACGCCCGGTTGTTCGAGGGGCGTCCGTGGGCCATCACGGCTGCGCCTGACGCCGATCCACTGTCAGTTGCCCGAGTCACCGAGATTGCCGCGACGGTGGGCGCCGTACCGCTGGAGATGGATGCCGAGGCCCACGACAGGGCCGTTGCTGTGGTGTCCCACGTGCCGCACGTGCTGGCAGTGCTGACAGCGGCCCGACTGCACGGGGCGCCGGTGGACCACCTTGCACTGTCTGGGCCGGGGCTGCGTGACGTCACTCGCATCGCCGGCAGCGACATCGGGTTGTGGCAGGAGATCTTGGGCGCCAATGCCGCCGAGGTCCGTACGGTGCTGGAGCAGGTACGTGGAGATCTCGATCGTGTCATCGACTCGATCGGCGCCGACACCGTACGACTCGGTGAGGTGCTCCAGTCGGGGCGCGACGGCACCAAGCTCATACCCGGCAAGCATGGCGAGGAGCTGGCGGAGCTGGCGACTGTATTCGTCTCGGTGCCCGATGAACCGGGGGAGTTGTCACGGCTGATGGGCCATACGGGAGAATCAGGTGTCAACATCGAGGACATCCGCATCGATCACGAACTTGGTCGACGCGTGGGTCAGGTGGAGATCACGGTTGTTGCCTCACATGCCGACACTCTGGTCGACGCGCTGACTGCACGCGGTTGGTCCGCCTACAGCTGAGGAGCCCCACCTGTGAACGAGCGCGAGCGAGCGAACCACGAGTCCTTGGTCGTTGCCCTCGATGGTCCATCCGGATCGGGCAAGTCGAGCACGGCACGTGGTGTAGCCGAACGTCTCGGCATCGCCTATCTCGACACGGGCGCCATGTATCGCGCGATGACGTGGGCTCTGTTGCAGGCCGGAACCGATCTCGGCGATCCGAACGCGATCGCCGCCGCCGCCGCGAAGGTGGTGCTGGACTCAGGGGTGGACCCGCTCAATCCGACGATTCATGCTGACGGTGTGGACGTGGCCGAGGCGATTCGCGGAGCAGACGTGACGGCTTCGGTCAGTCTGGTCGCCGCGGTCCCGGCTGTACGGGAGCAGCTGGTGTCGCTGCAGCGTGCCACGATCGCCGCCAGCAATGACCGCATCGTCGTCGAGGGCCGTGACATCGGGTCGACTGTCGCTCCCAACGCTGACTTCAAGTTCTTCCTCATTGCGGACCCGGCGGCTCGGGCTGCTCGTCGAGCGGCCGAGGACGGTTCGACCGACACGATTGCAACCGAGCAGGCGCTGGCCAAGCGGGACGAGATCGACTCCAACCGGGCCGCGTCGCCGCTTGCCAAGGTCGACGACGCCGTGCTGGTCGACAGCACTCACATGGCGCTTGCCGAGGTCATCGACTCGATCGTCGAGCTGGTCGGAGGCAAGCGTGACGATGACTGACGTGACGCCGTCGGGGCTTCCCGAGGGCGGCCTCAAGTTCATGCGCAGGCTCGTGCGGCCGTACTTCACCCGGCGCTGGGACATCCACGAACGCGGTCAGGGCAATGTGCCCGAGGACGGGCCGGTGATCCTGGCCAGCAACCACATCGGCTGGCTCGACGGACCGTTGCTGTTCGTGAAGTCTCCTCGCCCGGCGCACGCGCTGGTCAAGGAGGAGGAGTTCTCCGGTCGGACCGGACGTCTGCTGCGATTCGTGGGACAGATCAAGGTCAGCCGCACGCGCAACGACACTGGCGCTCTGCGACGCGCGGCGCAGGCATTGTCATCGGGTCAGGCGGTGCTGATCTATCCCGAGGGCAAGCGAGGCGCCGGCGACTTCGAGAACTTCAAAGGTGGCGTGACCTGGCTGGCCCTGATCAGCGGGGCACCGATCGTCCCGGTCGCAATATTGGGCACGCGCAAGATGGGCGAGCCGTCGGAGGCCAAGCCGGGCAAGGGTGCACGTCTGGACATCGTCTATGGCAAGCCGCTGCAATTCCCGATGCAGGTTTGGCCGCGAGATCATGAGACACTGAAAGACGCAGGCGAGCAGATCCACGAGCACCTGCGATCCCATGTCATTTGGTCACAGAACGTGCTGAAACGCGAGCTGCCCGGCCCCCTGCCGAGAGGTTCATCCGATGGCTGAGGCCGTACCCGTCCTGGCCGTGATCGGTCGACCCAACGTCGGCAAGTCGACACTCGTCAACCGCATCATCGGCCGCCGCGAAGCCGTCGTCGAAGACGTGCCCGGTGTCACCCGCGACCGGGTCTACTACGACGCGGTCTGGAACGGCCGTGCGTTCACCGTCGTCGACACCGGTGGCTGGAATCCTGACGCGCGCGGTCTCGCCGAACGGATCGCGGCTCAGGCAGAGATCGCCATCCAGGTCGCCGACGCGGTCCTGTTCGTCGTGGATGCCACCGTCGGCATCACCGATGTCGACGAGAAGGTCGTCAAGATCCTTCGCGCCGCCAACAAGCCCGTTGTGCTGGCCGCCAACAAGGTTGATGACCAGCGCGCCGAAGCTGAGGCGGCAGGCCTGTGGAATCTCGGTCTTGGCGAGCCTCACCCGGTGTCGGCACTGCATGGCCGCGGGAGCGGCGACATGCTGGACGCGATCCTCGAGGCATTGCCCGAGACACCGCCCGAAGACTTCGATGCGCCCGAGGGGCCTCGTCGTGTGGCGATCGTCGGCAAGCCCAATGTCGGCAAGTCCAGTCTGCTCAACCGACTGGCCGGCGAGGAGCGCGTAGTCGTCGACGACGCCTCAGGAACGACAGTCGATCCGGTCGATGAGCTCGTGACACTTGGCGATCGCCTGTGGAACTTCATCGACACCGCGGGCATCCGGCGGCGCGTACGCGATGCGTCGGGTCACGAGTACTACGCCAGCCTGCGTACGAGCTCGGCGATCGACCGCGCCGAGGTCGCCGTCGTGATCATCGATGCCAGTCAGCCGATCACCGAGCAGGACACCCGCATCATCAGCTCCGTGGCGGATGCCGGACGCGCTCTGATCATTGCGTTCAACAAGTGGGACCTCGTCGACGACGAGCGTCGCTACTACCTCGAGCGTGAGATGGAGCGCGAGTTCGTCCAGGTTCCCTGGGCGCCGACGATCAACATCACGGCTCGGACGGGCTGGCACGTCGACCGGCTCGTACGCGCACTGGACGCCGCTCTCGAGGGCTGGGAGACGCGCGTAACCACGGGTGCGCTCAATGCGTTCCTCGGCCGTCTGGTCGCCGAGCACCCGCACCCGGTGCGCGGTGGCAAGCAGCCCAAGATCATGTTCGGCACCCAGGCATCGACGTCTCCGCCAACCTTCATCCTGTTCACGTCAGGCAAGCTCGAAGCGTCCTACATGCGCTACATCGAGCGCCGTCTGCGCGAGACATTCGGCTTCGTCGGCACGCCCATCCATCTTCAGCAGCGTCCGCGCAAGAAGCGCGAGCGCCGCTGATCGACCGCCGAAGGAACGCTGACCGTGCTGCGGTAAAGTTCCACTTCGGTACAAACGGGCTGTAGCGCAGCTTGGTAGCGCACCTGACTGGGGGTCAGGGGGTCGCAGGTTCAAATCCTGTCAGCCCGACGTTTGTGCAAGGGACGGCTCACCACAGGTGAGCCGTCCCTTCTCCTGTCTGGCCCTTGCGCCAAGCCTCACCGGCCCCGAAACGTCACCGTCGCCGCAGACGGTCGAGGGCACGCCGGTCACGCTTGGTTGGTCGGCCGGCACCTCGATCACGTCGAGGCATCATGGGCGTCTCCTCCTTGGGCGGCGGCGGGGGAGTGTGGTCCTCGAAGCAGGTGACCGCGACGCTCGCACCGACTCGTTTGACGATGATGCGAGTGACGACCAAGATGCGCAGACCGCCGTCGGTGAGCGCTTCCACGCGATCGCCCACGCAGATGGTCTGCGCAGGCTTGGCCTTGGCCCCGTTGACGCGTACGTGGCCAGCGCGGCAGGCGGCCGACGCCAACGAGCGTGTGCGGTAGAGGCGCACCGAGGACGTCCAAACGTCTGCGCGGGCGGAAGTGGTCACCACAAGAGCCTAGGCTGGTCACATGGCGGCCGACGACATCGACTCAGTGGAGATCAGCGGAGACATGATCCGGCTCGGTCAATTCCTCAAGTTCGCCAACATCGCCGATTCCGGTGCAGCCGCCGGCGCGATGATCCAGGGCGGAGACGTGAAGGTCGACGGTGAGGTCGAGACCCGGCGCGGGCGACAGCTCGCTCGCGGGATGCTCATCGAGGTGCAGATGCCCGGTGAGACGATCGCCGCCCGTGTCGGATGACGTGGTGACCGATCGCGCGATCGAGATCATCGCCGAACGCGACCGCCCCGGCTGCTTCATCCTTCGTATCGACGGCACGGACCAGTCATTCGTCGACCTCGACGATCCGCTGAGGCTGGAATTCGACTACGTGCAACGCATCGTCGATGTGATCGATGCTCACGGAGCGCCGGGCGCCCCGCTGCGTTTCGTCCACATCGGGGGAGCCGGCATGTCTGTGCCGCGCTACGTGGCCGCCACCCGGCCCACCTCGGCGCAGATCGTTCTTGAGCCCGACGAGCGCGTCACGGCGATGGTGCGTGAGCAGCTTCCACTGCCGCGCAACAGCGGGATCAAGGTCAGACCCGTCGACGGGCGTACGGGGATCGCCGCGATGAGGCCGGATTTTGCCGACGTAATCGTTCTCGACGCATTCGACGGTGCGCGGATCCCGGCCGACCTTGTCACGACGGAGTTCTTCGAGCAGACGGCAGCTGTTCTCACCGAAAATGGGCTCCTGCTGCTCAATCTTGCCGATCGGGCACCGTTCGACCACGCGCGCCGCGTCATTGCCGGCGTGTGCGCACAGTTTCCCAACGTCATGATCAGCGCTGAGCCCGCGACTCTCAAGGGCCGCAGGTTCGGCAACCTCCTGGTGGTGGCCTCACGCGGGCCAATCCCGTGGGAGTCACTCGCGCGCCGTGCCGCGAGCTCTCCGCTGCCATACCGCGTCGTGCCCCATCGGGAGGTTGTCGACCGTTTTGCCGGGCGGTCGCCCTTCACCGATACCGACACCGCGCAGTCGCCGCCCCCACCCGGGGGAGCGACGTTCTTCAGCTGAGCCTGGTGCACCACGGCTCGACGTCGGCCACGTCGAAGGCGGCAGCATCTGCCAGACCGTCGACGTCCCACGTCACGACCAACAGGTCACGCGCCTGGGTCTTGCCGAGGAAATGGCGGGACGCCCGAGTTGAGGTGATCGCGTCGCGCTTGAGCCGCATCTCTCGTGCCGGCAGCAGTTGCACGAACGCGAGCTCGTCCGCAGTGAGAAGCAAGGTGCCGGGACCCCTGGTCTGCCGGGTGCCGGCAGACGCCAGACCAAACAGGTTGGCTTGAGCACTCAGCTCCGCTTCTCCCAAGGCTGCAACTCGACTCGCGAAGTCATTTCGTACGCGCCTCAGCCTCACCACGCCGATCACCACGATCGTCGTGACGGCCACGACAATGAACGCCAAGAGGGAGGCGAGGACGCCAAGGAAGGTCATGGGTAGATCAGGCGAGTGCTTCGGCCAGCGAGTCGACCGCGTGGTCGATCTCCTCGCGCGTGATCACCAGTGGCGGTGCCATGCGGAGTGTGCGCTCATGCGTCTCCTTGCAGAGCACGCCACGGTCGCGCAGCGCCATGGAGACCTCCCGACCCGTCTTGGCCAAGGGATCAATGTCGACACCGGCCCAGAGCCCGCGCCCGCGCACAGCGCTCACGCCGTTGCCGACGAGGGCGTTGAGACGTTGGTGGAGGTGCTCGCCGAGCTCAACGGATCGTTGCTGGAACTCGCCGGTCTTGAGGAGTCCCACGACGGCACGGCCCACCGCGCAGGCTACCGGGTAGCCGCCGAACGTTGACCCGTGCTGACCCGGCTTGAGCACGCCGAGGACATCAGCACGCCCGACCACGGCTGACACCGGGATGATGCCGCCGCCCAGCGCCTTGCCGAGCGTGTAGAGGTCGGCGCGGACGTTGTCGTGGTCCAGCGCGAACAGCTTGCCGGTGCGGGCCAGCCCGGACTGGATCTCGTCGGCGATCAGCAGAACGTTGTTGTCGTCGCACATGGCGCGGACGTCGGCGAAGAACCCTTCGGGGGGCACGATGACGCCCGACTCGCCCTGGATCGACTCCATCAGGATTGCAGCGGTGTTGGGGGTGATCGCATCGCGAATGGCTTGCGCATCGCCGTACGGGACGGTGATGAAGCCGGGGGTGAACGGTCCGTAGTTGTCATGTGCCGCGGGATCGTCGGAGAACGAGACGATCGTCGTCGTACGGCCATGGAAGTTGCCGGCGGCAACAATGATCTCTGCGCTGTCGAAGGCGACGCCCTTGACCTCATAGGCCCACTTGCGGGCGACCTTGATCGCCGACTCGACCGCCTCAGCGCCGGTGTTCATCGTCAGCACCATCTCGGTGCCGGTGAGCTCGGCCAGCTCCTGGCAGAACGCGCCGAACTGGTCGTTGTGGAACGCCCGAGACGTCAGGGTCAGACGGTCGAGCTGGTCGCGCGCCGCGGCGATCAATGCGGGGTGGCGATGACCGAAGTTGAGGGCGGAATAGCCCGACAGGAAGTCGAGGTAGCGGTAGCCCTCGACATCGGTGACCCAAGCACCTTCAGCTTCGGAGATCACGACCGGCAAGGGGTGGTAGTTGTGCGCACCCCACTCCTGGTCAAGCTTGATGAAGGATGCGGTGTCGAGATCAGTTGCTGCCATGTGCCCACGGTACATACCACCGGGTGCGCGATTGCCCCGGGATCCTCGTCGATATCCTGACCCAGTGACCCAGGCTCCGTCGTTCGATCTGATGCGGCCGACCGTCGGGTCATTGAGGGTTGTCAGATCAGTGGCGGTGGCTCTCGTGTGCACAGCCACGGCCTCCATTGCGCACGTGCTGGCCGGCGGTCAGATGCCGGTGCTCGCGGTGACAATCGTGTTCGGCGCCGCAAGTCTCGTCGCGTGGGCGGTGTCCTCACGCCGACTGACGCCTGAACAGGTCGTCGGACTCTTGGTGCTGTGTCAGGCGTTCGTGCACGTGGGGTGTTCGACCGGTTCGATGGAGATGTCGGGCTCGATGCTGGCGACCCACGCCGCGGCGACTGCCCTCAGTGCCATGGCGCTCGCCCGCGGTGAGTCCTTTGTCTGGCGAATGGCAGAGCGACTGGGCATCAGACTGAGGCCCGTCGCGGTGGTGGGTGTACCGATCCTGGCGAGACGCGTCCACGTCACCCTCGTGACCGTCAGATCGTTGCGTGACATTCGACTCGCGTACTCACGCGCCCTGAGAGGGCCGCCGTACGGGCTTTGTTGACCCGTATTGCTCACCTCTTACAGAAAGAACCTCCATGAAACGCATCACCGTGCGGCTCTGCGCTGCGCTCCTCACCATTGCTCTCGTGGCTATGGCTGCTCCAGCATCCGCCCACGTCTCCGTCTCCTCAACCGATGCGGCCCGAGGCGGCTTCGGCAAGGCGGTGTTCAGGGTTCCGACCGAGTCCGACACCGCCTCGACGACCAAGCTGGTCGTCACGCTGCCGAAGGAAGCCCCGTTCGCCTTTGTCACGGCGCAGTCAAAGCCAGGGTGGAAGGCAACGCTCCAGAAGGAGAAGCTGGAGGCGCCGACCAAGGTCGGCGACTTCGAGCTGACCGAAGCCGTGCGTACGATCACCTGGACTGCGACCGGCGACGGCGTGCCGCCCTCGCAGTTCGATGAGTTCGCGATCTCCGGTGGTCCGTTTCCTGACAAGGACTCCATCTCGTTCACTGCGGAGCAGACCTACAGCGACGGTGAGGTCGTCACCTGGGGTGATGGCCCCACCGGCGACGCCGAACCGAAGCATCCCGCCCCGTCGCTGAGCCTCGCTGCACCAGCGGGCGATGCGACCACGGCGGACCAGCGCGTGCGCAGCGACACCAACGATGGAGACAATCCGGCCCGCTGGCTCGGCGGGGGAGCGCTGGCGGTGGCCGCGGCGGCGATGGTTGCGGCACTGCGACAGAATCGTCGACGTGCCTAACGTCGTCCTTCGCGTGAGCCTCCTGGCTCTGCTGTGTCTGGCTCTCGGGGCGGGACCGGCCTCAGCGCATGCAGCGCTGGTCGGTTCCGACCCCGAGGACGGGTCATCCCTCACGACCTTGCCGACGTCGATCTCGTTCACCTTCAACGAGAACATCGGCAACCCTGCGTACGTCGCCGTCATCGCACCCGACGGCACCAAGGTGGAGGTGTCCGGCGTCTCCGCCGTCGACAAGGTCGTCAGCGCGACGCTGGGGCCGGCCGACCAGAAGGGTCACTACACGGCGTCCTACAGGGTGGTGTCCGCCGACGGACATCCGGTGGAAGGATCTGTCCACTGGACCACCACGACCGGGCGAGCCGTGACTCAGGTCGATCCACCCGAGGAGCAGGGCTTCGTGCACCGACATCGTTCGCATCTGGTCTGGGGCATTCTTGCGGCATCCGTGGCCATGGTGCTCCTGTTGGCTCCGCTCAGGAGGCGAGATGACGAGAACAACGCGTGATGTGGCAGTCGCGTTCCTGCTGAGCGCGTTCGTGATGGTCACAGTCCTGGAGATCGGGGGAGGAGCTCCGGCGCCGCCGGTCGGAGACATCCCCAGTCCCGGTGATTTCGTCGGGTGGGCGCTTCCACTCACCAAGCTGTTGACCGACATCAGCGCGGTCGCCGTGATCGGTTACCTGTTGGCAGCCGTGTTCCTGCTCCCATCCGCAGACGACGAGGTGCAGGGGCTTTCGGTCCAGGCCGTGCGCCTCGCATCGTGGTGGGCGATGGCGTGGTGCGTTGCGACGATTGCACTGTTCTTCCTCAACGTCTCCGACGTGTTTGCCCGACCGTTGTCGGGACTCTCCGAGGCCTTCGTGACCGGCTATGCGGGTACGTCGGCAGGCAGAGCCGTGCTGCTGCAGGCGCTCGGTGCGGCGCTGGTTGCCGTTGCTGCGCGGTGGACGTTCAGCACCAAGGCGCTCGCCGGGATCCTTGGTCTTGCCTTGGCGACACTGGCGCCCATCACCCTCACGGGGCATTCCGCGTCATCTGGCTCCCATGACCTTGCGACGATCAGCCTGCTCCTGCACGTGGTGGGCGTGACGCTCTGGGTCGGCGGACTGGCCTCCCTCGGCTGGGTGGCGATCCGTGGAAGCAAACGACTCAACCCGGCGATCACGCGATTCTCAACTCTGGCCAGCTGGGCCTTTGTCATTGTCGGGGCATCCGGGCTGGTCAATGCTTCCGTGCGCCTGGGCTCATTCACAGAGGTCTTCGGCTCCGCATACGGTCGCCTGGTTCTGCTCAAGGTCGCAGCCCTGGTCGCGCTGGGTGTGTTCGGTTACGCGCAGCGGCGCCGAATCGTGGAGAAGGGTTCGGGGTTCTTGCGGCTGGCAACGTCGGAGCTGCTGATGATGGCAGCGACCATCGGGCTCGCGGTGGGACTGTCGCGCACACCGACACCCGTGGGCGACAACGTCTTGACGACACCGATCGAGGAGCTGCTCGGCGGTCCGCTGCCGGCCGCACCGACCGTGATCAGGATGCTCTGGGGATACACCGGCAACGGCGTTGGTCTGGCGGTCGTGACCTTGGGTACGGCGCTGTACCTCAGCGGCGTGTGGACCCTGCGCAAGCGCGGTGTCGTCTGGCCCGTGGGTCGGACGATCTCGTGGATCATCGGCATGGTCGTCATCGCCTGGGCAACCTTCGGCGGCCTCGGGGTCTATTCACACGTGTTGTTCAGTGCCCACATGGCAGCACACATGCTGCTGTCGATGGTCGCGCCGATCTTCCTCGTGCTCGGCGCGCCGATGACGTTGGCGCTCCGCACGCTGCCGGGACCGCGGCAGCCCGGCGAAGTCTCCCCACGCGCCATGCTCCTGTCGTTCCTGCACTCTCGTTTCGCCCAGGTCATGACCCATCCGTTGGTAGGGCCGCTGCTGTTCGTCGGCAGCCTTTACGGCCTGTACTTCAGTGGCGCATTCGAGACCTTGATGGGCAATCACTGGGGACACACGGTGATGGAGCTTCACTTCATGGGCGTCGGCACGTTGTACTACTACGTGCTGATCGGCGTCGACCCGTCGCCGCGCACCCTGCCGTCGATCGCACGGTTTGGCATGTTGATCGTCACCATCCCGTTCCACGCGTTCTTCTCGATAGCGGTGATGGCCTCGAGCACGGTTTTCGCCGGCAACTACTGGCGTGCTCTCGATCGTCCATACCGCACCGATCTGCTCTCCGACCAGTACCTCGGCGGGGGGATGGCGTGGGCCATGGGTGAGATCCCGTTGATCCTGGTGATGGGTGCGCTGCTGTGGCAGTGGTTCCGCAGCGACTCCCGCGAGGCCACCCGTTTCGATCGCTCGGAGGATCGCTCCGACGACGCGGCACTGGAGGCATACAACGCGCGGCTACGCGACCTCGCCGAACATGGCAAACGGCGGGACCCCTGAGGGATCCCGCCGTTTCAGACCGAGCTCAGAAGAGGATCTGCCCGCCGCTGGTGGCAGCGGTGAAGCGCTCCTGTGCATCTGCCCAGTTGACGATGTTCCACCACGCCTTGACGTAGTCGCCCTTGACGTTGAGGTAGTCGAGGTAGAACGCGTGCTCCCACATGTCGAGCTGGGTGATGGGGATCAGCGTTGCCGGGATGTTGTTCTGCTGGTCGTAGAGCTGCACGATGACCAGCTTCTGACCCAGCGAGTCCCAGGCGACGATCGCCCAACCGGACCCTTGAAGGCCCAGCGCAACCGCCTCGAACTGTGCGCGGAACGCGTCGAACGAGCCGAAGTTGTCGTCGATGGCTGCGGCGAGCTCGCCGGTGGGCTTGTCTCCACCCTCGGGGGAGAGGTTCTTCCAGAAGATCGAGTGGTTGATGTGACCACCGAGGTGGAACGCGAGGTTCTTCTCCAGCAGGTTGATGTTGCCGAAGGATTCCTTGGCGCGGGCCTCTTCGAGCTGCTCGAGGGCCTGGTTGATGCCAGTCACGTACGCCTGGTGGTGCTTGGAGTGGTGAAGCTCCATGATCTTGCCGGAAATGTGCGGATCGAGAGCGCCGTAGTCGTACGGGAGCTCGGGAAGTGTGTAGTCGGCCACGCATCCTCCTCGGGACGTTGGGCAGGTGCTGCCCAGTTCTTCAATTGTCGGGTGTTTGGTTCTGTGCTTTCACTGCCCAGTGTGTCAGTCCGACCGAAGCACGCAAGAGGTGCCTAATGCCTTGTGCGCCGCGTCGTGTCCGAGCGCGTTCACGCTGGCGCGATGTCCTAGTCTGTCTGGGACATGACCAGGACATCGCGAGCATCATCGAGGAGAGCAGATTCCACGGAGGAACGCATCCTCACGATTCCCAATGCCCTGAGCTGTGTGCGACTGCTGTTGGTGCCGGTTTTCCTCTGGCTGGTGATTGGGCCCAGGTGGGACGAGCTGGCCCTGATCGTCCTGATGGTCTCCGGCATCACCGACTATCTGGATGGCAAGCTGGCCCGATCGCTCAACCAGATGTCCAAGATCGGCGCCATCCTCGATCCGGTCGCCGACCGCTTCTTCATCCTCGCGGTCGTCATCGGCTTGGGCTATCGCGACATCATCCCGTGGTGGCTCGCGGTGATCCTGCCGTTGCGCGACGTCTTCTTGTTCAGCCTCGTGCCATTCCTTCGTACGCGTGGCTACAGCTCCTTGCCGGTCCACTTCCTCGGCAAGGCGGCCACCGCCAGCCTGCTGTACGCCTTCCCGCTGCTGTTGCTCGGTGATGCCGAAGGCACGGTCGCCGACCTCGCCAACGTCTTCGGATGGGCTTTCACGGCGTGGGGTGTGGCGCTCTACTGGTGGGGCGGAGTCCTCTACGCATTCCAGGTCCGAAGACTCATGGTCACGACACCGCCTGTGTCGCGGAGCTGACCATGGCGGAAGACACAGACCGCGCCGTCGGTCTGCTCGAGCAGATCGCCGACACCGCCCTCGACGACGACTACTACGTCGTGCGCGCAGGTCGCTACTCGCAGACCCGTGAGTTCAACACGGTGTTGACGGGCATTGTCCTCGCCGTGTTCGCACTGCTGGTCACGATGGCTGTGCTGCAGACACGCAACGATCGCCCCGCGACCGAACGCGAACGCGAGTCCTTGATCGCCAATGTGAGCGCGCGCAAGAAGGTGCTTGCCGACCGGGAGCAGACCGCTGACGCGCTGCGCATCGCCGTGGCGAAGCTGCAGCAGTCAGCCGATCGGACCGACCCGGCGTATGAGCTGCTGCGCCTCAAGACAGGCGATCGCGCGGCGCGCGGCCCTGGCATCACGTTGACCGCCACGCCGACAGCCAGCGAGGATCGGCGCAACACCGGACGCATCACCGATCGTGACCTGCAGCTCGTCGTCAATGGACTTTGGTATGCCGGCGCCGAGGCGATCGCGGTCAACGGCAGGCGCATCGGCACCATGAGCGCCATTCGATCTGCGGGTTCGGCCATCACGGTCAACTACGACCCGATCGGTCCGCCTTACGTCGTGGTGGCCCTCGGAAACGAGGAGACGCTGGAGGCCCGATTCAACGAAAACCCCTTCGGACGCTACTGGGCTGCGCGAGTCCAGGCACTGCAGGTGAGCAACGAAGTGGCATCATCGACTCAGTTGACCGTGCCGGCCGTCAAGGCCAAGCGCCTGACCCCCATTCACGCGAAAGCGATCGAGGAAACGCGATGATCCCCGTACTTGGCCTGGCGATCGGCATCATTGCGGGCCTGATCCTCCAGCCGTCGGTACCGAGCGGGTTGCAGCCCTACCTACCGATCGCCATCGTGGCAGCCCTTGATGCGGTGATCGGTGCGCTGCGGGCACTGGGCGAACGTCGTTTCGACGATCGGGTGTTCGTCGTCTCGTTCGTGTCCAACGTCATCATCGCCGCCTTCATGGTCTATCTCGGCGATCAGCTGGGTGTGGGCTCTCAACTGTCCACGGGTGTGGTGGTCGTCCTCGGCATTCGCATCTTCGCCAACGCCGCAGCAATTCGCCGCCGGATCTTCCATGCCTGAGCCGCGCAAGGTGTTCCGCCGACCGAGCGTCTCCCAAGTGGTGGTCGCGCTGCTGCTCGGTGGGCTCGCCTTCGCGATCACGCTGCAGATCAAGCAGAGCGATGAGACCGACTATTCCGGGGTCAGGGGCGATCAGCTCGTTGAGCTGCTGAAGTCGCTCGACTCCGCAAATGAGCGACTGGGCACGCAGATCCAAGAACTCACCGCAACGCGCAACGACCTGCTCAGCAGCACCAAACGGTCCGACGAGGCAGAGAAGCAGGCCAAGGAACGTGCTGAGCAGCTCGGCATACTGTCGGGCACCTCGGGTGCGACCGGGCCCGGCATCCGCCTGCTGATCACCGACCCCAACCGGTCGATCGATGCGCCGTCACTGCTGGATGCAGTGCAGGAGCTGCGCGATGCCGGCGCCGAAGCCATCGTGATCAACGGTGTGGCGCGCGTCGTGGCTCAGACGTACTTCCTGGATGACGTCGACTCGGTCCGGGTCGGAGGCCAGGAGGTCAAGCGCCCGTTCACGATCGAGGCGATCGGGGATCCGTCGACCATGGCAGAGGCCGCAAAGATTCGTGCTGGACTCATCGACCGCATCTTCAACCGCGGTGGAACGGCGACGATCTCGAAAGTGGACAAGATCACCATCACGGCGTTGGCCGACGTGAAGTCGCCAGAGTACGCTCGTCCCACATCCTGACCCGGCTAGGAGCAATCGGTGATCCCTGAGGACCTGTACTACAGCGAAGAGCACGAATGGGTGCGCATCGACGACGAGATTGCGACGGTTGGCATCACCGACTTCGCGCAGGGCCAGCTCGGTGACATCGTGTACGTCGAGCTGCCAGCAGTCGGCGACCGCGTCGAGGCGGGCGCAGTCATCGGTGAGCTCGAGTCGACCAAGTCGGTCAGCGACATCTTCTCGCCGCTGTCGGGCGAGATCGTTTCTCGCAATGAGGCGCTCGATGGTGGACCAGAGGTCATCAACTCCGATCCGTACGGGGAGGGTTGGCTCATCAAGCTGCGCCCCTTGGACGAGGATCCGACGTCTTCGTTGCTCGAAGCTGAGGCGTACGCCTCGCTTGTCGACGACTGACCAAGAGTTGATCGTTGTGCCACCATCCTGGTGCTAGGTTTGACAGTGAAGTCTCAACCTTGACTCAAGACCGCCCCCAGGAGTGCACAAGATGCCATCGCCGGACCACGAGCCCGATGTCGCTGCCGGGTCTGCCGGTCAGCCCCCTCCGGGAGTGTCGGACCACACGACACATATCCCGATCCTCGATGCCGACACCGAGGAGATGTCTCAGGCCGACGTCACTGCCGTCGAGAACCTCCCGGCCGGGAGCGCGATGCTGCTGGTGCAGCGAGGCCCCGACGCGGGTGCCCGCTTCCTTCTCGACAGTGACGTCGTCTCGGTCGGGCGCCACCCCGACAGCGACATCTTCCTCGATGACATCAGCGTCTCCCGTCGCCACGCGACGTTCACGCGGAGCGGCGCCGGCTATGTCATCGCCGACCTGGGCAGCCTCAACGGGTCCTACATCAACCGCGATCGCATCGACAGCGAAGTAGCGCTGGCCGGCGGCGACGAAGTCCAGATCGGCAAGTACCGACTGATCTACTTTGCGGGTTCGAAGGCTCAGGCATGACTGAGCCGTTGTCGGAGCTCAGGCTCGGCATCGGCAAGGTGATTGAGGAGCTGAGCGCGGAGTTTCCCGCGCTCTCGCAGAGCAAGATTCGTTATCTCGAGGAGCAGGGCCTTCTCGATCCCGAACGCACTGCGGCCGGCTACCGCAAGTACGCCTACAGCGATGTCGAGCGGCTGCGTTTCGTGCTTCACGCACAGGAGCAGCTGTTCTGGCCGCTGAGTCACATCCGTCGGGTTCTCGACGACATGGACAGGGGGGCGGTGCCCGACACCACCTTGAGTGCCACGGTCAAGACGCCCTTCTTGAGCCTTGCCGAGGACGGTCTGCCGACGGCAGAGACGTTCGTGGCGCCTGCGAGCAACGTACGGCTGTCGCGTGCTGAACTGCTGGACTCAGCGGGCATCGACGACAAGACCCTCGACGCGATCGAGGAGTTCGGTCTCATCAAACGTCGGCCGTCGCAGACCTATTACGACGGCGAGGCGCTCTCGATCGCCTCGATCGTGGGCGAGCTGTCCGAGCTGGGACTGGAGCCGCGCCACCTGCGCATCTTCCGGGCAGCGGCCGATCGTGAGATCTCGTTGTTCGAGCAGGTCG
This sequence comes from uncultured Actinomycetota bacterium, assembly GCA_963760105.1. Lineage (GTDB taxonomy): Bacteria > Actinomycetota > Actinomycetes > Propionibacteriales > Nocardioidaceae > Aeromicrobium. The sequence goes on from CAVXBP010000006.1 coordinate 210,797, forward strand.
TCACCCCGCGGGCGCGCTCGCTCGACAAGGAGGAGTCCGACAAGACGATTGCGGCTCTCGCAGCGTTGTCGGTGCGATTGCAGACCGTGCTGGTCCGAAGCGGATTGCGCAGCTGACCGTGCGCGAGGTGGAGGTCGTCGGAGTCCGCGTTGAGATGCCGACCAACCAGCCGCTGGTGCTTCTCCGCGAGACAGAGGGCACCCGCTACCTGCCGATCTGGATCGGTGCGGTCGAGGCGTCGGCGATTGCCTACGCCCAGGAGGGTGCAGATGCGCCGCGACCGTTGACCCACGAGCTGATGCAACACATCGTCGTGGCGCTGGGCGATGAGCTCGAGGAAGTCCGCATCGTCGACGTGCGTGACGGGGTGTTCTTCGCCTCGCTGATCTTCGAGTCAGGGGCTGAGGTCGAGGCGCGGCCATCTGACTCGATCGCACTAGCCCTTCGCGCCGGAGCGCGGATCGTGTGCACCGAGGACGTGCTTGATGAGGCCGGCATCCAGTCAACCCGCGAAGAGGATGAAGAGATCGAGCGGTTCAGGGAGTTTCTGGACGAGATCGCCCCTGACGACTTTGGTTGAGCCGCGAGCCCTACGAGCTATTGGCTGACCCTCAACCCACGCTTGAAGGTTGTGCGACACGCCGAGGTTCACGCTCGGTCGTTGACCCGCCAAACTCTCAGCCTTACCTTGAGAGAACTGCCGGTCATACACGGATGTAGTTTCGTAGCGGTAGTCTTCCCCATAACCCGCATTGGAAGGCTTTTGATGATCGAGCCACGCGACTCCGCTCCGACAGAGGCGGCAGCCCAGGCCCGCAACCAAGGTCTGCTGTTCAACGACGATGTCTCGCCGCTGCCGGTCGACTTCGGTTTCCGCGGTCCGACGGCTTGCACCGCTGCCGGCATCACCTACCGACAGCTCGACTACTGGGCGCGCACCGGCCTCGTCGATCCCACGGTTCGATCAGCCACCGGCTCCGGCACACAGCGTCTCTACTCGTTCAAGGACATCCTGCTCCTCAAGATCATCAAGCGGCTCCTCGATGCCGGTGTCTCGCTCCAGCAGATCCGCGTTGCGATCGACCACCTGCGTGAACGTGGCACCGACGATCTCACCCAGGTGACGTTGATGAGTGACGGCGCGAGCGTCTACGAGTGCCGCTCGGCCGATGAAGTCATCGATCTGCTCCAGGGCGGCCAGGGTGTGTTCGGCATCGCGATTGGCGGTGTGTGGAAGGAGATCGAAGGCTCGCTGCACTCGCTCCCGAGCGAGCGTGCCATCTCGGAGGCAGCTTCCAACGCCGACGACGAGCTGGCTGCTCGTCGCCGCGCCCGCATGTCCTCCTGACCCAATCTGAGACCCGGCACCGCATGCGGGACTGAGTTGGTAGGCTGACACCGCTGTCGATCGCGCGTGGGAGAGTTCGCCCAGGCGACGCCGAAGGGGCAATTCCTCCCCGGAACCTCTCAGGCACCAAGGACCACGCGACCTAGGCAATTCTGGAGCTCTCACGGGTGACAGAAGGGGAGGCGCCGCTCGACGCCTCTACTTCAGGAGATCCCCGTGTCCGACTTCGCCAGCCGCCACATTGGCCCCAGCCCGTCCGATCAGGACGCGATGGTGCGCCAGGTCGGTCACGAGTCCCTGGATGCGCTGATGGCCGCCGCTGTCCCGTCAGGTATTCGCAGTGCGTCCGCGCTGGGGCTCCCTGCGGCGTTGACCGAGACCCAGTCCCTGGATGTGCTCCGTGGTCTGGCTGCACGCAACAACCCCGGTGTCTCGATGATCGGCCTCGGCTACCACCCGACGATCACTCCCGCCGTGATCCGTCGCAATGTGCTCGAAGACCCCTCCTGGTACACCGCATACACGCCCTACCAGCCTGAGATCTCACAAGGTCGGCTCGAGGCACTGCTCAACTTCCAGACGTTGATCTCCGATCTGACCGGGCTCCCGACGGCCAACTCTTCGCTGCTCGATGAGGGCACTGCCGTGGCTGAGGCGATGACCTTGATCCGACGTGCCACCAAGGGCAAGGATGACTTGCCGATCATCGTCGACTCCGGATTGCTGCCGCAGACCCTCGCAGTTGTTCGTACGCGCGCGCAGGCGCTTCGCATCGAGCTGGTCGAGGCTGACCTGGGCGCCGGCCTTCCGGAGGTGGAGGCTGCGGGCACGATCATTGCCTATCCGCGTGCTGACGGCCAGATCGTCGACCCGACCGCCGCGATTGCGGCAACGCACGCACAGGACGGCCTTGCCGTCGTGGTTGCCGATCCCTTGGCGCTGGTGCTGCTGACCTCACCGGGCTCGCTCGGCGCTGATGTCGTCGTCGGTTCGAGCCAGCGGTTCGGTGTGCCGATGTTCTACGGAGGTCCCCACGCCGGATTCATGGCGGTCAGGGCGGGCTTGGAGCGTCACCTGCCGGGTCGACTGGTTGGCGTGTCGATCGACAGTGCCGGGCGTCCGGCATACCGGTTGGCCCTGCAGACCCGTGAGCAGCACATCCGCCGCGAAAAGGCCACGTCGAACATCTGCACCGCCCAGGTGCTCCTGGCGGTCACAGCGGCCATGTACGCCGTCTACCACGGTCCTGACGGACTGCGGGAGATCGCCCAGTCGGTCAACCAGTCAGCGCGCACACTCGCTGCCGGGCTGCGGGCCGGGGGAGTGGCCGTCGCTGAGAGCGACTTCTTCGACACGGTGGTCGCCGAGGTGCCTGGTGCTGCGGGTGACATCGTGGCCGCCGCACGCACATCCGGCATCCACCTGCGGCTGATCGATGACGACCACGTCGGCATCTCGACCTCGGAGTCGACGACCGCGGCGCATCTGGCGTCGGTGTGGACCGCATTCGGGGTCGAAGGTTCAGACGATGCGCCGGCGTCGCTCTCCGAGAACCTGCTTCGTACCGACACGATCCTGATGCACCCGGTGTTCCATGAGCACCACAGCGAGACGCAGATGTTGCGCTACCTCAAGAAGCTCAGTGACCGCGATTACGCGCTTGACCGCGGGATGATCCCACTCGGCTCGTGCACCATGAAGCTCAACGCCACGTCAGAGATGGAGCCGATCAGCTGGCCCGGATTTGCCGACCTCCATCCATTTGTGCCCGCCGAGGACGCCGCGGGGATGATCGAGATGATCGAGACGCTGGAGTCATGGCTGGCCGAGGTCACCGGTTATGCCGCCGTGTCGATCCAGCCCAACGCAGGCTCCCAGGGTGAGTTCGCCGGCTTGCTCGCAATCGGTGCCTACCACCGCAGTCGCGGTGAGGACCACCGCGATGTCTGCCTGATCCCCAGCTCGGCGCACGGCACCAATGCAGCATCGGCCGTCATGGCGGGGATGCGCGTCGTCATCGTGAAGTCCACTGATCAGGGCGAGGTTGACCTGGCTGACCTCCAGGCGCAGTGCGACAAGCACGCCGACGACCTGGCCGCGATCATGGTGACGTACCCGTCGACGCACGGCGTCTATGAGCACGGGATCACCGAGCTGTGCGAGATCGTGCACAGCCACGGCGGCCAGGTGTACGTCGACGGCGCCAACCTCAACGCGCTGCTGGGACACGCCCAGCCCGGAGCATTCGGTGGCGACGTCTCGCACCTCAATCTGCACAAGACGTTCTGCATCCCGCACGGTGGCGGTGGCCCGGGTGTCGGCCCGGTCGCGGTGGCCGAGCATCTCGTGCCATTCCTGCCGACGCACCCGATGCACCCGGTGGAGAGCAAGCGCGACGGCATCGGCGCGATCAGCGCCGCGCCCTACGGTTCGGCGGGCATCCTGCCGATCCCGTACGCGTACATCGCCATGATGGGCGCCGAGGGCCTCACCGACGCGACCTCTGTCGCCGTGCTGTCCGCCAACTACATCGCCAAGCGCCTGGAAGGTGCCTATCCGGTGCTCTACTCCGGTGACCACGGTCTGGTGGCACACGAATGCATCCTTGACCTGCGTCCGTTGACCAAGGCCTCGGGTCTGACCATCGATGACGTTGCCAAGAGGTTGATCGATTATGGATTCCACGCCCCGACGATGAGCTTCCCGGTCGCGGGAACACTGATGATCGAGCCGACCGAGTCGGAAGACCTCGCCGAGCTCGACCGATTCTGCGACGCCATGCTGGCGATCCGCGCCGAGATCGACGCGGTCACCGCCGGTGCGTACGCCGACGGTGACAACCCCTTGGTCAACTCGCCCCACACGATGCGCGACATTGCGGACTGGGCGCACGCCTACCCGATCGCGGAGGGAGCGTTCCCGGCCGGCACCACCGACGACAAGTACTGGCCGCCGGTGGGCCGCATCGACCAGGCGTACGGCGATCGCAACCTGGCGTGCTCGTGCCCGCCGCTCGAGGCTTTCGCGGACGCCTAGGTCGCCAGCCCGACGGCAGCCGCCCAGTCGACGATCTTGTCGACGACCGGGGTTGGAGTCTTGGCCCAGAGGACATGGTGGGTGGTGCCGCCCTCGGGAACGTCGTCCCTCAGGTAGGTCCACTCGGTCGTCACTCCGGAGTCCAGGAAACTGCTGACGAACAATCGGTTGGCCTTGTCGACGGAATAGGTGTCGCCCTCGAGCTGGATGACCAGTGAGGGCGTCTCGATCAGATGTGGCACCGGGAACGGCGGTTTGCCGGTGCGTACGAACCGTGCCCACTCGCGCATCAGCGTGCGTGCTCCTGGGCCGCCGAACAGCGGTTTGGGGACGAACCCGCGTATGCGGGCGGCGACCGGCACCGTCAGACCAAGGAACAGCACCGGGAGGCCCGCGTGGGGGTAGGACCGGAAGAAGGGGACGCTTGCACCGATTGCCACGAACCCGTCGGCGGGAGGGTGATGCAGCTGATGGCCTGCGCTGATCTGAGCGCCCAGACTGTGGCCCAGCAGGATCACCGGCCGGTCGGGCTCCTCGGCGCGGGCCGCGCCGACCGCATCGGCGATGCGCGCCATCTCGTCGGCATAGCTCCAGTCACTGGATCGCGACGCAACCGTCCCGCCGCGCTCGAAGCCGGTGTGGGGGAGCGCCCTGGCATCCCACCCACGGTCCTCGAATGCCGCAACCACCGGACGGTAGAACGCCGACGGCACGGCCATGGCCGAGGAGATCAGGACCAGGGGTGCAGCCATGAACTCATCATGACACCGCTGCTGTCAGCGTCAGACGGCGAGTGTGGCGATCGGAGTCGTTGTGGGCTGCTTCGAGCCGCCCGCCGGCTCGACCGTGATGGCGACCCGATCAGCACCACCGAGATCACGCATCAACATGGACCCGGACGAGGCGAACACGCCCTGCGAGATGGGGGAGTCGTCCTTGACCATCCACACCTGATAGACCTTGCCGTCCGGGAGGCCGGGCAGGCTGCTTGCGATGATGTAGGCGGAGTTTGCGCTCTCAGAAGCGATGAGTCGCACGCGGCCCGACTCGCCGAACGGCTTGTCGGTGATCTTGGCGTCAGACGCCGCGACGATGGACGAGATGGTCTCACTCTGAGCTCGAAATTCGTTGGCCTGCTCGCGCTCGTTGAGGTATCCACCGACGCCGACAGCGCCGACCAGGAAGGCGGCCGCCATCGCAAGCCGCGGCAACGTACGCCTCAACGCACTCCGCTCGCGAATCGACACGACGACGGGGCGATCCTGACGCGTGGTCGAGATCTCGGCCATCAGCCGGTCGCGCAGACCGGCCGGTGGCGCCTGGGTCTCGACCTCACCAAGTCGGGCGGCCGTGGCCGTGAAGCCGGAAAGCTCAGCCCGGCAGTCAGCGCAGTCCTCGAGGTGCGCTTCGTACCTGGCGCGCTCGTGGTCATCCAACGCATCGAGGGCGTAGGGGGCGATCATCGAATGAAGGTCAGTCATGAGGCTTCAACTCCCAGGCAGTCACGCAGACGGACAAGTCCGTCGCGCATGCGGGTCTTGACGGTGGCGGGGTTGGCGCTGAGGCTCTCTGCGACCTCGGCGTAGGTGAACCCCTGGTAATAGGCGAGGTTGACCGCCTCGCGCTGCAACGCCGTGAGGCTGTCGAGACAGCGGCGCACCTGCTCGTGCTCGAGGCTGATGGTGACGGTCTCGGCCACATCGTCGAAGTCGGGACCGTTGGACCAGTCGTACTTGTTCTCACGATTGGTTGCTGCTTGGTCGTGGCGTACGGCGTCAACGGCCCGGCGGTGCGCAAGGGTGAGCACCCAGCTCTTGGCATTGCCGCGGGTCGGGTCGAAACGGGCTGCGGTCTGCCAGACCTGGATGAAGACCTCCTGCGAAACTTCCTCGGCGCGGGCGGGGTCACGGATGACCCGCTTGGCCATGCCGTAGACGGAGGCGCCCAGTGCGTCGTAGAGCGCGCCGAAGGCCTGCTCGTCGCCGCGGCTCACCCGGGAAAGCAGCTCATTGGGGTCAGGTGAGTCGTCGAGGTCGGGCGTACCCACCACGCGCAGTGCTGACACAGTTGCAGCCACCGGTTTCCCCTTTCCATCGAGCTTGTCATCAGTCATTCGGTACAGCTCCCGGGATGGATGGGTGAGTGGCGCAAGAAGTTGAGGCGGGTCGGTGTGGCCAGTCTAGGTTGATAGCGTTACTACATGCCCAAAGTCACCTTCAACCCCTCCGATCCGCTGTCGATCGACGCGCTGCTCTCGACCGAGGAGATGGCCGTACGTGAGACCGTGCGCACGATGCTCGACAAGCGGGTGCAGCCCCACATCGCAGAGTGGTTTGAGGTGGGAGGCGTCGATGAGCCGCGGGAGCTGTTCAAGGAGTTCGGCAAGCTCGGCCTGCTCGGCATGCATCTTGATGGCTACGGGCTACCAGGCATGTCGTCGGTCGAGTACGGCCTTGCCTGCGTCGAGCTTGAGGCGTGCGACTCCGGCATCCGTTCGATGGTCTCGGTCCAGGGGTCGTTGGCGATGTACGCGATCTGGAAATATGGCAACGACGCGACCAAGGAGCGCTGGCTTCCCGCCATGGGCACCGGTGACGCTGTTGGTTGCTTCGGGTTGACCGAGGCCGATCACGGCTCCGATCCCGGCAGCATGCGTACGCGGGCCAAACGCGACGGCGATGACTGGATCCTTGACGGCAGCAAGATGTGGATCAGCAACGGCACGTTCGCTGACGTCGCGGTCGTCTGGGCGCAGACCGACGACGGCATCCGGGGTTTTGCCGTGCCGACGGACACACCGGGCTTCAGCGCCAAGCTCATCCACCACAAGCTCTCGCTGCGCGCTTCGGCGACCGCGGAGCTGGTGCTCGAGGGCGTACGACTGCCGGCGGAGGCGATGTTCCCCGACGTCAAAGGCCTGCGCGGTCCGCTGTCGTGCCTCACCGAAGCGCGCTACGGCATCGTCTGGGGATCGATGGGTGCTGCACGCTCGTCATTTGAGTCAGCCGTCAACTACTCCAAGACACGTGAGCAGTTCGGTCGGCCGATCGGCGGATTCCAGCTGACACAGGAAAAGCTAGCCAACATGTGCGTCGAGCTCCACAAGGGTCTGCTTCTGGCATTGCATCTGGGGCGGCGCAAGGACGAGGTCGGGCTCACGCCCGAGCAGGTCAGCTTCGGCAAGCTCAACAACGTGCGGGAAGCGCTTGAGATCTGTCGTACGGCGCGCACGATCCTCGGGGCCAACGGCATCTCGCTCGAATATCCGGTCATCCGCCACATGAACAACCTCGAGTCGGTGCTCACCTACGAGGGAACGTCGGAGATGCACATGCTCGTGCTGGGCCAGGCGCTCACCGGCGAAAATGCGTTCGGCGGCCGCTGAGCTCCCATTTCGTCGTGCGAGCAAAGCAGGCTCGTGTCACGATCGATCCCGTGTCCAGACTTGATCACCACGTCGCACCCGCCGAGCCGCGGGCTGCCGTCCTGCTGCTCCACGGCGGTCAGCAGACCAGCAACGAACCGGTCCGGAATCGTCACGCAAGCTGGTGGCGGATGGCGCTGCTGGCGCGCTCGCTGCGTCGTTTCGCGCGACAGAACGACGTTGCCCTGAGTCTGCTGCAGTACGGACAGCGCGGTTGGAACGATCTGAGGGACCCGTCTCCGGTACGCGATGCGCGGTCAGCGATCGAGGAACTCGCGGTACGTCATCCAGGCGTTCCGATCGTGTTGGTTGGTCACTCGATGGGCGGGCGGACGGCGTGCCGGGTCGCTGACGCTGACCTCGTCTCGGGTGTCGTCGGACTCGCACCATGGCTCCCCGAGAACGAACCGACCAGCGCCATTGCGGGCAAGCATCTACGCATCATCCATGGCACCAAGGACTCATGGACGTCGGCTGCGTTGAGCCGCGAGTTCGTCGAGCGCAGCCAGTCGATCGCAGCAAGTGCGACGTGGACGTCCTTGCCTGGCGGCGGTCACTTCATGTTCCGCCAGTCGTCAGTGTGGAAACGCTTCGTGACAGACTCTGTGACTGACATCGTCGCGGTCGGAAGCCCCCAGGGGCGGGGCTCCCACCGCACCTAGCAAGGGGATCTGAGTGACGGAGACCGTCGCCTATGGCATGGCTGCTGCGGCGACCTTGGTGGCGGTGTGGTCCGGCTGGCACATGGTGCGCCAGCAGCCAGTCGGCAATCCGTTGTTCTACGCGGTGGCTGTTCTGGAGATCGCTTTGATCGCCTTGCTGGTCGGCGGGGTCATGGCACTGTCCTCAACCAGTAGGGACGTTGACGGCGTGCTGTTCGTCTCCTATCTCGTGACGCTGGTCGTGATCCCTCCAGCCGCGGTCCTGTGGGGCATTGCCGAGAAGTCCCGGTGGGGGACCGGCGTGGTCGTCGTCGCTCTGTTGACCGTGGCCGTCCTGTGCGTTCGCCTCCTTGGCATCTGGAAAGGGACCTATGCCTGAAAAGACCTCGGGCGGCTTCGGTCGAACCCTCGTCGCGGTCTATGCCGTGTTTGCTTTGGCGGCGTCGGCGCGCTCGATCTACCAATTGCTCACCAAGGCTGACGACGCGCCGGTCGCATACGCGCTCTCGGCTTTCGCGGGTGTTGTCTATGTCGTGGCGACAGTCGCCCTGGCTCGCAGTCTCCGACGGCTTGCGGTGATTGCCATCGCGATCGAGCTGGCCGGAGTGGTCACGGTCGGACTGTTGTCTCTGCTCGACGATGGGCTGTTCCCTGACCAGACGGTGTGGTCCGGCTTCGGCCAGGGATATGGCTACATTCCCCTGGTCCTCCCCATGATCGGACTCTGGTGGCTCCACCGGACCCGAGGCGACAGCTAGATTGCCGAGGGCCTAGACGTGCGCGATGCCATGGATGTGATCCAGAGCGTTCTCGACGACGCTGTCATAACCCATCAGCGAGCGACGGTGATTGATCTGGAGCAGGAGCTCTTCGCGGGTCCTTGGGCGGCGCGCGGCGGTCTGGAGTGCCCATCGAGCCGCTATTGCGGCCACCGAAAGCGTCAGCGAAGCGATGATGGTCAACCACATGTTGGGCCTCCGGATCATTCAATGCCCGGGAGTCTATCCGCCGAAAGGGGCCCAGCGCGCTCATACCGCGCGGGGCCATGTCAATTACAACTCGGCCGGACCACGCATTCAGGTAGCGACACGGAGAACTGCTGATGAATTCGAACTACGCGTTCCATTCGCGCTGGAACGTCGCCGTGGCGCGTGAAGTTCTGTGGGATGCGCTGGAGGACCTGCTGGCCAGCGACGATCCCATGGCGTGGTGGGGGTCTGTCGCGGTCACCGACTATGACGGCCACAACCTTGCCGTACGCGCCGCGAGCCATTTCGGCTACCGGCTGACGTTCCGACTGACGGATCTGGAGCAGTCGCGACCCCAGCGGCTGACATTCGGCTCGGGCGGCGACCTGAAGGGGTCGGGCCTGGTCAGCTTTGTCGACCTCGGCCCGGATGCGTCGGCGATGGACATCGACTGGCAGGTGACCGCAGATCGACCATGGATGCGGTGGACCGGGTGGGTGCTGCGGCCCGTGTTCGTCGCCGGGCACCACCTGATCATGCGCCAGGGCGAGAAGCATCTGAACGAGTGGTTGGAGTCCGTCAGTCAGTCCAGACCGCAGTGCGAGCGGTAGAAGTCGAAGAACGCCACCCGCTGCGCCTTGGAGAGTGGAAGGTAGAACTCGGCGCCTTCTCCGACGTCGTCGCCTCGCACTTTGACCGGGAACAGCCGACCGACCTTGTCGTCTGCGAGCGCGTGGCCGTCACATCGTGCGGGGATCACCTTCATGACCAGGTTTGCCGGGGGATCGTTCTTGCCGAGCAGCACGTCGACGTTGGATGGTGAGTCGTCGGTCTGGTTGAAGAGGATCGTCGACCCGAATCCGCCGAAATGTACATCGTCACGTGCGCCCGTGGGTGTCAGCGTCACCGGCAGATGGAGCACCGACTTGGTTCCGACGCCGACGATGGTGGGTTCACCAACCTCGAGCTTCGCCGCCTCGGTGAGCGCACCTTTGGCGCAGTCACGGTCGAGTGCCAGCGAGATGGTGCCGTAGTGATCGTTGGCCTTGACGCTGGACTCACGTAGTCCGCTGTCGCCGAGGCGATAGTCCAGACGCACCGTCGGGGTGAATCCCGTTCCGCAGCGGCCCGCCGGCATCTGGTACTCGAGATCTGCCTCGGTGCCTGCGGGGATGTCCTCGTTGCCAGACCACTTGACGGTGTCGATCCGGTCAGAGGTCAGGGTGAATGACTCGACTCGCATTGGTTTGTCGGACTGGTTCTTGATGCGGATGAAGATCTCGCGGTCCTGGCGGTGCAACCGGCTTTGATCGGAGAGCACGGTGACGCCGTCAGGCAGCGGCACCTGCTTGACCGAATCGGAACAGGACGCCGTCCCCAGCAGGACTGCCGTTGTGCCCAGTGCGACGACGATGCGCTTCATGCGTCATGCCACGCGGGGGAGAGGGTCACCACATCTCCAATAATTGTCACGGCTGGCGGCTTCACGCAAATTGCTTCGCAACGGTCGGCGATCGTCGTGAGCGTTCCCACGGTGACCCGCTGATCGGGCGCGAAACCGTTCTCGACCAGTGCAACAGGTGTCTCGGGGTCGTGCCCGGAGCCGACAAGCTGGGCTGCAGCCTCGCGCAATCGCTTCACGCCCATGAGCAGGATCAAGGTGTGAGCCCTGTCGTGGGGGAGGTCGCTGAGCTCGGTGTGGCCGGTGACGACACTGAAACCGTTGGCGACGCCGCGGTGGGTGACCGGGACGCCCGCTGCGGCTGCGACCGCGATGGCGCTGGTCACGCCCGGCACGACCTCGACCTCGATTCCGGCGTCGCGGCAGGCGATGAGCTCCTCACCGCCGCGACCGAACACGTACGGATCGCCGCCCTTGAGCCGCACGACGATCTTGCCTTGCCTGGCCCGGTCGATGAGGATCTCGTTGATCTCCTCCTGCGGAATCGGGTGATGATCGGGCATCTTGCCGACATCGATCACCTCGACGTCTGGGGCCAGCTCGGCCAGCACGCTGTGCGGTGCGAGCCGGTCAATCACCACCACATCGGCCTCCGCGAGCAGTCGGCGACCGCGGGCGGTCAGCAGCCCCGGATCGCCGGGACCGCCTCCGACCAGCGCGACGAATCCGCCGGGATGGTGCGTTCCGTGGCGCAGCGGAAGGTCACCCGACTGCAAGGCCGCCGCGACGGCGTCCCGCAGGGAGGTCGCCCGTCTGGCGTCACCGCCGCCACTGACAGCCACCGTCACGTCGTCAACGCTTGCGACCGCGGGTGCCCACGCTGACGCGCGTTCTGGATCGCCGCCCTTGAGGCACCAGATCTGACGCGACTCCGCCTCGTCCGCCACCCGTCCGTCGATCTCGGGGTCGCCTGTCGCGGTCTGGACCAGCCAGGCACCGTCAAGGTCGCCAGCCTCGTACGGGCGCTGGCGCCACTCGATGTCGTGCCGTCCGATCGAGGAGGCGAGCGAGTCAGTGACCGATGGCGAGATGACGACGACGCGAGCGCCCGCGGCGAGAAGGCTCAGTGCCCGGCGAGTGGCGACATGGCCACCGCCGACGACGACCACCAAGCGGTCGGCGACGCGCAGGGTGAGTGGAAAGCTCCCCGTCATCCAGGAACAGTGGCCTCGGCCACGGCCTCCACTGCCGCCTTGGTGTCGAGCAGGGCGTCTCCCACCATGCCCGCGGCAAGGGTGCTGCCATCCTGCGGATCGATCAGCAGGAAGGCGCCGGTACTGCGTGAATGGAGGTACTCCTCAGCAGGGATCGGCGATGCGAGTCGCAGGTTGACGTGTCCGATGTCGTTGAGCGCCAGAGCGTCGGCGGGGAGCAGTCGCGCATCGTCCAGGTCGAGCTTGCCGCTGATGGCCCTGACGAGGGCCTGCACCGTCTTGGTCCCGTGCTTGATCAGCACCTTGGCGCCGGCCGTCAACGGGCGTTCGGCCAGCCAGGCGATCGTCCCGTCAATGTCCTGCGTCACCGCCGGAACGCTCCGCGACGTCACGATCAGGTCGCCGCGGGAAATGTCGATGTCGTCGGACAGGCGCAGGGTGACCGATTGCGGCGCGAAGGCCGAGTCGAGGGTTTCACCGGCCGCGTCGATGCCGATGACTGTGCTGGTCCGACCGCTTGGCTGCACGGTGATCGGATCGCCGACGCGGACGAGGCCTGACGCGATCTGTCCGGCGTAGCCGCGATAGTCGCGGAACTCGTCCCCGGCCGCCGACTGTGGACGGATGACCAGCTGCACCGGGAAGCGCAGCGGTTCGGAGTGCGGCTCGCCGACGGGGGAGAGCTTTTCGAGGTGCTCGAGCAGGCTCACACCGTCATACCAGGGCGTCCGGCTTGAACGTTCGACCACGTTGTCGCCCTCGAGAGCGGAGACCGGAATCGTCGCAACGTCATACAGACCAAGGCTGCGGGCGGAGTCGAGGACCGACTTGGAGACCCGCTCGTACGTGTCCTGGTCGAAGTCGATCAGGTCGATCTTGTTGACCACGACGACAACGTGGGGGACCCGAAGCAACGACGCGACGGCGAGATGGCGACGGGTTTGTTCCTGGATGCCGTGGCGAACGTCGACCAGCAGCACGACGCAGTCGGCAGTGCTGGCGCCGGTGACGGTGTTGCGGGTGTACTGCACGTGCCCGGGGCAGTCGGCGAGGATGAACGACCGCTCGGCGGTGGCGAAGTAGCGGTAGGCGACGTCGATCGTGATGCCCTGCTCGCGCTCAGATCGGAGGCCGTCGGTGAGCAGGGCGAGGTCGGCCGTGCCGAGGCCGCGATCCCGCGAAACACGCTCGACGGCGTCCATCTGGTCGGCCAGCACCGACTTGGAGTCATAGAGGAGGCGCCCGACCAGCGTCGACTTGCCGTCATCGACCGATCCGGCCGTGGCGAGGCGTAGGAGAGTGGCCATCAGAAGTAGCCTTCCTTCTTGCGATCTTCCATGGCTGCCTCCGAGGTGCGGTCGTCGGCGCGCGTTGCGCCACGTTCGGTAATGCGGGTTGCTGCCACTTCGACGATCACGTCATCGACCGTGACGGCATCGCTCTCGACGGCGCCGGTGCAGGACATGTCACCGACCGTCCGATAGCGCACCTGGCGCTTTACGACGGCTTCGTTGTCGCGCGGCATCGACACGGGCCCGACCGCGAGGAGCATTCCGTCACGCTCGAACACCTCACGCTGGTGGGCGTAGTAGAGCTCGGGAAGTGCGATGTTCTCCTGGCCGATGTACTGCCAGACGTCGAGCTCGGTCCAGTTGCTGAGGGGGAAGACACGGACGTGCTGTCCGGGCGTGTGCCGTCCGTTGTAGAGGTTCCAGAGCTCGGGGCGCTGATTGCGCGGATCCCATTGACCGAACTCGTCACGCAGCGAGAACACTCGTTCTTTTGCCCGGGCCTTCTCCTCGTCACGGCGGCCCCCTCCGAACACGGCATCGAATCTGCCGGCGGTGATGCCGTCGAGAAGCGGCTGGGTCTGCAGGGTGTTTCGCATGCCGTCGCCGCGCTCCCGGAGCCGTCCGTCGTCGATGTAGTCCTGGACGCTTGAGACCTCGAGGCGCAGGCCCAGTCGCTCGACCGTCGCGTCGCGGTAGGCCAGCACCTCGGGAAAGTTGTGCCCGGTGTCCACGTGCAGAACGGGAAATGGAACGGGGGAGGGCCAGAACGCCTTGGCGGCCAGGTGCAGCATGACGATCGAGTCCTTGCCGCCTGAGAACAGCAGTACCGGTCTCTCGAACTCGGCGATGACCTCGCGGATGATGTGGATCGCCTCGGACTCCAGCCACTGCAGCTGGGTGAGGCGATAGTCGGTCAGCGTCATCTGGCCCTCGATGGTGGTTGATGGTCTGCGGGTTGGCGGTCAGTCACTCGTCGGGTCACGCGTGGAGCCCACACTCGGTCTTGTCGAGGCCGGCCCACCGCCCTGCGCGTGGATCCTCGCCGGGCGCGACCCGACGAGTGCAGGGAGCGCAGCCGATCGACGGATATCCGTCGTTCACCAGCGGGTTGACGATGATGTCGTGCTCGCCGGCGTACGTGAGCAGGTCGTCCAGTGACCAGTCGGCCATCGGATTGATCTTGACCAGGTCATTCTTCGCGTCCCACGTCACGTACGGGGTTTCGGCGCGTGTCGCGGACTCGTCGCGACGGACCCCGGTGATCCATGCCTCATAGTTCTGCAAGGTGTTGTGCAGGGGCTCGACCTTGCGCATCTGGCAGCACAGCGCAGGATCGCGCTCATAAAGTCGCCCGCCGAACTCGGCATCCTGCTCGTCGACGCTGCGGACGGGCGAGACGTCGACGATCGAGAGCTTCATCTGGGACTCAACTGCGTCACGCGTGCCGATCGTCTCGGCGAAGTGGTAGCCGGTTTCCAGAAACAGCGTGTCGACCCAGGGGAGGTGTTCGGCGACCACCGCAGGGAGCACGGCGTCGGCCATCGAGCAGGCAACCGCGGTGCGATAGCCGAACTCCTCGGCGACCCACTCGAGCAGGCCGACGCCGCCAGACGCAGCGAACCGTGCTTCGGCCGCGTCGGCGATGGCCCTGAGCTCGTCGTGGGAGCGGCGCGGCTTCAGGTGGGCGTCACGGTCGGACTGGTGCGAGGTGCGCTCGTCGTCGTGATCGATCTGGCGCTGGCGGCGCTCTGCGAGGCTCGGATCTGCGGCCATGACTTCCACCTCCTCGACGCGGTATGAACTTCGGCCAGATTATCCGGGCGTCCCACGATGTGGTTGCCGTGTCCACATTGCGGAATCAGCGACCACACGGCCTGAAATGACGGTTGGAGAGGGGGTGATTGGGGTAAACCGGATGTAGCAAGTGCCACTTCTCAACGGAGGTCAAATAGCCATGTGGGACACCATTTTGTGGATTGCGGCCGTGATCATCGGCATCTTCGGTGTGTTGCGACTCGTCCAGAGGGACTTCTTGTATGGAGCTGTGCTGATCGTCGTTGCACTTTTGGTAGGACCAGGCGGCGTCAGTCTCTTCACCTGATGTGAGGCGAAGGGTCGTGTCGGTTGATCGAACCGGCACGACCCTTCGCTGTGTCCTGATCAGGTGTTTGGTCGTACGCTCACAGCGTGCGCATCATTGACATTCACCCAGACAACCCCCAGCAGCGAAATGTCGACCAGGTCGTCGCCATGCTGGTCGCCGGCGAGCTGATCGCCTACCCGACGGACTCGGGCTATGCCCTGGGAGCCCAGATCGGCAACCGTGATGCCCTGGACCGGATACGCGCGATCCGTGAGCTCGACGCGAAACATCACTTCACGCTCATCTGCCGCGATTTTGCTCAGCTTGGCCAATTCGTTCACGTCGACAACGCGATCTTTCGCGCCATCAAGTCTGCGACTCCGGGACCGTACACGTTCATCCTTCCTGCAACGTCGGAGGTCCCCAAGCGCTTGCTGCACCCCAAGAAGAAGACGGTCGGCGTGCGCATTCCTGATCACCGAGTCGTGCAGTCGTTGCTTGAGACCTTGGGCGAACCCATCGTGTCGTCGACGCTGATCCTGCCGGGCGAAGAGACCTCCATGACCTCGTCGTGGGAGATCTCAGAGCAGCTCGACGGTCGGGTCGACGCGGTGGTCGAGTCAGGTGTCGATGTGATCCCTGAGCCGAGCACCGTTGTCGACTTTTCCGAAGGCTACGCCGACGTCGTGAGGGTCGGTGCCGGCGATCCCGACCGCTTCAGCTGACCCAGGCTGCGACATTTCGTCACCGGGTCATCCTAGGATCGTCTGAACCAGGCCCGAGGAGTGTCAAATGATTGAATTTCGCCGCCCTTTCAGTGGATTTTCCGTTGACGACATAGACACGGCGCGGCAGTTCTACGCCGACGTCATTGGTTTAACCGTCAACGACTTGTCCGGAATGCTGAGGATCGATCTCGGCAATGACCACTTCGTCCTCGTCTATCCCAAGGGCGACGCTCACTCGCCCGCATCGTTCACGGTTCTCAACCTGCCGGTGGATGACGTCACAACAGCCGTACGCGAGCTGGCAGGCAGGGGAGTGGAGTTCCTCCGATACGAGGGCATGCCTCAGGACGAGGACGGTGTCATGAAGGGGAATGGGCCGGACATTGCCTGGTTCACAGACCCCGCAGGCAACGTGTTCTCCGTGATAGACGCCGAATAGAAAGTTCGAACTATTTCGACGAGGGTTGTCGTATCGCGATCCGTCCGTTCGTGGAACGGATAGAGGCAGGCCGACCGGCCCGCCACACACGAAGGGGATCATCATGACTCAGTACCTGCTTTCGGTTCACGGCGACGACAGCGCCTACGACATGCCGATCGAGGAAGCACAGCCGATGTACGACGCCACCGACGCATTCAACAAGCAGCTCATGGCCGATGGCTCGTGGGTGTTCGGTGGGGGACTCAAGCGCATCAACAGCGCCACGACGGTCGACGGCACCGGCGCCGACGTCGTCCTCACAGACGGCCCCTACCTCGAGACCAAGGAATACCTCGGTGGATTCTGGGTGATCGAGGCGCCAGACCTCGATGCCGCGCTCAAGATCGCAGCCGCAGGATCCAAGGCCTGCGGAGGCAAGGTCGAAGTCCGCCCGTTCGAAGACGGCGAGTGACCCAGGGCGCCGACCTCCGAGCGGAGATCGATCAGATCTACCGCGAGGAGTACGGCCGAGTGGTGGCCTCGCTCGCTCGACGCTTCGGTGATCTCGACATCGCCGAGGACGCAGCGGGCGAGGCGCTTCTCACCGCCATCGAACGCTGGCCCGTTGATGGCGTACCTCCCAATCCGGGTGGATGGCTGACCAAGACCGCGGGCAACCGCGCCATCGACCGGATCCGTCGTGAGTCTCTGCGAGACACCAAGCACCAGGCGGCGCTGATGATCCAGGACGACACTGCGCACCAACCGACCGGAGTGGTCGAGGACGACCGCTTGAGGCTTGTCTTCACCTGCTGCCACCCGGCCCTCGCACCCGAGGCACGTGTGGCGCTGACCCTCCGCCTCCTCGGCGGGCTGACCGTCGCCGAGATAGCTCGAGCCTTTTTGGTCGCCGAGACCACCATGGCCCAACGCATCACCCGCGCCAAGGCCAAGATCAAGGGCGCCAACATTCCGTTTCGGGTTCCCGAGTTCGCCGACCTCACCGCACGGCTCGACGCAGTGCTGGCCGTCATCTATCTCGTGTTCAACGAGGGCTATCTCGCGGGAGCGGGGGAGGACCCGGTCCGAGCTGACCTGACGGCCGAGGCCATCCGGCTCGGTCGCATCCTTCGTCAGCTCATGCCCGACGAGGGAGAAGTCGCCGGTCTGCTCGCACTCATGCTGCTGACTGAGGCGCGTCGCGCGACCCGGGTCGCCGGGGGAGAGCTGGTCACTTTGGATGAGCAGGACCGCAGCGGATGGGACCGATCGCTGATCACCGAGGGTCACGGGCTCGTACGCGAGTGCCTGGCTCGCGTTGACTCGACCAACGCCGTGCCCGGCACGTATCAAATCCTGGCGGCGATCAATGCTGTGCACACTGATGCGGGGGAGGCGCGCGCCACCGACTGGAGCCAGATCGTCGCCCTTTACGACCAGCTGATGACGGTGGCACCCACGCCGATCGTGGCGCTCAACCGAGCCGTAGCCGTCGCTGAGCTCGACGGGCCGGCTGTCGCGCTGGCGATCGTGGATCGACTCGACCTGAGCGACTATCACGCGTGGCACGTGGCGCGGGCTGAGCTGCTGCGACGTCTGGGCCGCGGTGCAGAGTCACGCCTGGCGTACGAAGCTGCCATCGCGGCAACCGACAATCCTGCCGAGATTGCCTATCTGACCCGCCGACTGTCGCAGGTCGTCGGACCAGACGCCTGAGGTCAGGCCTGCTGAAACGTCAATCTCGGCCGAGCAGGCGCTTCCAGCGTGAAACGGTCCGCCGCTGCCGCATCTCGCGTGTCTTGATGCGGGCGAATCGCTCAGCTCTTCGCTGTTGCCATGCCTCGAGCTGCTCGTCGACATCGCGCAGGGGAGTGATGACGGGAGGGCCACCCTGGAGCTGTCTGCGCGCGTCGATCACGCGGGCATTGAAGTCTTCAACGATCCTGCGTACCTCGGCTGGCCGTGACTCTCGGTCGAGCGTGTCGTCCAGCTCGGCGTCCTCCTTGCGCAGAGCCAATGCCGCTGGCAACACGCCTGTGATGCGTTCGCGCTCGATCAGGCCCTTGAGCCACCAATCGGGGTCGTACGGCCCGTCGATGCCGGGGATTGGCTTTCCAGCTCCTGGCAGACCGTCAAACTCACCGGCGCGGATTGCCTGTTGGATCTGGATCTCGACCCGGGCAGCCCGGTAGCGCTCTTCCACATTGCCAACCGAATGGTCAGCTTCGCTTGCCTCGACCTGCTCAGCAGACTCACGGGCACGTTCTTGTTCCAACCGGACCAGATATTCGTGCCGTTTGCGGTCGCGAGCCTCTCCTTCGGCCATGTAACCAGCCTAAAACCCTTGCCCACCGCGTGAAAGGTGGGGAGGGGAGCCATGGAGCGCCTAACCGCAGTAATCAATCCTAGTTGACATAATGTGCATTATCGGACATAGCGGGGTGAGCGGGCTGAGAGGGGTTCGCACGCCGCGAGGCCCCTTCTGGGCGGCTAATCGGGTCTCTGGCGACTTTCGGCGAGGTTTGCGCCTGTCCAGCGTTCGTCGTGCGAAACATCGCGGATCACGGACAGCCATTCAGGAACAACGTCAGATGGCTGATTGTCATCGTCAATCTCGGCCAGGAACACACCATCATCAAATTCGTCCACGGCGACTGTGAAGCCATCACGCTGCACGATGTGACGCGTCTTGTGCAGAACTGTCGCCGGAAGCTCGCTCAGGAGCTCCCATTCGGCGTTGTCGAGGTAGAAGTTCGTACAGGCCACTTCGTCGGGCCCGCTGGCGAGTCGAATCTTCTGTGTCAGCTTTCGTGTCACGAGACCGTCGTCCTGCACTTCTCGCAGCCGAAGTCTGGTGCCGGTGACGTATCGATCGGCGATCCGCCGGGTGCTGGTCACTCCAGCCGGCACAGCAGAGACCAGGAAGCGTCTTTCGCGCTCAACATGTGCGTACTTGAGTGAAATCTCCACGCAACAAGGCTAAATGCGTCAGGACGGTGGCAAAACAAATGGAAAGGAGCGATCCGCTCCCTTCCACTTCAAACATATATCGCAGATGGGGGCTTGCGGCAAGCCCCCATCGGTGGCGCAAAATGGCTCGCTGACGCCACGGGGAACGGAGCTGATGAGCTGTGAAATCGCTGAAATCCAGCGTGTTTGACCTTCCTGGTCACCTCAAGGAAAAGAACGACCCCGGGTTGATCGCGGGCGACGAACAACACTTCGCAGCCATCGCCGAGACGCTCGAGGGCACGATCAACGACCTGTCGTCGCGGTTGGATGCCGCGCGAAGGCCGACGGGCGACGGTACGGAAGTCATGGATTGGGAGCCCGGTGGTGCGGGACAGGAGGCGTTGGATCGTGACCAGGAGGTTCACCGCCTGACGGCACGGCTGCGAACGTTGCGACGATTCGGGCTGGATCTGTGCCTGGGGCACTTCGTCCGTATGGATGATCCCGAGCCGGTGTACATCGGGAGACTGGGCCTGACTGACCGCTCCGGACAGCGACTCATGATCGACTGGCGCTCCCCCGCGGCTGAGCCGTTTTTCGGAGCCACCCACGGCAATCCCATGGGATTGGCGAGCCGTCGTCGCTACCGCTGGACGGCAGGGCGGATCAGCGACTATTGGGACGAGGTCTTCTCCCCCGGCGCTCTCGAGGGACGTGCGGCGCTCGATGACCAGTCTGCGTTCATCGCCAGTCTTGGCAGCGACCGGTCAGAGCGTATGCGGGATGTGCTCGGCACGATCCAGGCAGATCAAGACACCATCATCAGGGCCGGATCCAAGGGTGCTCTCGTCGTCGACGGTGGACCGGGGACGGGCAAGACGGTCGTCGCCCTGCACCGCGCCGCATATCTGCTCTATTCCGATCCACGTCTGGGCGAGCGACGCGGCGGGGTGCTGTTTGTCGGCCCACATCAGCCGTACCTCGCGTATGTCGGAGACGTCTTGCCAAGCTTGGGCGAAGAAGGTGTCCAGACCTGCACTCTGCGAGATCTGCTGCCAGAAGGCCGAGATGCGGCTGACGAGAGTGATCCCGACGTGGCGCGGCTGAAGGCCTCGGTCGCCATGGTCGACGCCATTGAGCCCGCCGTAGGTCTGTACGAGGAGCCGCCCAAGGAGACCATGATCGTCGAGACTCACTGGTCTGACGTCAGGCTCACCCCTGCCGATTGGGCCGAGGCTTTCGCGGTCGCCCAAGGTTCGCCGCACAACGAGGCACGCGATGACGTGCTGGAAGAGCTCACCACGATCCTCATCGAAAAGCATGACGGTGACGACGACGTCTCCCCCGAGATGCTCCGCCGGTCGTTCAGACAGAACGAGGAGCTGATCGATGCCTTCAACCGGGCTTGGCCGATCATCGAGCCGACCGACCTCGTGGGCGACTTGTGGTCGGTGCCGGCCTACCTGCGTATGTGTGCTCCCTGGCTCGCGCCGGATCAGGTCGCCTTGCTGCAACGCGAACAGGTTGAGGCCTGGACAGTTTCGGACCTGCCTCTTCTGGATGCTGCGCGCCAACGACTCGGCGACCCGGAGGCGTCTCGACGCAAGCGCCGCCACGATGCCACCGTCGCGGCCGAGCGTGCACAGATCGCGCGGGTCGTCGACGACCTGATGGCCGCCGACTCAGACGGGACGGGATTGGCGTCGATGCTCAGGCACGAGGACCTGCAGAATGCCCTGGTCGACGACAGTGCGCTGCCCAGCGCCGACGCAGATGAGCTGGCCGGGCCCTTTGCGCATGTCCTCGTCGACGAAGCCCAGGAGCTGACCGATGCGGAATGGCAGATGTTGCTGACTCGTTGTCCCTCGCGGAGCTTCACGATCGTTGGGGACCGAGCCCAGGCGCGGCACGGCTTCACCGAGTCCTGGACGGAGCGTCTCGCACGAGTCGGCATCGACCAGGTGAACATCGCGACGCTGAGCATCAACTACCGCACACCAGAAGCGGTCATGAAGGAGGCCGAGCCAGTCATCCGAGCAGCCATCCCGGACGCCAACGTGCCGACATCGATACGCACCGCCGGCGATGCTGTCGTACACGGGTCCGCAGCGGATCGTGACGCAATTCTCCGAGACTGGCTGGACGCCCACGCCGACGGCATTGCCTGCGTGATCGGCGATGCGTCGTTCGCGGGCACAGATCGGGTCAGGTCGTTGACACCACAACTGGCCAAGGGGCTTGAGTTCGACCTCGTCGTACTCGTCGATCCGGAATCCTTCGGTGAAGGAATCGAGGGCGCAGTGGACCGCTATGTTGCGATGACCCGAGCGACCCAGCAGCTCGTCATCCTCAACTCGTGACGTCTGAGCGGACATTTCGACGCCGAGCGCAATTTGTTGGAATCTCAGGACTTAAGCGACGCAAAGTACCGGTAGGTCGGTCCCCCCGCAGCAGCCGCTCCTGATCATCGACCCCGCCGACAAGCCATGGACGAATCCTCATTCCGGCGGTATTCTGCGGCCAATTGGTCCACTGCTATTGGGTTGGGGGAAGCGGCGGTCCTTGAGACAGGAGAAATTCCGTCATGAAGCACACTCCCAATATCCCGGCCCGCCGATCCGTCGGCCTCTTCGCCATTCTTGCCCTGCTGTTCGGCTCCTTGGTCGCGGCCGCTGGCCCCGTATCGGCTGACAGCGCCGTCTGCACGCCGGACGGCGCCTGCGTCACTGTCACCGACTCGACGGACCCTGTGGCTCCGTCAGACAGCGCCGGAACGCCCACGTACATCGCCTACCGGGCGACCAGTCACGAACAATTCGAACAAGGAGCAGAAGAAGACGGCGCTGATCGAGCTTCTCCCGGTGGGCAGTTCGTTCGTCGCCTCGGGGTCGAGCCCGGGCTGCACGGCCAGCGGGCGCACCGTGACCTGCATCGATCGGGACGCTTGCAAAGGGCGCGAGCGCAGTCCGAGACGTCGTAGCGACTGCGCCGACGACTCAGGGAACGGCCGTGAACAAGGTCACGATCACGCACTACGACTTCGATGACGGACGACACCGCGTCGGTCAACGAGACAACGACCGTCAGCGACCAGTCGGGGGCGACGTACGTTCCCGCCGGCACGAAGGCGAGCGTCTCCACTCCGCCAGACCCGAATCAGAGCGGGACCGTCACCATCTACCCCCAGACCTTCTCGACGACGGCCCGGATGAGCCTACTTGCGCCAGGTCAGGGACCAGCGTTCAACTGCCTCTTCGGGCAGGTCACTGTCCAGGGAGGCCTCTATCCGTGCCGTTCCGGCAGCTGGGTTTTGGCTGAGGTGCCGGGGACGTTCAATCCCCCGCTCGAGTTCAAGCTGCGCTGGTCCGCGGCGCTGAGCTCCCTACTTCAGACAGAAAGCAACTTCGCCGTCTTCTACGCGCCGACGGCGACGTCGCAGGTCCAGGCGATCAGCCAGCGGTGCACTGGTCAACCCGGCCAGAGCACTCCTTGTCTGAAGGACATAAAGCGTGAGGCCGACGGCGGCTGGTCGGTTGTCATGGTCAAGCCCGAGAACGGGCACATGCGCTGATCTGATGACCGGGGCGGCTGGGACGGACGGGTCCGACTCGCGGATCTGCGCGGCCTGCGGCGGAGACAATCCCGTCCGCTTTCGCCTCTGCGGCTATTGCGGGACCGAATTTCCCGACGCCGCTCCCCCACCCCCCGTCCGGAAGGCAGTCACGATCGTCTTCTCTGACCTCATGGGCTCGACTTCGCTGGGCGAGCAGCTCGACTCCGAGTCCCTCGGTGAGGTGATCGCCGCGTACTTCGCCGAGATGCAGGCAGCCCTGGAAGGCCACGGGGGCACGATCGAGAAGTTCATCGGCGATGCGGTCATGGCCGTCTTCGGCGTGCCAACTGTCCGGGAGGATGATGCCCTGCGGGCGGTCCGTGCGGCGCTGGAGATGAAAGAGCGGCTGGCCGTCCTCAATGATGACCTCGAGCGGCGCTACGGTGTTCGGCTGGCGAACCGGACGGGCGTCAACACTGGCGAGCTCGTCGCAGGGGGCAGCGCGATAGTGAACCAGCGCCTCGTGATCGGAGACGCGGTCAACGTCACGGCCCGGCTTGAGCAGGCGGCGCCAGCCAACGACATCCTGATCGGCGAAAGCACCTACCGACTCGTGCGCGACGTCGTCGAGGTCGAGGAGATGGAGCCGCTCGAACTGAAGGGCAAGTCGGAACGGGTCCCCGCCTACCGGCTGCTCGCCGTCAACGAGGGCGAGGCACTCGTGCGTCACCACGAGCGGCCGATGATCGGTCGGGAGCAGGAATTGTCCATCCTCCATGACGCGCTCGGGGAGGCGATTGCCGACGGCCGAGGCCGGATCGTGACACTGCTCGCCCAGGCAGGGATGGGGAAGTCTCGCTTGACGCTCGAGTTCGCCACGGCGGTCGAGCCGGCGGCCCAGGTGCTGCGGGGGCGCTGCTTGTCCTACGGTCGCGGCATCACCTACTGGCCATTGATCGAGATCGTCCGTCAGGCGTCGTCGATCACCGACGACGACTCGCCTGGACTCGCCCTCGCCAAGCTGACTGCGCTTGCCGGGAGCGACGCGGTTGCCGAGCGCGTCGCATCCGTGATGGGGCTCTGGGATGCCCAGTTCCCCGTCGAGGAAATCATGTGGGGGGCGCGCAAGCTGTTCGAGCGGATGGCCAACCAGCGACCGCTCGTGGTCATCTTCGAAGACATCCATTGGGCCGAGATGACCCTGCTTGAGCTCATTGAGCACCTTGCCGACTCGGCCGAGGCGCCGCTGCTGGTGGTGTGTCCTGCTAGACCCGATCTGCTCGAGCTGCGGGCGGACTGGCCCGAGCCCCGGATCGTCCTTCAGTCGCTGACGGGTGCCGACATGGGTCGGATCGTCGAGAACGCACTGGGGCGCGGCGAGCTTGCGGACGAGATCAGAGACCGGATCCTCGAGTCAGCCGAGGGCAACCCGCTCTTCGTCGAACAGATGCTCTCGATGCTGGTCGACGACGGCACTCTCGTCCTCGAGAGCGGCCACTGGAACACGACCGTCGAGCTCTCCGACGTGATCGTCCCGCCGACAATCCAGTCGCTCTTGACCGCACGCGTGGAGCAGCTCGGACGCGACGAGCGCGAGACCATCGAGCCTGCAGCCGTGATCGGCCAGCAGTTTCCGCAAGAGGCAGTTGAGGCGCTCGTGCCGGACCATCTTCGCCCGCGGGTCGGCGAAAGCCTCGGGTTGATCGCGGCCAAACAGTTGATCGGACCGGACACTTACGCGCTCGGGGCCGAAGCCGGTTATCGCTTCGAGCACCTGCTGGTCCGGGACGCCGTCTACAAGCGCTTGGTCAAGCGGAGTCGGGCGGCATTCCATGAACGGTTTGTGCGCTGGTCCCAGGAGGTCAACCGGTCGCGGGACCGTGAGGCGGAATATCAGGAAATCTTGGCGTACCACCTCGAGCAGGCTCACTACTATCTTGCAGAGCTCGCACCGCTCGATGCCCATGGCGAGGCGATCGGGCTCGAGGCGGCTGGCTGGCTCGCAGATGCAGGGCGCCGAGCCTTTGGACGTGGTGACATGCCCGCCGCCGCGCAGCTCCTCAGGCGAGCCGTCGGACTGTTGGGGGCCGGCGCCCATGCCCGTCTTGAGCTTCTGCCAGACCTCGGCGAGGCACTCGTCGACATCGGTGAGTATGCGGTTGCCGAGGTCTACCTCGACGAGGCGATCGAACAGGCGCAGGCGTCCGACGAGGTGTGCCTGGGGGCTCGTGCGGAGCTCGTGCGGTTGCTGTTGAAGGCCCATTCCGCAACCTCAGACAGTTGGGCGGAGCAGGCGATGCGCGGGGCTGAACGGGTGATTCCGGTCTTTCGTGACGCCGATGATCCCGTCGGGCTCGCCGCTGCCCACCGCCTACTCGCTTGGGCGCTGGGCACTGAGTGCCGGTACGGCGACGCCGCTGCGGCCGCACAGGTTGCGATCCAGCACGCTGCAGCCGCAGGTGACGACCGCCAGCATCGGCGCGCCTCGGTCCAGTACGCGCTTGCGGCGGTGTGGGGACCAACGCCAGTCCCCGATGCGATCTCACACTGTCGCGAGATTGTCTCCCAGGCCAGTGGCGATCGTCGCACCCTCGGCGTCGTCACAAGTCTGCTCGGGCGGCTCGAGGCCATGCGCGGCGAATTCGACACCGCTCGTGCCCTGGTCAGCGAAGCGCGCGTGGTGCTTGGAGACATGGGCCGAACCCCCATCGCCGCTTCAACGTCGCTCGACTCATGTGCTGTCAATGTCCTCGCTGGCGACCCAGCCGAAGCCGAGCGGGATCTTCGCCGCGATTACGAGGCGCTCGAAAACATGGGCGAGAAGTACATGCTGTGCACCGTCGCCTCAGAGCTTGCGCGGGCACTCGTTGAGGGGGGCCGCAATGAGGAGGCGGAGCACTACACCGAGGTCGCGTGCGAGCTGGCAGCCGCCGACGACCTTTCGGCGCAGGCCCTCTGGCGGTCTGTGCGCGCGCGAGCGTTGGCGCGGCGAGGTGAACAGGCGGAAGCCGTTGCGTTGGCCCAAGAGGCCGTGACCCTGCTCCGTGGCACAGACTCGCTCGTGGCCCAGGCGGACGCGCTGTTCGATCTCGCTGAGGTCCTCCGGGCCGGCGCCCAGGTCGCTGAATCATCGGCGGCCCTCGCAGAGGCGCTCCAGCTGTACGAGCGCAAGGGTGACCTCGCCTCTGCAGCTCGAGCGCGAGTCCTCCTCGTCGAAGTGCCCGCGCCACGCTGACGGTCATGACGTCCAGCCAGGCCGTGCCCCGTCGCCTCATCAGGAGGTGCGGGTCACCCGCCGACGAAATCGACGTCATCGCGGTCGTCGCGGGCAAACCATGCCGCCATGGCACCGCCGATCGCGCCGAACAAGTGGCCCTCCCAGGAAACGTCCGGATCGCCGGGAAGCACCCCCAGCAGCACCGTGCCGTAGACCATGAACACCGCGATGCCGAGCACGATCTGGCGAAAACTGCGCGCGAAGACACCTCGGATGATCAAGAAGACGAGCCATCCGAAGACCACCCCTGAGGCGCCGATGTGGATCGTGTTGGAGCCGGCAATCACCCACACGCCGACTCCGCCCACGATCCAGATCGTGGCGGTGGTGATCAGAAACGTACGAAGGCCAGACAGGGCCAGCAGGAATCCCAGGATGAGCAGCGGAAAGCTGTTGGAGATCAGGTGATCCCAGTCGCCGTGCAGCAACGGCGCGAGCACTATGCCCTGCAGACCCTCGTCCGAGCGGGGTTGCACCCCACGTGACTCAAAATCGCCTGGGAGTATGCGGTCGAGCACCTCGATCAGCCACAGCACCGCAACAAATCCACCGGACAGCAATCCAGCTCGCGCGACGGTCGACAGTGGGGTGCGCTCGTCCTTGATCTCGCTCATGCGACTGATGCTACGAGCAAAGCCCCGACGCCGGTGCAGCGTTCGCGACATGCGAGTGAGTCGCGAGCACACGTCAGGTGTCGGTTGTCTGAGGCCCCACGTAGGCGAGGGTCAGCTCGACCATCTCGTCGATGAACTGCTCCCGCGAGATGTCGGGCTGCTCGAGCACATACTGAACGCTCAGGTGCTCGACCATGCGAACGAGTATCCACGCCGATGTGGCCGGGTCGGTGATCCTGGTCTGCGACTTGTTGATCGACAGATAGGCAGTCACGAGATCGCTGATCCGTTGCTCGAGCGCGCCCGTCCAGCTGCCGGACTGGGTGCGAGGCAGCACCTCGACGACCAACCTGAGGAACTCGACATTCTCGGTCAGAACGTCGAGCAATCCGTTGAATGACGCGCGAACCAGCGATGGGCCCGGCTCGGCCAGCCGATCGGCCAAGACGGCGGTGAGCTGCCGTGAGAGCTCGGCGGCATAGCGGTCGATCACGGCCGCGAGGATCGTCTCCTTGTCCGGAAAGTACTGGTAGAGCGAGCCCGGACTGATGCCCGCTTCCGAGGCCACGCGATTGGTGGTGGCCTTCTCATAGCCGTCGCGCAGCAACACGGTCTGACCTGCAGCGATGATGCGCTCGACCATCGCGCGAGAGCGCTCTTGCCGAGGCGTCTTGCGCAGGTCGTTGGCCGGGAGCGGTGATGCCATACGCGAATTGTATGCGAGCAATTGCTCGCGTCATACTTCGCGTATGACTGTTGACACCGCCGTAGCTCCCCCGGCTCGCTTTCGTGCTGCAGAAGTACGCGGCGCCAAGATCGGCCGTGTCCTCAAGGCCGTGGGTCGTGTCCGCACCGTTGACGAAGCGCAGATGACGTTGATCGGGCAGCGATTCATGGAGCGTGACGAGGTTGGTGCAGCGCTGGCCCGCGCGATGCGCTCGACCGGCGACGACAAGGTCACCATGTCGCAGTTCCACCAGGCGCTGACGCACGGCATCGACTCGGTGGAGGACGCTCCCCCAGCACTTTGTGACTTCTTCGCCGCCGTCGACGCGGTCCCGGACTGGGTCGACTTCGATCTCGTCAACGAGGGCGCACGCGCCTATCGACGATTTGGCAAGACAGCAGCGGACGTGTTGCTCCAGCTGTCCCTGCTCGGCGGCTATCGGTTCGGCGGGCCAACCGACCTCCTGGTCGCCACCGGTGGACTCGCCGGCGACACCACCCTGCGAAGGCTGGGTGAGACACAGAAATGGGGTGTTGCCGTATCTGAACATGACTCCATGAGGCGTGAAGGTGAGGCATTTCAGCTGACAGTGCACGTACGACTGATGCACGCGTTGGTCAACCATCGTTTCGAGGGCGGCGACCGATGGGACACCGACACCTGGGGGCTCCCGATCAATCAGTCCGATCAAGCCGCAACGCTCGGACTGTTCAGTGGCGCCTTGCTGATCGGTGCACGATCTCTGGGCGTACGAGTCACTCGGCAGGACTCGCGGGCCGTGATGCACCTGTGGAAGTACGTCGGGTGGCTCATGGGCGTCAATGAGGACTGGCTGTTCGACACCGAGCGGGAGCAGCACGCGTTCAACTACCACATCCTGCTGGCGCAAGGACATGTCACCGAGGCCGGCCCGCAGCTGGCCGGCGCGATACTTGAGGCCCAGAAAGCGCTGCACTTCAAGCGGTTTGCCCGCTTGGGCCGGGCCTACACGAGGGCACGCTTGCTGAGCATGCTGAGACCGTTCCTCGGCAAACAAGGCATGCGCGATCTGGAGCTCCCGGTCCGCCACCCGTGGGCATCTGTCGGCGTCATCGCTCGCAATGTCGTCAATCACTACATTCTGGGACGCACCGCGTGGGGCGAGCGACGTCTGCAGACGCAAGCCGTCAAGGCGCGCGACACGATCATGTTTCGCCATTTCGGACCAGATACCCCCGAGATCGGAAAGCTCGTCGGCTGATTGGACCGACAGCGAGCTCGCGATTGTGCCGTTGATGCAAGATGGCATTCATGCAGATCACCCGCTTTGGCCACGCCGCTGTCCTCGTGGAGTCGGCTGACACGCGAGTCCTCATAGACCCGGGCGTCTTCAGCTCTGACGAGACGTTCGCGCTTGAGGGGCTCGACGCCATCGTCGTCACACACCAGCACCCCGACCACATCGACGTCGATCGTGGTGCTGGCCTGATCGAACGTAACCCCGCCGCCGTGTTGCTCTGCGATCCGGACAGCGCAGCAATGCTCGACTTCGGCGACTGGCTGGCTCATGGCGCCGGGGTCGAGACCGTGGTTGGTGGCTTCACGATTCGCGGTGTCGGTTCACGGCACGCCGTGATCGTCCCCGCACTCCCCTGTGTCGCGAACGTCGGCGTCGTGCTGACCGCCAAGGGTGAGCCAACGTTCTTCCATCCCGGTGACACCTATGAACATGCGCCGGACGGCATCGATGTGCTGGCACTCCCCCTGTCCGCGCCATGGGCCAAGGTGAGCGAGACGGTCGACTTCATTCAGCGGCTCTCCCCCATGTCGCTGTTCCCCGTGCACGACATGACCATCTCCGAGCTTGCGTACGGGATCTACTGGCAGCACGTCGGCAACTTCGGGGGCGTCTCGGACTGTCGAAAGATCGGTCAGAACGACTCCGACGTCTTCAACTTTGCATGAATTGAAGTATCTCATATCTGATATATGGTGGATCTCATGACTGTGCGCGACGACTATCTGGCCCGTATCGGCGTTCTCATCCGCGATGCCCGCCAACACAGCGGCCTGACCCAGGCCGAGCTGGCCACCGAGCTCAAGACGAGCCAGAGCGCGGTCAACCGCATCGAAAAGGGCCAGCAGAACCTCACGCTCGACATGCTCGCCCGCATCGGCGCCGCACTCGATTCTGAGCTGGTGACCGTGGGCACATCCGGTCCCAGCCACCTTCGGGTTGCAGGTGGAACGAAGCTCTCAGGTGCGATCGACGTCAAGTCCAGCAAGAACGCCGGGGTCGCGCTCTTGTGTGCCGCACTGCTCAACGCAGGCACGACGGTGTTGCGCAAGGTGGCTCGCATCGAGGAGGTCAATCGACTTCTTGAGGTGCTCGAGTCGATCGGCGTGAAGTTCACCTGGCTCAACGACCAGAACGACCTGCGGCTCGTCGTCCCCGCTGAGCTCAATCTCGCAGCGATGGATGCCGAAGCGGCCCGCCGTACGCGAAGCATCATCATGTTCCTCGGTCCCTTGATGCACCGCTACGACGATTTCGAGCTGCCCTACGCCGGCGGCTGCGACCTCGGCACCCGTACGGTCGAGCCGCACATGACAGCGCTTCGACCGTTCGGGCTCAAGGTCGTCGCCACCGAGGGCAGCTATCACGCCACGACGGCAGGCGGCGTCGGTCCCGAACGACCGATCGTCCTCACCGAGCGCGGCGACACCGTGACCGAGAACGCCCTGCTTGCCGCAGCCAAGAACAATGGCGTCACCGTCATCCGCAACGCCAGCCCCAACTACATGGTCCAGGATCTGTGCTTCTTCCTGGTCAAGCTGGGCGTCGGCATCGAGGGCATCGGCACGACCACCCTGCGCGTCACCGGCAAGCCCGTGATCCACGAAGACGTCGACTATGCGCCGAGCGAGGACCCGATCGAGGCGATGAGCCTGATCGCTGCCGCGATCGTGACCAAGTCGAGCATCACGGTGCGCCGCGTCCCGATCGAGTTCATGGAGATCGAGCTCGCACTGCTCGAGGAGATGGGCTTCCAGTACGACCGCACCGATGAATATCCCGCCGAGAACGGTGAGACCCGCCTCGTCGACATCACGACACACCCGTCGGCGTTGCACGCGCCGATCGACAAGATCCACCCGATGCCGTTCCCAGGTCTCAACATCGACAACCTTCCGTTCTTCGCCGTGATCGCGGCGACTGCCGAGGGTCAGACGATGCTTCACGACTGGGTCTACGAGAACCGGGCCATCTACCTCACCGAGCTCAACAAGCTCGGTGCTTCGGTCAAGCTCCTCGATCCGCACCGCGTGCTGATCGAAGGGCCGACGCACTGGAGCGGCGCCGAGCTCGTGTGCCCGCCAGCCCTTCGACCGGCCGTTGTCATCCTGCTGGCGATGCTGGCCGCCAAGGGGACGTCGGTGCTGCGCAGTGTCTATGTCATCAACCGTGGCTACGAAGACCTCGCGGAGCGTCTCAACGCACTCGGCGCCCAGATCGAAACCTTCCGCGACATCTGAGCCGCACACGCGGGTTGGCCCCTAGGGAGGCCGCCTGCGGCCGACTGGGAGCGTAGCGAAGGGGCTCACGGTGACAGGCTTGCCCTGGTCCGCGCCCTCGGCTTCGCTTCGGCCCCTCGTTCCTCGGGGCCTCCCGGCCTCCTTCGTCGGCCTAGCGAGCGTTGAACGTTTGGGTTGGCCCCTAGGGAGGCCGCCCGCGGCCGACTGGGAGCGTAGCGAAGGGGCTCACGGTGACAGGCTTGCCCTGGTCCGCGCCCTCGGCTTCGCTTCGGCCCCTCGTTCCTCGGGGCCTCCCGGCCTCCTTCGTCGGCCTAGCGAGCGTTACAGGTTCGCTTCGGTCTCCCTGCGTCGGCCGGGCGAGCGGTTGGCGTGACAGAGCCCGATGGTGCACCCCTGAGGGCATAGCGTGTGGCTGTGTCCGGTGCGTACCTCGACTCCCCCACCCCGATCGCGTTCGCGCATCGTGGTGGTTCACTCAATGCTCCCAACGTGGGCATCGAGAACTCGCTGGCTGCCTTCGCCCATGCGTACGGACTGGGCTTCCGCTACTTCGAGATCGACGTTCACGTCTCGGCGGACGGGCGCGTCTACGTGTTCCACGACGACACGCTTGAGCGCATGACCGGCAACCGGGCATCGATCGCCTCGCTGACGGCCGATCTCGTCGACGTCGAGCTGCTCGGCGGCCGCGAACCGATCCCCACCCTCGAAGCGCTGATGAAGACGTTTCCCGACGTGCGCTTCAACATCGACGTCAAGTCGGAGGAAGCCGTCGAGGAGACGTGTGCGGTGATCGAGGACTACGACGCGTTCGACCGTGTGTGTCTTGCATCGTTCGATCACGACCGGGTCCAACGCCTCCGTCAACGCCTTCCGGGCGTGGCCACCGCGTCCTCGAGCCGGGAGGCGGCGATGGTGAAGCTGCTGCCGGCTCTGCTGCTGCGCCGGACAAAGGTGCAGGCAGCGGTATGCCTGCAGGTGCCCGAGCGGCGCCACGGCATACGTGTCGTGACCCGGCGGTTCGTCAGGCGCGCCCACGCACTGGGGATGCAGGTCCACGTGTGGACCGTCGATGACGCCGACTCGATCAATCGACTGCTTGACCTCGGAGTCGACGGCATCATCAGCGACCGGACGGACATCTTGAAGGATGTGCTCGTCGCCAGACGTATGTGGAGGGATCCCGCATGAGCAGGTTCAGCTTCAACGCCAACCGGGAGCAGAAGTCGTGGTTCTTCTACGACTGGGCCAACTCCGCCTACATCACGACGATCGCCACCGTTCTGTATGCGCCCTATCTGACCAGCGTCGCCGAGCGAGCAGCTTGCGGGTTCGTGGGTGATGAGGACCGCAAGTGCACCGAACACCTGTCGATCCTCGGGCTGTCGGTGTCGGCCGGGTCCTTGGTGTTCTACGTCGTCACTCTCGCCACGGTGTTCTCGGCGTTCATCCTGCCGATCGTCGGAGCGATCGCCGACCGCGTGCAGTCCAAGAAGACACTCATGGCGCGCCTGGCGTGGAGCGGCGCGGCGGTCGCTGCGCTGATGTTCTTCGTCACCGGCACCAACTGGCAGCTGGGCGCGGGACTGTTGGTCGTCGCCAACCTCTTCTACGCATCGTCGATCGTGGTCTATGACGCCATCCTCGTCGAGGTCGCCGAACCGGACGAACGTGACCGCATCTCTTCGCAGGGGTGGGCATTCGGCTACCTCGGTGGTGGCTTGCTGCTCGCGGTGAACCTCGCGATCGTGACGATCAAGCCCTTCGGTCTGTCGACCGAGCTGGCGGTGCGGGTCAGCTTGTTGTCAGCTGCGATCTGGTGGGCCTACTTCACGTTCATCCCCTATCGCGGCATCAAGGATCGCGCTCCACGCGGGGTCGCGCCCGAAGAGGGCGTCACCCTCATGCAGCGAAGCTTCGGCCAGCTGTTCCGCACCCTCAAGGAGCTCAAGAACTACCCGCAGACGCTGCTGTTCCTCGTGGCATACCTGTTCTACAACGACGGCATCCAGACCGTGATCTATTCGGCTTCGGTCTACGGCGACAAACAGCTCGGCTTCGGCCCCAGCATTCTGATCGCCACCATCTTGATCGTGCAGTTCGTCGCGTTCGGCGGGGCACTGATCTTCGGACGGCTGGCGGCGCGCATCGGCAGCCACCGGACGATTCTTGGCGGGCTCGTGGTCTGGATCTTCGTGGTGTGCTTCGGCTTCTTCCTCCCGGAGGGGCAGATTGCGCCATTCCTGCTGCTTGCCGTGGCGATCGGTCTCGTGCTGGGTGGCACGCAGGCACTGTCGCGGTCGTTCTTCTCCCAGCTGATTCCCCGTGGCCGGGAGGCGGAGTACTTCAGCCTCTATCAGGCCTGTGAGCGCGGTACGAGCTGGCTCGGCACACTGGTCTTCGGCGTCGTGCACCAGCTCACCGACTCCTACCGCCCGGCGATCCTGGCGCTGATCGCGTTCTTCGTCATCGGCGGACTGCTGCTGTGGAAGCTCGATCCACGCAAGGGAATCATCGAGGCAGGCAACCAGCCACCGGCGCTGGTTTAGCGGCTGAGTGTGACCTAACACTTCTCGCTTAGGGGAATCTCATGTCCATCCCCTACGTTGGAACAGATAAGCACACGAAAGGGGACTGCCATGGCAGAACGTGCATTGCGAGGCGCTCGACTCGGGACTCAGAGTTTTGAGGACGAACGCGGCGTGGAAATGGCTCCCCGTCAGCAGGTGGAATACGTCTGCGCTGATGGGCACACCTTCTCGGTGACGATGGCCGACGAGGCTGACATCCCGTATGAGTGGGAAGACCCCAAGACCGGCCATATCGGCATTCGAGTCGAAGGTGGCGAGCCACTCGTCAAGAACGAGAAGGCTGTTCGAACGCACTGGGACATGCTCCTCGAGCGTCGCTCCGTCGACGAGCTCGAAGAGATCCTGACTGAGCGTCTCGAGCTGCTCCGCGGTGGTGAGATCGGGCCTCCACACCTGCATCGACCCACCCGCAAGTCGGCAGCCAAGAAGACGGCAGCCAAGAAGGCATCGGCCAAGAAGACGGCCTGAAAGTCACTGCCAAGGACCCCGACCTCACGGTCGGGGTCTTTCGCCTTTCAGGAGGAACGCCAACGCCTTGGTACGGCGCGTTCAAGACCCCACACCGTGACTCGCCAGAGGGCCTCTCGCACGATGTCGCCGCTCATCTTGGACTGGCCGCGTACCCGCTCGACGAAGGTGATGGGCACCTCGACAATCGTCATGCCTTCATCGAGCACTCGCCGGGCCATGTCGATCTGGAAGCAGTAGCCCTGCGAGGCGACCTCGTCGAGCGGCAGCCGTTCGAGTGTTTCGCGCCTGAACACGCGATATCCGCCGGTCGCGTCCCTGATCGGAATGCCCAGCATGACCTGCGCGTAGAGCGTTCCCCCACGGGAGATCATTCGGCGATACCAGGGCCAGTTGACCACACCCCCGCCTGGAACCCAGCGCGATCCCAGCACAAGATCAGCCCCCGCTGCGCTGGCCTTGAGAAGCACAGCGAGATCCTCGGGCCGATGTGACCCATCCGCGTCCATCTCGACGAGCAGGTCGTAGTTGCGCTCGATGCCCCACGCGAAACCCGCCCGGTAGGCCGAGCCCAGACCCTGCTTGCCGGCCCGGTGCATGACATTGACGCGGGGATCGGCTGCCGCCAGCTTGTCTGCGATCTCGCCGGTGCCGTCGGGCGAACCGTCGTCGGCGATGAGGATGTCGACGTCAGTGTGGTGCGTGAACACCTGCTCGATGATCCACGCGATGTTCTCGGCCTCGTTGTAGGTCGGGATGATGACGAGCGTGCTCAAGAATGCTCACCGATCCTTCCTACGAGTGCCGAGGAACCATGCTCCCAGACCCAGGGTCACGAGGAGATACTCCAGCGGGCCCCCGATCTCCAGCGCCGGCGTGGTGCCGCTGGCAAGCTCAATCCGCTGATTCACGGTGGCGGGTTGGTGCATCGGCGCGCGCTCGACGACCCGACCATCCGGGTCGACCACGCCGGTGATGCCGTTGGTCGACGGGACCACCACCCAGCGGCCGGTTTCTATAGCTCGCAGCCGCGAGATGTCCCATTGCTGCTCGGGTTGGGACGTGCCGGTGAAGGCCGCGTTGCTGGTCTGCACCACCAACATCTGGGCTCCGTCACCGATAGCGCGTCGGACGACCGAGTCGTACGCGATGTCGTAGCAAATCGTGTCGCCGATCGTCGTGCCCGCGATGCTGATGGCTCCTGATGTGTCACCCGCGAGCATGTCGCGCGGGATGTCCCGGGCCAACCGGCCGAAGATCGCCCCGGCCTGCTCGCGCCACGGGACGTACTCACCGAATGGCACCGGCTTGAGCTTGACGTAACGCTCCCCCGGTCCGTTGGAATCCCACACGACGCCTGCGTTGTACGACGTCGTGGTCGTGGGTCCGTCGAAGAGACCGCCCACGAGGATCGGGGCGCCCAGGCGGGCAGAGAGTCCCTCGATCCGGGTGCGCACACCCTGGTCGAAGTTGGGATCGACGTCGGTGGCGTTCTCCGGCCACAAGACCATGTCGGGCTGGGGCACCGTGCCGGCAGCGATGTCCTCGATCAGACGATCGGTCTCAGCTGCATGCAGATCGAAGATCTCACCCCGCGGCCAGGTGAGGAAGACCCCCGGTACGTCGCCCTGCACCAGCGAGACCTG
The DNA here is from genome assembly GCA_963760105.1 of uncultured Actinomycetota bacterium. Taxonomy (GTDB): domain Bacteria; phylum Actinomycetota; class Actinomycetes; order Propionibacteriales; family Nocardioidaceae; genus Aeromicrobium. The sequence goes on from CAVXBP010000006.1 coordinate 246,719, forward strand.
CCGCGTGCCGGCAGCGCCGGCGATTCCAGTCGGCAACACCACTCCGAGCAGCATCAAACCGGCGATCGACAGGGCTGCGACCGCACGCTGCCGGAAGGATTCGCCGACCACCACGATCAGCAGCAGAGCGGCGAGGATGAACAGCACGGCACTCGTGCCGGGCATCGCGACCAGGCGCGCGTACGAAGCAAACGGCGAGTCGATCGACGTATGGGCCAGCCGACCCCACGGGAAGCCGGTGAACGGGAAGCTGGAGCGGGCGAACTCCCCCAACACCCAGACCGCCGCCCCCCACAGTGGCCAGGCGCGGAGCCGGGTGGCCGCACGCAGAGCCAGCATGATGGGCGCGAAGAACAAGGTCTCGGCGATGACCAGACCGATGTAGGCGGCGCCACTGACAGCGTTCATCCACCAGATCAACGGCCCCATGAAGGCTAGACCGAACGCCAGTCCTGCCACCACCACAGTGCGCTTGCGGGCATCCTTCAGCTCACGGGCAAGCCAGATGAGTCCGGCGATGCCGATCACCATGGCGTACGGGATGCCGACCGGGTCAAACCCGAGCGAGCACACGACTCCCAGCACAAGGGCGATCAGCCAGATGGGTGCCCTCGCCCAGCGCGACGTCACAGCCCGATGAGTTCGCGAGGCTGGTTGTTGAGCACTTCAAGCCCGTCGGCCGTGCAGACCACGATGTCCTCGATACGAGCACCGAACTGGCCCTCGAGGTAGATGCCGGGCTCAATCGAGAACGCCATGCCCTCTTCGAGGACCAATGTGCTGCCCTCGACGATGTACGGCTCCTCGTGCGTCTCCTGGCCGATGCCATGACCCGTGCGGTGGATGAAGCGATCGCCATATCCGGCGTCGGCGATGATGGCGCGACCGACGGCGTCAACGGACTCCGCGGTGACGCCGGGGCGCGCATGGTCGAGCTGCGCCTGTTGGGCGGCCTGCAGCACGCTGTAGAACTCCGCGTACGCGGTGGGGACGATGCCGCCGGCGAGGTAGTTGCGGGTCGAGTCAGAGCAGTAGCCGGCAGCTGTGGTGCCGCCGATGTCGATGACGACGGGATCGCCTTCCTCGATGACGCGATCGGACAGCTCGTGGTGCGGCGATGCGCCGTTGGGACCGGAACCGACGATCACGAAGTCGACCGTCACGTGGCCCTCGTCAACGATCGCACGGGCGATGTCCGCGCCGACCTCGCGCTCGGTGCGCCCCGGTCGGATCCACTCCCCCATGCGGGCGTGCACACGATCGATCGCCTCACCGGCCTCACGGAGCGCGGCGACCTCGTCGGGCTCCTTGCGAATGCGCAGTCCTTGTACGAGTGGTCCCGCCAGAACCTGGCGCGCGTTGGGCAGTGCGGACCTGAGGGCAAAGACGCGGGACGCCCACATGTGGTCGTCGAGACCGACGGTCGCTGCATCACCGACCAGCTCGGTGACCAGCGCGAACGGATCGTCCAGCTCGCCCCAGGAGGCAATGGCCATGTCGACGCCGGAGGCCTTGGCCGCCGAAGCCTCAAGAGCAGGCACGACCAGGGTCGGATCACCGCTGGAGGGCAGCACCAGACAGGTCAGGCGCTCGAGCGGAAGTGCCGAATAGCCCGTCAAGTAGCGCAGATCCGCGCCAGGAGTGACGAGCAGGGCGTCGATGCCCTCGGCCGCGGCCAACTGCTGAGCCCTGCGCCACCGACTCATGCCGCCACCGACATGCTCATCGATCCATACAATTGCTCGTTGCGCTCGATCATGGCTCGACGATACCGGCGCCCCCGAAAGGCCAACGACCGCGTCGCTCTTGCGCCTGAGCCTCATGAGCCTATGGTGGATTGACACTCGTACAACTCAATAGATCGGGGGATCTAGTATGCGCAGAACGCTCGCAGCGTTTGCTGCCGCCGCCCTGACGGGCGGCCTGATCGTCGCCTCACCTGCGGTGGCTGATCAACAGGGCTCCAAGAAGCCAGTCAACAGTGACAAGCTCACCAAGGCCGTCACCGTCAACGGGATCTTGCAGCACGAACGCCAGTTCCAGACGATTGCCGACCGCAACGGCGGCAACCGCGCTTCCGGCTTGCCGGGCCACACGGCGTCCGCCGACTACGTGGCACAGAAGCTTGAGGCTGCCGGTTACGACGTGACGCGGCAGAAGTTCACGTTCGCGTTCTCGCGCGAGCTCGAGCCCGCCACGTTGACCGAGATCTCACCGACTCCGCGTGATTTCGAGACGGCAACCTTCGACTACTCAGGCTCGGGCGACGTGACTGGGTCGGTTGTGCCGACCAACGACGTCGTCATTCCGCCCAGCCCCACACCGGGCAGCACCTCAGGCTGTGAGCCGGAGGACTTTGCTCCTGCACCCGCAGAGCCGTCAATTGCCCTGATTCAACGTGGCACCTGCACGTTCGAGACCAAGGCCACCAACGCGGCAGGGGCCGGCTATGACGCCGCGATCATCTTCAACGAGGGCCAGCCTGGCCGCGACGGGTTGATCACCGGCACGCTCGGCAACCCCGTCGACATTCCTGTCGTCGGTTTGTCCTACGCCGACGGTCAGTCGCTGGTCGAAGAGGCCCAGGCGGGCACCGTCAACGCCCACGTCACCACCTCGACCGAGGTGGACCTGAACCGCGAAACCGAGAACGTCATCGCGGACCTGCCATCGACCGGCAAGGGCAAGAAGGTCAAGAATGCCGATCAGGTGGTTGTCGTGGGCGCGCACCTGGACAGCGTCGACGTTGGTCCTGGCATCAACGACAACGGGTCGGGTTCGGCAGGCATCCTCGAGATCGCTGAACAGATGTCGGCTCTCAAGATGACCAAGAAGCTGGAACGTCCCGTACGTTTCGCCTTCTGGGGCGCGGAAGAGGCCGGTTTGCTCGGATCTGAGCACTATGTCGGCGCGCTGTCTGACGCCGAACGGGCCAAGATCTACGCCAACCTCAACTTCGACATGATCGGCTCGCCCAACTACGTGCGGTTCGTCTATGACGGTGACGGCTCGGACGGCGGTCCCAGCGGCCCTCCCGGTTCGTCCGCCATCGAAAAGGTGCTGACGGACTACTTCACCGCCAAGGGGCTTGCCTCAGAGACGACTGAGTTCAGCGGTCGGTCCGACTACGGCCCGTTCATCGCTGCGGGCATCCCCGCCGGCGGACTGTTCACCGGCGCCGAAGGAGTCAAGACGCCTGAACAGGCTGCGGTCTATGGAGGTACAGCTGGTGCGCCGTATGACAGCTGCTACCACCAGGCGTGCGACACCATCAACAACCTGAACACCAATGCACTCAATGAGCTCGGCGATGCGGCCGCTCACGCGGTGTACGTGCTCACGATGTCCACGCAGGGACTGTTCGGAGACGGCAACCGCAAGCCGGCCAAGGTCTCCAAGAAGCAGTTGAAGCAGTTCAGCCCGGAGGCCGCGCGCTGACCGCTCGACCGTCGCTAGGATTGGCGCCACGACCGCATGGTCGTGGCGCCAATTGCCTATTGGAGACCTGAACTGATGCCTGGCCGGTTGCTCCTGCTCGACAGTGCGAGCCTGTACTTCCGCGCATTCTTCGGGGTGCCTGACTCGATGAAGGCTCCGGACGGCACCGTCACCAACGCCCTGCGCGGCATGGTCGACTTCGTCGCGACGCTCAACGCTCAGTACGAACCGCAGGCGATCGTGGCCTGCTGGGACGACGACTGGCGCCCCCAGTGGCGCGTCGACCTCATGGACACCTACAAGACCCACCGGCTCGGTGAGGACGGCGCAGAGGGCGACACGACCGACGGGCTGCTCGGCCCACAGGTGCCGTTGATCGCCGAAGCCCTGGGTCTGCTCGGCATACCCGTGATCGGCGCCCCCGGCGCCGAGGCCGACGACATCATCGGCACTCTCTGTGCTGCGTGGGACGGCCCCGTTGACGTCGTCACCGGCGATCGTGATCTGTTCCAGCTCGTTGACGACACACAGTCCGTACGGGTGCTCTACACGTCGCGAGGCGGCGTCGGCAACCCAGATCTCGTCGACAACGCGTGGATGCGCGAGCGTTATGGCATCGACGCCTCGCAGTACGTCGACTTCGCCGTCATGCGCGGCGATCCATCCGACGGCATCCCCGGCGTGCCGGGCATCGGGGACAAGACCGCTGCAGTCCTGCTCAACGAGTTCGGTGATCTCGACGGCATCATCGCTGCCGCGGAGGATCCCAGCAGCAGCATCAAGCCCCGGGTGCGGCAGTCACTGAAGGACTCGAGCGACTACATCTCCGCGGCGCGGGTCGTGGTGGCGGTCAAGCGCGATGCGTGCGAGATTTCCGCGTGGGAGCTCACGGCCCTCACGGCAGATCAGCAGGCGGCGTTCAGGGCATTCGGCGAGCGGTGGGGCATCGGCGGAGCGGCTGACCGCGTGCTCGAAGGACTCACCTGAGGCTGGTGTAGGACACCACGCCGTGGCGCAGCAGGTCGAGCGCCTCTCGGGCGGTGTTGCGCAGCGGGCCGGCGCCCGAAGCATCTGCCACCTGGGCCACGACGTCGATGAGCTGCTTCATGGCACGTACGAAGTCGCCGGCGGCCAGCTCCATGTCGGTCAGGACATCGTCGAGTGATGCGCCCGTCGACCACTGCCAGACCGCTTGGGCGAAGCCGAAGTCGGGTTGGTGAAGGAACTTGACTCGATGCTCGCGCTCCAGCTGTTCAAGCTGGGCACCCAGCGAGCTCATCGCATCGGCGACGTCGCGCACCTTGCGAGTTGGGTAACGCGGTGCCGGAGCGTCGTCTGCATTGCGTGACTCGAAGGTCAGACCGCTGATCGCGGCGGCCAGCTCTGCGGCATCAAGGTCGTCCCACACGCCTTCGCGTATGCACTCGCTCACGAGCAGGTCGAGCTCGCTGTAGACACGCTGCAGCTTCTTGCCGTCCTCGGTGACCTCGTCGCCGTCCAGATAGCCCAGCACGTCGAGCACCTCGCACACGCGGTCGAACTTGAGGGCCACCGTGTTGGTGCGCTGTTCGATGCGGGCTCGTTGGTTCTGGGTGTCGCGCTCGAGCTTGGTGTATCGCTCCCCCCACCGGGCGTGGGCCTCACGATCGGGACATGCGTGGCAGGGGTGGTCGCGCATCTTCTCGCGGAGCGCCTCGATGCGCGGGTCCTTGCGTGGGCCGTGCTCACGGTAGGGAGTCTTCGGCTTCCACGCGATGCCTTCGGCATGGTGGCGCAGGCTGGACGCAAGGTCACGGCGGGACTGCGGGTTGCGGGCGTTGAACGACTTGGGGATCCGGATACGGGTGATGACGTTGACCGGAGTCGGGAAGTCCACCATGGCCAACCGTCGCGCGTGACGATTTGCGGTCAGCACCATGGGACGAGGTCCTTCACGGTCGGCCTGCGTACCGGGGTCGAGGACCACCGCGATGCCGGCCCAGCGTCCCGCCGGCACCTGGATGACGTCACCGGTCTTGAGCTCGACCAGTGACGCGATGACGACCTCACGGTCGGCCGAGCGGCGTTCGCGGGCACCCGAAGACTCAATGTCGCTGATGTCCCGACGCAATTCGGCGTACTCCATGAAGTCGCCGAGATGACACTGCGCCGCCTCCCGATAGCCCTCGAGGGCGTCGTCAGCCTTGCGGATCTTGCGGGCCATCCCCACAACCGCCCGGTCGGCCTGGAACTGTGCAAATGACTGTTCAAGCAGCTCCCGTGCCGTCGTACGTCCCACTTGGCCCACGAGGTTGACGGCCATGTTGTAGGACGGCTGGAACGATGAGTTGAGCGGATAGGTGCGCGTCGATGCGAGCCCGGCGACCTGCTTGGGGTCGAGCCCGGGCTGCCACAGGACAACACCGTGCCCTTCGATGTCGATGCCACGACGGCCGGCGCGGCCGGTGAGCTGGGTGTACTCCCCCGGTGTGATGTTTGCGTGTGTCTCGCCATTCCACTTCGACAGCTTCTCGATCACGACGGACCGGGCCGGCATGTTGATGCCCAGCGCGAGCGTCTCGGTGGCGAAGATGATCTTGACGAAACCTTGGCTGAACAGCACCTCGACGACTTCCTTGAACGTCGGGAGCATGCCTGCGTGGTGCGCAGCGACACCTCGCACCAGACCGTCACGAAACTCGTGGAATCCCAGCACCTCGAGATCGTTCTCGGGCAGGTGCGCGCACGTGGCGTCGACGACGGCTCCGATCTCTGCCTGCTCCTCGGGAGTCGTCAGGCTGATTCGGGCGTCAAGGCACTGCTGTACGGCGGCCGCGCACCCGGCGCGGCTGAACACGAACGCGATGGCGGGAAGAAGTCCTTCGGCGTCCAGCCGCTCGACCAGCTCGATGCGGCCCGGTGTCCGGTGCCGGCTGCGCGGTCGGTGGCCGCCCTTCTTGGGGCGTCCCTTCTGCATGCGCGAGTACTGCCAGTCTTCGCGGGCGATGCGCTCCAGGGCCCGGTTGACCTCGGTCCCGCCGGACTCGAAGAGGGGGAACAGCTTGCGTCCGACCAGCACGTGCTGGTGCAGAGGCACCGGTCGTCGCTCCTCGACGATCGTCACGGTGTCGTCGCCTCGTACCTCGGTCATCCAGGCACCGAACTCCTCGGCGTTGGAGACGGTCGCGGACAGCGAGATCACCGACACCGACTCGGGAAGGTGGATGATCACTTCTTCCCAGACAGCACCACGATTGCGGTCAGCGAGGTAGTGGACCTCGTCCATCACGACGAACCCGAGCCCGGTCAGGGTGCCCGACGCGGCGTACAGCATGTTGCGCAGCACCTCGGTCGTCATCACGACGATCGGGGCCTCGCCGTTGATCGTGTTGTCACCGGTCAGCAGACCGACCTTGTCGGCTCCGTAGCGTGCGACGAAGTCAGCGAACTTCTGGTTGGACAGAGCCTTGATCGGTGTTGTGTAAAAGCACTTGCGACCTGTCGCGAGTGCCATGTGCACGGCGAACTCGCCGACGAGAGTCTTGCCGGAGCCGGTTGGTGCGGCGACCAGCACGCCGTGGCCGTCCTCAACGACCCGGCATGCCTCGAGCTGGAAGTCGTCGAGTCCGAAGTCGTAAAGGCCCTGAAATGACGTCAGGAGCGGATGCTGCTGATCCGACCGGGATTTTGAGTACTTCTCGGCCGGCGTTGTCATGTCTTCAGCCTACGCGCGTCGGCCCTGGTGTCTGTGCTGACACATCACGCAGGCGGTGCAAAGACGCGCAGCGCGCCGGGGCAGACCCGCGTGGTCATTGGCAGCGCACCGAGACGCTCGCCGTCACCATAGGCGACGATCCCGGGCGAGGTCAGGGTGACTTCGCGTACGCGGTGCCGCTCGAACTCCGGCAGTGTCACATGGGTGCCCTTGTAGAGCTTGGGGAACACCCGCAGCAGCTTGAGCTTGCTCACGGGATTGATCACGACGACGTCGAGCAGACCGTCGTCGAGCTGGGCGCCCTCGCAGATGCGCAACCCACCGCCGAACGACGGGCCATTGCCCACAGCGACCAGCATCGCTTCGCGTTCGATCGTCCTCCCGTCGAGCACGAGCGTGAACGGCAATGGCTCGAAACCACGCAGCTCGGCGACTGTCGCAATGTTGTAGCGCATGTTGCCGCGGGGCCAGGTCATCTCGTTGGCTCGCTCGTTCACCTTGGAGTCGAAGCCGGAGGCCACGACGGTCGCGACGTACGACTCGTCGGCGCGCGCCAGGTCAATCGTGCGTATGTGCCCTGCCACCACGAGGTCGACGGCCGCGTCGACGTCCTTGACCGGGATGCCGAGCGATCGGGCCGTGTCGTTGCCGGTGCCGGCTGGGATGAGTCCGAAAATCAGGTCGGAGTCGGCAACATGGTCGAGCACTCCGTGCAGCGCACCGTCCCCTCCGACCACGAGCACTCCGTCCAGCCCGCTGCTGATCGCCTGTTTGAGCTGATCCCGGGCGGCGGGTGCATCAGCACCCTGCACGACGATCGTGGTGTGCCCGGCGTTGCCGAGCCGTACGACAGCCTGGGCCGCGATCGCTTCGCCATGTCGCTTGCCGGAGGAGGGATTGACGACGAGCGCGAAATGCATGCCAACACCCTAGTGCGGTCGTCGGCGGAAAATCCGCATCACTGCAAGACTGCGGTTGTGCGGCCTGCTAGTCGAGCGGGGATGCTTCGTCGTCGAGGTGTGACGCTTCGTCATCGGACAGCTCCTCGGGCTCAGCGCGCTTCTTGCGGCGGTCCGTCACCCGAGCGATGACCTCCGACGCGAGATAGAGCAGCGTCATCGGCACAGCGAGAAACAGCATCGTCAGCGGGTCGGTGCTGGGCGTTGCAACGGCCGCGAACACGAAGATGCCGATCACGGTCCACGGGCGGGCGGAGGCCAGCTGTCGCCCACTCACGATGCCGAGGCGATTGAGCATGACCACGACGAGCGGGATCTGGGCAGCAATGCCGAACACGAGAACGGTGCGTACGACGAAGTTGAGGTAGTCACCCAGCGTCAGCAGCACGTCGACCGACTCGGGAGCGAAGCTGACCAGGACCTCGATGCCCTTGGGCAGCACGACGTAGCCGACGGCGACTCCCCCGGCGAACAGCGGCGCACCCACAGCCGTCAGGAGGTAGACCCAACGGCGCTCGTTGTGGTGCAGCGCCGGGAGGATGAACGCCCAGATCTGGCCGATCCACACCGGCGCCGAGATCACCAGGCCGATGACGAGCGCGAACTTGAGCCGAAAGCTGAACGCACTCCCAACTCCCCCGCTGAGCACCAGGGTCGCGTCGAAGCCCTTGCGCTCGAGCAGCGGCCCAATGCCGTCGACATACGGCTGTTTGAGGAAATCAAAGGCCGACGGATAGATCAACCAGCCGACGATGGTGCCAACCAGGATGGCAAGTACGGCGAAGACAAGGCGTCGGCGCAGCTCCCGCAGATGCTCGACGAGCGGCATCGAACCCCCGGGCGGAGGTGTGCCGCGGCGAAGCGCCAACTTCAGGCCTGTTCGGTCTTCTTGTCCGCCTCAGCCGACTCAAGAGCGTCGGGCTTGGACGAAGCATCATCTGACTCTTCGTCCACGGAGAGGTCCTTGACCTCGGACTTGAAGATGCGCAGCGCGCGGCCGGAGCCACGTGCGAGCTCGGGGAGCTTCTTGCCGCCGAACAGCAGGAGAACGACACCGAGAATCAAAAGGATCTCTGGCGGACCGATCTGACGGAACATGACTACTCCTTGTAGGACGAGACGTCTTCATCGTACGCGCGAAGCGCAAGGGCTGCCTGACTGGCCACGTCGGCGACAAGTTCGGCCGGTTCGATCACCGCGACCGATCCTGCGTTGCGCAGGACGAGTCGTCTGAGCCAGCCCCAGTCGGCTCCATAGAGGCGCGCCCGCCAGGTGCCGTCGGCCGCCTGTTCGATGAGGTCGACCTGGTAGTACTCGGTCAGCCAGTGGGCGCGTGGATGCAGGTCGACCAGCGCGTACGGGGTCTCGTCGCCGACCGTGAAGAACCCGTCCGACAGGTCACGTGGAGCGGCGTCGTGCTCCTCGGCGTCAAACGCAGTCAGCTCTGCCGCAACGATCCGATCGAGCCGGAAGAACCGCAGGTCCTCGGCCTTGAGGCACCATGCATCGAGGTAGAGCTTGCCCTGCTCGGTGAAGAGACGCCTCGGGTCGACGTGTCGGTCGGTCTGCTCGTCACGCGACGCTGTGGCGTAGGTCAGCTCGAGTCGCTTGCCCGTGGCGAGGGCCTGGACGATCGTCGAGTGAATCGTCGGATCGACCTCGTCGAGCAGGACGTCGATCGGGGCGGACGCGGTGTCACCCACGGCCGTCTCGAGCTTGGCCAGTGCGCTGTCGATCACGGTGAGCTCCTCGCCGCTGGCCGACGCGCGGAGGGTGCGCAGAGCGACGATGAGCGCCACCCCTTCGCGGGTGCTGATGCGCATCGGCCGGGCCATGAACTCGGCATCCCGGATGGCGACCACGCCGTCATCTTCAAGTGCTGTCAGGTCGAAGTCGATCAGCTCGCCGGGGTACTCGCCCACGCCGGTGTACATCAGCAGCCGGAGGTCGTCACGGATCTGCTTGGGCTTGACCCCGAACTCCGCCGCCACGTCATTGACCGGGATGCCGCCGCGAGACTGCAGATAGGGCACCAGGGCCAGCATCCGTACGACCTGCTGCTGGGAGCGACTCATGTTGTCACCGTCCCGCTGGCGGCCGCCTGAAGCCGCTCGATGACCGCATCGCGCACTGCGGGCGGCGAGACGACGACGACATCAGGTCCGTAGGACGCAACCTCTGACGCAAGCTCCCAGTCCGACGAATAGCGAATTGCGACTTCGTCGAGTTCGTCATCGATCGGGGTCACCTGCTCGGCGAGTCGGCGCAGCGACAGCCCACGTCCCTTGCGTATGCGCAGCACGGCAGCTTCATCAGGTGGTGCCGGGATCAGGCCACGAGCGAGGTCCTTCATGTCAGTTCCCTCGGGCACGTCGTACGAGCCGGGCGACCCGGTCGTGGCGACCTCGCCGACGATGCGTGAAAGCCGGAAGATCCGCGGACCTTCGCGGTCCAGGTCATATCCGCCGACATACCAGCGGTCGTGCCACGAGATGATCCCCCACGGCTGGAGGTGGCGCTCCATCGGTTCGCCGCCCGGTCGGGCGTAGACGAACGACACCGGGATGCGGCGGGTGACGGCGTCCCAGACCACATCGAATGAGGGCTCGTTGGTCGAGAGCTTGGGTTCGGCCATGCGCAGCACGGAGGTGTCGACGTCGACGCCGATGGCCTTGAGCTTCATCAGTGCGGTCGTCGAGGCGTTGGCCAGACCAGCGTGCTCCCACACCTGGGTCGCCAGGCCGATGACGGCTGCTTCCTCGCGCGTCAGCTCCAGATCGGGCAGCTCCGCCTCATCGCGCCTGATGCGGTAGCCGACCTCGTCGTGGAAGTAGACGTCGTTCTCGCCGGTCTCGACCGGGATGCCGAGCTCACGCAGCTCTTCCTTGTCCCGCTCGAACATGCGGTCAAATGCGTCGGCGCTCGGCGCATCGCGATAGTCGGCGATTGCATCTCTGATCTGGACCTTGGTGAGGAATTGTTTGCTCACCAATAGCGCGAAGATGAGGTTCATCAACCTCTCGGTCTTGCGCTCGGCCATGAGAGGAGAATGTCAGGAAGCGTCGAGCAAGTCGATCGAGAAGATCAGCGTGTCGCCACCCTTGATGTCCTCACCGCTGCCTTCGTCGCCGTATGCGACGTCAGCCGGGCACACCAGCACGACGCGGCTGCCGACCTTCAGACCGGCCAGCTCATCGGTCCAGCACTTGATGAGCTGGCCCTCTGCGAGCTGGAACGAGGACGGCGCCTCGCGGGCCCATGAGCTGTCGAAGGTCTTGCCGGCCGGGTAGATCTGACCGAGGTAGTGCACGCTGACCGTCTGACCGAGGGCCACGACGGGCCCGTCGCCCTCGATGACGACGTTGGCGCTGGCTTTGTCCTTCGTGGCGTCGGTCGTGTCTGTCTTCTCAAACTTCGACGGCTGCTTCTTGTCGTCCAGGACGAGCTTGGGGAGGTCCTTCGGGAGGGCCTTGGCCGTGCCGGAAGCCATCGTGGGGACCTTGGCGACGACATCGAACAAGAACACCATCGTGTCGTCCTTCTGCATGCCCAGGTCAGGCTGAGCCTGACCGAAACCGTCCTCGGGCGGAATCGCCACGAGGATGCGGCTGCCGACCTTCTGGCCCTTGAGGCCCTTGACAAATCCGGGCAGGACCGACGTGTCGGAAAGCGTCAGGGTCAGCGGCTTGTCGCTGGTGAAAGAGTTGTCGAACTCCTTGCCGGTGCGGCCGTTGATCGCCACGTAGTTGACCTTGACGGCGTCACCCTCCGCGAGCTCCTCGCCACTGCCGGGGTTGAGCACCCGTGATGCGGTCTTGGTTGCCGTGAAGCCCTTGTTGACCGTGACCTTGGGCTTGGCTGACTTGCTGACGGTGACGTCACCCAGACCGCCGGCGGAGGCGTCAGAACCGCATCCTGCAAGAACCAAGCTGGTGGCGGCAACAGTTGCCACGAGAAGTCGACGCACGGATAAACCTTTGATCGGGTGACAGGCCGTTGACCATCGTATCGACAGCGCCCAAGACCCGAGCTGTCACATGCCGTCGATCAGTCGTTGGACCCTCTCGTCATGCGAACGGAACGGGTCTTTGCACAGGACAGTGCGTTGCGCCTGGTCGTTGAGCTTGAGGTGCACCCAGTCGACCGTGAAGTCGCGGCGGCGCTCCTGCGCCCGTTTGATGAAGTCGCCTCGGAGGCGGGCTCTGGTGGTTTGCGGCGGGATGGATTTGGCTGCGAACACGTCGAGATCGTTCGTCACCCGGGCCACAGCACCCTTGTTCTCCAGCAGATAGAAGATGCCGCGGTCGCGACGGATGTCGTGATAGGCCAGATCGAGCTGAGCGATGCGCGGATCACCCCAGCTGAGGCCGTTGACCGAGCGATAGCGGTCGAGCAGCTTGTACTTGATGACCCAGTCGATCTCGCGCTCGACGAGCGACAGGTCCTCGGACTCGACAGCCTTGAGCGTGCGCTCCCACAGATCGAGCACGCGGGTGATGGTGGGCGTGTGCAGCCCGTGTCGGTCGACGAACTCGGCAGCCTTGCCGAAGTACTCGGCCTGGATCTCCAGGGCCGAGAGCTCGCGGCCGTTGGCCAGCTGGACCTTCTTGCGTCCCGTCATGTCGTGCGAGATCTCGCGGATGGCTCGAATCGGGTTGTCGAGGGTCATGTCGCGCATCGACACGCCACCCTCGATCATCCGCAGCACCAGATCGGTCGTGGCGACCTTGAGCAAGGTGGTCGTCTCGCTCATGTTGGAGTCGCCGACGATGACGTGCAGACGGCGGAACCTCTCGGCATCGGCATGCGGCTCGTCACGGGTGTTGATGATGGGGCGTGAGCGGGTTGTCGCGCTGGAGACGCCTTCCCAGATGTGCTCTGCGCGCTGGCTGACCGAAAAGATCGTGCCGCGTGGCGTCTGCTGGATCTTGCCGGCGCCGCAGATGATCTGGCGCGAGACGAGGAACGGGATGAGCACGTCGGCGAGTCGGCTGAACTCCCCCGCTCTGCCCACCAGGTAGTTCTCGTGGCAGCCGTATGAGTTGCCCGCCGAGTCGGTGTTGTTCTTGAAAAGGTAGATGTCGCCCTCGACGCCGTCATCGGCGAGCCTCTGCTGCGCGTCGATCATCAAACCCTCGAGGATGCGCTCCCCCGCCCGATCGTGAGTGACGAGGTCGACGAGATCATCGCATTCGGGTGTCGCGTACTCCGGGTGGCTGCCCACATCGAGGTAGAGGCGAGCGCCGTTGCGCAGAAACACATTGCTGCTGCGGCCCCAGGAGACCACCCGGCGAAACAGATAGCGGGCCACCTCGTCGGGCGACAGACGGCGCTGCCCCTTGAACGAGCACGTGACTCCGTACTCGTTCTCGATGCCGAAGATCCGCCGATCCATGCGGTCAGCCTAGTCCGGCGGCGGCAACAAGGTGCGCCCAAAGGTGGGTGTTGCGGCGAGTCGGTGGTCTAGGCGCCGAGGGCTTCGTCGACATCGGCCTCGCTGAGGCGGCGGAACTTGCGCGGCTGCGAACGGGTGCGAGTCAGCACGGCGACCTCCAGCGACGCCGAGTCAACGGTTCGCGGCGGCTCTGCGTCATGGCCCAGCGCGGCTACGGCGACCTTGATCGCCTTCTTCAGCGGCATACCGGGCTTGAAGTGCGCACCGAGGTGTGTCTCGACCTGTTCGCTCTGTCCGCCCATCACACCAAATCCCTGCACATCGGCGACAGACCCGTCGTAGGTGAGCCGATAGATCTGGTCCTGCTCGGCGGTGTCACCGACCTCGGCGACGAAGATCTCGACCTCGTATGGCTTCTCGCCGCCCGAGGAGAAGATCGTGCCGAGCGTCTGCGCGTATGCGTTGGCAAGCCCACGACCGGTGACATCGCGTCGGTCGTAGGAGTAACCACGCAGATCGGCCAGGCGTACACCGGCGATGCGGAGGTTCTCGAACTCGTTGTAGCGGCCCACGGCGGCAAAGCCGATCCGGTCGTAGATCTCGCTGATCTTGTGCAGGGCCTTGGAGGGATTTTCAGAGACGAACAGGATGCCGTCGGCGTACTGGACGATCGCGACGCTGCGGCCACGGGAGATGCCCTTGCGGGCGAAGTCAGCCCGGTCCTTCATGAGCTGCTCGGGCGAAACGTAGAACGGCTGTGTCATCGGAGTTCTCCTCTCAGCTCAGCGGGGCGGTTGGGCCATCAGGACGGATGAGTCGGCCACCGATGACGTCGTCGGCAATGGCGCCGACCTCCTCGTCGGCGAGACGTCGGTAACCATCGGCCGTGACGACGGCGACAATCGGGAAGATGCGACGTGTGAGGTCAGGACCGCCGGTTGCCGAGTCATCGTCAGCGGCGTCGTAGAGCGCCTGGATGACTGCCGTGACGCAGTCGGCCTCGGTGAGGTCGGGGCCGTAGAGCTTCTTGAGGGCTCCCCGGGCAAACATCGATCCGGAGCCGACGGAGTGGAACGCGTGCTCCTCGTAGCGTCCACCCGTGACGTCGTAGGAGAAGATGCGTCCCTGCTTGATCTCAAGATCGAAGCTGGCGAACAGCGGAACGACCGCCAGGCCCTGCATCGCGAGCCCGAGGTTGCCCCGGATCAGCGCTGCGAGGCGGTTGGCCTTGCCGTCGGCCGAAAGGACGATGCCCTCGATCTTTTCGTAGTGCTCGAGCTCGACCTGGAAGAGGCGTACGAGCTCGATCGCCAAGCCGGCACTGCCCGCAATGCCGATGCAGGAGAACTCATCGGCCGGAAAGACCTTTTGGATGTCGCGCTGGGCGATGACATTGCCCATCGTGGCCCGACGGTCGCCGGCCATGACGACTCCGCCGTCGAAGGTTGCCGCCACGATCGTCGTGCCGTGTGGGGCGAGATCACCGTGGCTGCCGCCCGCCCCGCGTGCGGCGGCTCCGGGCATCAGGTCTGGCGCGGTTGAGGAGAGGTAGTCGGCGAACGAGGACGATCCGGACAGGCGATTGCCGTCAGGGAGCATCACTGCCCGCCCTTCTGCACGAAGCTGCGGACGAACTCCTCCGCGTTCTCCTCGAGCACGTCATCGATCTCGTCGAGGATCGAGTCGACGTCATCGTCGAGCTTGACCTTCTGCTCGACGTCGACCTCAGGTGCCTCGGCCGTGACCTCGGGCTCGGTCTGTTTGCGGGTGTTCTTGTGCTGCTGCTCAGACATACCTGAACCCTATCCCCACGGGTGTGACTGTGTGGTGACGAAACGACATCGGGGTTTCGACAGGCTCAACCGGCGCCCCGGGGGTTTCGACAGGCTCAACCGGCGCCCGGGGGTTTCGACAGGCTCAACCGGCGTCCCGGGTTTCGACTGGCTCAACCGGCGGGATCAGCGGCGGGTGATCGCGGCAAACAGCTCGGAAGCTGTCTGACTGGTCTCGAACAGCTCACCGACGTGCTCGGCGGTGCCTCGCAGGGGTTCCATCGTCGGTATGCGTTGCAGCGAGTCGTGGCCCGGCAGGTCGAAGATGACTGAGTCCCACGAGGCAGCGGCGATGTCCTTGGAGAACCGAGCCAGACACATACCTCGGAAGTAGGCACGGGTGTCGAGCGGCGGGTCCGTGACGGCGGCAGCGATCTGGTCCTCGGTGATCAACCGCTCCATGCGCCCGGTGCGTACGAGCTGGTGGTAGAGACCTTTGTGGAGCCGGATGTCGTGATACTGCACGTCGACCAGGTGCAGCTTGGCGTGGTCCCAGTCGAGTCCGTCGCGCTCGCGGTATTGCTCCAGCAGCGCCAGCTTGGCGACCCAGTCGAGCTCACGGACGCACTCCATCGGGTCACGGGCAAGCCGCTCCAGCACGCTCTCCCACCGGGCGAGGATGTCGTCGGTCTGCTCGTCGGATCCTTCGCGGGCGACGAACTGCTTGGCGAGCTCGAGGTAGGCCGCCTGGATCTCCAACGCGGTCATGGTCCGACCGTCGGCAAGCTCAACCTTGTGCGTGAGTGTCGGGTCGTACGAGATCTCGTGCAGCGCGGTGACCGGCGCGGCGAGGGCGAGGTTGCCGGTGACAAAGCCGGCCTCGATCATCGCCAGCACCAGCGAGGTCGTGCCGTGCTTGAGGTAGATCGCGGTCTCGGAGCAGTTGGCGTCGCCGATGATCACGTGGAGTCGGCGGTACTTCTTGGGATCGGCGTGTGGCTCGTCCCGGGTGTTGATGATGGGCCGTTTGAGGGTGGTCTCCAGGCCCACGCCGACCTCGAAGTAGTCGGCACGCTGGCTGATCTGGAATGCGTGGACGCTGCCGTCCTGCTTCTGGCCCACCCGACCGGCACCCGTGAACACCTGTCGGGTGACGAAGAACGGGGTGAGGTGCTCGACGATGTTCTCGAACGGGACACTTCGGTCCATGAGGTAGTTCTCGTGTGAGCCGTATGACGCGCCCTTGTTGTCCACGTTGTTCTTGTAGAGCACGATCGGTGCGGTGTTGGGGATCTGTGCCGCCAGCTCGGCGCCGAGCCGCATGACGTTCTCGCCGGCCTTCTCCCAGATCACGACGTCCATCGGGTTGGTGACCTCAGGGCTGGCGTACTCGGGGTGAGCGTGATCGACGTACAACCGGGCGCCATTGGTCAAGATGATGTTGGCGAGTCCCATGTCCTCGTCGGTGAGCTGTGACGGGTCGGCCACTTCACGGCTGAGGTCGAATCCTCGCGCGTCTCGCAGCGGGTTCTCCTCCTCGAAGTCCCATCGCGCTCGCCGCGTCAGCCCGTGCGCCGCGGCGTAGGAGTTGACCACGTGGGTCGAGGCAACCATCGGATTGGCGTGCGGTTGCCCTTGCACGGAGATGCCGTACTCGACTTCACTCCCCTGCACGCGCCGTACGGTCATGCCGTAACCCTACGGCGGCCGCCCGGCCCCGTTGTCCCAACCTGCCGCGGTTAAGCATCTCGGCCGATCAATTCGCGGGTGGAGGCATCCTGGAGTCATGAGCGGCGGGTCGCTGGACAGCGAAACTGAAACGTGTTCTAGTTTTCCCATGACAGACACGTTTGGAACCGGAATCCTTGCGGGCAAGGTCGCCTTTGTCGCGGGTGGCACTCGTGGCATGAACCTGCAGATCGCCCGCCGCTACGCCGAGCAGGGTGCCAAGGTCGCCGTGCTGAGCCGCAACCAGGAGCGGGTCGACGCTGCTGTCGCAGAACTCAAGGAGCTCGGCGGCGAGGTGCGCGGCTACAGCGGTGACGTGCGCGACTACGAAGCGATCGACGCCGCCATGAAGGGCACAGCCGAGGAACTCGGCAACATCGACATCGTCGTTGCAGGACAGGCCGGCAACTTCTATGCCCCCGCGGCGGACATGTCGGCCAACGGCTTCAAGGCCGTCATCGACATCGACCTGGTGGGTACGTTCAACGTCTTCCGGGCCAGCTATGACGTGCTCAACAAGCGAGGCGCCTCGATGATCGCGATCACTGCACCCGAGGCGGTTCGTCCGCTCAACTTTCAGGCCCATGTGTGTGCCGCCAAAGCCGGCGTCAACATGCTCATCAAGGTGCTCGCGCTCGAATGGGGTCCCGAAGGCGTACGGGTCAATGGCATCTCCCCCGGTCCGATCGCAGGGTCATGGGGCATGGAGAACGTCGTCTCGCCCACGCAGGAGATGAAGGACCACATCGGACAGTCCATGCCGCTTCGTCGGTGGGGCACCGTCGACGATGTCGCCGACAGCGCACTCTTCCTGTCGTCGGATGCTGCGTCCTACATCACCGGAACGATCCTCGACACCGATGGCGGCGCAGTGATCTCGGTGCCGGCCACCGACAGGGCCGACCGGGACGATGTGCGGGTCAAGGGCCGCGGCCACAAGGTCGAATAGCGTCGCTGGGTGCGCCGTTAGGATGGCGCAGTGACGACGTATCGGACCGGCGACGAGCGCGCCGTGTTGGAGTACCAGCTCGAGGCGCAACGCGCAGAGCTTGCGGCCTTGCTGGACGGTCTCACCGAGGATGAGGCACGAGCCCAGCTGGTGCCTTCGCTGACCACACCTCTTGGGTTGATCAAGCACGCCACGTTCGTCGAGCAGGTGTGGTTTCACCACCGGGTGGCGGGGATGGCCCGCGAGCAGGTCGGAATCCCCGAAACCGTTGACGAGAGCTTCGTTCTGGAGCCGGCGGACACTTCAGGCGAGGTCCGGAGCCGCTATCTCGACGCCTGCAGCCTCTCCCGGCAGATTGCCGCCGAACATGACCTCGACGAGGTCTTTGACTGGCGTGGAACGCCGATCAGCCTGCGCTTCATCTATGCCCACCTGCTCACCGAGCTGGCCCGTCATGCTGGCCACGGAGACATCTTGGTCGAGCAGTTGCTCGACCGTCGCGCCGTCGGCGCACAGGAGCAGCAGCCACCGCCTGCTAGCGGTTGACCAGCTCGGAAACGGCCGCACGACGGCACTCTGAGTCGGATCAGTTGAGCTGCTCGGCGAGCCCGATGAAGATTCCTTCCGGACCGCGGACATAGCAAACTAGGTACGAGTCTTCGTAACGGGCGATCCTGCCCACGAGCTCGGCCCCGTGTGTCGCCAGACGGGCCACGACATCCTCGATGTCGTCGACCGCGAACATCACCCGATGCATGCCGAGCGTGTGGTGCGGCTGAGCGGGCAGTGCGTTGTCGATCGCGGTGGGATTGCGGTACGTGGCGAGCTCGAGACGGCTGTGGCCATCAGGAGTGCGCATCATGGCGACGTCGCAGCTGGCGTCCTCGAGCCCCATGCAGTCGTCGACGAACGGTCCCTCGACCCGACCCTCGCCTTCCAGCTCCAGACCGAGCTCAGTGAAGAACGCGACAGCGCCCTTGAGGTCCTCGACAACGATTCCGACGTTGTCCATGCGCCTGACTCCCACGGTGGAGCTCCTTGCTCAATTGACTGTCTTGCCCAGGAAGGTTGCCGAGGGACCCTCGGCGTACACACCGAAGGGTGCGATCTCGGTGTACCCAGTTGCACGATACAAAGCGGTTGCCTCTGGCTGAAGCTCTCCCGTGACGAGTGCAAATCGCGAGAATCCCACTCCGATGGCCGACGCCTCGATGGCAGCAAGCAGCTCCCGGGCGACGCCCTGTCTCTGCGCCTGAGGGCGCACGAACATGCGCTTGATCTCGGCCATATCACCGTCGCTCCTCCACCCACCCGTTCCGACGGGCACGCCGTCAATCCACGCCACAAAGAACTGACCACGGGGCAACTCGAACTCCTCGGGCAAGGTCGATGCATCGTCGCCGTGACCCCACCGGCGTACGTATTCGGCATCGAGCTCGGCCAGGAGCGCCACAGCGGGCTCGCCGTCGATCGGGGAAGGCCGTACTTCGAGCGTCACAAGACCTTGCCGAGGTGAACGCTGAGCTCGTCATCGGCATAGAAGCCGAACGCCGGGATGTCGACATAACCGGCGGAACGGTAGAGGGCGATGCCCTCAGGTTGCTCGAGTCCCGTCTCGAGGATCAGCCGACGGACGCCGGCGGCCGAGGCAGTTCGCTCAAGCTCGGCGAGGATGATCCGGGCCAGACCGCGGCGCTGAAACGACTCACGGACGTACATCCGCTTGATCTCTGCGTCACCGCCATCCCCGTGCCAGCGCCAACCACCCATCGCGGCCGGCACGTCGTCGACGTAGATCATGAAGAAGCGACCGCTCGGCCCGTCGAACTCGGTGGTGTCAATTGGCGCGGTGTCGCCCTCGCCGCCGTAGCGCGCCCGGTAGATCGCCTGCACCTCAGCCGTGAGCAACTGAGCGTCGGCGCTGTCGTAGGCGGCTACGCGCAGATCGTGCTCCAAGAGGACTAGAGGTACTGGCCGGTGTTGGCGACGGTGTCGATCGAGCGCCCAGGCTCATTGCCGCTCTTGCCGGAGATGAGGGTGCGGATGAACACGATGCGCTCACCCTTCTTGCCCGAGATCCGCGCCCAGTCATCGGGGTTGGTCGTGTTGGGGAGGTCCTCGTTCTCCTTGAACTCGTCAAGGCACGCCTGCAGCATGTGCTGCACCCGCAGACCCTTCTGACCGCTCTCGAGGAGATCCTTGATCGCCATCTTCTTGGCCCGGTCGACGATGTTCTGGATCATGGCGCCGGAGTTGAAGTCCTTGAAGTAGAGGACTTCCTTGTCGCCATTGGCGTACGTGACCTCGAGGAACTGGTTGTCCTCGGACTCGGTGTACATCCGCTCAACCGTGCGCTGGATCATGCCGTTGACGCAGCCAGCGCGATCGCCGCCAAACTCCGCCAGGTCTTCGGCGTGCAGCGGGAGGTTGGGCGTGAGGTACTTGCTGAAGATGTCGCGCGCCGACTCCGCGTCAGGGCGCTCAATCTTGATCTTGACGTCGAGGCGGCCCGGCCGCAGGATCGCCGGGTCGATCATGTCCTCGCGGTTGGAGGCACCGATCACCAGCACGTTCTCGAGTCCTTCGACACCATCGATCTCACTGAGCAACTGCGGGACGATCGTGTTCTCGACGTCGGATGAGACACCCGAGCCACGAGTGCGGAACAGCGAGTCCATCTCGTCGAAGAACACGATGACCGGGGTGCCTTCGCTCGCCTTCTCACGCGCACGCTGGAACACCAGGCGGATGTGTCGCTCGGTCTCGCCGACGTACTTGTTGAGCAGCTCTGGGCCCTTGATGTTGAGGAAGTATGAACGCCCCTCCTCGCCGGTGCGCTCGGAGACCTTCTTGGCCAGCGACGCCGCGACCGCCTTGGCGATCAGTGTCTTGCCGCAGCCGGGAGGACCGTAGAGCAGCACACCCTTGGGCGGCTTGAGCTCGTGCTCGATGAACAGCTCCGGGTGCAGGTAGGGCATCTCGACAGCGTCACGGATCGACTCGATCTGACTCTTGAGACCGCCGATGCTGTCGTAGTCGATGTCGGGGACCTCTTCGAGGACGAGTTCTTCGACCTCGCTCTTGGGCACGCGTTCATAGACATATCCCGAGCGACTGTCGAGCAGCAACGAGTCACCCGGTCGGATCTTGAGGCCCAGCAGCGGCTCGGCGAGGCGTACGACCCGTTCTTCGTCCGCATTGCCCATCACCAGGGCGCGCTCGCCGTCGGCGAGGATCTCTTTGAGCGACACCACTTCGCCGGTCTGCTCGAAGTCGAGTGCCGTCACGACGTTCATGGCCTCGTTGAGGATGACTTCCTGACCCTTGCGCAGGGAGTCCTTGTCGACCGCAGGGCTCACGTTGACCCGCAGCTTGCGCCCGCCGGTGAACACGTCAACCGAGTCGTCGTCGTTGCGCTTGAGGAACGTTCCGAAGCCGGTCGGGGGCTGTGCCAGCCGGTCGACCTCTTCCTTGAGCGTGACGATCTGGTCGCGCGCCTCGCGCAGCGTCGACGTCAGGCGCTCGTTCTGCGCATTGGTGGCCGACAACTTGGCCTCGATCTCGCTCAACCGCGAATCGGTGGACCCTTCGGTGCCGAGTCGGCGGCGCAGATGCTCAACCTCCGCGCGCAAGTAGCCAAGCTCCTGCTCAGACTCGCTGGTTTGACCACGCTTCTGGACGGGCTCGTTGTCGGTCATAGCCACCTCCTGCTCGTACGCCAGACCATACCTGCACGCTCCACGCAGATCGGGTCATCACGGGCAACGAATTGGTGTCGCTTTTGTGACGACCGGTGTCACGACTCGTCTTCGACCTCCAGGCCGAAGGGTCGTGGCCCCTTGTAGTCGGGCCCGTATGCTCCCGGCGCGGGGCGGCGCGACTTCTCGAGTGACCGCTGACCCGGCGCCATCCGGCGGGCTGTCACGAGGAATGCGGTGTGGCCATTCATCTTGTGATCGGGTCGAACGGAAAGGCCTTCGAGGTGCCAGCTTCGCTCGAGCGTCTCCCATGCGTGCGGCTCGGTGAATCCACCGTCCTCGCGGATTGACTCGACGAACATGGAGAGCTGTGTCGTCGTTGCGACGTACGCGCACACGATGCCGCCAGGCACCAACCGCTCGACAGCGAGCGGGATGCAGGTCCACGGGTCGACCATGTCGAGGATCAGCCGGTCGATCTCTGTCTCGGTGATCGACTCGCGTACGTCACCGACCGTCAGGGTCCAGCCGGGCACGTCGTCACCCGCGATCTGGCCCACGTTGCGGCGTACGTTCTCGGCGAACTCCTCGCGGATCTCGTAGGATCCGAGCGTGCCCTCGGAGCCGATCGCACGCAGCAGGTAGGTCGTGAGGCTGCCGGAGCCTGCACCGGCCTCGACCACACGGGCGCCGGGGTAGATGTCAGCCATCGTGATGATCTGCGCGGCGTCCTTGGGGTAGATGATCGCCGCGCCGCGAGGCATGGAGACGACATATTCGAACAGCAGCGGGCGGAACACCTGATAGGCCGCACCCATCGAGGACTCGATGACGATGCCCTCGGGATGCCCGATCATGTCGTCGTGGTTGAGCTGGCCCTTCTTGGTCGAGAACTGGGCGCCCGGCTCGAGCACGAAGTTGTGCTTGCGGCCCTTGGGATCGGTCAGCCGTACCCACTCACCCGCGACGAGCAGCCCACTCCGCATGCCGGCGCTCATCGGCTCGCCCGGTAGGCGTCGTCGACGGCGCGTGCGGAGAGCGAGCCGTAGATCGACCCGTCAGGCTCGGTGAGTGAGTAGACATCGGCCGGCAGCGAGGCCATGGCCCGCAGCAGGTCGGCGCCCTGCAGGTCGGCGGGCAACTGAGGAGCTCCGGCGGGTGCTGGGTGCTGGGTGTCGGCGAGGGTACGCGCCACCAGGAGGTTGATGCGCGAGGAGCGGCCGGCCTGACGGAGCGCATCGCCTGCGCCCTGCCAGAGGAACCAGCCGATGAGCAACGCGATGACGATGTTGACGCCGACCTGACTTCCGCCATCGCGGCCGTTGACGACAGCGATCACGACAATGCCGATGGCGGCCGCGCGACCGATCCAGGCTGCGATGCGTACGCCCGTCGCCTCACGTCCGGTGACCTGCCAGATGATGGCGCGGAACACCCGCCCGCCGTCGAGCGGCAAGCCGGGAAGCATGTTGAAGATGGCCACCAGGATGTTGACGTATCCGACCGACCACAAGACGTCTGAGGTCGTGCCGTTCATCGAGTCTGACAGCGACAGGGCGCCGAAGCCGATGCCGGCTGACGTGATCGGTCCGGCGATCGAGGTCGCCAGCTCCTGCCACGGCGTACGACTCTCGCCCGCGATCAGCGTCTCGCCACCGAGGAGATGAAGGGTCACGGACTGCACCCGCATGCCAAAACGTCGAGCGGTGAACACGTGGGCCAGCTCGTGGATGAACACCGACGCATACAGAGCGAGCACGAAGGCGGTCGCGAGCACGTACGGGTTGCCGCCCGATCGGTCGTCGAATCGTGGCGCGAACAGCGCGACGAGGACGACGCCCATCAGCAGGATGGACGGCTTGACGAGCAGATCGACGCCGCCGACGCGTCCGAGCCGCCAGGTGCCGGCGGGTGCTGAGGGGAAGGATGAAGAACTCACTGGCCTAACCTATCGTCACGCCGCGTGGTTCCCGACTTCCGTCAGTGCTCCCGTCTAGCCTTCAGGAATGGACGCATCACAGCTTGAGATCCACGACGACACCCCCGCGGTGACAACTGTGCGCAACTCGCTGTCGCCATCGCGCGCTGGAGACTTCCAGAACTGCCCCCTGCGCTATCGGCTGCGAGTCATCGACCGCATCCCCGAGCCCGCCGATGCGGTCATGGTGCGCGGCACCCTCGTGCACGCCGTCCTTGAGGACCTGCTCGCTGAGCCGGCAGCCAGTCGCACGCTCGAGGAGGCCGTCCGGCTGTTGCCGAGCGAGTGGGACAAGCTTCGGGCCGACGAACCGCGTCTGGCCGAGCTCTTCTCCTCCGAACAGGCGGCCGACGAGACGGCTTGGCTCGCGTCAGCCGTGACGCTGCTCGAGACCTACTTCCGCATGGAAGATCCGCGCTATCTCGGTGAGCACACCCGTGAGGAAAAGGTCAGCCATCAGCTCGAGTCAGGCCTCACCCTCGCGGGCATCGTCGACCGCATCGACATCGCACCCGACGGCCGCATCCGAGTGGTGGACTACAAGACCGGCAAGAGCCCCAATCCGCTCTATGAGGACAAGGCGCTCTTCCAGATGAAGTTCTATGCCCTGGTCATCTGGCGCACCCGTGGTGTTCTCCCCTCCTTGCTGCAGCTGATGTATCTAGCGGATGGGTCGTTCCTCACCTATGTGCCTGATGAGCAGGAGCTCATCGCGACCGAGCGCAAAGTTGTTGCGCTGTGGGATGCCATCGCGCAAGCGACCGAAGCCCGTGACTTTCCGGCCCGCAAGAGTGGACTGTGCGCGTGGTGCTCGCACCAGGCGATCTGCCCCGAGTGGGGTGGCACTCCCCCGCCATTCCCCGAGATCATCCCCGAAGTCCCGCAAGTTCCCTGACGGCCGGCAGACCCGAGCCAGTCAGTCGAACAGCGCTCGGAGAGCGTCCGGACCGACATTTTCCAGCGTCGGCAGGTGCGCTCGACGAGGCGCTGCCGGAACGTTCACGAAGTGTGGGACGACCAGCACGTGACATCCGGCTGCGTTGGCTGAGGTCGCACCGGTGCCGGAGTCCTCGATGGCCAGGCAGTCCGCTGGATCCACGCCCAGGAGCTCGGCGGCCCGCAGATATGGCTCCGGGTGCGGCTTGCCGTGGGTGACGATGTCGCCAGTGACCACGGCGGCAAATGGCGTGACCGCGGCAATCGGTTCGGCGATCGGCGCATAGGACATGGTCACCAGAGCCTGTGGTGTGCCCTCTGCCTCCAGGGCGGCGATGAGCTCGCGGGCACCGGGACGCCACGGGATCTCCTCGCGAAGCGCGAAGGCGAGGCGCATGACGAGAAAGTCGACGATCTCCTCAGGGGACATGTCAGCGTCGAGGCGTTCCTTGATGTATTCACCCGAGCCGATCAAGGAGTTGCCGACCAAGGCCAGCCCGTCCTCCTGGGTCCACGTCTTGCCGTAGCGCTCGGCCAATTCGTGCTCACCGGCCATCCACAACGGTTCGCTGTCGATGATCGTGCCGTCGAGATCCCACAGCACGGCGGCGAAACTGTTCATTCCTCAACCGTAGGCCACAGGATTTTCCGACAAGTGAGACACTGGTATCACCGTTCGGGATCTCCCGAGGCCTAGGCGAGCCCGCCGTGGGCTGGACATCCCCAGCACTCCTGCCGACCGCACTACCTAGGATTGCTCTTGTCTGCACCGATCGAGACCGACGCCGTCAACATTCGTCCGGACGCAACAGACGAACTCACCGCCCTCCTGCGCGAGCGCATCCTCATCCTCGACGGAGCGATGGGTACGGCCATCCAGCGCGACCGCCCCGACGAGGCCGGCTACCGCGGCGAGCGGTTCAAGGACTGGCCGAGCGATGTGCAGGGCAACAACGACCTGCTGTCGCTCACGGCTCCCGACATCATCGCCAGCATTCATCGCGAATATCTCGAATCCGGCGCGGACCTCATCGAGACCAACACCTTCAACGCAACGACCATGTCGCTGAGCGACTACGGCATGGAGGAGCTCGCATACGAGCTCAACTTCGAGTCCGCGCGCATCGCGCGCCGCGAATGCGATGCGATGACCGAGAAGACACCGGACAAGCCCCGTTTCGTGGTCGGAGCGATCGGTCCGACCAGTCGTACGGCCTCGATCTCACCTGACGTCAATGATCCCGGTGCCCGCAACGTGTCCTTCGACGAGCTGGTCACCGCCTACCTCGAGCAGGCCAACGGTCTCGTCGACGGTGGCTCGGACGTCCTGATGATCGAGACGATCTTTGACACCCTCAACGCCAAGGCGGCAATCTTCGCCCTCGAGACGCTGTTCGAGGATCGCGAGCGTCGCTGGCCCGTCATCATCTCCGGCACGATCACGGACGCCTCCGGACGTACGCTGTCGGGCCAGGTCACCGAGGCCTTCTGGCACTCCATCAGGCATGCCAAGCCGTTGCTCGTCGGTCTCAACTGTGCGCTCGGCGCCAAGGAGATGCGGCCCTACATCGCCGAGATCTCCCGCGTCGCCGACACCTTCGTCTCGTGCTATCCCAACGCGGGTCTGCCCAATGCGTTCGGTGAGTACGACGAGGCACCCGACGAGACGGCAGCGATCGTGGCCGAGTTCGCGGATGCCGGATTCGTCAACCTGGTCGGCGGGTGCTGCGGTACGACTCCTGCCCACATCGCGTCGATCGCCCGTGACGTGTCGGGCAAGACCCCTCGGGTCCCACCGACCGTGACTCCCGCTCTGCGGCTGTCAGGTCTTGAGCCGGTCACGATCACCCGCGACTCGTTGTTCGTCAACGTCGGTGAGCGCACCAACATCACCGGTTCGGCCCGGTTCCGCAACCTCATCAAGGCCGGCGACTACAACACCGCTCAGGGCGTCGCTCGTCAGCAGGTCGAGAACGGCGCACAGGTCATCGACGTCAACATGGACGAGGGCATGATCGACGGCGTCGAAGCGATGGACCGCTTCATGAAGCTGGTCGCGACCGAGCCTGACATCTGCCGCGTTCCGACCATGATCGACTCCTCCAAGTGGGAAGTCATCGAAGCCGGGCTCAAGTGCGTCCAGGGCAAGTCGATCGTCAACTCCATCTCCCTCAAGGAGGGCAAGGAGAAGTTCGTCCGCGAAGCCCGCCTGTGTCGCAAGCACGGCGCTGCCGCCGTCGTGATGGCCTTCGACGAGGACGGTCAGGCCGACAACCTCGAACGTCGCAAGGAGATCTGCCAGCGCGCCTACGACATCCTCGTCGACGAAGTTGGCTTCCCCGCCGAGGACATCATCTTCGACCCCAACTGCTTCGCGATGGCAACCGGCATCGAGGAACACCAACGCTACGGTCTCGACTTCATCGAGGCGTGCCAGTGGATCACCGACAACCTTCCGGGTGCACTCATCTCCGGAGGCATTTCCAACGCGTCCTTCTCGTTCCGCGGCAACAACCCGGTGCGCGAGGCAATCCACGCCGTCTTCCTCTACCACGCGATCAAGGCTGGGCTGACGATGGGAATCGTCAATGCCGGTGCCCTTGAGGTCTATGACGAGGTGCCCGAGCTCCTGCGCGAGCGCATCGAGGACGTCGTGCTCAACCGCCGGCCCGACAGCACTGAACGACTGCTCGAGATCGCACCTGACTTTGCCGGCGACGGCTCCGTCAAGGAAGTCGAGACCGAGGAATGGCGATCGCTGCCGGTCACCGAACGCATCACCCATGCCCTCGTCAAGGGGCTGGACGAGTTCGCCGAGGACGACACCGAAGAGCTCCGTCAGGTGATCTCCGAGCGCGGCGGCCGTCCGATCGAGGTCATTGAAGGCCCGCTGATGGACGGTATGAACGTCGTCGGCGACCTGTTCGGTGACGGCAAGATGTTCCTGCCCCAGGTGGTGAAGTCGGCCCGCGTCATGAAGAAGGCGGTTGCATACCTGCTCCCCTTCATCGAGGCCGAGAAGCAGCCCGGTGACGCCGAGCGCAGCAACGGCAAGGTCGTCATGGCCACGGTCAAGGGCGATGTGCACGACATCGGCAAGAACATCGTCGGCGTGGTGTTGCAGTGCAACAACT
Organism: uncultured Actinomycetota bacterium; assembly: GCA_963760105.1. Classification (GTDB taxonomy): domain Bacteria; phylum Actinomycetota; class Actinomycetes; order Propionibacteriales; family Nocardioidaceae; genus Aeromicrobium. The sequence continues at coordinate 274,400 of CAVXBP010000006.1, forward strand.
ACGACGTCGTCGACCTCGGCGTGATGGTTCCGGCCCAGAAGATCCTGGATGCCGCCAAGGAGCTCGGCGCAGATGCCATCGGACTGTCAGGCCTCATCACGCCTTCTCTTGACGAGATGGTCAATGTCGCCTCGGAGATGGAGCGACAGGGCTTCGACATCCCGCTGCTGATCGGAGGCGCGACCACATCGCGTGCGCACACCGCGGTCAAGGTCGACAAGAAGTACCACGGTCCCGTCATCTGGGTGAAGGACGCGTCTCGTTCTGTGCCAGTGGTTGCTGCGCTGCTTTCTGATGAGCAGCGGCCCAAGCTGTTGGCCGACACGATCGCGGACTACGACACACTCCGCGAACGGCACGCCTCGCGACAGGACAGCCGCAGCCTGCTGAAGCTAGACGAGGCCCGCGCCAAGGCGATGCCGATCGACTGGTCGTCCTATCAACCACCTCGTCCGCGCATGCTGCTGCAGCAGGCTCACGACCTGTGCACCGGACCTAGCTGCGACCACCGACATGGTGCAGCGACCCAGTTCGTCAAGACGTTCAAGAACTACCCGCTCGAAGAGCTACGCGACTACATCGACTGGCAGCCGTTCTTCCACACGTGGGAGATGAAGGGTCGCTTCCCCGACATCCTCAACAACCCGGCGACGGGCGAGGCCGCGCGCAAGCTCTATGACGACGGGCTCGCGATGCTCGACAAGGTCATCGCCGAGAACTGGATCCAGGCCAATGGTGTGTTCGGTCTGTTCCCAGCAAGCCAGATTGAGCGCGACGACATCGAGCTCTACACCGACGAGTCACGCACCGAGGTGCTCACGACACTGCATCAGCTCCGTCAGCAGGGTGAGGGACGTGAAGGATCGGCGCGCAAGTCGCTCGCCGACTTCGTGGCACCCAAGGACACCGGACTGCGTGACTATGTCGGCGCATTCGCCGTCACGGCTGGCCTCGGTGCCACCGAAAAGATCATGGAGTTCAAGGAAGACCTCGACGACTACAACGCAATCCTGCTGGAGTCACTCGCCGATCGCCTGGCCGAGGCATTCGCCGAGCGTATGCATGAGCGCGTACGCAAGGAGTTCTGGGCTCACGCCCCCAACGAGGCGCTGAGCAACGAAGAGCTGATCAAGGAAAAGTACGAAGGCATCCGGCCGGCACCGGGCTACCCCGCGTGCCCCGAGCACACCGAGAAGCAGACCATCTGGTCGCTGCTCGACGTCGAGAACAACGCCGGGATCGAGCTCACGGACAGCATGGCCATGTGGCCGGGCGCATCGGTCAGCGGACTCTACTTCTCCCATCCGGAGTCGCAGTACTTTGTCCTCGGACGCATCGGCCGCGACCAGGTGGAGGACTACGCAGACCGCAAGGGCTGGACCGTCGACGAGGCAGAACGCTGGCTCTCACCGAACCTCGGCTACCGCACTGAGAACGAATAGCGGGCGCGCTCGTTCCTCGCGCTCACTCCCGGTCTCGCGCGGACGCTCGACCGGGCCGCTATGCTCGCTTCGCTCGCCTACGCTTTCCTGACGTTGGGTGCTTGATCGCTTTTCGCTGACGCTCATTTTGGTCGGCCTGGCTCGCCCACGCTTTCCTGACGTTGAGTGCTTGGTCCTTTTCGCTGAAGCGCGTCCGGTTGTCCGCTTCGTGTGGGCGGGGGCGGCGTAGGGTGAATGTGTGAGCGAATCGATCGACATACCGCCGCTGCGGGACCCGTGGATGGTTGCGGCCTTTGAGGGCTGGAACGATGCCGCCGACGCCGCCTCAGGCGCAGTCGATCACCTCATCGAAGAATGGGACGCCGAGCTGCTGATCGAGCTCGACCCCGAGGACTACTACGACTTCCAGGTGCACCGCCCCCACGTGCACACCGGCGAAGACGAAGAGCGCGTCATCATGTGGCCGGCGCCCACGATCTATCACGCACACCCACCCCGCAGCGAGCGTGACGTGCTGCTGTTGCGGGCGCCCGAACCGAACTTCCGCTGGAGGGCGTTCTGCTCGAATGTGGTCGGCATCGCCAAGCTCGCCGGCGTCACCGAGCTCATCACCCTGGGTGCGCTGCTGGCTGACTCGCCGCACACCCGACCCGTGCCGGTCAGCGGCTCCACGTCCGACCAGGCCCTGATGGAACGCATGTCCTTGCAGCCGTCTCGCTACGCCGGTCCCATCGGCATCACCACCGTGCTCAATGACACCGCGGCGACCGAGGGCATCGTCACCGCTTCGCTGTGGGCAGCCGTTCCGCACTATCTCGCAGAGCCCCCGTGCCCCAAGGCAACGCTTGCGCTCCTCGGGTCATTGGAGGATGCGATCGGGCTCCCCCTCCCCCAAGGTGTGTTGGTCGAGATGACCGACGCCTGGCAGCGTGGAGCCGAAGACCTGGCCTCGCGAGATGCCGAGATCTCCGAGTACGTCGAGGCTCTCGAGAACGAGCGCGACACCAGTGACCTCCCCGAGGCCAGCGGAGACGCGATTGCGCGCGAGTTCGAGCGCTATCTGCGCCGACGGGGCGACGACCCGGCCTGACCGCTAGAGCAGGATGCCGAGCAGGGCGTCTATTGCGACACGCGCGGTCGTACCAGCGGATGGATCATCACCACTCTTGGCTGCCCAACCGTCCACAGCGGCCAGCGCGGTCGGCGCATCGAGGTCGTGGGTCATGGCTGATCTGATGTCTCCAACCAGTTGCTCGCCTGACGGCCCGGCCGGTCGATCCACGGCAGCGCGCCAGGTGGAGAGGCGCTGTTCGGCCACATCGATCTCGCCGCCGAACCATTCCCAGTCGCTGCGGTAGTGGTGCGCCAACAGGGCAAGGCGGATCGCCATCGGATCGCGGCCCTCGGCACGAAGCTTGGAGACGAGCACGAGATTGCCCTTGGACTTCGACATCTTCTCGCCCTCGTAGCCGACCATGCCGGCGTGGACGTAGGCGTTGGCGAATGCCTCATGCGTAGCGACAGTCGCCTCTGAGGCTGACATCTCATGGTGCGGGAACACCAGGTCGGATCCGCCGCCCTGCACGTCGAATGCCGTGCCCAGGTGTTGCAGCGCGATCGCCGCGCACTCGATGTGCCATCCAGGACGACCGCGGCCGAGCCCTGTCTCCCACGAGGGTTCACCAGGCTTCTCGGCCAGCCACAGCAGACAGTCGAGCGGATGCTTCTTGCCGGCCCGGTCAGGGTCTCCCCCACGCTCGGGAAAGATCTTGAGCATCGCGTCTTCGTCGAAGCCTGAGACCGAGCCAAAGCCCTCGTCGGCGTGCACGTCGAAGTAGAGGTCATCGTCGACTCGGTAGACAGCGCCCGCGGCGTCGAGCTTGTCGATGAGGTCGACCACGAGGTCGATCGACTCGACGGCGCCGACGTACGCATCCGGAGCCAGCACCCGGAGGGCGGTCATGTCGTCGCGGAACAGCTCAGTCTCGCGCTCGGCCAGCTCGACCCAGTCGACACCGGTCGCCGTCGCTCGCTCGAGGAGCGGGTCGTCAACATCGGTGACGTTCTGGGTGTAGTTGACCTCAAGCCCACGATCGAGCCAGGCACGTTGCAACAGGTCGAATGCGAGGTAGGTCGACGCGTGACCGAGGTGTGTCGCGTCGTATGGCGTGATGCCACAGACGTAGAGGCGCGCCGTCCCTGTGGGATCGCTGGCGACAAGTGCCTTGCTGGCGGTGTCGTAGACATTGACGGCAGGTCCGTGGCTGACACCGAGATCCTCGAGTGACGGAACCTCGGGTGTCTTCCAGCTGCGCATGCTCTGAGCGTATCGGCAGGGCGGCTACGGCATGTCGACGGTACGAGGGCGCAGAGCGGGGCACAATGACGTGGTGATCATTGACAGCGCGGTCTACCGGGACGGCGTCCGCGAGTCGATTGAGCAGGACACCGAGTCGCTCGAGGCAGCTCTGGCAGGTCTGGGCCAGGACGACTTCCTGTGGATTGGCGTCGGCGATCCGGAGGCTGACGAGCTCGATCGGGTGGCTTCGACACTGGGACTTCATCCGCTTGCCGTCGAGGACGCGCTGGAGGCTCATCAGCGCCCCAAGGTGGAGAAGTACAAAGATCACCTGTTCATGGCCCTGCGGACCGTTTCGTACAGCGACGATGACATCACGACCCATGAGGTCAACATCTTCATGGGCGAGAAGTTCCTGTTGACCGTCAGGCATGGCGGGCCGGGCCTCAAGGATGCCCGCAAGGCTGCCGAGTCGATGATCGAACCGCTGTCGCACGGTCCGACCGCCGCTCTTCACGCCGTCGTGGACTCGATCGTCGATCACTACGAGGAGGTCGCGGCAGAGCTTGAGCGCGATGTCGAAGAGGTCGAGACGTCGGTGTTCTCCAGCGAGCCGTCGAATGACTCGACCCGCATCTATCGGCTCAAACGGGAGACGTTGGAGTTCAGGCGCGCGGTCATGCCGTTGCGGGACCCGCTCGAACGGTTCGCGACGATGTCGATGCCCGAGGACGCGCGTCCATACTTCCGTGACATCGCCGACCACCTGACCAGAGCCGCAGACGCGATCGAATCGATCGACAAACTGCTGGACAACGCACTCAACGCGCATCTGGCACAGCTGAGCGTCCAGCAGAACGAGGACATGCGCAAGCTGACCGCCGGCGCCACGATCTTCGCCGTACCGACCGCCATCGCCGGCGTCTACGGCATGAACTTTCAGCACATGCCTGAGCTCAGGTGGACGTTCGGCTATCCGCTGGTGATCGTCGTCACCGGCGTCATCTGCGGTTACATCTACTGGCGCTTCAAGCGCTCCGGGTGGCTCTGAGTCCTTTCGACAGGCTCAAGGACCGATCGCGCAGCTCATCATCCGGTGGACCTGATCGCGCAGTTCATGGGTGACTCTGCCGTTCCTTGAGCTTGTCGAAAGGACTCAGCTGACAGTTGTGCCGGCGGTGATGACACCAGCCGCGACCAGGCCGAGCACCAACAAGCCCAGCACGATGCGGTAGGCGACGAAGGGTGCGTACGACCGCGTGCTGACATACCTGAGGAGCCAGTGGATGACGGCGAGGCCGACCACGAACGAGACAACGGTGCCGACGATCGTCGGGCCCACCCCGTAGTTGTTGGTTCCGCCGATGTCCTTGAGCTTGAACACGCCAGCACCGACCACGGCTGGAATGGCCAGCAGAAACGCATAACGAGTGGCCGCTGCGCGCTCGTAGCCGAGGAACAGCCCCATGCTGATCGTCGCGCCGGAGCGTGAGACCCCTGGCACCAGCGCGCCTGCCTGGGCGAAGCCGAGCAGAATCGCGTGACGCATCGTGAGCTGCTCGATCGGGCGGCTCTTGCGGCCGACCCGCTCTGCGATCCCCAGCACGACACCGAGGACCACCAAGGTGGTGCCGATGACCCACAGGTTGCGGAACTCCCGATCGATCAGATTCTGAAGCGCGAGACCGAGGGCCACGATCGGCATCGAGCCGATGATGATGAACCAACCCATGCGCCACTCGGGCTGCTGACGAGCAGCACGGGAGAACACGCCGCGCACCCAGCCAGACCCGATAGTCCAGATGTCTCGCCAGAAGTAGAGCAGCACCGCAAGCTCGGTGCCGATCTGGATGACCGCCGTGTACGCGGCACCCGGATCGTCCCACCCGAAGAACTTCGGAAAGATCGCGAGATGTGCGCTGCTGGAGATCGGAAGGAATTCGGTGAGTCCCTGGATGACACCCAGGACCACGGCACGGAATAAGTCCACTGTGCGAGCCTACCGGCGGCTCAAGCATTGCCGGACTAGCGTTGCGCCCATGCAGTATCGCCGCGTCGGTCGTTCGGGCCTCGAGGTCTCGCGGCTCGCGCTCGGCACGATGTCCTGGGGTGAGGCAGTCGACTCGTTCGAGGCCGAAGATCAGCTCAAGACCTTCCTCGATGCCGGCGGCACGCTCGTCGACATTGCGCCGATCTATGGCGATGGCAACTGCGAACAGCTGCTCGGCGATCTGCTCGCCAAGACCGGGGTACGCGACAAGATCGTGCTCGCCGGCAAGGCGGCGCTGGTGCACCGCGGTGGTGAGGTCGTCAGAGACGGGTCCCGTCGATCACTGCTCGATCAGCTCGACCGATCGCTCCGCCAGCTCGGCACCGACCACCTCGACCTCTGGCAGATCCATCGGTGGGACGAGAACACGCCGATCGAGGAGACGCTCGCAACGCTCGAGCAGGTCGTGCGGGACGGCAAGGTCAGGTATGTCGGCATCTCCAACTTCACCGGTTGGCAGACCTCGCTCTCGCACACCTGGCTCGCCGGGCGCCCTGACGGTTTGCCGCTGATCAGCACACAGGTGGAGTACTCGCTGGTGCATCGAGAGCCTGAGGATGAGGTCATGGGTGCCGCCGAGCACCACGGGATGGGCGTCCTGGCATGGTCGCCGCTCGGCCGTGGGGTGCTGACAGGCAAATATCGCGCCGGCATACCGGCAGATTCGCGTGGCGCGGATCCTGGCTGGGGTGACTTCGTCTCCCGCTACCTCACACCCGCCAAGTCGGCCGTGGTCGAAGCGGTCGCGCGTGCCTCAGAGGGGCTCGGCGTCACCGTGGCCCATGTGTCACTCGCGTGGCTGCTCGCCCGCCCCGGCGTGGCATCGGCCATCGTCGGCGCCCGCACGTCAGCGCAGCTCCAGGAAAGTCTTGCCTCCGAGGAGCTTGAGCTCCCTGCGGAGATCGTCCAGGCCCTCGACGACGTGTCGGCGGCCGCGCGCTAGTCCAAGGAAAGGGAGCAGATGATCGAGTACGAGTTCTGGAACCTGACGATCCCGCGGACACAGTCACGGCAGGCGGTGTGTCGCCTGCTGACCGACGCAGCCGAATATCAGGGCTGGGAGCTCGAACGACTGCGCAAGGACGGTTTCGGCGAGCGCACCATCACCTTGCGCCGCAAGATCATGCGCATGCGCAGCACCCTCTGAACGGCCCTTCGGTCGCTCGTTCCTCGCTCCCTCCCGCTCGCAAGCTCGCTAGGGATCGAACTGGGCCCTTCGGTCGCTCGTTCCTCGCTCCCTCCCGCTCGCAAGCTCGCTAGGGATCGAAGTCGGCCCTTCGGTCGCTCGCTAGGGTTCGAACTTGTCAGATCAGGTTCAGGAACTCGTCGAACACCTTCGAGCCGAACTCCAAGGCATCGACCGGCACGCGTTCGTCGACGCCGTGGAACAGCGCGGTGAAGTCGAGGTCACCCGGCAGGCGCAGCGGCGTGAACCCGTACGACGTGACGCCGAGCTTGTGCCACGCCTTGGCATCGGTTCCGCCCGACATCAGGAATGGCGCGATGTGCGCCTCGGGGTCCTGACTGTGCAGCGCAACCGTCATGGCGTCGACCAGGTCGCCCTCGAATCCGTACTCGAGAGCCGTGTCGGTGATGTAGGGCTCGACCTCGATCGCGTCACCGACGAGACTCTGGACGGTCGGCATGAAGGTGTCCGCGTGGCCCGGCAGGTAGCGCCCGTCGACGTAGGCGACCGCCTCGCCGGGGATCACGTTGTGCTTGTAGCCGGCCTGCAGCATCGTCGCGTTCGTCGTGTTGCGGATACCGGCACCGATCATGCGTACGGCCGGACCGAAGTGCTCGAGCAGCTCATCCGGCGAACCGTCAGACCCGGTCAGCTCCCGCACCTTGGCCAGCAGGAGCTGCATCGACGGACCGGGCTCCGCAGGCCAGTCGTGCTCGCCCAGGGCCAGCAGGCCGCTGGCCAGGTGGGTGATGGCGTTGTCTGGGTTGCGCATCGAGCCGTGACCCGCTGTCCCTCGAGCGCGTAGTCGCATCCAGGCGATGCCCTTCTCGCCGCTCTCGATCAGGTAGAGCCGCTGGCCGCCCACCTCGGTGGAGAAGCCGCCGACCTCACCGATGGCCTCGGTGCATCCTTCGAACAGCTCGGGGTGCTCATCGACCAGCCAGTGAGCGCCGTGCACTCCCCCGGCCTCTTCGTCGGCGGTGAACACCAAGGTGATGGGTCGGTCCGGAATCGCACCTGCACGTTGGCGGGCGCGTACGACCGACAGCAGCATCGCGTCGAAGTCCTTCATGTCGACCGCTCCGCGACCGAACAGGTAGCCGTCGACGACCTCGGCCGCGAACGGGTCGACGGACCAGTCGTCGGCCTGAGCGGGCACGACGTCGAGGTGACCGTGGATCAGCAGACCCGGCTTGGGTGAGTCCTGATTGCCCCAGCGCGCGACCAGGCTCGCGCGGCCCGGCATCGACTCGAAGATCTCCGACTCGATGCCCACCTCGGCAAGGGACGCCGCGACGTACTCGGCGGCCTTGCGCTCGCCGGGACCGGAATCATCACCGAAGTTGGACGTGTCGATCCTGATCAGGTCTCGACAGATTTCCAGTACTTCGGTTTCCGGTGTGTGGCCCATACGCCGATCGTACGTGCGGAGTTCCTTTCGACAAGTTCAAGGAGCCAGCTACCCGAGCAGGCCGTCGATGACGCGGGAGAACAGCCTGGCGCTGGCGCGACGGGTGAGACCGTCAAATGCGCGTGGCACCCCTGTCACCCGGATCTCCTCACGCCACGTGACTCGACTTCCGTCGCCGTGAGGCTCCACGCTCAGCTCGGCCCACCCCTTGACGGTGCGGCCACGCTTCTCGAGCCTGCAGAAGGCCGGCGCATCCCAGGCGACAACGTCCATCGGGTCGTCGAATTCAAGCGGTCCGAGGCCGGTGCGCGCCATGAAGCCGTTGGGTGTCTGGGTGATGGTTGTCAGCGGCACGAACTGCCCGTGGGCTGCCCAGTCGGTGAGGCGGCTCCAGGCTTCGTCGGGCGTCAGACGTACCTCGCGGACGATCTCGATCAGGGCCACGGCACGATAGTAGGCATGCGAACCATGCCGTTCACCTCGATCGACGACGTCAAGGCCAAGCTTGCCGAGGCCGACTACCTCGCCTCCGACGCCGTCGCTACCACGGTCTTCCTGGCCAGCGAGCTGGGCAAACCGCTGCTGGTCGAGGGGCCGGCCGGTGTCGGCAAGACCGAGCTGTCCCGTGCCGTGGCGGATGCCTGCGGCGCCGAGCTCGTACGCCTGCAGTGCTACGAAGGCGTTGACGAGGCTCGTGCGCTCTATGAGTGGAACCACGCCAAGCAGCTGCTGCGCATCACGGCCGGCCGTGACGAGTCGTGGGATGAGGCCCGCACCGACATCTTCAGCGAAGAGTTCCTGCTCCCCCGCCCCTTGCTCACCGCGATCCGCAACGACGGGCCGACTGTGCTGCTGATCGACGAGACCGACAAGGCTGACGTCGAGATCGAGGGATTGCTGCTCGAGGTGCTCGGCGAGTTCCAGGTGACGATCCCCGAGCTCGGCACGATCAAGGCGCAGCATCGGCCATTCGTCGTGCTGACCTCAAATGCCACCCGCGAGCTCTCGGAGGCGCTGCGACGTCGGTGCCTGTTCCTCCACATCGACTTCCCCGACGCCGAGCTGGAGCAGCAGATCGTGCGGCTCAAGGTGCCAGAGCTCGACTCGACGCTCGGCGACTCCCTCATCCGCGTGATCAACGCCCTGCGCGCGATGCCGCTGCGCAAGGCGCCGTCGGTCTCCGAATCGATTGACTGGGCCCGCACGCTGGTTGCCCTCGGTGCAGACATCCTCGACGACGAGGTCGTACGCGAGAGCCTCGGCGTGATCCTCAAACATCAGGACGATCTCGACAAGGCGCGGGAGCGTCTCAACCTCGACGAGGTGCTCGGAGCCTCATGACGCAGGCGCCGGCCACCCAGGACCTCGCGGGGAGACTCGTCGAGTTCGTTGGTGCGCTGCGGAGCAAGGGCATCCCTGCCGGCACCAGTGAGACGGTCGACGCGGCAGCCGTCATCGACGTCTTGGGCATGAGCGACCGCTCGCTGCTGCGAGAGGGCCTCGCATCGGCGTTGGTGCGCCGCGGTGGACAGCGTGACGTCTTCGACATGACCTTCGATCTCTACTTCCCGGCGGGCGTCGGCGCATCCCAAGCTGCACGAGACACCGACAAGGACTTCGACCTCGACGACCTGCGTGACCTGCTGGCCATGGCACTCGCCGAGAACGACCTGCGCACGTTGGAGCAGGTGGCCGAGATCGCCGTCGACCTTCTGGGTCGGGTCGGCGAAGAAGGCCCGACCGGTGGCTGGTCGGCCTACCAGACGCTCGAACGGCTTCGTCCGCAGACGCTGCTGGTGCAGGCGCTCGGCCAGCGTGGTGAGGGCGGCGGAAGTGGCCCGGGCCAAGGAGCAGGTCAGGGCGGCGATTTCACCCAGCGCCTCGAGCGCGATGAGATCCGCCAGAACATCGAACGGTTCCGCTCCATGGTTGCCGGTGAGGCACGTCGACGGACCGCTGAGCTGCGCGGCCGTGATGTCGTCACGCGGCACGCGGTACGCGCCGGTTCGGATCGGATCGACTTCCTCAGCGCCAACCGGCAGCAGCTTGAAGAGCTCGGACAGACGGTTCGGCCTCTGGCCCGCAAGCTGGCCACTCGTCTCGCGGCTCGCAGGCGCAAGGCGCACCGGGGACGCATCGACATCCGGCGAACTCTCCGCCGATCGATGTCCACCGGTGGCGTCCCGATGCACCCCGTCTTTGCCAAGCCCCATCCGGCGCGACCGGAGCTGGTGCTGCTGTGCGACGTGTCCGGGTCGGTGTCAGGATTCTCGCAGTTCACGATGCATCTGGTCCAGGCGATGAGCGGTCAGTTCAGCAAGATCCGCGTGTTCGCCTTCGTCAACGCGATGGCCGAGGTGACCGATCTCGTCAAGGAAGACTCCGACGACCTTTCAGCACGCATCGCGCGGGAAGCGCGCATCACCAAGTGGCACACCAGCAGCGACTACGGCGAGGCATTCGCAGACTTCCACGCCGATCACATGATGGCTATCGGCCCGCGTACGGCCGTGCTGATCCTCGGCGATGCCCGCAACAACAACCAGCATCCCAATCTCGCGGCGTTGCACGAGATCAGCCAACGCGCGCGACGTACGTTCTGGCTCAACCCCGAGCACTCGATGCGCTGGGGCCTGGGCGACTCGATCGCCCCCACGTATGCGGAGATCGTCGAGATGCACGAGGTGTGCAATGTGGACCAGCTGACGAAGTTCGTCACTCGGCTCTTGCCGGTCTGAGCCCCTGCGGCTGCCTAGGCGGCCGCCGCCATCGCGTCCTTCGGAACGTCGTCCTTCTTGGCGTTGATCAGCACGACTGCCATGAGCAGAGCGACGGACAGCAGCACAGCGCCCCAGAAGAAGGCGACGTGATAGCCGTGCACCAGCGCATCGCTGGCAACCTGCGCGGTCTGCGCCCGGTCGGCGTTAGGGCCGAGATTGTCTGCGAGGAACCCGGTCACTGCGCCGGCGTAGAGCGTGTTGAGCAGTGCGGTGCCCAGTGAACCGCCGACCTGCTGTGACGTGTTGAGCAGCGCACTCGCCACCCCTGCGTCGTGCTCACCGACCCCGATGAGGGCTGTGCTCGAGGTCGGGATGAAGACACACGCCATGCCGATGCTCATCAGCAGCAGCGATGGCAGCACGTACGTCCAGTAGTTGGTCTGCGTGTCGATCTGGGTGAGCATCAACATGCCCGAGACGGCCAGCACCAAGCCGGTCACCATGAGCGGCTTGGGACCGATCTTGGGCATGAGTGTGGCGACGACGCCTGCTGTGCCGATGATGCCGATGCTGAAGGGCAGGAACGCGAAGCCACTCTTGAGCGGGGTGTAGCCCATCGTGATCTGGAAGTAGAACGTCATGAACAAGAACATGGCGAACAGGCCGGCGCCGATGAACAGGAAGACCAGATAGGAGCCGCCACGGTTGCGGTCGAGCGCGACCTTCATCGGGAGCAACGGTGTGCTGGTGCGCAGCTCCCACAACACGAACGCGACGAGCAGCACGAGACCGACGCCCAGGAACGTCAGGGTCGAGGAGTCGGTCCACCCCAGCACCTCGGTGCTCTGGCCCGGGTTCTTGAGCTTGGCGGCCTGGGTGAATCCATAGACCAGCGAGACGAGACCCAAGGTCACCAGCACCGCTCCGGGAATGTCGTACTTCGTGTTGCCCTTGGCCTTGCTCTCCTTGACGTAGAGCGCGGCCGCAGCTGCGGTGGCCAGTGCGATCGGAACGTTGACGCCGAGGCACCAACGCCAGGATGCGTACTCGGTCAGCGTGCCACCGAGGAGCAGGCCAATCGCGGCTCCACCACCCGACACCGCGCCGTAGACACCGAACGCCTTGGCCCGCTCCTTGGGTGCGGTGAACGTGACCGAGATCAGCGAGAGCGCCGCCGGCGCCATCAGCGCTGCGAACGTGCCCTGAAGGCCACGCGCCGCGTACAGCAGTCCGGCAGTTGAGGCGACGCCACCGAGGGCAGACGCCGCGGCGAAGCCGAACAGCCCGATGATGAACGTCCGTTTGCGGCCCATGTAGTCGGCGATGCGACCACCGAGGAGCAGGAAGCCGCCGAATGTCAGGGTGTAGGCCGTCACAACCCACTGGCGGTCGGCATCGCTGATGCCGAGGTCGGCCTGAGCCGACGGAAGGGCGATGTTGACGATCGATGCGTCCAGCACGATCATCAGCTGCGCGATGGCGATCACGACCAACGCGAGCCATCTCTTGGGATCAGGTGTGGCGGCTTGTTCGGACATCGGGATTCCTCGTTCTTTCGCGGTCCAGCTACGGACGCCTTGGACGCTACAACCGGACCCCGACAAATCCTGTTCCCGAAATTGACCAGATTTTCAGGACACGGTGGCGCGTTCTCGTGTGCGCCTCGCGGCCCTGCGGCGGATCGCCGTGTCGAGGCGCAAACCTCCTGCAAGCAACGCGATCGCCACGAAGCCGTCCAGCCACCAGTGGTGGCCCGTCGCGGCGACGACGAACAGGGTGAGCGGCAGGTGCAGCACGAACAGCCACCGCCATCGGCTGGTCGTGGTGGCGAAGATGCCGCACGCAACCACGGCTGCCCAGCCCACGTGGATCGACGGCATCGCAGCGAACTGGTCGGAGATGCCGTGACCCACTGGACCATAGACGCCCAGCCCATAGCGATCCGAAAGGCTGACGAAGCCGAGCTCATCGATGAACCGAGGCGGCGCGACGCGTACGAAGCGGATCACCAGGCACCCGAGCGTCACCAGCACCAACCCGTTGCGCCAGTGCGGGAACTGATCGCGATGCCGGACGAACAGCCACACCAGGAAGATCAGAAGGCCCGGCACGTGCATCGTCGCGTAGTAGGCATTGGTTGCCCGGGCCAGCCAGTCGTGGTCGATGACGAAGTGCTGCAGTGATATCTCGGTCGGCAGGTGCAGGAACTGTTGGAACTGGTCGATCTGTCTGGCGCGGTCGAGCGCACCGGCTTCATGGGTGAATGGCAGCTCGCGAGCGATGCGCCAGATCGAGTAGAGACCGGAGATCAGCCCGAACTCGAAAAACGCCGGCAGGAGCTCCCTGCTGACACGGTTGGGGCGAATCTGGCGCAGCAGCACCCACATCAGCGCACTCAGTCCGCTGGCTATGGCCGCTTGGGACCATGTCGGCCACGGCAGTCCGTCTCCCGTCACGAGAGCTGGGCCTGGTCCATGCTCAGGATCGTATCCACGCGCCGGGTGGTGCAGTCCGACCCCACCCCGCCTGCCGTCTTCACCGATACCCCTGAGGGTATTTGGAGGTTCTTGCCTATACCCCCTAGGGTATCCAGTGAGCAATGAGCATGTCATCTGTCATGCCCACAGATCGCCGAGCGACACCACGCGGTCAGGGCCACGAAAGGGAATCGTCTTGAGCGTCACCACCGATAATGCTGAGGTTTCACCTGCCGCACCTTCCGGTGAGCCGTACCCCGCAGGGCCGATGGGCCGATTCGGGCTCCTGGTCATGCGGCACGCGCGCATCACCACGGCACTCTGGCTGCTGCTGATCATCGTCCTCGGAGCATTCGCCCCCAAGGTGGAGCACGCGTTGTCCGGTGCCGGCTGGCAGGCGAACGGGTCGGAGTCGGTCGCCGTACGCGATCTCGCCCAGGAGCACTTCGGCGGCAACGCCAGCTCGGCGATCCAGGTCGTCATCCATGACTCGAGCGCCGACGTCACCGCTGGCGAAGGCAAGGCCGTCCTCGCCCAGGCCACTGCCCTGCTCGCCGACGACCCTCGGATCAGCTCGATCATTCAGCCGCAGGAGGGCGCCAGCTTGAGCCAGGACGGACATACCGCCGTGCTTCTCGCGGGCGCCGGCGCGGACACCAACGAGATGGTGCGCGCTGCCGACGATCTCAAGGGCCCGTTGCAGGCGCTGTCGACCGGCGGAGTTGAGGTCAATCCGACCGGAGCCTCGCTTCTGTGGTCGGACTTCAACAGCGCCAACCTCGATGCGATGCTCAAGTCCGAGATGGTGTCGTGGCCGGTGACCATGGCGATTCTGGTGCTGGCATTCGGTGCACTCGTCGCGGCCGGTCTCCCCTTGCTGCTGACCCTCGCCGGACTGGTCGCTTCGGCTGGTTCGCTCGTGCTGATCAACGAGCTCGTGCCTGTGTCGATCTGGGCGATGAACTTCGCCATGATGTTCTCGCTGGCGCTGGGCATTGACTACGCACTATTTGTCGTGGCCCGCTATCGCGCCGCCAGAGCTGCGGAGGGCGCGACCGTTCAACGCGCCATCGCCGAGACCATGGACACGGCCGGCAAGGCCGTCCTCCTCTCCGGCGCCACGGTGCTCATCTCCCTCTCTGCCGTGATGCTCGTGCCGTCGCCATCATTTCGATCCATGGCTGCCGGGATCATGATCTCCGTGGTGTTCGTGCTCGCGGCGACACTGACCCTGCTCCCGCTCGTCCTGGCCAAGCTCGACCTGCGGATCAACAAGTTCGCGCTGCCGTGGGTCCATACCGGCGAGCACCGCTCCCCCCGCTTTGCCGCGTGGGGTGAACGACTCTGGAAGCGTCCGTTTGCGTTCGGGCTGGCGTCACTGGTGATCCTGCTTGCTCTCGCCGCCCCCATCGTTGGGCTGAAGACCGCCATGCCGTCGATCAAGGTGCTCCCTGAGACCTCGAGCGCCCGGGTCGGCTACGACCAGGTCAAGGAAAGCTTCGGACCGGGCGCGCCCGGTGCCCTGCAGATCGTCGTCAAGAACGGTGACGCGGTCGCGGCAGCCACCACCGTTGCGAACGATCCGGGCATCGCTGGTGCCATGCCCGCCGTTCCCGCATCGGACGCAAGCGACTACAGCCTGATCCAGGCTGTTCCGACCGTTGATCCGTCCGACCCTGATCTCGGCGTGACGGTCGATCGACTCCGTGCTGATCTGCCGACCTCGGCGTTGGTCGGTGGCGCAGCGGTGGAGAACCTGGATCTGAAGTCCCAGCTCGACGCCTCGACCCCGCTGGTGATCGGTGTGGTGCTCATCCTGGGGTTCCTGCTGCTTCTGATCGCGCTCCAGGCGCCGCTCATCGCGCTGCTCGGAAGCCTCGCCGCCTTGCTGTCAACCGCAGCAGCATTCGGTGTGGCTCGGCTGGTCTTCCAAGAAGGCTGGGGCGCAGGCTTCTTCGGTTTCGAACCTCAAGGCTTCCTGGACGCCTGGGCGCCGGTGTTCTTCTTCGCCATGATCTACGCCATCGCAATGGACTACACGGTCTTCCTGCTCGCATCGGCCAAGGAGCACTTCGAGAAGTCCGGGGACGCCAAGGAGGCCATGGTTGGTTCGCTCGCGCACTCGGGGCGGGTCATCTTCGCCGCCGGTGCGGTGATGGTCGCCGTGTTCTTCACGTTCGCGTTGTCCGGACCGCTTCCGCCCAAGGAGATGGGCATCATCTTGGGCATCGCGGTGCTGCTGGATGCATTCCTCGTCCGGCTCGTGTTGCTGCCAGTTCTGTTGCGGCTCACGGGCTCGGCAGCGTGGTACTCACCCAAGTGGCTGCGCCGCGTCCTGCCCAACATCACGTTCTCGCACGGATGAGGCTCCGGCCACTCCGAGACTAGGATCGAGCACATGCACGAGCACAAGCGATTCGACGAAGAAGCAGCAACGTGGGACGACGACCCTGTCCACGAGGAACGGCAGGTGGCAGTCGTTCGAGCCATCACCGAGGCCGTCGATCTCAACCCGCTCATGAGCGCGTTGGACGTCGGCGCCGGGACCGGTCGGTTGAGCATCCTGCTCGCCGACCGGGTCGGATCTGTCGTCGTGACAGATCCCTCCGCCGGAATGGTGCAGGTCGCACAGGAGCGGATCGAGGCAGCTGGGCTCAGCGACCGATTGAGCGCGGTCCAGATCGACCTGACGAAGGAAAGCCTCGAGGGCACGTACGACGTCGCGTGGAGCTCGATGGCGCTGCACCACGTGCAGGACCTCGATGAGCTGTTGCGGTCCGTGGCCGGGCTGCTCGTTGATGGCGGGCAGCTGGCCATCGCGGACCTCGACAAGGATCCTGAGGGTGCCTTCCATGCCGACGTGGTCGACTTTGACGGCCATCACGGATTCGACCGGGAACGCCTCACCGCGCAGCTCAACAGCGCCGGCTTCGGCAAGGTCGCATTCGTGGACGCCACCACCATCGTCAAGAACGATCGCGAGTTCGTCGTCTTCCTGTGCACCGCCACCAAGGGCGCCTGACCAAGCGACGTCGAGCGGTTCCGGCTGTTCCGCGCACGGTGCTGGGCCGCTGAAATGCGGAAGGCCCCACTTCTCGCGAAGCAGGGCCAACCAAACGTGTCCGAGGGGGGACTTGAACCCCCACGCCCCTTACAGGGCACTAGCACCTCAAGCTAGCGCGTCTACCATTCCGCCACCCGGACGAGCGCTCGAGGAGCGCGGTGCAGCACTGAACTTTAGCAAACCTCCGGCACCGTTCCGAATCCGGTCTAGGTCGCTGGACGACCGTAGACGGCGAGGTCCAGAAGTTCGCCGAGATAGGCGTCCACCTCGCCCATGTTGTAGCCACGTCGGATGCGTACGGGGGTGAACCGCACCCGGGTGATCCGCTGTGCGAGCTCGTTGTCTGGCGCACGGAGTCGAACCAGGGGCACGATCTCACCGAGGAACGCATCGACCTCGTCGATGTCGTAGCCCTCAATGATCCGGACCGTGGTGAACGAATGACCCTCAACGTGCGTCATGAGAGGAAGTTTGGCAGAATGTGGGTGCGCAAATTAGTTGAGGCCCCGGGAAGTATGAGTTCCCGGGGCCTCGCCTTGTACGAGTGTGATGCTCTCGAACTATCCGGAACCAACTTCATCACCCGCCTGCCACATCACTGGCTGACTGCCTTTGACTTGCGTCGCTGGCCATGGGATCAAATTTTGATTCTTTCCCGCTCTCCCGAAGGAGTGCGTAGGTCATTTGTATGCCCTGGCCAGATGGGTGCGCAATAGCTTTTCAAGAAGTTTCTTGGGTATTTTGGCCAAAACCTGGGGTTGCCCACAGACCTGACCATGTCACCCACAGGCCAGCCCGACTTGTACACATCTTTTCCACACAGCGAGCCCCGAACTTGGGTCAGATAATCGTCGAGATTGCATGAATCACGACACCGGCCAGCCCCCCGACCACCGTTCCGTTGATGCGAATGAACTGCAGGTCGCGTCCGACGTGCAGCTCGATGCGGTCAGCGGTCTCCTTGCCGTCCCAGCGGTTGACCGTGGCCGAGATGATCGTGGCGACCTCATGGCCGTAGTGGTTGACCGCGTACGCCGCGACGTCGGAGATGGCGGCGTCGAGCCGGCGACTGAGCTCGGGATCATCGATCAGCTTGTGGCCGAAGGCGTCGACCTCTTCACGGGCGCGACGGCGCAACAGACCGTTCTCGTCGCCGAGTGAGCCGATCAGCGCCCGGCGGAGCGCATCCCAGAGCTGGATCGACGTGCCGATGACACGCGGCTGCGCCAGCATCCGTTCCTTGAGGTTCTCGGCGCGTTGCATCGTGACGGGATCGTGCTGCAGGTCATGGGCCAGCTGCGCCAGCCACCGGTCAAGCGTCATGCGTGCAGGGTGCCCGGGCGTGCTGCTGATCTCGGCGACCCACTCGACGACCTGCTCGTGGACCCAGCCGGCAACCCGCTTGTCGAGCCATTGGGGGGTCCACGTCGGTGCCCGGTTCTCGATCAGGGCGGAAACCTCATCGTTGTTGTGCAACAACCAGCGACCGAGCTCGTCGAGCACCAGGTCGACCAGTCCGCGGTGTGCGTCGTCGCGCAGAACCTCCTCGAGGAGCTGACCGACCACCGGACTCAGCTGCTCATCGTTCAGGCGCGGTATGAGCGCCTCCTCGATGATCGCGGCGACGTCGCTCTCCTTGACGTGCGACAGCGCATCCGACATGACGCGCGATGCCTCGGTGACCACCCGTTGGCTGTGCTCCCCCGTCACCAGCCACTCACCGACGCGGCGACTGACCTCGGCGGTCTGGATGCGCTCGCGTATGACGTCCTCACGCAGGAAGTTGTCGGCGACGAACTCCTGCAGGCTCTCCCCCAGCGACTCCTTGCGGTTGGGGATGATCGCGGTGTGCGGGATCGGCAGGCCCAGCGGATGCCGGAACAACGCCGTCACGGCAAACCAGTCCGCGATCGCTCCGATCATGGCCGCCTCGGAGCCGGCGTTGACGTAGCCGATGAAGCCGTCGTGATTGCGGGTGAACACGTAGATGATGGCCGCCAGCACCAGCAGCGACAACGCGAGAGCACGCATCCTGCGTAGCCCTCTGAGTCGAACCGTGTCGCCCTCCGACAGGCCCTCGGGCATCTGGAAACTGGCGGTCGTCTCTGGCGATGTCACACGCCGAACACTATCGGCGACGCGCGCGGATCGCGCTGCGTACACTTTCACGTCATGAGCTTCAATGAGGGCGCGTCGCTGGACACGAGTCAGGTCACCGGCGGCGGAGGCCGCAGGGGTGCCGCGATCGGCGGCGGCGCCGGAGGCATCGTCTTGTTGATCCTCGGACTCATCTTCGGGCAGAACCTCACCGGCGCCGGGAGCCCGTTCGACATCAACCAGATCCAGGCCGGCGGCACCGAGTCCACCGAGTCATTCGACCAGTGCAAGACCGGTGCCGACGCCAACCGCGACGACGTCTGCCGCATCATCGGCACGGTCAACAGCGTCCAGGCCTACTGGACCGACGCGCTGCCCGCTGACGTCAAACGGCAGTACCAAGAGGCCAAGACCGTCATCTTCTCCGGTCAGACGCAGTCCGCTTGCGGCACGGCTTCCGGTGCAACCGGACCGTTCTACTGCCCGGCCGACCAGCGCATCTACATCGACGCCAGCTTCTTCGACGAGCTGACCAGCACGTACGGCGCCGACGACGGCGCACTGGCCCAGGAGTACGTCATCGCCCACGAGTACGGGCACCACGTCGAGAACCTCCTCGGGATCCTCGCCAAGGGTCAGGACGGCAAGTCCGGCCCGCAGAGCGGCGGCGTACGCATCGAGCTGATGGCCGACTGCATGGCCGGCGTGTGGGCCAATCACGCCGCCACGACCAAGGACGACAATGGCGTGACGCTGCTGAAGCCGCTCACGGACGACGACATCAAGTCGGCGCTCTCGGCCGCGGCTGCGGTCGGAGACGACCACATCCAGGGCACGCTCGGTGGCGGCAACATCAACCAGGAGACGTGGACGCACGGGTCGAGCGATTCCCGCCAACGGTGGTTCATCACGGGCTACGAGAGCGGCAACGTCAACTCCTGCGACACCTTCGCCACGAACGACCTCTGATCGGTGGATGGGACTCGGCCCACCACACGGCTCCGGATAGAAGTCTGGATCGTTCTCGGGCTCTCACTCGGCGCCAGCGGTGTCTACTCGTTCGTCAGCCTGATCCGCAAGGCAACGCTGCCGGGTGGGCTGAAGGACCAGACCGCAACGCTCAACGGATCGCAGGACACCAGGCAGGTCTTCGACTTCGTCTACCAAGTCCTGGGCATCGGATTCGCGCTCGTACCGGTTGCCCTGGCCCTTTACCTGCTCTCGCTCGACCCCGTGAAGGAACGCGTCACGACACGTCTGGGCCTCGACCGGACGCGACCGGGCTTCGACACCCGGTGGGGACTGATCCTGTTCCTGTCGATCGGCCTCCCCGGTCTGGCGTTCTATGGCATCGGCCGATGGATGGGCATCACGACGCAGATCATTCCCGCGCCGGACACCTCCTACTGGTGGACCGTTCCGGTGCTGATCCTCGCTGCATTCCAGAACGCCGCGCTCGAGGAGATCGTCGTCGTCGGCTATCTCACGACGCGGCTGCGGCAGCTCGGCTGGGAGATGTGGCCCACGATCATCGCCGCTGCGGCCCTGCGGGGCAGCTATCACCTCTATCAGGGCGTCGGGCCCGGCCTCGGCAACTTCGTGATGGGGCTGGTGTTCGGCTATTGGTTCCAGCGCACCAACCGGGTGCTCCCCCTCGTCATCGCGCACACGCTCCTCGACGTGGTCGCGTTCGTGGGCTACCTGCTCTTTGCTGACAGCTTGGGCCTGAAGTGAAGATCGCGTACGACGACGCACTGCCGATCACCGCCCGGCACGACGACATCGCCGCAGCCCTGCGCGACAACCAGGTCATCGTGGTGGCCGGTGAGACGGGGTCGGGCAAGACGACGCAGCTGCCCAAGATTGCGTACGAGCTGGGTCGACGCAGCATCGCGCACACCCAGCCGCGTCGCATCGCGGCGAGGGCCGTGGCCAAGCGCATCGCCGATGAGTGTGAGGTCGAGCTCGGCGCCGAGGTCGGCTATGCGGTCCGCTTCGACGACAAGACGTCGGTCGACACCGCGATCCGGTTGGTGACAGACGGCCTGCTGCTCGCCGAGGTGCATTCGGACCGAGCGCTGAAGCGTTACGACACGATCATCATCGACGAGGCGCATGAGCGGTCACTGTCGATCGACTTCCTTCTGGGCTACCTCAAACAGCTGCTCCCCCGCCGCCCGGACCTGAAGGTGGTCATCACGTCGGCCACGATCGACGTCGAACGCTTCTCGGAGATGTTTGACGCGCCGGTGATCGAGGTCAGCGGACGTACCTATCCCGTCGAGGTTCGCTACCGACCGCTGGACGAGAGTGGCGCCGACGACCAGCTCGAGGCCATCGCCGCGGCCATCTCCGAGCTGCCGCGCCACGGCGACATCCTCGTGTTCATGTCCGGTGAGCGCGAGATCCGCGACGCAACCGACTATCTGCTCGCCAAGAAGTACCCGCAGACCGAGATCCTGCCGTTGTTCGGACGTCTCGCCGCTGCCGACCAGCAAAAGATCTTCAGCTCACACCCCGGTCGGCGCATCGTGCTGGCCACCAACGTGGCCGAGACGTCGTTGACGGTGCCCGGCATCCGGCACGTCATCGACCCCGGCTTCGCCCGCATCTCACGGTTCAGCCAGCGACTCAAGGTCCAACGCCTGCCGATCGAGCCCATCTCGCAGGCCAGCGCCGCCCAACGCGCAGGGCGGTGCGGTCGCGTCGCTGACGGCATCTGCATACGTCTCTACTCAGAGGACGACTTCGACAGTCGACCAGAATTCACCGATCCGGAGATCCAACGCACCAACCTCGCCTCTGTGCTGCTGCAGATGGCGTCCCTCGACCTCGGCGCCTTCAAGGACTTCCCCTTCCTCGACCCGCCGGACTCACGAGCCGTCACCGACGGCCTGAACCTGCTGTACGAGCTCGGCGCCATGCACGGAGAGCGCCTCACCAAGGTGGGTCGCAAGATGTCGACCCTGCCCACCGATCCCCGACTGGGCCGCATGCTGCTGGCGGCGGACCGCCTCGGTTGCCTGGCCGACGTGCTCGTGATCGTCTCGGCCATGTCGATCCAGGACCCGCGAGAACGCCCCCTCGAGCACCAGCAGGCCGCCGACGAGAAGCACCGCCGCTTCGTGGAGCCCGACTCGGACTTCCTGTCCTGGCTCACCCTGTGGAAGTACATCCGCGAACAGCGTGACAACCTCTCCAGCTCGGCGTTCCGTCGCATGTGTCGCGACGAATATCTGCACTACATGCGCATTCGAGAGTGGCACGACGTGCACGCTCAGCTTCGGCGCACCGCCAAGGAACTCGGCATGAAGACCGGCAGTCCCGGCGCCGATCCGGACCTCGTGCACCAGGCGCTACTGACCGGACTGCTGTCCCACGTCGGACTGCGTGAGTTGGACGGTCGCGAGTTCCTCGGCGCCCGACAGGCGAAGTTCATGATCTTCCCCGGATCCGGCCTCGCGAAGAAGCCACCGCGGATGGCGATGGTCGGCGAGCTCGTCGAGACCAGCCGGCTCTGGGGACGTACGGCCGCGAAGATCCAGCCCGAGTGGGTCGAAGAGGCCGGCGATCATCTGGTCAACCGGTCCTACAGCGAGCCGCACTGGTCGTCGAAGCGCGGCGCCGTCATGGCACGGGAAAAGGTCCTGCTCTACGGCATCCCGATCATTGCCGACCGGCTCGTCCAGTACGGAAAGGTCGATCCGGTCGTGTCCCGCGACCTGTTCATCCGTCACGCATTGGTGCAGGGCGAATGGCGTACGCACCACCACTTCTACGCCAAGAACCAGGCGATGATCGAAGGCGTCGAGGAGCTCGAGGAGCGACTGCGCCGACGTGACCTGCGGGTTGACGACGACACGCTTTACACGTTCTACGACCAGCGGGTGCCGGCGCACGTCGTCTCAACTCGCCACTTCGACACCTGGTGGAAAGGCGCAATCCAAGACCAGCCTGAATTGTTGGTATTTGATCCCCAGATGCTCAGCCACGACGCCGACGGAGCGGATGACGAATATCCCCGTGAGTGGCACTCCGATGGCGAGGCCTACCCGCTCACCTACGCATTCGAGCCCGGTATGGACGACGACGGCGTCACGGTGGACGTACCGATCGAGCGGCTCCTGACGGTCAACGACCGGGCCTTCGACTGGCACGTGCCGGGGCATCGGGTCGAGCTCGTCACCGAGCTGATCAGGTCGTTGCCCAAACGCCTGCGTCGCGAGTTCGTGCCCGCCGGACAGTTCGCCCCGCGTCTCGTTGAGGCGATGGATGCCGACGCCACCGACCTCAGCGCTGAGCTTGCCAGGCAGATGCGTCTGCTCAACGGCACCGTCGTGCAGCCCCACGACTTCGACTTCGCCGCGCTGCCGGGTCACCTGCGGGTGACCTTTCGGGTGGTTGAGAACGGAGTCGAGCTGTCGCGCGGCAAGGATCTCGGCGCCCTGCGCAAGGAGCTGTCGAGCCACGTACGCGCCGATCTGACGAAGGCTGCTCGCGAGGAAGAGCGTTCGGGCCTGCTGGCGTGGACCGTCGGTGAGATCGACCGTACGATCTCGGCCGGCCAGGTCACCGGCTACCCGGCGCTGGTCGATGAGGGCACATCGGTCGCGCTGCGGGTGCTGGACACCGAGGCGGAGCAGTCCGTCGCGATGGTGCGCGGGCAGGCGAAGCTGATGTCGCTCGAGCTGGCCGCACCGGTCCCCCAGATCGGTCGATCGCTCGACCTGCACTCCAAGCTGCTGCTGTCGACCGGACCGCATGCTGACGCCGCCTCCGTGATCGAGGAATGCTGGCTCGCCGCGATCGAGGCACTGATCCCACGCCACGGCGGCCCAGCCTGGGACGAGGAGTCATTCGACGTGCTGCGAGAAGCAATTCGCGCAGACGTGTACGACGAGACCGAGCGCGCCGTTCACAGCGTGATCGCCGTTCTCAAGGCTCTCGGCGAGGTCCCGGTTGACGATTCCGACACCGGCGAGGACGTACGCGTTCAGCTCTCGTGGCTGGTCTATCCGGGGTTCATCCGCGACACCGGCGTGGACCAGCTGCGCCGACTGCCGCTCTATCTCGAGGCCGCGCGCCGCCACCTTGCTTCTCGCAAGACCCCGGCTGATCTGGCGGCGACGCAAGAGCTGGAGGCACGCTTCCACGAGCGTACGGACGGGTTGTCACCATGGGCCCGCCTCGCGCCGGACGTCCAACATGTGCGCTGGGCGCTCGAGGAGCTCCGGCTCAGCCTGTTGGCCCAAGACCTGCGCGCGGCGTTCCCCGTCTCGGTCAAGCGCGTGACTGCTCTGCTCGACGCGCTGTAACCACGAGTTGCGCACTCGTTCGCTAGTGAGGCCGCGGCGACGGCTCGCTCGCGCACTCGCCTCGTTCGCTAGTGAGGCCGCCCACGGCCGAACGGGAGGCCGAGGTACGAGGCCGAAGCGAGGTGAGGCGATGGCTCGCTCGACCACTCGACTGGTCGTCCCTTCGGTCGCTTCGCTCCCTCCCGCGGCTTCGCCGCTAGGGACCGGGGCGACAGCTTCGCTCCCTCCCGCGGCTTCGCCGCCAGGGAGCGGGGCAACAGCTTCGCCGCTGGGGACCGGCGTGCGTCAGACGCCGAGGAGGTCGATGACGAAGACGAGGGTCTTGCCCGAGAGACGGTGACCGCCGCCCGCGGGGCCGTAGGCCAGCTCGGGCGGGCACACCAGCTGGCGACGTCCGCCGACCTTCATGCCCGGGATGCCCTGCTGCCACGCCGGGATCAGCTGCGGGAGCGGGAAGTTGGCCGACTGTCCGCGGTCCCATGAAGCGTCGAACTGCTCACCGGTGTCGAACTCGACGCCGACGTAGTGAACGTCGACCATGCCACCGGCGACGGCTTCGGCGCCGTCACCCTCGATGAGATCGGTGATCTGGAGCTCGGTGGGCGCGGGGCCCTCGATGAAGTCAATTTCAGGCTTGTCAGTCATGCGTCGATCCTTTCATACCGGGGCGCTGTAACAATGGGCCCATGCGCGCCACCATCCTTCATGCAGCCCGCGACATCCGCCTTGACGATGTCTCCGATCCACAGATCCTCGACGACGGCGATGCCATCGTTCGCGTGGTCGCCTCCTGCGTCTGCGGCTCCGACCTGTGGCCCTATCGCGGCATCAACGCGGTCAACGAGCCGGTTCGCATCGGTCACGAGTTCGTTGGCGTCGTGGAGCAGGTTGGATCGGCCGTCTCGACGGTCAAGGTCGGCGACTTCGTCATCGCGCCGTTCATGTTCTCCGACAACACGTGTGCGCTGTGCGTACGCGGAGTCCACACGTCGTGCGTCCAGGGCGGGTTCTGGGGTCTTGCAGACCACAAGGGTCACCCGGTCGACGGCGGACAGGGTGAGATCGTCCGGGTCCCGGTCGCCGATGGCACCCTCGTCGCCACGCCTTCACAGCCCAGCCAGGAGCTCGTCTCACACCTGTTGACCCTCTCGGACGTGTTCCCCACGGGCCATCACGCAGCCGTGTCGGCGGGAGTCACGCCCGGCAGCACCGTCGCAGTCGTCGGTGATGGCGCGGTCGGTCTGAGCGCCGTCCTCGCGGCCAAGCGACTCGGTGCCGCCAAGGTCATCGCGATGTCGCGTCACGAGGACCGTCAGCTTCTGGCGACCGAGTTCGGCGCTGACCACATCGTCGCTGAGCGCGGCAAGGAAGGCGCAGCAGCCGTTCGGGAGATCTTTGACGGCATCGGCGCCGACTTCGTCCTCGAATGCGTCGGCACGAGCGAAAGCATGAAGCAGGCCATGCTCTCGGTACGCCCGGGTGGCCGCATCGGCTATGTCGGCGTCCCCCACGACGTCGTGCTCAACGTTCCTGCGATGTTCGGCCGCAACGTCGGCATCGCCGGTGGAGTCGCGCCGGTGCGCGCCTACATTGACGACATCCTCCCGGAGGTCCTCAACGGCACGCTCAAGCCGGGCAAGGTCTTCGACCTGACCCTGCCGCTCGACCAGGTCGCGACCGCCTACCAGGCGATGGACGAGCGCACGGCGATCAAGTCGCTGTTGACGGTCTGAACGGCTCGACGCTGACCACTGCGTCGACGTTGAGCGGCCCATAGATGTGCGGGAAGCTCAACGGCTCCCCCGGCACGTCGTCGTACTGCCACGGCGCCGTCAGGAGCTCTGTGTCGATCGTCAGGAGCAGCACCGGCTCGGTCACGTCGCCATAGAACCGGGCGAACACGCCGTCGACCTGCTCAGGCCGCGAGCAATGAATGAATCCGACGTCGGCCAACGTCAGGCCGAGCGTCGAGACGGTGTACGTACCCGCCGTCGAGGCGTCGTCCCAAGCGCTGGTCAGCGCGAGGTGATGGATCAGCGGCATGCGCCCAGCGTAGGGGCCCAGGAACCTGTCAGCGCAGCTCTGAGGACGTCAGGCCCAGCAGCCGGCGGGCGATGATGAGCTGCTGGATCTGCTGGGTGCCTTCGAAGATGTCGAGGATCTTGGAGTCACGCGCCCACTTCTCAACCAGCTCTGTCTCGCTGTAGCCCAGGGTGCTGGCGAGCTCGACGCAGCGCAGCGTGATCTCGTTGCCCACCCGACCGGCTTTGGCCTTGGCCATCGAGGCTTCCATCGAGTTGGGCTTGCGGTTGTCCGCGAGCCAGGCAGCCTCGAGGGTGAGCAAAAGCGACGCCTCCCAGTCGGCCTCCATCGAGATGAAGGTCGCCGCGGCGTACGACTGCGACTGCACCGGGCGGTCATAGTCGATCACGACGCCGGCGTCCTCGAGCAGCTTGCGGGTGTCCTCGAGTGCTGCACGGGCACAGCCCACGGCCATGCCAGCGACCAGCGGACGCGTGTTGTCGAACGTCGCCATGGCACCGGCGAAGCCGCCCTTGGTGTCGATCTCGGGGTTGCCGAGCAGGTTTTCGGCCGGCACCCGGCAGTTGTCGAGCACGATCACCGCGGTGTCGGACGAACGGATGCCGAGCTTGTGCTCGAGGCGCTCGACGCGGATGCCGGGCAGGCTCTTGGGCACGAGGAACGACTTGATCGCCGCGCGGCCCAGGCTCTTGTCGAGGGTCGCCCACACGACGACCGAGTCGGCGCGATCGCCCGAGGTGACGAAGATCTTCTCGCCGTTGAGCACGTACGCGTCGCCATCTTTGACAGCGGTCGTCGTGATGGCTGCCGAGTCCGAGCCGAAGCTTGGCTCGGTGATCGCCATGGCCGCCCAGGTGCCCTTGAAGCGCTCAAGCTGCTCGTCGTCAGCGACTGACGCGATGGCCGAGTTGCCCAGGCCCTGACGCGGCATCGAGAGCAGGAGACCGACGTCGCCCCAGCACATCTCGATGACAGACAGCACTGACGACATGTTGGTGCCGTTCTTGACCTTGCCCTTGTCGTCGGTGGATTCGTCACGGCGTACGCCTGCAGCGCCGGCGCCCTGACCCTGTCCGGAGTCGCCCATGCCGTCGATGAGCGACGCCAGAAGGTCGAGCTCCTTGGGGTAGGCGTGCTCCGCCAGGTCGTACTTGCGGGAGTTGGAGCGAAGGAAGTTGTCCGCGACCTGATTGGCCTGCTGGACGAATCCGCGGAACTTGCGTGGGGTCTCGAGATTGATCATGTGTGTGGCGCCCTCAGACGAGGACGGCTCCTTCCATCAGGCCGACGGCGCGCAGATCGCGATACCAACGTTCGACTGGGTGCTCCTTGACGAAGCCGTGACCACCGAGCAGCTGGACGCCGTCGGTGCCGATCTTCATGCCGTACTCGGCTGTGAGCCGGCGAGCCAGCGCCACCTCACGTGAGAAGTCCATGCCCTGTTCGGCGCGGGATGCTGCCTTGAGCGTCATGAGCCGCATTCCCTCGAGCTCGATCGCAATGTTGGCGACCATGAATGCCACGGCCTGACGGTGTGCAATCGGCTCACCGAATGCTTCGCGGGTCTTGACGTAGTCGGACACGTAGTCGAGCACGGCTCGACCGGTGCCGATCGCGAGACCTGCCCACGCGAGACGCGACAGGCGGATGCACTCGCGGTAGTCGTCGAGCGAGCCCTCCCCCAGGATGGCGCTCTCGTCGACGTCGACATCTTCGAGCACGAGTCGGCTGAGGCCGGCGGCACGCAGGCCCATGCTCGGATCGGCCTCGATCGAGACGCCCTTGGCGCTCGACTCCAGCAACACCAGGGCCGGGCTGCCATCCAGCTCGACGCCGATGACGAAGAGCTCGGCCTCGCTGCCACGTACGACGCCGGACTTGAGTCCGTTGATGCGCAACCCGCCCGACGTACGTTCTGCCGTGGTGGTCAGCTCGAACGGATCGAACAGCGCACGCGGCTCGGCGATGGCGAGGGCGGAGGTCGGGATGTCATCTCCGGCGAAAGCCGGGAGGTAGGTCTGCTGCTGCTCATCCGAGCCCCACAGCGAGATCGCGGTGGCGACGGCGGCTGGGGCCAGGCAGGCAACGGCCTGTCCCATGTCGCCCTCGGCGAGGGCCTCGGCGACAAGCACGCCCGTGACGGCGGAGCGGTCTTCCGACAGACCCCCGAGCGCCTCGGGGATGTTGAGCAGGGTCAGGCCGAACTCGCTGGTCTGCGCGAGGACTTCCTTGGGGGTGTCATTGGAGGTTTCGGCGACGAGCGCTCCCGGTCGGAGCACCTCGGCGGCGAATTCCTTGATGACGCCGACGATCATGGTCTGATCCTCAGTCGGTGTCAGGTCGAAGACACCGCTGTCGCCGGTCGACGAGAGGCGCGTGGGCTTCCCGGAGCCCTTGACCCGCTTGAACGTACGCCCGGCTGCCCCGGCGACCCTGAAGCCACCCTTGGTGCCCTGGTAGACGGCCTTCTCGGTCGAGGCGCGAAGCTTGAGCTTGTCCACGATCGGTGAGCTGGCGATCCGGTTGAGCACGGCCAAGCCGATGCCCATGGGATCTCTGCGATTGGCCACGAGTACTCCTTGAAGCGATGTTGGTAGGGACACTGTTCGGGGGTGCGTGCCCCACCTGATCAAACTGTAACTGCGAGTTGCACCTTCGCATACCCATGGTATCCGAACTCACATTCATGGACCAGCATCAAGACGCGACAAGCAGTCGATAACCTTGTGCGCATGTCTCAGTCCAGACCACTGCCCGACGGCGGCAGTGTCCGACCGATCACCCGGTGGGGCTCCCCCGTCATGCACCGCGAGCTGGCCGAGGTCACCTCCTTCGACGAGGAGCTCGGCACCCTGGTCAAGGACATGGTCGCGACGATGCGCGCCGCACGTGGGGTCGGGCTGGCCGCCAACCAGGTCGGCGTCGACCTCAAGGTGTTCGTGTTCGACTGCCCCGACGACGACCACGAGCAGGTCACGGGTGTCGTGTGCAATCCGGTGCTGATGCTCCCCGAGGGCAAGGAACGCAATCTCGAGGACGAGGACGAAGGCTGCCTGTCACTGCCTGGCGCCTTCACGTCCTGCGCGCGACCCGACCAGGCCCGCGTCACCGGCGTCGACGAGCACGGGGCGCCGGTCGAGTTCATCGGCACCGGACTGCTCGCACGCTGCCTCCAGCACGAGACGGATCATCTTTTCGGCACGGTCTTCGGTGACCGGCTACCCGAGCGAGCCCGCAAGAAGCTCCACAAGCAGCACAAGGAGCTTGCCGACAACTACCCCGACGACTGGCCCGTCACGGTCCTCGTCGACGACGTGCCCATCGAGCGCTGAGCCCCGCACGGCTCACGTGCGTGCGCGCGAAAACTCCCAACAGGCAACGGCGACGGACGAGGCAACGTTGAGGGAGTCGATGTCGGCGGCCATCGGGATCGTGACCCGGTAGTCGGCGGCCTGTTCCCACCGTTGGCTGAGCCCGTGGCCCTCGGAGCCGACGATCAGCGCCAGACGTTCGACATCGTGCGGCACCTCATCGAGTCCGACCGAATCATCCGCGAGTGTCATCGCGTACGTCGTGAAACCGGCGCTCCGGAGCAGGTCCGGCGCGCCGTACCAGTCGTCGACCCGCGCGTACGGCAGCCAGAACACCGAGCCCATCGAGACCTTGATTGCACGGCGATAGAGCGGATCCGCGCAGCGCGGTGACAACAGGACTGCGTCGAACCCCAGAGCCGCAACGCTGCGGAAGATCGCTCCGACGTTGGTGTGGTCGGCGAGATCCTCGACAACGACCACGCGCCGCGCGCCGGCCAGCACCGTCTCAGCCGTCGGGAGGGCAGGTCGCTCCAGTGCCGCCAGCGCCCCGCGGTGCACATGGAAGCCGGTCAACTTCTCGATCGCGGCATCGTCGAGGACGAAACACGGCGCGTCGGTCTGCTCCAGAACGTCAGCCAGGGCGTCGACCCATTTGGGTGACATCAGGAACGAGCGAACCCGGTGTCCGGACTCGACCGCCCGCCGGACGACCTTCTCGCCCTCGGCGAGGAACAACCCGCCCTCGGACTCAAGCCGCAGACGCAGCTGGACATCACGCAGGTCGACATAGTCGCGCAGGCGAGGATCGTCGAGATCGTCCAGCTGAAAGGTCTGCGCCACCGTCTCAGACTAGGAGCACCCGACTCAGTAGCTGAACGAGGTGGCTCCTTCGTCGCCGATCCATTCCCACATCGGCACCGTTCCGCCGAGCTCAGCACCCGGTATGAGCGTCGTGGCATCGAGCTTGCGCGAGTTCACGCAGATCGGGCACACCAGATAGGTGCCGCCCGCCTTCTCATACCGTTCCACCAGCTCCGGCAGGGACGGACACCCGTCGCAGGCGACACCGACGGCCCCGCCCGGCAAGGCAAGGCGTACTGCTTCCTTGGTCAGGAACATGAGCGTCGGGCGTCCCGACTCGGCGGCGCCGACCGACACCAAAAACGCCACCGTCACGCGCTCGGCGTCCTCCAGTCCTGTGGTCAGGCTGACTACTGCTTTTGCCTTCATGGTTGTGCCTCTCATCGAATGCGGTGAACTCACAGTGATGGACGCGCGATCGACCAACCAGTACATTTTTTGTAGTCCGCAGAGGTGGGTGTCATGAAGCGATATGGCCAGTACTGCCCGGTGGCCCGTGCCGCCGAGGTGCTCTCGGAGCGGTGGACACTCCTGGTGATCCGCGAGCTCCTGTGGGGCAACGACAGGTTCAATGCCATCGCTCGAGGTGTCCCCCGGATGTCACCGTCACTTCTGACGTCCCGGCTGCGCGAGCTCGAGCGTGTCGGCTTGGTCGAAAGGCACCAGGAGCGTGGCGAAAATCGCTATCGGCTCACGGCTGCCGGCGCGGAGCTTGAACCGTTGGTGGAGCACATGGGCGCATGGGGACAGCGATGGATGCACCAGCTCCGACCCGATGAGCTGGATCCGACGATGCTGATGCTCGACATGAGCCGTGAGATCGACCCCAGCCGACTGCCGAGCTCTCCTGTGACGGTTGAGATTCAGTTGGCGGACGGCACAGGAGCTGACCTCGATCGGTGGTGGCTGGTCTTCGACATCGCAGGGGTCGACGCATGTGACACCGATCCCGGATTCACCCCCGCGGCATGGATGTCCACAGACACCTCAACCCTCACCGGTGTATGGATGGGTGACGTCACGTGGGCAAGTGCGTTGCGATCGGGCTCCCTTCGGGTCGACGGCGACTCAACCGTCTGCCGAGAGATATCCCGGTGGATCGGCGTCAGTCGCTTTGCCGGTGTCGACCGGGCCCGACCCGGGCTCCCGCGCTGATCGCCCTCGAAATGACAAGGGGCGCCGGGTTAGCCTGACGACATGAATCTTGATCGAGCCGTCACTCCCGATCCCTACCCGCTGCTTCCGGCCACCGCCGAGTTCAGCGTGACAAGCACCGATGTCACCGACGGGCAGCCGCTTGAAGAACGATCAGGTCAACGCATTCGGCGACATCTCACCGCATCTTGCATGGAGCGGTGCGCCCGAGGGCACCAAGTCGTACGTGGTGACCTGCTTTGACCCGGATGCGCCGATCGTCTCGGGCTTCTGGCACTGGGTTGCTGTCGACATCCCGGCTGATGTCACCGAGCTCAAGGCCGGCGCGGGAGCTTCGGACGAGACGCTTCCGGGTGGGGCCTTTCACGTGCGCAACGACGGCGGCGGACTCAACTTCATGGGCGCAGCGCCGCCCGAGGGCGATCAGGTGCATCGCTACTTCTTCGTCGTCCACGCGGTCGGTGCGGACACCCTCGGTGTCGACGGGTCAGTCTCCCCCGCCGTCGTCGGGTTCAACCTCGCGTTCAAGACGCTGGGCCGGGCCATCATCCACGGCACCTTCCAGCACTGATTCAGCCGGTGGTTCTGGCGGCATACGTGTTGGCGGCAGCCAGAATGCTCCGCACGTAGTCGTCGGAATGGTTGTAGGAGAAGATCGCCCGCGACCAACCAGCCGCAGTGCGCAGGTCGGCGCCCGAAGCGCACAGGTAGCGCGCTGTCGTCAGAGCCGAGTCGTGGATGTCGTTGGGATCGGCCACACCGTCGCCGTCACCGTCGGCACCCCAGGTGTGCCAGGTCGACGGGATGAACTGCATGGGGCCGACCGCGTGGTCCCAGACCGGGTCGCCGTGCCACCCGGACGTCTCAGCGCTAGCGCGGATCATCGCGGTGCCGTCCGTTCCATCGAGGGCGGGACCGAGAATCCGATGCGACGTTCGGCCGTCGGTGAGCAAATAGGCGCCGCCGTGTGACCCGTGTCCGGACTCAATCGCGCCAATCGCGGCGATCGTCGTCCAGCCGAGGTGGCAACCGGGCCGCTCTCGAGCGATCCGCAGGGTTGCGTCGCCGTATGCCTGCAGTGCAACCGTGGGAATGCCGGCGGTGACGGAGACCTTGGAGACCCAGTCGCTCCCGGCGCGGCCCGGCCCTGACGTGACCAGCGGAAGCGGCGCTTGGGGGCCCGCCGTCGGCATCACACCGACGAAGTCGTCCGGGACGTCCGGATCGGCGATCGCCAGGTTGATCGCGAGAGCCACGATCAATCCAACGACACCCACCATCGCACCGAGGGCGGTCCACAGGCGCCACACGTCAGCCGAGCCCGCCTTCGATCATCTGCGCGGATCTAGCCCTGGGCGGGTGCTGGGGGTTCCTCAGCTGCCGGAGCGGACGGCGCAGCACTCTCGGCAGCCTTGGCCGCATCGAGGGCCTGCTGGACCGCCTCAGCTGTCGCACCCTCCACCGGTGCGTCATCCTCAATCGGCGCATCGAAGTCGACGCGCGTCTTGTTGCCGCCGCCATCGACCGGGATCTTGCCGACCGTGCCACCGAGCGTGCCAAGAGCCTTGGTCAGCTCCGCGGGGATGATCCAGGTGGTGGCGTTGTCGCCCTCGGCGATCTTCGGCAGCATCTGGAGGTACTGGTAGGACAACAGCTTCTGGTCGGGGTTGCCGTCGTGGATGGCCTGGAAGACGGTCTGAATTGCCTGCGCCTCGCCCTGTGCGCGCAGGATCTGGGCCTGCCGATCGGCCTGAGCCGTGAGAATCGCGGCCTGCCGGTTGCCCTCTGCGGTGAGGATCGCCGACTGCTTCTGGCCTTCGGCCATCAAGATCGCGGACTGGCGATCACCTTCGGCGGTGAGGATCATGGCGCGCTTGTCGCGCTCGGCGCGCATCTGCTTCTCCATGGCGTCGATGATCGTCGGCGGTGGGTCGATGCCCTTGAGCTCGACGCGGTTGACGCGAATGCCCCACTTGCCGGTCGCGCTGTCGAGCTCACCGCGCAGTCCGGCGTTGATCTGGTCACGGCTGGTCAGCGCGTGCTCAAGCGTCATGCCACCGGTGATGTTTCGCAGCGTCGTCATGGTGAGCTGCTCGATGGCCTGGATGTAGTTGGCGATCTGGTAGGTCGCAGCAACCGGATCGGTGACCTGGAAGTAGATGACGGTGTCGATCGAGACCACGAGGTTGTCCTCGGTGATCACGGGCTGCGGAGGAAACGACACAACCTGCTCGCGCAGGTCGATCATGTAGCGCACCTTGTCGATGAACGGCATCACGATGTTCAGGCCCGCAGGAAGGGTCGTGCGGTACTTGCCGAATCGTTCGACGATGCCCGCTCGCGCCTGCGGGACAATCTTGACCGTCATCGAGACGATCACGATCGCCAGTACGGCGAGCGCGAGGAGGACGACTAGTGCTGCATCCATCAGGACTCCTTGGTTGTCACGACGGCAGTGGCGCCATCGATCCTGGTGACGACTACTTCGGCGCCGGCTTCGAACGACTGGCCATCAGTTTCGGCGCGGGCGGACCACACCTCGCCGGAGAGCTTGATGCGACCCCCGCGGTAGTCGACCGGCTCCGACACGACGCCGGACGTGCCGACCAGGCCTTGGTGCCCGGTCGAGAGGGTTGGGCCGGCATGAAGCTTGGCGACCATGGGCGGCCGGACGAAGAACAGCAGTCCGAGGGACACAAGCGCGAAGACGAGAATCGCCGCCCAGAACGGTGCACCGAAGCCGGCCGTGATGGCGCCGGCCAGTGCACCCAGTGCGAACATCAGCAGGACGAGGTCAAGGCTCATCATCTCGACGATGGCGAGTACGACGGCCAGTCCGATCCATGTTGCGGCAGCGTGGTCAGCAATCCAGTCGATCATGAAGTTTCTCCTCTGTGATCAGCCCGATGTCCGTATGCTGCCCGACGAGCGGTGAACCGTCCACCGTCGTTCTGGAGCTCGAGTCGTAGTCCGAACGTAGCCCCCAGTGCCTGAGCCGTCAGGGTTGTGGCGATCGGACCCTGCGCCGTGACGACGCCGTCACGCAGCATGAGCACGTGCGTGAAGCCCACTGGGATCTCCTCCACGTGGTGGGAGACCATCACCAGCACTGGTGCGTCCTCGGCGAGCGAAAGGCTCTCGAGGCTGGCGATCAGGTCTTCGCGGGCGCCGAGGTCGAGGCCGGCTGCGGGTTCGTCGAGCAGCAGCAGCTCAGGGTCGGTCATCAGGGCGCGGGCGATGAGCACCCGTTTGCGCTCACCCTCCGACAGTGTGCCGAACGTCCTCGTGGCGAGGGCGGAGATGCCGAGCTCACCCATGATCTGGGTCGCTCGCAGGATGTCCTCCTCGTCGTACTCCTCGTTCCAGCGGCCGAGGACGGCATATGCGGCGGAGATCACGGTGTTGCGCACTGACTCCGTGGGCGGAATCTGATCGGCGACCGTGGTGCTGGTGTGTCCGATACGAGTGCGCAGCTCGAACACGTCGACCCGCCCCAGCTTGCTCCCCAGCACGCGCACCTTGCCCGACGTCGGATGAAGGGTCGTGCCGATCACCTGCAGCAGGGTGCTCTTGCCTGCGCCGTTGGCGCCCAGCACCACCCAGCGCTCACCCTCATGGACGGTCCAGCTGACCTTGTCCAGCAGGGTCTTGCCTGGACGCGTGACAGTCACCTTCGACAGTTCGAACGCAGCCGGCATGCACACTCCTGGTCGCCATGGATCGCCGTGCAGTCAACCTATCGCGACCGCCGCGGCCGCGAGCGATAGCCTCATGGACGATGACCGAGCACGTGCCCGCGCTGCACCTCACCGATCCGACCGTTCTGGTCACCCTCACCGGTAATGACCAGAGCGGCGTGACGACGCGCCTGTTTGACGACCTCGCGGCCTTTTCCGTCGAGGTCATCGACATCGAGCAGCTCGTCGTGCGTGGCCGGCTGATCCTCAGTGCGTTGCTGACGATTCCGGACGATCGCGCCGGGCTCGAGCAGACCGTTCATGCGGTGGGCGAGACGTTCGGCCTTGATGTCTCGGTGGAGTACGGCACGGGCGACAACCGGCCGCGACGCGTCGGCAGATCGCAGGTCGTGGTCCTCGGCGCACCGCTGCGCCCGGCTGCGATGGCGGCCCTGGCCGCGCGCATCAAGGATGACGGCGGCAACATCGACCGAATCGTACGGATGGCGCGCTATCCGGTCACCGCGATCCGCATGGAGGTCTCCGGCGCCGATCCGGACGTCCTGCAGGCAGACTTGGCGGCCGTCGCCTACGAGCAGGGCGTCGACATCGCGGTGCAGGAGAACGGCATCCTGCGCCACGCCCAGCGACTTGTCGTGATGGACGTCGACTCGACCCTGATCCAGGGCGAGGTGATCGAGATGATCGCCGCACACGCCGGCTGCGAGGCGGAGGTGGCAGCCATCACGGAGTCGGCCATGAACGGTGAGAAGGATTTCACCGAGTCACTGAACGCTCGGGTCAAGCTGCTCGAGGGTGTCGACGAGTCCGCGCTGGCCGACGTCTACGACTCGCTGGTCTATGCGCCGGGTGCTCGCACCATGATTCGGACGCTCAAGCGGCTCGGCTATCGGTTTGCGCTCGTGAGTGGTGGGTTCACCCAGATCATCGAGCGGATCGCGGCCGAGCTCGGAGTCGACTACTTCGCCGCCAATGAGCTCGAAGTGGTTGACGGCAAGCTCACCGGGCGGATCCTGGGTGACGTCATCGATCGCGCCGGCAAAGCCGATGCGCTCCGCCGTTTTGCCGACGAGGCCCGCATACCGGTGCGCAACACCGTGGCGATCGGCGATGGCGCCAACGACCTCGACATGCTGGCCGCCTCAGGCCTTGGCATTGCGTTCAACGCCAAGCCGGTCGTACGCGATCAGGCGCGCACCTCGGTCAACGTGCCCTACCTTGACGCGATCATCTACCTGCTCGGCATCACCCGCGAAGAAGTCGAAGCCGCTGACCTAGCTGACCACGACACGACGTGAGTTTATGGCCGGGCGAAGCCCGGCAGCCGGGTCGCGGCGAGCCCTAGCGAGCCGCGAATTGAGCGCGAGGAACGAGCGCGTCCCGGCTATTCATCGTCTTCGAGGCGGAAGCCGATCTTCATCGTGACCTGGTAGTGCGAGACGTCGGTGTCGGTGATCTGGCCGCGAATGCCGGTGACCTCGAACCAGTCGAGATGACGCAGCGTCTGGCCGGCCCGCTCGATCCCGTTGTCGACAGCTTCGCTGATGCCTTCGGACGAGGTGCCGACGATTTCACTGATGCGATAGGTGCGGTTGCTCATACGGACATCATGCACGTTCGCTGCGCGACGTACGCTGGAGGTGTGGCACGCGATCCGATTGAACCCCGCAAGCAGCAGGTCTACTCGATCACGTCTGCGTCCACGTCTCACAGCGAGGACATCGGCGGGCGCGAACGCCGCTACGCGATCTCGATGGCGATCCGCACGTTGTGCTTCATTGGCGCCATCATCGCCGACGGTTGGCTGCGGTGGGTGTTGATTGCCGCGGCACTGCTGCTCCCCTACACCTCGGTGATCCTGGCCAATGCCGGCGTGCGCAAGAAGGGCGATGGGCCGTCGGTGTTCGGTCCCGAGAAGGCCATCGAGGCGCCGCGACCGTCCCAGCTCGATGACTGAACGGCTTGTCTGCTCGGCCAAGGGCTGTGGGGACGACGCGACGCACGAGGTGCTGTGGAACAACCCCAAGATCCACACGCCCGAGCGCCGCAAGATCTGGCTTGCCTGTGACGACCACGAGCAGTCGCTGCGGCGATTCCTCGACGCCCGAGGCTTCTGGAAGGCGACGGAGAAGCTCTAGCCGCCGATCGACGACATCGGACGAGCTGACTGCAGGAAGCTCGGATCGTCGATGCCATGGCCCGGCAGCTTGGTCATCATCGCGGCGACCCAACGCTCGGCGATCTCCAGATCGGATGCTCCCCCACGTAGCGCTGAGCGGAGGTCTGACTCCTCGCGGGCGAACAGACAGTTCAGGATCTGGCCGTCGGCGGTGAGCCGTACGCGGTTGCAGTCGCCGCAGAACGGCCGGGTGACCGAGCCGATGATGCCGACCGTGTGGGGGCCCCCGTCGATCAGAAACTTCTCGGCCGGGGCCGAGCCACGACCGTCGAGCGGTGTGAGCGCGAAGTGCTCCTGGAGCAGGGTCAACGTCTCGTCAGCCGTCACCATCGCTTCGCGATTCCACCCATGTTGGGCATCGAGCGGCATCTGCTCGATGAAGCGCAGCTCGTAGTCGTGTGCCATGCACCATCGCAGCAGGGCGGGAGCCTCGCGGTCATTGATACCGCGCAGGAGCACCGCGTTGACCTTGACGGGAGCCAGACCGGCATCCGCGGCGGCCTGGAGTCCATCGATCACATCATTGAGGCGATCACGCCGAGTGATCTCGAGGAACGTGGCCGGGTCTGTCGTGTCGAGACTGACGTTGACCCGATCAAGGCCGGCCTCGGCCAGAGCCTTCGCGGTGTGCTTGAGCCCCATCCCGTTGGACGTCATCGCCGTACGAGGCTTCGACGGCAGCGCCTTGGTGGCGGCCACGATCGCCGGAAGGCCGCGGCGCAACAGCGGCTCGCCACCGGTGAACCGCACATCCTTGACGCCGAGCATCTCGACGCCGATGCGGATCAGTCGGTTGAGCTCGTCGTCGGTGAGCGTCTCGTCAGTCGGCATCCACTCGAGGCCTTCGGCAGGCATGCAGTACTGACAACGCAGATTGCACCGGTCGGTCAACGACACCCGGAGGTCTGTCGCGATCCGTCCGTGGGTGTCGATCAGCTGCATACGTCCATCCTAGGCGCCGCAGGCCACCCCGCAGCGTCATCATTGGTTGGCTCAACTACCGTCAGGGTGTGTTCCGCTTCCTGCTGAGCAGTCGCTGGATCGGGTTCGCGATCTTCGTGGTCCTCCTCGCGTCTGTGTGCGTACGTCTCGGCATGTGGCAATTCGAAAAGCTGGATCACCGCCTCGCCCAGAACAAGGTCGTCTCGGCGCACTTCAAGACTGCGCCCGTTGAGCTTGCCGCCGCGCTCGCTCCGGGTCAGAAGGTCGACAAGTCGTTGGAGTGGACCCGCGTCACCGCGACCGGAACGTACGACGTCGAGCACCAGGTGACGGTGAAGTTCACCACCCGTGACGGCGCACCCGGCGTGGATGTGGTCACTCCCCTGGTGCTCGCCGACGGCGACGCGGTGCTGGTCAATCGCGGATGGATGAAGACCAAGAACACGATGGACCGCCCTGATGTGCCGTCGCCGCCGAGCGGCACCGTCAGTGTGACGGGCTGGCTGCGGCAGAACAACGGCGCGGGAGGCCAGGCGAGCCGACCGGTTGACGGCCAGGTGCGCGTCATCTCAAGCATCGGGATGGCGGAGTCCTTGCCCTACGCACTGACCGACGGCTATCTCAACCTGCGCAGCCAGGAACCGGCGCTGACCGACGCCTTGGCGCTGGAGCCCGAACCCGAGCTGGGGCAAGGGCCGCACTTCTTCTACGCCCTGCAGTGGTGGTTCTTCGCTCTGCTCGCGACCGTGGGCTACTTCTGGTTCGCGTGGGCCGAAGCCAAGGAACGCCGCAACCCCACCCGCATCGACGGGTTTGCTTCTAAGCCAGACTGACGAGGTCGGCGTAGTCGTCGGACCAGAGGTCCTCGTCGCCGTCAGGCAGCAGGAGCACACGGTCGGGCTCCAGAGCCATGACAGCGCCCTCGTCGTGCGAGACGAGCACGATGGCGCCCTCATAGTTGCGGATGGCGCGGAGCACCTCTTCGCGTGAGGCCGGATCAAGGTTGTTGGTCGGCTCATCAAGCAGCAGGACGTTGGCGCTCGACACGATGAGGCTGGCCAACGCGAGGCGCGTCTTCTCGCCGCCCGAGAGCACGCCGGCCGGCTTTGAGGTGTCGTCACCGCTGAACAGGAACGAGCCGAGCACGCTGCGCGCCTCGGTGTCGGTCAACTGAGGTGCGGTTGCCTGCATGTTCTCCAGCACCGTGCGCGAGGTGTCGAGCGTCTCGTGCTCCTGCGCGAAGTAGCCGATCTTGAGACCGTGGCCGGGGATGATGTCGCCGGTGTCAGCCTTGAGGGTGCCGGCCAGTATGCGCAGCAGCGTGGTCTTGCCAGCACCGTTGAGACCCAGGATGACGACTCGGCTGCCCTTGTCGATCGCGAGATCGACATCGGTGAAGATCTCGAGCGAACCGTAAGACTTCGAGAGCCCTTCGGCCATGAGCGGCGTCTTGCCGCAGGGGGCAGGTTTGGGGAACTTGATGTTCGCGACCTTGTCCTGCACCCGCTCACCGTCGAGGCCGGCGACCAGCTGCTCAGCACGCCGCAGCATCTGCTGGGCCGTGGCTGCCTTGGATGCCTTGGCCCGGAACTTGTTGGCCTGGCTCGTCAGCTGGTCGGCCTTCTTGACCGCGATGGCCCGCTCGCGCTTGCGGCGGTGTTCATCGGCTTCGCGCTGCTTGATGTAGGACTTCCAGCCCATGTTGTAGATGTCGATCGTGGCCCGGTTGGCGTCGAGGTAGAGAACCTTGTTGACGGTCTCCTCGATCAGGTCGACATCGTGGCTGATGATGACGATGCCGCCGGAGAAGCTCTTGAGGAACCCGCGGAGCCACACGACCGAGTCTGCGTCCAGGTGGTTGGTCGGCTCGTCGAGCAGCAGCGTGTCCGCATCGGAGAACAGGATCCGGGCGAGCTCGATGCGACGTCGCTGACCACCCGACAGGGTCGACAGCGGCTGCTCCAGCACGCGATCGGGCAGGCCGAGGGCTTTGGCGATCGTCGCGGCCTCGGACTCGGCGGCATAGCCGCCGCCGGCACCGAAGATCGCATCAGCGCGGGTGTAGGCCTTCATCGCCTTCTCTGCGGTGTCCGGGTCGGGCGAGCCCATGTCGAGCTCGGCCTTGCGCATCGCTGTCAGCGCCTCGTCGAGGCCGCGCGCACCCAAAATGCGGTCACGCGCTGTTGTCTCGAGGTCACCGGATTTGGGATCCTGAGGAAGATAGCCAACCTTGCCGGTCGACGTGATGGATCCATCGGCGGGCAGCCCATCGCCCGACAGCATGCGAGTCAGGGTGGTCTTGCCGGCACCGTTGCGACCGACGAGGCCGATCTTGTCGCCCTTGTCGACACGGAACGAGACATCGGACATCAGGACACGCGCGCCGAAGCGCAGCTCCACATTGGAGACGGTAAGCATGGGAAAACTCTCAGATCAGGGTGTGCAAACGGGCAGGCAGAACACGCCTACGTCATTCCCGCTGATAGAAAGGCACCTCAGCAGTCTACGGGCTGCGCGAGCAGAACCCCGCATTCGGAGCATGTGCCCCTCGACACCCCCATAGCCCGGTTCCTAGGGAGGCCGTCAGCGGCCGACCGGGAGCAAGCCCTGCGAGCGAAGGACGCGCTCGGGCGCGATTCGCCAGGGCGAATCGACCTCAACCAATGTTGAAGCCGAGGGCCCTCAGCATTTCGCGGCCGTCATCGGTGATCTTGTCCGGGCCCCACGGCGGCATCCAGACCCATTCGATCCGAAAATCGTTGACGAGTCCGTCGAGTGCAGCACGCGTCTGGTCCTCGATGACATCCGTCAACGGGCAGGCGGCCGAGGTCAGCGTCATCGAGAGCACCGTGTTGGAGTGCTCGTCGACGTCGGCGCCATAGACCAGTCCGAGGTCGACGACGTTGATGCCGAGCTCGGGGTCGACGACATCCTTCATCGCTTCGAGGACGTCCTCGGCGGTGGTCGCCCCGCTTGGAGCCGCGGAGACGTCAGGCAGGTCGCTGTGATCAGTGGTCATGCGGGATCTCCTGTGGTTGCAGAACTATTTGACGGTGACGTGACAAGTGCTTGTGCGACGGCGTCTTTCCACGCCATCCAGCCCAGCAGAGCGCACTTGATGCGGGCGGGGAACTGCGCGACTCCGGCGAAGGCGATGCCGTCTTCGAGGATGTCCTCGTCGGGCTCGATCTTGCCCTTGCCCTGCATCAGCTCGGTGAACGTGTCGAGCACGGCCATGCCCTCGTCGACGGACTTGCCGATGACCAGCTCGTTGAGCACCGACACGGACGCCTGGCTGATGGAGCAGCCGACCGCGTCGTAGGAGACGTCAGCGACGGTCTCGCCCTCGAGGTGCACGCGCAGGGTGATCTCGTCACCGCAGCTGGGGTTGACGTGGTGCACCTCGGCCTCGAAGGGCTCGCGGAGTCCTGCCCCGTGCGGGTGCTTGTAGTGGTCCAGGATGATGTCCTGGTAGAGCGCATCGACGTCCATCGTCATCACTTCCCGAAGTACTTCTTCGTATGGTGCAACGCCTCGACCAGCGCATCGATTTCAGCCGTCGTCGTGTAGAGGTAGAACGATGCGCGCGTGGTCGACTGCACGCCGAACCGCTGGTGAGCGGGCTTGGCGCAGTGGTGACCGGCGCGCACGGCGACGCCCTTGGAGTCGAGCAGCTGTGAGACGTCGTGTGGGTGGATGTCACCGAGGGTGAAGCTCACCGCTCCCCCGCGGTGCACGGCGGTGGTGGGACCGACGACCTTGAGTCCGTCGATCTCCTGCATCGCGCCGAGCGCGTAGGCAGTGATCTCCTGCTCGTGAGCGGCGATCTTGTCCATGCCGATGGCGCTGAGGTAGTCGACAGCGGCGCCGAGACCGACGGCCTGGGCTAT
The DNA here is from genome assembly GCA_963760105.1 of uncultured Actinomycetota bacterium. Classification (GTDB taxonomy): domain Bacteria; phylum Actinomycetota; class Actinomycetes; order Propionibacteriales; family Nocardioidaceae; genus Aeromicrobium. The sequence continues at coordinate 316,543 of CAVXBP010000006.1, forward strand.
CGGCGGCGTTCCTGCCTCGAACCGCGACGGCGGAGGCGCGTAGGTCGACGCCCCCATCGTGACGGTCTCAATCATCTCGCCACCGCCGAGGAACGGCGGCAGCTCGGCCAAGAGGTCGTAGCGGCCCCACAGGACGCCGATGCCGGTCGGGCCGACCATCTTGTGGCCCGTGAAAGCCACGAAGTCGGCGCCTAGCGCTGCCACATCAACCGGAAGCTGCGGCACGGCCTGCGAGGCGTCGACGACGACGAGTGCGCCGACCGAATGGGCCTTCGCGATGATCGCGTCGAGCGGGTTGATCGTTCCGAGCATGTTGGAGACCCACGTGACCGAGACGACTGCGGTCTGTTCGGTGATCAGCTGGTCGATGTTCTCGAGGTCGAGTCGCCCCTCGTCGGAGACGCCGAACCAGCGCAGCGTCGCGCCCGTACGCTGCGAGAGCTGCTGCCACGGGACGATGTTGGAGTGGTGCTCCATCTCCGTGATCACGATCTCGTGGTCCTGGCCGATGCGACCGCTGTCACCCAGCGTGCGGGCGACCAGGTTGAGCGCCTCGGAGGCGTTCTTGGTGAACACGACCTCGTCGCGACTGGGCGCGCCGATGAACCCGGCGATCTTGTCGCGAGCCAGCTCGAATGCCTCGCTGGCCTCACTACCGAGCTGATGCATCGCCCGGGCGACGTTGGCGTTGTGCAGCCGGTAGTGCTCGTCAATCGCCCGAATCACGCTCTCGGGCTTCTGTGAGGTGTTGGCGCTGTCGAGGTAGACCAACGGCACGTCGCCGGCCAGGCGACGCCCCAGGATCGGGAAGTCCTCCCTGATCCGGTCCACCTCGAAGGGTGGCGTGTCGTGGGTCGTGCTCTCGACGAGAGTCACAGCGCGGCAGCCGCCTTGACGTACTTGTCGTAGCCGTTGGCCTCGAGCTGGTCGGCCAGCTCGCGGCCGCCCTGCTCGGCGACCCGTCCCGCGACGAAGACGTGTACGTAGTCAGGCTTGATGTACTGCAGGATGCGCGTGTAGTGCGTGATCAGCAGCACGCCACGGTCACCCTGGCCGCTGAAGCGGTTGACGCCATCGGAGACGACGCGCAGAGCGTCGATGTCGAGTCCTGAGTCGGTCTCGTCGAGCACCGCGAACTTCGGGTTGAGGAGCTCGAGCTGGGCAATCTCGTGACGCTTCTTCTCGCCGCCGGAGAATCCCTCGTTGACGTTGCGCTGGGCGAACTCCTTGTCGAGCGTGACCCGCTCGAGCGCCTCGTTGACGTCCTTGATCCACGTACGAAGCTTGGGCGCCTCGCCGTCGATGGCCGTCTTGGCGGTACGCAGGAAGTTGGCGACCGAGACACCGGGAACCTCGACGGGGTACTGCATCGCGAGGAAGAGTCCCGCCCGCGCCCGCTCATCGACCTTCATCGACAAGATGTCGACGCCGTCGAGCGTGACGGATCCGCCGGTCACGTTGTACTTGGGGTGACCCGCGATCGAGTAGGCCAGCGTCGACTTGCCCGAGCCGTTGGGGCCCATGATTGCGTGCACCTCACCGGACTTGACGGTGAGGTCGACGCCTTTGAGGATCTCCTTCTCGCCCTCTTCGGTCGTGACCGAGACGTGAAGGTCCTTGATCTCAAGCGTTGCCATGTGCGTTCAGCTCCTGTGCTTTGTCAGTGCCCGAGAGGTCCACCATGACGGCGTCTCCCTCGATCTGAGTGGGGTAGGTGGGTACGGCCTCGGTGGCCGGAAGATTGACTGGCTTGCCGGTGCGGACATCGAATCGCGAGCCGTGCAACCAGCACTCGATCTCGCAGCCTTCGACATCGCCCTCCGACAAGGGGATCGACGCATGCGAGCACTCGTCGCGCAGTGCATAGACGTCGTCGCCGTCACGAACAAGAGCGACCTCCTGGCCGCCGATCTCGACGGCGAGGACGCCCCCGTCCGGGACATCGGCGAACGCTGCTGCTTTGACGAAGCTCATCCGATGCGTCCTACGTGCGCGGCGAGCTCCTCCTCGATGGAGGCGATGAGGCGCTCCTGAAGGGCGGGCACGCCGATGCGGCGGATGATGTCGTTGAAGAAGCCGTGCACCACGAGTCGGCGCGCTTCTTCTTCCTCGATGCCGCGGCTCTGCAGGTAGAACAGGTGCTCATCATCGAAGCGACCCGTCGTCGAGGCATGTCCTGCGCCTTCGATCTCACCGGTCTCGATCTCGAGGTTGGGCACGGAGTCAGCCTTGGCGCCGTCGGTCAGCACGAGGTTGTCGTTGCTCTCGTACGTCAGGATGCCTTCGGCTTCCTTGCGGATCAGCACATTGCCGATCCAGACCGTGTGGGCGCCCTGGCCCTGGAGCGCACCCTTGTACTCGACATTGCTCTTGGTGCGCGGTGCCGTGTGGTCGACGAACAGGCGGTGCTCGATGTGCTGGCCCTCGTCGGCGAAGTAGACGCCGAGCATCTCGACGCTGCCACCGGTGCCGATGTAGTCGGCCGAGGTGCTGGCGCGTACGACGTCTCCGCCGAGCGAGACGGCGATGTGGCGCAGTGATGCGTCGCGGCCGACCCGGGCGTGCTGGGTGACGACGTGGACGCTGTCGTCATTCCAGTCCTGGACTGTGACGAACGTCAGCTGGGCGCCGTCCTCGAGGACGACTTCGATGTTCTCGGCCCAGGTGGCCGAACCGTCGTAGTCGACGATGACGACAGCCTTGCTGAACGCTCCCGCGCGTACGAGGAGGTGTCCGGCGCCGGCCTTCTCCAGGCCACCGCCGTGCAGGCGGATCGTCGTCGGGTCGGCGATCTCGGCGTTGGCCGGGATCGTGACCTCGAAGACCGACTTGGCAGCTTCCCAGGCGCGTGCTGACACGCGATCGACAGGCACGTAGCCCGAGACTCCGCGCGCGGAGTCAGCAGCAGGAACCGAGACGGCGCTGACGCCATCGGCGGCATCGACCTCGAGCTTGAAGTCGTCACCGTCGAGCGGGGTGTCCTGGTGCAGGCCGCGGAGGCGCTTGAGCGGGGTGAACCGCCAGATCTCCTCCATGCCCGTGGGCACGTCGTGGTCCGCGAGGTCGAACGACCCCTCCGGGTGCAGGTGGGATTCGACTGGGGACGAGCTCCAAAGCTTGGCAGCTTGGATGCCTCTCCGGTAGGAGTTCGAAGCGAGGTCGTCATCCGCACCCTCCATTTGAAGTTCAATGAGGCGGTTGAGCTCGAGTGCGTACTCCATCGGGAGCTCGCGCGCGATCGGCTCGACGAAACCGCGGACGATCATCGCCATCGCCTCGTCCTCTTCCATGCCTCGCGACATGAAGTAGAAGAGCTGGTCGTCGCTGAGCTTGGAGACGGTCGCCTCGTGACCCAGGGTCACGTCGTCCTCGCGGACGTCGACGTACGGGTAGGTGTCGGAGCGGCTGATCTGGTCGACCAGGAGCGCATCGCACTTGACCGTGCTGGCGGAACCCTCAGCACCCTCGAGCACCTGCAGGAGTCCGCGGTAGGACGTACGTCCGCCGTTGCGGGCCACCGACTTGCTCAGGATCGAGCTCGACGTGTTGGGCGCCGCGTGCACCATCTTGGCGCCGGCGTCCTGGTGCTGGCCCTCGCCTGCGAAGGCGATCGACAGCGTCTCGCCACGAGCGTGCTCGCCCATGAGGTAGACCGCGGGGTACTTCATCGTGACCTTGGAGCCGATGTTGCCGTCGACCCACTCCATCGTGGCGCCCTCTTCGCAGACAGCCCGCTTGGTGACGAGGTTGTAGACGTTGTTGGACCAGTTCTGGATCGTCGTGTAGCGGCAACGGCCGCCCTTCTTGACGATGATCTCGACGACAGCGGAGTGCAACGAGTCGCTGGAGTAGATCGGCGCGGTGCAGCCCTCGACGTAGTGCACGTAGGCACCCTCGTCGACGATGATCAGCGTGCGCTCGAACTGGCCCATGTTCTCGGTGTTGATGCGGAAGTAGGCCTGCAGCGGGATGTCGACGTGCACTCCCGGCGGGACGTAGATGAACGAGCCACCTGACCAGACGGCCGAGTTGAGCGCGGAGAACTTGTTGTCGCCGACCGGGATGATCGTGGCGAAGTACTCCTTGAACAGCTCGGGCTGCTCGCGCAGCGCCGTGTCGGTGTCGAGGAAGAGCACGCCCTGCTCCTCAAGATCCTCACGGATCGAGTGGTAGACGACCTCGGACTCGTACTGGGCGGCCACACCGGAGACGAGGCGCTGCTTCTCGGCCTCGGGGATGCCCAGGCGGTCATACGTGTTCTTGATGTCGTCGGGCAGGTCGTCCCACGTCGCAGCGACCTTCTCGGTCGAGCGAACGAAGTACTTGATGTTGTCGAAGTCGATGCCGCTGAGGTCAGAGCCCCACGTGGGCATGGGCTTGCGTCCGAAGAGCTTGAGGCCCTTGAGGCGCAGGTCGAGCATCCACTCGGGCTCGTTCTTGAGCGAGGAGATGTTGCGCACGACGGCCTCGCTCAGTCCGCGCTGGGATGTGGCGCCGGCATCGGTCTTGTCGGACCAGCCGAACTCGTAGCGTCCGACGTCCTTGAGGCCTGGATTGGCTTCTTCGATGGCGTTGGGTGTCTCTGACGTGGTCGTCATGAGGTCAACCTCTCTGCGGTTGGAGCTGTGTGGGGCAAGTGGGTCGTGCACACGCCGTCGCCGTGGGCGATCGTCGCAAGTCGTTGGACGTGCGTGCCGAGAAGACGGGCGAACATCTCGGTCTCGGCCTCGCACATCTGGGGGAACTCCTCGGCCACATGGGCGACCGGGCAGTGGTTCTGGCACATCTGCGTGCCAGCAGGGGTGTTGCCCACTGAAGCGGCGTAGCCGTCTTCGCTGAGGGCGTCAGCGAGCACGTGCGCACGCTGGTCTGGTGCGGCCAGGGCAAGCAGCGGCCGGTAGCGGTCCTCGAGGTCGGTGAGTCGGTGGCGCGCGAATGCCATCACGGCTTCGTCTCCCCCGGTCTCCTTGAGGTAGCGCAGCGCTCCGGCGGCCAGCTCGTCGTAGGCGTGCTTGAAGTGGTCGCGACCGGCATCGGTGATCACGTAGACCTTGGCGGGGCGACCGCGGCCACGCTGGCCCACGACACGCTGATCGCGAGTCATGAGGACGCCCTCGGCCAAGAGGTGCTCGAGGTGGCGGCGTACGGCGGCGGGTGTCAGATGCAGCTGCTGAGCGAGGTCTGCTGCCGTCGACGGGCCGTGCTCGAGGATCGTCGTGGCAACGCGCTCACGGGTGGGAGCATCGTCGCTGGGCATGTCAGCCAGCGTCGTGTCGTCCGTCCCGGTGTATTTCACAAGACAAGTGTGCCTTTATTCACCAAGCGGTTTCAACGAAGGTGAGCCTTACCCGACGATCGGGCGTTCTAGAGTGGGGACATGGCATCGGACGCGGTCGAGATCGACGCTGGCGGACGGTCCGTTCGGGTGTCGAGCCCGACGAGGGTGATCTACGAGGCCACCGACTTCTCCGCCGAGGTGACCAAGGTGATGGTCGCCGAGTACTACGTCGCAGTCGCCGAGGGACTCATGCGCGCACTTCACAACCGTCCTGTGGCGCTGGAGCGTTGGCCCAAGGGCGTTCGCGAGGACATGGTCATGGCGACCCGCGTCGATGGACACGGTGACGCGTTCTATCAAAAGCGCATGATGCGCGGCGCTCCCCCGTATGTCGAGAGCACCCGCATCCTGTTTCCATCGGGTCGCCCGGCCGACGAGATCTGCATGACCGAGATCGCCGTAGCCGCCTGGGCAGCCCACATGGGCGCCATCACCTTTCACCCGTGGCCGACCCGGCGCACCGACAACGACCGGCCTGACGAGCTGCGCATCGACCTTGACCCGTTCGGCACGGCGACGTTCGCAGATGCCGTGCGCGTTGCCGCCGTGGCACGAGACCTCTTCGCCGAGGCCGGCATCGAGGCCTTCGCCAAAACGAGCGGCAAGCGCGGCATCCACGTCTATGCACGCATCGCTGCCCAATGGACGTTCACCGAGGTTCGCCATGCTGCGATCGCCTTCGCTCGCCGCCTCGAAGATCGTACGGATGGCGTCACCACCAAGTGGTGGAAGGAGGAGCGCGGCGACAACATCTTCGTCGACTTCAACCAAAACTGCCGCGACCGTACGATCGCGTCCGCCTACAGCCTGCGACCCACTCCTGGCGCCACCGTCTCGATGCCTGTCACGTGGGACGAGCTGGCCGAGCTCACTGATCCGCGTGAGTTCACCCTGCACACCGTGCCCGCCAAGCTCGCCTCAGATGGTGACGCCTGGGCGGCGATGGACGACGTTCATCACTCGCTCGACACCCTGCTGCAGTGGTGGGCGGATGATCCGACCGAGATGCCGTACCCACCGGAATACCCCAAGATGCCGGGCGAGCCGAAACGCGTGCAGCCCAGCAAGGCCCGAAGCGACACCTAGTCAGGTGATGGCCGCGATGATCGCGTCGATGCGGGACCTCTTGGTGGACTCCTGCTTGGCCATCGCCAGCTGGGTGAGGTGGAACTTGCGTGCGCTGGCAGTGAGCGCATCCCACGCCGCGCGGGCTGAGGGGTCGGCGTCGAGTCGCTCGGTCAGCCACGGGTGCTCGATGCCGGCTTCGGCGTCGTCAAGCACGGTCCACATCCCGTTGGCCTGCGCCGCCTCGACCAGGGCGCGACCGGCCGGTTGCATGCGTCCGGTCGCCTCCAACATCTCGACACGCGCCTTGTTGGTGCCTGCCCATCCGCTGCGCGAGGAGCGCGGGGCAAACCACATCATCCGACGATCGTCGTCGATCTTCTTGGTCGTGGAGTCGATCCAGCCGAAGCACAGCGCCTCGAGCACGGTCTCCTCGTAGTCGAGGACTGGCTTCCCGGACTCGCGACGCCACAGCACCAGCCACACGCCGTCAGCTCGCTGGTGATTTTGTGCCAACCAGTCGTGCCACTGCCTGATGGATTCGGGATGGAACCGTTCGGCGTCAGCCATGCTCATCTAGCGCTCCTCGGGATCATGTCTACGTGAGAACCGAGGCCAGGTCGTACTTCGCGACCTCTTCGAGCTGCTCGTAGGTGCACGACTGGGGCTCACGGTCGGGCCTCCAGCGCTTGAACTGCGCCGTGTGCCGAAATCGCGATCCCTCCATGTGCTCATAACCGACCTCGGCGACCCGACTGGGATCGAGGGTGACGAACGACAGGTCCTTGGTGCCGGTCCACCGGCTCTGACCACCGGGGAGCCGGGAGCTGGCCTGCGCGTCGGCGTCCTGCCACTTGCCCCACGGATGGTCTGCCGTGTCGACGATCAGCGGCGCCAGCTCGTCGACGAGCTCGGCTCGACGTGCCGCCGTGAACGATGCGGCGACGCCGACGTGCTGCAGGTCGCCGTTGTCTGCGTACAGGCCCAGCAGCAGCGAGCCGAGCAAGGGCCGATCCGCCGTGGAGGTCTTGTGCAACCGGTAGCCTGCGACGACGACGTCAGCGGTGCGAGCGTGCTTGATCTTGAGCATGGTGCGCCCATTCGGCGCGTAGGACTTGGCAAGCGCCTTGGCCACGACACCGTCAAGACCTGCTCCCTCGAACGTGTCGAACCATTGCTCGGCCTCGGCCGCATCGGTGGTCGTACGCGTGAGGTGCATCGGGGCCTGGGCATCTGAGAGCGCCTCCTCCAGCCGCGAACGACGTACCGAGAACGGCTCGTCCATCAACGACTCGTCGCCCAGAGCGAGCAGGTCGAACGCCACGAATGACGCCGGCGTCTCCTTGGCCAGCATCTGCACCCGCGAGTCAGCGGGATGGATGCGTTGCGACAAGGCGTCGAACTCGAGGCGACCATCGATCGCCAGGAATATCTCGCCGTCCAGCACGATGCGGTCCGGCAGCTCGGCCTTGGCGGCTGCAACCACCTCGGGAAAGTAGCGCGTCAGCTCCTTGGTCGACCGGCTCGCCAGCACGACCTCGTCACCGTCACGGAAGACGATGCAGCGGAATCCGTCCCACTTCGGCTCGTACGACAGACCGCCGTCGACGGAGTCCTGGGCCGGTACCCCCTTGACCGACTTCGCGAGCATCGGCTGCACGGGTGGCATCACGGGAAGGTCCATGGCGACAGCCTAGGGCGGAGCGCGTGAAGGCGACACCTACACTGGGCGCGTGAATCAGCCGGTCGTCGAGGTGCTCGACCTCGTCATGAAGTACGGACCGATCACCGCTGTTGACGGGCTCAACCTCACGGTTGGCGCCGGCACCGTCACGGCAATTCTCGGCCCCAACGGCGCCGGCAAGACCACGACCATTGAGACGTGTGAGGGATTTCGCCGCCCGCAGAGCGGATCCGTACGCGTACTCGGCCTCGATCCGATTGCCGATGCCCATGAGCTCCGACCTCGCGTCGGCGTCATGTTGCAGTCCGGCGGAGCATGGTCCGGCTCCCGCGCCTACGAGATGCTGCGGCACATTGCGTCGTTGCACGCCCACCCGCTCGATGTCGACGTCGTGATCGAACGCCTTGGCATGCAGTCATACGGCCGCACGCCCTACCGGCGACTTTCCGGCGGCCAGCAACAGCGCCTGAGCCTCGCCATGGCCATCGTCGGGCGCCCCGAGCTGCTGTTCCTCGACGAGCCCACGGCCGGGCTCGACCCGCAGGCCCGGCGCTCGACCTGGGACCTCATCAGCGAGCTTCGCAGCAGTGGCGTGACGGTCGTCCTGACGACGCACTTCATGGACGAGGCCGAGGCGCTCTCCGACGTCGTGCACATCGTCGACGAGGGTCGCGTGATCGCCTCCGGCACACCGCAGGAGCTGGCCGCCTCCGGCGCGCAGAACACCGTACGTTTCACGGCGCGGCCCGGCATCGACGTCCAGAGCCTGATGCTCGCACTGCCCGACGACGTCAAGGTCGATGAGGTCACGCCCGGTTCGTACGTCATCGCGGGTCAGGTCGACCCGGCCCTGCTCGCGACATTCACGGCCTGGTGCGCGAGCCAGGGTGTGCTCACCGAGTCTGTGCTCGTCGAGCGGCAGACCCTTGAGGATCGATTCCTCGAGCTCACCGGGAAGGCGCTCAGATGACAGTCCTCGACCTTTCGCCCCGGCCCGGAGCTGCGCCGCGCGCCTCGATGTTGCGCTCACAGATCACGATGGAGCTGCGCCTGCTCTCCCGCAACGGCGAGCAGCTGTTGTTGACGCTGATCATCCCGCTCGTCCTGCTCATCCTCGGTACGCGCTCGAACGAGATCGTCGACCTCGGGTCCGGTCGTTCGATCGACATCATCACCCCCGGCATTCTTGCCCTGGCCGTGCTCTCGACGTCGTTCACCTCGTTGGCGATCGCCACGGGATTTGAGCGCCGCTACGGCGTCATCAAGCGGCTTGGAGCCTCGCCGCTCCCCCGGTGGGGCCTGCTGGTCGGCAAGATCGGCGCCATCGTGATCATCGAGGTGATCCAGCTGGCGATCCTGTCGGGTGTCGGTCTGCTTCTCGGCTGGGAGCCACAAGGTGGCGTCACGGCTGTGGGTCAGGCGCTCATGCTTGTGGTTCTGGGCACCGCGGCATTCGGATCACTCGGTCTGCTGATCGCCGGGGTAATGCGCGCCGAGGCGACGCTCGCGGTCGCCAACCTCGTCTATGTGCTGCTGCTCGTCGGTGGCGGGCTCATCGTGCCGCTGAGTCGCTATCCGGAAGCTGCCAGCCATGCCCTGCAGGTGCTCCCGTCGGGCGCGCTCGGGCAGGGCCTTCGTGACACGTTCGCCGGCGAGGGACCGGGCTCGTTCGCCGTCGTGGTCCTGGTCGCGTGGGCTGTGTGCTGCGGCCTCGGAGTGTCGAGGACGTTCAAGTGGGAGTGAGTCTTGGGATCCGGCTTCCCACCCAGAGGTCAGTTGAGCGCTGGTCGGTCGCTGCCCTGGTCGCCAACGTCCTCATCGTCCTGACCGGCGGTCTCGTCCGTCTCACCGGCTCTGGGCTCGGCTGCCCGACCTGGCCGAAGTGCACGGACGACTCGTTCGTCCCCCACCGTGCGCTCGGCGTGCACGGGGTGATCGAGTTCAGCAACCGCATGTTCACGTACGTCCTGGTGTTCGTCGTGATCTCCACCCTCATCGCGGTGTGGCGTTGGTCGGCCGCGACTCCTGTCACACGGCGACTCGCACTGGTGATCGCGCTAGGGGTGCCCCTCCAAGCTGTCATCGGCGGCATCAGCGTGCTCACCGACCTCAACCCGTGGATCGTGTCGCTTCACCTGATCCTGTCGATGGGCCTGATCGCCACGGCAACCACGCTGCTGCTCTGCGTACGCGGTGTCACTGCACCTGTGGCGTCGCACGCGAGGTTGGTCGTCACGTCCTACGTCGTGACCTGGGTCGTCATCTACCTCGGCACCATCGTCACCGGCAGCGGCCCTCATGCCGGAGACGCCGATTCGCCGCGCAACGGCCTTGATCCGCAGGTCATGAGTCATGTGCACGCTGCCAGCGTCTATGTACTGATTGCGCTGACCCTCTGGCTGTGCCTGGTGCTGCGAGGCCCGCTGAGGCGACTCGCGTGGATTCTCCTCGGCGTCGAGCTGGCGCAGGGCACGATCGGATTCGTTCAATACTTCACCGACCTGCCCATCGCGTTGGTGGCAGCTCACCTCGTCGGCGCCGCCGCACTGGTTGCCGCCAGCACTCAGCTGTTGGTCGTCGGCCTCACCGCGCGGTCCGCGGACACCTCCCCCGGCGAGACGTCAATCGGTGTCAGGTCATAGCCGTTGGTGTAGCGCTGCGCCGGGTCGAGCTCAAGAATCAGCTTGACCAGCGCACCCTGGATGTCGATGAGGCGGCTGTTGTCGCCGTTGGCGACCCGCGCCATACCGGCATCGACGGGGGCAAACCACTTGCGAAACTCAGGGTCCTCCTTGTAGCGCGCCGAGAAGGCCGCATATCCGTGCACGTGCGGAATGCGCAGGCCACCGTCGGGGATGACGTCCCAATAGAACATCAGCTCGCCGATGGCACGCTGCTCGGTCGTGAAGAACGAGAATCCTTCGCTGTCATCGCCACGTCGCAGGATCTTGAGAACGCCGTCGATCAGCCTCTGCACTGACTCGTCTCGGCTGCCCTTCCCACTGGAGTCGAGCACGGACTGCCGGCGAGCCTCGACCCATCCGAAGTAGTGCGCGAAGAGGAATGCGGTGCTCCGGTTGGGATAGTCCTCATGGCCCTCATAGCGCTTGACCAGCGTCACCCAGTCGGTCTCCACGATGTTGTAGATGCGTGACTGCAGCTCAGCGGCTGCCTGCGCCATCGGCTCGTAGACCCGTTGTGCGGCGGCGAGAGCCGATTCCTCCTTCTCCCGCTTCGCCTCCTCAACCTTGAGTCGGTGGGTGATGCGTTGCTGACGCACCGACATGTAGCCCGACAGCACGACGCTGACGACGCTGAAAAGCAGTGGCAATACCGAAAGAAGCGTCTTCGACATGCCCGCATCCTAGAGGCGACACGGCATGGCACGTAAAGACTTTTGCTGCGCTTTCAGCCGTCGCTCGGTCGGAGCTCGTGAGCTCGCCGCGCCGGTTTGACCCACCGGTCGGCGTTGATCGCATAGATCCAGCGATGACGTGGCCACTCGGTCACGGACCAGAGCTGACCGCGTTGCGGCCAGTAGGTCACGTCCTCAGGTCCCGTCGGCAGCACACCCGCATGTCGGACGTAGTCGCCGGGACGGCCGACCCAGAGGTCGCCCGGTCGGCCCTTGCCCATGCTCGACGTGATGGCCCAGGTGCCCTCGACCAACGTCGCACCCTGCATACGCTCGACCTGACGGTCGTACAGGTCTGCCGGCACGGCCCACCCACGATCGTCAGACCTCAACAGCTCGGTGTCGCGATCCAACGGATAACGCATGAGCCGGTGGCTGCCGCCCTTGCGGCCGTACTCCCCCGCCACCAGATGGTCCTCGTCGCCCGTGCGGTCGAGCGACATGAAGGAATACATCATGTGGCCCACGCCATGGTCGTGGTCCGCGTCGTAGGACGTGAACTGCGGGAGGACATAGCGATAGCTTCGCGACCGGAACCGGTTGCGGACCCTGACCAGGTCATCGAGCCGGAAGACGCGGATGCCGTGCTGCCCGCCTGCCACGTAGAGGTATGGGCCGTACCAGACGATCCCGCCGGCATGCACCCTGATCGTGGTGAGCCAGTTGATGCCCCAGCGTCGCCGGGGGTTGACGAGCAGCACGTGGCGATAGGGCGCCGCCCCTTCATCGGTGCAGTCCACGACCGAGATGCGCGACCCGAGGATGAAACCGAGGATGCTGTGGGCGTACCAGCTGACGAGAGCTATGTGTCTGCCGCCGACCGTGCCTGCGGAAGGATCGGGCCCAAAGGCGTCCGCTGAGGTCGTGATGCCCTGCGGGTACCAGCGACGGGTCCAGTTGTCCGCCCCCTGCCAGGAGTAGCCGCCGGCCGACGCCTCTCCTGGGACCTCAGCCTTGGTCGCGACCCGGTTGGTGTCGGCCAGCAAGCCGCGCAGCCCAACCCGTGCGTATCGCCCGAAGAACCGTTCGGAGAGATGCGTTGCGCGGGGAGCCTCAATCAGCCGGTACGCGCTCGCATCCGGCTCACGACTGTTCGGCATCCGGCTCCTCACGTGCCTGTTGGGGCGATGGGCTCCGCACCATCATGCGGCAACCCTCGTCATCTGCCTCGCACTCAATCATGGAGAACCCGTGGCGCTCGTACGCGCCGATCGCCGCCGTGTTGCCGTCCACGACCCGCAGGCTCAACCGCCCCCCGTGGTTCCACGTGATGACTGAGTCGATCAGTGCCGCGCCGATCCCGCGGCGGCGCGCCTCAGGTGCCACCCACATCGAGATCAGCCGGTTGACGTCCTGGCTGGTGTCGCCTGCCACCATGCCCACCGGCACACCATCTGCGTAGGCGAGGAAGCACGCGCCGTCCGCGAGCCGGGCCCGCCACCGCTGCTCGGTGTCGTCCGGACCGGACCACATTTTCGTCGAGGACGAGAACGCATCAGGATCCTCAGCGAGTGACCGCTGGCGCATGAGCCGCCAGTCACGCCAGTCGTCGGGCCCCACCCTCCGGACGATCGCACTCATGACCAGCGCAGGGGGTTCACTTCAGGAACGGGTCGACGGCAGCCGCCACGAACAGCAGCGCAAGGTAGGCGTTCGACAGGTGGAAAAGGCGCATGGGCTTGATCACCGACAGGTCCTCGGTGTCACGTGCCCGCGAGCGCAGGTCATATGCCTCGATCAGGAAGATGATGCCCAGCGTGATGGCCATCGCGGGGTAGAACCACCCGGTGTAGGGCCACAGCAGCATCGAGGTGGCGACCATGACCCACGAATAGATGACGATCTGACGCGCGACCTCAGCCGAGCTGGCGACCGACGGGAGCATCGGAACGCTCGCCGCTGAGTAGTCCTCGCGGTAGCGCATCGCGAGCGCCCAGAAATGTGGCGGCGTCCAGAAGAAGACGACCATGAAGAGAACCACGGGAGCCCAGGCCAGCTCGTTGGTGACGGCGGTCCAGCCGATCAGCGCCGGGAAGCAGCCCGCGGCGCCGCCCCACACGATGTTCTGCGTCGTGCGGCGCTTGAGGATCATCGTGTAACCGACGACGTAGAAGACGTTGGCCGTCAGCGCCAGCAACGCGGACAACGGGTTGACCAGGGTCCACAACCAGACGGTCGACACCACGCCGAGCACGAGTCCGAAGACGAGTGCGCCGCGGGTTGACACCTGATGACGCGGAAGTGGTCGCCGTGCCGTGCGACGCATCAGCTGGTCGATGTCGGCGTCGACGACGCAGTTGAGCGCATTGGCGCTGCCGGCCGAGAGCGTGCCTCCGACGACGGTGGCCACGACGAGCCACAACGGCGGCACAGCCTGCGCGGCCAGGAACATCACGGGAACGGTCGTCAGGAGCAACAGCTCGATGATGCGTGGCTTGGTGAGGGCAACGTAGGAGAGGACGACATCGCGTCGGGTCGTCATCACCGTCGGCTGTTCGGAGCCATCCGTCGATGTCGCATGCACGGCAGTCACAGGGGCGAGTCTAATGCCACCCGCGAAGCCCCGTACCGACGGTTGGGCCTTGGTGATCCGGCGGGTGGGCCGACTGCGCGGGCGCGACGCACATGAGCGGGCTGTTGGCCACGCTAGTAGTGTCGTCACCGACGGTTGGTCATGCCGGCCGACACCCTTGATCGACGATTCAGGAGCCCGAGCTGTGACGACAGCCCCCACCCCACTCGACTGGTCCGACCTCGACAAGAAGGCGGTGGACACCGCCCGTCTGCTGGCTGCTGATGCAGTCGAAAAGGCAGGTCACGGCCACCCCGGAACGGCGATGAGCCTGGCGCCGGCGGCCTACCTGATCTACCAGAAGCTGATGCGCCACAGCCCCGCCGATCCGCACTGGATCGGCCGCGACCGGTTCGTGCTCTCCTGCGGTCACTCGAGCCTGACGCAGTACATCCAGCTGTTCCTTGCGGGCTATGACGTGTCGCTCGACGACCTCAAGAGCCTTCGTACGTGGGGCAGCCTCACCCCCGGCCACCCGGAGCACAACCACACCCCGGGTGTCGAGGTGACGACCGGCCCCCTGGGGCAGGGCGTCGGCAATGCGGTCGGCATGGCGATGGCCGCCCGTCGCGAACGCGGACTGTTCGACCCGGAAACACCATCAGGTGACAGCCTCTTTGACCACGACATCTATGTCATCGCCTCCGATGGCGACCTCGAAGAAGGCATTGCCTCCGAGGCCTCCTCGCTCGCCGGTCACCAGAAGCTCGGCAATCTGACCGTGCTCTACGACGACAACCACATCTCGATCGAGGACGACACCAACGTGGCGTTCAGCGAAGACGTCGCCGCTCGCTACGAGTCCTACGGGTGGCACGTCCAGAAGCTCGACTGGACCAATGGCGGCTCTGAGTACGTCGAGGACGTCCAGGCGCTCTATGACGCCTTCCAGGCTGCCGCCGCCGTCACGGACAAGCCCAGCTTCATCCAGCTCCGGACGATCATCGCGTGGCCTGCGCCCAACAAGCAGAACACCGGTGCGTCACACGGCTCAGCCCTGGGTGCCGACGAGATCGCTGCGACCAAGAAGCTGTTGGGCTTTGATCCCGACGAGTCATTTGCCGTCGCCGATGACGTGCTGGCGCACACACAAAGTGCTCGCGCCCGCGGTGAGGAGCTGCAGAAGAGCTGGCAGACCTCATTCGACGACTGGCGGGCTGAGCACCCTGACGCCTCGGCGCAGCTCGACCGGATGATCGGTCGCGTGCTCCCGGACGGTTGGGACGCCGATCTGCCGACCTACGAAGCCAGCGACAAGGGCGTGGCAACCCGCGTTGCCTCGGGTGAGTTCCTGACCGCTGCCGCACCGAAGCTCCCGGAGCTGTGGGGCGGTTCGGCCGACCTCGCCGGCTCCAACAACACCACCCCCAAGGGTGAGCCCTCGTTCCTTCCGCCCGAGCACTCGACCAAGTCGTTCCAGGGCAACCTCTATGGCCGTGTCCTGCACTTCGGCATTCGTGAGCACGCCATGGGCGCGGTGCTCAACGGCATTGCGTTGCACGGCCCGACGCGTCCCTACGGCGGCACGTTCCTCGTCTTCAGCGACTACATGCGCCCGTCGGTCCGCCTCGCGGCGCTTCAGGAGCTGCCCGTCACGTACGTGTGGACGCACGACTCGATCGGCCTCGGCGAGGACGGACCCACCCACCAGCCCATCGAGCACCTCGCCGCGTTGCGTGCCATCCCGGGTCTCGACGTCATCCGCCCGGCGGATGCCAACGAGACCGTCGCCGCGTGGAGGACCGTCCTCGGCATCACCAACCGGCCGACGGCGTTGGCTCTTAGTCGCCAGAACGTCCCGACGTTCCCGCGAGGCACGGACGAAGACGGTCAGGAGTGGGCCGCTGCGGCGGAGGTGCCCAAGGGCGCCTACGTGCTGCTCGACACCGACGGCGAGCCCGACGTGATCCTGATCGGCACGGGCTCGGAGGTCCAGATCGCTGTCAAGGCTCGCGAGCTGCTCGCCGCCGAGGGTGTCAAGGCCCGGGTCGTGTCGATGCCCTGCCGCGAGTGGTTCGAGCAGCAGGACTCGGCCTACCGCGACAGCGTCATCCCGCCGGCGATGCGCGCACGCGTGGCCGTCGAGGCAGGCGTGGCCTTCGGCTGGCGCGATGTCGTCGGCGATGCCGGACGCATCGTAAGCCTGGAGCACTACGGAGCCTCGGCCGACTTCACGACCCTCTACGAGAAGTTCGGGATCACCGCCGAGGCCGTGCAGGCCGCCGCCCACGATTCGATCGCGGCCGCGACGGCTGCGCCGACAGCGCCGTTCCATGCGCGACCCGCAGGAGCCGTCGGACCCGCGGACAACCCAGATTCGCCCCACTGAACGTCCTCACGAAGGAGATCCCATGAACGACCGTTTGAAGGCCCTCGCCGATGCCGGAGTGTCGATCTGGCTGGATGATCTGTCACGGGAACGCATCGAGTCGGGCAATCTCGCGGCGCTCGTCGCCGAGTCCGGAGTGGTCGGCGTGACCACCAACCCCACGATCTTTGCGGGAGCCCTCGCCGACGGCGAGCGCTATTCGTCGCAGATCAAGGAGCTCAAGGCGAGCGGCGCGTCCGTCGACGACGCTGTCTTCGAGCTCACCACGACCGACGTCCAGCAGGGCTGCGACATCATGCGACCCGTCTACGACGCCACGAACGGTGTCGACGGGCGCGTGTCGATCGAGGTCGAGCCGGGTGCCGCCCGCGACACCGAGCGCACCATCGAGCTCGCTCACAAGCTGTGGGATCGCGTCGATCGTCCCAATGTGCTGATCAAGATCCCGGCAACCCAGGAGGGTCTGCCCGGCATCGCCGCCGCGACCGCTGCTGGCATCAGCGTCAATGTCACCCTGATCTTCTCCCTCGACCGCTACCGAGGCGTGATGAACGCCTACCTCGACGGTCTCGAGCAGGCTCAGGCCGATGGCCAGGACCTTTCGGCGATCCACTCCGTTGCGTCGTTCTTCGTCAGCCGCGTCGACTCCGAGGTAGACAAGCGACTCCCCGACGACAGCCCGTTGCGTGGCAAGGCAGCCATCGCCAACGCGCGTCTCGCATACGAGGCCTACGAGGAGGTGTTCGGCTCTGATCGCTTCAAGGCTCTCGCAGCCAACGGTGCCAACGCCCAACGTCCGCTCTGGGCGTCGACCGGGGTCAAGGACCCTGCCTACTCCGACACGATGTACGTCACCGAGCTTGTGGTCGGCAACACCGTCAACACCATGCCCGAGAAGACACTCCAGGCATTCGCCGACCACGGCGAGCTGCACGGCGACGCCGTCACGGGCACGTACGACGAGGCCAGGGCACTGATCGCCGAGCTTGAGGCTCAGGGCATCAGCTACGACGACGTCGTCGGCGTGCTGGAGACAGAAGGCCTGGAGAAGTTCGACGCCTCATGGGCGGAGCTCCTCGAGACCGTGTCCAACGAGCTCGACAAGGCCTGAGCGTGGTCGGGCTCTCGCTGACTGCGCCATCACAGCACGAGTACGAGGCAGCGCTCCAGGACGCGATCAAGGGGCAGATTGCCTCTCGGATCGCTGAGCACGATCCCACCGAATGGGGACCGGACGCCGTGTCGGAGGCAAGGATCCGACTGAGCTGGACCGGTTTGGCCGAGTCCTCGCGCCCCCTGATCGACGAAATAGTCGCGCTGCGCGAACGTCTGACCGCCAAGGGGCTCGACCACGTCGTGCTGTGCGGCATGGGCGGCTCCTCGTTGGCACCAGAGGTCATCTGCCACACCGCCGGCGTCCCGCTGACGGTCCTCGACTCGTCTCATCCAGACATGGTGCGGTCTGCGATCGCAGATCGCCTTGAGCGCAGCATCGTCGTCGTGGCCAGCAAGTCGGGTGGCACGATCGAGACCGACAGCCAGCGCCGAGCGTACGAGCATGCGTTCACCGAGGCCGGCCTCTCCCCGGCTGACCACATCGTCGTCGTCACCGATCCGGGCTCCCCGCTCGACGAAGAGGCGACTGCCGCGGGCTATCGCGTGTTTCATGCCGACCCTCACGTCGGCGGCCGCTACTCAGCCCTGACTGCCTTCGGTCTCGTGCCGAGCGGGCTGGCCGGTGCCGATGTCGGCGCCCTGCTCGACGAAGCCGCCTCGGTGCAGGACGAGGTCGCGGTGGACGGATCAAGCAACCCAGCGCTGCGTCTGGGCGTCCTGCTCGGCGTGGCTCACCGCCATCGCGTCGACAAGCTGGTGATGGCTGATCAGTCACGCCACGGGTTCGGCGACTGGATCGAGCAGCTCGTGGCCGAGTCCACCGGCAAGGATGGCAAGGGCATCCTGCCGGTCGCCGTGCCGTTTGAGAACGCAGTCAACTTCAATCCCAGCACGGCAGACTCGGTCCTGTTGTCGATCGACGGCGCCGACGCCCCGGAAGCACAGTCCGGCTACGGCATCGCGATCACCGCCGATCTCGGCGCCGAGATGCTTCTGTGGGAGACGGCCGTTGCGGTTGCGGGAAGCATCATCGGCATCAACCCGTTCGACCAGCCCGACGTCGAGAGTGCCAAGCAGGCGTCTCGAGAGCTGCTCGACGGTGGCGGTGCCACGCCCACTCCCGCGTTCACGTCCCAAGGCATCGATGTCTACAGTTCTCACGGCAGGACGATCGGTGAGGCGATCAGCTGGCTGCTCGGCCAGCTCGACCTCGAGCACGGATACGTGTCACTGCAGGCCTACCTCGATCGCTACGACCACGCAGACTTCGCCGTCGCACGCGAGATCGTGGCGCAACGTACGGGTCGGCCGACCACCTTCGGGTGGGGTCCACGATTCCTCCACTCGACCGGCCAGTATCACAAGGGCGGACCTGCGACCGGAGTCTTCCTGCAGATCACCGGCGACCCGGTCGAGGACCTTGCCGTGCCCGGTCGCGACTTCACCTTCGGCTCGTTCATCGAGTCCCAGGCAGCAGGTGACGCCGCTGTGCTTCGCGAACGCGGTCGACCCGTGGTCCGCCTCCACCTCCATGACGTGCCCGCCGGGCTCGAGATCGTACGTACTGCCCTCATGGGCCATGGTGACGCGTGACCGGCAATCCACTCCGCGATCCACGCGATCGCCGACTCCCCCGCATCGCCGGCCCGTGCAGCCTGATCCTGTTCGGCGTCACAGGTGACCTCGCCAAGAAGAAACTGATCCCCGCCGTCTACGACCTCGCCAATCGGGGACTCCTTCCGCCCGGCTTTGCACTCGTCGGGTTTGCCCGGCAGGACTTCGGCAAGCAGGCATTCGCAAAGATGATCAAGCAGGCGGCCAAGGACGGCGCGCGCACCCCGTGGAGCGAGACCGTCTGGAAGCAGCTGGCCGCCGGCATCCGGTTCGTCCCCGGCGAATTCGACGACGATGATGCCTGGGAACGACTCGGCACGACCATGAAAGAGCTCGACGAGCAGCAGGGCACGGGGGGCAACCACGCGTTCTACCTGTCGATCCCGCCGGGACTGTTCCCGGTGGTTGTCTCCCAGATCAAGAAGCACGGCCTCGCGGAGTCTTCCTCGGGCTGGCGACGTGTCGTCATCGAGAAACCATTTGGCCACGACCTCGCCACGGCGCAGGAGCTCAACCAGATGGTCGCCGACGTGTTCCCGAGCGAGTCGGTGTTTCGCATCGACCACTACCTCGGCAAGGAAACCGTCCAGAACATCCTCGCGTTCCGCTTCGCCAACGGCATGTTCGAACCGATCTGGAACAGCCACTATGTCGACCACGTCCAGATCACGATGGCCGAGGACATCGGCATCGGCTCCCGTGCGGGCTACTACGACGGCATCGGCGCGGCGCGTGATGTCATCCAGAACCACCTGCTCCAGCTGATGGCCTTGATCGCGATGGAGGAGCCCGTCTCGTTTAATGCCTCCAGCCTGCGCATCGAGAAGCAGAAGATTCTCGCCAACGCCCGCCCGCCGGCGCGCATGGATCTCCACACCGCCCGCGCGCAGTACGACAGCGGCTGGGCCGGCGGTGACAAGGTGTTGGGCTATCTCGAAGAAGACGCCATCCCCTCCGACTCGACCACCGAGACCTACGCCGCGATGCGAATCGACATCAGCACCCGCCGGTGGGCCGGCGTCCCGTTCTACCTGCGCACCGGCAAACGTCTCGGTCGCCGAGTCACCGAGCTCGCGGTCATCTTCAAGCGCGCACCGCATCAGCCGTTCAGCAAGCATGACGTCGAGGAGCTCGGCCAGAACGCCCTCGTGATGCGCATCCAGCCCGACGAGGGTGTGACGCTGCGTTTCGGCGCCAAGGTGCCCGGCACGACGATGGAGATCCGCGACGTCAACATGGACTTCGCCTACGGCGGCGCTTTCGTCGAAAGCAGCCCTGAGGCGTACGAGCGACTCATCCTTGACGTGCTCCTCGGCGATCCTCCTCTGTTCCCCCACCACGAGGAGGTCGAGCTCGCCTGGGAGATCCTCGACCCGGTGATCGCGCACTGGGACAGGCAGAAGTCGATCGACACCTATCCGGCCGGCACGTGGGGACCCGAATCGGCCGACAAGATGATGGCGCGTGACGGCCGTACCTGGAGGCGTCCCTGACCATGGAGATCGCACTCGAGAAGACCAACGCCGCGCACATCGCTCGGGCACTCGTCAAGGCGCGCAGAGCCGCTGGCAGTCCCGCGATGGACATGGTGCTCACCCTGCTCGTGGTGACCGACGACGAAGCCGTGGGAGCCGCGCTCAGGACTGCGACGACGCTCTCGCGCGAACATCCGTCACGCGTCATCGGCGTGATCCTCGGCGATGGCAGGGGTGCACCGCAGCTCAACGCCAAGGTCCGGGTCGGCGAGAGCTCGTCGGGCGAATCGATTCTGCTGCGCATCTCCGGTGAGCTGACCAAGCACGCCGAGTCCGTGGTGCTGCCACTTCTGCTGCCCGACTCCCCCGTCGTCGTGTGGTGGCCCGGCAAACCGCCGTCCAATCCATCCGAGGACGCGATCGGTCAGCTCGCGCGGCGGCGACTCACCGATGCCGAAGCAACTGACTCGCCCATCAGGTCTCTCAAGGCCGTCGGGCGCCACTACGCCCCCGGCGACACCGACCTGGCCTGGACCCGCCTCACGCCCTGGCGTGCCCTGCTGGCTGCCGCGCTCGACCAGTCGACCGGCAAGGTCACGGGTGGCTCGGTCGTCGCCGGCACGGGCAACCCCGCAGCAGCTCTGCTGGTCGCGTGGCTCGAGAGCCGGTTGAAGGTGCCGATCACGTTGCGCAAGGGCGACATCGAGCAGATCTCGTCAGTCGTCCTCAACTCCGCCGTCGGTGACGTGATGATCGAACGCATCGGTCCCACCTCGTGCCATTTCAGCGTGCCCGGTTCCTCGCCCCGCGAGGTCCCGCTGGGCGCCCGTACGCTCGCCGAGCTGCTCGCCGAGGACTTGAGGCGCCTGGACGCCGATGACATCTACGAGGCGACCATCAACCACCTGTTGACGTCATGACGTCCCTCCACATCTTCCCGGTGGGTGCGCTGGCAACGGTGATCGCCGACCGGCTCACCGCCCGGCTGACCGAGCTCCAGGCCCATGGCCGGCGACCCAGCGTCGTCCTGACCGGCGGCACGATTGCCATCGACGCGTACCAGGCAATCTCGGGCGGTGGTGTCGACTGGACCGAGGTCGAGTTCTATTGGGGCGACGAACGCTTCGTCCCGCAGGGTCATGCCGATCGCAATGACCTGCAGGCGCGCGACGCCTTTCTCGATCGATTGGGCGTCCCCGCTGCAAACATCCATGCCATGCCGGCGCACGGTTGTGACCTCAGCACCGCTGCTGCAGCCGATGCGTACGCGGAGGAGCTGCCGTCCGACCCGTTCGACCTCGTCCTGCTCGGCATGGGTCCTGATGGTCACGTGGCGTCGCTGTTCCCAGGCTTCGAGCAGCTGCACGAGTCAGAGCGTCGGGTGGTTGAGGTGTTCGACTCGCCCAAGCCGCCATCGGTACGCCTGACCATGACGCTGCCGACGCTCAACCACGCTCACGCCGTGTGGCTGCTCGTGTCGGGCGAGGGCAAGGCCGAAGCGGTGGAGCGCGCCTTGACGGACGGCACGGTCGACAACACCCCCGCCAGCGGCGTGCAGGGCCTCTCCGAGACCCATTGGCTGCTCGACGAAGCAGCCGCCTCCCTCATCCCCGAGCAGTGAGTTGGCGTCCACGTTCCAGAGCGGTGAGTTGGCGTCCACACGGAGGCCACAGCTGGACGCAAAGTCACCGCTCAACGTACGACGTGGACGCTAGGTCACCGCTCCACGTACGACGTGGACGCCAGGTCACCGCTCAGAAGATGACTTCGCCGGTCTTGCGCTTGCTGCGCAGTGTTTCGATCGCCTCGGTGAGGATCTCGGCCGCTTCGGTCTCGGAGCGACGCTCCTTCACATAAGCCAGGTGAGTCTTGTACGGGGCGATCTTGTGCGCCGACTGGAGGTTTTCGGAGTCGACACCTGCGGGCATCCCGCAGCGCGGGCAGTCCCACGACTCGGGAGCCTCAGCCTCGACGGCGAACTGGAGCACGGTCGTGTGCCCATTCATGCAGTAGTAGGACACCGACTGGCGCGGAGCAGCCTCGCCGCGCTCGGCCTCGCCCATGGGTCCAGCCCCGATGCGGCTGCCCCGAATAGCTCCTGCTGCCACTAGTTGCTCACCTTCAGGAGCAGCCCGAGCGCAAAGATGCACACGACCCAGACGACAGCGATGCCGACCGTGATGCGGTCGAGGTTGCGCTCAGCGACCGACGAGCCGCCCAGCGAGCTGGAGACGCCACCACCGAACATGTCGGAGAGGCCACCGCCACGACCCTTGTGCATGAGAACCAACACGATCATGAGCAAGCTGCTGATCGTGAGGATTACGGAGAACGTCAAAATCACTGGTGGACCTTCGTTGTCAGGCGCCGGAAAGATCCGGCATGTCGTAGAACCGAGCAATCCCGGCAAACTCCTCCGCTTGGAGGCTCGCACCGCCGACCAAGGCTCCGTCAACGTCCGACTTCGCCATGATGGCGGCAATATTCGCCGCTTTCACCGATCCGCCGTAAAGGATACGCAATGAGTCTGCCGCATCGGCCGACCAGGTCTCGGCGACGCGCCCACGGATCGCGGCGCACACCTCCTGAGCATCCTCCGGGGTCGCGACCTCGCCCGTACCGATGGCCCAGACGGGCTCGTACGCAACGACCAGCGAAGCGATCTGCTCGGCGCTGAATCCGGCGAGCGAACCATCGATCTGCGCGAGCGTGTATGCCACGTGCTCACCTGACTGACGAACCTCGAGTCCTTCGCCGACGCAGACGATCGGTGTCATCCCGGCGACAAGCGTCTTGGCTGCCTTGGTGTTGACCAGCGCGTCCGATTCACCGTGATATTCACGGCGCTCGGAATGGCCGACGACCACATAGCTGCACCCCAGCTTGGCCAGCATCGACGCAGCGATCTCGCCGGTGTAGGCGCCGCCGTCATGCTCGGACACGTCCTGCGCGCCGTAGCCGATCGCGAGATGGTCACCGTCGACGAGCGTCTGCACGCTACGGATGTCGGTGAACGGAGGGATCACCACGACCTCGGACTTCTCGAAATCGTGCTTCTTGTCCTGCAACGTCCACGCGAGCTTTTGGACGAGCACCACAGCTTCCTGGTGGTTGAGGTTGGACTTCCAGTTGCCGGCCATCAGTGGCTTGCGTGCGGAGGTCATGTCAGTTCCCTTCGAGAGTCTGCGGGTCGAGAATGTCCAGGCCCGGGAGCGTCTTGCCCTCGAGATATTCAAGGCTTGCGCCACCGCCGGTGGAGATGTGCCCGAAGTCTGAGTCTGCGAAACCAAGCTGTCGTACGGCCGCGGCCGAGTCGCCGCCACCCACGACGGACAGGCCGTCGACCTCGGTGAGGGCCTGTGCGACGGCCTTCGTTCCTGCAGCAAATGAGCTCATCTCGAACACGCCCATAGGGCCGTTCCAGAACACCGTCCTGGAAGCGTTGATGATCGAGGCGAAGGCAGCAGCACTGTCCGGGCCGATGTCGAGTCCGAGCTGATCGGATGGGATCGCGTCGGCCGAAACGGTTGAGGCGTTGGCATCGGCGAACTTGGGCGCAACCACGATGTCGGTCGGCAGCACGAGCTTGACGCCCTTGGCCTCTGCCTGGGCCATGTAGTCGCGCGCAATGTCGAGCTGGTCCTCCTCGAGCAGCGACGTGCCGACCTCGTGCCCCTGAGCCTTGAGGAATGTGAAGACCATTCCTCCGCCGATCAACAGGTTGTCTGCCTTGTCGAGCAGGTTGTCGATCACGCCAAGCTTGTCGGAGACCTTCGAACCGCCGAGCACGACCGTGTAGGGACGCTCCGGATCCTCGGTGAGGCGTTTGAGCACACGCACCTCGGCCTCGACCAAACCACCCACGGCGGATGGCAGCCGAGTCGCGATGTCATAGACGCTCGCCTGCTTGCGGTGCACGACGCCGAATCCGTCGGACACGAACACATCAGCCAGATCGGCGAGCTCATCGGCGAAGGCGCCGCGCTCCTCATCGTCCTTGCTGGTCTCGCCCGGGTTGAACCGTACGTTCTCGAGCACCAACACGTCACCCGATGCGATGCTGGACACCACAGTCTTGGCGTCATTGCCGACCGTGTCGGTGGCGAAGTAGACCTGAGGCTCGATCAGCTCGCCGAGTCTCGTGGCCACCGGGCCGAGCGAGAACGCCGGATCCGGTTTGCCCTCAGGTCGACCGAGATGGGCGACGACCAGCACCTTGGCGCCTGCAGCGGCGAGCTGCACGATCGTCGGGGCACTTGCGCGAATCCGCCCGTCGTCGGTGATCGTCTGCCCGTCCAGCGGAACGTTGAGATCACTTCGGACGAGCACCCGCTTGCCGCGGAGGTCACCCAGATCGCTGATCGTCTTCACAGGTTCCGAACCTCTGTCGTTCAGAGTGAGGTGCCGACGAGGACCGTGAGGTCGACGAGACGGTTGGAGTAGCCCCACTCGTTGTCGTACCAGCCGACGACCTTGACCTGGTCGCCGATGACCTTGGTGAGGCCTGAGTCGAAGACACAGGACGACGGGTCGGTCACGATGTCTGACGACACGATCGGGTCCTCGGTGTAGACGAGGAAGCCCTTGAGCGGTCCCTCGGCGGCATCCTTGATGATCTGGTTGACCTCTTCGACCGTGGTCTCACGCGAGGCGGTGAACGTCAGGTCGGTCGCCGAGCCCGTGGGCACCGGCACGCGGAATGCGAAGCCATCGAGCTTGCCCTTGAGCTCGGGGAGCACGAGGCTGACCGCCTTGGCGGCACCCGTCGAAGTGGGAACGATGTTGATGGCTGCCGCGCGGGCGCGACGGAGGTCGTCGTGTGGCGCATCCTGCAGGTTCTGGTCCTGCGTGTAGGCGTGGATCGTCGTCATCAGACCACGCTCGATGCCCAATGCGTCGTTGAGTGCCTTGGCCATCGGCGCGAGGCAGTTGGTCGTGCACGAAGCGTTGGAGATCACGGTGTGCGCCGCGGCGTCGTAGGTGTCGTGGTTGACGCCCATCACGATCGTGACGTCTTCGTTCTTGGCCGGCGCGGAGATGATGACCTTCTTTGCACCACCGTCGACGTGCGCCTTGGCCTTGGTGGCGTCGGTGAAGAAGCCGGTGGACTCGATGACGATGTCGGCACCAACGGCGGCCCAGTCAAGATTCGCGGGGTCGCGCTCGGCGAAGGCGGCGATCTTGTGGCCGCCGACCGTGATGGACGTGTCGTCGTAGGACACGTCTGCGTCGAGGCGACCGAGGATCGAGTCGTACTTGAGCAGGTGGGCGAGCGTCTTGTTGTCCGTCAGGTCATTGACGGCGACGATCTCGATGTCAGCGCCGGCTGCACGAGCCGCGCGGAAGAAGTTGCGGCCGATGCGGCCAAATCCATTGATGCCTACGCGAACAGTCACGGGGACGGGTCTCCTGCGGGATTGGTGTGGGTAACGTCCTCACCCTACCGAGTTGCCGTGGCTACCGGCGAGTCACCCAGCGGTGACCTACTCGGCGAGTGACTCTTCGTTGAGGCTCGACTCGGTATCTGGGACGCCCAGCTCCTCGGCGCGCTTGTCGGCCATCGCCAGCAGACGTCGGATGCGCCCCGCGATGGCGTCCTTGGTCAGCGCCGGTTCGTGGAGCTGGCCCAGCTCTTCGAGGCTCGCCTGGCGGTGCTCGACGCGCAGGCTGCCGGCCATCTTGAGATGGTCGGGCACCTCGTCGCCCAGGATCTCCAACGCCCGCTGTGCCCTCGCGCCAGCCGCGACGGCCGCGCGCGCGGATCGACGCAGGTTGGCGTCATCGAAGTTGGCGAGCCGGTTGGCCGTGGCGCGCACCTCGCGACGCATACGGCGTTCTTCCCACGCAAGCAGCGACTCGTGGGCGCCCAGGCGGGTCAACAGTGCACCGATCGCCTCGCCGTCACGGATCACGACACGGTCGACTCCGCGTACTTCCCGAGCCTTGGCGCTGATGCCGAGGCGGCGAGCCGCTCCGACGAGCGCCAGTGCGGCCTCGGGACCGGGGCAGCTGACCTCGAGCGCCGACGAACGTCCGGGCTCAGTGAGCGAGCCATGGGCGAGGAACGCGCCCCGCCAGGCGGCAACGGCGTCACAGGACGACCCGGAGACCACCTGGGGCGGCAGTCCGCGGATGGGCCGGCCACTGGCATCGATCAAGCCGGTCTGACGAGCCAAAGCATCGCCGTCCTTGGCGACGCGTACGACGTAGTGGGTGGCCTTGCGTATGCCGGCGTTCTGCATGACAAGTGTCTCGCTGTCATGGCCGTAGATCTCGGCGATGTCCTTGCGGAGCCGACGCGCTGCGGCCCCGGTGTCGAGCTCGGCCTCGATCACGATGCGACCCGCGACGATGTGGAGCCCTCCGGCGAAGCGCAGGATCGAGGAGACCTCAGCCTTGCGACAGCACGACTTGGTGATTGCGGTATTGGCGAGCTCCGCCTTCACCTGAGCAGTCATTGCCATCGGACAGAACCCCTATCGATTGACGTCCCCGCGCTCACTCTATGCCTGCTTCATCGCGCGACTGAATGCGGCCGCGAGCCGGATTGGGTCGTGCTGATCAGATCCGGGCGCCGTAGCGACGTCGGCAACGACGAGTGTGGCGCCCAAGGATCGTGCCGCCGCCTCGAGCGTGCCACGCGAGTCGACCAGCGAGGTGTCGGCGATGACGACATCGATTCCGAGCTCTGGCGCGTGTGCCGAAAGGACGTCGAGATGATCTGTCGGAGTGAGCCCTTCGGTCTCACCGGCCGGCTCCCCCAGGTTGAGGACGAGTATCCGTTGGGCCGCACAGGCGACGAGTGCGTCGCGCAGCTCAGGGACCAGCAGCGTCGGCATGATGCTGGTGAACCACGACCCCGGCCCGATGGTCACCCAGTCGGCATCCGTGACCGCGTCAACTGCCTCAGGGCACGCCGGCGGGTCGTGAGGATCGAGTCTCACCCCGATGACCTGCCCGTCGACCGATGCGACCTGCGACTGCCCGCGTACGACGGTGAGCCGGTCGGGTGCAGAGCGTAGGTGAACGTCCGCCTCGATGTCCAACGGCACGGCCGCCATGGGGAGCACGCGCCCCTGCGCTCCCAGCAGCTCTGCGACCAGATCGAGCCCGGCGACATGATCGCCGAGCTGGTCCCAGATCGCGGCGATCAGCAGGTTGCCGACGGCGTGGTCCTTCAGCGGACCGTCGCCGGTGAAGCGGTGCTGGAGAATGCTCGCCCAGGTGCGCCCCCAGTCGTCGTCGGAGCACAACGCTGCAAGCGCCATCCGAAGGTCACCCGGCGGCAGCACGCCGAGCTCTTCGCGGAGGCGTCCGGACGATCCACCGTTGTCGGCGACTGTCACGATGCCGGTCAGCTGCCGGGTCAGATGACGAAGAGCCGAGAGACTCGCGGCAAGTCCATGACCCCCGCCCAGTGCCACGACCTTCGGGGCGTCTGTCATTCGCGTCCCAGATCACGGTGCACGACGAGCACACTGACGCCCTGGGCGCGAAGTCTCTCGCCGAATGCCTCTGCCATGGCAACGCTGCGGTGCCGGCCGCCGGTGCATCCGAGAGCGACGGTGAGAAAGCGTTGGTCCTCGCGCAGGTATCCGTCAGTCAGCATCGCCACGAGCTCCTCGTACTTGTCGAGGAACTGCCCCGACAGTGGTTGCTCACGGACGTACTGGCGCACCGGCTCGTCGAGCCCGCTGAGCGGGCGGAGCTCGTCGACCCAGTAGGGGTTGGGCAGAAAGCGCAGGTCGGCGACCATGTCTGCGTCAATCGGCAAGCCGTACTTGAAGCCAAATGACATCACCGAGGCGCGCAGGCCGCGATCTGTGGGGTCCTCGAACGCAGCACGAATGCGCTGTCCCAGCTGGTGGACGTTGAGATTGGTCGTGTCGAGGACGAGGTCTGCCCGGCCGCGGACACGGTGCAGCAGCTCGCGCTCGCGGTCGAATCCGTCCATGAGGCGGCCTTCGAGACTCAGCGGATGAGGGCGACGCGCTGCCTCCTGACGGCGGACAAGGACCTCATCGGATGCCTCGAGGTAGAGGATGCGGGAGCTGACTCCTCGTTCACGCAATGCCTCGAGCTCATCGACCAGTCCGCCGAAGAACATCCGCGATCGCGCGTCAACGACAACCGCCAGCATGTCGATGCGGGGCGACGCCTTGATCGTGTCAATGACCGCGCCCAGGAGATTGGGCGGAATGTTGTCGATGACGAAGTAGCCGAGCTTTTCGAGGACTTTCGCCGCCGAACCTCGTCCCGCCCCGGTCATGCCGGTCACGACGACGATCTCCGACAGGTTGGTCAACGGTCCTCCAGTATTTCGCCGGTCGCCGTGTTGACGGCCGGTGCTGACTCGCCGGCTGCGAGCGCTTCCACGATGGATTGTGCCGTAGCGGGGCCAATGCCGTGGACAGTTGCGATCTCTTCGGCTGTCGCTTGCCGAAGTTTTCGTACGGATCCGAATGATTTGAGCAGCGCCTTGCGGCGGGTGGGGCCGAGGCCCTCGACGGGGTCGAGGACGCTGTCGATCATGGACTTGCTGCGCCTGCCGCGGTGATGGGTGATCGCAAACCGGTGCGCCTCGTCGCGTATGCGCTGCAGAAGGTAGAGCCCCTCACTCGTACGCGGCATGATCACCGGGTCGGGGTCGTCGGGCAACCACACCTCTTCGAGCCTCTTGGCGAGACCGCTGAGAGCGACGTCGGTGATGCCGAGCGCGTCCATCGCCGCTTTGGCCGCGGCAACCTGGGGTGGTCCACCGTCGACCACGATCAGGGAAGGCGCGTAGGCGAATCTGCGTGGTTTGCCGGTCTCGGGATCGATGCCGGGCCCCTCACCGTCGTCGGTCTCACGAGCCTTGAGGAATCGCTCAAACCGCCGCGTGATGACCTCATGCATCGCGGCGACGTCGCTTTGGCCTTCGTGCCTGATCGTGAAGCGGCGGTATTCGGACTTGCGCGGCAATCCGTCCTCGAACACCACCATGGAGGCCACGATCTCTGTGCCCTGCAGGTTGGAGATGTCGTAGCACTCGATGCGCAGGGGCGCCGTCGGCAGACCCAGCGCCTCCTGGATCTCCTCGAGCGCCAGGCTGCGAGCGGTCAGATCTGATGAACGCTTCATCTTGTGCCGCAGCATCGACTGCTTGGCATTCTGCTCGACCGTGGCCATCAATGCGCGTTTGTCGCCGCGTCGCGGGACCTTGATGGTCACCGGTCCGCCACGACGTTCACTGAGCAGCTCGGTGACCACGCTGGCGTCGGAGGGAAGCGTCGGCACCAGGACATCGCGTGGAATGGCCGATGGCACCGCGTCCTCATAGAGCGTCATCAAAGCGCTCTGGACGAGGTCGCTGAAGGGCGCCTCATCGGTCTTGTCGGCCACCCAGCCGCGCTGGCCCCGGATGCGGCCGCCGCGTACGGAGAAGATCTGAACGGCGACCTCGAGGGGATCATCGACAAATCCCAGCACGTCGGCATCGGTCCCGTCGCCCAGGACGACGGTCTGCTTCTCGAGAACTCGCTGCAGGGCGCCCAGGTCGTCGCGCAACTTGGCGGCAAGCTCGTACTCCTCGGCATCTGAAGCCTCGCGCATCCGCTTCTCGATGCGTTTGGTGAACCCCGCAGTCTGCCCGCCCATGAACGCGAGGAAGTCATCGACGATCGCCCGATGCTCCTGGGGCGTGACTCGACCGACACACGGTGCCGCGCACTTGCCGATGTCGCCCAGGAGACACGGGCGTCCGATCGCGGCTGCGCGCCTGAACACACCTTGAGAGCACGACCGCATGGGGAATACGCGTAGCAGCGTGTCGACGGTGTCGCGGATCGCCCAAGCGTGCCCGTAGGGGCCGAAGTAGCGAACGCCCTTGCGTTGGGCCCCGCGCATGACCGTGACACGCGGGAACTCCTCGCCGACCGTGACGGCAAGCCATGGGTAGGACTTGTCGTCGCGGTACTTGACGTTGAATCGCGGGTCGAACTCCTTGATCCAGGAGTATTCGAGCGCGAGTGCCTCGACCTCGGTGTCGACGACGGTCCAGTCGACCGAGCTGGCCGTCAGCACCATCTGCTGCGTGCGCTGGTGCAGCCCCGAGAGGTCCTGGAAGTAGGAGCTCAGCCGTGGTCGCAGCGACTTGGCCTTGCCGACATAGATGACCCGGCCGGTGTCATCGCGAAAGCGGTAGACACCAGGAGCAACAGGGATCTCGCCCTGTGCGGGTCGGTAGCTTGCGGGGTCTGCCACGCCAGCCAGCCTACGAGGTGACGAGGAGCGGCTTGAGGAACGAGCCCGTGTGGCTGGCCGGGTTGTCGGCTACGTCCTCGGGCGTTCCTTCGGCGATCAGCAACCCGCCGCCGCTGCCACCCTCGGGACCCATGTCGATGACCCAGTCAGCCGTCTTGATGACGTCGAGGTTGTGCTCGATCACGATGACGGAGTTGCCTGAGTCGACGATGCGACCCAGCACGCCGAGCAACTTGCGAATGTCTTCGAAGTGCAGACCGGTGGTCGGCTCGTCGAGAACGTAGACCGTCCGTCCCGTCGACCGCTTCTGGAGCTCGGCAGACAGCTTGACGCGCTGCGCCTCTCCGCCCGACAGCGTGGGTGCGGACTGCCCGAGTCGCACGTAGCCGAGACCGACATCGACCAGTGTGCGCAGGTGGCGGGCGATGGCCGGGATCGCCTCGAAGAACTCGACGGCCTCTTCGATCGGCATCTCGAGCACTTCGGCGATCGTCTTGCCCTTGTAGTGCACCTCGAGCGTCTCGCGGTTGTAGCGAGCACCGTGACAGACCTCGCAGGCGACGTAGACGTCCGGGAGAAAGTTCATCTCGATCTTGATCGTGCCGTCGCCGGCACAGGCCTCGCAGCGGCCGCCCTTGACGTTGAACGAGAACCGTCCCTGCAGGTAGCCGCGCATCTTGGCCTCGGGGGTCTGCGCGAACAGCTTGCGCACGTGGTCGAAGACGCCGGTGTAGGTCGCCGGGTTGGATCGTGGGGTGCGCCCGATCGGTGACTGGTCGACGTGAATGACTTTGTCGACCTCTTCGAGGCCGCTGATCGAACGGTGACGGCCCGGGATGGTCCGGGCGCCGTAGATCGTGCGGGCCAGTTGTGTGTAGAGGATGTCGTTGACCAGCGTCGACTTGCCCGAGCCGGAGACGCCCGTGACCGCGACGAGCATGCCGAGCGGGAAGGTGACGTCGATGTCCTGAAGGTTGTGCTCCTTGGCTCCGTGCACCGTGAGCTCGCGGCCCTTGGTCCGCGGCCGTCGCACCTCGGGCAACGGGATCGACAGTCGACCCGAGAGGTATTTGCCGGTCACCGAGTCCTTGCTCTCCAGCAGCTCCTTGACCGGACCGGACACGATGACCTGTCCCCCGTGCTCACCCGCACCGGGGCCGATGTCGACGGCCCAGTCGGCAGCTCGGATCGTGTCTTCGTCGTGCTCGACGACGATCAGCGTGTTGCCGAGGTCGCGCAGCCGCAGCAGGGTCTCGATGAGCCGGTGGTTGTCGCGCTGGTGCAGGCCGATCGACGGCTCGTCGAGGACGTAGAGGACGCCGACGAGTCCCGCGCCGATCTGGGTGGCCAGCCGGATGCGTTGCGCCTCGCCGCCCGAGAGCGAACCGGCTGCACGATCGAGGGCGAGATAGTCGAGGCCGACGTCGAGCAGGAAACGCAGCCGCTCGTTGATCTCCTTGAGGACGCGTTCGCCGATCTGGCGCTCACGATCGGTCATCTCCAGCGATGCGAGATAGACCGCCGCGTCGGCGATCGACAGCGCACAGACCTCGGCGATGTTCTTGGGGCCGTGCTCGGCGGAATTGAGCTGGACTGCGAGGATCACTGGCTTGAGGCGAGTGCCTCCACACGTCGGGCACGGCACCTCGCGCATGAAGCCCTCGAGGCGCTCGCGACTGGTCTCAGAATCTGTCTCGTCGTGGCGTCGGTCGAGGTAGGTGATGACACCTTCGAACTCGGTGTAGTAGGACCGTTCGCGGCCGTAGCGGTTCTTGTACTTGACGTGAACCTTGGTCGGGTGGCCGTGCAGGATCGCATCGCGTACTTCTTCGGGAAGGTCGCCCCATGGTGCGTCTGCGCTGAAGTTGAGCTCCTCGGCCAGCGCGCCGATCAGCCGCGAGTAGTAGTCGGAGACGTGGGCCGATGACCATGGAGAGACGGCACCGTCGTTGAGCGACTTGCTCTCATCGGGGATGACCAGATCGGGGTCGACCTCCATGCGGGTGCCGAGGCCGTGGCACTCAGGGCAGGCGCCGAAGGGTGCGTTGAACGAGAAGGAGCGCGGCTCGAGCTCGTCGACCGCGAGCGGGTGGTCGTTGGGGCACGCGAGCTTTTCGGAGAATCGACGGGTGCGGTTGGCGTCGTCCTCGGGGAGGTCGACGAAGTCGACGATCACCAGACCGTCGGCCAGGTTGAGCGCGGTCTCGACCGACTCGGTCAACCGCTGCTGCATCGTGTCCTTGACCTGCAACCGGTCGACCACGACGTCGATCGTGTGCTTCTTCTGCTTTTCGAGCTTGGGTGGCTCGTCGGCGAGCATGTGCTGCTCACCGTCGACGATGGTGCGGCTGAACCCCTGGGACTGCAGCTGACGGAAGAGCTCGCCGTACTCGCCCTTGCGACCTCGGATGATCGGCGCGAGCACCTGGAAACGGGTGCCCTCGTCTCCGGCCATGATGCGGTCGACGATCTGCTGGGGCGTCTGACGTGCAATCGGCTCGGCGCACACGGGGCAGTGCGGTCGGCCCGCCCGCGCGTAGAGCAGTCGGAGATAGTCGTAGACCTCGGTGATCGTGCCGACGGTCGATCGCGGGTTGCGTGAGGTCGACTTCTGGTCGATCGACACGGCCGGCGAGAGACCCTCGATGAAGTCGACGTCAGGCTTGTCCATCTGGCCGAGGAACTGGCGCGCGTAGGCCGACAACGACTCCACGTAGCGGCGCTGACCCTCGGCGAAAATCGTGTCGAATGCCAAGGACGACTTGCCGGAGCCGGACAGCCCGGTGAACACGATGAGCGAGTCGCGTGGGAGGTCGAGAGAGACGTCCTTGAGGTTGTGCTCACGTGCGCCGCGAATCACGAGGCGGTCGGTCACTGGGTCCCCTGGAAGGATCGAGATGTGGGTCGTCTGTTGACGCCCTCCATCGTAACGACGGGGTCTGACAGAAGCATTCCCAGCCAACCCGGGTTGAGCGGTGACCCGGCGTCCACCCATCGGGTTGTGCGGTGACCTGGCGTCCAACCCACCGGGTTGAGCGGTGACTTGGCGTCCACCCAACGGGTCGCGGTGGACGCCAGGTCACCGCTCAGGCGGGTCGGGGTGCTCGTATGCTCGCGTGCATGACGTACACGGGTGAGGTCGAGGTCGGCGGTCCAGCAGACATCCAGGAGGCGGGTGATCTGCAGATCACCAAGGTCGCCGTCGGAGAGATGTCCAACAACGCCTACCTGCTGAAATGCAATCTCACCGGCGAACAGGTGCTCATCGACGCCGCCAACGAAGCGAACACCTTGCTCGGCCTGATCGGCGACACCGGACTGGCCCGCGTCATCACGACACACCAGCACGGCGATCACTGGCAGGCGCTGGCCGAGGTCGTCGACACCACCGGTGCCGAGACGATTGCCGGGGAGGACGACGCCGACGGTCTGCCTGTGCCGGTCGACGTGCGCGTGCAGACCGGCGCGCGCGTACGCGTCGGCTCCTGCGAGCTTGAGGTCATCGGCCTGGTCGGACACACGCCAGGTTCGATTGCCCTCGCCTACGACGACCCGGACGGCATCGTGCACCTCTTCACGGGCGACTCACTGTTCCCGGGCGGCGTCGGCAACACGTTCGGCGACACCGACGCGTTCGTCAGCCTGATCGGTGACGTCGAGTCCAAGCTGTTCGGTCGATTCGCCGATGACACCCACGTCTACCCGGGCCACGGGAATGACACGACGCTGGGCGCCGAGCGCCCCCACCTGCAGGAGTGGCGCGAACGCGGCTACTAGCAGGACGCGCTCGTTCGGCCGTCAGAACTTGACGGGAAGCTCGTCGACGCCGTACACGAATGAGAGCTGGCGGAAGTTGAGCTCCTCCTGCGGCGTGGCCAGGGCGAGGTCGGGGAACCGCTGGAACAGCCGCGGCAGCGCGATGCGGAGCTCCATCCGGGCCAGCTCGGCTCCGATACAGCGGTGGATGCCGTGCCCGAAGGCGAGGTGTCCGCTCTCAGGCACGCGGAACGGATCGAACTCATCGGGTCGCTCCCCCGCCACCTTGGGGTCACGGTTGGCGCCGCTCAGAGAGGTGAGGACGACGTCGCCGGCTTTGATCTTCTTGCCGAACAGCAGCATGTCCTGCTTGGCGAACCGCGGGAATGCCACCTGCACGACCGACAGATAGCGCAACAACTCCTCGACGACCTTGTCCACGTCCTCCGTCGAGCCGCTGCGGATCAGGTCGGCGTATGCGGGATCACGCAGCAGGACGATCGTGCCGAGCGCGATCATGCCGGCCGTGGTCTCGAATCCACCGGTGAACACACCGTCCGCCAGCCCGGCGAGGTCAACATCGGAGATCTGGTCGCCCTCGTCGATCAGGATCTGGCCGATGAGTCCCGGCCCTGGTTCCATACGTTGCTTCGCGACGGCGGCGAACAGGAACTCCCGCTGATCCGACACCGCACCGAATGCGGCCGCACCACCATTCGTCGCGTCGAACCGCGCACTCCCCAGCTTCTCGAACGCGTCGCGATCCTCATAGTCGAGGCCCAACAGCGCGCAGATCGTCTGGAACGGGATCGGAAAGGCCAGGTGCTTGGCGAGGTCTGCACCCGAGCCGGCGGCCTCCAACGCATCCAGCTGATCGTCGACGATCCCGCTGATCATCGGCTCCAGGCGGGCGAGCCGACGCATCGTGAACTCCGGCGTGACGATCTTGCGGAGGCGAGTGTGCAGTGGCGGGTCGGTGAATCCCAGACCGCCGATGTCATCGGAGGTCGCCGGGCCGTCCCCGTGGAACATGTGCCGAATGTCATTGGAGTAGGAGTCGCGGTCGGTCAGGATGCGGCGGGACTCCTCGTACGAGGTCACCAGGTAGATGTTGAAGTTGAACGGCAGATCGAGCCGGTGCATGGGCGTCGACGTACGAATCTCGGCGAGACGCGGCACCGGATCCAGACCGACGCGTTGCAGCGGCACCTTGGTCGGCTCGGGGATGAATGACAGCCGCGAGAGATCGATGCCCTTTTTCTGGATACGTCGGACCGCGACCTTGCCGACCCATCCGGCGACACGAGACCTGACCTGAAGCACGCAGTTGAAACTACACGCCGCGGTTGCGGTCATCGGTCATCCGGTAAAAGGTGAGTGAACACACGCGGACTTTCCGCATCGTCTCAGGGGGGATATGACATGAGTGTCGACACGACAGGTGGACCGCAGGAGACAGGACTGCGCAGGGTCATGGGACCCAAGCTGCTGTTGCTGTTCATCGTCGGAGACATCCTCGGTGTTGGCATCTACGCGCTCACCGGCGACGTCGCCGCCGAAGTGGGCGGGGCCGCGTGGTTGCCGTTTCTGGTGGCCTTTGTCGTCGCCTTGCTGACAGCGTTCTCCTACCTCGAGCTTGTTACGAAGTATCCGCAGGCAGCAGGAGCGGCGCTCTACGTTCACAAGGCGTTCGGCGTCCACTTCTTCACGTTCATCGTGGCGTTTGCGGTGATGTCCTCCGGCATCACCTCGGCGTCCACGGCGTCCAACGCCTTCGCGGCCAATCTCGCCAAGGGCATGCGCTGGGAAGTCTCCGACACGACGCTGCTGCTGATGGCACTGGCCTTCATGACGCTGGTGATGGCCATCAACCTGCGTGGCGTGGGTGAGAGCGTCAAGGCCAATGTCGTCCTGACCCTCATCGAGCTCTCGGGTCTCGTACTCGTGATCCTGGTCGGCTTCTTCGCCCTCGCCGGTGGGGACGGTGACTGGTCCCGCGTCGTGGCCTTCGACACCCCGTCCGACAAGAACGTGTTCCTCGCAGTCACGACCGCCACATCGCTGGCCTTCTTTGCGATGGTGGGATTCGAGGACTCGGTCAACATGGCCGAGGAATGCGTCGAGCCCAACCGGATCTTCCCCAAGATGATGCTGACGGGCCTCGGCATCACCGCCGTGATCTATGTGCTGGTGTCGATCTGCTCGGTGGCTCTGGTGCCGGTCGGTGAGCTCGCCAAGAGCGACACCCCACTGGTCGAGGTCGTCATCGCCGCTGCCCCGGGATTTCCGGCCGGCGACATCTTGCCCTTCATCTCGATGTTCGCCGTGGCAAACTCCGCGTTGATCAACATGATGATGGCCAGCCGTCTTCTCTATGGCATGGCGCGCCAAGGTGTGCTGCCCGCCTCGCTGGCCAAGGTGCACCAGAAGAATCGCACTCCCTGGGCGGCCATCGTGTTCACGACCGCGCTGTCATTCGGCCTCATCACGTACGTGTCGTACGCCAACGACGACGCGATCGCCGTGCTGGGTGGAACGACCTCGCTGCTGCTGCTCGGCGTGTTCGCCGTCGTCAACGTTGCGGTGTTGATCCTGCGCAGCGACACGGTGGAGCACAGCCACTTTCACACCCGTACGTGGATCGCCGTCGCCGGGGCGCTGGCCTGCACCTATCTGGTGACTCCGCTCTCCGGTCGGGCTGCCGAGCAGTATGAGGTCGCTGGGCTTCTGCTCGCGATCGGCTTGGTCCTGTCGGTGCCGATCTATCTGCATCGACGCGCCCAGGGCGAGGACCTCGAGATCACCGATCCTGAGGGCATACCCCCGAAGAAGAACTCATGATCATCATCTCCGAGGGGCCCGCCTAGGCCTTTGTCTCGCTGGCACGACGGCTCGACACCGTCAGGCTGATCACCGCTGTGACGGACAGGATCACGACGATCACGCCGAGACTCAGGAGGGTGGGGATCTCCGGTACGTCGAGGTGCTCACCACCGTTGACGAATGGCAGCTCGTTGGTGTGCAGCGCGTGCAGCACCAGCTTCACTCCGATGAATGCCAGCAACACCGCGAGCCCCTGCGAGAGGTAGATGAGCTTCTTCAGCATGTCGCCGAGCAGGAAGTAGAGCTGACGCAGACCCATCAACGCGAACACGTTCGCGGTGAACACGAGGTAGGGCTCGGACGTGAGTCCGTAGATCGCCGGGATCGAGTCAAGGGCAAACAGCAGGTCGGTCGTACCGAGCGACAAGATGACCAGGAACATCGGCGTGATGAACGTCTTCTTGTTCTCCTTGATGAACAGGGTGAGTCCGTGCCACTCGTCCTTGACGTTCATGTAGCGCCGTGCGAACCGTACGACCGCGTTGTCGCCGTCATCGTCGTGCTCGGTGTCCCTGACCAGCTTCCAGGCGGTCCACAGCAGGAACGCACCGAAGATGTAGAAGATCCAGGAGAAGTTGTTGATCGCGACCGCGCCGAGCGCGATGAAGATGCCGCGGAAGATCAACGCGATGATGATGCCGACCAGCAGCGCCTCCTGCTGGAGCTTCCTGGGCACATTGAAGCTCGCCATGATGATCAGGAAGATGAACAAGTTGTCGATCGACAGGCTGTACTCGGTCAGCCACCCGGCGAAGAACTGCAGACCGAAGTCGCCGCCCTTCTCCGGTACGTCGTGAAAACTCATGACCCAGATGCCGAAGGCGATCGCCAAGCTGATGTAGATCGACAGGTAGACGACACATTCCTTGGTCGACGGTTCGTGGGGCTTGCGCGCGACGATCAGCACGTCGAACAACAGCACCGCGACGGTCACACCGATCGTGACGAACCATTCGGTCTGCGACACCGACATGCTCACGGTGTCGGCTGCTAGGGGTAGTTGCATGAGACTCCTCCGGTCAGAAACCGGAGGTCTCTTCCGCCGCCGAAGCGGCCCACAACACCGGGTGACTGCTGGGAATCACCGTGATGACGACATTGCGATCGGGGAATACTCCCCTCCGCGAGACATTGTTGCAGTCGTCTGGTCGGGGCGCTCACCCGACTGCGTTGACCTCGAACCACAGCGAGCGGGGCCACGGCCCGTCCGGCTGCAGGTCAGGGTGGTCGAAGGCGTCCGGCGGTGCTGTCTGGGGTTCGACACACACGGTGTCGGCCGGAATGTCGTAGACAACCCACCACGGCGTCGATGACGACAAGCTGACCGAGATCGCCCCTGGCCAGCTCAACGTGGGCGAGCCACTCACCTTGAAGCAGTCATCCCACGGGCCGGGCTGCGGCGCGATCAGGCGGCCGGTTGGCAAGGCGTCAGCACCGCGCTCGACCATCGACTCCGGCGTGAAGACGACGTCGACGTCCTCGCCAGCATCAAGACGCCTGCGAAACCACGGATGGAGCCCTACCGAGCAGGGAGCGTCGGCGTTGTCATCCCACGTCAAGGTCGCCCGCAAACCACCGGACAGCAGCTCGTAGTGCAACGTTGCCACTCCTCGCGTCGGCCACGGAGCACCGATCTCACAGGCGTATGTGCCCTCGGTGGTGCGCTCCCACGGCACGTTGCGGCCCAGACCATGGATCGCGTTGCCATCCTTTGACAGTGGAAGCTGGTGAGTGACGCCGCCCACGGTGATCAGTCCGTCCCGGACGCGTCCGGCCCACGGGACCATCGGGAAGCTTCCTTGGCTGGCAAGGAGCTCGTGGCCGTCAATGACCAACGAGGTCAGCCTGGCTCCACGCGACGGGTCGATTGTCGCCTGCACCCTGCCGTTGTCGAGCACGTGAGTCACTGCACCAGTGTCGTGCACCGTCGTGAATCAGCGGCCTTGGGTCAGACACCGGCCTGGAGCATGCTGCGCAGCTCCTTCTTGAGCTCGCCGATCTCGTCACGCAATCTCGCCGCGACCTCGAACTGCAGCTCCGCTGCTGCCGCTCTCATCTGCTCGCTGAGCTGCTCGATGAGGTTGGCGAGATCACCCGATGGCAGGTCGGACAGATCAGCGGTGTGCTGGCCCATCGGCACCGGAGCGCCCTTGCGGCGGTGGTCTCCGGTCGCGGCAAGCAGCTGCTGGGTGTCGGCGTCTTCGCGGGCAAGCATGTCGGTGATGTCACCGATCTTCTTGCGCAGCGGAGTCGGGTCGATGTTGTTGGCGGTGTTGTAGGCAACTTGCTTGGCTCGGCGCCGATTGGTCTCGCCGATGGCCATCTCCATGGATTCGGTGACGCGGTCGGCGTACATGATGACCTGGCCCGACACGTTGCGCGCCGCTCGGCCAATCGTCTGGATGAGCGAGCGTCCTGAGCGCAGGAAGCCCTCCTTGTCGGCGTCGAGGATGGCGACCAGGCTGACCTCCGGAAGGTCGAGACCTTCGCGCAGGAGGTTGATGCCGACCAGCACGTCGTACTCGCCCATGCGGAGCTCACGAAGCAGCTCGACGCGCCGGAGTGTGTCGACCTCGCTGTGGAGGTAGCGGGTGCGAACTCCCGCCTCGAGGAGGTAGTCGGTGAGGTCTTCGGACATCTTCTTGGTCAGCGTCGTGACCAGGACGCGCTCATTGCGCTCAACTCTGAGCCGGATCTCGCTGATCAGATCATCGATCTGGCCCTTGGTCGGCTTGACGATGACCTCGGGGTCGATGAGGCCGGTCGGGCGGATGATCTGCTCGACCACGTCGTGGTCGACCTTGGTCATCTCGTAGGTGCCCGGTGTGGCTGAGAGGTAGACGGTCTGGCCGATGCGTTGCAGGAACTCGTCCCACTTGAGCGGACGGTTGTCCATCGCACTCGGCAACCTGAAGCCGTGCTCGACCAGTGAGCGCTTGCGTGACATGTCGCCTTCGTACATCGCGCCGATCTGCGGGATCGTCACGTGCGACTCGTCGACCACGAGCACGAAGTCCTCTGGGAAGTAGTCGAGGAGACAGTTGGGCGCCGAGCCGGCGACGCGGCCATCCATGTGGCGCGAATAGTTTTCGATGCCCGAGCAGGTGCCGATCTGCTCCATCATCTCGATGTCGTAGGTGGTGCGCATGCGCAACCGCTGTGCCTCGAGGAGCTTGCCCTCACCCTCGAGCTCGGCCAGGCGCTCTTCGAGCTCGATGCCGATCGTCTTGATCGCACGCTTCATCACGTCTGCACCAGCCGCGTAGTGCGTCGCCGCGCCCACAAACAGCTCCTGGTCGTCGCTCAACACCTCGCCCGTCAGCGGGTGAAGCGTCATCAGGCGCTCGATCTCGTCGCCGAAGAACTCCACTCGTACGGCCATCTCCTGATAGACCGGGAAGATCTCGACCGTGTCTCCCTTGACCCGGAAGGTGCCGCGCGTCGACGCGACGTCGTTGCGGACGTATTGGGCCTGCACCAGCGTGCGCAGCAGCTGCTCGCGAGGGAGCTGCTCACCGACCTTGAAGCCGATCATGCGGTTGAGATATTCCTGTGCCGACCCGAGGCCATAGATGCACGAGACAGAAGCGACCACGATGACGTCGCGGCGGGTCAGCAGCGACCAGGTGGCCGAGTGCCTCAGCCGCTCGACCTCCTCGTTGACCGAGGAGTCCTTCTCGATGTAGGTGTCGCTCTGGGCGATGTAGGCCTCAGGTTGGTAGTAGTCGTAGTAGGAGACGAAGTATTCGACCGCGTTGTGCGGGAACAGGTCACGCAGCTCGGTCGCGAACTGCGACGCCAACGTCTTGTTGGGCATGATCACGAGGGTCGGACGCTGCAGCCGCTCGGTCAGCCAGGCGACGGTCGCCGTCTTGCCGGTGCCGGTCGCACCCATCAGCACGACGTCCTGCTCCCCTGCCTGGATGCGACGCTCGAGATCGTTGATCGCGGCGGGCTGATCGCCGCCCGGCGAGAAGTCGGAGACGACCTCGAATGGCGCCACCTGACGGCGCAACTCAGACACGGATCTCATGTTGTCGAGCGTACGTGGTGGCACCGACAAAGACCTCTACGATGGCGATCATGCCCGTTTCGCAGCGCCGCGCCGAGCGCAAGCGCGAGATCATCGACGCCACCCGTGCGCTGTTCGACGAGCGCGGGGTCCGCGACGCGCAGATTGAGGACGTCGCACGCGCTGTCGGCATCAACCGCGCCATCATCTACCGGCACTTCTCCGGCAAGGAGGAGCTGTTCGCGATGACGCTCGTCGGCTACCTCGCAGAGCTCGACGAGGCGTTAACTGCGGCCGATGACCCGGACGCGTCGCCCGACGCGCGCCTCGAGACGATCACCTCCACGTTCCTCGACTTCGGCTCGCAGCTGCCTGCGTTCGTCGACTGCGCACAGGCACTGCTTCGGCGCCGAGGCGACGAGCTGATGGAGGAGGTCAGCGAATCGGTCATGCTCCAGCTCGGCGTCGGCATGTCGTCGTGCCTTGCACATGTCGTACGCGTCCTGGAGGCCGGCGTGGTGACAGGTGAGTTCCACGTGCCTGATCCCTACCTGCTCGCCAACATCCTCTACACCCAGGCCCTCGGTGTGCTGAACCTCGCGACACTCCAGCTCTCGGTCCGAGGCGAGAACCCCGGACTGCCAGCCGTCGACGCCGTGCCGTTCCAAGCGGTCAAGACGTACATGAACCGCAGTGCCGTGGCGATGGCCCGCGGCACCTTCTAACCGGCTGACCCGCTCCCTGAGCCGCCCTCCCGCTCCCTGAGCCGCCCTCCCGCTCCCTGAGCCGCCCTCCCGCTCCCTGAGCTTGTCGAAGGGATGCCTTTCGACAGGCTCAAGGAACGAGGGGCACCTCAAGGAACGAGGGGCACCTCAAGGAACCAGGGGCACCTCAAGGAACGAGGGGCCGTCAAGGAACCAAGATCAGACTCAGGCCTCGAGAATGGCGACGACGCCCTGGCCACCTGCTGCGCAGATCGAGATCAGGCCACGGCCCGAGCCCTTCTCGTGCAGCAGCTTCGCGAGGTTGGCGATGATTCGTCCACCGGTCGCGGCGAACGGGTGCGCGGTGGCCAGCGATGAGCCCTTGACGTTGAGCTTCTTGCGATCGATGGATCCCAGCGGAGCATCCAGTCCGAGGCGCTCCTTGCAGAAGATCGGGTCTTCCCACGCGGCGAGCGTCGTCAGCACCTGGCCGGCGAATGCTTCGTGGATCTCGTAGTAGTCGAAGTCTTGGAGCGTGAGCCCCTGGCGTTCGAGCATGCGGGGCACGGCGTACGCGGGGGCCATCAACAGACCCTCGGCACCCGAGACGTAGTCAACTGCGGCAGTTTCGTAGTCGACCAGATAGGCGAGCGGGGTCCAGCCGTGCTTCTTGGCTTCGTCGTCAGATGCCAGCAGCACGGCCGAGGCGCCGTCCGACAGCGGTGTCGAGTTCCCGGCCGTCATGGTCGCACCCTCGCCGCGGCCGAAGACGGGCTTGAGCTTCGCAAGCTTTTCGACGGTGGAGTCGGGACGGAGGTTGTTGTCCTTCTCGACGCCGAGGAACGGCGTGATCAGGTCGTCCTGCCAACCGTCCTCGTACGACTTGGCGAGGTTCTTGTGCGAGGCGGCGGCGAGCTCGTCCTGCGCCTCGCGGGTGATGCCCCACTCGAGAGTCGTGATGGCCTGGCTGTCACCCATCGACAGCCCTGTGCGCGGCTCGGAGTTGCGCGGCTGGTCGGGCGCGAGGTGGGTCGGGCGAACCTTCAGCAACGCCGCGACGCGTCCCTTGGTGTCCTTGGCGCGGTTGGCCTCGAGCAGGATCTTGCGGAGCTTGTCGCCCACAGCGAGCGGGGCGTCGGACGTGGTGTCGGCTCCACCGGCGATGCCGGACTCGATCTTGCCGAGCGCGATCTTGTTGGCGACCAGCACGGCGGCCTGGATGCCGGTGTCACAGGCCTGCTGCACGTCGAACGCCGGAGTGTCGGGTGAGAGCTTGGAACCGAGCACGGTCTCGCGAGCGAGGTTGAAGTCGCGGCTGTGCTTGAGCACGGCACCGGCAGCGAGCTCGCCGACCCGTTCACCGGCGAGTCCGTAGCGCGTGACGAGTCCGTCAACGGCCGCGGTCAACATTTCCTGGTTGGAAGCATCGATGTAGACCGAGTTGGAGCGCGCGAACGGGATGCGGTTGCCACCGATCACGGCAACGCGACGTACGGTCTGCTTCGCCGAAGAGGAAGCTGGCTTCTTTGGGGCTGTCTTCTTGGCCGATGTCTTCTTGGCCGATGTCTCCGCCATGACGGTCTCCTCAGGTCTTCTCGGTGTTCATGATCGATTTGTGTGAACGTGACGAGCGCCGCATACCCTGTTGGTGGACTAGCGCTGACCCTCGACGTTACAGTTTCGAACAGCATTCCAGATACCAATGGTATCCGAGAGATAGGACACACCCAGCCATGACTGACCGTTACCAGTCGCTCGCGCACAACCCGATCGGCAAGTTCGTCGTCAAGAACCTGGGTCTCCCCAACCCTCCGTTCCTCGAGCGTTGGAAGGAAGGCTCCCCCATCGTGGACGGAACCGTCCTCGCCGGCGCGGCCCCGGGCAGCACGCTCGGCACGAAGCTCGCCTCGACCCTCAAGGCCAGCGGCATCTCCATCGAGACCGCCGAGTCGGCCAACCCGTCCTACAAGGGGCTCGTGTTCGACGCCACCGGCATCAGCTCGACGCACGAGCTTGAGGCACTTCAGTCGTTCTTCACGCCCGTGCTGCGCAACCTCAAGAGCTGCGGACGCATTGTCGTCATCGGCCAGCTGCCCGAGCAGGCCACGTCCGAAGGCGCTCGCA
Source organism: uncultured Actinomycetota bacterium (assembly GCA_963760105.1). Taxonomy (GTDB): domain Bacteria; phylum Actinomycetota; class Actinomycetes; order Propionibacteriales; family Nocardioidaceae; genus Aeromicrobium. Next base: position 360,875 of record CAVXBP010000006.1, read on the forward strand.
TCGCGCAGCGCGCTCTCGAAGGTTTCACCCGATCGCTGGCGAAGGAAGTCGGTCGAGGCAGCTCGGCCAACCTGGTCTACGTCGGCAAGGGCACTGAGGGCTCACTCGGGTCGACCCTGGAGTTCTTCCTCTCGCCCAAGTCCGCGTACGTGTCGGGCCAGGTCGTACGTCTTGGCCTCACCGATCTCGTCAAGGCCGACAAGGTCGCCGACGCCACCAAACCGCTCGCCGGCAAGGTCGCACTCGTCACAGGCGCGTCGCGAGGCCTCGGCGAAGCGATGGCGCGCACCCTGCACCGCGACGGCGCAACGATCGTCGGACTGGACGTGCCGCAGCTGGGCGACAGCCTCAAGGCGCTCATGGACGAGCTCGGTGGCTCTGCGATCACGATCGACATCACCGGTCAGGACGCGCCGCAGCGCATCGCCAAGGCGCTCAAGGACGAGCACGGCGGCGTCGACATCGTCGTGCACAATGCGGGCATCACCCGCGACAAGCGGCTCATGAACATGAAGTCCGAGAACTGGAACCTGGTCATCGACATCAGCGTCGGAGCCCCACAACGCATCACCGAAGAGCTGCTGTCGCAGGGCCTGATCCGCAAGGGTGGCCGTGTCATCGGCATCTCGTCGATCGCCGGCATTGCCGGCAACAACGGCCAGACCAACTACGGCACGGCCAAGGCCGGCGTCATCGGTTTCGTCAACGACCTGTCGGCCAGAGTTGCCAAGGACGGCATCACCGTCAACGCGATCGCGCCGGGATTCATCGAGACTGAGATGGTCAAGACGATCCCGTTGGGCATTCGGGAGGCCGGGCGACGCATGAACTCGATGTCACAGGGCGGACTGCCGATCGACGTGGCCGAGGCCATCGCCTGGTACGCCAACCCCGGCTCGTCTGCCGTCTCGGGCAACACGGTTCGCGTCTGCGGTCAGAGCCTCCTGGGTGCCTGACATGACAACGACTCGTACGTTCGACAAGGCACCGTCAACGCTGCCGATGATGCTCAAGGCCGTGCTGCCGGCGCTGCCCCTGGTCGGTGGCCTGCCCGGGGTCAAGCACGCCAAGGGATCAGTTCCCGATCTGGTGCTCGAGCGCACAGGTGTCTCGACGGATCGCGAGCACCTGGAGACATACAACGAGGTCTGTGGCTTCCCGCGCGGTGACACGTTGCCGGCGACCTACCCGCACATGGCGGCGTTCGCGCTGCACATGTCACTGATGACCGACACGTCGTTCCCCTTCGCGCCGATGGGCCTGGTGCACCTGCGCAACAGCATCACCCAGCACCGGCCGATTGGCGTCGGCGAGACGTTCGACGTGTCCGTCCGGGCCGCCGACCTCCGTCCCCACGCCAAGGGTTCGTTGATCGACCTGCTCACCGAGGTCACGATCGACGGCGCTGTCGTGTGGGAGGAAGTCACGACGCTGTTCGCGCGTCACAAGGGCGGCGCTGCCGAGAAGGTGGCTGCTCCCCTCGCCGGCGTCGACGCACCCAGCGGTGTCGTGCACTGGAAGCTCGCGGGCGACCTGGGGCGCCGCTACGGCGCTGTCTCGGGTGATCGCAACCCGATCCACCTCTATCCCCTGACCGCCAAGGCCTTCGGCTTCCCGACCAACATCGCCCACGGGATGTGGACGCTCGCCCGCAGCCTCTCCGCGCTGCAGAACAAGCTTCCGGACGCATTCACGGCCGAGGTCGAGTTCCGCAAACCGATCTTCCTGCCGGGCACGGTGGTCTTCGGCTCCGATGTCAGCGACACCGGCATCTCATTCGGGGTCAAGGGTTCCAAGAAGCCAGTCACCCATCTGGTCGGACGGATCACCCCGCGCACGTAACTCTGAGTTGCACCTCGTCGTTGAAGTCATAACGACTCTGGAGGGACTCCGTTGACCACTCGTCGCGCATTCGTACGCCTGCTGACCCTGTTTGCCTCGTTCGCCCTGATCGGCGGCACGTTGACCGTCACCTCGGCTTCAGCGGCAGTCGGTTGGAAGCCCCGCCCCGAGCAGTACTCCAAGGTCGTCAAGCAGAACGATGTGGCGATCCCGATGTCCGACGGCACCATCCTGCGCGGCGACGTGACGCGGCCGGCCGATGCCGACGGCGTCGCGATCAACAAGCGCTTCCCGGTGATCGTCACGATCACGGCCTACAACAAGTCCGTCATCGGCTCATTCGGTGCGAGCCTGGCCGGGGCTGACCCGAACTTCCTCGTCAAGCGCGGATACGTCCAGCTCACGGTCGACGCTCGAGGCACCGGCAGCTCCGAAGGCGTGTGGCAAGCGTTCGACGCCCGCGAGAACAAGGACGCCGGCGAGATCATGACGTGGGCTCACTCCTCGGCGCAGCCCTGGAGCAACGGCATCACCGGCATGACCGGCGCGTCCTACATGGGCATCGGGCAGATCTGGGCCGCATCGGCCAACCCTCCGGGGCTCAAGGCGATCTTCCCCCAGGTCCCGGCTGCTGACGTCTACCGCGATGTCGTGGCATCCGGCGGCCAGCTCGACGTCGGCTTCATCCCGCTGTGGCTCGGCCTGGTGACCGCCACCGGCGTGATCCCGCCGGCCGTCACCGCCACTGCCCCACAATCGGGCCTCAAGGCGCTGCTAGATCACCTCACCGGCGCGGGCACGTTCACGGCGCCGCTGCTCGTCAACGCCCTCGGTGGCGGCGAACCGGCATACGACGGGCCGTTCTACGCCGAGCGTTCGCCCATCAACGTCATCAACAAGGTGCAGGTGCCGGCCTTCTTCATCGCCGGCGAGTACGACCTGTTCCAGCGCGGCACTCCCCTGCTGTTCGAAAACCTTCAAAAGCGCGGCATCAACACCAAGATCATCATCGGCCCGTGGGATCACCTCCAGGGATCTTCGGGAGCCGAGGTCGGCAACGCCGGTTACGGCTCACTCGCCGAGCTCCAGCTGCGGTGGTTCGACCGCTATCTCAAGGGTGCATCCGACCAGGCGCTCGACGCCGACATTCCTCCCATGACCTACTACGAGCAGGGCTCAGGTGAGTGGAAGAAGGCCAAGAAGTGGGTCGGCGAGAACATCACGGCCACCAGCCTCAAGCTCTCCGGATCATCAACGACCGGAGGCGCGGCAGGCTCGCTGACGTCCGGCCCGGTCACCGCCGGCACGTCTGACGTGCTGCCGATCCCCGTCGCGGGGCTGTGCACCCGCTCGGCCAATCAGTGGACTGCGGGTGCGGTCAACGTCATCCTCAAGGACAACCCCTGCTTCACTGACAACAAGCTCAACGACCAGTCCGGTGTCGTGTTCGAGACGCCAGCGGTGACGTCGCCGATCACGCTCCAGGGACCGATCAACGCGAGGCTCTACACATCGTCGGTCAGCGGCGACGGCATGCTCTCGGTTTCAGTCTCCGATGTCGCGCCTGACGGCAAGGTCAGTCGCCTGACCGGCGGCTGGCAGGTCATCTCGCATCGTGCGCTCGACACCACTCGTACGCGATACGTCAACGGCAAGATCCTTCAGCCCTACCACCCGTTCACCAAGGCTGCGCAGAAGAAGCTGGCCGCGGGCGAGATCGCGCCGATCGACGTCGAGGTGTTCCCCACCGGCGCCAAGATCCTGCCCGGTCACAAGTTGCGGCTCGCCGTCCAGGCATTCGACGTGCCACACCTGCTGCCGACCCTCCCCGATCTGCTCGGCACGGTGACCGTGATGACGATCCACAACTCGGCCGCCCATCCGTCCGAGCTGACGATTCCCGGCGTCGGCGCATTCGCCTCCAAGACGTCGGTACGTCTGGCGCATGCGTCGACCAAGAAGGGCAAGACCAACACCGCCCATGTGACGGTCAGCAACAGCGGATTCGTCGCAACCGGCAAGGTGTCGGTCTACCTGGGCAGCAAGCTCATCAAGACCGTCAACCTGTCGAACGGCTCGGCCGTGATCGCGCTCCCGAAGCAGTCGCGCAAGGGCACGTACAAGGTGACGGCGAAGTATGCGGGGTCGAGCGCAACCATGGCGTCCTACGGCTCCACGACCTGGAAGGTCAAGTAGGCCGCGCTGGTCAGTCGCGAGGCGTGACCGGGCGGATCAGCCCTTCCTGGGCGACGGTGGCGACCAAGGTGCCGTCCTGGGCGAAAACTCGGGCCGTGCTGAGGCCGCGCGCGCCCGACGCCGACGGCGACTTCTGGTCGTACAAGAGCCACTGATCGACCTGGATCGGGTGGTGGAACCAGATCGTGTGGTCGAGCGACGCCGCCTGCACCTCCGGCATGCCGATGAAGACACCGTGCGGCAGCAACGAGGCACCGAGCAGGCTGAAGTCACTGATGTAGGTGAAGGCCGCGTTGTGGATCGCCGGCGACGCAGGCAGCTCACCGTTGGCGCGGAACCACATACGTTGTACGACCGGAACGAGCTCTCGTTGCGGGTCGTCCGGAGCACGGTTGTCGCCGACGTAGCGCAGGTCGAACGACGCCCATTCGCGCTCCCACAGGTCGACACCCTCCTGTCCGCGGGTGTTGATCAGCTCGATCAACGGTGTCGAGTCCTCGGGCGATGGCACGTCCGGCATCGCGTCCTGGTGATGCCAGCCGTCCTCCACGACCTGGAACGAAGCCGTCATGTAAAAGATGATCGCGCCGTGCTGGCGGGCTGCGACGCGTCGAGTGGTGAATGACCGTCCATCACGGATCTTCTCGACGTCATAGACGATCGGGATGCTCGGATCACCGCCGAGAATGAAGTAGATGTGCAATGAGTGCACGGAGCGGTCGTCCGGAACGGTCAGCTGAGCGGCCATCAACGCCTGAGCCGCCACCTGCCCGCCGAAGACGCGCTCCATCGACGAGACCGCCGGCTGTGAGCCTCGGTAGAGACCAACTTCCAGCTCTTCGAGGTCCAGCAGGCCAACGATTTCAATCAGGGATCCGGGCACGCACCGATCGTAGTGCGAGTTGCTTTCGGCCCTGTTGCGGCGGTCGCCTCAGCCTTGGTCGTTCTTGCGCTGCCTGGCGAGGAACTGTTCGAACTGGTCGGCCAGCTCGTCGCCACTCGGAAGCTCCTCGTCGCTGGCGAGCAATGACTCGGCTGCGCCGCGTGTGAAGGCGTCGTACTGCTCCTCGAGCCCCGAGAGCACCTCGGTGCCGCCCTGCTGCTCGATCTGTTCCTCGATCTCGGCGATCGCATCGTTCTGGCCGGCGCGCAGGCGCTCGACGTTGAGGCTCAACCCCGTGCGATCAACCAGCGCGTCAATCAGGGCCAACGCTGCTGGCGGGTAGTCGATGCCGGCGAGATAGTGCGGCACGTGCACGACGTAGCCGGCCGCATCGTGCCCCCACTGACCCAGACGGTATTCGAGCAGGGACTGAGCCGACGATGGCACCGTGACCTGGGCGGACCAGAGGTTCTTGCGGTCCACGAGCTCCGGCCGGGTGCCGTGCGCCGTGATCATGGGAGGTCGCGTGTGCGGGACACCCATGGGGACAGCGCCGAGGCCCAATGACAGCGGGACGTCGAGGTCCTCGATCACGTCATGCGTCTCGGCGATGAATCGTTCCCACATGAAGTCGGGCTCGGGGCCGGCCAACAGGAGGTAGGGGGTGCCATTGGCATCGTGCTCGAGGACGATCTGCAACGTCGGCTCGGCATAGTCGACATAGCGGTCTTCGCTGAAGGCGATCATCGGACGCCGCGCCCGGTAGTCGAACATCGAGTCGATGTCGTACTCGTGCAGGACCTGCCCCTTGTCGGAGCGAAGCTCGTTGGCAGCCAGGCGCGCAGCCGATCCGGCTCCGAGGAAGCCGTCGAGGGCATGGATCAGCACCGGACCGGCACGTTCTGCATCAGATGCGCCGGCAGCGGATGCACGATTGCGAAAGTTCCACGCCACGATCAGTTCAACTACTCACGAGGTGGCCGTATTCCGCGCCAGGGTCGCCAGCGTGTCGTCAGCAATGGCCTGCGGGGTGAGCCCGAGGCGTTCGAGGATCACGTCGCGCTTGGCATGGGTGAGGAACTCCTGCTCCACACCGTGCACCTGGATCGGGGTGAGAACGCCTGCATCACGTGCGGCCTGGGTGTAGGCCGACCCGACTCCGCCGTGGCGGCCGTTGTCCTCGATCGTCACGACGAGCGAGAAGTCTGCTGCAAGCTCGACAAGCTGGGGATCGAGCGGCTTGACCCAACGCGGATCGATCACGGTGACGCCGTGACCCGCCGCGCGGATCAGCTCGCCTGTCTCGACACCGAGATGACCGAAGGCGCCAACGGCGATGACCAGGACATCGCGGGCGCTGTCGCGCGACAAGACGTCGTAGGTGCCGACGCGCTCTATCGCCGGAAGGTCATCGCAGACCGCACCCTTGGAGAAGCGGACGACGCTCGGCGCATCGTCGATGTCCATCGACTCACGCAGCAGCTCTCGCAGCTGAAGGCCGTCACGGGGCGACGCGAGGTGCAGGCCCGGCACCATCTGCATGAGCGACATGTCCCACATGCCGTTGTGGCTGGCACCGTCCTCGCCGGTGACACCGGCGCGGTCGAGCACGAAGGTGACGCCGCACTGGTGCAGTGCGACGTCGAGCAGCACTTGGTCGAACGCTCGGTTGATGAAGGTCGCATAGACGGCGACCACCGGGTGGAGGCCGCCCATCGCGAGGCCTGCGGCGCTGGTGACTGCGTGCTGCTCGGCAATGCCCACGTCGAAGACTCGGTCGGGAAACTTGTCGGCGAACGCGTCGAGGCCGACGGGGTAGAGCATCGCCGCGGTGATCGCGACGACGTCGGGGCGCTCGTCGGCAATGCGGACGATCTCGTCGCGGAAGACTGAGGTCCAACCCGCAGGTGCGACGTTGACCGCTTCTCCGGTCTGCACGTCGAACGGATTGGCCTGGTGCATCTGGTCGTTCTCATTGGCCACGGCGATGTCATAGCCCTGGCCCTTGGTGGTCAGGACGTGCACCAGAACAGGCCCACCGAACTTCTTGGCCTGGACCAGCGCACGCTCAAGAGCGGCGAGGTCGTGGCCATCGACGGGGCCGATGTACTTGAGTCCGAGATCCTCGAACATCCCTTGGGGAGCCAGTGCGTCCTTGACACCCTTCTTGATCGCGTGGAGCGCTTCGTACGCGGCTGGGCCGACGTGGCGGGTGCGGTTGAGACGGTCCTTGATCGCGCCGAGAGCCGGCTCATAGCGCGGGTTGGTGCGGATCTCGGTCAGCCGGTTGGCCAGTCCGCCCACGGTTGGGGTGTAGGAGCGACCGTTGTCGTTGACGATCACGACGAGCCTGCGGTCCTGGTCGGCGGCGATGTTGTTGAGCGCTTCCCAGGCCATGCCACCGGTCAATGCGCCATCGCCGATCACGGCGACAACATGATTGTCCTTGCCCAGCAGGTGGTTGGCCTTGGCCATGCCATCGGCGTACGACAGGCTCGTCGAGGCATGAGAGTTCTCGACCCAGTCGTGCGGTGACTCCGCGCGGCTGGGATAGCCCGACAGTCCGCCTTCGCGGCGGAGCTGGTCGAACTGCCCGGCCCGCCCCGTCAACATCTTGTGGACGTACGCCTGGTGGCCGGTGTCCCAGATGACCGGGTCGGTCGGCGAGTCGAACACCCGGTGGATCGCGATGCCCAGCTCGACGACACCGAGATTGGGTCCGAGGTGACCTCCGTTGGAGGCAACCGAGGAGATCAGCAGCTCCCGAATCTCTTCGCCGAGGCGTGTCAACGCACCGTCATCGAGATCGCGTAGATCGGCGGGGCCCGTCAGTTGTGCGAGCACGCCCACCGCTGTGTCCTTCTGCGTCTCGGCCATTGGGTCAGTCTAACGAGTCGGCCACGCCTTGAGCAGTCAGGAACTCCTCGAGGAGATCGGCGAGCGCCTCCGGTTGCTCCAAGGTGCTCGAGTGGCCGCAGTCCGGCACGCTGACCAGCCGTGAACCCTGGATGCCCGCCGCCATGACCTCGGACTTCGCGATCGGCGTCGCGACGTCATCCTCACCGACCACGATCAGAGTCGGAACGGTGATCGACCCCAGCTCGTCAATGATCGGATCCCGATCGGTGACGCCCAAAATTGCCTTCTTCATCCCGACTCGGTCGACCTCGCCCAGCACGGTTCTCCATTTGTCGACAGCCGGTTGCGACTCCGCGCTGGCGAGGAACGACGGGCCGAACATCAGCGGTTTCACCCTCCGCTCCAGTGGCTTGATGCCCACCCAGCGGTAGATCGAGGCCAGCAGACGGTACTGCTTCACCTTCTCCGGGTCCTCGGGGCCCGCACTCGAGTCGAGCAGGGTCAGAGAACGGATCAGGTCGGGGTGGCGCGCCGCGAGTCGCATTCCGACGAACCCACCCATCGAGAGTCCGACGTAGTGCACGGGACCGGCGTCGAGGCTCTCGATCACCGCAGCGGCATCCTGCGACAGCGTGTCCATGTCGTAGCCGTCCGGCGTTGCCGGTGTCTTGCCCTGTCCGCGCCAGTCGATCGTCACACAGCGGAACGAGGACCTCAGACGTTCGATCTGCGGCTCGAACATGTCCCCGCTGAACAGCAGACCGTGCCCGAAGACCACGGTCGGCGACACCCGGCTGATCGAGGGCTGTCCTGTGTCGCGCACGTCGATCCGCACGCCGTTGGCTTCCATGAGAGTCATGCCCAGAGCATGGCAGGTCACTATGCTGGCCGCAGATCGGAGGCGAGATGAAGAGCTGGACCTTCCTGCAGAAGATGAATCTGGGGCTCGGTGTCGTGTTCCTCGCGCAGGCCATCGGCGGCATGGTCGTCAACCCCGATTTCGCAGTGGGCGACAACGCCACCTCGGAGGTGTTCCTCTGGATGGATTGGAACGGCTGGCACGCGCTGTCCGGAATCCTCCTGTGGTCAACATCCCTGGCCGTCGTGCCGCGCGCCGACCTGTCCAGGCTGTTTGGCTATCTGATCGTTGCGACCAACGTGCCCATCGTGATCTGGATGCTCTTCGACTCCGTGCCGTTTGGCTTGTTCGCGCTGCCGACGACGGGAGACCTGATCTTCCACGCGGCGATTGTCGCGGTCTACGCGCTCGCTCTCCTCGCCACCCGCAAGAAGGCAGTTGCTCAGACCTCGTAGCGACCGCGCAGGTGGATCAGCGCATCTTCCTCGCCGAGCTCGACGTGCTCGACAACGCCCTCGACGAGCAGGCTCCACCCGACGGGTCGCGGATCGTCCACAAGTCGCACGCCGAGCCATCCGGCACTGCCGCCGAGAACCGGACCCCAGTCGCTGGCGGTCCAGTCGCCGAGCGTGAAGGGCCCGCCAGGTGCGGGTGCCGTGCCGGCGAACGCATCGGCGAGATAGCGATGCTCCTGACTGAGGACGTTGACCACGACGGTCTGGGGCGCTGATGTCCACCAGTCAGAGTCAGGATCGATCATCGCGACCACATGAGGCGGTTCGCCGTTGGCGAGGATCAGCGATGAGACGGTGAGGCCGCTGCGTGCCGATTCGGTGCCGCTCGCCCAGACGGTGACCGGCGATGGAAGACGGCCACGCAGGCGGCGCAACGGGTCGCGGTCGCCGCTCGGCGGAAGGAATGGGTGGTCCGAGTGAATGGTCACCTCTTCAGCGTACGGGCTCGCCTGCTTGACTTAATTCAAGTCGCGTACTAAACCTGATACATGACCTTCGTGATCGGTGTCGACTCCTCGACACAGTCGACGAAAGTTGTGCTCGTCGAAGCCGAGACTGGTGTTGTTGTCGAGACTCGATCCGCGCCACATCCATCCGGCACCTCGGTAGACCCACGGAGCTGGCTCGAGGCGTTCGACCAGGCATCTGCGGGGCTGCTCGATCGCGCCGACGCAATTGCCGTGGGTGGACAGCAGCACGGCATGGTGGCGCTCGACGCCACGGACACCCCCACCCACGACGCCATCCTGTGGAACGACACACGCTCCAGCCAGCAGGCCCTCGATCTGATCGCCGAGATCGGTGGACCTGCTGCCTGCGCCGATGCAGTCGGAAGTGTCCTGGTCGCGTCGTTCACGTCCACCAAGCTCCGCTGGCTCCGCGACCACGAACCCGACGCAGCAGCGCGCACCAAGCGCGTGCTCCTCCCCCACGACTACGTGTCACGCCACATCGTCGGCGGCGGCGAGCCATTCACCGATCGTGGCGATGCGTCGGGAACGGGATACTTCTCGACGCGCGACAACACATGGCGCCCTGATCTCGCCGAGGCAGCGCTGGGCCATGCCGTTGAGCTCCCTCGCATTGTCAGGTCATCCGAGATCGCAGAGATGTCCGACTCGGGCCTCGCCGTCGCCGCCGGCACGGGTGACAACATGGCCGCCGCACTTGCCCTTGACGTCCAACCAGGTGACGTCGTCGTGTCGATCGGCACCTCCGGGGTGGCCTCGACGATCGTGGACGCGCCGGTGAGCGACCCAACTGGCTCGGTCACCGGGTTCGCCGACGCGACCTCGCGTTTCCTGCCCCTCGTCGCCACGATCAACGCTGCCCGGATCCTCCAGCTGCAGTGCGCGTTGTTGGGCATCGACCACGACGAGCTGGCCCATTTGGCGCTGTTGTCGCCGCCGGGAGCCAACGGGCTCACAGTTCTCCCCTACTACGACGGTGAACGTACGCCGAGCCGCCCTGACGCAACCGGCGTCTGGTCAGGTCTCACGACGTCGACCACTCGCGAGGATCTCGCCCGAGCGGCAACAGAGGCCTTGCTGTGCTCGCTTGCCGACGCAGTGGACCACTTGAGCGCCGTCACGGGCACCACCCCCGGAAGGGTCCTGCTGGTCGGCGGAGCTGCGAGCAACCCGGCCGTACGGGCCCTGGCCCCTGCGATCTTCGGCCGACCCGTCACCGTGCCGGCACCGGGCGAATACGTCGCACTGGGCGCAGCCCGCCAAGCTGCGTGGGCTCTCGCCGGGACACCCGAACCTCCGTCATGGCTGCCCATCGCCTCTGAAACGTTTGACGCCGCCCCAACCCCCCAGGTGCGTGAGGCCTACGACCGCCTGCGTGACCGCGAATCCCTCCACGAAAGGCTGCCATGAGCATCCCCACCCCGTCCCCGTCCGACAAGTTCTCCTTCGGACTGTGGACTGTCGCCTACCCCGGTCGCGATCCGTTCGGCGAGCCCACACGAGAGCCAATGGATCCGATCTACGCCCTCGAGAAGCTCAAGGAGATCGGCGCGTACGGCGTCAACTTCCACGACGACGACCTGATCCCGTTCGGCTCCGATGACGCGGCCCGCGCCACGATCATCGACCGATGGAAGCAGGGTCTGGCGGACACGGGCCTCGCTGTCACCACTGCGACGACCAACCTGTTCAGTCATCCGGTGTTCAAGGACGGCGGATTCACCTCCAACGACCGCGAGATCCGGCGGTTCGCCATCCGCAAGGTGATGCGCAACATCGATCTCGCCGCAGAGCTCGGCGCCAAGGTCTACGTCTGCTGGGGCGGGCGCGAGGGTGCGGAGTCCGGCGCCGCCAAGGATGTGGCCGCCGCACTCGACCGCTATCGCGAAGCATTCAACGTGCTCGGTGAGTTCGTCACCGACAAGGGCTACGACATCAAGTTCGCGATCGAGCCCAAGCCCAACGAGCCACGCGGCGACATCCTGCTCCCGACGATCGGCCACGCGATGGCGTTCATCGAGACGCTGGACCGCAAGGAGATGGTGGGAGTCAACCCCGAGATCGGCCACGAGGAGATGGCTGGTCTCAACGCCGCACACGGATATGCGCAGGCCATGTGGCAGGGCAAGCTGTTTCACATCGACCTCAACGGCCAGAGCGGCCCACGCTATGACCAGGATTTCCGATTCGGTGCGGGCAACGCTCGCGGCGCATTCTGGGTGGTCGACACCTTGCTTGCCGGCGGTTACGACGGTCCGGTGCACTTCGACTTCAAGACACCGCGCACCGAGGATGATGAGGGGGTGTGGGTCGCTGCCTCGGCCTGCATGACCAACTACCTGATCCTGCGCGACAAGGCGATCGCCTTCCGTGCCGACCCGGAGGTGCAGGCGGCACTCGTCGCGGCCAAGCTGCCCGAGCTCGCCAAGCCGACCCTCAACGAGGGTGAAACGTGGAGCGATCTCGAGGCGTCGTCGGGCCCATCCGCCGATGAGCTCGCCGCCTACGGGGCCGGATTTGAAAAGCTCGATCAGCTGGCGCTCGAACATCTCTATGGAGTTCGCGGCACGTGACCCCGGCGAAGCCCAGCGGTACCGAGCACCTGCGCAGGCAGAACACCGCCCTGGTGCTGCGTTCACTGCGTGCCGATGGCGCAGCGACGCGCACCGACCTGGCACGGCGCACTGGACTGGCCAAGGCCACGATCGGGACGATCGTGGCCGAGCTGGGTGTTGGTGGCGCGGTGAGTGAGGACCAGTCGGCACCGTCTGGTCGGGGGCGGCCCGGTCGACCGGTCACCCTCACCGGCGAATCGATCATCGGACTCGGCTTTGAGGTCAATGTCGACTACCTCGCCGCCGTTGCCCTCGATCTCGCAGGAAACACCCGCATCGCCACCGTCAGACAGGTTGAGACGGTCGGTCAGTCCCCCAGTGTCGACGAGCTGATCGACCTGGCCACTGAGATCCACGACTCGCTCATCCGCGACGGGCACACAATCGTCGGAGCCACGATTGCCGTACCCGGACTCGTCGCCCACGACAATCGCACCATCGCGTGGGCTCCCAACCTTGGCTGGGACGACATCCATCTCGCGGCCCAGCTGGAAGCCGCTCTGTCGACGGGCTGTCCCACCACGATCGACAACGACGCGAACTGTGCCGCCCTGGCCGAGGTTTCACACGGGGTCTCAACCGACGTGCAGAACTCGCTCTACATCACCGGCACCGTCGGAATCGGTGCCGGGATCGTGCACGAGGGGCGACTTCTTCGCGGCGGCGCAGGATTTGCGGGCGAGGTCGGGCACATGCCGATTGGCGATCCGGCGTCGATCTGCGGGTGCGGTCGACACGGTTGCTGGGAAGCCTCGGTCGGCCTGCGGGCCATGTTGCACACGGTCGGCATGGAGGAGCGCGACACCCCCGTGAGCACGGCACACGCCGTCGCGGAGCGCGCCGCGAACGACCCAGCCGTACGCGCGTCACTCGCCGTACTGGGCACCAACCTCGGCGTCGGCCTCGCCACGCTGGCCAACGTGATCGACCCCTCGGTCATCGTCCTGGGCGGCTATTTCGTGCCGCTGGGCGAATACATCGTGCCTGCTGCCACGGAGGTGCTCGCGTCCCGCCTTCCGGCTGCCGAGATACATCTGCCGGAGATCCGCCTCAGCTCACTTGGCATCCAGGCCGCTGCACTCGGCGCGGCCGAGGGAGCGCTTGCCGGCGTCTTCTCCGGCGACGTGGTGATCTAGGCCGTCCCACCCATTCCCTGGTACGGGATCGACGCCAGCACCAGACCGCCGTCGTGTCCGGGTGCGGCAGTGAGTGATCCTCCGACCTGTTCGGCCCGTTCGCGCATCGACGCAAGACCGACGCCGGGGGTCCACTGATCCGCTGAGGCGCCGTCGTCTCGCACCGTCAACCGGAGCTGCTGGTCTTCGGCACAGATGCTCACCTGCGCACGGGTCGCGCCCGCATGGCGAGCGACGTTCGTCAATGCCTCGACGACGATCCTGTATGCCGCCACCTCCGTCGCGGCAGAGAGCTGTGGCAGCGCTGGCGGTGCGTCGACGACAACCTCGAGCCGCGAGCCCTCGGCCGTGTGCAGCGAGGCAGCATGCTGGCGTACGGCTCCGGCGAGCCCGAGCTCGTCGAGAGCTGGTGGCCGTAGTCCTTCCACCAACCGACGGATTTCCGCGATGGCGTCTGCTGTGTCAGCGCGCAGCAGCACGAGCAGCTCATCGGCCTTCACCGGATCGGTGCGCAACTGGTTGCGCGCGGCATCGGTGGCGAATGCGACACCGCTGAGCGTGGGACCGAGGCCGTCGTGCAGGTCACGACGTAGCCGCCGGCGCTCCTCCTCGACGGCCGTGACGACGGCTTCGCGGGACGCTTGGAGGTCTCGACCCATGGCGCGGGCCCGTAGCGTCTGTGCGAGCAATGGGGCCACGATCCGCAAGACATCCTCATCTGCTGCGGACAGGCCCAGGTCACCGGCGCGCAGTCCCACCACCACCTCTCCAACTGCATCTGCCCCCAGTCGCAACGGCAGGGTGCGGGTGTGAGTGACCTCTGTGCCCGATGACGCGAGAGTCTGCCCACGGACCCGCAGACATGCGTAGGGAAGCACGAGTGCTTCCCGAATTGCGTCAAGAGCCAGCGTCGGATCATCGCCAATGCGGTCAGCCAATGACGTCGCCGCAGCCAGGGGATCTGGTCTGTCGCCGAACAACAGCTGGTCGACGACCCCCCGCAGCAACACCAGGAGCGGACGAACGCCGAACGCCAGCACCGCGCACAGGACGATGACCGGGGTGGCGTCTACGACGTGGCCGCCGAGCGCTTCCGCCGCCCCGACGACTCCGATGGCGGCGGACACGTAGGTCACCAGCACGGTCGCTGCCACCACTGTGCGGGTCACCAGTCCACGGACGTCCACAAGATCAGGACGCAGCCCTCCCACGACCATGGCGGGCGGACCCGCTATTGCCGTCACGACGAAGATGCCGCCCATGTCGCCAAACGAGCCCCAGTCGGCCGATTCGGCGAGAAAGCCAACGGAGGTCGCCAGCAGGCCGGGTACGACCCAACCGAGCGTGCTCCACCCCAGTGCGCGCCGCTCACGGTCATCATCGGCCTTTTCGAGAGCCCACCACGCCCGCAACAGCAGGACCAGGACGATCACGTAACCGAATGGCGTTGCTGTCGCCGGCCAGAACGTGGCAAGCACGCCCGCCCACACCACGACCACGAGGATCGCGAAGGAGAGCGGATCACGCCAACGCACTCGTGGGTACAGGCAGACCGCGGTCGGCACCAGCAGGAACCCCGCAGCCCTGAATGCACCGGGTGCCACCAGCGACAGCTCCGCGACCACAGATGCGCAGCCGCCAAGGGTCACAATTGCGCCCGCCATGAGAACGACGCTGGAGGCGCGTGCCGTCGAGCCCTGAAAGAGGAACCATCCCGAGATCAAAGCTGACAGGCCGAACAGAGCCGCCGCAATCAATGCTGCGTTCACGATCCCCCGAGCCCGCCCTGCCGAGCACGCACGATCGCTGCAGATCGATCCGAGACCGCAAGCTTCACGAAGATCGACGAGATGTGATTGGCGACAGTTTTGGGTGACAGGTGCAGCGCCTCGGCGATCACCTGGTTGCGTCGCCCCGCGGCAACGAGATCCAAAACCTCGCGCTCTCGGACCGTGAGTTGCGGGAACGGGTCCATCGCCCGGTTCGGTGACGCAAACCAGCCCAGTACGCGCTGCGCAACGCCTGGGCTGAAGATCGCCTCGCCCGCCACCACTGCCCGGATGGCGCGGTCAATCTCATCCTGTTCCGCGCCCTTGAGCAAATATCCCTGGGCACCGGCACGCATCGCGTCGAACACCGTGTCGTCGTCATCGAACATCGTCAGCACAAGAACTGCGGTGCTCGGGCACGCGGTCCTGATCCGCCGAGTGGCCTCGATCCCATCAATTCCCGGCATGCGAATGTCCATCAGGACGACGTCCGCGCCGGTCAGCTGGACCTCACGGATCGCCCCCTCACCGTCAGTCGCCTCCGCCACAACCGCGTAGTCCGGCCACGATTCCAGCAGCGCGCGCAGGCCGCTGCGGACGACCGGATGGTCGTCGACGAGCACAACGCGGATCGGCTCCATGGCTCGATTGTCCTGCTTTGGAGCCGAATTGACCCGGGATTGCACACCTATCCGTGCCGGGAGATCTCCCGCACAATCGTGAGAACACACCGCGTTCAGGCACATCGCCGAACCACAGAGTGGGGTCACCATCCGTCAAAGGAGTCATCATGAGCATCACCGCCCCCACCACTAGCTGGACCACTCGCAACAAGGTCGGACTCGGCCTCGCAATCTTCTACGGCATCACCAACATTCCGACGTTTCTCGCGCCGAGCGGCGGCACCGATGAACCTCCGCTGGCGATCTCGATCGTCGCGTCAGTGCTTGGACTGGTCGCCGCGGTCGCCGGCATCGTTGCGTGGCGCAACGGAAGCCGGCAGGCTGCCCGGCTCACCGCCGCCAGCGTCATCGTCATCACGCTCACCGGCCTGCCAGCGTTCTTCGTCGACGTCCCCGCTGGAATCAAGGTGCTTGTTGCGGCAGGGGTGCTGTTGACGGTCGTGATCGTGGTCCTGATGTTCTCGGCGCGCCGTACCACCGAGGGGACAGCACGATGATCGCCATCGTCACGGTCCTGCTCGCCTTCCCACTCGGATTCCTGGTTAGGTCGCACCTCGCTGCGAACGTGACGTATACCGCTGCGTACTTGTGGGCATTCACCTTCCAAAGTGTCTACCTCACCCGAATGTGGGTCGGGGGCGATGATTCAGCTTTCCCCACCAATCCGGACACGTTGCCGCTCGGATACGGCCTGGTCACCGCGGCCATCTTCGTGGCGGGTTTCGGCCTGGTCGCGCTCGGGCATCGCGTTGGATCACGTCGCCGGGCATCAACTCACGCTGTGGTCAGCTGACGAGTGCTGCGTCGGCGTCGAGGCAGGCGCCGGCCAGCACCGCAACCGGATCGCTCAACAACGGTCCGAAGGCAAGTTCGGCGGCGCCCAGCAGCACTGAGTCGCCGCCGAGCCCTGGCACACACACCTTGACCAGCTCTCGCGGAGCCGTCAGTGCATGAGCCTCGAGCCCGGCCTGCGATGTCCTCAGACACCAGCGGGAACAGTGCTCGGAGATAGCCTCCCAGGACAATCACCCGCGGGTTGAGCATGTTGACGGCACCGGCCAGACCACGGCCCACGTGACGACCCACCGTGCGCAGCTCGGGGCTCGCCTCGTGGACCCCCTTGAGGAAATCACCGAGAGCGGCAACCCGATCATCTGGACATCCAACGGCCGCCGCGATCGCCGGTGCACCGATCTCGGTCTCCCAGCACCCCCGACTTCCGCAGTGGCACAGCTTGCCGTCAGGCGTGAATGGCAGGTGACCGATCTCGCCGGCATAGCCGCCAGAACCCTCGAGCGGCCGGCCGCCGACGATGACGCCGGCACCGACGCCCACCTCGCCCGACAGGTAGATCAAGTCGTCGACACCGACTCCAGCGCCGCGAAGGTGCTCTGCGAGAGCACCCAGGTCGGCGTCGTTGCCGAGCAGCGGGCGGATCGGGGCGCTGACCCGGTCGGCAAGCATCTGCGCGAACGGCACGTCGTGCCATCCGAGGTTGGGTGCGAACCGTACGAGTCCGTCGTCAGCGCGGATGATTCCCGGGACGCTGACGCCCATGCCGACCATGGGCGCGTCTGATCGGACGTCCTTGACCACCATGCGCATCAGCTCGACCACCGAGTCGCCGATGGCGCCGGGATCGTGAGACGCCGGGATCGGGCCGGTGGCCCGCGCCTCGACCACACCCCCGACGCCAACCCTGGCAACCGTCAGTCCGTCGACCCTGACGTCGGTCGCCAGCACGTACGCACCGCTGCGCGTGCGGACGTCGACCGAGGGTCGGCCCGCACTGACCCGCGAACCCGAGGGCTTGACCTGCTCGGCCAGGCCGAGCGACTCCAGCTCGGCGACCAGCCCGGCGATGGTGCTGCGGTTGAGCCCCATGCGTGAGGTGAGCTCCGCGCGTGAGATCAGTCCGGCCCGGTGCACATGACCCAGGACGGTGCCCAGGTTGTGCCGGCGGACGTCCTCCTGATTGGTTCCGACGCCAGTGCGTCCCGTGGAGGGCACCCGGATCAGCCCAGACCTGTTGCGGACCGCCGCCTGCGAGAGATTGCGTCGACGCTCGCTGCGAGCAGCAGCACGCCACCGGTCACGACGAAGTTGATGTACGCCGCCTGTGCGAGCAGGCCGAGGCCGTTGGCGATCGTCGCGATCACCAGACCGCCGATCACCGCGTCTCTGGCCTTGCCCTTGCCGCCGAACAGGCTCGTACCGCCGATGACGGCAGCGCCCACGGCGTAGAGCAGCACATTGCCGCCTCCAGAGTCCGTTGACACCTTGCCGATGCGCGATGCGGCGACGATGCCGCTGACGGCCGCCATGGCGGAGCAGAGCACGAACACCGAGACGCGGATACGGACGACGTTGATGCCGGCGCGGCGTGCTGCCTCGCTGTTGCCGCCCACGGCATAGACATGGCGCCCCCACGTCGTGCGACCCAGGACGAACGTCCAGATGGCCAGCAGCACCACGACCAACGGGAGGACATACGGAATGCCCTTGATCGGGAAGTTGGGGTTGACGCTGCGGTTCTGATTGAGGACGTAGGTGACCACCAGGAGAATCGCCCCAACTGTCACGATCTGAGCCACCACGACGGCGAGCGGCTGATGCTGCAGCTCTGCACGCACCTTGCGGCGATGCGCCAAGCAACGTGATGACCGCAAAGATCGCGGTGATGCCGATGGCGGAGATCCAGCCCCACAGCACGCTCAAATTGTCGTTGGCGATGCCGGCGATGACCGGCTGGTTGATGCGGACAGACCCGCCCTCGCCGATCAACTTCAGGGTGACACCCTGCAACCCGAGGAAGAAGGCGAGAGTCACGACAAAGGACGGGATGCCGAGCTGCGCGACGAGCAGGCCGATGACAAGGCCGATCACGGCACCAACCACGAGGGCAGCAAGCACCGCGAGGTACCACGGCTGGTCTTGCTTGACGATGAGCACGCCCATGACACAGGCAGACACACCGCCCGCCACGCCGGCGGACAGGTCGATGTCACCCAGCAGCAGGACAGGCACCAGCGCCATGGCGAGGATGATGATCGATCCGGCCTGGATGATCAGGTTGGCCATGTTGAGGTTGGACAGGAATCGGTCGTTGGCCAGGCCGAACACGATGAACAGGACGACGAGGCCGAGCACGGACGGCAGTGCGCCCATGTCGCCACCGCGAACTCGGCTGATGTAGCCGCGTATCGAGTCGCCAACGGTTGTCGCCTGGACCCGGTCGGAGGCGAATCCGGATTCTTCGGTTTCGGAGATGAGGTCAGTCATGAGGCACTCCCAGCCTTCTGTCCGGCAGGGCCGGTGATGTCAGCGGAATGACCGGTCGTGATGAGCTCGACGACCTGCGTGGAGTTCACGTCCTTGGTGAGGACCTCCGCCGCGACTCGACCGAGGTAGAGCGCCGTGATGCGATCGGCCACCTCGAAGACGTCCGTGAGGTTGTGCGAGATCAGCAGCACGCCGACGCCTTGATCGGCCAGCCGTCGTACGAGGTCGAGCACCTGGCGCGTCTGGGCCACACCGAGAGCGGCAGTTGGCTCGTCCAGCAGGACGACCTTGGAGTTCCACAACGCTGCCTTGGCGATCGCGACGGTCTGGCGCTGACCGCCGGAGAGGCTCGCAACGCTCTGCCGGACCGACTTGACGGTGCGCACCGACAGCGAGGCAAGCACCTCGCGAGCCTGGGACTCCATCGTGGTCTCGTCCATGACGACACCCTTGGTCTTTTCACGACCGAGGAACATGTTCTCGACGATGTCGAGGTTCTCGCACAGTGCGAGGTCCTGATAGACGACCTCGATGCCGAGTGCGGCGGCGTCCTTGGGGCTGTGCACGTGTTGGGGCTTGCCCTCGAAGAGGTATTCACCCGAGTCAGCGGGATAGATGCCGGCAATGGCCTTGACCAGCGTCGACTTGCCGGCGCCGTTGTCGCCGACCAGTGCGGTGACCTCGCCGGGATAAATCGCGATGTCGACGTCGTGGAGGACGTGGACGACACCGAAGCTCTTGTTGATTCCGCGCAGCTGAAGCAACGGAGATGATGCGCTCATGACATGCCTTCCGAGAGCGGTGGTGAGACTGGCGATCCTACTGACGGAACGGGGTGTGGCCTTCCGAACAAGCGGAAGGCCACACCCTCGTCAGCTACTTGATGCCAGCGTCAGCGCACAGCTTGGCGAAGTCGCCCGTGCACACTTCCGAGGCCTTCATGTCGCCGGACTCGATCGGAGCGCCGACATTTGACTTGTCGATCGCCACCGGATCAAGCAGGATCGCCGGCACGTCGCGGCCGCCCTGCTCGTCCTTGACCGTGCCAGTCGTCGCAGGCTTGTCACCGTTGACCATGGCGATGGCGGCTTCCGCAAGCGCGGCAGCCTGACCCGTTGCCGACTTCTGGATCGTCATGCACTGGTTGCCCGCAAGGATGTTCTGCAGACCTTCAGCCGTTGCGTCCTGACCTGTGACGGGGACCTTGCCGGCCTGGCCGTTCTTCTTCAGGATCGAGATGACACCGCCGGCGAGACCGTCATTGGCGGCGTAGACGCCGTCAACCTTGCCGTCGACCTTGGTGTAGAGCTGCTCGAAGATCGTGACGGCCTTGTCGTTGTCCCAGTCGGGAACAGCCTGCTCGGCGACGTTCTTGTACGTCGAGATCTTGTCGAGAACGCTGTGCGCACCAGCGGAGAACAACGTGGCGTTGTTGTCGGTCGGCGAACCATTGAGGTAGACGATGTTTGCGTCCTTGTCACCGAGGCACTTGGCGAGACCTTCGCCCTGGAGGGCGCCGACCTTGCTGTTGTCGTAGGAGATGTAGGCATCGGCCGATCCACCCAGGGTCAGGCGGTCGTAGTCGATGGTCTTGACACCCTGCTTGGCTGCCTTCTCCTCGATCGCTGCGCCCGAGTCGGAGTCGAGGTTGACGATCGCCAGGACCGTCACACCGTCGGCGATCATGCCGTCGGCGATCGTCGTCATCTTGTTGGCATCACCTTCAGCGTTCTGAATGCTGTATTCGACGCCGGCTGCCTTGAATGCCTTCTCAAGCGCAGGTCGGTCAGCTGATTCCCAACGCACCGAGGACTTCGTGTCGGGAAGGATGACGCCGATCTTGCCCGTCGTCTTGCTGTCGCCGTTGCCGGCGCTGTCTGAGCCACCGCAGCCAGCGAGCGCGAGGGTCGCACTCATGACTGTCGCAAGTACCAGATTGCGTGTCCGCTTCACACAGACCGCCTCCTCATTTTCCAGTAGTGCGTCACTCGATGGACATGAGTTGGACATCGGCGCGCAATTGTTGTTTGCAACAACGTATAGCGTGATCGGCGTCACGTCCATAGTCGCGAACAACAAATTGCCCGCCCGCCCAGATGGGAGCTCGCGGGCTCGAAGCTGGGACCATCGAGGTCGATCCGGTGGTCCTAGAGGTCGCGGTCGAAGATCTCGTCGGGGCCCTGACCACGGCGGGTGAGGCTGTAGATCGCCACGGCGAGCCCTCCCCACAGCACAGTCATTGCAATCAGCATCATGACAATCGCTCCTGCGCTCACGGTGAGACCTCCTCGTCGTTCGGTGTCCCGGGAACCGCCAGCGAGGTCTTCTCACGCCATCGGACCCGAGCGGCGAGGGCTGCCAGGACTACGACGGCCGCAGCCGCCCCCCAGCCAAAGACACCGAGCATCCAGCCCGGATAACCCTCGTACGGTGTCTTGACGTCGTCGATGAACTCGCGGACGAGCACGAACGTCAGAGCAAGCGGAGTGATGACACCAATGAGCACACGCCACCCGAGTCCCAGCTTGAAGGAGCCGGTGCTGTTCATGTGCGCGGCGAGACCTGGAAGTGCCCGTGCCACCCATGCCAACACGACCATGCTGACGACCGCCACCACGAGAATTCCGTAGCGGTTGATGAAGTGGTCGAGGATGTCCAGGACATACACGCCGCTGGTGGTGCTGAAGAAGATCAGGCTGACGACGGCCGCCGGGATACCGACCACGAGCGACGCCGCGACCCGCGTGAGCTCGAACTTGTCACGGACCGCCGAGATCACGACCTCGATCACGCTGACAAGTGACGTCAGGCCGGCGAAGACGAGTGAGCCGAAGAAGAGCACGCCGATGAACGCCCCTGCCGGGGCCTCGCTGATGATCGCCGGGAACGCGACGAACGCCAGCCCCAGTCCATCTGAGGCAACGTCCTGGACCGCGACTCCCGACGCCTGGGCCATGAAGCCCAGAGCCGCGAACACACCGATACCGGCCAACAGCTCGAATCCGGAGTTGGAGAGACCTACGACCAGAGCCGATCCCGTCATGTCGGTCTTGCGTCCGACGTACGACGCGTAGGTGATCATGATCCCGAAGCCGACTGACAGCGAGAAGAAGATCTGCCCGAACGCTGCGGCCCATACGGACGGCTCGCTCAGGGCCGACCAGTTCGGGGCGAACAGCGCCTCAAGGCCATCGGCAGCTCCGGGCAGAAACAGCGCGCGGACCACCAGCGCAGTGAACGCCACGACCAACAGGGGGATGAACACGACCGCGGTGGCACCGATGCCCTTTTGCACGCCGAGCGCCATGATGGTCAGGACTGCCAGCCAGACCAGGGCCAACGGGATGAGCACACCGGGCACGATGTCGGCCGTCACTCCGGGATCGCCGGCGTTCAGGAACGACCCGAACAGGAATCCCTCGGGATCGTCACCCCAGGCCTTGTCGATCGAGAAGAACGTGTAGCGGACCGCCCACGCGATGACGGCGGCATAGTAGACCGCAATCGCGAAGCAGATGCCGACCTGCCACCAGCCGAGCCCCTCGATACGCCGGTCCGTGCGCGCGTATGACAGGGGCGCTGAGCCGCGGTTGCGGTGGCCGAGGGAGTAGTCGAGCAGGAGGAACGGAAGTCCCGCGATCACGAGCGCGATGAGGTACGGGAGGATGAACGCTCCTCCGCCGTTCTCATAGGCGACGTAGGGGAAGCGCCAGATGTTGCCCAGCCCCACCGCCGATCCGATTGCCGCCAGGATGAAAACTCGCCGGGAGGAGAATCTCCCCCGTGCGGTGTCATCGGTCTCAGTCCAAGTGCTCATCGATCCCTCCCCGTGGGTCTCGGGCCCAGTATGCCAATAGTCGGCGCGTCCGCATCATGGCCGCTCGACGGCAGGAGACAGCACACAGGGCACCACCGTTGCCGGTGACGCCCTGCGTCGAGGAGTGCTCAGCTCAGCCGAGAAGGCTCCGCAGCACGTACGGCATGATGCCGCCGTTGCGGTAGTAGTTGGCCTCGCCGGGGGTGTCGATACGGACAACAGCGTCGAACTCGATGCCGTTGGCACTGACGTGAACCGTCTTGGGGATGCGTCCCTCGTTCAGCTCGGTGATGCCGGTGAAGTCGAAGGTCTCCTCCCCCGTCAGACCCAGCGACTCAGCCGTCTGGCCCTCGGGATACTGCAGCGGAAGCACGCCCATGCCGAGCAGGTTGGAGCGGTGAATGCGCTCATAGGACTCCGCAATCACGACCTTGACGCCCAGGAGCGCGGTGCCCTTGGCGGCCCAGTCACGCGACGAGCCGGATCCGTACTCCTTGCCCGACAGCACCACCAGCGGGATGCCCGCTTCGATGTACTTCTCCGAGGCCTCGAACACTGTGGTGACCGGAGTGCCCTCCGCCAGCAGGTCGCGGGTGAATCCGCCTTCCGTACCGGGCGCCATCTGGTTGCGCAGACGGATGTTGGCAAAGGTGCCGCGGATCATGATCTCGTGATTGCCTCGGCGTGAACCGTACGAGTTGAAGTCGCGTGGCTCGATGCCGTGCTCGGAGAGGTACTTGCCGGCCGGGCTGTCCTTCTTGATCGCGCCGGCCGGGCTGATGTGGTCGGTCGTGACGGAGTCGCCGAGCTTGAGCAGCACGCGTGCTCCACTGACCTCGGTGACCGGGTCGGGCTCAAGTCCCATGCCGTCGAAGTAGGGCGCCTTGCGTACGTAGGTCGACTCGGGGTCCCACTCGAACACATCGCCATCGGGCGTCGGAAGGTTCTGCCAACGCTCGTCACCGGCGAACACATCTGCGTACTCACGGCTGAAGGTGTCGGAGTCGATCGACGACGCGATGACGTCCTCGATCTCCTGCGGGGTCGGCCAGATGTCCTTCATGAACACGTCATTGCCGTCTGCGTCCTGGCCGAGCGGATCGGCGTACAGGTCGCAATCCATCGAGCCGGCCAGCGCATACGCGATGACCAAGGGCGGGGACGCGAGGTAGTTCATCTTGATGTCGGGGTTGATGCGTCCCTCGAAGTTGCGGTTGCCCGACAGCACGGCGGTCACGGCAAGATCGCCGTCATTGACCGCCTGGCTGACCTCGGGGATCAGCGGGCCGGAGTTGCCGATGCAGGTCGTGCAGCCATAGCCCACGAGGTTGAACCCGAGCTTGTCGAGGTAGACGTTGAGGCCTGACTTCTCGTAGTACTCGGTGACGACCTTGGACCCTGGCGCCAGGGTCGTCTTGACCCACGGCTTGCGCTGCAGCCCCTTTTCGACGGCCTTCTTGGCCAGCAGGCCCGCGCCGATCATGACTGACGGGTTGGAGGTGTTGGTGCAGGAGGTGATCGCGGCGATCGTGACCGCGCCGTGGTCGAGCTCGAACTCGGTGCCATCCTCGAGGGTGACGCGCTGCGGGTTGCTCGGGCGCCCACCATCGGTCGGAGCGCAGCTCAGGTAGTCGCGCCCGGGCGTCTGACCATCGGCGGTGTCGTTGGACGGCGGATCGGACGCGGGGAACGACTCTTCGAGCGACTCGTCCCACTCCCCCGAAACCGCCTCGACATCGTTGCTGACGTACGCCGCGAGTGCGCCACGGAACGACTGCTTGCTGTCGACCAGCGAGACACGGTCCTGCGGACGCTTGGGGCCGGCAATCGACGGCACGACATCGCCGAGGTCGAGCTCGAGGTACTCCGAGTAGCGAGCCTCATGCTCCGGGTCGTGCCACAGGCCCTGCGCCTTGGCGTACGCCTCGACCAACGCGATCTGGCTCTCGTCGCGGCCCGTGAGTCGGAGGTACTTGGTCGTCTCGTCATCGATCGGGAACACCGCGATGGTCGAGCCGTACTCGGGGCTCATGTTGCCGATCGTGGCGCGGTTGGCGAGCGGGACGGCGCTGACGCCGGACCCGTAGAACTCGACGAACTTGCCGACGACACCGTGCTTGCGCATCATCTCGGTGATGACCAGCACGAGGTCAGTTGCCGTTGCGCCTGAGGGCATCTCGCCCGAGAGCTTGAAGCCGACGACGCGTGGGATCAGCATGCTGATGGGCTGGCCCAGCATCGCTGCCTCGGCCTCGATGCCACCGACGCCCCAGCCGACGACGCCGAGGCCGTTCACCATCGTGGTGTGTGAGTCGGTGCCGACACAGGAGTCGGGGTAGACCGTCCCGTTCTTGTCGAACACGACGCGGGCGAGCTTCTCGATGTTGACCTGGTGAACGATGCCGGTGCCCGGCGGGACGACCTTGAAGTCGTCGAACGCGCCCTGGCCCCAGCGGAGGAACTGATAGCGCTCGCGGTTGCGCTCGTACTCGATCTCGACGTTGCGCTCAAATGCTTCGGGCGTACCGAACACGTCGGCGATCACGGAGTGGTCGATGACCATCTCTGCGGGTGCGAGCGGGTTGATCTTGGTGGCGTCTCCCCCGAGATCTGCCATCGCCTCGCGCATCGTCGCAAGGTCGACCACACACGGCACGCCGGTGAAGTCCTGCATGATCACGCGGGCAGGAGTGAACTGGATCTCCTTGCTCGGCTCGGCGTTCGCATCCCAGCCGGCCAGGGCCTCGATGTCGGCCTTGGTGATGTCGGCGCCGTCCTCGGTGCGCAGCAGCGACTCCAGGAGGATCTTGAGGCTGAACGGGAGGGACGAGACGTCAAGCCCGTCGCCGGTCACCGCTCCGAGCCGGTAGTAGTCGTAGGAGCTGTCCCCGACCTTGAGCGAGTCCTTGGACTGAAAACTGTCGATGGCCATGTTGTCTCCTTCGCGCTGTCAGGATCCATCCTGCCCAGCATCTACCGGTGCGGCATCATCAGGATGCCCTTACTCAAGATGTCTTGATATCAAGATACATGATCTTGAGACGACGTCAGAACACGCGGGGGAACTGCACGAGCAATGGCGAGAAGAAGATGATGTACGTCAGGGCGACGCCCAGCACCCCGGCCACTCCGGCGATGTCGAGCACCACCAGAGCGCGCCGTCTGCCGGACGTGGTGACCGCATCGGCGCCCTCGGCGCGAACGACCTTGGTGCGGGTGATCCAGTCGGCGAAGCCGCGGCCGGTTGGCAGCAACAGCGGCACGAGGATGACGAGGAGTGCCAGATAGGCCGCTCCCCCGAAGTGCAGGCTCTCGGGCGTCAGACGCCGAAAAGCCGTCGGCAAGCCGATCGGAATCGCTGCCACCGAGAGGTCCAGCAGTGCGGCCATCACAACCCCGCGCAACAGTCCGCGCCACGGCCCGGTGGGGGCCTCGTCGCCCGCGTCGACAACTGCCAGCCCCATGCGGTGCTTGCCGATGCTGTGGCCGCGGATGCCCTGTCGTAGACCGTTGTTCCAGATCAGGAAGAGCTCGCCGGCGATCAGACCGCTCAGCAGCAGGTCGTCCGACAGGCCGATCGACCAGAAATCGCTCGTCGAGTCGGTGAGCAACGCATGAAGGGCGCGCCCCGCAACATACGCAAGGGCGCCGACCGTGAACGCCAGGCAGAACAGGAGCGCATCTTGGCCCAGGGCGTCGCGACGGAGCTGCCGGGTCGTACGGAACTCATCCATGAGTCTGTCCTACCGCATCGAGACCAGATAGGTGGCGGCGGCACGGCCGTCTCGGAGACGGTCTTCCCACGTGACGCCCGCACCGATCAGACCTCCGCCGACCAATGCAATCAGCGTCCACCGCGGCAGACCCATCGCCAGCGGACCGACATTGACGATCACCACGAGGAGAAGGATGATCGCGCCGAGAACGAAGGGCGCCTTCCACTTCTTGGCTGCACCAAGCGCGAGCGCGGCGAACGCAGCCAGGCCGAGCAACAGGGCCCGCCAGCTGGTCGGCTCATCCAGGGCCTGAGGCAGGCTGGGCAACAGGCAGAGCAGTAGCCCCGAGCCCAGCGCCCGAACTGTCGTGACGTCGCCGTTCCCTCGCATCCACCAGAGGCCGGCGCCGAGCAGCACGACACCGAACGGAAGCGTGTAGGCCTCCACGATCTCGACGTCACTCGCGATCAGGCGCAGCACGTACGCGAAGCCGAGGGCGCCGAAGCCAACCCACCGAAAGTACGGACGGTCAGGCGTGAACAGTGAGACCAGCGAGACGGACGCGCCGAGGACTGTCCAGATCGCCGCGAGCCAACCCAGTGAGACGTCGCCGACGCTCGCCATGGCGATTCCCACGACTGCCACCACCGCGGCTGCCACCTCAATGCCGCGGCGACCGGGCAGTGCGCGAAGCCTCGACACGACCGCGAGGCCGAGAGCCGCGGCCACCACCAGGGCGAGCGCGACATACCGGACCGGCTGGTCTGCAAGATCGACCGCGATTCCGGCAGCGCCGAGACCCCATGAGGCCGAAAAGAATGCGATGACGTCACGCTTCCACTCGACCGTGGATCGGATCGTGATGACCGCAAGCACGACCGAAGCGATCAACCACACGACGAGGGTCGCCGTCCGCGACGGAAGCGGCAGGACCGGCGACAGAGCCACGATGACGGGCCCGACCAGAGTCCACCCGACATTGCTTCGCGGCGGCGCCTCGGACAGCGCTGCCCCGACCGCAATCGCCACGAGCGCGACGACCACGAACGGCACCTCTCCCGAGGCCAGCCCCGCCATCACCCCACCTGCAGCCAGCAGCATGGCGGCAGGCATCAAGATCGGGCGTGCAGCCTTCGCTTCGGGCCACCACCGCACGAGCACAGTCGTGACAGCCAGGGCACCGAACACGATGGCCGCCAGCCACCACGGCCCGGCACCGTTCTCAATCGAGGTGGGACGGGCCCAGAGTTCCTGCGACCCGTCACCGGCCTCGATCGACTCCTCGACCAGCGAGCCGAATGTGCCCACCCACGGGAGTGCCGCAACTCCGAGCCCGAGCCCCAAAAGACCCGTAGCGACTCGGACACCAGCCGACCACGTATCGGGACGTCGGAGGACCAACGCCGCCAGGACGATCACGACCGAGATCACGACGAACGCACCGCGGTTCTCGTGCGCCGACTCGATCGGCAACGCGAGCAGACTTGTCACGCCCAGCATCGCGACGATTGCGGCTCCGAGGGCGGCCCGACGTTCGACGATGCCGACCCCAACGGCCACCAGAACCACCACGACCAGCGACAGACCGTGACGTTCGGCCGCGAGCTCGTGGAGGCTGGGATGGTCGAACGCCTCCGCCAGTGCCGCACCGATCACACCTGCGGCGCCGCACGCCGCCGCCACCGCAAGAAGGATCGCGGTGAGCTGATGCTTCATGCGCAAGGCGATCAGAAGGAATGCCCCGACGAACAGTGCGGCAACAACAGTCGACCAGAACGGATTCCAGTCTTCGCGGTCAAAGAGACGTACGCCGAGTGCCACGGCGCCGACCCATGGGCCCACGCCCGCGACGACCATCGGAGTCACCAGCAGAACTCGTCCGACATGTGGCTGCGCCGAGCTGGAGATGAATGACGCAACCGCGAAGATGATGACCGCCCACGCCACGGCGACCGTGACGAAGGGCAACGAATCCATGCCGAACAGTCCCTGGCCCCACGCGGCAAACCAGTCGAGGGTGACCAGGCCGAGGAAGACCGCCCACAGTGACTCGGCAGACCCGCGAAGCCCACGCCGGGTCACGAATGTTGCGAGTACGCCGACAACAGCGGTGAACGCCAGGAGCACCAGTGCGCGACCGGTCACCCCGAGCGAACCCCACGAGACGGTGATGAAGATGAAGCCGGCCACCAGGACGAAGAGGGCGCCCAGGGCCAGCAGGATGGTTCCGGTCGACAGCGAGCGACGCGGCGCGCGAGCGGGCACGGGTGGGGCCGTCGGCAACGGAGCGACGGGCTCGTCACCATGTGATTGGGTCGCGCGAGCTCGTTCCAGAAGGACGTCCGCGTTCAGCAATGCCTGCCAGAGCTCACGAGCAGGCTGTGTCGTCAGATCCAGGCCACAGCTGGAGCAGCTCGACTTGCCGCCGATCGGCGCCGCGCAGCTGGGACACACTGACGGGTCGGCAAATCGCATGCGCTCACTCTGGCACGGAGAACGCTCCGTCAAGCGAAAGAATCGCGACACATTCGACGTGGTGCGTCATGGGGAACAGGGCGAAGGCCCGGAGTCCGTCCAGCCGGTAGCCGAGCGCGACAAAGCTTGCGAGGTCGCGCGCCAGTGCGGCGGGGTCACAGGCGACGTACACGATGCGGCGGGGGGTGAGCGCGACGATCGCCTTGACGGCCTTCTTCGCACCCGTGCGCGGGGGGTCGAGCACGACAACGTCGACGTGCTCGCCGACCAGACCTTCACGCAGTGCGCGTTCGACGGTTGCGCCGACGAGGCGTACCTGCGATGTCCCGTGCAGGTTGCGTCGGGCGTCCTTGGCGGCCTGCTGACCGGACTCGACGCTGATGACGGTGCCGCCCTCACCCACGGCGTCAGCAAGGAACGCGGTGAAGAGGCCCACGCCGGCATAGAGGTCGGCGACGACATCGCCCGGCCCGACCTCAGCACCTGTCATCACGGCGTCCACCAAGGTCGACGCGGCAGCCGGGTGCACCTGCCAGAACCCTGATCCCGACACCCGGAAGTCCTTGTCGAGGACACGCTCGGTGAGTGCGCCTCGTCCCCCACGCGTCGTGCCGTCGACGGCGACGACACCATCCACCTCCGACTCGGTTGCATCGGAGATGCTGGCATCTGTCACGAGAAGCTTCTCCCCCGTGGACGAGACGAGCGCCTCGACCGAGTCCGCATCCCACCGATGTCCCAGCACGACCGGAAGATCCGGGTGCGCGATGACGCACGTGTCGACCGGGACGATCTCGTGCGAACGATGCCGTCTCAGACCGGGTCGACCATCGGCGTCAACCGCGAAGGTGACGCGCGTTCGCCATCCAAGGTCCTGTGGGGTGAGGGCTTCCACCTCACCCGACCAGGCGATGCCGGCCAGCCGCTGAAGCTGTTCGCGAACCACATCACCAAGCAGCTCGCGTTGAACTGCGGGATCGACGTGCTGGAAGTCGCAGCCGCCACACTGCCCTGCAAATCTGCAGGGCGGTGTCACGCGGCCGGGAGCGGCTTCGAGAACCTCGACGGCGTCTGCCCGCAGGAACGTCTTGGTCGACTCGGTGATCTTGATGCGTACGCGCTCGCCGGGCAGGGCATGCCGGACAAAGACGACCTGGCCATCCACCCGAGCCACACAGTGACCGCCGTGCGCGACAGGACCCACGACCACAACTGCGTCATCCACGTCTAACGACCCCTGAAGCCGCGGCGCACGTCACCCGGTGCGGGCCGATCCTCGCCGAGCCGGCTCTTGGCCCGCCCAGCGGAGTTGAGCTGGTAAGGGACGCTCGTGACCATCACACCTGGCATGAACAACAACCTGCCCTTGAGTCGCAGTGCGGTCTGGTTGTGCAGCACCTGTTCCCACCAACGGCCCACGACGTACTCGGGAATGTAGACCGTGATGACATCGCGCGGACTCGACTTGCGGAGCTCTTTGACATAACGGAGGAGCGGACGCACCAGTTCACGGTAGGGCGAGTTGATCACCTTGAGCGGCACCGGAATCTGCAGCTCTTCCCAACGCTTCATCAGCGCCTCGGTCTCGGCCGGATCGAACTCGACCGTGAGCGCCTCGATCGTGTTGGGCCGTGAGACCCGTGCATAAGCCAGCGCCCGCATGGTGGGCTTGTGGAGCTTGCTGACCAGAACGATCGCGTGAACGCGCGAGGGCAAGGTGACGTCGGAATCGTCGATCTCGAGATCGGTCGCTACCCGGTCATAGTGGCGACCGATGCTCCGCATCAACAGGAACACACCGAACATCGCGGCAATCGCGATCCAGGCTCCGGCAAGGAACTTGGTGACGAGCACGATCACCAGGACGGTCCCGGTCATCCCGAGACCGATCGAGTTGACGACTCGCGAGCGCATCATCCGAGACCGAGCAGCCGAATCCTTCTCGGTCTTGAGGTGTCGCGTCCAGTGCCGGATCATGCCGAGCTGACTGAGCGTGAAGGACACGAAGACACCGACGATGTAGAGCTGGATCAGCCGGGTGACCTCGGCGTCAAAGGCCTGGATCAGCACGATGGCGCCAAGCGCGAGCAGGATGATGCCGTTGCTGAACGTCAGCCGGTCACCGCGGGTGTCGAGCTGACGGGGCAGATATCCGTCGCGGGCGAGGATCGAGCCCAGCACCGGGAATCCGTTGAAGGCCGTGTTGGCCGCGAGGATCAAGATGACACCGGTGCACGCGATGGTGAAGTAGAACAACGGCATGAAGTCGCTGTAGAGCGTCTTGGCAAGCTGGCCGATGACGGTGTCCTGCTCATATGAGGAGCCGACGGCAACACCATTTCTGAACAGCTGCCGCGCAGGGTCCTCGACGTAGCGCAGCTTCATCAGGTCGGCGAGAACGATGATGCTCATCAGCATCGTGATCGACAACGTGCCGAGCAGCAGCAGAGTTGTCGCGGCGTTCTTGCTCTTGGGTTTCTGGAATGCGGGCACGCCGTTGCTGATCGCCTCGACTCCGGTCAGCGCTGCGCAACCCGACGAAAAGGCTCGCAGGAGCAGGAACACCATCGCGACCCCGCTGAGCCCGCTCTCGAACTGGCCCTCGGCACTGATGTCGAAGTCGGCGCTCGGCACCTCGGGAAGATTGCCGGCGGCATAGCGTGCGTAGCCCCACAGGCCCATCAGCAGGATCGAGATCATGAACAAGTAGGACGGCACCGCGAACGCCTTGCCGGACTCCTTGGTGCCGCGCAGGTTCATGGCCATCAGGATCAGCACCAGAACTGATGCGGCTGTGGCCTCATGTCCGTCGAGCCAGGGCAGAGCCGACGAGGCATTCTGGACGCCCGATGACACCGACACCGCGACCGTCAGGACGTAGTCGACGAGCAACGCGCTTCCGACCGTGAGGCCCGCGGTCGGGCCGAGGTTGACGGTTGCGACCTCGTAGTCGCCGCCGCCGCTCGGATAAGCGTGGACGTTCTGTCGATATGACGCCACGACGATCGCCATCACCAAGGCGACGGCGATGCCGATCTTCCAGTTGAAGGTGTAGGCCGACAGGCCACCGATCGACAGGGTCAGGAAAATCTCGTCGGGCGCATAGGCGACCGATGACAGCGCGTCACTGGCGAAAACCGGCAGCGCGATGCGCTTCGGCAAGAGGGTCTCACCGAGCTGAGTGCTGCGAAGCTTGCGGCCGACCAACGCTCGTTTGGTCGCCTCGATGATGCCCACGAGTGATGATGCTAGACCTGTCTGGCCTTCCGTACGCGTGACGCTCGTCACCGGTGTAGCGTCGCCTGCGTGCACATCGTGATCATGGGTTGCGGCCGCGTCGGTTCGACCCTCACCCACAGCCTCGAAGAACGCGGTCACACGACCGCGGTGATTGACTCAAACCCCGATGCTTTCAGGCGACTTGGTCCAGGGTTCAGCGGTCTGACGGTGACGGGTCTGGGCTTTGATCGTGATGTCCTCATCAAGGCTGGCATCGAACGTGCCGACGGCTTTGCCGCGGTGTCGAGCGGTGACAACTCCAACATCATCTCGGCGCGAGTGGCCCGCGAGCAGTTCAAGGTCGAGACCGTCGTGGCACGGATCTACGACCCGGGACGCGCAGAGGTCTACGAGCGGCTGGGTGTGCCCACGGTCGCGACGGTCCCCTGGGCTGCCGATCAGGTGCTGCGCCGCCTGGTTCCCGCGGGCTCCGAACCCGCGTGGCGTGACCAGTCCGGCGACGTCCGCCTCGACACGGTCTATGCACCCTTCGGTTGGATCGGGCACCGCATCGACGAGCTCGAGCAGGCGGCCGGCGTACGCGTTGCCTACCTCACCCGCCTTGGCTCCGGCCTGATCGCCACAGGAGGCACCGTGATCCAGGAAGGTGACTTCCTCAGCCTGTTCATGCGCGAGGACTGCGCCGAAAAGGTGCACGCCGCACTCGACGCAGGACCGGAGGCAGACTGATGCGCGTCGTGATTGCCGGTGCCGGCGCCGTCGGTCGTTCGGTGGCCCAGGAGCTCATCGACAACGGGCACACCGTGCTGCTGATCGACAAGTCGCCGTCCTCGATCCGCTCCGACATCGTCCCGGACGCCCAGTGGCTGCTTGCCGATGCCTGTGAGCTGTCGACGCTCGCCGAGGCCCAGCTGGAGTCCGCCGACGTCGTCATCTCGTCGACGGGAGACGACAAGGCCAATCTCGTGATCTCCCTGCTCGCCAAGACTGAGTTCGCCGTGCCGCGCACCGTGGGTCGCGTCAACCATCCGAGCAATGAGTGGCTGTTCAGTGAGTCATGGGGTGTCGACGTCTCCGTCTCGACCCCGCGGCTCATGGCTGCGCTGGTCGAAGAAGCTGTCGCCGTCGGAGATCTCGTCCGCCTGTTCACCTTCGGCCAGAGCGAGGCCAACCTGGTCGAGCTCACGATGCCCGATGACTCCCCGTTCGTCGGCAAGCGCGTCAGCGAGGTCCCCTGGCCCGAGGACGTCGTGCTGGTGGCAATCCTGCGCGACAACTCGGTTCAGACTCCCGACAGCGACCGCTCGCTCGAGGCCGGCGACGAGCTCCTGTTCGTGACGACCGCCGCCGCCGAGTACGGCCTCGGCGAGCTGCTCTCGCCCAAGGGCTGAGCCGGCACCTCAGGTCAGAGGACGGTCTCGGGATCTGCCGGCGTACGGTTGCGGCCGAGCAGCCACGCCATGGTGGCGAACGCCGCGATCTGCAACGGCCAGCCGAGGGCGAGCTTGGCCGTGCCCAGCAGTGCCACATGATCGGTCGCCCACAGCGGATACTGGACCGCCACCCGCACGATGCACGGCAACGCCAGGATCCAGGTGAGCTGCGAGCAGAGCTTCACGAGCGGGCGATCGTCGTGCCATCCGGTCGGATCGCCGACCAGGCTGCCGATCATGAATCCGATGACCGGCCAGCCGACCAGGATCGAGAGAATGAACCCGATGGCGTAGCCGGCGTTGATCAGGATGCCCGGGAGGAAGACGTCGCGGGCCTCCCCCGAACGTGCTGCGAAGATGGTGGCGATGCCGATGCCGAACAGGGCGTTGAGGACGAACTGCACACTGGAGCGCTGGGCGACTCGAACCACGAGCAGGACGACGGCCACACCGATGCTCGCACTCAGCGAGAACTTCAGGCTGTGCGTCGTGATCCAGCACACCGTGAAGAGGGCGATGGGCGCCGCGCTCTCGACCACTCCCCGACGACCACCGAGCGCTGTCGCCAACCTGGCACGTACGAGCTGCTCAACGGTGTCGTGCGGACTCGTCATGCCTCGAGTTCGTAACGTGGGTTGTAGAGCACCCGAGCGCCGTTGCGGGTCCCGATGCGTCCTCGGACGGTGAGCTGGCGTCCAGCGGCGATGCCCTCGATCTTGCGTCGCCCGAGCCAGACGAGGGTGACGCACGCCGAGCCGTCATACAGCTCGGCCTCGAGTGCGGTGACACCGTCAACGGGGCGCAGGGTGACCGAGCGGAGCACACCGTGCAGCGTGACCACGGCGCGGTCGGGCTGGGTGACGATCAGCTTGCAACCGGCCTTGGCGGCGTCATCCTTGAGCTCGCTGGATTCCTGGTGCTCGCTGGAAAGTCGCTCGAGCGTCTTGCTGATGCGTCCCATGGCTCTAATGCTAGTCCTGCGGTGGTGTCGGGATGGCATTCGGCGGGACGGTGAGCAACAGTGGCTCACGCTGTATGCGCGGCTCCGCTCCGCGGACCACCACGACATCGCGCAGAGCACCCATCAGCACGTGTTCGTCCGGGTCGAGGGCTGCCTCGCCGAGCAAGGTGGCTCGAAGCATCCAGCGTGGTCCCTCGATGCCGATGATGCGACTTGGTTGTGCGCCTGTCTGTCCGTCATCAGTCGTGGCGGGCATCGTCACGTGCAGCTCTTCGCCGTACGGACCTGTGGCTGGCGTTGCCTCTCCACCTTGGCGTGCGATCTCTTCAATGATGTCGGCACGCACCTCGTCCCACAGCCCGCCGGACCTCGTCGCGGCGAAGGCGCGGAGCTCGAGCGCCGAGCCATCGGCCACCATCACGACAGATCCGATGTCGCCGTCCTCGTTGTCACCGGGGAGCTGGATCGTGAAGCCTTCGTCACCTCGCACCATGAGCGAGCCGAGGTCGATGTAGGACGGATCGTCCGTCACCGACTTCTCGGTCGAGTCCCACGGCCCCTGATGGCGCACATCCGTTGGCTCTGGGGTCGCTTCGTCGACGTCCTCGAGCACGGGGGGTTTCTTGCGCAGGCGTGCCATCAGCTTCTCTCGTCCGGGGATGGGGTGGCGGCGTGTCCACCGGTTGAACCGTAGCCGCCGGCACCACGCGCAGAGTCGGGAAGCACCTCCACCTCAGAAAATGTCACGTGCTCGACCCGCTGTATGACGAGCTGGGCGACCCGGTCGCCCCGCGTGAGGTGAATCGAGTCGCGCAGGTCGTGGTTGATGAGCAGCACCTTGATCTCACCGCGATAGCCCGCATCGATCGTGCCGGGCGTGTTGACGATCGACAGTCCGTGCCGCAGCGCGAGACCCGAGCGCGGGTGCACGAAGGCGGCATACCCGAGCGGCAGGGCCAGCGCGATGCCGGTCGGCACCAGTGCGCGCTCACCCGGAGCAAGCGTGACGTCGATCGTGGTCACGAGGTCAGCGCCGGCATCGCCGGGGTGTGCGTACGCCGGGAGCGGTACGCCGTCATCGAGCCGCGTGACACTGACCTCGGTCATGGGATCGACCCTACCTGCGTCGCCGAGCTGGAGCGGATGAGGCAGGGTGGGAACGTGACGACTTACAGCGAGCGACTCACCGCCCCGGTCTCGTGGTGGTTGAGCGCGCTCATGTTCGGTGTCGTCTGGGGATGGATCCTGCTGGTCGCCACCACGTGGTCGATCGCGATCGTCACGGCCGCCGTCGTGACCGGACTCGGCACATACGCGGTGTGGCGCTTCGGTTCTCTGCGTCTCACCGCCGGGGCCGATGGTCTGCGCGCTGGGCATGCGCTTCTCGGCACCGAGCACCTGGGTGACGTCGAGATTCTTCACCGCGACGACTATCGCCGTCGCCTCGGCGTCGACGCCGACGCACGAGCGTTCATGGTGACTCGTCCATATCTCGATCGCGGTGTGGTGGTCCACGTACGGGATGCCGGCGACCCGACGCCCTATTGGCTCATCTCAAGTCGCCGTCCTGAGGCCCTTGC
This sequence comes from uncultured Actinomycetota bacterium, assembly GCA_963760105.1. GTDB lineage: Bacteria > Actinomycetota > Actinomycetes > Propionibacteriales > Nocardioidaceae > Aeromicrobium. The sequence continues at coordinate 397,206 of CAVXBP010000006.1, forward strand.
AGCAGCCCTGCGCCACACTGGTCCTGTCAACGAGGAGGCGGCTCATGTCGAAGAAGTCCAAGAAGGCTGAACAGGAACGACTGCTCGGCACGGCGGCTCCTGCCAAGACCAAGGCGTCTGGCAAAGGCGCATGGCGCCTCATGGATCGTGGCGCCACGATGGCCGCCGGCGCCCTGGCGGGCCGGGCCTCGGCCCTGACGTGGAAGGTCGCGACGGGCAAGAAGCCTCCCGTGAATGGCCGCCATCCCGAGGTCAGCACCAAGGACGCGGTGGCGTGGGCCATCATCGGCGGCGCAACGATCGAGCTCGTGAAGGTCGCGGTTCGCCGCGGAACGGCGAACTACTGGGTCAAGTCAACTGGTCAGCTGCCGCCTGGCATGAAGCCGCTGACCAAGGTGCCCGGGCTTGATGACGACAACGCAAAGGAGCCGGTCCCGACGGAACCGGCCCCACGAATCAAACGAAAGTTCAGTCTGCGCAATCGCGGCAGATGAAAACGCCCTTCTTCTTCTCAGACGCAAGCTGACTGCGGTGGTGCACCAGGAAGCATGACGAGCAGGTGAACTCGTCGAGCTGCTTGGGGACAACCTGGACGGCCAGTTCCTCATGCGACAGGTCGGCTCCGGGCAGCTCGAATGACTCCGCTGCCTCGGTCTCGTCCTCGTCGACCTTGCCGGAGTTCTTTTCGTGGCGACGCGCCTTGAGCTCCTCGATGCTGTCCTCGGACTGCTCTTCCTCGGTCTTGCGGGGGGCGTCGTAATCGGTAGCCATCAACTCTCCATCTTGTCCGTAACAACCGGCGCGATTGTGCCACACCCCGGGCTCGTCTCCCAATTGGCCGCCGACTGGCGCTCCCTGGTCAACGAACTATAGGCGGGCGCGCCCTCGGCGCAATCACACTCAGAAGCCACAAGCGCGTACGAGCGCGAAATATTCCTCAGCAATCGACGGGTGCGCGACCATCACGAGTCTCTCGTCCGGTTCACCCGTGATGCCGCTCAGCACGAGCCCTGATTCGGCGGCAATCAGACCCCCGGCGGCCAGGTCCCACTCCTTCAGCCCTTCCTCGACGTACGCGTCGTACTGCCCCTCGGCCAGAGCGCACAGGTCGAGGGCTGCCGAGCCGGTGCGACGGATGTCACGTACGTGCGGCAGCAGCCGCGCCACCGCATCGGCCTGCTTCGTGCGGATCTCCGGTACGTAGTTGAAGCCCGTGGCGACAAGAGCGTGATCGACCCGTAAGACCGCAGGCGCAGCCAGCGGAAGGCGCTGGTCTCCGGCATACCGCCACGCACCCGCTCCGAGGATCGCCGCCCATTCGGCGCCTGAGGCGATGTTGACGACATAGCCGACGACCACGGTGCCCTCGTGGCGCGCTGCGATCGACACCGCGTAGAACGGGATGCCGTAGACGAAGTTGACGGTCCCGTCGATCGGATCGACGACCCAGTCGATCCCCGACGTCCCGATCAGGTCTGAGCCTTCTTCGCCAACAAATCCGTCGTCCGGCCGGGCTGCCTTGATTCGCGCCCGGATCAGCTCTTCGCAGGCGCGGTCGATCTCCGTGACGACATCGGTGGGACTCGACTTGGTCGCCGCGACGTCCACGCGTCCTGCAGGACGCCTCCCTTGGACGAAAACCGACGCCTCGCGTCCGACGGTCCGCGCGAGATCGAGCAGTGCCTCGTCGGACGGTCTCGCGTGCACCTGGGCGCTCATGCGATGGTCGGGTGATCAGCGCGCGCATTGACGCAGCAATCAACCGGACAACGATCGTGCGACGGACCGAGGTCCCCCACCGTCCGTCGGTCCACCTCATCACCGCGCTCGACGGCCGCCCGCTCGAGAACCAGCTCACGGACCATGGCCACGAATTCGGGATGTGTGCCGGGGGTGTCGACGCGCTCGAACGCCATGCCGAGCGACTTCGCCGTCGCCATCGCCTCGGTGTCGAGGTCATAGATGACTTCCATGTGGTCGGACACGAAGCCGATCGGCACCACCACGACCGAGGTCACTCCCTCGGCGTGCAGCGCGCGAAGGTGGTCGTTGATGTCGGGCTCGAGCCACGGCAGGTGCGGTGATCCTGATCGCGAGCAGTACGCGAGCGACCATTGCGACGCGCCAGCGCCGTCGGCGACGAGGTGAGCCACCTGTTGATGCTGGCGCTCGTACGCCTTGATGCCCGGTCCGCCGCTGGCGTCGTTCATCGAGTCCGGGATCGAGTGGGTCACGAAGATGACGTGAGAGTCGGGGAGATGGGCGAGGCCGGCTCGGGTCGCCTCGGTGAGCGGTCCGACGAAACCGGGGTGATTGAAGTAGTGCCGCAGGCGGCTGAGTCGTACGTTGAGCCCGTTGGTCGCATCAAAGAGATCTTCGCGATATTGCCGGCATCCGGAGTAGGACGAGTAGGCGCTGGTGACGAAGCACGCCGCGTGCGTGACGCCGTCGGCTTCCATCTGCCGCGCGGCATCTCGCAGGTAGGGATCCCAGTTGCGGTTGCCCCAGTAGATCGGCAGACCGAGGCCGTGATCGGCAAAATCCTTGCGCAATGCCTCCAACAGCTCGAGATTGAGCTCGTTGATCGGAGAGGCTCCGCCGAACAGCATGTAGTGGGCGCCGACCTCTTCCAGCCGTTCGCGCGGAATGCCGCGCCCAGAGGTCACGTTCTCGAGGAAGGGCACGACGTCCTCGGGGCGTTCCGGCCCACCAAATGACACGAGCAAGACCGCATCGAATGGTCGGGGATCCATACGCGTAGTTTCTCACGGCGGCCGGTAGTGTCTTGAGGCCGGAGGGAGGCACGATGCTCGGCAACTATCGCGACGTGTTGTCACGACCCGGTACCGCGCTGTTCTCCTTCACGGCGATGATCTCGCGCCTCCCGCTGTCGATGGTCGGTCTGGGACTGGTGCTGGTGGTGTCGGAGCGGACCGGCTCCTACGGCCAGGCCGGCAGTGTTGCCGCCGCGTACGTGTTGTCGGCCGCTGCGCTCGGGCCAACCCAGGGGCGACTGACGGACCGCCTCGGACAGACTCCGGTGCTGATAACGGTCGGAGTTGCGTACGCCGCTGGCATGGCCGTGACCCTGTGGTCGATCGACGCCGACTGGGGCACGCCATGGGTGCACGTGTGCGCAGCACTCGCGGGCGCGGCCACGCCGCAGACCGGGAGCATGGTGCGGGCTCGTTGGACCCACGTCGTCACCGATCGGACCCAGCTCAACACCGCGTTCTCGATCGAGGCGATCCTCGATGAAGTCGTGTTCGTCGTCGGCCCCGTCCTGGTCACCTTCTTGACCATCCAGACCTCAGAGTTTGCGGGACTCGCCGTAGCCGCGGCGGCGGCGACGTTCGGATCGTGGGCACTGGCAGCGCAGCGCGCGACGGCGCCGCCGGCCTCTGAGCACACGTCGACAACGCGCGCATCACTGTCCTGGGCGCTGCTCGGTCCAGTTGTCTTCGCATCGGTCGGTCTCGGCATGTTGTTCGGCTCGGCCGAGGTCATCGTCGTGGCCTTCGCCACCGAAGAAGGGCAGCGAGGGGCTGCCGGTGTCGTGCTGGCGATCTGGGCGGCTGGCAGCCTCCTCGCCGGCGTCGCCGTGGGGGCACTCCCTCGCACCCAAGACCCGCTGAGACGCTGGCGGACTGCGCTCCTGGCGCTGAGCCTGCTGTTCGTACCGCTGATCTTCGTGTCGGGAGTCGTCTGGCTGGCCATCGGCATGTTCCTCGCCGGGGTGATGATCTCGCCGACACTGATCGCAACCACGAGTCTCGTCGAGCTGTATGTCGCACCATCTCGACTCACCGAGGCCCTCACCTGGGCCACGACCGGGTTGGCCGTGGGCGTCGCTCCCGGCGCTGCGATCGCCGGTTGGGTCGTCGATCACCACGATGCATCCACGGCCTTTCTGGTGCCGCTGATCGCCGGTCTGGCCGGGTCGATCGTCGCGTGGAGTCTGCGTCCTGACTCTGCGCAAACCGCGCCGTGAATTGTGGACCCGCATGGCACTAACCTTGGGTTCGAGATGACTGAACTGACCTTGGCCGAGCGCAGTGTTGAGCTGGTGCGTACCTGGATCGATCCGAAGGGACGAGTGAAGCGGCGCGCTGATCCGTCCGCCGAACGTCTGGCAAAACTTCTCAAGGACCCGCACGGCCTCGAGTTCACGATCGGCTTCGTCGACCGCGTCGTCCGACCGGACGACTCGCGAGTCGCGGCCCGCAACCTGCGCACTCTGGCCGCTCACACCCCCGCCTTCCTGCCGTGGACACAACGCGTCCTGCTCAAGCTGGGCGCGGTTGCCGCGATCGTGTTCCCCGGGTTCGTGGTGTCGATCGCGCGCCGCACCCTGCGCCGCATGGTCGGTCACCTCGTCATCGACGCCCGACCCCGTCAGCTCGGCCAAGCCATCAAGCGCCTACGCGCGGGCGGCGACCGACTCAACCTCAACCTCTTGGGCGAGGCAGTCCTCGGCGAAGGCGAAGCTGCTCGACGTCGCGACGGCACGATGGCCCTGCTGGAGCGCGACGACGTCGACTACGTCTCCGTCAAGGTGTCATCGGTCGCCAGCCAGCTCTCGATGTGGGCGTTCGACGAGTCGGTCGAGCGCGTCGTCCGGCAGCTCACCCCGCTCTATGAGCGTGCGGCCACCGGCGAACCAACGTTCATCAACCTCGACATGGAGGAGTACCACGATCTTGATCTGACGGTCGCGGTGTTCACCACGATCCTCGAGTCGTTCCCCGACCTCGAGGCTGGCATCGTCCTTCAGGCCTATCTGCCGGATGCGCTCTCCGCGATGCAAGAACTTCAGGATTGGGCTGCCAAGCGTCGCTCCAACGGTGGCGCACCCATCAAGGTGCGCGTCGTCAAGGGGGCCAACCTTGCAATGGAGCGGGTTGACGCAAAGGTCCACGGTTGGCCGCTCGCGACCTGGTCGACCAAGCAGGAGACCGACACCAACTACAAGCGCGTGCTCGACTGGGCCATGACCACCGAGCGGGTCGATGGTGTGCGTATCGGCGTCGCCGGCCAGAACCTCTTCGACATCGCCTACGCGTGGCTGCTTGCCGGCGATCGCGGCGTACGCGATGCGGTGGAGTTCGAGATGCTGCTCGGCATGGACACGGGGCCGACCGATGCGGTCCGCACCGACATCGACCAGCTCCTGCTCTACACCCCGGTCGTCAAACCGGACGAGTTCGACGTCGCCATCTCCTACCTGGTGCGCCGCCTCGAGGAGAACGCCAGCAGCGAGAACTTCATGTCGGCGGCCTTCGAGATCGCCGACAACCCTGAACTGCTGTCGCGTGAGATCCAACGGTTCCTCGACTCGGTGAAGGCCCTCGACGAGACGGTTCCGGAGCCCCATCGCACCCAGAACCGGATGACCGAGGTGGCGCACTCCGGCTCGAGCACGTTCACCAACACCCCTGACACCGACTCCTCCACCAAGGCCAACCGCGAGTGGGGCCGGCTCGTGCTCAGCCGCGCGGTCTACACGCAGCTCGGTGCCGAGACCGTACGGTCGAACACGATCGCCGGTCCCGCGAGCCTCGAGACGACCATCAAGCAAACTCGTCAGGCTGCGGAGGCATGGTGGGCCCGCGGGCCAGAAGTACGCGCCTGGATTCTTCACGAAGCCGCCAGCGCCCTCGGTGCACGGCGAGGCGACCTGGTCTCGGTGATGGCGGCCGAAGCCGGCAAGACGATTGCCGAGGGCGATGTCGAGGTCAGCGAGGCGATCGACTTCGCCAACTACTACGCAGAGGCAACCCGGCGACTCGAGGTCGTGGACGGTGCCGAGTTCGTGCCCGCCCGGTTGACCGTCGTCACTCCCCCGTGGAACTTCCCCGTGGCGATTCCCGCGGGATCGGTGCTCGCAGCGCTCGCCGCGGGCAGCGGCGTCCTCATCAAGGCCGCTCCTCAGACCCCACGCAGTGCAGCCGTGATGGTCGAGGCGCTCTGGCAGGCCGGCGTTCCCCGCGACCTCCTCCGCTTCGTCACGATCGACGAAGGTCCGCTGAGCAAGGCGATGATCTCGCACTCCGATGTCGATCGGGTCATCCTGACGGGTGGGTGGGAGACCGCCGCCCTGTTCAGGTCCTGGCGCCCCGAGCTTCCATTGCTGGCCGAGACGAGCGGCAAGAACGCGATCATCGTGACGCCGAGCGCCGACCTCGACCTTGCCGTCGCCGACGTCGTCAAGAGCGCCTTCGGCCATGCCGGACAGAAGTGTTCGGCCGCGAGCCTCGTGATCGTGGTCGGCTCGGTCGGCCGTTCCGAGCGCTTCCGACGCCAGCTCATCGACGCCACCTCATCACTTCGCGTTGGCTTCCCCACTGACCCCGAAGTCACGATGGGCCCCATCATCGAGCCGCCCCTTGGCAAGCTCGCCGAGGGACTCACCACCCTCGGCGAGGGTGAGAGCTGGCTGCTCGCACCCCATCAGCTGGGCACCGACCCCCGTGTGTGGTCGCCCGGCATCCGAGATGGCGTACGCCCCGGGAGCACGTTCCACCGCACGGAGTACTTCGGTCCCATCCTCGGTGTGATGCACGCGCGCTCGTTGGCCCAAGCCATCGAGTGGCAGAACGCCACCGACTACGGGCTCACGGCCGGCATCCACTCGCTGGATGCCGACGAGGTCAACACGTGGATCGACGAGGTCCAGGCCGGCAACCTCTACGTCAACCGCGGCATCACCGGCGCCATCGTGCAGCGGCAGCCGTTCGGTGGCTGGAAGCGTTCGTCGGTCGGCACCACGGCCAAGGCCGGTGGCCCCAACTACCTGATGCACCTGGGGTCGTGGAAGCCCAAGCGCCTGAGGGACGCCGCGTCGGTCAAGGTGTTGCCAGCGGTCGAACGACTCCTCGAGGCTGCAAAGTCTGAGCTGTCGACAGTTCAGCTCGCTGATCTCCGTGCCGCCGCTGGGTCCGACGAGAAGGCCTGGAAGCGCGAGTACGGCGTGCTCAAGGACGTCACCAACCTCGGCGTCGAGCGCAATGTCTTCCGTTACGTGCCGGTTCCCGTCACGATTCGCAGCGACGGATCCCTGGCCGACCTGGTTCGCGTGCTGATCGTGGCCGCGCGTGCAGGTGCGCCCGTGACCGTCAGCTCTCCAGTGCCGCTGCCTGCGGGTCTGGTGGACAAGCCTCGCGTCGAGACCCACGATGCATGGCTTGCGCACGTCGCTGCCGACCGGCCGTCAAGGGTTCGCCTCGTCGGCTCCGATGCCAAGGACGTGTCACGTGCCGTCGAGGGCGACCCCGATGTCGCGATCTACTCCGACCCGGTCACGCAGTCAGGTCGGGTCGAGACGCTGCCGTTCCTCAAGGAGCAGGCGATCTCGATCACCAACCATCGATTCGGCAACCACGATGCCGAGTTCGAGTGGGTCCTCCCCCGCGACTAGACCTGCTTCAGGTCCGGTCGACGCCGGGCGCAATCGGCGCCGACCAGCCTCGCGAGAGGGCGGCAAGGCGCCACACCAGACATACGGCGCCGGCCAGGATGTACCAGCCTGCGGGATATGCCTCGTGGTGGATCACCGAGGCGATGAGGGCACCCGCGAACGCGGGAGTCGCGTACAGCTCGCCTCGGAACACGACTGGTACGCGGCCGGCAACCACGTCACGCATCATCCCGCCGCCGATGCCCGTCAGCAGACCGAGCGTCGATGCCGCGAGGATGTTGAGTCCCGCGTCTTCAGCCTTGACTGCACCGGTGACGCAGAACAGTGCCAGACCGATGGCATCGAGCACCATGATCTGCTTCTCCATCCGTCCGATCGTGGGGTGGAAGTAGAACACCAGGATCGCGGTTGCGGCCGGTACGACGAGGTAGCGCCAGTCATCCAGCGCCGCGGGCGGTACGGCACCGATCAGCACGTCTCGAACCACTCCGCCGCCGAGTCCGGTGATCAGGGCAAGCACCATGACCCCGAACAGGTCGAGCTCCTTGCGTACTCCGACCAGCGCACCAGTGGCGGCAAAGACCGCAATTCCGGCAAGATCCAGGATGAGCAAGAGGGTGTCCGACACGTCGACGACCGTATCTGGTGTCGGCGCGTCACCGCAGGTTCGACTCTGACGACCCTAGGATGAAGACAGGCCTTCGCGAACGTGGGCCTGCACCACCCGCATATCGGAGGCGACGACAATGCGCGAACTCGGTCTCGATGGACTGAGCGAGGATGGACGGTTCCTCGTCGCGCGCGACGCCACCACCGATGAGTCATTCCACATCCCGGTCGACCACCGCCTCTCTTCCCTGGTCGCCAAGTCTTCCCGCAGCGGAACCCCCGCCGGCCAGTTGGAGATCAAGATGGAAAGTTCGCTCAGTCCCCGTGACATCCAGACCCGCATCCGTCGCGGCGAAACCGTTCAGTCGGTCGCCGACTCGGCCGGGGTGCCTGTGGACCAAATCGATCGCTTCGCCGGTCCGGTCCTCGCCGAGCGCGAATACATGTGCGAGCAGGCCCGCAAGACGACGATCCGCCGCAAACATGTCGGTGGCACCGGTGTGCTGCTCGGCGAGCTGATCAACGAGAACATCGCCGCTGAGGGTGGCGTGCCGGAGTCAGCAACCTGGGACTCCTGGCGACGCGAGGACGGCCGTTGGACCGTGACCGTCACACCGGAGGATGAGCAGCCGGCGAGCTTCCTGTTCGACGTCAAGAGTCGCTATGTCGTGCCAGCTGATGAGTTCGCCCATGGCCTGGTCGGCGATGTTGCGCTGCCCGACTCCGCCGACATGGCGATCGCCGATGCCGTTCGGTCTCCGTCACGCAAGGTGACCGTCGAGACCGAAGATCTGGTCGACGAGATCCTCGATGAGGTCGAGAGCGTCACCGAGGCGATTGACGACGTCGAAGACACCGGAGAAGTTCCGGCCGTCTCGTCGATCAAGGAAGCCCGCGATCGACGTGCCGAACAACTTGCGCTCGACGCCGAGGTCGCAGCCCAGCCCGAGGCCGCGCAGGTGGAGCACGAGGACGACTTCGAGGACTCGATCGAGCACGATGTCGCTGTGCCCGACACGGCCGGCCCACGCAAAAAGCGTCATGAGCGTCGCCGTGTCCCCAGCTGGGACGAGATCATGTTCGGCGACAAGCAAGACTGACCCGCCGGCGATCGGTCAGAACGGCAGGACGTCGGGCGACATCGCGGCGGCATTGGCCGAGGCCGCTGTCATGCGACGGCGGTGGTGACGACGACACATCACTTCGTAGCCGACGGTCGGCGGCGGGCGATCGGGGTCGTCCACGTCACCCACCACGATCACTTCACCCTCGGTGACCATGACACCGTCCTCGGTGCGAGCGTTGTGCGTTGCGCGTTCCCCACACCAGCACAGCGCCTCGACCTGCAAGGTGTGTACGTGGTCGGCAAGCTCGATCAGGCGAGCTGAGCCGACGAACAGCTTCGTCCGAAAATCTGTGAGGATGCCGAACGCAAAGATGTCGATCGACAGCTCGTCGGTGATCTTGGCCAGCTGATCGATCTGATCGACCGTGTAGAACTGTGCCTCGTCGCACACGAAGTAGTCGATGCGCCCGCCCTGCGTCAGCTGGTCGACGGTGTATTGCCAGAAGTGGAATTCGTCGCCCACCTCGATCGCCTCGACCGACAGCCCAAGACGGCTGGAGAGCGTCGACTTGCCTGCGCGGTCGTGCGAGGTGAAAACCAGTCCCACTCGACCGCGTGCACGGTGGTTGTGGTCAACCTGGAGTGCGAGCGTGCTCTTGCCGCAGTCCATGGTCCCGGTGTAGAAGTTCAGATCGGCCACACCACCATCCTGCCAGCGTTCACGAAGCGATGAGCACGGGGATGCGCAGCTCTGGCTCGGTGATTGAGCCGTGGAAACCCGTCATCTTCATCTCGATCGCGAAATCGGCCGACGAGAAGACCGCGAAGTCGCCGAGTGCCGCGACGACGACGTCCCCGATGCGACCGCGTACGTCCGGATCGATCGGTCCGAACCAGTCCTCGATGCCTTCCTGGGTGCGAACGATGGCTCGATCGCCGAGCTGTACCGCCCAGGCGGCGGCAACGTCATCCGCGGCACCGGCGCGTGTGTAGACGTGCCGGAATCGCGCTTCGCCGGCCAGCAGCACGACGTCGTTCATCAGTCCGGGGTGCTGGTTGACGTCGAAGCGGTCCTCCATGGGCAGATCGATCATCCCGTGATCGGCCGTCACGATGAGCACACAGTCCTCGGGCAGCTCAGCACGCAGGTCGGCGATCTCACGGTCGATGGTTGCCAACATCTCCCGCCACTGCTCCGCGCGGCAGCCGTAGGCGTGCCCGGCGTGGTCGAGACGCGACTCATAGGCATAGGTCACCGACCGGGGTGCCGACTCGATGACTTCAACGATGACGTCGAGTCGCTCCCACACCGACTTGACCCCGTGGAACGGCACCCCGCGCTGACTGCAGAGCGTGAGCCCCGTACCGACGAACTTCGCATCATTGACCGACGAAGACGAAACTCCGTGCTGCTGGAGCAGCTCAAGCACGGTGGGCCGCGGCTGCCAGACCACCGGATCGATGGGCAGATCCCACTTGAGCGAGTTGAGCCGCAGCCCGCTGACTGGGTCGCGCGAGGTGTAGCCGACAACCCCGTGGCTGCCAGCAGGGACGCCGGTGCCGAGTGAGGTCAGGCTGGTCGCCGTGGTCGACGGGACACCGCAGACGACATCGTCAACGCCCGGAAGAGTGGCGAGGAACGGTGCAACGTCGGCATTGGCCTGCAGCAGGGTCTGTCCCAGTCCGTCGACCAGCAGCACGACATAGCGGGGCGCTGGGGGCAGCTCCATCGTGTTGGCGAAGCCTGGGTGTCCGAGGGCCGCGGCAACCGACGGCATGATCTGGTCGATCGTTCGGCGACCAGCCAGTCCCGGGAGGACCAGGCCGGCAGACGTCATCCGGTGTGCCCGGCAGGTGCTCCAGAACTGGTGGCGGCGGAGAGTGATCGGGCGAATCCGAGCAACCGCTCGACTGCCGCCCCGCCGTCGGCCACTGCACTGATGCGCAGTGAGAAGTCGTCTCCGGTCACGCTTCCTGTGTAGCCATGATCGGCTTCGCACTCGGGATCAGGGCAGCGGGCGGGCTCGAGCTCGACGCGCGAAACGACTCCCCAACCGATCGTGACGAGAGCTTCCTCGAGCTGCTTCGAGGTCGACGTCACCATGCGTGTGACGACCACGGAACGTACCTGCGATATGGCCACCGCCTCGGACGTCGTGGAGGTGTAGGGCTTGGGCAGCAGGTCGTCACCGGGGTGCTCGTCGGTGTGGACCACAACCAACCGGGTCGGCGTGAGCGCGAGCACCGTCATGTGTCGACGAATCTCGTCGCGGTCGAATGTCGGCTCGTGGTGAAGCACGTAGGACGAGACGCTCTCGCCCGCGAGGGCGTCGCGAAGTCCTTCGGCGACGATCTCGGGGTAATAGCCGCTGCGAGATACCTCGCTCGCCAGCTCGTCCGTGTGATCGATGGTCATCACGTCAGCGTATCGCCCGTGGCGCCGGGCTGACTGAGCCGTCGGACATACCACTCCCCCCGGCGATCAGCCGATGGCACAACCTTGGCGCGGGCGCTGAGGGCTGTGACGCCCTTCGCGTGCACGAGAACGGGTTCGAGGTCGAGCTCGGCGATCTCGGGCAGGTCGTCCTTCATCGCCGCGAGGCGCACCACGATGTCCTGCAGCGCGTCGACATCGACGGGTTCTGAGCCGCGATATCCGTACAGCAGGGGCGCCGATCGAAGGTTGCGGATCATGCCCGCGGCGTCGAGATCTGTCAGCGGCGGGATGCCGTACGAGCGGTCGCCGAGCAGCTCGCTGGGTGCGCCGGCCAGTCCGAACGAGACCAGCGGTCCGAACAGCGGATCCTCCGCCACACCGAAGCTGACCTGGATGCCGGGAGGCGCCGCCTTCTGCACGAAGAAGCGGGTGTCCTTGCGCATGCCGGTCCACGACGTCACGGTGTCCCACGCGGCCGCCATGTCGTCTGCACTGTGGATGTCGCGCCAGACATGTGCGAGGTCAGGGCGACTACGCAGGTGCTCGCTGCCGGCCTTGAGGACGACGTCCCAGCCGAACAGCTCCCCCGCTGCGATCGCCTCCTCCTTGTTGTGGACGTTCTCCCAGGTCCACAGGTCGATGCCGTAGCAGGCGAGCAGAGCGTGCACCTGCTCAGTCGACAGGACGGCACCCCTGGGCGCGGCAGCAAGGACCTGCCGTACGAGTGCCCGCGCGTCGCCGGTGCGGTGATCGAGCGCGATGTGGAACTCGCCGTGGTCGCTCGATGCCCACTCGGCATAGTTGACGACCCTGGCCAGTGCACGCACGGCAGCTTCTGGCGCCGAGTAGGACGGGACCGAGCCGCGACCTGCAGAGCCGCCCAGGAGGTCAGGGACGCGGAGCAGCACCGGCACACCCTGGCTGCCGAGAAAGGTCGAGACGATCGGCTTGTCGGACTGCTCGCCGACTGCTGCCAGCACGTTGGCCACGTCCTCGCCGGTGGTGTTGAGCGGCGGGATGTAGATCGCGACCAGGGCGTCGACATTGTCGTTGGCGAGCTCTGACTCGATTGCGGCCTCGAAGTCATCGGAGTTGGCATCGGCTCCGAGCGACACCGCTTCGACGACCTGGAGTCCGGACGCCGCAGCCGAGTCGGCCACGATCAGCGCCACGGCGTCGGAGTTGCCGACGATCGAGATGCGATTGCCGCGCGGAAGCGGCTGGTGAGCGAGCAGCTGGGCCACGTCGAACATCTCGTCGAGGCTGTTGACCTGGATGACGCCGGCCTGGCGGAACATCGCGTCCACCGCCGCTTGGGGAGCAGCGCTGCGCTTGACGGCGTGACCCGCAGGAACGCCCTGCGTCGAGCGACCGGACTTGACCGCCACGATCGGCTTGGTGCGGGAGACCCGCCGAGCGATGCGCGAGAACTTGCGTGGATTACCGATTGACTCCAGATAGAGCAAGATGACTTCGGTCGCGTCATCTTCCTGCCAGTACTGCAGCAGGTCGTTGCCGGACACGTCGGCACGGTTACCGGCAGAGACGAAGGTCGACAGGCCGAGCCCGCGTTCGGAGACCGACTCCAGGATTGCCGTGCCCAGCGCACCTGACTGGCAGAAGAATCCCACGCGGCCCTGCGGCGGCATCGACGGCGACAAGGACGCGTTCAGCTGCAGGTCGGGGGCCGTGTTGATGATGCCGAGGCAGTTCGGGCCGATGAGCCGCAGGCCATAGCTTCGGCTCAGGCCAAGGAGCTGACGTTGCCGTTGCCGACCTTCGGGGCCTTCCTCGGCGAAGCCAGCTGAGATGACGATGAGCCCGTGCACGCCTTTGGCGGCACAGTCGAGCACGACATCCTTCACCGAGTCGGCGGGCACCGCGACGATGGCGATGTCGACCTCGTCGGGGATGTCCTGCACCGTCTTGTAGGCCGGAAGTCCCGACACGGCCTCTGCCTGCGAGTTGACGGCGTAGACCGCTCCGCTGAAGTCGCCCAGCACGAGATTGCGCACCATGGCCAGACCGATCGAGTCGGCACGACGACTGGCACCGATCACGGCAATCGAGCGGGCCCGGAAGATGCGCTCGATCGAAGCGGCCTCGGCACGCTGCTCTCGGGCACGCATGACGCCCATCGCGGAGTCAGTCGGCTCGATCTTGAAGGCAAATCGCTGAACCCCCTCGTCGATCGACCCGTCGACCAGGTAGCCCATCTCACGGAAGATCTGCTGCATGCGGGTGTTGGATGGCAGGACGTCGGCAACGAATCGCTGGATGCCTCGCTCACGCCCGGCCTGGGCGAGATGCTCCAGAAGCAGCTGTCCGACGCCGCGGCCCTGGTGCGCGTCCTCGACCAGGAAAGCGACCTCGGCCTCATCGCCATCCGCGTCATAGCGGCCGACGCCGATGATCTCTGAGTGCAAGGTCACGACGAAGGCGACCCGACGGTCGTGATCGACCGTGGTGAACCTCTCGATGTCCTTCTCGGACAGCGTGGGATAGGACGAGAAGAATCGGAGGTACTTTGACTCATCGGAGACCCGCGAATAGAACTCGACGAAGCGCTCGGCGTCGCTGTTGAGTATGGGTCGAAGCTGGGCGACACGACCGTCCTTGAGCAGGACATCGGCCTCCCACTGGACGACGGGGTGTCCATCTGTGGTCACCGTGACAACCTATCGGGTGCATGCACGGCGTGGCGCCGAGTGTGCAAAGGTCCCGGCGAGGGAAAATGGGGGTTCACACCCGTGAAACAGAAGAGGATGCATGGCCCGGAGCAGCAAGCAGGCACCTGAAGAGGACTTCGACGAGCACATCGTCGACACCGACGTCGGCGACGAGATGCGCGCAAGCTTCCTCGAGTACGCCTACTCGGTGATCTACTCTCGTGCGTTGCCCGATGCGCGCGACGGCCTCAAGCCGGTGCAACGCCGCATCCTCTACACGATGGACGACCTCAACCTTCGCCACGATCGCGGACACGTCAAGAGCGCTCGTGTCGTCGGTGAGGTCATGGGTCGACTGCACCCTCACGGCGACAGCGCAATCTATGACGCGCTGGTGCGACTGATCCAGCACTGGTCACTGCGCCTTCCACTCGCCGACGGCCACGGCAACTTCGGATCCCCGGACGACCCGCCCGCGGCCATGCGTTACACCGAAGTTCGCATGCACCCCGCCGCGGAGGCGATGACGGCCTCGATCAACGAGGACACCGTCGACTTCAAGGCCAATTACGACGGGCGCGAGACCGAGCCCTCGGTGCTCCCTGCCGCGTTGCCCAACCTGCTGGTCAACGGAGCAAGCGGCATCGCGGTCGGCATGGCGACCAACATCGCTCCGCACAACCTGATCGAGGTCGTCCAGGCGCTCCGTCACCTCATCAAGCACCCCGATGCATCGCTCGACGACATCATGCGGTTCATCCCGGGGCCCGACCTGCCGACGGGTGGCAAGATCGTCGGGCTCGACGGCATCCGCGACGCCTACGCCGCAGGCAACGGCTCGTTCCGTATGCGCGCCTCCGCCCGTATCGACTCCGTCACGGCTCGTCGCAAGGGCATCATCGTCACCGAGCTCCCCTACAACGTCGGCCCTGAGAAGGTCATCGAGGCGATCAAGAAGCTCGTCCAGGCCAAGAAGCTGCAGGGCATCTCCGACATCAAGAACCTCACCGACCGGCACAAGGGTCTCCACCTCGTCATCGAGGTCAAGAACGGGTTCATTCCCGAGACCATCCTTGAACAGCTCTACCGGTCGACGCCGATGGAGACGTCCTTCGGCATCAACGCCGTCGCACTCGTCGACGGCCAGCCCCGCACGCTGGGGCTCAAGGAGATGCTCGAGGTCTATCTCTCGCATCGCTTCCAGGTGGTTCGCCGTCGCACCCAGTTCCGTCGTGGGAAGGCGGCCGACCGGCTGCACCTCGTCGAGGGGCTGCTCATCGCGATCCTCGACATCGACGAGGTCATCCAGCTGATTCGTTCCAGCGACAGCCGTCCCGAGGCCCGCGAACGGTTGATGTCGGTCTTCGACCTGAGCGAGCTGCAGGCCGACTTCGTGCTCGATCGCACACTCGGAAGCCTCACCCGGCTTTCCCGCCTGGAGCTGGAGAAGGAGGCAGACGAGCTCCGACGCGCGATTGCCGATCTGGATGCAATCCTTGCCGACGAGTCGGTTCTGCGTGCTCTTGTGGGCGAGGAGCTCAATGAGATGGCACAGCAGTTCGGCACACCGCGGCGCACCGTGCTCCTCGAGTCGGCGGGCCAGACCGTGACCGCGGCGGCGCCTCTTGAGGTCACCGATGATCCGTGCTGGGCCCTGCTGTCAGCAACTGGCCTGATGGCGCGCACGTCCGATGACAACCCGCTGGGTGAGATCGGCGGTCGCGTCAAGCACGACACGATCGTGTCGGCCGTACGCACGACTGCGCGCGGAGAGATCGGCATCGTGTCCTCGACGGGACAGGTCAGACGACTCAACGTCCTCGACCTGCCCGCACTGCCGCCGACGGCGCAGTCGCCCAACCTTCAGGGCGGCGTACCGCTGCGCGAGATCGTCGATCTCGACGGCACTCCGCTGGCACTGATGTCGCTGGACGACCACGGGCCCGGGATCGCGGTCGGCACCCGTGCGGGCGTCGTCAAGCGCGTCAAGCCCGATCACCTCAGTCGCGATCAGTGGGAGCTCATCTCCCTCGCTGATGGCGACACCGTGGTCGGGGCCGTTGCGCTCACGACCGGCGACGAACAACTTGCTCTCGTGACCTCCGATGCCCAGCTCCTCCACTTTTCGGCGTCCCTCGTACGCCCGCAGGGCCGCTCCGGCGGTGGGGTGGCCGGCATCAAGCTCACACCCGGCGCACGCGTCGTGTCGTTCGGCGCCGTCTCCGACATCAGCACGGCACATGTCGTCACGGTCGCCGGTTCAGGTGAGGCGCTGCCCGGCACCCAGAACGGCGCCGTCAAGGTCAGTCCCTTGTCGATCTATCCCGCCAAGGGACGCGCGACCGGTGGCGTGCGGTGTCATCGGCTGCTCAAGGGCGAGGACACGTTGCTGCTCGCGTGGGTGGGCGACGGCACACCGCTGGCCTGTGCGACCAGCGGATCACCTGTCGACCTGCCAGCGCCCGTCGATCGGCGCGATGGCTCCGGTGTCGCCTCGGCCCAGCCGATCCTCGCCGTGTCGTCGTCCGCGGCCGAGCTGCCGGGGGTTCTCGGCGTGACCGGTGGACACAACACCCCCGTGCAAGACTGATCCTGTGCGTACCAAATCAGTCATTGCCTTGCTCACGGCCGTCCTCGGCATGATGCTGAGCCTCAGTGCCTGCTCCGGCGGCGACAAGGGCTCAGGGGCCAGCGAATCTGAGCTGCAGTCCCGCCTCCAGGCCGCCAAGCAGACGATCGACGACGCCGAGACGATCGACTTCTCGCTCGCCACCACCAAGATCCCCTCGGGCGTCAGCGGACTGCTCTCGGCCAAGGGCCAGGGCAACCACACCCCCGCGTTCAAGGGCAAGGTCACGGTCATCACGGGTGGCACCAGCCTCGGAGCCGACGTCATCGCCGTCGATGGCGTGGTGCTGGCCAAGACCAGCTTCTCACCGGTCTACCTCTCGATCGACCCAGAGACGCTGAAGGCCCCCGATCCTGCGTCATTGCTCGAGAAGGACACCGGCATCACCCAGATCCTGGTCAAGACCAAGGACCTCAAAGATGGCGGCAAGTCCCGCGACGGTGCCGATGTGCTCACCACGATCGAGGGCACCCTGCCCGGCAGCGTCGTGAGCTCGATCATCCCGTCGGCGGACGTCGACGCGGAGTTCAAGGTCACGTACCGACTCGATGCTGACGACGTCCTTCGTGATGCCACGCTCAGCGGCCCGTTCTACGGCAAGGCCGGCGATGTCACCTACGTCGTCAAGCTCGGGACGTCCGACAAGCCGGTGACAATCGAGGCTCCGACACGCCCAGGCGCGTGACAACAGGGGAAGGGACCCGTCCCGCATCTCGGGTCCTGCTCGGTCTTGCCGCCGTGGCGATCGCCTTTGCCGCGGCTGACACCTACGTCGTGGTGCTCGCACTGCCGGACATGATGAGCGCGACGGGCCTGGAGCTCGACGAGCTCCAGCGCGCCGCTCCGATCGTCTCGGGCTTCCTCCTGGGTTATGTCGCCGTCCTGCCGCTGATCGGACGCATCTCCGACCTTCGGGGGCGCGTACCGGTTCTGTTGGGGTCGCTGGCCGTGTTTGCGGTGGGTTCGCTCATCACCGCTGCTGCCTACAATCTCGAGACGGTAGTCACGGGTCGACTCATCCAGGGCATCGGTGGCGGCGGACTGATCCCCCCGACGCTGGCCCTGGTCGCCGACATGTGGCCACCGAAACGCCGCGGGCTCCCGCTGGGCATCGTCGGCGCCGTGCAGGAGCTGGGCAGCGTCGTGGGTCCGCTGTACGGCGCCGTGGTGCTGGCATTCGGTGAATGGCGCGACATCTTCTGGCTTAACTGCGCAATCGGTCTGGTGCTGGCGGCGGCGATGCTCCGGCACCGCGACCCGTCCGGGCCGGGAGCCGTGCACACCGGTCGACGTGACCTCCTGGGCATTGGTCTCGCGGCGCTGACGCTGACCGGACTGACGATTGTGATGCTCGAGCCACAACGTCTGGTGCAGGGCGTGACGTCCGGACTGGCCTTTTTGCCGGTCACCGGCCAGTCACGGTGGCTGACTCCCCTGGCTCTGGCGACCGGCGGGTTGCTGCTGCTGTTCCTGCTCCGACAGGCAACCGCCAAGAAACCATTGATCGGATGGCGCGGCTGGGGCGATCTGGCCCGCGAGACCGACATCTGGGGTGCGCTGCTGCTCACGACGGGTCTCGGCGCTGTCATCGTGACGTTTGCATCGGCGGAGCCGGAAAAGGCGGCGTTGTCACCGCAGGCTCCGTGGCTCCTGCCCGTCGCGACCGTGTCGTTCATCGGCTTCTATGTGCGGCAGCGGCGCGCTGTCCGCCCACTCATTCCCCGCGGCGCATTGAGCGCCCGTCCGGCGTGGGGTGCGCTCGTCGTCTCCTTCTTCGTGGGTGCCGCCCTGATCGCGGCTCTGGTCGACATACCGTTCTTTGCCCGCCTCACGGTCCATCGCGATTCGCAGCTCGATGCGGCTTTGGTGCTCGTGCGCTTCCTGATCGCCCTGCCAATCGGGGCAGTGCTCGGTGGGTGGCTGCTGCGGTATGTGCCCGCCCGTGTCCTCACGCCGGTCGCGATGCTGCTGAGTGCCGTGGCCTTCGCGCACATGGCAACCTGGGACGCCACATCACTCAACCACGAGACGGAGACCTTCTCTCTCGTCCTGGGTGGTCTGGGATTCGGGCTGGCGATCGCACCAGTCAATGCCGCTCTCCTCGCCCACACTGCTGACGCAGTCCACGGTGTCACCTCGGCGCTGCTCATCGTGGCGCGAATGGTCGGCATGCTCCTTGGCATCTCGGCGCTCACCACGATCGGTTTGAGGGCGTTCTATGCGGCCTCAGATCAGATCCCACCCGCCCAAGACCTCTGCAACGGGGCCGTGTCAGCCTGTCAGGCCTACAAGGACGCCGTACGCGATGCCGGCATCACCCAGCTCCACACGGTCTTCGTCGGCGCTGCGGTCTGCGCCTTGATCGCGGCGGTCCTCGCGCTGGTGCTTCTGCGCGATGTCCCGGCCACCGCGTCGCGCTCCCATGCGACTGACTAGGATCTCGCACATGCGTGACTTTGACGATCTTCTAGCCGCCAACCGCAAGTTCTCCGACACATTCGAGCTGTCCGGATTCGACGGCATCGCCCATGCCGGAGTCGCGATGGTGACGTGCATGGACTCACGCATCGATCCCCTGAGCATGATCGGCCTGTCGGCCGGTGACGCGAAGATCTTGCGCAATCCGGGCGGACGCGTCACCGATCAGGTGTTGGTGGCTCTCGTGGTGAGCGCGACGCTGCTCAGGGTCAATCGCATCATGATCGTCGAGCACACCAGCTGTGCGATGGCGAAGTCGAGCGAGTCAGAGCTTCAGCAGCAGATTGGTGAGGCCGCCGGCGAAGACGCCACCTGGATGACGCTGGGTGTCATCGAGGATCAGCTGACAACGATCCGCGCCGATGTGATGCGGGTGCGCAGCCATCCGCTCATCAGCGAAGACGTGCTGGTCGGCGGCTTCCTGTACGACGTCGAGACCGGGCTCCTGCAACCCGTCACCTGATCCCCAGGGCTCGGTGAGTCAGGCGTCGATGCGGTCGGCGTCGATCTCGTATGCCCCTTGGACGATGAATTCCTTGCGCGGCGGAACGTCATTGCCCATCAGCAGCTCGAACACGGCCTCAGCCTCGATGCCGTCGTCGACCGTCAGGCGACGCAGGGTGCGATGGCGAGGGTCCATGGTCGTCTCGGCCAGCTGGCCGGCATCCATCTCGCCCAGACCCTTGTAGCGCTGCACCGGGTCCTTCCAGCGCACGTTCTTGCGCTGCAGCTCCGCGAGCTTGCGGACCAGCTCGGGGTCGGAATAGGTGTAGATGTACTTGTCCTGACCCTTTTTGGGGTTGACCAGCTCGACCCGGTGAAGGGGCGGAACCGCGGTGAACACGCGTCCGGCGTCCACGAGGTCGCGCATGTAGCGGAAGAACAGCGTCGCCAACAGACAGCGGATGTGTGCACCGTCGGAGTCAGCATCGGCCATGAAGATGATGCGGCCGTAGCGTGCTGCGTCGATGTCGAACGTACGGCCGCTGCCGGCGCCGACCACCTGGATGATCGAGGAGCACTCGACGTTCTTGAGCATGTCGCCGATGCTGGCCTTCTGGACGTTGAGGATCTTGCCCCGAATCGGCAGCAGAGCCTGGAACTCTGAATCTCTGGCCGACTTCGCGGTGCCGAGCGCGGAGTCGCCCTCGACGATGAACAGCTCAGAACGCTCGACGTCATTGCTGCGGCAGTCGGCGAGCTTGGCCGGGAGTGCACTCGACTCGAGCGCGTTCTTGCGGCGCTGGGTGTCACGCTGCTGGCGGGCGGCGAGACGTGTCCTCGACGCGTCGACCACCTTCTGCATGACCAGGCGCGCCTTCGCCTTCTCGGCGGTCTTGTTGGACGTCAGGAACGTCTTGAGCTCCCGCGAGACGACTTGGTTGACGATCTTGGTGACGGCGGGGGTGCCGAGCACCTCTTTGGTCTGGCCCTCGAACTGCGGTTCGGCGAGACGTACGGTCACCACCGCCGTCATGCCCTCGAGCACGTCGTCCTTGGTGATGTCGGGGTCACCGGACTTGAGCAGCCTGGTGGTCTTGAGGACGTCGTTGAAAGTCTTGGTGAGTCCGCGCTCGAAGCCGTTGAGGTGGGTGCCACCCTTGGGCGTCGCGATGATGTTGACGAATGACTGGATCTCAGTGCCGTAGTCGGTGCCCCAACGAACGGCAATGTCGACGCCAAGCACCCGCTCGATGTCCTGAGGAGTCATGTGGCCCTTGGCATCCAGCAGTGGCACCGTCTCGGTGAACACGTCCTCGCCTTGCAGACGCAGCACCTCTGTCACGGCTTCATCCGGCGCCAGGAACTCGCAGAACTCGGCAATGCCGCCGTCGTGGCGGAACTTCTCCTCGTGGGGTTCGTCTCCGCGTCGGTCACTGATGACGATCTCGAGGCCAGGCACGAGGAACGACGTCTGCCGGGCTCGTGCGACAAGCTCCTCATAGGCGAACCGTGCGCCCTTGATGAAGATCTGCGGGTCAGCCCAGTAGCGCACCCGCGTTCCGGTCTTGGCCTTTGCGACCTTGCCGATCTTGCGAAGCTCATTGGTCGGGGTGAACTCGGACTCTGGGCCGTCGCCGGCAAACACCCCGGGCTCACCGCGTCGGAACGACATCGCCCAGGTCGCTCCACCCTTGTCGACCTCGACGTCGAGCCGAGACGACAGCGCGTTGACGACCGAGGCGCCGACACCATGGAGCCCGCCGGTGGCGACATAGGATCCGCCGCCGAACTTTCCACCGGCGTGCAGCTTGGTGTAGACGACCTCGACGCCGGTCAACCCGGTCTTCTTCTCGATGTCGACCGGAACTCCGCGACCGTCGTCCTGTACCTCGACCGATCCGTCGTCGTTGAGTGCGACTCTGATGTGCGACCCGAAACCGGAGAGCGCCTCGTCAACGGAGTTGTCGATGATCTCCCACAGGCAGTGCATGAGTCCGCGAGTGTCCGTCGACCCGACATACATGCCAGGACGCTTGCGGACGGCCTCCAATCCCTCGAGTACGAGGAGGTTCCGGGCGTCGTACGTCGTTTCGATTGCGGTCTCGCCTTCAGGTGTGTGCGGGTGTCTCCACAATATCTTTTGGCCGGTGGCGCGAGTCCGTGACACGCGGCCAACAGCGCGCCTGCGTCCATTTGGTGGCGCCAAGGAGTATGTATGGCATAGGTCACCAACGACCATGCGGAATACCGCACCATGGTTGGATGTTGATCAGACGAGAACCCCAAGGCTCAGAGAGAAGGTCACCGTGAACACACTGACAGCCCCCATGCTGAGCTCGCTTGACCGCTGCGACCGCTGTGGCGCTCAGGCCTACGTACGCGTCACCTTGGGCGGCGGTGGTGAGCTGATGTTCTGCGCACACCACGCACGCCAGCACGAGGAAAAGCTTCGCGAGATGTCAGCCCTCATCCACGACGAGAGCGAGCGCCTGGCACCTGCGCCGGTGCTCGTCGACGAGGCCTGACCACCGCCAGATCCACAGCAACAAGAAGGAAGCCGACCAGAAGATCTGGTCGGCTTCCTTGTTGTGTCCTGAGACTCAGTAGGGGTAGTTGCGGTACTCGACGCTCCGACTGATCGAGCGCCAGTGCTCGAGGTAGTCGGCGTACACGTGCGAGTCGAGTGACTCGGTGGTGACCTCGTCACTGGCAACCAGGTTGGAGCCAGTCAGCGCGGCAGACCCGGCCTGAACCATCTGCAGTCGCTCCACGTGCCCTGATGGCCACACCTCGCCCACGCCGCCGTTCGGGATGCGCTCGTCGGGGTTTTCGGGGTTCTTCTTCATCAGCGCGTCGATCAGGATGATCTTGTCGTGCGGCTTGGCCCACGCCGCGTTGATGTGCACGTTGGCTGTCCGGAGCTCGTCGAGGATCGGTCGGCAGATGCGGATGTAGATCTGGCAGTGCTGCACCCGGTTGACCAGCAGGTCGTCCTGGTAGGCGATCACCGAGACCTCGCAACCACCGTTCGACAGCTCGACCAGCTTCTGCGCAATCGACAGCCGGCGATACTTCCAGCGGTTCTCCTGAACCCTGATGCGGCACGTCTTGTCGGGAATCACCCGGTTGAGCGCAGCCATGATCGGGTCTTTGCCATTGGTGGGCGTCGCCTTGATCGGAGAGGCGTAGATCGTCATGTTCGACAAGTTGGAGTAGAACATCCCGTAATGGGCGAAGTCGCCCACATATCCGTCGCTCTCAGCACCGGCGTAGCCGTAACGAGGCTTGGAAGACACGCTGTTCGCGGCAATGTAGCCGGGATAGCCATTGTTGACGTTGCGCTCAGCGATCAGGTCCTGGAACATCCAGAAGACCTGCGTGTAGATCTTCCGGTCGTTGTAGATCGTCTGCCCGTTGTTCCAGGTGTGCTCGCCGCTCGGGCCGCCGATGTTCGCCGAGCCGAACCACACCGCGCTCTTTGCGCCCTCCCCGTTCTGCGTGAAGGTCGCCGGAATGTTGCCTGGCTGGGATGTCGAGATGATCAGCGACTTGGTGTGGATGATGCCGCCCTTGAGGGACGACAGGCACGCCAAGCTCTGGCCCTTGGCGCAAATCTTGAAGTACCCGGTCTTGATCCCTCGGTAGCTTGCGGAGTTCAGCTTGCTCTGCAGATAGCGTGAGGCAGCCGACTGCGAATCCTGACCGTGGACGAAGACCACGTTGACGCCGTTGTTTGCAGCCTCGATGAGAACCCGTCCAACACGCTTGGAGTACTCCATGCGCGACATCGACATGTACACGCGCGTGGCTTGGCGATCCGCAATCGAGCGCCACGCACCGTTGGGATGCTTGTACGTGCCGCGAATCAGACGCTCGAGGTCGTCGAGCTGGCTGAAGTCAGAGTTGGCGTCGCTCGACAGTGCCTTGACGGGGCGGGCGAAGTTGGTCTCCTGGACGATCGGGAAAGCAGCACCGTATGGCGGCGGGGTCACCGCGGCGAGCGATGAGCTGGAACCGTCGGACTGGCTCGTCGGACCCTGAGGCTCCTCTGAGCCCGGATCGCTCGGGGCCGTGGGAGGGCCGTCTGTGGGAGTGCCGGAACCGTCAGCGGAAGTCTCGGAATCCTCGGCTGATGCGGTCGTGGAAGCCACGCCGAGGGTCAGCGCACCGACCAACAACCCGATGCCGAGAACGCGTGTGGTGCGACGCATCTTGCCGGTCGTACGCACAGAGAAACTCCCCGAAGTCGGTGTCGTGGTCGAGACAGTCTAACGCAACCGTGCCGTCGGGGGTGGCACGTACGGACGCGATCAGTCGAGGTAGTCGCGAAGGACCTGTGAGCGTGACGGGTGACGGAGCTTGCTCATGGTCTTGGACTCGATCTGACGGATGCGCTCACGCGTCACTCCGTAGACCTTGCCGATCTCGTCGAGCGTCTTGGGCTGACCGTCAGTCAGGCCGAAACGCATCGAGACGACACCGGACTCGCGCTCCGAGAGCGTGTCGAGCACGGCATGGAGCTGCTCCTGCAGCAGCGTGAACGAAACCGCGTCGGCCGGGACGATCGCCTCCGAGTCCTCGATCAGGTCGCCGAACTCCGAGTCGCCGTCCTCGCCGAGCGGCGTGTGAAGGCTGATCGGCTCGCGGCCGTACTTCTGGACCTCGACGACCTTCTCGGGCGTCATGTCGAGCTCGATCGCGAGCTCCTCAGGTGTCGGTTCGCGGCCGAGGTCCTGCAGCATCTGGCGCTGGACCCGGGCGAGCTTGTTGATGACCTCGACCATGTGGACCGGGATGCGGATCGTGCGGGCCTGGTCAGCCATCGCGCGGGTGATCGCCTGTCGGATCCACCAGGTCGCGTAGGTCGAGAACTTGAAGCCCTTGGTGTAGTCGAACTTCTCGACCGCACGGATCAGGCCGAGGTTGCCCTCCTGGATGAGGTCGAGGAAGAGCATGCCGCGACCCGTGTAGCGCTTGGCCAGCGACACCACCAGACGCAGGTTGGCTTCGAGCAGGTGGTTCTTGGCCCGGCGACCGTCAACCGTGATCCACTCGAGCTCTTCGAGCATCTTGGCCGAGATGCGGCCACCCTTGGCGAGCTTCTCCTCGGCGAACAGGCCGGCCTCGATGCGCTTGGCCAGCTCGACCTCCTGGCCGGCGGTCAGCAGTGAGACCTTGCCGATCTGCTTGAGGTAGTCCTTGACCGGGTCGGCTGTGGCGCCGGCGACCATGACCTGCTGCACGGGCTCGTCGGACTCATCGGCCGCCGAGATCGTGTAGGACGACTTCTCGTCCTCCTTGAGCGTCGGATCGGTCGCGAGGTCCTTCTCGAACTCCTCGTCCGGAATGTCGGGAAGGATCTTGTTGCCCTTGGCGTCAACTTGCACGGCAGGAACCTGAAGGGCATTCGTCAGGTCGACAGCGGCAGGAATGTGCGACTCATCGGTGGAGTCCACCTTGGCTGCTGTCTTCTTGGCCGCCGCCTTCTTGGCGGGGGCCTTCTTCGCTGCTGGGGCGGCCTTGGTTGCGGCAGCCTTCTTGGCAGGAGTGGTCTTCTTGGCTGTGCTGGATGCGGTCTTGGTCACGGTCGCTTCTGTTTTCGCTGTGGACTTGGACGGGGACTTCGGCGCTGCCTTGGCGGGCACGGCCTTTTTGGCTGCTGACTTCTTGGTCGGCGCTCCCTTGGCAGGCGCCTTCTTTGCTGCGGACTTCACCGGTGCGGTCCTGGCGGTCGGCTTCTCGGCCGGAGCTGCCGGTGTCGCGGGCTTGTCGTCGGTCTTATCCTTGCTGCCGCCACTCAGGCGTTTGGTGACCGCCCGGAGGCGGGACCCTGCTGCGGGATTTACCGGCACGTCAGCCTCACAAATCGGTAGAAGGGCGCAACAATGAGGCCTGTGGTCAACCTCTGGCTCAAGTGTGACATGTCCGGCCAAGGCCCCGCGAGTCAGGTCGTGGTCAGGCGCGTGTCGACCACGTGTGCACCGGTTCGCCCGAGTGCATGAGCTCCTCGTAGGACCTGGTCGTTGCGCGCATGGCGTCCGCGCGGTCAGAGGTGCTTCGGGTGTGGTGCTCGAACTCCTGGATCAGCCACGTCGACCCGTTGCGGCCCGTTGAGCACCGACCCTCGATGATGCCGAGCAGCCGATCGCGTACGGATTGGTCAACTCCCATCTGCTCGAGTCCGACGTCTGCGAGGGGCAGCAGGTGACGTAGGACGAGCTCGCGAGCGGGCACGCCGCCGACCATGGGCCAATAGAGCTCGGTCTCGATGCCGAAGCGGGCTGCCTGGTGGAAGTTGTCCTCAGCGGTACGGAAGGACAGCTGCGACCACACGGGACGCTCGCTGGTGCCGAGCACCTTGACCAATCCGTAGAACAGCGCCGCATTGGCCATCGTGTCGGCGACTGTCGGCCCGGCCGGCAGGAGCCGGTTCTCGATGCGCAGGTGTGGACGACCGTCGGCGATGTCGTAGATCGGCCTGTTCCAGCGGTACACGGTTCCGTTGTGCAGGCGCAACTCGGACAGGCTGGGAATGCGCCCGGCGTCGAGCTCCTCCAGCGGGTCTTCGTCCTCGACGATGGGCAGCAACGCCGGGAAGTAGCGAACGTTCTCCTCGAACAGGTCGAACACCGACGTGATCCATCGCTCGCCGAAGAACACCCGCGGCCGGACGCCCTGCGTCTTGAGCTCCTCGCTGCGCGTGTCAGTCGCCTGCTCGAACAACGCAATGCGGGTCTCGTGCCAGAGCTGGCTCCCCAGGAGGAAGGGCGAATTGGCGCCGATCGCCACCTGGGCGCCGGCGATCGCCTGGGCGGCGTTCCACATCGGCGCGAAGTCGTCTGGTTCGACCTGCAGATGCAGCTGGGTGCTGGTGCAGGCCGCTTCGGGGATGATCGTGTCGGCCGTCGTACTCAACCGATCGACGCCTTCGATGACGATCTCGATGTCTTCGCCACGCGCAGCGAGGATCTGGTCGGACAACAGGTGATAGCGCGGATTGGCTGACAGTGAGTCGCGACCGAGGTGTCCTTGCTGCAAGGTCGGGAGGATCCCGATCATCAGCATGTGCGCCCCGACCTTGGCACTGTTGTGCTGAGCGGCGTTGAGGTCGGCACGCAGGGTCGACTCGAGCTCCTCCATCCCCCGGCCCTCAATGCGGCTCGGCGGGACGTTGATCTCGATGTTGAACAACCCCAACTCCGTCTGGAACGCCTCATCGGCGATGGCCTCCAGCGTCTCGACGTTCTTGAGGGCCGGATCACCTTTGTCGTCGACGAGGTTGAACTCGATCTCGATGCCAACGTGCGTGTGCTCGACCGAGAAGTCTCGCTCACTGAGCATGCGGGCGAACACGTCGAGGCACCGCCGCACCTTGGCGCGATAGCGCGTGCGGTCCTCGCGGCTGAACTCGCGCTCCTCAACGTCCTGTCCCATGGCTCAACACTAGGGGTGCGCGGGCCGTCCGGCTCAGAAGTCACGCCAGTGGGACGGAGACACTCCTGCCTCCAGGAGCTTGAGTACGCCGTGTGCCATCGGATAGACCGGGTCAGCGGCGAGAGCCCGCTCAACCGCGATCAGCGCCTGGGCGCCGTCGCCGGACAACCATGCTGCGAAGGCGGTGAGGCTGAGCACGGCAGGCTCGAACGGAGGCACAACCACTCCCGAGACCTGCGTCAGCAGGCTCAGCATGTCGGCCGCGGCGTCGTGGGTGATCTGCTCCCACACCGCATCACGAATCTCACCCTTGGACACCCATACCGACAACCGCACGGCTTCTTCATCGCTCAGACCGGCTCCACCACGCCCCCGTTGGAGTATCGGAGCCAGCTCGGCCATCGCGAAGGGCAGCAGCCGGTCGGCCGGCGTACGTACGACCTCATCGACGACGGCGTCGGTGAGCTGGGCCACGCGCGTTCGACGCGGCTCCTCAATCGCCTTGAACCGCGCTGCCAGCGCCTCTCGGTCCGGCAGGATCTGCTGTCCTGCCGCGACCGCCTTGACGATCGACAAGTGGTGGTCGGAGGTCTCGTACGCAATCCCGTCCAGCGGGAAGTCCGGCGCATCAACCCAGTAGCGCGACTCTGCGGCTCGCACCGAGACCACCAGCTCGATGTCGCCGAGGTGCGACGTGATCGCCGCCAGCAGACGTTCGGCGACCTCCTGTCGCTCGGTGACGGCAACCAGGACCGCCCCCTCGGCACCCTGCTGGCGCAGATGGCCCACGACGAGCTGCGCCAGGTCTTCGACGTGCTGAGTCGCTGGGATGTCGACCCGGAGCCTGAACCCGAATCGTCGTCGCGACCCACGTGTGGCGACTGCCACGAGCGACTCGCTCGGACGAAACCCGAACAGCGTGGGCAGGGCGTTGAGGAGGTCGGGAACGTCGTGAGCGGTGTAGATCGTGGGGGTGTCTGTCATGCGGCCACATTCGTACGCCGATCCCTGCCGGAGGGCGACACAGCGAGCGACCTGTGGAATGCCTCGCGCCACTCGGCTCCTGTGCGCAGACCAGTTCGACTCACACGACAGACTGGGGCCATGCGATCCACGGCATCGATCATGCATCTCGACCTTGATGCCTTCTTCGCCTCCGTCGAGCAGCGCGACAAGCCCTCGCTGCGCGGTCGGCCGGTGATTGTCGGAGGCATCGGACCCCGCGGCGTTGTCGCGACGGCATCGTACGAGGCGCGCGTTCACGGTGTGCGCTCCGCGATGCGCACAGCGGAGGCGCGGGCGCGCTGTCCACACGCCGCCTTCCTCGGCGGTCGGTTTGACGCCTACCGGGAGGCGAGCCTGCTGGTGATGACCCGTCTGCGCGAAGCGTCTCCGTTGGTCGAACCGCTGTCGCTCGACGAGGCCTTTGTCGACCTGGCTGCCGGGCCTGACTTTGATCCCGACTCCGTCGAGCGAGCTGTCGCAGACATCAGGCGCGACATCGCCGACCTGACCGGCGGCCTCACCGCCTCCGTCGGCGTAGCGTCCTCCAAGCTGATGGCCAAGATCGCCAGCGAGATCAACAAGCCCAATGGGGTGTTCGTCGTCGCCCCCGGCACCGAGGCTGACGTACTCGGCCCGATGCAGGCCACCGTGATCCCCGGCGTCGGGCCGGCAACTGCCGAGCGCCTCCGACGCATCGGAATCGTGACGGTCGAAGACCTCCGCTCCCCGAGCGAGGAGGAACTCGTACGGCTGCTGGGCCAGGCCTCCGGTCGGTCGCTGTTTCACCTTGCGCGGGCCGATGACGATCGCGCCGTTGAGCCGTCACGGGAGACCAAGTCGGTCAGCGTCGAGGACACATTCGAGCAGGACATCTCCGACCGTGCTCAGCTCGAGGCAATCGTCGATCGGATGGCTCGCTCGGTCTCGGGTCGGCTGCGCAAGAACGGACTCTCGGGTCGCACGGTGACGCTCAAGCTCCGCCACCACGACTTCGAGACCCACACACGGTCTTCGACCCTCGCCAATCCGACCGACAACTCCCGCATCCTCGGCGCCACGGCTCGCGCACTGCTTGAGGTGGAGGACGTCTCCAACGGACTTCGCCTCCTCGGAATCGGCGTGAGCGGGCTCGCCGACTGGGTGCAGGACGATCTCTTCGCGTCCGAGGACGACGACATCGAGGATGAGGAGGTCGCCGAGGCGGCCGAGGGTGCGCGGCCAACTCGCTGGTATCCCGGGATGGACGTGCACCACGCCGAGCACGGGAACGGGTGGGTCTGGGGCGCCGGTCTTGGCCGGGTCACGGTCCGCTTCGAGACGCGCCACACTCCCCCGGGCCCGGTCCACACCTTCAGGGCCGATGACCCCGACCTCGGCGCAGGCCACCCCGGTACCTTCGGAGCATGAGCGAGCGCAGCGAGCGAATCAAAAGCACAGCCATCATGCCGACGCCTCCATATCGTGGGGTCTTCCCGGAGGTGGCGGCATGAGCGAGCGCAGCGAGCGAACCAAAAGCCCCGCACCGATCCCGGTGGCCGAACGCCGACCCATCGTGCGTCGTCACCACGGCGATGAGTTCGTCGACGAGTACGAGTGGATGCGCGACAAGGAAGACCCGGCAACGCTGGCCTACCTCGAGGCCGAGAATGCCTACACCGAAGACGTCACGGCGCACCTCGAACCACTGCGCCAGCGGATCTTCGACGAGATCAAGGCCCGCACGCTCGAGACCGATCTCTCGGTTCCCGTGCGCCGCGGTGACTGGTGGTACTACGCGCGCACGGTTGAGGGCAAGCAATACGCGATCCGCTGCCGGTGCCCGATCGGCGATGTCGACGACTGGGATCCACCGACCTTGGACGCCGAGACACCGATTGACGGCGAACAGGTCCTGCTTGACTCCAACGTCGAGGCGGACGGCCATGAGTTCTTCTCACTCGGAGCGTTCAGCGTCAGCGACGACGGCAACCTGCTGGCCTGGTCCGTCGACACCCAGGGCGACGAGCGCTACACGATCAGGATCAAGGACCTGCAGACCGGCGAGGTGCTCCCCGATGAGATCCCGGCGACCAGTGGTGGAGCGACCTGGTCCGCGGGAGCCACGCACCTCTTCTACACAACTGTCGACGAGGCCTGGCGCCCCCACAAGGTGTGGCGTCACACGCGTGGCTCGACCGGCGACGACGTGCTCGTGTTCGAAGAGCCTGACGAGCGATACTTCGTCGGCGTCGGCCGTACGCAGTCTGACCGCTACCTCGTGATCGGTCTGTCGTCGAAGGTCACCAGCGAGGTGCGGGTGCTCGAGGCCGACGATCCCGAGGGCGAGTTCCACGTCGTGCTCCCCCGCCGCGACGGCATCGAGTACTCCCTCGAGCACGCTGTCATCGCCGGGCAGGACGTGTTCCTGGTCCTGCACAACGAGGACGCGATCAATTTCGAGCTGATGTCGGTTCCGGTTGATGATCCGACCAGCAGCACCGTGATCATCCCCGGCAGCGAGTCCGTGCGGCTCGAAGATGTCGACGTGTTCTCCGACCAGATCGTGGTGTCATTCCGGCGCGACGCGCTGACCCGGATCGGCATCATGACCCTCGGCCCCGACGGCCCGGGCCCGCTCACCGAGATCGACTTCGGCGAGGAGCTGTTCACCTGCGGAGTCGGAGCCAACGCTGAGTGGGTGCAGCCTCTCATTCGGGTTGGTGTCGGTTCGTTCATCACACCGGCGTCGGTCTACGACTACGTCGTCGCCACCGGCGAGCTCATCCTGCGCAAGCAGGCGCCGGTGCTGGGCGGCTACGACCCCGCCGACTACGAGCAGCACCGCACCTGGGCCACGGGCGACGACGGCGTGCTCATCCCGGTGTCTGTCGTGTGTCGCAAGGACACCCCGCGCGACGGAACCGCCCCAGCACTGATCTACGGCTACGGGTCGTACGAGGCCAGCATGGATCCGGGCATGTCCATCGCCCGGCTGTCACTGCTTGATCGCGGATTCGTCTTCGCTATCGCGCACGTGCGCGGCGGCGGCGAGCTGGGCCGCCATTGGTATGACGACGGCAAGATGCTCAACAAGCGCAACACCTTCACCGACTTCATTGCCAGCGCACGCCACCTGGTGTCGGAGGGCTGGACGTCGGCTGATCGACTGGTCGCCGAGGGCGGCAGCGCCGGCGGACTGCTGATGGGCGCCATCGCCAACCTCGCACCCGAGGCGTTCGCGGGCATCGTCGCCAGCGTCCCGTTCGTCGACAACCTCACGACGATCCTCGACCCAAGCCTGCCGCTGACCGTGATCGAGTGGGACGAGTGGGGCAATCCGCTCGAAGATCCCGAGGTCTACGCCTACATGAAGTCCTATGCACCGTACGAGAACGTCGGTGCTCACCCCTATCCGGCGATACTCGCCGTGACGAGTCTGCACGACACCCGAGTCCTCTACGTCGAGCCGGCCAAGTGGGTCGCCCGCCTTCGGGCGACGGCGACCGGCGACGCACCGGTGCTTCTGAAGACCGAGATGCACGCCGGCCACGGTGGAGTGAGTGGTCGCTACGCCTCGTGGAAGGAGCGGGCCTGGGAGCTCGCCTGGATCATCGAGATCGCGGGCGCCAGCTCACGCGATCTCGAGACGTGAGGCGCGCCGCATAGCACGCAAAGCCTAAGAGTCCACTGAGAGCGGAATCCTTGGGGCACGGTGCGCGTTCACATCAGTACAGACTCTGATGGGAGGCGTTCCAATGATCACCAAGACCGAAGGCAAGGACAGCGTCGGCATGTACCTCGCCGAAATCGCTCGCACTCCCCTGCTTGATGCTGCACGCGAGGTGGAGCTCAGCAAGACCGTGGAGGCCGGACTCTTCGCCCGCCACCTCCTCGCCGAGGGCCGAGTCGGCCGTCGCAAGGGTGGCGCACCCAAATTCGCCACCGAAGAAGAGCTCACCTGGCTCGCCGAGCAAGGCGACCTGGCCGTCCAGGAGTTCATCCAGGCCAATCTGCGCCTCGTGGTGTCGATCGCCCGCAAGTACGGCCGGTCGGCCATGCCGATGCTCGACCTGGTGCAGGAGGGCAACACGGGCCTGATCCGCGCGGTCGAGAAGTTCGACTACGCCAAGGGATTCAAGTTCTCGACCTATGCCACCTGGTGGGTCCGACAGGCCATCACCCGTGGCATCGCGCAGCAGGCGCGAGTCGTACGCCTGCCCGTGCACGTCGTCGAAGAGCTCAACCAGGTCACGGCAGCGCGCCGTAATCTCGAGCGTCAGCTCGGATACGACCCGGAGCCACAAGAGATCGCCCTCGAGCTCGACATGGATGTCGACCGCGTCATCGACCTGATGGCCTGGGGACGCGACCACGTCAGCCTCGACTCCCCCGTCGACGAGGATGGCGACACGTCATTGGGTGACCTGATCGCCCGCGAGACATCACCCGGTCCCGACTTCGCGGTGCTCGACGACGAGTCGCGCAAGCTCATCTCGACACTGGTCGACCACCTCGGTGAGCGAGAGGCTGACATCGTCCGAGCTCGCTACGGCCTGCTCGACGGTCGCCAGCAAAAGCTTGCCGACATCGGCAAGCGGCACGGGATCTCGGCCGAGCGCGTGCGCCAGCTCGAGCGTGAGGCACTCGCGACACTTCGCCGGATCGCCGATCCGGACATCGCGGCCTAGGTCGTCGTACGCAGCACGAGCTCGTCCCACACTCCCGCAACAGTGTGGGCGAGCTCGTCCAGCGGACCGGTGTTGTCGATCACCATGTCGGCGACGGCAATTCGTTCGTCCCTGGAGGTCTGCGAGCCGATACGGGCAAGCGCCTCGTCCTCGGTCATACCGCGCGAGTCCATCAGCCGCTCCACCTGCACGCCCACCGGCACGTCGACCACGAGCACCACATCGCAGTGGGCGTGGGCGCCCATCTCGATGAGCAACGGGTTGTCGTGAACCACGATCGCCCCTGATCCGGCGGCCTGCTCCTGCTGCATCGCGAGTTCTCGGATAGCCGGGTGCGTGATCGCCTCAAGGTCCTTGCGGGCGGACGCGTCAGCAAAGACGACTGCGCCAAGCGCCGGGCGATCAAGCGTCCCATCAGCTTGCACGACGCCTGGGCCGAATCGCTCGGCGATCGCGTCAAGCGCCGGGCTTCCCGGCTCCACCGAGCTGCGGGCCAGCTTGTCGTAGTCGATCAGCACGGCACCGTGCGCCTCAAGCAGCGCGCTGACGGTGCTCTTGCCCGAGCCGATACCACCGGTGAGCCCGACCCTGAGCACGTGAAGGCCTAACGCGCAGCGTTGCCGTAGGTGGTGACGTGCACGTGGTCCATGTGGTTGGCCGTGGCTCCGCCACGGTCACTCATGCCTCGCCAGGCACCAGAGGTGGACGGTCGCCAGATCCGCTGGCGCCAGATCAGGTATTCGATCCCGAGCTCGGCACGGTGCTTCTGGAGGAACGCAGCGATCTCGTTCCCGATGGCACTGCTGCCGACCATGATGTCGAGCGCCTGGCCCGTTGCATGCTCGCCGCGGCCGGCGAGACCGCCGTAGCGGGTCACGCTGGGGAACAACATGCACACCGCACGGTGGACCTTGATCGTGTCGGGGCGCAGTCCGCGCTCAGACGCGGATCCTGACGCGCACGGCGCAGTTCCAAGCGGCATGTCCTTGGCGATGCTCTTGGCGACGACCCAGCGGGGCAGACCGTTGTGCATGACCTGTGCCCAGTCACCGCTCGTGATGCCGGTGACGTCGACCTTGTCGCCGGCGTCCAAGGTGGCGAGCACCGGTGAGGACTTGTCAGCCGCCGCACGGATCTCGAGTGGAACCTGGGCGTAGCGCTGACCCTTGACCAGCTCGTCGGCGGCTGCCTCATTGGGCAGTGGAGCACGGTCGGCGCTACGGCTGACAGTGACAGGCTCCTGCGCCATGGAGGCGGTGATCAGGTCCTGGTGTGACGTGCTGGGGACGGTGGGGATGTCGTCGTTGATCGCTACGGCAGCACCTGCCGTCACAATCGCCATCAACCCAATCGTCGGGATGATGTGAGAGGCGAAGCGGCGTCGAACTGGAGGCTTCGCGGCATGCCTGTGGCGAGAAACTGCCACGGTATGACCACCTTGGGGGGTTGACGACTGTCGGATCAGTTACCGAGTGAACCATATCTGACGCATGGGATCACTTTGATTGCGCCATTTCCCGCGTAGCGAGTGACCCAACTCACGAATGGCCCGGTTTACCAGCCAGATTCGTACGCGGGCGCTCTACGCCGGATTCATCGGCCGTCTCCGTCTCATCGGGCGCAGCAAATCGCTCCGCGATCCACGCAGCCACCATGCCCACGAGGACGCCCGCAATGACGTCCGACACGTAGTGCCATCCGAAATAGACCGTCGCGACCATCGTGATGACGAGGAACGCCCTCAGCGCAGCAACAATCGCCCGGTGCAGTCCAGCGCGGTGCGCGACGATGCAGGCGGTGGTGGCGATCGCGACGTGCAGCGAGGCGAATGCGGCAATGTTCTGCACCGTATGAGCGTTGCCGGGGTCAGCAAGCACCTGGATGCGTTCGGCCCACATGGAATCTTGCAACGCCGTGGTCGCCGTCGGTGCGAGATTGGCGAAGTCGACGGGCCGGTCGTAGATCGGTCCCAGGGTCGGCAGGGCGAAGTTGAGTGACACCCCGATGATCCAGTCGAGCGAGACCGCCGTGACCCACCACGAGCTGATCCGATCACGTCGGGCCCACACGAGTGCCACCGCCAGTGAAGCCGGCAAGGCGGCGATCCACGCGAGGTAGAAGAACGACAGCAAATGCGCTGCAATGTCGGTGCCAAGCAGGTCGTGGAGCAGCAGAGCAGGCCGATGCCCCCCGAACATCGTCCGGTCGAGCCTTTCCAGCTGGGTGTCATAGAGATCGTGATTGGCGAACGGCACCATGCCCTTGAGGTTGCGAATCGACGCATAGGTGACGTACCACCCCACCAGACCGACGACCATGAACCGCAGACTGGCCATCTGCCAGCGCTCTTGGGTGACTTCGACGATCCGGCTGCGGATCTCACGCCAGGACGAGGCGCGGATGATGGCTCGCGGGACTATGTCGAGCAGCAGTGCCAGCAACACGATGACAGGCAGCCGTACGTAGGTCGGACCGGTCGACCCGTCGGGGTCGCGTAGCGGTAGCCCGACGTACCAGGCAACCATTGCCGCTGCAATGAAACTGGAAACGGCCAGCGCGCTACTGAGCTCTAGACCTGTTCTGCGCACTACCTGAGAGTAGTCCTCTCGCCCCCATGCCCGCATTCCGGTCAGGCCCCGACGGCCGCGTCCTCGACACTGCTGAACGTCTTGCGGTAACGCTGGGGGGTCGTGCCGCGGGCTGCGGCGAAGTGGTGGCGAAGGGTCGCGGCGTTGCCGAAACCGACTCTCGTGGCGATCTGCTCGACTGCGAGGGACGAGTTCTCCAGCATTTCCTCCGCGAGATGCAACCGCTGAGTCGTCAGCCACTGGAGGGGTGTGGTGCCTGTCTCGTCTCGGAAACGCCGCGCGAACGTACGCGGCGACATGTGCGCCTGTGCTGCCAGCCGTTCGACCGAGAGCGACTCGTCGAGGTGGTCAATGGCCCAGCTGAGAAGGGGCGAGAGCGTGTCGCACTCCGTCTGCCCCATCGGCGTGCGGACGAACTGGGCCTGGCCACCCTCACGATGGGGAGGAACGACGATGCGCCTCGCCGTCGACGCAGCGACTTTGGAGCCGAACGTCTTGCGCATGAGGTGCAGCGATGCGTCGATCCCAGCCGCCGAACCAGCACCCGTCAGGATGTTGCCGTCCTGCACATAGAGAACCTCAGGCCGAACGTGCGCCTTGGGATACATCCGGGCCAACAGGTCGCCGTAGCGCCAGTGGGTCGTGCACTCCCGACCGTCGAGCAGACCAGCCTCTGCCAGCATGAACGCGGCCGAGCAGTGGGCATAGACCATCGCGCCACGATCGAATGCCGCCCGTGCCGCATCGAGCACCAGCGGGTCGTGGTCGCGAAACTCATATTTGGGCGAAAAGCAGACCAGATCGGCATCGGCGGCCGCGTCAAGACCCAGGTCGACGTGCAGATCGAATCCGGCGCGGCCGCGGACTCGTCCGGGCCGCGGCGTGCACACCCGGAAGTCGAACACGGGATTGTCGTCCTCGGGGTGATAGGGCTCGCCCCACACCTCACACAACGATCCGAGCCCGAATGGCTCGGCCCCGTCCTGCACGATCACCGCAACTGACTTCATACGCTGACCTTGACACAGACTTGGCAGTAAATCAACGCATGGTGGCATAACTGCCACTGGTGGCAGCATCCTGATCAGAGCAGAATTACTGCCATGTTGATCCTGCTGATCGTGATCTCGATGACTGCTGCCGGAGTTGTGCTCACCACACAGATCCGCAAAGACGGGTACGGATCCCGCCCCGGACCGCGAAGCCATCTCGACTCGCTTGACCCGCGCTCCTTCATTCGCTGAACCCTCCGGAAAGAGCAAGAACCCCCGATCCGTGTGGATCGGGGGTTCTTGTGTGAACGGAACCTACTCGGCGCCGCCCGTGAGCTTCTCGCGAAGTGCCTGCAGGGCCTCGTCGGAAGCGAGCGAACCCTCCTGCTGCGGAGCGTCGGCATCGCCGGCGGTGTCCGAGGAGTAGTTGGCCGCTTCACTGGCCTCAACTCCGGCCTTCTCAGCCTCTTCGATCTGCTTCTTGTGCGCTTCCCAGCGCTCGTGAGCCTCGGCGTACTGCTTCTCCCAGGCCGCACGGGCTTCGTCGAAGCCGTCCTGCCATTCGCCGGTCTCGGGATCGAAACCGTCGGGGTAGATGTAGTTGCCATCGGCGTCGTAGGACGACGTCATGCCGTAGAGCGTCGGATCGAAGTCGTCGCCGACCGATGCTTCGGTCTCATTGGCCTGCTTGAGCGACAGCGAGATGCGGCGACGCTCCAGGTCGATGTCGATGATCTTGACCATGACCGAGTCGCCGATCTGGACGACCTGCTCGGGGATCTCGACGTGACGCTCGGCGAGCTCGGAGATGTGGACCAGGCCCTCGATGCCCTCTTCGACGCGAACGAACGCACCGAACGGGACGAGCTTGGTGACCTTGCCGGGCACGATCTGGCCGATCTGGTGCGTACGGGCGAAGTGCTGCCACGGGTCTTCCTGCGTTGCCTTGAGCGACAGTGAGACGCGCTCGCGGTCCATGTCGACGTCGAGAACCTCGACGGTGACCTCATCGCCGACCTGAACCACTTCGTTCGGGTGATCGATGTGCTTCCAGGACAGCTCCGAGACGTGCACGAGTCCGTCGACGCCACCGAGGTCCACGAAGGCACCGAAGTTGACGATCGAGGAGATGACGCCCTTGCGGACCTGGCCCTTGGTGAGCTCGGTCAGGAAGTTCTGACGGACGGCCGACTGGGTCTGCTCGAGCCAGGCACGGCGCGACAGGACCACGTTGTTGCGGTTCTTGTCGAGCTCGATGATCTTGGCTTCGATCTTCTGACCGATGTACGGGTCGAGGTCGCGCACACGGCGCATCTCGACGAGCGACGCAGGCAGGAATCCGCGGAGACCGATGTCCATGATCAGGCCGCCCTTGACGACCTCGATCACGGTGCCCTCGACCACGCCGTCCTCGGCCTTGATCTTTTCGATGTCGCCCCACGCGCGCTCGTACTGCGCACGCTTCTTGGACAGGATGAGTCGACCTTCCTTGTCCTCCTTCTGGAGGACCAGGGCTTCGACGCTGTCGCCAACCGAGACGACGTCATTGGGATCGACGTCGTGCTTGATGGAAAGTTCGCGGGAGGGGATGACACCCTCGGTCTTGTAGCCGATGTCGAGAAGGACTTCGTCGCGATCAACCTTGACGATGATGCCTTCGACGATGTCACCGTCATTGAAGTACTTGATGGTCAGATCGATGGCGGCGAGGAAGTCTGCCTCAGAGCCGATGTCGTTGACCGCAACCTGCGGTGCCGCAGATGGAGTTGCGATGCTGCTTGTCATATAGGAATTGCTCCGTTGGATGGGTGGAATTGTCGGGCACGCCTGACAGCCCTTGGATCGTGATGCCGAGGAGATGAGCCCGACACGGGCACGAGCACGAGCCTGCTCTGTCCGAGGTTCGTACAGGCCATCAGCGCAACCCCAAGCGTACGGGACGCGGGCGTTCAGCGCGAAGTCGGGGCGGCCGTCAGGACGCCGGTGCCAGGAAAGCTGCCAGAGCGCGCGCGTAGAGGTCGACGTCGTCGGCGCCCATCACCTCACGAGCCGAATGCATCGCCAGCTGCGGCGCTCCCACGTCGACGGTCAGCATGCCGGTACGAGCTGCGCTGAGCGGGCCGATCGTCGAACCGCACGGCAGGTCGGCGCGATGCTCGTAACGTTGGAGCGGCACACCGGCCTGCTCGCAGGCCCGGACGAACGTCGCGGTTCCCTCGGCATCGGTGGCGTAGCGAAGGTTGACGTTGACCTTGAGCACCGGTCCCCCGCCGATCGTGATGCGGTGCAGCGGCTCGTGTCGGTCGGTGTAGTTGGGATGTGTCGCGTGGGCCATGTCGCCGGATGCACACACCGAGGCGGCGATGGCCCGGTGGTAGTCGTCGCGGGTGCCACCCGCCGCGAGCACGATGCGTTCGAGCACCGTCGCAAGGAGATCTGACTGCGCACCTCGCTCGGACGTGCTGCCGACCTCTTCGTGGTCAAAGAGCGCGAGAACCGGGCGAACTCCGTCAACCTGCCCAGCCGCGAGAAGTGCTTTCATGCCGGCGAAACAGGTGGCCTGGTTGTCGAGACGCGGAGCGGACACCAGGACGGACCCAGCGCCCGTGAGCCGACTCGGTGAGGTGTCGTGGGTCATCAGCTCGAAACCGACGACGTCGGTGGGTGCGACTCCGGCGCGGTCGGCGATCCAGTCCATGAACGGCGTGGGGGTCGTCGACCAGATCGCGTTGACATGGCGCTGCGGGTCGAGCTCGACTCCCTTGCGCTCGGCCGACAGGTGAATCGCCAGCTGCGGAACCCGTAGTACCGGTTCGTCAAGGTGCACCAGCTTGACGTCGCCGCCGCGCAGGGCCAGTCGGCCGGCGATGCCGAGGTCGCGATCCAACCAGGAGTTGAGCCACGCGCCGCCGTACGGCTCAAGCGCCACGACGCCCAGGCCATCGCTGATCAGGTCGTGACTCTGCTTGAGCCGAAGGTTCGGGCTGTCGGTGTGGCCGCCAACGACCCTGAACGCATCGGCAGGTCCGCTGCTCGACGTGGTTGACCAGGCAATCAGCGATCCACCACGGACGACGTAGTAGCTGCCCGGCTCGCTGGGCCACACATCGGTCTCGAGAATGTGCCGGTAGCCCGCCGCATCAAGTTCCGCCGAAACGGTCGCACACACATGGAACGGGGTGGGTGACCGGTCGACGAACGAGCACAGATCAGCAGCTTCAGCAACAACCATGCGTTCACCCTAATCCGGCCGAACGCACGAGTGCCGCGCCCCATCGGGGCGCGGCACCTGTACGAGCAGAGATGAACTGTCAGCGCGAGCCGACGAGCTCCCCCTTGTCCGTCTTGCGGACCTTGTGCTGGTGATCCTCTCGGCGCCAGATGCGGAGACCGAAGCCGATGAGCAGCAGACCAACCAGACCACCGACGAGCGGGATCCAGGTCTTGACGAGCGTGATCAGGAAAGCCAGTGGCTTGTACTCATCAACGCCGTCCTGGATGACCTCGTCGGTGAGCACCAGCGTGGCCTGCGTCGAGGTCAACACCCGCGCACCATCAACCGCGAAGTAGTTGTCCTGGGACTCGCCACCCACGATGACGGCACCGGTCACGGGATCGACGCTGAACGTGCGCTTGGTGGAGTACATCTTGTCCGTCAGCACGCTTGCTTCATCGGAACCGATCAGGTCACCGGGCAACTCCTGCTCACCGATCTTGGTCGGCTCGACACTTCCTTCGAAGTTGTAGACCTTCATGCCCTTGACCGTGTCTTCACCGACGAATTCGACATCGTTGGTGGCACCGAGTGTGCTGTCCCACCACTGATAGGTCTTCTTCTGGGTGTCGAACGGGAACTTGAAGATCTGTCCGTCGTAGTCGAACGGCTGGACCTTCTTGCCACCGGTCTCGTAGAACGCGCCGTCCCAGTCAACGGCTTCGCCGGTGCGGATGTCGAAGGCGACGCGGGTGGTCGAGGCGCTCAACGGCGTCTCACCCGAACCACAGTCGAACGAAGGTACGTCGGTGCAGCTGTAGCTGTCATAGACCGCAACGTCCCTGCCGGTGTCCTTGCTGGCCTGCTTGCTGGCCTCAACGTCACCTTGGACAAGCTTGGTCGACTTCAGCGGTCCGTTGACTGTCGCGAGACCGGCTGATGGATCGAGGTACGTGGCGTCGTCACCTGGTGCGGTGGCGGCAATGCTGACCGTGTCTGTGTTCAGTGGTGCGACCGCAACGCGGTCGTACATGTAGAACTTCGACAAGACGGCCAGCGCCAACAAGAATGCTCCGAGGAACAGAACGACCGTTCCCGTTTTCTTTCCCACTGTGGGCTCCCTCCACAAGTAATGAATCCTTTCGACGATATCAGCGCAGGGGGTCACTCGATCCGTTCACGATCGAGGCCCAAGGACCGGCCTGGCGCAGGTTCGTACGCGGCCCCGTGCCACCCCCCTGTGACACCATGAATCCACCATGTCCGGGCCCACATCCACCCCTCGATCGTGGCCTGGATGGGCGAGATGGCGGCAGATGTCCACGGCCCGTCGGATCACCGTCGTTGCCCTGATCCTGATCGCCGCACAACTGGGGTTTCGCGCCTGGTTCGTCTCGCAGAGCTGGTTCTATGTCGACGACTTCTACTTCCTCAGCGATGTCGCCCAAGGTCGAGACAACCTCGCGTGGTACTTCCGCCTTCACCAGGGCCACTTCATGCCGTTGTCGTTCGTCCTGGTGAAGCTGGCCAGTGGATTCGGCGCATATCCCTGGGCGGCCGTGGCGACACAGATCCTGCTGCTGCAGCTGCTGGCATCGCTTTCGTGCTGGTGGATGCTCCGGACGCTGTTCGGCACGCGCCCGCTGACCCTCATCCTGCTGGGGGCCTACCTCCTGTCACCCCTCACCGTCGAGGCCTCCGTGTGGTGGGCCGTCGCGATCAATCAGCTTCCTCACCAGACGGCGGTCTTCGGCGCAATCGCCGCCCATGTCATCTACGCACGCTCAGGGCGCCGGCGCTGGGCACTGGTCGCGGCCGCGTTCCTCCTGCTCGGCTTCTCCACGTACACCAAGACTCTCCTGCTCCCCGTCATGCTCGGTCTGTTGAGTCTCTTCTACTTCGCGTCAGGAAGTGTCGGTCGGAGGATCACAACCGTCCTACGAGCTCAGTGGCTGGCCCTGACGCTCTACGCCTTCATCACCGCAGGATTCTTGTTCTCCTACGTGTCCCGCCTGCCCCCGAGCGTTGAGCCCGGTCACGACCTCTACAACCTGGCGTCGACGACCGTGCTGTCGTCCCTCGGCACAGCTGTCATGGGCGGGCCATGGGCCGCCACGCCCTATGCCGGTGGCCCGATCGTGGAGGCATCACCGCCGGTGGCGGGCATCGTCGCCGCCTGGGTGGTCCTTGCCGTGGCGGTCTTCTGGATCTGGGCCCGCCGCGAACGCGCACTGCGCGCCCTTGCACTGCCGATCACCTACGTGGGCATCTCGATCCTGATCATCTACTCCGGCCGGGGCCTCGCCCTCCAGTTCATCGGCGGTGTACGCGTCGGGCAGGCGCTGCGCTATCTCGGAGACAGCACTCCCGTGCTCATCCTCGCTCTTGGCTTGATGCTGCTCCCGCTGATCGGAGCAGTCGAGTCGTCCGAGGCCCGCGCCCGCCCGCTGGCGTCAGGACCGCCGGCTCGCTGGTTGCTGATGACCGTCGCTCTGGTCGTGGCGGTCGGTTCGCTCGTGTCCACGGTCAAG
This sequence comes from uncultured Actinomycetota bacterium, assembly GCA_963760105.1. Classification (GTDB taxonomy): domain Bacteria; phylum Actinomycetota; class Actinomycetes; order Propionibacteriales; family Nocardioidaceae; genus Aeromicrobium. The sequence continues at coordinate 439,386 of CAVXBP010000006.1, forward strand.
CTCACGGAGCGGTGGACGTCTGACTACCTCGAGCGCACCTTCACCATGCGGGCCGAACAGACGGTCAAGGACGGCAACCCACTTTTCGCGGACGCGACAGTTCCGTCGCAGGTCATGCCGGTTCTTGCCTCGCCCTATGACCTGATCCGCGTGTACCTTGCGCCTCTACGCGGCGACCTTCGTACGACAACGGTGGGCAATGACCTGTCGGTGTTCAACCTCGCCGGTGAAGCCATCCCGGCTGCAGTCGAAGGCACCCCGCGGACGTCGGCAGACCCGTCCGGGTCATGCCCCTACCGCATCCGCGGCGAGGCTCGCACGATCGACTTCGCGCCAGTGGTCAACTTCGGCCTGTGGATCGGCCTCGACTACCGGGCAACGCTGGATGGCGACGGCGTGCTCAATTATGGCGCCCGACGCGTCGCGGTACCGATCAGAAGTGGCGAACACACCCTGTTCGTCCGCACCACCGATGCATTTGAATCCATCACGCTGACACCGGCAGAGAACCAGAACATCTGTGTCAGCGCAGTGCGAGTCGGCTTCATCACCGACCGTCGGGCCGCACCATGACGGATCTCGAGCTGACACCGAATCCGGTCGGCCTGCTCCTTCGGCGCGCGGGCCGTCGACTGTTCGGGCGCCTGTCCCCCTCGGGACGGGTCCTCATGGCTGCTCTCGGGATCATCGCTGCGGTCATGCTGTTTCGGTGGTGGGCAACCGCCGGCAGCTGGTTCATGTGGGACGACTACATCTTTCTCGCCGACGTGGCCCGCCGCGAGGATGACCTGGCATGGCTGTTCCACAGTCATTTCAGCCTGTTCATGCCGCTGTCCTTCCTCCTGGTGAAGATCGCCGGCGGGGCAGGCTTCGTCTGGAGCGCCGTCGCCGTGCAGATGCTGACACTTCAGCTCCTCGCGGCACTGTCCTGCCTCTGGATGCTGTTCATGCTCTTCGGCCCGCGCCTGCGCATCCTCATTCCGCTGACGTTCTACCTGCTCAGCCCGATGATGATGCCGGCCGCCGTGTGGTGGTCGGTCTCCATCAATCAGATGCCCCATCACATCGCGCTGTTCGGCTCGGTGGCGGCTCACGCCAGCTACATGCGCTCGGGCAAGGTGCGCCATCTGCTGCTTGCGTCGACCTTCCTGTTGATCGGTCTGGGGAGCTACATCAAGGCACCCCTGATTGTCCTGGTGCTGCTGGGAGTCTCGTGGGCGTGGTTTGCCCCGGGTCACCGCCTGCACCGTGCCCGATCCATGCTCCGCTGGTGGCCCGCCTGGCTCACGTACGCCGCTCTCCTCGCTGGCTATGTCTACGTGTGGCAACACCAGCAGACTGCGTCCGCACCACGCCAGGCGTGTGAGCTCCCCGGCGTGCTCACCACCTCGATCGTCGAGACGCTCGGGACGTCGGTGGTCGGCGGTCCCTGGAACTGGCGGCTCTGGTCCGGTGGAATCGATCCCTTCATCGCCGCGTCGAAGTGTGTCCCGCAGGTCTACAAGGGCGATCCCTCGCTCGTCGTCGGGGGCGCTCCGCAGTCGCTGCTCGACCCCACGCTCCTGGGCGTGGTGCTGGCGTGGATCGTGGTCACCGCACTCGTGCTCTACCGATGGGCCAGGTTCCGCCACGCCCTTCAGGGTTTGTGGATCCTGGTGCCCTACGTCGCCCTGTCGGCGGCGCTCGTCTACCTCGGTCGGGCCGGGACATTTGGGAGCCAGGTCAGCGCTCGGGAGGTTCGCTACTTCTCAGACGTCATCGGTGTTGCCGCGCTGGTGATGGGTGCCGCGCTCATGCCGGTCATCGGAGCCGCCCGGCCCGTGAAGCTCAGAACCGACCCGCGCCTGCTCTTCGCACTCCCCCGCAGCGTCTTCATCACCCTCGGTGGCGTCTACCTCGTCGGGGCACTGTTTTCCAGCGTGACGTACGTGCACCCGTGGCACTCCACCGATCCCAGTCGCTTCCCCGAGCGGGCATTCGTCCAGACGGTGCAAGCAGATCTGGCGGCACGCGAGAGTGCCGATCCGGTCCAGATCGCTGACGTCCCCTTGCCCGTCGTCGTGGCCAACCCCGTCATCCATCCGTACAACCTGCCGTCTCGCAAGCTGGCTCCGCTCTCGCCCGGGCTCGTGAGCACATTCCAGGGCAACGACCTGTGGATCCTCGATGAGCAGGGACACATCGCCGAGGCCACGGTCCCGGACGCACCGCGCTCCAACCCAGGCCCGGTCGAAGGTTGCGGATACTTCGTGCAGTCCGCGGGCCTGACGATCGACATCGCGGCCGTGGTCAATCTCCCATGGTGGGTGCGCATGGACTACTTCGCGAGCACCGATGGAACTGCGATCGTGGCAGCCGGCGACACCACCCGCGAGGTCAGCATCAAGTCAGGCCTTCACTCGCTCTACACGTTCCACACGGGAGGGTTCGACACCGTGAGACTGCGTACAATCGGGGACCTGAGTGTGTGCATCGACAGCGTGCGCGTGGGGGCCATCCAGACCAAGGGCGAGGTGCCGACGTCATGACCGAATCTCGACCCTTGGCCACCGCTGAGCGCCTGTTGCTGATCGCCGTCGCGATGATCGTCGCACAGCTGATCTTCCGCGGCTGGGCCGTCTCCGGCAGCTGGTTCTACTCCGACGACTTCATCTTCTTGGGGCGCTCGGGCCAGGGCCGCGCCGACCTGGATTGGTTCCTGACCCCGCACAACATCCACTTCATGCCGCTCAGTCTCTGGCTTGCAACCTGGGTCGGCGCGGTCGGCGCGTTCAGCTGGTGGCTGGCCGTCACCCAGATCCTGGTGCTGCAGGCCGTGGCAAGTCTCGCCTGCTGGTGGATGCTGCGCACCCTGTTCGGCGATCGACCCGGTGTGCTGGTGGCTCTGGGGTTCTACCTCGTCAGCCCCATGGCTTTTCCCACGGTGATGTGGTGGGCGGCCTCGCTCAATCAGCTACCTCATCAGATCGCGCTGTTCGGCGCGGTTGCGGCCCACGTGACGTTCCTGCGCACCCGACGGTGGCCCCCCGCCCTGCTGACCGCCCTGTTTCTCCTGATCGGATTTGCGTCGTACACCAAGACGATTCTGTTGCCGGTGCTGCTGGTGCTCATCACGGTGACCTATTTCGCCGGTGGTGGGTTCTGGACCCGCATCAAGACATCGCTGGTGGCGTACCGGCGCACCTGGGTCATCCAGGGTGTCCTGACCGCCGGCTATCTGACGACCTACCTCATCAAGGTGCCGAGCTCGGAACGTCCCAACCTCCGCACGATCGCCGAGACGCTGGACCTCTCGATCGTGAAGTCCTACGGCCCGGCCCTGCTCGGCGGGCCATGGAGGTGGAACGGTCTGACCCTGCTCGGCGACTCGGGGCCCCGTTCATTTGTCGGCACCCCGCTGACCCTGGTGGTGGTGTCGTGGATGATCCTCGGATTGCTCGTCGCCTATCAGTGTCTGCGCCACCGCCGGGCCTGGTGGCCCTTGTTGATCGCCGGCCCCTACGTGGTCCTGAGCGGTCTCATCGTCTCGGCAGGTCGCGCCGATGTCTTCGGTGTCACCGCGTCGGCAACCGAGCTTCGCTATCTGACCGACCTCGCGGGCGTCTCGGCGCTGGCCATCGGTCTGGCCACGATGCCTGTCATCGGTGCCGTCGCTTCGTTGGAACCTCGAGCCACCAGACTGATCGGCGTGACGTTGTCACCGAGGGCGTTGAAGGTCGGCGGCGCCGCAGTTGTCGTCGGCGCGCTGTTCTCTTCGATCACGTATGCGTTGCCGTGGCACGACAGCGACCGTATGCCGCAGGAGGCCTTCATCAGCAACGCCCGCGACTCACTCGAGTCGAGGCCCAACCTGGCCGACACCGCGGTGCCCGACGGGGTGCTCTGGGCGCCTGCATTCCCGGCCAACCTGATGTCATACATCTTGTCGCCGCTGGGCGACAACCTCCACGTGGTCCAGGCCGGTAACGATCTGGCCCTGCTGGACGGCAAGGGCCGCACCCACCCCGCCGTGGTTGATGGCGACGGCCGCAACCTGCCCGGCCCGGTCGAGGGTTGCGGCTACCCCGTGGCGGACGTTCCCACCTCCATCGACATCGTGCCGGTCATCAACTTCGCGTTCTGGATGACCATCAACTACGTCTCAAGTGCCGACGGCACGGCCACGGTCACCACGGGTGACCAAACCACAGAAGTGCCGGTGATCTTCGGCCCCCACACGCTGTTCGTGCAGACGTCGGCCGCCTACGACAAGGTCACCATCGACGCCGGTGACGACGCACGGTTGTGCGTCGACACCATCAAGGTCGGCGCAATCACCCCCTTGGACGCTCCGTGACAACCGCGGCGCCGCGGCGCCACTACTATCCGGGGCTCGACTCACTTCGTGCCGTGGCCGCGATCAGCGTGCTCGCGACGCACACGTCGTTCTGGACCGGCCAGTACGTCAACGGCTTCTTCGGTTCGATGACGGCGCGCTTCGACATCGGGGTGGCGTTCTTCTTCGTCCTGTCAGGGTTCTTGCTCAGCGTCCCGTTTCTGACCGCGATCGCGCAGTCCCGACCCCGACCCTCGACTGGTCGCTACTTCTGGAAACGTGCGCTGCGCATCGTCCCTCTGGCGATCCTCGTCACGGTGACGGCCATGGCCTTGCTGACCGACAACCGCGGTCTCGGATTCTGGTCCTGGGTGCAGGCGCTGACTCTGACCACGGTGTACGTCGACGGGATCCTCCCGGCCGGTTTGACCCACATGTGGAGCCTGGCCACCGAGGTGGCGTTCTACCTGATGTTGCCGCTGTTCATGGCCCTCCTCGCCAAGCTCGCATGTCGGCGCCGGTGGAACCCCCGCGGAATCCTTGCCGTCGTTGCGGGTCTCGCCGTCGTCACCGTGGTGTGGGTCGTGACGGTGGCTCCTCAGCGTCCCGGAGCGGGTCAGTGGTTGCCTGCCTACTTCACCTGGTTCGGCGTGGGCATCGTGCTGGCCGTGGTCGTGGTCGACGTACGCCAGCCAGGGCGCTCGCACGCTTTCGCGCCACTTCGTGCCCTCGCGGCTCAACCAGGAGCATGCTGGGTCATGGCGCTTGCCCTGTTCGCCGTCGTGACCACTCCGGTCGGCGGACCAACACTCCTCATTGCCGCGACCCACACCGAATCGGTCAGCAAGAATTTGCTCTACGCCGTGATCGCCGGACTGGTCGTGCTGCCGTCAGTCCTTGGTCCCGAGGACTCCAGGTACGCCTCAATGCTGGCCAACCCGGTCCTCCGACACATCGGCCACATCTCATACGGCATCTTTTGCATACATCTGCTGGTCATCCATGCGCTCGCACACTTCTTCGACTACACGCTGTTCACCGGACATGGCTGGGAGATGTTCACCGCAACGCTCCTCATCTCTCTCGTGCTGGCGGAGGTCGCCTACCGAGTCGTGGAGCGGCCGGCGATGCGCCTGAAGGATCTGGGCAGGTCGGATGCGAAAGCACTCGCAGCGGCGGCACCCAACCCACCGACCACCAGCCACTGAGGCCAGTCCTGCGAGCCAGCCCAGCTCGATCCCCATGGCCACACGACGTACGCACAGCCGGCAGCGAGGACAGCCACGGCGGTGAGCCACGAAGCGTCGCCACGTCTGGCGACCAGTCGGAGGGCGAGCGCTGCTCCCACCAGTGCGCTGGCCAAGCCGATCGCACCGCCAACCATGGTGAATGCCGCCACCAGACCCACGATCCCCACCAGCTGGCGAAGTGGGCGACGAGCCTGTCGTGGCGTCGCGAGATCTGGAACCGGCCGACGTCGGAGGACGAAGGCGATGCCGACCAGGAGTGTCACGGTGGCTGCGCCGAGGATCAGAGCGAGGCGATACCACCGATCGGGCGTGAACACCGCCTCGAGCGGTGCCGCCTGCTCAACCTTCCAGGCCTGCATCCAGCCGTTGACCGCGACGGGCGTGCGACCATCGGCGTCCCAGCCCGGGTTGATGTTCTGGCGCAGCGCCACGATCTGGTCGTCGGCGGCGGCTGGACCGATCTCGATGTGGCCCGCCGACGTGTCCGTGGTGGATGTCGTCATCGCCTGCGGCACATCTGGTCCGCTCGCCGCGAATCGGATCGTGTCGGGCCGGAACTCCGCCGTTGCAGTGGCTGTCACGCGGTGTTGACCGGCGTTCAACTCAAGTGCCTTTGCTTCGCACACACGTGCGGGCAGGGCACGACGTGACACCGCGTCGCTCCGGCTCGCCTCGAGGGCGGTCTCGAAGGTGCTGCCGTCGACGGTCAGTCGGGGCCCGGAACCGCACGGAAGTGCCAGCGATGCGTCGGCGCCGCTCGACAAGGGTCGCCCTCCATCGACATTGATCTCGCTGACGCCGATCGGAAGCCCGCTGCCGGTGCCGTCGAAGGCGAGGTTGGAGCGCAGGTAGATCCGTGTCACGGTGATCTCGACCTGGGCGGCGGTCACCGGTTTGAACGTCGCCCGACCCTCCCGATTGAAGTTCGCGACCCGTCGCGAACCGTCATCGAAGGTCAACGTTGCGGTTCGTACGCTCGATGCCGCCACGTCGGGGTCGGTGCTGAGCTCCAGCTCGCTGATCGTCCGAGGCTCGTCGAAGGTCATCGCGATGCGCGGCGAGACATCGGCCAACGTGGCGATCCACGCGGTGTGGGGGTCGCCGTCAACCGCCGCCAGGCTGCCGGCCTGTGGCTCTGTGCTGCCGGTCGAGCTCATCCGCAGCCGCACATCGCCGCTCAATGCATCTGACAACGCCACGCCTTGCTGCGGCAGCGCCGTGAGGCCAGCCGCATACGACTCGGCGGTGGGCAACGTGAAGATCCGGTCGATCGAGCGGCCGTCCTCGCCCCAGCCCGTGACCCCCGCATCGCAGCGCGGAATCCTCTCGACATCTCGACACACCGCTGCGCCTCGCTCGGCCGTCAGGAGAATGTCGCTCGGTGACGACCAGCCGTCCGGCATGGCAGGCAGCACCAGCGGTCGGGACACCCTGACACCCGGGATGTCGATCGACGAGATCGTCAATGGATCGAGGAACTTAGATGCTCCGGTGATGCGCAACCGTCTGGTCTCACCCTCCGGAACCACCAACCGAGTAGAACCGCCGGTGCGGGCCTGCACGTCGACCTTGCCGGCGTCGGTCGTCACCGTGAGTGCACGGCGCTCCGTGCCCCGCGGCAACGTGATCTCCGCCCCCTCGACGCTTCGAGCCTTCTCGAAGGTGATTTCAATCCACGCCGTCGACCCGGAGCCTGCCGACCAAAACGTGCGGGTGTCGGCGTCGAAGGCCGACCATGGTTGCGTCGCTGGATCGACCGATGACTCGGTGACGTCGGACCCGGAGGTCGAACTGCGAATGCTGCGTGCGCCGATCAGTCTCGCCTCGCTCTGCCAGCGCTCATCACCCTCGATCACGTAGTCGTGGACCGGCCGGTCAAGTCGGTACTTCTCGTCAGCGGTGAACGTGGCCGATCGCTGGTCGATGACCCGTCCGAATGTCACCTCCCGGCGCCGCGCCGTGTCGGTGAGCAGCACCCGGCGTCGTGTCGAGGGTTCGAGCTCGGCCGCGTCGCCCGAGAGCACCACGTCGGTGTCACCGCCATACAGGCTCTGGGCGAGAAACAGTGCGTTCGGAGCGCCGATGGCAACTGGCGTCTGGTCGACAGGTTGGGCCCGCGCCCGGGACGAGTCGACGTCCTCGACCTCGAAGATCTCGATGGCACGGTGCCGCGATTGCCGACCCGCGTTGACGAAGATCGACTGTCCCGTATCGGTCTTCTGACGTGGAGGGCTCCCCACCGCGGGACCGAATGTCGCAATCCGGCGCACACCGGGGGTGCTGCCGAGTGTCGACTGGACCAGCTCTGGATCAGTGATCGCTCCCGGTGCGAGATCATGGCGCACGACGAGATATCGGATGCCCGAACGCTGCAGTGCGTCACGCAGCATGACCGACCCTTGGCCGCTCGCGAATGCCAGCTCGAGCCCATCCAGCGTTCGGATGAAGGCTGGTGGGGTCAACGGAATGGCGCTCCGCACAGCCCAAGGAGACGACAGGTAGGACTGCACCACTTCATCGCGTGGATTTCCCCACAGGTAGTTGCCGAAGGATGACGCCGGCAGCAGCAGGGCGTTCTGGTCCGGTCCGTTGGTTTCAAGCCAGTCGGAGGCCTCGGTCCAGTACTCGGGGACCTCTGCGTATGAGCCTGCGTAGGCGAGTCCAGCCGTCCACGCCGGCACGGTCGACCCGGCAAATGCGGCCACGACGAGCACGAACACTCCGGCTGAGTCTCGAGCTCGTGCTTTGTCCGTGTGGGCGAGCACGGTCAGGACGTGGACCAGCCCCAGCACCATCGGGATGCGGATGACGGGATCGAACTTGTGGTTGTTGCGCACGGGCGACAACACCCCGTCCATCAGCGAAGCCCAGAACGACGAACCCAGATTCGTGCCCTCGTGGCCGAGCGTGACCAACACCAGCCCCAGGGCAATGCCACTGATGCAGAACCGTCCGACCGGGTTGTCGCGACGCGCCACCCCCCAGATGCCGAGCGCCATGATGACGGTGCCATTGACGATGAGCAACGGCTGCGAGATCAGTTGGTTGCCGGCGGCGTATCCCCCATCCAGGTAGGGAAGCCAGTTGGTGGTGCCGCGCAGCGCATCGAATGCCGTCGCCGCGAAGGTCGTCGTCGATGAGCTCTCGATGAAGTCGAGGAACGGTGGGCTGAACCTGCCCAGCAGCAACAGCGGCGCCCACCACCAGACCGTTCCCACGAGCACGAATCCCGGCCACCACACCATGAGTGAGCGACGCCGAGGTCCGGGCGGCGCCATCAGGACCAACAGCACTCCCAGCGGAAGCACGGCCGAGGTGGCCGCCGCATTGACACCACCCACGGCCACCACGGCCAGGGCACTGTAGGCCGCCATGAGCCGCGGATGTCCCCGCTTGAGACCGATGGCCAGGGGCACCAACACCCATGGCGCAAGTGCTGACGGCCACAGCTCGATCGAGCTGGCTCCAACGATGCTGAGCATGCGGGGAGACAGCGCGAAGGCAAATCCTCCGATGAGCCTGGCCGTGGGGGAACCGACCCCCAGCACGCCACAGAGCTTGACCATGCCCAAGAACGCCACGACGAGGAGCAGGGCCCACCACGCACGCTGGATGATCCACGGAGGAGCCTGGATCAGGTTTCCCAGCCAGAAGAACGGGCCCATCGGAAACAGATATCCGTAGGCCTGGTTCTGCACCTGCCCGAACCACCCGGCCGGCTCCCACATGTGGAGCGCACGAGCCAGGAATGCGCCGGGAGCGAGCACGAGGTCAGCCTTGGTGTCGCCCATGATGCGCCCCGGGGCCGTCACGAACGCCAACGCCGCCAGCACCAGGCTGCCCGCGGTCAGCCGCGTGCGCCACACGAATTTCGGCAGTGCCGCAGGCGGGCTCAGGGGCGATGCGGGCACCCGTGAACGATACCCGTTGGTGGGTCGATCGATGCTAGACTGAATCGTTGCGTTGAGGGACGCACGTTCAAGGCATTGAGGGATGCGTTGAGGGAGCCTGACCGGCGATCTGCCGGGTTCACAAGGGAGGGCTGGCCTACCCGGCCGGCACACCATGCACGTCTTGTTCTGCAATTGGCGCGACACCCAGAACCCTGAGGGCGGGGGGTCCGAGCGGTATGTCGAAAACATGGCCCGCGGACTGGTCGAGCGTGGTCACACCGTCACGATCGCTTGTGCGGCTCACGACAGTGCACCCCGTCAGGAAGTGGTCGAGGGCGTCCGATTCGTGCGCCGCGGAGCCAAGATGGACATCTACCTCCGCACATTCTTCGCCGTGCTCTTCGGCCGCTACGGCAAGGTCGATCTGGTCGTCGACGTGCAGAACGGACTGCCGTTCTTCACCCGTCTGGCCACCTTCAAGCCTGTCGTCGTGCTGGTCCACCACGTGCACCGCGAACAGTGGCCCGTCGTCTACCCCGGACTGATGGGCAAGTTCGGCTGGTGGATCGAGAGCTGGCTCGCGCCACGTCTCTACCGCAGCAGCCAGTACATCGCCGTCTCGGCGGCCACACGCCAAGAACTCATCGAGCTGGGAGTCGACCGCGACCGCATCAGCATTGTGCACAACGGCAACGACGCCGCTCCCGAGGTCGCGGCTCAGCGATCGATCACCCCACGATTCTGCGTCGTGGGGCGTCTCGTGCCCCACAAGCAGGTCGAGCATGCAATCGATTCACTGGTGGACCTCACCACCGATCATGCTGACCTCGAGCTCGATGTCATCGGCGCCGGCTGGTGGCACCAAGAACTTGTCGACTACGCCGCCCAACGCGGGGTCAGCGCTCGGGTCCACTTCCACGGGTTCGTCGACCACCAGACCAAGCACGAACTGCTGGCCCGGACCTGGTTCATGGCCCTGCCATCGCTCAAGGAGGGCTGGGGCATCGTCATCGGCGAAGCCGGCACCCATGCGACTCCGACTGTGGCCTACAGCAGCGCTGGCGGCACGACCGAGTCGATTGATCACAAGGACTCCGGCGTCCTCGTCGACACTCCCCTGGAATTCACCGAGGCGATCCGCCACCTCATCGAAGACGACGAATGGCGTGAGTTCCTCGGTCAGGGTGCGCTTGCAAAGTCACGTACGTTCACGTGGGCCGTCTCGCAGAGCGAGTTCGCCGAAATCCTGTCCGGCGTCTGACACACAAGAAGTGGGCGCCTCCCGAAGGGAGACGCCCACTCACATGGTTCAGAAGTTAGTTGCCGTAGCTCACGTTGCTCGTGTTGATCTGCTTCTCGCCAGCATTCTGCTGCGACTGCACGACCCCCACGACGGTGGCTGTAGCCAAACCAATTCCTGCCAAAAAGGCGATCAGGCCGCCTGTCAGTGTTCCCACAGTTGAGTCCCTCCCTCAATCAGATCAAGACTACCAGCGGCGGTAGGTCACGAACAAAACCAACGGGCGTGATGAGGCACTCGTACGTGGCCCTCCCGGCACTACGCTGAAGACATCATGGCGACCCAATTGCGCACCGCGTCGGCCGTCCTACGGACGATGCGGCCCCGCCAGTGGGCCAAGAACGTGCTGGTCGTCGCCGCAGCGCTCGCGGCAGGCGTACTGACCGACGGCAACAACCTTGCTGTCATCTTCGGTGCCTTCGTCTCGTTCACCCTCGCTGCGTCGGCGGTCTACCTGTTCAACGACGCACGCGACGTCGAGTCCGACCGCAAGCACCCACGCAAGCGCCTGCGTCCCGTCGCTGCCGGCGAGCTGTCGGTGCGTGCCGCAGTCATCTGGTCAGTTGTCGTGGCCGCGGCGAGCCTCGCCCTGGGCACGGTCATCGACCGCGAGCTCGGGATCACCCTCGGCGTCTACCTCACGATCCAGGTCGCCTACGCCCTGTGGCTCAAGGAGCAGCCGGTCGTCGACCTCGCCATCGTCTCAGCCGGATTCCTGCTGCGCGCCATCGCGGGGGGCGTCGCAGTCGACGTTCCACTGTCACAGTGGTTCCTCCTCGTGGCGTCATTCGGATCCCTGTTCATGGTGGCCGGCAAGCGCTACTCCGAGCTGCACAGCCTCGGCAACGAGGCAGGCACCCGCCGGACGCTGGAGGACTACTCCGTCTCCTACCTGCGCTTCGTGTGGAGCCTTGCCGCCGCAGTCACGATCACGGCGTACAGCCTGTGGGCATTCGAGATCGGGGACGACTCCGGTGTCGACTGGCAGGCCATCTCGATCGCACCGTTCGTCATGGGCCTGCTCCGCTATGCCGTCGACGTCGACCGTGGACTCGCCGGTGAGCCGGAGGAGGCCGTGATGCGCGACCGAGTGCTGCAGGTCATCGCGATCAGCTGGCTGACGATCTTTGCGATTGGCGTGTACTCCACGTGACCGACTCATTGACCGGTTGGGGCCGTACGGCTGCCAGCTCCGCCCGCGTGACACGCCCGCCGGACGTCGAGGCGCTCCGTGGCGAGCTGCACACGGTCGGCGAACGCGGCGTCATCGCTCGTGGCCTGGGCCGCAGCTACGGCGATCCGGCGCAGAACGCCGGCGGAACAGTGCTGGACCTCACCGCATGGGACGCCATCCTCGACGTGGACACCCGGACGCCCTCCGTACGCGTCCAGGCGGGGATCAGCCTCGACCGGCTGCTGCGAGCACTGCTGCCTCTCGGGCTCTGGCTGCCGGTCGTTCCCGGCACCCGCCAGGTCACGGTCGGCGGTGCAATCGCGGCCGACGTGCACGGCAAGAACCACCACGTCGATGGCAGCTTCGGCAACCACATCTCCCAGTTCGACATCATGCTGGCGTCCGGCGACGTCGTGTCCGCAACGCCCGACGCCGAGAACGCGGATCTGTTCTGGGCCACGGTGGGCGGAATGGGGCTCACCGGAATCGTCCTCGAGGCCACCATCAACCTCAGGAAGGTCGAGACGTCGTACTTCGAGGTCGACACCGACAAGACGCGCAATCTCGCCGAGCTGCTCACGACGCTCAGGAACGGCGACGACGACTACACCTACTCGGTGGCGTGGTTCGACACCGCGACCACCGGTGACGCGCTGGGCCGGGGCGTGACGATGCGTGGCAACTCCGCGTTGCGCGAAGCACTCGACCCCGACCAACGTCGCACCGCACTTGAGTTCGCCGCACCCCAGCGTGGTCGGGTGCCTGTCGATCTGCCGTTCAGCCTGGTCAACCGGCTGACGGCCAAGACGTTCAACGCCCTCTGGTACGCCAAGGCGCCGCAGCACCGCACCGGCGAGATCCAGGACATCACCGAGTTCTTCCACCCCCTCGACATCGTGGGCGACTGGAATCGGGTCTATGGGCCCAAGGGGTTCTGCCAGTACCAGTTCGTCGTCCCGTTCGACGAAGAAGCCGCGTTCACCACGATCATCGAGACCATCGCGCAGTCTGGCCATGTCTCATCGCTGAACGTCCTCAAACGATTCGGCCCCGGCAACCGCTCTCCCCTGTCATTTCCCATGGCCGGGTGGACGCTCGCCGTCGACCTACCCGTACGCGCCGGTCTCGATGCACTGCTCAACCATCTCGACCAGCTTGTCCTGGCCGCCGCAGGGCGCATCTACCTGGCGAAGGACTCGCGCATCTCGGCCATGACGATTACCGCGATGTACCCGCGCCTCGACGAGTTCCGCACCATCCGCGCCCGCGTCGACCCGACCCACACCTTCCGATCCGACCTTTCACGACGACTCGACCTGTGAGGCATCCATGATCAATGCACTCGGCATCCCCCAGCACATCCTGCTGCTCGGCGGCACGTCCGACATCGCCCTCGCGATCGCCGGCGCGTACGCCAAGGAGTCCCCCGGCCTGAGCGTCACCCTGGCCGCCCGGCCCGGCGACCGCCGTGACAGTGCCGTGGAGCAGCTCAGCACCCAGGGTTGCGAGGTCAGCGCCGTCGACTTCGAGGCAGTCGACACCGCCAGCCATGGCGCACTCGTGTCTTCTATCGACCGTGACATCGACATCGCGGTGGTGGCTTTCGGGCTGCTCGGTGATCCCGAGGAGGCATGGACCGATGTCGACGTCGCCCGTGAGCTCGCCGAGGTCAACTACGTCGGCGCCGTGACAGCCGGAGTGGCGCTCGCGGCACGCGTTCGCGCGCAGGGACACGGGGTGATCGTCGCGCTGTCCAGCGTCGCCGGCGAACGGCCGCGTCGCTCGAACTTCGTGTACGGCTCGACGAAGGCCGGCTTTGACGCGTTCTACACAGGTCTGGGTGAGGCGTTGCGCGAGCTGGGCGGGCGAGTGCTGGTGGTGCGACCAGGTTTCGTGAAGTCCAAGATGACCGACGGACTGGATCCCGCTCCCCTGGCCACCACGCCTGAGGCAGTTGCCGAGGCGGTCATGGCGGCAGTGCGCGACGGCAAGGAACAGATCTGGGTGCCGAGCACCATGCGAGTCGTCATGTCGGGCCTGCGCCACGTGCCGAGGTCCATCTTTCGGCGGCTACCGGTCTGATCGTCGGATCGCAGCGCGAGCGGCGCCGACCACTCCACCGAGCAAGGCGAGGCCCGCGACGCTCCATGCCACCGTCATGGAGCGTCGATCGCGGTGATTGACGCTGGTCGGCGTTGCGCCGGGCACCGTGAACACACGCAGCTCATCGCCGCCGATGGCCAGCTCGTCGGCCCCGTCGACCAGTCGCAGCGCTGCGGCAGCTCCAGGTGTCTCGGTGTCCACGACGATGATGCCGATGCCGACAGCCGGCAGTCTCGACAGCGGATCGGGGCCATCCAGCACGTCCCCGATCCTCGCCGCCCTCGGGTCCTCCCCGCTGATCGTCTTGCCCGACACCTCGAGCTCATCATTCGTCACGGTCGTGCGATCGAAATAGCGACCGGCCGGGTCAATGACCGTTCGCCCGTGATTCCAGCTCGGCGCCCGGTAGGCAGAAAAGGGCAGAGACACGATGTCGCCGGGAACGTTGCTTCCGGCGATCGCTTCGCGCGCTTCGTTCCACGCCGCCGGATAGGTCACCGCCTTCAGCGCGCCGCCTCCTCCCCACCCGAGATCCGGCAGGGCAACGATGGGAAGCGATGCGATGAGAAGGGCCGCCGGGATGCGCCATGACTGCATCCGACTCTCGACGAGGGCGCACACCCCAGCGCCAAAGGCGACCGCCTCCAACGGTGCGAGGAGCGCCAACCATCGGGTGCCATCGCGGATGATGCCGCCACCCGGAACATCGGCAATCACCCTGGTCACGAGGTCGGGAAAGAGCCAACCCGACAGTGCCACTGCGAGCCCGATCGCGCCGACTGCTGTGAGCACCATGGCCAAGCGGCGTTCGCCCCGGAACAACACCACCAATCCGACCGCCATGACCAGGCCGATGGCCACCGCGAAGAACAACGCGATCCCGAGGGTTCGCGACGTCGGGACCACCTCGGAGTTCCAGATGCCGCCCAAGCTGAGCGCCGAGCCGACGCGACCGAGTGATCCCTCGGCCCTCAGGTCGAACAGCGCAACCGCTGCCGGATCGGACCTCCCCGGATCTGGTTGGAGCAGACTTGCCACGACCCACGGGAGGTTGAGGACCACGGCGATGAACACCACCCGTACCGCACCTCGCCGACCCACCGCGATCACGCCGACCACGGCTCCCATCACTCCTGTCACAGGGGTCAGCGCGGTTGCCGCCAGCGCCAGGGTGACGGTGGACCACCGTGGGTCCTCATGGCTGCACAGTGCCGCGATCAGCCAGAACAGGCCGGCATACGCGATGAGCAGGGGCCACTGACCGAGCAAGAGGCGTTCGGCCACGAACGGATTCCACATCGCGAAGGTCACGGCCGCGAGACGAGCTGGGGCGGGGCGCCACTTCACCAGCTGGTCAGCCCCGAGCCCGGCGAACACCAATGCACCGAACAGCACCACCTTCTGCACCACCATGGCCGGGACCACCGCGCCGAGCAGTGCGGCAAATGCATCCGAGGGCACGGCTCGTGGGAGGGCGGAGTCAAGACCCCACAGCTCGCTGCGCTGGAGATCAAGGTGCGGAACCCACACCATGTCGTACGACAGCACGTAGCCGCTCGCGAACAGCGGCGCGCAGACCACGACTGCCAGCAACGCCGACCACGCCGGCATCATCGCGCGCTGCACGAGATCGCGGTGCGACACAGTCGGCCCTTTCGTCGTGGCCTTGGCCAGCCACGGCTATTGTGCCGTGGTGAGGTCCAATCGGCAGACGATGACCGGGGGAACTCTCGTCGCGGCCGGGATGATGGGCATGAACTTTGCCGCCTACGGATTCAACATCGTCTCGGCGCGCATGTTGATTCCTCAGGAATTCGGTGCGCTGACGGCGCTTTTCGGCATCATCCTCGTGGGCACGGTCGCATCCGTCGGCCTGCAGGCTGTCACGGCGCGCCGCCTCGCGGTCGACCCCGATCACCGCGACCAGATCATCAGCGCGACGGCCCGCATCACGATCATGGTGGCCGCGGGAGTCGGTGCCATCGTCGCGGCATCCACGATCGGACTCACTCCAGCCCTCAAGCTCGACAGCTACTGGCCCGTCATCCTGTGCGGTGCAACGCTGGTGCCACTGACGATCATGGGGGCCGCTGCCGGAGTCGCGCAGGGCACGTCCCGTTGGGGCTCGCTGACCGCCATCTACCTCGGGAACGGCTTGGGCCGGGTCATCGGTGGCACGCTGGCGCTGGTGGTCTCCCCCACCACGACATCGGCCATGATCGGTGTCGCAGCTGGATCATGGCTGCCGGTGGTCGCCAGTGCTCGCCTGCTGATTGGCCACTCGGACGCAGAAAACAGGCTCAGTCGCCGGCCACTGCTTCGCGAGGCCGTGCTGTCGACGCACGCGCTGCTGGCGTACTTCGTGCTGAGCAACATGGACTCGCTGATCGCGCGCAACCGCCTCGACGTCCACGAGAGCGGACTGTATGCGTCAGGGCTGATCCTGGCCAAGGCAGCGCTGTTCTTCCCCCAGTTCGTGAGCGTCGTGCTGTTTCCAGACCTCGCCAGAGCCACGACGCATCACGCCCGCCTCCGTGCGGTCACCCTCGTGGCCGGCTTCGGCGCACTCGCGGTTGCCGCGACAGCGGTGCTCCCTCGCGTGGCCCTGATCCTCGTCGGTGGCGATCAGTATGCGGAGGTCACCGATCGGCTGTGGCTGTTCGCCCTCGCCGGATCATTGCTCGCGATCGTGCATTTGCTGGTCTTCGACGCCCTGGCCAGGCACGCCCACGGCATCGTGGTGATGCTCTGGGGCGCCGTCGTCGTCGTGCTTGCCGTGACGTACGGGTTCGGCGTGGGATTCACCGGATTGGTGGTCACCATCGCGCTCGTCGCCGCCACCTTGGCCACGATCGTCTGGGTCGCCCCCGGCGAACGCAGCGATGTGCCAGCTCGCCCGAAGGACTAGTGCCCGGCTTCGTGCCAGGTCTTGCCGATGCCGACCGAGACATCAAGCGGCACCGAGATGTCAGCTGCCGACGCCATCTGCTCGCGCACGAGACGTTCGACCTGCTCGAGCTCACCGGCCGCGACCTCGAACACGAGCTCGTCGTGAACCTGCAGAAGCATCCGTGAACCAAGCTTGGCCTCGTCGAGGGCCCGCTCGACGTTGAGCATCGCCACCTTGATGATGTCGGCCGCCGACCCCTGGATCGGTGCGTTGAGTGCCATGCGCTCGGCCATCTCTCGGCGTTGCCGGTTGTCGCTCACCAGATCGGGAAGGTAACGGCGGCGTCCGAGGATTGTCTCGGTGAAACCGGTCTGCCGTGCCTCGTCGACCAAACCGCGCAGATAGTCGCGCACTCCACCGAAGCGGGAGAAGTAGTCATCCATCAGTCCCTGGGCCTCGCCCGTGGAGATGCTGAGCTGTTGGCTGAGCCCGTATGACGACAATCCGTAGGCGAGCCCGTAGTTCATCGCCTTGATACGGGCACGGAGCTCGGTGCCGACCTCTTCTGCCGGTACCGCGAACACCTTGGATGCGGTGACGGTGTGGAAGTCCTCGCCCGACTTGAACGCCTCGATGAGGTCGGCGTCCTCGGACAGGTGGGCCATGATGCGCATCTCGATCTGGCTGTAGTCGGCCGTCAGGAGCGTCTCGTATCCCTCGCCGACGCAGAACGCCTCACGGATGCGACGACCCGAGGCCGTACGGATCGGGATGTTCTGGAGATTGGGGTCGTTGGAGCTGAGTCGCCCCGTCGCCGCGATGGTCTGCGCATAGGTGGTGTGGATGCGCCCGTCATCGGAGATCGACTTGCGGAGACCGTCGACGGTCTGCCGCAGCCGGGTGACATCACGATGCTCCAGCAGGTGCTGCAAGAACGGGTGCTCGGTCTTGTCGAACAACGTCTGCAAGGCCTCGGCGTCGGTCGTGTAGCCGGTCTTGGTGCGCTTGGTCTTGGGCATGCCGAGCTCGTCGAACAGCACCACCTGCAGCTGTTTGGGCGAACCGAGGTTGATCTCCTTGCCACCGATCGCGGCATAGGCCTCCGTCGCGGCATCCTGTGCCCGTGTGGCGAACTCCGACTCCAACGAGATCAGGTGGTCATCGTCGATCGCTATGCCGGCGCGCTCCATACGGGCGAGGGTCGCGACCAGTGGAAGCTCGACATCGTGGATCAGGGGCGTGCCGCCGACCGACTCCACCTCTTCGTCGAGCACCGAGGCCAGGTCGAGGGTCGCCCGTGCCCTGAGCATGCCTGACTCGGCACCGGCATTGTCGGTGTCGAGAGTCAGCTGACCCGAGGCCTCGGAGTCATCGCGCAGCTCGCGCTTGAGATAGCGCACCGAAAGATCGGCAAGGTCATAGGAACGTTGATCGGGGCGTACGACATAGGCCGACAACGCCGTGTCGGCGGCGACGCCCTTGAGCGACCAGCCTCGGGCCGCAAGCGCCAGCGCCGGACCCTTGACGTCGTGCAGCACCTTGGGTCGCTCCGGATCGGCGAGCCAGGCCGCGATCGCCGTGTCGTCCTCGGCCGTGATCTCATCCACGTTGATCCAGGCGGCCGCATCGACCGAGGCGATGGCCAGAGCAACCACATCCCCCGTGCCACGACCCCACGAACCCTGAACGTGAAGGCCCAGTCGTGCATCAGGCGTCGCGTGCTCGTCGAGCCACGCTGCCACCGCACCGGGCTCGATGTTGACGCCCTCGAGGTCGAAGCCCTCGTCAGCCTGCGGCTCCACGTCGCCGAATGCCTCGAACAGCCTGACCCGCAACGCGTTGAACTCGAGAGCGTCGAAGACGGTGTGGATCGCCTCGCGGTCCCAGACCGTGTCGAAGCTCAGGTCAGCGGGACCGGCCGGAAGGTCGAGGTCGCGTATCAGCGCGTTGATGCGTCGGTTGCGCAGCACGTCGTCGAGGTGCTCGCGGAGGGACTCGCCGGCCTTGCCGGGGACATTGTCGACGTCGGCGACCAGTGCGTCGAGGGTGCCGTACTGGTTGATCCACTTGGCCGCAGTCTTGGGACCGACGCCGGGCACGCCCGGAAGGTTGTCACTGGTCTCACCGACCAGAGCCGCGATGTCGGGATAGTGCGCCGGCATGACGGCGTACTTCTCCTCGACCGCCGTCGGCGTCATCCGTGCGAGGTCGGAGACGCCCTTGCGCGGATAGAGCACCGTCGTCAGCTCGGTCACCAGCTGCAAGGCGTCACGGTCGCCGGTGCAGATGAGCACCTCCATGCCGGCGGACTCGGCGCGCGTGGCCAGCGTGCCGATGATGTCGTCGGCCTCGAAGCCAACCTTTTCGAAGGTCTGGATGTGCAAGGCGTCGAGGATCTCCTTGATCAGCGGGATCTGTCCGCTGAACTCCGGCGGCGACTTGGCGCGATTGCCCTTGTAGTCGGCGTATTGCTCCAGCCGGAAGGTCTGACGCGACACATCGAACGCGACGGCCACGTGCGTGGGCTTCTCGTCACGCAGCACGTTGATCAACATCGAGGTGAAACCGAACACCGCATTGGTGCTCTGCCCGGTGGTGGTCGAGAAGTTCTCGACAGGGAGAGCGAAGAAGGCGCGATAGGCGACGGAATGACCGTCGATCAGAAGGAGGCGGTCCACACCGGCGACTCTAGATGATTGCCCGGACGCTTCAGTGACGGGAGCCAGCACCTTGGGCGTCGGCTTGGCGACGGCGCAGCGTACGACGCACGGCAATCAGCTTGCCGGTGTCGCGGGAGTTGGTGGCCTTGCCCGACAGCCGCGACGTGAGCTTGCTGGCCTGGATGGCCCGCACGACCGCAATCTGGTTGAAGCCGATCTTGGCGAGGTAACGGTGGGGCTCACGCGAGTGCACCGGGATCGAGGCCACGACGATCTCGCAGTTGTGATCCTCCCCGTGGTGCGCGGCCGCCGACAACAGCATCGATGCGACCGAACGACGACGATATCGGGGAGACACCTGGATCTCGGTGACGATCAGGATGCGCGTCAGGTTGATCGGCGTGAGCGTGCTGACGGTGAACACGGTTGCACCGACGATCTCGTCATTTGCCACAGCAACGACGATTCGCTTGCCCGGCTGCTCAAGGTTGAACTCGAGCGCGGCACCCGCCTCGGCAATGCCGGGCTCGCGCCACAGCGCCTGCTGGGTGAACGCTTCAGCGCCCTCGTCGGCGCCCGCGGCGGCACACTCCGACCAGAGAGCGATCAACGCTGCAGCGTCATCGCGAACTGCGTCCCGCAGAGCGATGGAAGGTCTGGCCGACATAGGATCCTGATTCTGTCCATGACATCGGGCGAAGTCAGCGTGAGTGACACACTACCGCTGGGCGCCTGTTGCCTTACGTGAATGAATGTCGATCGAGCATCGAGGGAGACCCTACATGTTCACCGGCCTCGGCACGGTCACCAATGTTGCGACGGTGATCGTCGGATCAGGCCTCGGTCTGCTGATCGGCCACCGGTTGAGCGATCGTGTGCGATCAACGGTCACCTCGGCGCTTGGTCTGGTGACACTCCTGATCGCAGCCCAGTCCGCGATTGCCGTGGCTGACCCCGTCCTGATTGACGCGGTCGGTACGAGCGCGCCGGTCCTGATCGTGCTGGGCGCGCTCGTCATCGGCGGCATCATCGGATCGTGGTTCCGACTTGAGGATCGTCTCGAGGGCATCGGCGCGTGGCTTCAACGACGCCTCACGAGCGAAGGTGCCGGCGAGAGTCGTGAGCGCTTTGTCGAAGGATTCGTCATCAGCTCACTGGTGTTCTGTGTCGGTCCGCTGACAATCCTGGGGTCGATCAACGAAGGACTCGGCAACGGTGCCGACCAACTGCTCCTCAAGTCCGTCCTGGACGGTTTTGCGTCGCTCGCGTTTGCTGCCTCGTTCGGCATCGGGGTGATGGCTTCGGCCTTGTCCATCGCGGTGATCCAGGGATCGCTCACGGCCCTGGGCGCCCTGTTGGGGTCATTCCTGCCCGACGCGCACCTGTTGGCGCTCACGGCGACGGGCGGTCTGATCCTGATCGGCGTGGCATTCAGGCTGCTGAATCTCAAGGCCATTCCGGTGGCCGACCTGCTGCCTGCGCTGGTGATAGCGCCGATCCTTTGTCAGATTGCCATCGCGATCCACTGACGTGAGCAGCGAAACCCAACTGTTACCTGATCTCATGACAGATCCGGATGCACTGATCCCTGAGTTGGTTATAGTCCGAGGATCACTCTGAACCACCACCCCAGCAATGCCGACAGGAGTACATGCGTGCGTTTGCGACTCGCGGCCCTTCTCGCAGCACTAATTGGAATGTCGGTCCTCCTCGCCCCGGCGACGGCCCTGGCCACTCCGACACCCACCCCGACCCCCACTGCCACCGCCACGGGTACGACGATCCCCGAAGAAAATCCGATCGTTGAGGGTCAGAACATCACGGTGACACTCCGGAACCTCAAAGGTGGAGAGGGCGAGCCCGAGACCGTGCCCGGAGTGACACTCACCGTCTATGCCGACAGCAAGGATGGTGAAGAGATCGGCACGCAGGTGACCGACAAGCTCGGGCGCATCAGCATCGCCATCCCCAGCAATGGCGTCTACGTCGTGGTCCTCGATCCGGACACGCTTCCAGCTGACATCAAGCTGAGCGGAGCGGGTGAGACAGACAAGACCATCACGGCGCGGCTCGGCGGCAGCAACTTCGCGCAATACCAGATCGGCGCGATACAGGTGACCGCCTCCACGTTCACCAGCAAGCTCGTCGATGCGGTGACATCGGGTCTGAAGTACGGCCTGATCATCGCCTTGGCCGCACTCGGACTGTCATTGATCTTCGGCACCACCGGCTTGACCAACTTCGCCCACGGCGACCTGATCACGTTCGGCGGAATCATGACTTTCATGTTCAACCGCGGTTTGGGTCTTCCAGTGATCGTGGCCGGGGTGTTTGCCGTCATCGCCTCCGCACTGTTCGGGTACTTGCAGGACCGCGGCCTCTGGCGGCCGTTGCGCAACCGTGGCACCGGCTTGATCGCCATGATGATCGTGTCAATCGGTTTCGCGTTGCTGCTGCGCAGCATCTACCAGTACACGTTCGGCGGGTCGACCAAGACCCTCAGCGAGTATGTGGCCCAGAGGCGCAACGACTACGGACCTATCGCGCTCTCCGACAAGGAGGTTGCGATCTTCGCGATCGCGATCATCACACTGACTGTCACCTGCATCGCACTGATGACCACCCGCCTCGGCAAGGCCATGCGCGCGGTCTCTGACAACCCTGCTCTTTCAGCGTCGTCCGGTATGCGGGTCGACGGAGTCATCTCGTCGGTGTGGATCCTCGGCACGGCGTTGACCGGTCTATCTGGTGTGCTGCTGGCGATCAACCAACAGGTCAACTTCCAGATGGGCTTCAAGCTGCTGCTGCTGGTGTTTGCAGCTGTCACCTTGGGAGGGCTCGGCACCATCTGGGGCGCCCTCGTCGGATCGTTGGTGATCGGCCTGATGGTCGAGGTCGCACCGATTGTCTCGCTGTGGGGATTCCACCCAGTGCCCGCTTCGATCAAGGACGTCGGCGCACTACTCGTGATGATCCTCATCCTGCTTCTCAGACCGCAAGGCCTCCTCGGCCGAGCCCAACGGATCGGATAGGGAGGGACCATGGACTTCGGAACCATCATCGACGCCGCCTTCTCGGCGGCCCTCGGACCTCAGGCCATCGTCTTCGCGCTGGCGGCCATCGGTCTCAACATTCATTTCGGCTACACCGGACTGCTCAACTTCGGCCAGGCCGGCTTCATGTCGATCGCCGCTTTCGGTCTCGCCGTCAGCGTCGTGACCTGGGACTTGTCGTTCTACCTCGGCATCTTCGTCGGGCTCGGTGGCTCGGTGCTGCTGGCGCTCGTGCTAGGTGTTCCGACTCTGCGTCTTCGCGCCGACTACCTGGCAATCGCCACCATTGCGACCGCCGAGATCCTGCGCCTGATCTTCGGGGCCGTCGAGTTCAAGGACACCTTCGGTGGGTCGAACGGCTTGACCGGATTTGCCGGGACATACCGCGACCTCAACCCGTACGGCAGCGGACTCGATCTCGGCTTCGTCTCGTTCCGGCGCGGCGACCTGTGGTCGATCACCGTCGGATGGTCACTGGTGGCCCTTGGCTGCCTGCTCGTCTGGGCACTCATGCGCAGCCCCTGGGGTCGCGTGCTCCGCTCCATTCGTGAGGACGAAGACGCCGTGCGCTCGCTGGGCAAGAACGTCTTCGCCTACAAGATGCAGGCACTCGTGCTGGGTGGCCTCTTCGGTGGTCTGGCGGGCATCTTCCACATCCTCAAGCAGGGTTCTGCGGTGCCGACCGACTTCAACACCACGTTCACGTTCTATGCCTATGCTGCTCTGCTCATCGGCGGTGCAGCACGCGTCCTCGGCCCGGTTGTCGGATCGATCGTGTTCTGGTTCCTGATCGCCGGCCTCGGATCGTTCTTTGGGCAGGCGACGGCCGGTGCCGATCCACTGATTCCCGACTTCATCATGACCAACACCCAGTCCAGCCTCATTCGATTCCTCATGCTCGGATTGGGACTCATGCTCCTGATGATCTACCGACCACAAGGGATCTTCGGAGACCGAAGGGAGATCGCAATCGATGGCCGTTGAACTCAGCGCTGCGCGCGCCGCACTCGAAGGGGTGCCAAGCGAACCAGGGGCTCCGAAACCCGATCCGATCCTCAAGGGCAACAACATCGTCCGAACGTTCGGTGGTCTCAAGGCCGTCGACGTCGAGCACATTGAGATCCAGCGCGGCGTCATCACCGCGCTCATCGGACCCAACGGTGCCGGCAAGACGACCCTGTTCAACCTGCTCACTGGATTTGACGAGCCTGACTCGGGCGACTGGGCGTTCAACGGCAAGTCCCTCGGCAAGGTGCCGGCCTACAAAGTTGCCCGTCTTGGCATGGTTCGCACCTTTCAGCTGACCAAGGTGCTGTCCAAGCTCAAGGTCATCGACAACATGCTCCTCGGAGCCACCGGCCAGCGTGGTGAGCACTTCTGGTCCGCCCCGTTCAAGGGCTTGTGGAGTGCGCAGGAAGACGAGATCACGGCTCGGGCTGATGCACTGCTCGAGCGATTCATGCTCGACGCCAAGCGCGAGGACTTCGCGGGGTCGCTCTCAGGCGGCCAGCGCAAGCTGCTCGAAATGGCACGTTCACTGATGGTCGATCCTGAGCTGATCATGCTCGACGAGCCCATGGCCGGAGTCAACCCGGCACTCAAGCAGTCGCTCCTCGGGCACGTCAAGTCACTGCGCGACGAAGGCCGTACGGTCTTGTTCGTCGAGCACGACATGGACATGGTCCGCGACATCTCCGACTGGGTCATCGTGATGGCCCAGGGGCAGATCGTCGCTGAGGGCACTCCGCAATCGGTCATGTCCAACCAATCAGTCATCGACGCCTATCTCGGCGCACACCATGACACCGACATCACCGAGGTCGACATCGACGAGCTCGACGCCGAAGCCGAATCTGAGCTCGAGGGGAAGGCGTAACGATGACCACGCAGACAACTGAGCGGGAGGGACACCTCGCCAACGCTGACGGTGCCGTTCTTCGCGCTGACGATCTGATTGCCGGCTACCTGCCGGGCGTCAACATCCTCAACGGCGCTGACCTCTACTGCCAGCCCGGTGAACTCGTCGGAATTATCGGACCCAACGGTGCCGGCAAATCGACACTTCTCAAGGCGTTGTTCGGTCTGGTCAAGGTGCACACCGGCACAGTTCTGCTCAACGGGGACGACATCACCAACCAGCGCGCCGACCAATTGGTGTCCAAGGGCATCGGGTTCGTACCTCAGAACAACAATGTGTTCCCAAGTCTGACGATCGAGGAGAACTTGGAGATGGGTTGCTACCAGCAGCCCAAGAAGTTCAACGAACGCTTTGATTTCGTCACCGATCTGTTCCCGCGCCTTGGCGAACGACGCAAGCAGCGTGCCGGGCAGCTCTCGGGTGGCGAGCGGCAAATGGTTGCCATGGGACGTGCGCTCATGATGGACCCCGCCGTGCTGCTGCTTGACGAGCCCTCAGCGGGCTTGTCCCCCGTCCTGCAGGACGAGGTGTTCGTCCAGACCCGCAACATCAACAAGGCCGGCGTCTCGGTCGTCATGGTCGAGCAGAACGCACGTCGTTGCCTGCAGATCTGCGATCGCGCCTATGTGCTCGACCAGGGCCGCAATGCCTACTCCGGCACCGGCAAGTCCCTGGTCAATGACCCCAAGGTCATCGAGCTGTACTTGGGGACGTTGGGTCAGAAAGAAGACTGACCGACCTCGCCCCTTCGGTCGCAGGGCTCCCTCCCGGCCTCGTACCTCGGCCTAGGGACCGGACCAACGACCCTTCGTCGGGCGCCCCTTCGGTCGCAGGGCTCCCTCCCGGCCTCGTACCTCGGCCTAGGGGCCGGTGTCACCTCGCAACGTCCCTCCTCGTACCTCGGCCCAGGGACCGGCATCACCTCGCAAAGCCCCCCAGCCTCACACCTCGGCCCAGGGACCGGCATCACCTCGCAGAGCACACAGAAGGGCCCCCGGTGCCGAAGCGCCGGGGGCCCAACCTGTTGAGGCTGCTCTGGTCCGTTCGGATCAGATGTTGCCCTTGATGAACTTGACCGGTGCGGTCTTGTTCGTGGCGTCGTACTGGTAGATGCCGATCGATGCAGCCGTCGGGCTACCGGTCTCACCGAGCTCGATCTCGCCGGAAACTCCGTCGTAATCGATGTCAGCACCCTTGTCGTCCTTGAGCAGCGCGGCGCACGCCTCGAATGAGGTGCACTTCTCGCCGCCCTTGCTCGTTTCGACCATCTTCGCAGCGATCGACTCACCGGAGTCGTCACCGGCAGCGATGGCTGCGAGGGCCGACAGAACAACCGCGTCGTAGGACTCAGCCGAGTAGGAGTAGTCCTTCAGATCGGGATTGACCGTGGCCAACCGCTTCTTGAAGTCGTCACCTGAGTCGGCGCCAGGAATCGTACCCTTGGTGCCTTCAAGCGATCCCGGGGGAAGCTGCTTGGTACCGGTCGTGCTGTAGTCCGAGGTGTTGCCGTCGACGAAGTACGTCGCGACATCCTTCGGGCCGGCGCCGGCCTGGATCAACTTCGGGATGATCGTGGTGGTCTCGTCGAACGCGATCAGCACGACTGCGTCGGCCTTGGCGTCAGCGATCTGGGTGATCTGGGTGTCGCCCGGACCGTTCTTCTCGTCATAGAGCACCGAGACGGCAACCTTGGAACCTGCGTCTTCGAGGTTCTTCTTGACTTCCGTGGCCAGCGTCTCGCCGTAAGCGTCCTGGCGGGCCAGGATGGCGACGTTCTGACGTCCGTCCTCGATGAGGAGGTTGGCGAGCACGGCACCCTGGAGGATGTCGGACGGCGCCGTACGGAAGTAGAGGTCGGGCTTGGAGTAGTCGCCCTCGTCGAACGCGGTCGACGTGTTGGCCGGCGAGAACATGACCGCTCCAGCCGACATGATCTTGTCGATGACTGTCAGCGAGACGCCCGAGGACGCAGCTCCGACGATGACGTCGGACTTGGCCTTCAGCAGCTTGTCGGTCTCGGCCGGTGCGAGCGCGTTGTCGGTGTCGCCGGAATCAGCGCGAACGTGGACTACGTCCTTGCCCAGCACACCACCGGCTGCGTTGATGTCCGCGACTGCGAGGTCAACACCAGCGAACTCGGGCGGGCCGAGGAATGCGAGGCTACCGGTCTGCGGAAGCAGCGAACCAATCGTCAGTACGCCGTCACCCTTGGCGGCTGATCCGCCGTCGCTCTTGTCGTCGCTTCCACCACAGGCAGCGAGCACGAGTGCTCCCGCTGCGGCAATGGCAGCAAGACGATATGTCCTATTACTGCGCTTCATCAATCCTCCGGATAAATAGAGAGCCCAAGGCACGCACGTGCCCGGGAGCGTCAATGTATGTCTGAACGTAGTCGCACCCGGGATCATTTACAGCGGACTTCTCGCCTTGAGCGGTAACGTCATCGAGTTGTAACCAACGCCATTTTGGGCGTCTCAGCTGTCGCTTTCAGTTGCCTCGTGCAGCCCTGGTCCGTGATCGATGACACCCTGCGCAACCTGCTGCATCGGGATCCTCAGATCCATCGCGGTGCGTTGGATCCAGCTGAACGCCTCCGGCTCGGTGAGGTCGAGCGCTTCCTGCAACATCGACTTGGCGCGTTCGACCGTCTTGCGGGTCGCCAGTTGGCCCGAGAGGTCACCGACTTCCTTCTCCAGCGCGGTGATCTCAGCGAACCGGCTCATGGCCATCTCGATTGCGGGGACAAGGTCTGACTTGGAGAACGGTTTGACCAGGTAGGCCATTGCGCCGGCGTCGCGGGCACGCTCCACGAGCTCACGCTGGCTGAACGCTGTCAGCATGACGACCGGCGCCAGTCGGGCCGCGGCAATCTGGGAGGCGGCGGCGATTCCATCGAGCTTGGGCATCTTGACGTCCATCACCACCAGGTCGGGCCGATGCTCCATCGCCAGGGCGACGGCCACCTCGCCGTCTCCGGCCTGGCCGACCACCTCATAGCCCTCCTCGGCGAGCATTTCGGCGAGATCGAGCCTGATCAGCGCCTCGTCCTCGGCGATCACGACACGTGGAGCCGGAGTGGGGCGGGAGTCAGTCACGTGAGAAGGTTATCTCGCGCATTTTCAGCTGAGCTGAGCTCATGGGTCTGTGCAAGCCGAGTTGGCGGAATGGTAGACGCGATGGTCTCAAAAACCATTGTCCGAAAGGGCGTGCGGGTTCGAGTCCCGCACTCGGCACGGGTAACTGCTTCCAAGGTCGCCAGGGCCGCCTACGTTGATCTTGGAGCTACGGCCGAAGGCCGCCGTGCCGACTTGTCGGCCCCGGCGGGGTGCTCCAAGACAAGCGCTGGCCGCGCACCATGGCTTGGAGCACCGGCCGAAGGCCGCGGTGCCGACTCGTCGGCACGGGTTGCGTGACCACCCTCGTTTCGAGAGCCGTCTGCATACCGCTGGGAGCACGGCGGCACAGCGAGTCGCGCTTGACCATGGTCACCGCGACCATGACGTAGATCCAGGAGCCGTGACCCTGTGAGTCGGTACTGTCCCCTCAACCGGCTGAAACGAGGTTCGGTCCAGATGGGCCGGATCGAGGGTGGCATCGCCGCGATATGGAATTGAGAGGCGGGGCAAGAATGGTCAGCGTGAGCGATGAAGTCCTCCAGCTGCAGGTAGGGCTGCAGCGCATGGCGTCACTGCGCGACCTGGCAGTCGCCGACAAGCCAGTGCAGGACGTCCTGGAGCAGGGGGTCCAGCTGATCGGCGAACTATTGGAGACCACCAGTGTCGGCGTCTACCTCAGAGCACCGGGCGCCGCCGAACTCACACTGAGTGCGAGCTATGGAGAGCCGTCGGCTGAGACTGTGGAGGCTCCATCCGACATCACTCCGGCGGACTGCGTAGTCGCCCTCCAGGACGACGACGGCACGACGATCGGACTACTGCAGGCGCTTGGACAGCTCAATTCAGCGGACGCCATGTTCGTCCGCGAGATTGGCGAGGTGCTGGCCGTTGTCTTGCTCCGCGACCGTCGCGAAAGTGATCTGCGAAGAAGCGAGCAGCGTCTGATCGAGGCGCAGCGCATATCGCACGTCGGCAGCTACGACTTCGAGATCGCCACCAACACGAACCTCTGGAGCGACCAGCTCTACCGCATCTACGGTCGCGAGCCGCAGTCGTTCAACGCCAGCTACGAGCGCTTCCTCGACATGATCCAACCGGAGGACCGCGAGCACGTAGTTGAGGTGCACCAACGATCCCTTCAGACCCTTGAGCCCTTCGAGATGGAGGAGCGCATTTGTTGGCCGGATGGTCAGGTGCGAACCTTGGCGAGTTGGGGAGAAGTGGTCGCAGACGAGGACGGCAACCCCCTACGGATGATGGGGATCTGTTGGGACATCACTGAGCGCAAACAGATCGAGGAACAGCTCGTACGGGAGGCGCTCCACGACAAACTGACCGGGCTGCCCAACCGAGTCTTGCTCGTAGACAGGCTGACCCAGGCCATCGCTGTCCTTCCAAGGCGAGACGGACCGTTGAGCGCGATATTCATCGATGTCGACCGGTTCAAGGTCATCAACGACAGCCTCGGGCACGAGGCTGGCGATGAGGTGCTCGTCGAACTGGCCAGACGCTTCAGCGCGGCGGTGCGGCCCGGCGACACGGTAGCCAGGTTTGGTGGGGACGAGTTCGTCGTCCTCAGCGAGGATCTCTCTCACGCCGGCGAAGCTCTGGAGATCGCCAACCGATTGCAGAACGAGACCAACCGCCCCATCGCTGTGCAGGACAGCGAGGTGATGGTCACCATCAGCGCAGGCATCGCGCTGTCTCGCAGTGCCACAGACCAGCCCAGCGCGATGCTGCGGGACGCCGACGCCGCAATGTACCGAGCCAAGCAGAGCGGTCGGAATCGTTCCATGGTGTTCGCCGACGAGATGCGTGATGCGGCGATAGATCGACACGACATCGAGCAGGAGCTGCGTCGAGCAGTGAGTGACGAACAACTGGTCCTGCACTACCAGCCCATCGTGGAGCTGATGACCGGACGGGTAACCGGAGTCGAGGCCCTCGTCCGCTGGCAGCACCCGATCCGCGGTCTGGTGCCTCCAGGCGAATTCGTACCCATCGCGGAGGAGATCGGCCTGGTCATGCACCTCGACGACTGGGTGCTGGAGCACGCCTGCCAGCAGCTCGCTGCCTGGCAGGTGAGCAACCCTGATCTGACCATGTCGATCAACCTGTCCGGGTTGCAGTTCGCCCGCGCCGATCTCGTGACGCAGGTGGCCCAGGTGCTGGAGCGTTCCGGCGCCGACCCCACCAGGGTGGCGCTAGAGATGACCGAGGGCGTGCTGATGCGGGACGCGGAGGACGCCGTAACGGTCCTGCACAACCTCAGGGAGCTGGGCGTCCGGCTGGATATCGACGACTTCGGTACCGGCTACAGCTCACTGAGCTACCTCAAGCGATTCCCCGTCGATGCACTCAAAGTGGACCGCTCGTTCGTCCACGGGCTCGGCACCAATGCAGATGATCGGGCTATCGTGCAGGCGGTGGTTGCCCTGGCCCAGTCTCTCGGCCTCGCGACTATCGCCGAGGGGGTCGAGACGACGGAGCAGCTCGAGGTACTGCAAGAACTCGGCTGCACTGCTGCCCAGGGGTTTTTGTTCAGCCGACCGCATCCGCCGCACGACCTCAACGCACTCGTTGGTCTCTCGGGGGTTGTCCTGCCGCTAGCTTGAGGCGCGGAGCAGGAGCGGCCCTCGACCCGATCGTGTGCTCATCGGAGTGATCGGGCTGCTAGGTATGCAGGCGGTGGCACTATCCCTGCGGGTCGCCGTAGGCGGGTGCGACGCGATTGATGGCGTCACCCATGTTGTGGATGCGCAACGCGTTGGTGGATCCGGGGATGCCGGGAGGACTGCCGGCGACGATGACGACCTGCTGGCCTTCGCCGCAGCGACCGATCTCGAGCAGTGCCTTGTCGACCTGCAGCACCATGTCGTCGGTGTGCTTGACCTCGGGGACGAGGAACGTCTCGATGCCCCAGCTGAGCGCGAGCTGCGAGCGCACCTTTGCATCGGGCGTGAACGCAATCACCGGCACCCGCGAGCGGTAGCGCGTCATGCGACGGGCCGAGTCACCCGTGGTCGTGAACGCGACGAGGAACCGCGCGTCAACCGCTTCGGCGACCTCGGAGGCGGCCCGGCAGATGACACCGCTCTTGGTACGCGGCTTCCAGACGAACGACGCCATGCGCGGCAGCCCGTGCACCTCGGTGGACTCGATGATGCGCGACATCGTGTTGACGGTGTGGATGGGGTACTCCCCCACACTTGTCTCGCCCGAGAGCATCACGGCATCGGCGCCGTCGAGCACCGCGTTGGCGACATCGGATGCCTCGGCGCGGGTGGGGCGCGGTGCCAGGATCATGGACTCGAGCATCTGGGTCGCGACGATGACGGGCTTGGCGTTGCGGCGTGCCTTCTCGACGATCAGCTTCTGCACGATCGGTACGTCCTCGAGGGGCAGCTCGACGCCGAGGTCGCCGCGGGCGACCATCACGCCGTCGAACGCGTCCATGATGCCGTCGAGGTTGTCGACCGCCTGGGGCTTTTCGATCTTGGCGATCACGGGGATGACGATGCCTTCTTCGTCCATGATCTTGCGGACGTCGTCGTAGTCGTCGGCCGATCGTACGAACGACAAGGCGATGAAGTCTGCGCCGAGGTGAAGGGCGAAGCGCAGGTCGTCGTTGTCCTTCTCACTCATCGCCGGCACGCTGACCATGACGCCCGGCAGGTTGATGCCCTTGTTGTTGCTCACCGGACCGGTCGTCTCAACCGCGCAGGTGACATCGGTCGCGGTCACCTTGGTGGCTCGCAGGCGCATGCGTCCGTCGTCGATCAGGATCTCGTCACCGACGTTGACGTCACCCGGAAGCCCCGCGTAGGTCGTGGAGCAGCGTGTCTGGTCGCCGAGGATGTCGTCGGTCGTGATCGTGAACGTATCGCCCGCGGTGAGGATGACTGGTCCGTCGGCGAACACGCCGAGCCGGATCTTGGGCCCTTGGAGGTCGACGAGCACCGCGATGGCCTTGCCGACCTTGTCTGCGGCCTCTCGGACCCACTGGTAGTTCTGCTCGTGGTCGGCCTGGACGCCGTGGCTCATGTTGAGTCGGGCAACGTCCATGCCGGCTTCGGCCAGCTCCAGGATCTTCTCGGCACCCGCGACCGCTGGACCGAGGGTGCAGACGATCTTTGCTCTACGCACGAATTCAACCTATCCAGTTGGGGTGGCTACCCGCGAGTCACTTGGTGGTTTGAGACAACAAATTCTCAGACGGTGAGGGGCCGCGCCGTCGGAGGTATGGGCGACGGAAGGCTGGTCGACCCCGAGAGGTATGCGTCGACCCCAGCTGCCGCTGAGCGTCCCTCCGCAATCGCCCACACGATCAGTGACTGTCCGCGGCCTGCATCGCCGGCGACGAACACGCCGTCGACGGTCGACATGTAGTTGTTGTCGCGCACGATGTTGCCCCGCTCGTCAATGTCGACGCCGAGCTGATCGACCAGCCCGTCGGTCTCCGGACCCGTGAAGCCCATGGCAAAGAGCACGAGCTGGGCCGGGAGGACACGCTCGGAGCCCTCGATCTCGGTGAGCTTTCCGTCGATGAACTCGACCTCGACCAGGTGGAGGCCGCTGACGTGTCCATCCTCGCCCAAGAACTCCTTGGTCGAGACGGAGTAGACACGGTCGCCGGCTTCCTCGTGCGCCGACGAGACGCGGTAGATCATCGGATAGGTCGGCCAGGGCTGGTTCTCGGGCCGCTCCTCCCCCGGGTTGGGCAGGATCTCGAGCTGGGTGATCGACTTCGCCTTCTGGCGGACGGACGTACCGAGGCAGTCAGCACCGGTGTCTCCGCCGCCGATGATGACGACGTCCTTGTCGGTGGCAACGATCTGGTCCGAACCATCCGTTGTCGGGTCTTCGCCGAGTGCTGCCCGGTTGGCCTGCGGCAGGAACTCCATGGCCTGGTGGATGCCGGCGAGCTCGCGTCCCGGCACCGGGAGGTCACGGCGGACCGTGGCGCCGATGGCGAGCACCACGGCGTCATAGCGATCGCGCAGCTGTGAGCCGGTCAACGTGTCACCGATCTGTACGCCGGTGCGGAAGACGGTGCCTTCGCGTTCCATCTGATTGATGCGGCGATCGACCTGGATCTTTTCCATCTTGAACTCGGGGATGCCATAGCGCAGCAGTCCGCCCGGCTTGTCATCGCGTTCGTAGACCGCCACGGTGTGACCCGCCCGCGTCAGCTGCTGGGCAGCGGCCAGCCCCGCAGGTCCGGAGCCGACGACGGCAATCGTCTTGCCGGTCAGCCATTCCGGTGGTTCGGGTCGGACCTGGCGGTCGTCCCA
This sequence comes from uncultured Actinomycetota bacterium, assembly GCA_963760105.1. Taxonomy (GTDB): domain Bacteria; phylum Actinomycetota; class Actinomycetes; order Propionibacteriales; family Nocardioidaceae; genus Aeromicrobium. The sequence continues at coordinate 472,352 of CAVXBP010000006.1, forward strand.
GGCCTTGTCGATGATCGCCACCTCGACGTTCTTGATCGTCACGGCTTCCCGGTTGATCGCCACGACGCAGGCCGTCTCGCACGGTGCCGGGCACAAGCGTCCGGTGAACTCGGGGAAGTTGTTGGTCGCGTGAAGGCGGTCGAGCGCGTCGTCCCAGTCCTCGCGCCACACCAGGTCGTTCCACTCGGGGATCAGGTTGCCGAGCGGGCAACCCTGGTGGCAGAAGGGGATGCCGCAGTCCATGCAGCGACCGGCCTGTTCGCTGATGATCGGGAGGAGGGCCTTGCCGGGACCGCCGGGATAGACCTCGTTCCAGTCGTTGATGCGTTCTTCAACGGGTCGTCGCGGGGCGAGCTCGCGGGGAGTCTTGATAAATCCTCGTGGGTCAGCCACGTGCGGCCACCTCCATCATCCGTGTCGTGGTGTCTTCGTCGGAGAGTCCCTCGGACTCCGCTTCGGCGCGTGCCTCGAGGACCAGCCGGTAGTTGACCGGCATGATCTCGGTGAACCGCTGGAGCGACTGTTCCCAGGTGCCCAACAGCTGTTCGGCGACCACCGAGCCGGTTTCTTGGAAGTGCTTCTCGACGAGTGACTTGAGCGCGGTCGCTGCCTCGCCTTCCACACCTCTCAGCTCGACCATGTCGGTGTTGACGAGCGTCTCGTCGAGGTCAAGGACGTAGGCGCCGCCACCGCTCATGCCGGCGGCCACATTGCGTCCAGTCGGTCCGAGGATGACGACTCGGCCACCCGTCATGTACTCGCAGGCGTGGTCACCCACGCCTTCCACGACGGCGCTGGCGCCGGAGTTGCGCACGCAGAACCGTTCGCCGACCTTGCCGCGCAGGAAGATCTCGCCGCCGGTTGCGCCGAAACCAATCACGTTGCCGGCGACGATCTGCGCCTCAGCAGTGAACTGCGCCTCACGTGGCGGTCGGACAATGACACGTCCACCTGACAGCCCCTTGGCCACGTAGTCGTTGCCATCGCCTTCGAGCCGCAGCGTGATGCCGGCCGGGAGGAAGGCGCCAAAGGACTGACCGGCTGATCCGGTGAAGGTCAGGTCGATCGTGTTCTCCGGCAGACCTGCTCCGCGGTAGCGCTTGGTCACCTCGTGGCCGAGCATCGTGCCGACCGTCCGGTTGACGTTGCGGATCTCCAGCTGTGCCCTCACGGGCTCGCCGCGCTCGAGCGCATCGGCGCTCAGTGCGATCAGCTCGTTGTCGAGGGCCCGATCGAGACCGTGGTCCTGTGTTGTCGTGCGGTGCAACGACGCACCCTCAGGCAGCTCAGGCACGAACAGGATCGGCTCGAGGTCGAGACCGTCGGCCTTCCAGTGCTCGACCGCCTTGCGCACGTCCAGGCACTCGGCATGCCCCACGGCCTCTTCGATCGTCCGGAAGCCGAGCTGGGCCAGAAGCTCCCTGACCTCCTGTGCGATGTAGGTGAAGAAGTTGACGATGTACTCGGCCTTGCCGGAGTACTTCTCGCGGAGCGCCTTGTTCTGCGTGGCGACGCCGACCGGACACGTGTCGAGGTGGCAGACGCGCATCATGATGCAACCGCTCACCACCAACGGAGCCGTGGCGAAACCGAACTCCTCAGCGCCCAGGAGCGCCGCGATGATGACATCGCGACCCGTCTTGAGCTGGCCGTCGCACTGCACGACGATCCGGTCGCGCAACCCGTTGAGCAGCAGCGTCTGCTGCGTCTCGGCCAGGCCGAGCTCCCACGGTCCGCCGGCGTGCTTGAGCGACGTCAGCGGCGATGCGCCGGTGCCACCGTCGTGACCGGAGATCAGCACGACGTCGGCATGCGCCTTGGAGACGCCTGCCGCGACCGTGCCGACGCCGACTTCAGACACCAGCTTGACGTGCACCCGGGCTGACGGGTTGGCGTTCTTGAGGTCGTGGATCAGCTGCTTGAGATCCTCGATCGAATAGATGTCGTGGTGCGGCGGAGGCGAGATCAGGCCGACGCCGGGTGTCGAGTGTCGCGTCTTGGCGACCCATGGGTAGACCTTGGGACCGGGGAGCTGTCCGCCCTCGCCCGGCTTGGCGCCCTGAGCCATCTTGATCTGGATGTCATCGGAGTTGGTGAGGTACTCAGACGTCACGCCAAATCGACCAGACGCGACCTGCTTGATCGACGAACGTCGCGTTGGGTCGTACAGACGGTCGGGGTCCTCGCCACCTTCACCGGTGTTGGACTTGCCGCCGAGCTGGTTCATGGCAATCGCCAGTGTCTCGTGCGCTTCCTGGCTGATCGATCCGTAGGACATCGCGCCGGTCGAGAAACGCTTGACGATCTCGGACACGGGCTCGACGTCATCGATCGAGATCGGTGCCCGCTCCCCCGCCTTGAACTCAAACAGTCCGCGCAGGGTCATCAGCCGCTCGGACTGGTCGTCAACCCGCGAGGTGTACTGCTTGAAGATCTCGTACGAACCGGTGCGGGTCGAGTGCTGCAGTCGGAACACCGTTTCGGGGTCGAACAGGTGCTGGGGACCTTCGCGGCGCCACTGGTACTCGCCGCCGATCTCGAGCTGACGACGCGGACCGACGATCCCGCTCGTCGGGTAGGCCTTGAGGTGACGCGACCGCACCTCGTCGGCGAGAACGTCAAGACCGGCGCCGCCGAGCTTGGACGACGTTCCGGTGAAGTAGTCGGCAATGACGGTGTGCGAGAGGCCGACGGCCTCGAAGATCTGAGCTCCCGTGTAGGACGCGACGGTCGAGACGCCCATCTTGCTCATCACCTTGAGGACGCCCTTGCCGAGACCGTAGGCGAGGTTGCGTACGGCCTGGGCCGGCGCCACTCCCTCGACGAAGATCCGCTCGCGCGCCAGGTCCTCCGCAGACTCAAGGGCCAGATAGGGATTGACCGCAGTCGCTCCGTAGCCGATCAGCAGCGCGACATGGTGCACCTCACGCACATCGCCTGACTCGACGATCAGTCCCGCCTGCGTACGCAGCCGCTCGCGAACCATGTGATGGTGCACGGCTCCGGTGAGGAGCAGCGACGGAATCGGCGCGAGGTCGGCGTTGGAATGACGGTCGGACAGCACGATGATCCGTGCGCCGTTCTCGATCGCCGTTGACACCTCGGCGCAGATCTCCTCGAGCCGGAGCTTCAGTGCCGCGCCTCCCCCGTGGACCTCGTAGAGGCCACGGATGACATGCACAGAGAAGCCCGGCATGTCGCCGTCCTTGTTCATGTGCCGGATCTTGGCGAGCTCGTCGTTGTCGACCACGGGGAACGGAAGCTGCAACATGCGGCAGGACGCCGGCCCCGGGGCCAGGAGGTTCATCTCCGGGCCGATCGTGCCCGCGAGCGAGGTGACGACCTCTTCACGGATTGCATCCAGCGGCGGGTTGGTGACCTGCGCGAACAGCTGCGAGAAGTAGTCGAACAGCAGCCGCGGTCGATCCGAGATCGCCGCGATGGGGGTGTCGGTGCCCATCGAGCCGATCGCCTCGCCGCCGGTGCGTGCGATGGGGGCGATCAGGATGCGCAGCTCTTCCTCGGTGTAGCCGAACACCTGCTGGCGACGGGTGACCGAGGAGTGCGTGTGCACGATGTGCTCGAGGTCGGGCAGGTCCTCAAAACGCACCAGCCCGCTGTAAAGCCATTCGTCGTACGGGTGCTCGGCCGCGAGAGAGTTCTTGATCTCGTGGTCCTCGATGATGCGATGTTCGTCGAGGTCGAGCAGGAACATCTTGCCGGGCTCCAGGCGACCCTTGCGGGTGATCGTGCTCTGGTCGATGTCGAGGACTCCGGCCTCGGATGCGAGCACCACGAGGCCGTCCTCGGTCACCCAGTAGCGGCCGGGACGAAGCCCGTTGCGGTCGAGCACGGCACCGATCTGGTTGCCGTCACTGAACGTCACGCAGGCCGGACCGTCCCAGGGCTCCATCACCGAGGAGTGGAACTCGTAGAACGCCCGACGATCGGCATCCATGTCGGTGTTGTTCTCCCACGCCTCGGGGATCATCATCATCACGGCGTGCGGCAGTGAGCGACCACCGAGGTGGAGCAGCTCGAGAACCTCGTCGAACGAGGCGGTGTCGCTGCCCGCCGGGTCACAGATCGGGTAGAGCCGGCTCATGTCGCCCGGGATCAGGTCGCTCTCGAGCAATGCCTCGCGCGCCCGCATCCAGTTGCGGTTGCCGCGTGCGGTGTTGATCTCGCCGTTGTGCGCGATGAAGCGGAACGGGTGTGCGAGCGGCCAGCTCGGGAACGTGTTGGTCGAGAACCGACTGTGCACGATCGCCAACGCCGATTCCATGCGCTCGTCGCTGAGGTCGGGAAAGAAGTTCTCGAGCTGCTCGGTCGTGAGCATGCCCTTGTAGATCAGGGTGCGGCTTGACAGCGACGGGAAGTAGACGTCGAGCTCGTGCTCTGCACGTTTGCGCAGGCAGAAGGCAACCCGGTCGAGCTCGAGGCCCGTGAGTGCCACATCGTCGGATGCCACGAACATCAACGCGAACGACGGCATCGCGCCGCGGGCCATGGCGCCGAGGATGTCGGGGTTGACGGGCACCTCGCGCCACCCGAGAACGGTCAGGCCCTCTTCGACCGCAATGGCCTCGATGCGCAGCTTGGCAGCCGTGGCGGCCTTGTCGTCATGTGGAAGGAATGCCATCCCTGCCGCATACGAGCCCAGCGCAGGAAGATCGACCCCACCCACCGCGCGCAGGAACTTGTCGGGAACCTGCATCAGGATGCCGGCACCGTCGCCGGAGTCCGGCTCACCGCCGACAGCTCCTCGGTGGTCGAGATTGCGCAGCGCCGTCAGACCCTTGGCAACGATGTCGTTGCTCGGGACGCCGGTCAGCGTGGCGACGAACGCGACACCACAGGCGTCGTGCTCGTTGCTCGGGTCATACAGACCTTGTGCCGGAGGAACTGTCGAAAAAAGCTCGGCGCTCATGCTGGGGCCCTTCTCACGTCATCAGGGATGGAACTACACACACCGGGGACGACGTTGGCCTCGGACAGCAACGGCAGTTTACACCGTTGCCATCCATCATGCGCCTGCCGCGTGCGTGCTGGCCACAACGGTGGGCACGTCCTAGGACAGGCTGCGACCGACGGCCTCGCCGACCAAATAGGTCAGTCCCGCTGCCGCGCCACCGAGCAGGAGCTGACGTACGCCACCGAACCACCACGACCGCGCGGTGAGCCGGGTGACGATTGCGCCGCAACCGAAGAGCGCAATCAACGACATCGCGATGGCGAGCCACGGCGACTCGACACCGAGCAAATAAGGCACCAGCGGGATGATCGCGCCCAGGGCGAACGCCACGAACGACGAGCCTGCGGCCAGCATGGGCGAGGCCAGATCGTCGACGTCCACGCCGAACTCCTCGCGTGCGTGCACCCGCACCGCCATTTCGGGGTCCACGTGGATCTGCTCGGCCATCTCGCGAGCCGTCTCCTCGTCAACGCCCTTCTCGACGTACATGGCCGCCAGCTCGGCCATCTCTCCGCGCTTGTTCGCGAGGATCTCATCGCGTTCGATCCCGACCTGGGCGAGGGCGAACTCGGACTGGCTGGCGACGGACGTGTACTCACCCGCTGCCATCGAGAACGAGCCCGCCGCGAGTCCGGCCAGTCCGGCCAGCACGACGGGTTTGGTGTCACCGGCGTTGGACCCGCCGACCACACCCATGATCAGCGCGAAGTTGGAAACCAATCCATCCATGGCACCGAACACGGCTGGCCGCAGCCACCCTCCGGTCACATCGGGATGCTCGTGGTCAATGTCATCGGGTTCGGGCAGCGGCACATCGGTCAGATCTGGCATGTGCTGACCGTACGATGCCGGGCCCTGCCACGTCACCGAAGGTCAGGCTGGCCTTGGCTCGATCACCCGGGCCAGACCGGCACGACTAATCCGACTCAACTGCCTCGGGCGACTCGTCCGCCTCGCGGGCTCGATGACGGGTCGCGAAAAAGAATGCGGCAGCTGCCGCGAACACGATGATCGACGTCCAGACGTTGAGCCGGAACGGGCCGATGTCGTTGACCGGGTCGATTCGCATCTGCTCGATCCAGAACCGTCCAGCGGTGTAGAGCATCACGTACAGCGCGAACGCGCGGCCACCGGTGAGCTTGACCTTGCGGTCAATCGCGATGAGCAGAGCCGCCGCGGCAAGGTTCCAGAGCAGCTCGTACAGGAACGTGGGATGGAACGTGGCGAACTGCGCGAAACCATCGGGGCGGTTGACCAGATCGATCTCGAGCCCCCACGGCTTGGTGGTCGGCTTGCCGAACAGCTCCTGGTTGAAGTAGTTGCCGAGGCGGCCGATCGCCTGCGCCACGAGCAGACCGGGCGCGAGAGCATCGGCAACTGATGAGAACGACACCCCATAGCGACGGCAGGCAATCCACGCACCGACGGCGCCGCCGGCGATGGCCCCCCAGATGCCGAGGCCGCCCTGCCAGATCTTGAGCGCGTCGATGACGTGTCGGCCGTCACCGAAGTAGAGCTCGGGGTCGGTTGCCACGTGGTAGATGCGTGCGCCCACGATGCCGAACGGGATCGCCCACAGCGCGACGTCACTGATCAGCCCGTCTCGCCCACCGCGCGCGACAAAGCGTCGCTCGCCGATCCATAGCGCGAACATCGCGCCGATGATGATGCCGAGGGCGTAGGCACGCAACGGCAACGGGCCGATGTGCCAGACGCCGTTGGACGGGCTGGGGATGACGGTGACGAGGTTGTGCACGTTCAGTTCCTCTCGACGCCGGCGCGCAGGTCGCGGGCGAGTGTGCGGACTGCGTCGATCCCGGCAGCTTCGTCCGGCGCATCCAGAAGACAGCGTACGAGGGCAGACCCCACGATCACGGCGTCGGCGAACTGGGCAACGTCGTGGGCCTGGGCCCCGGTGCTGACGCCGATGCCGACGCCGACGGGCTTGTCGGTCACCTTGCGCATGCGGGCCACCAGCTCTGGCGCGAGGCTGCTGGTCTGCTCGCGGGCGCCGGTGACACCCATCACGGCCGCCGCGTAGATGAATCCGCGCGACGCGTCTGCCGTCAGCGCCAGTCGTTCGTCCGACGACGATGGCGCGACGAGGAAGACCCGATCGAGATCATGCCTGTCAGATGCAGCGATCCAGTCTGCCGCCTCGTCGGGAATGAGATCGGGGGTGATCAGACCAGACCCGCCGGCCGTCACCAGATCCTCGGCGAACCGCTCGACTCCATACCGATCGACGAGATTCCAGTAGGTCATGATCAGGGTCGGAGCTCCGGCCGCAACACTTGCGGCCACCACCTCGAACACCTGCGAAGTGCGAAACCCTGCCGCCAGAGCCGTGTCGGCTGCGGCCTGGATCGTCGGGCCGTCCATCACCGGATCGCTGTACGGGAGTCCCAGCTCGACGAGGTCGACGCCGCCCTCGACCATCGCCTCGATCGCCTTGATCGAGTGAGGCAGGGTCGGAAATCCGGCCGGCAGATAGCCGACCAGGGCTGCCCGATTCTCGGCGCGTGCCTTCGCGAAGACATCGCTGACCGCGCTCATGTCTGCTCACCCTCGTCGAGAACGACGGGCGACGAGAGCAGGCCGAAGTACTCGGCCGCCGTGTGCACGTCCTTGTCGCCACGGCCCGAAAGATTGACCAGGATCGTCGAGTCGGGGCCCAGCTCCTGGGCCAGCTCCAGCGCACCGGCCAAGGCGTGCGCCGACTCGATCGCCGGGATGATGCCCTCGGTCTTGCAGAGCAGGTCGAAGGCTGACATCGCCTCGGCATCGGTGGCAGGAACGTACGAGGCCCTGCCGATGTCGGCGAGATGGGAGTGCTCCGGGCCGACACCGGGATAGTCGAGGCCCGCGGAGATCGAGTGCGACTCGATCGTCTGCCCGTCCTCGTCCTGCAGGAGGAACGAGCGCGCACCGTGAAGCACACCGACGTCACCACCCGTGATGGTCGCGGCATGTCGACCCGTGTCGACACCGTCGCCGCCGGCCTCGATGCCAACCAACCTGACGTCTGCGTCATCGACGAATGCGGTGAAGAGTCCGATCGCATTGGACCCGCCGCCGACGCAGGCAACAGCCGCATCCGGCAGCTTGCCGGTCAGCTCGAGCACCTGTGCACGTGCCTCGTCGCCGATGCCACGGGTCAGGTCACGCACCATGCTGGGGAACGGGTGGGGGCCGGCGGCCGTGCCGAACAGGTAGGACGTCGTGTCGACACTGGCGACCCAGTCGCGCAGTGCTTCATTGATCGCATCCTTGAGAGTGCGGCTGCCGCTCGTGACCGAGATGACCTCGGCACCGAGCATCTGCATGCGCGCCACGTTCAGGGCCTGCCGCTCGGTGTCGACCTCGCCCATGTAGACGGTGCATTCGAGATCGAGATAGGCGCACGCGGTCGCCGACGCGACACCATGCTGCCCGGCTCCCGTCTCGGCTATCGCCCGAGGCTTGCCGATACGCTTGGCGAGCAGGGCCTGTCCGATGACATTGCGGATCTTGTGAGCTCCGGTGTGGTTGAGGTCTTCGCGCTTCAGCAGGATGCGAGCGCCGGCGGCCTCTGAGAATCGGTGCGCTTCGTACAGCGGGCTCGGGATGTTCGCGTACTCGCGCAGCATCCGATCGAGCTCGGCCATGAACGTCGGGTCGGCCTTGGCATCGGTCCACGCCGTGGCGAGCTCATCCAGGGGTGCGATCAGGGCCTCGGGCATGAACCGGCCACCGAAGCGGCCGAAGTGTCCCGTTGCGTCGGGTTGTGAGTAGGTCATGGGCTTCCTGGTCGAAGAAGTCGGAGATCGAGCAACAGCCTGGGGTCCAGCCTTGCAGTGGCGTGGTGACCAGCCTAGAGAGCCATCAGGCGCGATGGTGCAGGGCCGGGTGAGCACCCGCTGCGACGAGGTCAGCCACGCTCGCCCGCGGATCATCTCCACGGACGAGGGTTTCGCCGACTAGCACGACCTGCGCGCCACATTTGGCGTACTCGATCACGTCGTGCGGACCACGAACGCCCGACTCGGCGACCTTGACGATGCCAGCGGGGATGCGCGGCGCCAGGCGTTCGAATGTGTGCATGTCGATCTCGAGCGTCTTGAGGTTGCGGGCGTTGACCCCGATCAGGGTCGCGCCGGCATCAACGGCCCGATCGGCTTCTTCCTCGTCGTGCACCTCGACCAGAGCCGTGAGGCCGATGGATGCGGCCCGTTCGATCAGACTCTCCAGCGCCGCCTGTTCGAGGGCGGCAACGATGAGCAAAGCCATGTCGGCCCCGGCCGCTCGCGCCTCCCACAGCTGATAGGACGTGGTGATGAAATCCTTGCGGAGGACTGGGACGTCGACCGTTCCGCGTACTGCGCGCAGATCGTCGAGGGTGCCGTCGAATCGTCGCCGCTCGGTGAGCACGCTGATCGCTGCGGCACCACCCGCGGCATAGTCGGCGGCCAGCGCCGCCGGATCCTTGATCGAGGCGAGCTGTCCCTTGCTCGGACTGGAACGCTTGACCTCAGCGATGACCGACACACCGTCGCTGCGGAAAGCCGGCATGGGGTCAAGCGCGGGGTCCTGACGCGACGCCTGCATCTTGAGGTCGTCGAGCGTCGTCTGCTCCATGCGTTGCTGGAGGTCCTCGGCCGCACCCGCGAGGATGTCATCGAGCACTGACATGGAACCTCCCCTTCGCGGTCGCCGACTCAATTCAAGAGTAGACCCGCGACTCGGTCTCGTCCGGTCGGGGTTCACCAGCGGTGCTGTTTCCCGCCGACGGCACGATCACCGCCAATTGAGGCGTGGGTTCCCCTCCCGCCCGATCAATTCTCACTATGCTCGGCACCATGACCTCTAACGATGATCAGAACCCGACCACGAGCGGTCTTCCGAGCTACGGCTCTGTACCGCCTCCACCGGAGGGGTCCTATCCCCCACCGCCGCCGCCCGGGAGCCCAGCCCCGGTGCCCGGAGCGTCCGGATTCAGTGCCGCCGAGGCGGTCGGATATGGCTGGAGAAAGTTCAGAGAGAACGTCGGACCCATCCTGCTCGCCACACTCCTGCTGCTCGTTGTCGCCATCGCGTCCAGCGTTCTGGCCCGCGTCATCACCGGAACTGATTTCGGCGACAACAGCTTCTCGATCGGCGGATCGATCTCGTCGATCATCACGAACGTCGTGGGATTCATCATCGGCGCTGGCATCACGCGAGGAGCTCTCGACATCACCGAGGGTCGCTCGTTCGACATCATGTCGGCCTTCAAACGGCTCAACATCGTCAACGTGCTCGTGACCTCGCTGTTCGTCGCCGTGCTGACCGCGCTGGGCTTCGCCCTGTTGATCATTCCGGGCATCATCGTGGCGTTCCTGACCCTGTTCGCGATCTACTTCGTCGTCGACAAGGACACCAGCCCGGTCGACTCGATCAAGGGAAGCTTCAACCTGGCCAAGAACAATGTCGGCAACATGCTCGTGCTGATCCTGCTCTCGATTGTCGTGATGATTGCGGGCTTCCTCGCGCTGTGCGTTGGCATCTTCGTGGCGATCCCGGTCCTGGCCATTGCCTGGGCCTACGCCTACAAGGTCTTCCTCGGGGAGCCGATCGCACCGTGAGCCAAGATCGTGTGCCGCCGTCGGAGCCTTCCGGCGGCGGCCTTGATCTACCGACCAACCGACTGGCGATCTACAGCGCAATCTGTGGGTTCAGCGCCTTCGCGGTGCTTTGGGTGTTCCCGTTCGGTGCCTTTGTCCTGGGGGTTCCCGCCGTGACCACCGCAATCCACGGTCGGCGCGAGATCGCCTTGTCCAAAGGTGCGCAACGTGGCGACACGCTCGCCGTCGTGGGGCTCACGGCGGGAGTCACCTCACTCGCCCTGACGGTGATCTCGATCGTCCTGTCAAACGTCTAGGGCAAACCGCTAGGGCATGAACCATGACCCGAACGGCAGGTTGCGGGCAATCCCGAACGCCACGAAGACACCCAGCACCACCAGACCGAGCGTGTTGCTGAGCACGATCATGGGCCCGTCGGTGCCGCGCAACCGCCGTACGACCCAGAGCACCCAGGCGACCGCCAGGACTGCGACCAGCACGACCGCCACCGCATTGCTGCTCACGGCGCCGACAACGTCACCGCCACTCAGGTTGTTGATGGCACGAAGGCCGCCACAGCCGGGGCAGGGTCTGCCGGTCACCTCGAGGAACGGGCAGAACCCGTAGGAACCTGAGCTGTGCGGATCGTGGAAGTGCAGTAGCGCGAAGGCGCCCATGCCCACTGCCCCGGCAATCGCCGGGTCGCGCAGTGATGCACGCCGCGCTAGGCGCGAACTGCCACCGAGCTCACGATCTTGTCGTGCAGCGTCTGCTTCTTGTCGTCCCACAGTGGCCAGAGTACGTCCAGAAGTTGCACGCAGGACACCAAGCCGAGCACGAAGGCCATCAGCCAGCGAAGGAAACCACCGCCGGCGCCGAGAAGCTGGCCATCGCTCACCTTGGCGACGCGGATGCCAACGACCTGCTTGCCGAGGCTCTGGCCCTTCGCACCGACCCTGATGCCGCGGTTCCAGATGTCAAACGCAAAGAACAGGAGGCCGGTGAGCGCCAGGACGACGATGCCGAGCGGATCGACGCCGCCCGTCAGCTCGTCGGTAGCCTCATCGATGCGGGTGTCCTTGAAGGCGATGTAGAACCCGACCACCATGGGCACGACACACAGCAACATCGCGAACAGTCCGTCAAGCAGCGCCGCGCCGACACGGGACAACCAGCTGGCGTACTCGCCCCACGGGGAACCCTGAGGTGCGGCTCCGTACGGTTGCTGCGGCGGTTGGTAGCCGGCAGGCGGAGGTGGCTGGTAGCCCGGCGGCGGAGGCGGCTGGATGCCCGCAGGCGGTGGCGTCGAGGGCTGCTCGGGGCCGGGGTAGCTCGGATACTGCGGAGGCTGCGTCATGGCGTTCCTTCGCTGCTCAGTGTGTGCCTAGCTGTGATCGGCGGCGCGGTCGACGCCCATGCCGGCCGCGGCCATGACTCGGCCGACGAGCGCTGACCCGAGTGTGACGACGCAGCCAATGGTGAAGAGGACCCAGTTGGGGTCGGGAATCAACGCGACCCCGCCGATGGTGATGCCGACAAGACACAACAGGACGGCGGTCCAGGCGGCTGGCGATGATCCATGCATGCGTAAATCTCCTCGTGGGTCGGAACTTCGCTCAGACTACTGGGTCGGATCGCGACCCTCGTCCAACGCCTTCCACATGTCGTCATCGTCCTGCGTGGCCTGGGCGGCTGGACTGATGGGTGGGGCGTCGTATCGACTGCCCATAGCCGGCCAGACAGGCGCGAATCGAGTGGTCAGGGCACCGAGTCCCATGGCCACCACGAATGCCGCGGCAGCGACGAATCTCCACGCTGTCGTGTGCACGTCGTCAGGAAGGTTGGTCCCGGTGAAGGCCGGAGACTGCTTGACTGCTGCGGCCACTGCGTCGTCGAGCGCGTCGCCGCCCCGCACGATGATCCAGAACGCTGCGAGCGACACGAGAGTCGTCAGGATCCCGACGGCCTGCCGTGCACGCCCTGACGTCGCAAGAACTGCCAAGGCCGAGGCCAGGACGACCAGCGCCAGCGCTGATGCCAACGGATGTGCGTCCGTGCCCGTCACCGAGACAGCATCTGTCGACAGTCCATCAGCCACGACGGTGGTGCTGGCCCACGTACGACGCACGGCTAGGAACGCCAATCCGCCCGCTGCCAGCGTTGCCAGCACCGCGGGCGCGTAGAGGCGACGCGGAGTCACAGCAAGCGGTCCGCGTCGAAGCACGTGCGATCACCGGTATGACAGGCCGGTCCGGTCTGGTCGACGATCACCAGCAGGGTGTCGCCATCGCAGTCGAGACGGACCTCGCGCACGGCCTGGACATGGCCTGACGTCTCGCCCTTGACCCAGTAGTCCTGGCGGCTGCGACTCCAGTAGGTGCCGCGTCCGGTCGTCAGGGTGCGGTGGAGGGCCTCGTCATCCATCCAGCCGACCATGAGCACGTCGTGGCTCTCGGCATCCTGGACGACGGCGGGCACAAGGCCATTGGCATCGCGCTTGAGTCGCGATGCGATGGCCGGATCAAGGGACTTCACGGGGTCCAGTCTGTCAGGCGGGTTCGACGGTCGCGTGCGAGGCGAGCGAGGCCTGGGCAATCCAGCTCGCGTGAAGCCGCGCATAGACGCCATCGGCCGCGACGAGCTGGGCGTGCGTGCCGTCCTCCACGAGGTGACCCGCGTCGAACACGAGGACCCGGTCGGCGTTCTCGGCCGTCGACAGGCGGTGCGCGATCGTCAGGCTGGTGCGCCCGTCCAGCAGGCGATCGAGTGCTCGGGTGGCTCGCAGCTCGGTCTGCGGGTCGACGGCACTGGTCGCTTCGTCGAGCACGATGAACTCGGGGTCGGCGAGCGCAGAACGCACGAGCGCGACGAGCTGGCGCTCCCCCGCTGACAACGATTCGCCGCGCTGGCCCACCTGGCTGTCGAGCCCACGGGGCAACGCAGCGAACCAATCGGTGAGCCCGAGGTCCGTGATGACCTCGCGCAGCTCGACATCGGTGGCATCCTTGCGGCCGTAGAGCAGATTGTCGCGCAGCGTTGCGTCGAACAGGAAGCCTTCCTGCGGCACCATCAGGATGTGCTGGCGGAGCTCCTCGAAGGACACCGTGCTGATGTCCTGCCAGCTGCCGGATGGGATGCCGAGCTCGACCGCGCCGGCTGTCGGATCCATCAGGCGGGTCAGCAGCTTGGCGAATGTCGTCTTGCCCGAACCCGTCTCGCCAACCACCGCGACGCGTTGTCGGGGCTGGATCGTGACGTCGATGCCCTTGAGCACGTCAGGGCCGTCGGGGTAGGCGAACGTCACCCCGTCGAATCGCGCACCCAGGGTGCCGACCGGTAGAGAGGTGCCCCGCTCCCCCGGGTCAACCACGTCGGCCGGCGTGTCGAGGAGCTCGATGACTCGCCGCCACGACGCGATGGCGTTCTGTGCGTCCGTGAGCACCTGGGTGGCCATCTGGACCGGGCCAACCATCAGACCGACCAGGAACGCGAACGCGATGACCGTGCCGATCGAAAGATCGCCCCGTACGCCGAGCAACACACCGAACGCGATGACGCCGGCGTTGGCCAGTCCTCCGGCGACACCCGCCGAGGCGAATGTCACCGCCACCAGCCGCTGCGCCTTGACGTTGGCGTCGAGGTTGCTCTTGATGCCGGCGTCCACCCGCTCCTGGGTGCGCTTCTCGATCGCGTAGGCCCGGACGACCGATGCGCCGACGACGGGCTCGGCGATGACGGCGAGCATCTCACCGACGGTGCGTCGCACGATGTCGTAGGCACGACTCAGGCGATCGGCGAAGAACTTCAGGCTGATGAACAGCGGCAGGAAGGTGACCAGCACGACAAGAGTCAGCTGCCACGAGTAGTAGGTCATGATGGCTGTCGCCACCACGATCTGGCCGATGCTGATGACCAGCATGATGCCCGTGAACTGCAGGAACTGTGAGATCTGGTCGATGTCGGACGTGACCCGCGAGACCAGCACGCCACGGCGCTCGGCATTCTGGGTGAGCATCGACAGGTCGTGCACGTGGCGGAATGCATCGACGCGCATCTGCGCCAGACCCGTCTCGCTGGCCACGAACAGTCGTACGCGCATCCAGTAGGCGATCAGACCTGTGACGACGATCAGCACCGCCGCGCCTGCGAGGTAGCCCGCGACGTCGCTGAGGCGGGTCTCTCCGCCCTTGCCCAGGCCGGAGTCGACCGTGACCTGGATCAGGATCGGGACGACCGAACCGCCCAGGGTGCTCAGGATCGCCAGCACCAGGGTGAGCCCGAGACCGTCCTTGATCGCCGGCGACAGCGAAAGGCCCCGGCGGACGATCGCCATGCCGGTCAGCCGGTTGGCCTCGGCAACCGTCTCGCTCATGACATCTCCTCTCGCGCCAGGTCGTAGGCGTTGACGAGGTTGCGGTATTCGGCCGAGCGCGCGATCAGCTCGTCGTGGCTGCCGCGGTCAGCGATGACCCCGTCGTCGAGGAACACGACCTCATCGGCAAGCGCGATCGTCGCCTTGCGATAGGCAACGACGAGCACGGTGGGGCCGTCGTCGTCCGACGTGTGGGCAGCCAACGCCTTGAGGATGCGCTGCTCCACCTCGGGGTCGACCGCGCTGGTGGCGTCGTCCATGACGAGCAGACGCGGACGACGTACGAGTGCGCGAGCCAGCGAGAGACGCTGGCGCTGACCACCCGAGAGCGTCGTGCCCCGCTCACCCAGCTCGCTGTCGAGCCCTCGCGGCAGTGCCGAGACAAATCCATCGGCCTGGACCGTGCGCAGCGCTGCCCAGACGTCTTCGTCGCTGTGGTCGCCGCCGAGTGTCACATTTGATCGGACGCTGTC
Source organism: uncultured Actinomycetota bacterium (assembly GCA_963760105.1). GTDB lineage: Bacteria > Actinomycetota > Actinomycetes > Propionibacteriales > Nocardioidaceae > Aeromicrobium. Next base: position 487,754 of record CAVXBP010000006.1, read on the forward strand.
ATCGAACAGGAACGTGCCCTGGGGCACGACGGCGATCGCACGCGCGAGCTCCTGGTGGGTGAGCTCACGGATGTCGACGCCGTTGACCGAGATGGTGCCCGCGTGGGGGTCGACGAGTCGGGTGAGCAAGGACGTGAGCGTGCTCTTGCCGCTGCCCGTCGCGCCGACGACGGCGATGACCTTGCCCGGCGCAACATCGAGGTCGATGCCTTTGAGGACATCTCGATCTGCGTCGGCGAAGCGAAATGACACGTCCTGCACGGCGAGAGTGACGGGACCTGATCCGTCGAGGCCCTGGTCACCGTAGGACATCGAGCCGCGCTCGTTGAGGACCGACTCGACGCGATTCCAGCCGACGACGCTTCGCGGAAGCTCCCCGAGCACCCAGCCGATCGCGCGGACGGGAAAGGCGACAACGGTGAACAGATAGGCGACGGACACGACGTCACCCGGGTCAGCAGCACCACTGGCGACTCGGCCGACCCCGAGGATGATCACGAGCAGGATGCCGAAGCTCGGAAGCGCCTCGAGCAGCGGATCGAACATGCTGCGGATGCGGCCAGCCTCGATGTTGGCGTCGCGCAGCTCCTCTGTCACCCGCTTGAACCGCTCGGTCTCGTCTGCCTCACGGCCGAGTGACTTCACGACGAGTGCGCCGTCGAATGACTCATGGGCAACCGCGCTGACCACACCACGCAGCGACTGCGCGTAGGCGACCTTGGGCGACAGCCAGCGTTGGTAGTAGACGTTGATGACGAACAACAGCGGGAACACCACGAGTCCGACAATCGTCAGCACGACATCGGCCGCGAGCATTGCGACGACTGCGGCCACGAGCATCGCGATGACACCGATCGCCATGGGCAGCGGCATGAAGACCGCCCACGCAGCCTCGACATCGGCGTTGGCGTTGGACAGCAGCTGCCCCGTGGGGTGGCGGTGGTGCCACGACATCGGGAGCGCGAGATATTTGCGCGTCACCTTGCGGCGATAGGTCGCGATGAGGCGGTAGTAGACGACGCCGCCGATCAGCCGGCGCCCGATGACTCCCAGCGCACGCAGGATCGCGACAGCCATGAACAAGGCGATCGCACCGAAGAGTGCGCCCTCAGCCACATCTCCGCGCGCGAAGGACGGCCGGATGACGTGGTCGGTCGCCCATCCGAGCACCCAGGCGTCGGCAACTGTCATGGCACCGAACAGCAGCGCGCCCATCACCGAGATCGAGAACAGGAACTTCTCTTCGCGGATGCCGCGCCCCAGCAGGCTGGCGCCGCGCTGGTTGACGTGGCTGTGGTCGTCGGATCCGAGGTCGCCCGAATCCTCTGGCTCCTCGAGCATGGCCCCATCTGAGCGTGCAGAGGGGCTATCGGACACTGTGGCCTGCTGCGTGCAACGTGTCTTTCACCTGTCTGATGGTCAGCTCGCCGAAGTGGAAGACACTTGCAGCAAGAACGGCGTCAGCGCCGGCTTCGATGGCCTGCGGAAAGTGCTCCAGCCGGCCGGCGCCGCCACTCGCGATGAGTGGCACCTGTGTAACGCTGCGGACCGCCCGAATCATTTCCAGGTCGAAGCCATTTTTTGTGCCGTCGGCATCCATCGAGTTGAGCAGGATCTCGCCGGCACCCAGCTCGGACGCGGCGCGGGCCCATTCGACCGCGTCGAGACCGGCGGAGGTGCGGCCTCCGTGCGTCGTCACCTCGAAGCCGCTCGGCTGATCTGCGCTGCGGCGCGCGTCAACGCTGAGCACCAGCACCTGGTTGCCGAACCGCTGGGCAATGTCGGCGATGACTTCTGGCCGGGTGATCGCGGCGGTGTTGATGGCCACCTTGTCGGCTCCGGCCCGCAGCAACCGGTCGACGTCATCGGGGGTGCGGACACCACCCCCGACCGTCAGCGGGATGAAGACCTCGTCGGCGGTCCGACCGACCACGTCGTAGGTGGTCGAGCGGCTGTCTGACGATGCGGTGATGTCAAGAAAGGTCAGCTCGTCGGCCCGCTCGGTGTCATAGACCTTGGCCATCTCGACCGGATCACCTGCATCGCGCAGATCGACGAAATTGACGCCCTTGACGACTCGGCCGTTGTCGACGTCCAAACAAGGGATCACGCGGACGGCAAGACTCACTTCTCGAGACTATCTGCCCCGACCGACAGCCTTTTCACTACCATCAACCCATGGTGACCGGATGGAACACGAAGCACACCCTGTCCGCCATCGCGATGCTGCTGGTGTTTGCGCTGGTGATCGTGTTCTACCTCAACCTCGATGACGGCGACACCCCTGACGCGACGCCGACACCGTCGCCCACCATCACGACACCGGCCGCGACAGCCACACCGTCGGAGGACGCCTTCGTCGTCGCCCCAGGGCGAGTGGGCGCCGCCGAGGCCGGTATGACCAAGTCCGACGCCGCGGCCACCGGCCTCTTCGACACCGACGTCGACCATGGAACTGACGACTGCCGAGGCGTTGCAGCGCTGGAGTGGAAGCCATCAGTCAGCACGTCCCTCGACGTCCTCACTGAGGCGGACGGACGCATCGCGGCCATGGGAATCAGCGCGGGAGGGCCGAAGACGGCGGAAGGGATCGGTGTCGGAAGCACGTTCGGGGAGCTGACCGCGGCATATCCGAGCCTCTCCCCCGTCACCAGCGAAGGCTTCGACCAGTCAGGGGCGTTCATCAACGATGGTGATGCGTGGCTCGGATTCCTGTTCGACGAGCGGCCGGATGCTGTCGATGACAGCTCGAAGATCACGTTCATGGAGGTCGACGACCGCAAGCCGCTGTTGATCCGCGACGGCTGCTGAGTCAGTCGAGGTCGCGGGTCGTACGACGTGTCTCGGCGAGATTGTCCGCAATGTCCTTGATGCGGGTCGCGGCGTTGTCACGCGTCGATCGGTAGCTCAGGCCCGATGCCACGATCGGGATGACAGGCCAGAAGGCCCACCAGGGTGCGCCCGCAAGGCTCGTCACCAGCCAGATCCCGAGCGAGGCCGACGTGAGGAAAAGTGCGCGGTTGCGCGCGTTGCGGAGCTCACGCCCATATTTGACGACTGCCTTGGGCTGCAGGTCCAGCGCCACGGGGTTGGGAGTGAAGTCATCGGCCGCCGCGACCAGATCGGCGATCAGCTGATGCACCTCACCCAACGTGCCGACCGCGAGTGCCCTGTCGAGGCGTTTGTCGTACTCCGACAGGCTCAACCGGCCGTCCGCGAAGGCATCGCGGAGAACGGCGCCAGCTGCATCACGATCGGCGTCAGTCGCCTTCAACGCCAAGGACTCAGGCCTGCGCGGATCGGCGGAGAATCCCGACCAGATGTCGTCAGAAGCCGTCACTCCTGAACCTCTCTCATTGCTGCAAGCGCCTCCGGCAGGGTGAACGCGCCGGCATACAGGGCCTTGCCCACGATGCTGCCCTCGACGCCGATTCCCGTCAATGCGGCGATCGCCCGCAGATCGTCGAGGCTCGAGACGCCTCCTGACGCGACGACCGGCTTGTCCGTCACTGCACACACCTGGCGGAGCAGGTCGAGGTTGGGGCCGGTGAGCGTGCCGTCCTTGGTGACGTCGGTGACCACGTAGCGCTCGCAGCCGTCGCGCTCCAGCCGTTCGAGAACCTCGAACAGGTTGCCGCCCTCCTCGGTCCACCCACGGGCCGCGAGGGTGTGGCCGCGTACGTCAAGGCCGACCGCGATCTGGTCGCCGAACGTGCTGATGGCCTCGGCACACCACACCGGGTCCTCGAGCGCCGCAGTGCCGAGATTGACGCGGGTGCACCCCGTCGCGAGCGCAGCCCGCAACGAGGCGTCGTCACGGATGCCTCCCGACAGCTCGACCTTCACGTCGAGCCGTCCGACGACGTCGGCGAGCAGCTCACGGTTGGTGCCGGTGCCGAAGGCGGCGTCGAGGTCGACGAGGTGGATCCACTCGGCGCCATCGGACTGCCACTGCAACGCAGCGTCGAGGGGTGAACCGTAGGAGGTCTCACTCCCCAGCTCGCCCTGCACCAGGCGCACGGCCTGTCCGTTGGCAACGTCGACGGCGGGAAGGAGTTCGAGAGTCACCGGTGCAGCGTATCGGTGTGTCCTAGAGCGTCGAGAGCCAGTTGCGGAGCAGCTGGGCTCCGGCATCGCCAGACTTCTCGGGATGGAACTGCGTCGCCCAGAGCGGCCCGTGCTCGACGGCCGACACGAATCGGTCTCCGGCGTAGTCGGTCCAGGTCACCGCCGGCGGCTTCAGCGCCGGAGGCTGGGACAGGACCCACTCGCGCACGCCGTAGGAGTGCACGAAGTAGAAGCGCTCGTCCTCGATGCCGGCGAACATCGCCGACCCGTCACCGGGCACCACGGTGTTCCATCCCATGTGCGGCACGATCGGCGCCTGGAGCCGCTCGACGACCCCGGGCCACTCTCCGCAACCTTCGCTCCGTACGCCGTGCTCGATGCCTTCGGCGAACAACACCTGCATGCCGACACAGATGCCCAGCACGGGTCGCGACGCGATGAGCCGGCGCTCGATGATGCGAACGCCGTCGACCCCGATCAGCCCCGCCATGCACGCGGCGTATGCACCGACTCCCGGCACCAGCAGGCCGTCGGCCTCGGCGGCCACCGTGGCGTCGTGGGTGAGCACGGCCTCCGCGCCGGCGTGCTCGATCGCCCGGAGGGCCGACCGCAGGTTGCCGGATCCGTAGTCGAGCACGGCGACGCTGGGGCGCCGAGCGGTCACTCCGCCGCCCGATCGCCGAGGCAGCGGAAGGTCACAGGGCACCCTTGGTGCTGGGTATGCCTGACTCGCGCGGGTCGATCGCGATCGCGTCCCGCACGGCACGGGCGACGGCCTTGAACTGCGCCTCCGCGATGTGGTGCGGGTCGCGCCCGTCCAGCAGGCGAACGTGCATCGTGATGGCCGCGTGGTGGGCGATCGACTCGAGGACGTGCCCCGTGAGCGCGCCGGTGTATTGACCGCCGATGATCGCGGTGATCTGTCGATCGGGCTCGCCGGCGTGCACGAAGTAGGGACGCCCGGAGACGTCGACAACGGCCTGTGCCAAGGCTTCGTCGAGTGGCACCAGCGCGTTGCCGTAGCGGCGGATGCCGATCTTGTCGCCGAGCGCCTCCCTCAGAGCCTGTCCGAGGCAGATCGCGGTGTCCTCGACGGTGTGGTGGGCGTCGATGTGGATGTCGCCTTCGGACCGGACCGTCAGGTCGATCAACGAGTGGCGTGAAAACGCGGTGAGCATGTGGTCGTAGAAACCCACACCGGTGGAGATGTCGCTGACACCGCTGCCGTCGAGGTCGACCTCGACAACAACGTGCGACTCGGAGGTCTTTCGTTCGATGCGCGCGGTACGGGTCATCGGGTCACCTCCTGTAGTGCTTGCTTGAAAACGGCGTTTTCGGCTGGCGTGCCAAGCGACACGCGCAGCCATCCTTCGGGTCCAGTCTCCCGTATCAGCACGCCCCGGTCGACCAGGGCCTGCCAGATGGCGTGTCGATCGTCGAATTGACCGAACAGCACGAAGTTCGCGTCCGAGTCAGCCACGGTGTGCCCCTGGTCCTTCAACCACTCCGCGAGGCTGTCGCGGGACGTACGGATCTCATCGACCCGGGCCAACAGCTCATCGCTGTGGGCCAGTGCCGCAATCGCCACAGCCTGGGTGACGGCCGACAGGTGATAGGGCAGTCGGACGATGCGCAGGGCGTCGATCATCGCGACGTCCGCGGCGACATAACCCAGGCGACCGCCCGCCAGCGCGAACGCCTTGCTCATGGTGCGGGTGACGAGCATCCGTGGAAACTCATCGAGCACCTCAAGAGCCGTGGGCGTTCCCGCCCGGCGGAACTCCGCGTATGCCTCGTCAACCACGACGATGCCCGGGGCCGCCTCCGCAATCGCACGCACAGTCTCCAGCGGAAGTGCGGTGCCGGTCGGGTTGTTGGGTGACGTCAGCAGGACCACATCGGGCTGCTCCGCGGCGATCAGGTCGAGCGCTCGCCCGGCGTCGATCGTGAAGTCCTGCTCGCGGCTCCCGGTGACCCAGCGGGTGTGGGTGTCGCGGGCGTACTCGGGGTACATCGAGTAGGTCGGCGCGAACGACAGGGCCGTGCGGCCGGGGCCTCCGAACGCCTGGAGAATCTGCAGCATGACCTCGTTGGAGCCATTGGCCGCCCACACCCGGTCAGCCGTCAGACCGTGCCCGAGATATCCGGCCAGCGCCTCACGCAGGTGCGTCGCCTCGCGATCGGGATAACGGTTGAGACCAGTAGCCGTGATGCGCACGGCCTCGGCGATGTCGGCGGCAACCTGCGCGCTCGGCGCATAGGGGTTCTCGTTGACGTTGAGGTTGATGACGTCGGGGATCTGCGGCGCACCGTACGGCTCGAACTCCCGCAGGTCATCACGGATCGGCACCCAATCGGGCAGCGGCATACCTAGGCGTCCTTCTCGGGGACGGGGCCGGACGTGCGAATCGAGACGGCCGTCCCGTGCGACGGCAGGTTTTCTGCCTCGGCGAGTGCGACGACGTGATCGCCGACCTCGCGCAGGGCCTCCGCGGAGTAGGTGACGACGTGCATGTTGCGGCAGAACGCCCGAACCGACAGGCCTGAGGAGTGACAGGCGCAGCCAGCGGTTGGCAGGACGTGGTTGGATCCGGCGGCATAGTCGCCGAGCGAGACGGGCGTGTGCGCCCCCACGAACACTGCGCCGGCGTTGATGATGCGAGCCGCGACACCAGCGGCGTCGCGGGTCTGGATCTCGAGGTGCTCGGCGGCGTAGGCGTTGGCGACGTCGACGGCCTGATCGATGTCGCGCACCAGCACGGTCGCCGACTGCTGGCCGGTGAGAGCTGTGTGAATGCGCTCGCTGTGCTTCGCCTCTGTGACCTGCGACGCCAGCTCCTGGTCGACCCGGTCAGCAAGAACTTCGCTGTCGGTGATGAGCACGCTGGCCGCCATCGGGTCGTGCTCGGCCTGGCTGATCAGGTCGGCCGCCACGTATGCCGCGTCGGCCGACTCGTCGGCGATGATCGCGATCTCAGTCGGACCTGCCTCGGCATCGATGCTGACAGTGCCTTGGAGGTGGCGCTTGGCCGCCGCAACGTAGATGTTGCCCGGCCCGGTGATGAGGTTGACAGCGCGGCAGTCGCCGGCCCCGTACGCGAACATCGCGAGGGCCTGGGCGCCTCCGGCGGCGTAGACCTCATCAAGGCCGAGCAGCGCGCAGGCCGCAAGGATGGTCGGGTGTGGAAGGCCGCCGAAGTCCTTCTGTGGCGGGCTGGCCAGGGCAATCTGCGGCACACCGGCGACCTGTGCCGGGACGGCGTTCATGACGACCGTGCTGACGAGCGGCGCCAGCCCGCCCGGCACGTAGAGGCCAACGCGCTGCATCGGCACGATGCGCCGTTCGACCACAGCACCGGGCGCCACATCGCTGACGATGGTCTGCTCGAGCTCCTGCTCGCAGGTCTGGCGGAGACGTCGTACGGACTCCTCGAGGGCGACTCGTACCTCTGGGTCGAGGTTGGTGAGCGCGTCATTCAGTGCGGCTGCCGGCACCCGCAGCTGAGCGGGTCGTACGCCGTCGAACTTCTCGCCTGCCTCAAGCACAGCGTCGGCTCCACGCACCCGAACGTCTTCACAGATCGGGCGCACGGTTGCGAGCGCCTGATCGACATCGAGCAGCGCACGCGGGACGGCAGCGCGATAGACCCCCTGGCATTCGTCGGGGGTCGGGTCGAGGTTCCTCGCATCGAGGCGTCGCATCACGGCACCAAGTCTACGGACGCACTAGGTTGGTCATGTGGCCGCCAACGGGAAACCCAGCGACGGCACACCTGCGTTCGCTGCTCTTCATCGAGCCAACGTGTTCTACACCCCTCACTCCTACGTTCATGATCCTCGCGCCGACTCGTTCGGCATGGAGGCAGCGAAGGCGCTCAACGTCGATCCCGCCCGCGTCTTCAAGACCCTCATGGCACTCGTGGACGGCAAGCTGTGCGTCGGCGTCGTGCCGGTGATGGGCTCGCTCGACCTCAAGGCGCTGGCCGATGCGTTGGGCGGCAAGAAGGCTCGGATGGCCGACACGGCGCAGGCGCAGCGCGCCACGGGATATGTCATCGGCGGCATCTCTCCATTCGGTCAGAAGCACCAGCACCCGACCGTGATTGACCGTTCGTCAACGAAGTGGCCGACCGTGTTCGTCTCCGGCGGTCGACGTGGGCTCGAGGCTGAGCTCGACCCGGCCGATCTCATCCGGCTGACATCTGGCGTCGTCGCCAGGTTGGCTCGCTAGCGCGAGCACCGGCGGATTCAGGCCTCGGAGGGCTGCAGGTCGACCGATGGGTCTTCGGCCTCGTTGCTCATCCACGCCGCGAGGAGCACGCCCAGCACACCGAAGATCGGCCACACCACGAACGGGGCGACCCCATCGATGGCCAGCTTGGATGGCAGCTTGTCGCCAACCGCTGGATCAACGGCAGATTGAGGACCGTCTGGGCCCAGTGCCATGCCGATCTGCCAGGCGATCAGGGCAGCGGCGACGGTGGTGAGAATGACCAGTGGTGTGAGCCGCCAGCCGAGGTCGCGCAGTCCGAGACCGGTGGCGAATCCCCAGATCAACGAGGCCACGGCACCCGCGATCACGAACACGACGATGACGCCGAACTGTCCGCGAGAGGCCATCTCGGTCAACACGATGCGACCGTCGGTGCGCACCTCCCACTCGGCCGGGTTGGCCAGCCACTGCCACACGACACCGGCCGCGACACCCAGCAGGAGCATCGCGGCAACGTAGGAGGTGACCTTCACGACAGGCAATGGGGCCCCAAGAGCTCTTTGAGGTCGGCGATCAGCGACGACGACTGCGCAACCCGCAGCTTGTCGTCAAGGCGCATGACCTTGGTTGATCCGTTGCCGACCAGACGCAGGTGCACCTCGGCCGTGCCGGGGTGGGCGGCGAGCACCTGCTTGAACGAGGCAATCGTGTCGGTCGTGCACCGGGCAACGGGCAGGCTGACCACCAGCGGGGTGTCAGGACGTCCGTCACCCATCGCCGGCATCGTCACCTCGAGAGCGTTGAGCTCCAAGCCGTCGTCCTTGCGCCGGATGCGCCCCTTGACCACGACAATCGTGTCGGGGATGAGCACCGGAACGGCCAGCTGATAGGCGCCCGGGAAGACCATCACCTCGATGCCACCCTCGAGGTCCTCAAGGGTGATCGACGCCCAGCTGTCGCCCTTCTTGCTCATGCGGCGCTGCACACCGGTGATCAGCCCGCAGATGCGTACGGTGCTGCCGTCGGGACGTTCAAGGTCGGTCAGCAGCTCGCCGACCGTGCAGTCGCTACTGGCCTTGAGCACGTGCTCGAGGCCCTGCAGCGGGTGATCGGAGACGTACAGGCCGAGCATGTCGCGCTCGTAGGCCAGCAGCTGGGTCTTGTCCCATTCGGGCATCATCGGCACCGCCACGGTGACACCGGTGAACTCGTCGTCCATGCCGCCGAACAGCGAATCCTGCCCGATCGCCGCATTGCGCTTGAGGTCGATGTGCTGGTCGACGGCATCCTCGGCAATCGAGGCCAGTGCGCGCCGGCGATGGCCGAGCGAGTCGAAGGCGCCGGCCTTGACCAGCGAATCGAGCACCCGCTTGTTGCAGACATGCGTCGGGACCTTGTCGAGGAAGTCGGCGAAGTCGGCATAGGGGCCACCCTCGGTGCGTCCCTCGACGATGCCGGCGACGACGTGCTCGCCGATGTTGCGAATCGCGCCGAGCCCGAAGCGGATGTCGGGTCCGACCGAGGCGAAGTTGGACACCGACTCGTTGACGTCGGGCGGCAGCACCTTGATGCCCATACGGCGGCATTCGTTGAGGTAGATCGCCGACTTGTCCTTGTCGACGCGGGTGCTGGTGAGGAGCGCCGCCATGTACTCGGCCGGGAAGTTGGCCTTCAGGTAGGCGGTCCAGTATGAGATGACCCCGTATGCGGCCGAGTGCGCCTTGTTGAACGCATAGTCGGAGAACGGGAGCAGGATCTCCCACAGTGTCTTGACCGCTGCGGCGGAGTAGCCGCGCTCGAACATTCCGGCCTCGAATCCGGCGTAGAGCTTGTCGAGCTCGGACTTCTTCTTCTTGCCCATCGCGCGCCGCAGGTTGTCGGCTTGGCCGAGCGAGAAACCGGCCAGGACCTGGGCGATCTCCATCACCTGCTCCTGATAGACGATCAGGCCGTAGGTCTCACCGAGCACCTTCTCCAGCGGCTTCTCGAGCTCGGGGTGGATCGGGTCGATCGGTTCGCGCCCGTTCTTGCGATGCGCGTACTTGTTGTGCGAGTCAGCACCCATCGGACCGGGACGGTAGAGCGCACCAACGGCCGAGATGTCCTCGAACTTGTCAGGCTTCATGCTGCGCAGCAGCGCCCGCATCGGCCCGCCATCGAGCTGGAACACGCCGAGCGTGTCACCACGCGACAGCAGCTCGTACGTCGCGGGGTCGTCGAACGTCAGGTCCTCGAGCACCAGGTCGATGTCGCGGTTGCGCTTGATGTTGACGAGCGTGTCGTCGAGCACCGTGAGGTTGCGCAGCCCGAGGAAGTCCATCTTGACCAGCCCGAGCGCTTCGCACATCGGGTAGTCGAACTGGGTGATGATCGCGCCGTCCTGCTCGCGCTTCATGATGGGCACGATGTCGATCAGCGGATCGCTCGACATGATCACACCGGCGGCATGCACACCCCACTGGCGGATCTGTCCTTCGAGACCAAGCGCGGTGTCGTAGATCTTGCGGACCTCGGCGTCGGAGTCGTGCAGCGCGCGGAACTCGGATGCGTCGCTGTAGCGCTTGTGGCTCTTGTCGAACATGTCCTTGAGGGCCACGCCCTTGCCCATGATGTCGGGCGGCAAGGTCTTGGTGATGCGCTCACCCATGCTGAACGGATAGTCGAGGACGCGGTTGGCATCCTTGATCGCGGCCTTGGACTTGAGCCGGCCGAACGTCGCGATCATGGCAACGCGTTCCTCGCCGTACTTGTTGCTGACGTAGCGGATGACCTCAGCTCGGCGACGCTCGTCGAAGTCGATGTCGAAGTCGGGCATCGACGGGCGTTCGGGGTTGAGGAAACGCTCGAAGATCAGTCCGTGGGTCAGCGGGCACAGGTCGGTGATGCGCAGCGCATAGGCGGCGATCGAACCAGCTCCCGACCCGCGGCCGGGTCCGACGCGAATGCCGTTGTCCTTGGCCCAGTTGATGAAGTCGGCGACCACGAGGTAGTAGCCGCAGTAGCCCTTGCCGGTGACGACCTCGAGCTCGTACTCGGTGCGCGCCCGCACCTCGGGGGTCAGCGCCGCACCGGGGTAGCGCGACTCGATGCCGGCCCAGACCTCCTTGGCGAAGAAGCTCTCCTCGGTCTCGCCGGCCGGCACGTCGAAGCGTGCCATGTAGCCGCCGTTGGACTCGGCGAACTCAACATTGCACCGCTCGGCGATCAGCAGGGTGTTGTCGCAGGCTTCCTTGAGATCGAAGCGGTCCTCCCAGAGGTCGCGCATCTCCTTGGCCGACTTGATGTAGTAGCCGCCACCGTCGAGCTTGAAGCGCTTGGGGTCACCGAGCGTCGTGCCGGTGCCGATGCACAGAAGCGCGTCGTGCGCCTCGACGTCATCGGGCGAGACGTAGTGCGAGTCATTGGTCGCGATGACCGGAAGCCCGAGGTCGGCCCGCAGCTTGAGCAGTCCGTCGCGTACGCGGGCCTCGATCTCGAGCCCGTGCTCCATCAGCTCGAGGAAGAAGTTTTCCTTGCCGAAGATGTCCTGGAACTCCGCGGCCGAGGCGCGCGCCTTTTCGTAGTTGCCGATGCGCAGCCACGTCTGGATCTCGCCCGACGGGCATCCGGTCGTCGCGATGATGCCCTTGCCGTACTGCTGCAGCAGCTCGCGGTCGGCGCGCGGCTTGCGGTATTGCCCTTCGAGGCTGGCGTGCGAGGCAATGCGGAACAGGTTGTGCATGCCTTCGGTCGACTCCGAGAGCAGCGTCATGTGCGTGTAGGCGCCGCGTCCGGAGACGTCGTCGTCACCGCCCTTGTTCCACTGCACGGCCTTCTTCTCGTGGCGCGAGATGTTGGGCGCGAGGTAGGCCTCCATGCCGATGATCGGCTTGACATCGTGCTCGCGAGCCTTGGCCCAGAAGTCGTATGCGCCGTGCAGGTTGCCGTGATCGGTCATCGCAATGGCCGGCATCCCCAGCTCGGCAGTGCGCTCGAACAGCGGTCCGAGCAGCGCGTGGCCGTCCAACATCGAGTACTCCGTGTGCACATGCAGGTGCACGAATGGCGAGTCGCTCGACATCGAAAAATGGCCTCCTCGGCGCGGTCTGGGGGGAAGAGCCCCAGCCTAGTCGTCAGCCACCAACAGAACTCGGATGGCTCGCCCGGAAGTTTGGTGATCGGCTTTGCTGTCGGCTCTACTGGTCACATGGCCGACGAAAACATGAAGTTCACCAGTGTCGATGAGTACCTCGACGCATCGCTCATTGACGTCGAGGAACGGTTGGTCGAGATGCGTCGCATCATCCGTGCGGCCGCTCCGGATGCCGAGGAGACGATCAGCTACAACATCCCGGCCTACAAGACCGACGGTGTCGTCGTGGTGCAGTTCGCGGGCTACCCCGAGCACACATCGCTCAACTTCTTCCCGACGGCAGGTGCGTTCGCCGCATTCGACGAAGAGCTTGCAGCGTTCAAGACCAGCAAGTCGGCGATCCGCTTCCCGCTCGACGAGCCACTCCCGGTCGACCTGATCGACGCGATCGTACGATTCCGCGTCAACGAAGCCGCCGACTACATCGCCAGCAAACAGCGCTAGTCAAGCTGGACCCCCGGCCTAGGGACCCACCGCCCGCTAGTGAGGCCGCCAGCGGCCGAACGGGAGCGAGCTCTGCGAGCGAAGCGCCGTAAGACCAGCAAGCAGCGCTAGGCAGGCACTAGGGCTGCTCGTAGGTGCTGAGGAAGTTGCCGAGACGCTGAATGGCTTCTGCGAGGTCACGGGCCCACGGCAGCGTCACGATGCGAAGGTGATCGGGGTCCGGCCAGTTGAAACCACTCCCCTGCGTCAGCAGGATCTTCTCCTGCAGCAACAGGTCGAGCACGAGCTGTTGGTCATCCTTGATCGGATAGACGTCGGGATCCAGGCGCGGGAACACGTACAGCGCACCCTGCGGCACCACGACACTGACGCCGGGAATCTTGTTGAGCTCCTCGACCGCCGTGTCTCGCTGCTCGAGCAGCCGGCCGCCGGGCAGGATCAGCTCGTTGATCGACTGGTAGCCGCCGAGAGCAACCTGGATGGCGTTCTGCGCCGGGACGTTGGGGCACAGCCGCATTGACGCAAGCAGCGTGATGCCCTCGAGGTAGTCGTTGGCCTCGCCCAGAGGTCCGGTCGCCACGAGCCAGCCGGCCCGATAGCCGCACACCCGGTATGCCTTGGACAACCCGTTGAACGTGAGCGTCAGGACGTCGGGGGCGATGCTTGCCATCGGGATGTGCGTCGCGCCCTCATAGAGAATCTTGTCGTAGATCTCATCTGACATCAGCACCAGATTGTGCTTGCGTGCCAGGTCAGCGATCGCGGTGAGCGTCTCGCGGGTGTAGACCGCACCGGTCGGGTTGTTGGGGTTGATGACCACGATGACCTTGGTGCGGTCGGTGATCTTGGCCTCGAGGTCGGCGATGTCGGGATTCCAGCCGTTCGCCTCATCGCACGTGTAGTGCACCGGTACGCCGCCGGCGAGGTTGGTCACGGCCGTCCAGAGCGGGTAGTCCGGCACCGGAATGAGCACTTCGTCGCCATTGTCGAGCAGGGCCTGCAGCGCCATCTGGATCAGCTCGGAGACACCATTGCCCAGCCACACATCATCGATGTCGATGACCGGGAAGCCCTCCTGCAGCTGGTAGTGGTGCACGACAGCGCGACGGGCAGACTGGATGCCGCGTGAGTCGGAGTAGCCCTGGGCTGTCGGCAGGCCGGCGATGACGTCCTGCAGGATCTCGGCCGGTGCGTCGAAGCCGAATGGCTGCGGGTTGCCGATGTTGAGCTTGAGGATGCGCTGACCCTCGGCCTCCATCGCGGCCGCGCGTGCGTTGACGGGTCCGCGGATGTCGTAGAGGACATCACGCAACTTCTGGGACTGGCGCACCACAGATGACATGCGCCCATTGTCCACGACAGCGCCCGGAGCCCGAGACACACCGCTACGTTGCATGCGTGACGAAACTGATCTGTGTGCTGCACGCCCCCGACGGCCATGCCGCGCTCCACGACCCAGCCCTACGGAACCGCCTCGCCGCTGCCGGTGTGAACAGGCTCCAGCTCAACCTCGATGACGAGGCCGTGGCCCCGGCGATGCGGTTCGGGCCCGGCGCGGCGATCACGGCGGTGGTGACGCTCTGGACCGAGAACGATCCTGCCGCTGCGATCGCGATCCTGGCCGAGCTCGAGCCAGATCTTCACGCCTGGCGGGTCACCGAGCGCCGGCCGATCGAACCCCCCACCGTTCCTGACGGCGAACGCGCACCGGCGCTGGCGAATGTCGCGGTGCTACGGCGCCCGGACGGGATGACGCGCGAGGAGTACATGACGATCTGGATCGAGAATCACACCCCGATCGCGATCGCGACGCAGAACACGTTCGGCTACATCCAGAACGTCGTCGAGCAGGCACTGACGCCCAGCTCTCCTGCGATCGCCGCGATCGTCGAGGAGCACTTCCCGATGGAGGCGCTGACCGACATGCATGCGTTCTACGGCAGCAACGGGGACGATGACGAGCTGAATCGGCGGCTCACCGCGTTGATGGCCAGCGTCGCCCGATTCGGCGCCGATCAGGATCTGGATCTGGTCCCGACGAGCCGCTACGTCTGGGACCTGACCCAGCCGAGCTAATGGTCGTCAGTCGGAGGAGCGTACGACCTCGAGGGCGTGCACCAGGTCGTCCGGATAGACCGACTCGAACTCCACGTGGTCGCCCGTCCGTGGATGCACGAAGCCCAGCTTGTAGGCGTGCAGCCACTGGCGGTCGAGGCCGACGCGCTTGGCCAGGGTCGGGTCGGCGCCGTACATCAGGTCACCGACACACGGGTGGTGAAGGGCGGCCATGTGGACCCGGATCTGGTGCGTACGGCCCGTCTCGAGGTTGATCGTGAGCAGGCTCGCGAACCGGTGCGCCTCGAGCGTGTCGTAGTGCGTGACGCTCTCGCGTCCGCCGTCCTTGACCGTGAACTTGAAGTCGTGCTTGGGGTGACGGGCGATCGGGGCGTCGATCGTGCCCATGTGTGGATCGGGGTGCCCCTGCACGAGGGCGTGATAGGTCTTGTCGACCGAGCGATCACGGAACGCCTGCTTGAGCACGGTGTAGGCGTGCTCGGACTTGGCAACCGCCATCAACCCGCTGGTGCCGACGTCGAGGCGGTGGACGATGCCACGTCGCTCGGGCGCGCCCGAGGTCGAGATCCGTACGCCAATGCCCGCCAGGTGGTCGAGGACGGTCGGTCCGGACCAGCCGACACTGGGATGCGCGGCGACGCCGACGGGCTTGTCGACCACGACGATGTCGTCGTCCTGGAAGACGATGCGCATACCGTCAACCTCGGACGGAACCACGACGGCCCGCCGCGGTGCGGGAATCGAGACCTCAAGGATCGCGCCCGGATGAACGCGGTCGGACTTCGACGGCGCTTGACCGTCGAGCTTGACGTGGCCGTCGGAGACGAGGTCACTCGTCCGGGTGCGGGACAGACCGAGCAGCCTCGCGAGAGCGCTGTCGACTCGCTCCCCGTCAAGCCCCTCGGGGACCGACAGCACCTTGTGCTCGAGCTCAACTTCTTCAGTCATTTCGCCTCACGCGTGCCATCGATCGCCACGCCGCGCCAGGTGCGCCACACGATGATGATCGCGGCGAACGTCAGGGCGATGTCTGCGACATTGCCGACAAAGATTCCGTAGTCGATGAAGTCGACGACATGGCCCTCGAACGGCGAAGGCTGCCGGAAGATGCGGTCGACGAGATTGCCCAGCGCCCCGGCGAGCAGGAGACCGAGTCCGATCGCCCAACCGCGATCACGCAGGCGGGTGGCCATGCGAATCACGACGATGCAGACGGCGATCGCGACGATGCTGAGCACCAGGGTGAAGCCGGTGCCGGTGCTGAACGCGGCCCCCGGGTTGCGGTAGAACGTCAGTGACAACACGTTCGGAATGAGGTCGACCGGAGCGCGATCCTGCAGCTTCTCGACAGCGGCGAATTTGGTGATCTGATCGACGACCAGCGTCAGGGCAGCAACGATCGCAAAGAGTCGAACTGAAGTGTGGGTTGTCGGGCCGCTTTGAGGGCTCAGCGACGTTCCTCGCGCTGCTTGCATGTCATGCACAGTGTCGCACGGGGAAAGGCCATCAGCCGCATCTTGCCGATGGGCTCACCACACACCTCGCACTGGCCGTAGACGCCCTTGTCGAGGCGGTCCAGAGCCTTCTCGGTCTGCTGCAGCAGCTCACGCTGATTGGCCGCGAGGGACATCTCGGCATCGCGCTCAAGACCTTTGGAGCCCACATCGGCCTGGTCATTGCCGGCACCGTCGACGCCATCGCGCAACAGGTCCTGCAGCTCGCGAGCCGACTGATCGAGCTCGCCCCGCAGTCGGGTGAGGTCGCTCTCGAGCTCGGTACGGACGGCCTTGGCCTCACCAGCAGTCCAGGGCTTTTCGTCGGCGCGTACCGCCAATGTCGTCTTCGGCATGCGGGGACAGTAGACCCGCCACAGGGACAAGCGCAACTCGCACCGCCGCAGACTGCGTCGGTGTGACCCGTAGAATTGATCGGGTGACTTCGACCGACGAGCCGCAGGCGGCCTACCGACCGGTTCCTGCCCACATCGACCTCCCGGCTCTCGAGCGGGAGGTCCTTGATCTGTGGGCTCGGCAGGACACGTTCGCTGCCAGCCTCGACACGCCTGACGACGCACCGCGGTGGACGTTCTACGAGGGACCGCCGACGGCCAACGGCACCCCCGGCACCCACCATGTCGAGGCCCGCGTCTTCAAGGACGTCTTCCCGCGCTTCAAGACGATGCAGGGCTTCCACGTCGACCGCAAGGCCGGATGGGACTGCCACGGCCTGCCGGTCGAGATCGCCGTCGAGAAGGAGCTGGGCTTCAACGGCAAGCTCGACATCGAGGCCTTCGGCATCGCCGAGTTCAACGCCAAGTGCCGCGAGGCGGTGGTGCGCAATGTCGATCTCTTCGAGGAGATGACCGACCGGATGGGCTACTGGGTCGACATGGCCAACCCCTACCGGACGATGGAGCCCGCCTATGTCGAGAGCGTCTGGTGGGCGCTGTCCACGATCTTCGACAAGGGGCTGCTGACGGAGGACTTCCGCGTTGCGCCCTACTGCCCGCGCTGCGGCACCACGTTGTCGGACCACGAGCTGGCGCAAGGCTACGAGACGATCACCGACCCCTCGGTCTACGTACGCTTCCCGCTGACGTCAGGGCCGCTCGCCGGCCGGGCGTCGATGCTGGTCTGGACCACGACCCCGTGGACCCTGGTGTCCAACACGGCGGTCGCGGTCAATCCCGAGGTCACCTACGTTCTCGCGACTGACGGCAACGAGACCCTCGTGGTTGCCGAGCCGCTGCTGGACAAGGCACTGGGCGAAGGCTGGTCGGCGACCGGCGAGTCGTTCACCGGCACCGACATGGAGCGCTGGACCTACCAACGCCCCTTCGACCTCGTACCGTTCCCCTCCGAGGCTCATTTCGTCGTTCTGGCCGACTATGTGACGACCGAGGACGGCACCGGTCTGGTGCACCAGTCCCCCGCATTCGGCGCCGACGACATGATGGTCTGCAAGGCCTACGACCTGCCGGTGGTCAACCCGGTGACGGCCGACGGCCACTTCGAGGCAGAGGTGCCGCTCGTGGGTGGGCAGTTCTTCAAGACCGCCGATCGAGTGCTTGCCGATGATCTTGCCGCCCGTGGCCTGATGTTCAACGAGCTGGCCTACGAGCACTCCTACCCTCACTGCTGGCGATGCCACACGCCGCTGATGTACTACGCGCTGCCCGCCTGGTACATCCGCACCACCGAGATCAAGGACCGGTTGCTGGCTGAGAACGCCGACACCAACTGGTTCCCCGAGACGATCAAGAACGGTCGCTACGGCGACTGGCTGACCAACAACATCGACTGGTCGTTGTCGCGCAGCCGCTACTGGGGCACCCCGCTGCCCATCTGGCGCAATGACGCCGATCCGTCCAAGCTCGTGTGCATCGAGTCGCTGGCCGAGCTCTCGCAGCTCACCGGTCGCGACCTCGCAGATCTCGATCCGCATCGCCCCTACATCGACGACGTGACATTCAAGCTCGACGGTGAGCCCGGCACCTACCGACGCGTTCCCGACGTCATCGACGCGTGGTTCGACTCAGGATCCATGCCATTCGCGCAGTGGGGCTACCCGCACGCGCCGGGCTCGAAGGAGAAGTTCGAGCAGGCCTATCCGGCTCAGTACATCTGTGAGGCGATCGACCAGACTCGCGGCTGGTTCTACTCGCTGATGGCTGTCGGCACGCTGGTGTTCGACAAGAGCTCCTACGAGAACGTCGTCTGCCTCGGCCACATCCTGGCCGAGGACGGCAAGAAGATGAGCAAGCACCTCGGCAACATCTTGCTGCCGATGCCGCTGATGGACGAGCACGGCGCCGATGCGCTGCGCTGGTTCATGGCGTGCTCCGGCTCACCCTGGGCTCCCCGCCGCATCGGCCACAACGCGCTGACCGAGGTCGTACGCAAGGTGCTGCTGACCTACTGGAACACCGTCGCGTTCCACGTGCTTTACGCCAGCTCAGAGGGTTGGACTCCGGCTGCTGGGGCTCCCCCGGTGTCCGAGCGCGAAGTGCTCGACCAGTGGCTGCTGTCCGAGGTCCATGCCCTCACCCAAGATGTCACCGCCGACCTCGAGTCGTTTGACACCCAGGCAGCCGGTTCGCGGCTCGCCTCCTTCATCGATGACATGTCCAACTGGTACGTACGCCGCTCCCGTCGCCGTTTCTGGCGAGGCGACGCGGCAGCGTTTGCCACGTTGCACGAGACGCTCGACGTGTTGACCCGACTGATGGCCCCGTTGACCCCATTCATCGCTGAGCGCGTGTGGCAGGACCTCATCGTGCCGGTGACCTCTGAGGCCCCGGCGTCGGTTCACCTGTCCACCTGGCCGGTCGCCGACGAGACCCTGATCGTCGAGGGTCTCGGCCCCCGCGTTGCCCTGTCCCGGCGCGTCACCGAGCTGGGGCGCGCCGCCCGGGCCGAAGCCAAGGTGCGTACGCGCCAGCCGTTGCGCCGCGCCCTCGTGGCCTCGGCCGCCTGGGAGCAGCTCGGCCAAGACCTGCGCGCGCAGGTGTGCGAAGAACTCAACGTCGGATCGCTCGAGTCGCTCGCCGACGCTGACGGCGATCTCGTCGATCACACGGCCAAGGGCAACTTCCGCAACCTCGGCAAACGCTTCGGCAAGGAGACCCCTCAGGTGGCTGCCGCCATCGCCGCCGCCGATGCTGCCGTGCTGGCCGCCGATCTCGCGGCGAACGCCACGGCCACCGTCACGGTCGCCGGCCAGGACGTCCAGATCGGGCCTGACGACGTGATCGTCTCGGAGCGTCCACGTGAAGGCTGGTCGGTCGTCAACGACCAGGGCGAGACCGTGGCCCTCGACCTCGAGCTCGACGACGAGCTGAGGCAGGCCGGTTTTGCCCGTGAGGCGATCCGCGTCATCCAGGAGGCCCGGAAGTCATCCGGCCTCGACATCGGCGACCGCATCACCCTGGGGTGGTCGGCCACTGGCCCGATGGCCGCGGCGCTGCGGGCCCACGCCGACGAGATCGCCGACGAGGTGCTCGCCACCGAGATCAGCGAGTCTGCCGACGCCAATGCGTTCAACGACGCCGAGCTCGGTCTCAGCTTCACGATCACGGTGTCCGGGTCCTGACCTGACATGACAACGGCCCGCCTCCCGAAGGAGGCGGGCCGTTACAGGTGAAGTGTGGCTGACGAGGCTCAGAAGCCTTCGTCGTCGCCGAGCAGCGAACGCAGGCGCCGAGGTGCGGCGTCCACGGGCTCCTGCACAGGTGCAGAGGTGCTGCTGTCGTTGGCTGAGATCTGATCGAGCTGACTCTGGAAGTAGTTCTTGAGCCGTGCTCGGTACTCGCGCTCGTAGGCACGAAGGTGCTCGACCTCGCGCTGAATCTCGTAGCGCTCGCGCTCGATCGTTGCAACAGCCTGGGTGCGACGCTCGTTGGTCTCCTCGTCAAGTTTCTGCGCGCGAATGCGGGCATCAGTCTCGAGTCGGTCAGCCTTGCCGCGAGCCTCGTTGGTGAGACGCTCTGCCTTGGTGCGAGCTTCGCCGACAATGCGGTCTGCCTCGTCCTTGGCGGCTTCCATCAGCTGATCGGCGTTGGACGAAGCAATCTCGAGCAACCGAGCGGCTGCCGAGGACGCATCGCCCATCGAGGGGCGGGCGGCGACCGGATCCCGGGTCGGAGTCGGGGTCGGCTCCGGCTCCGGCGTGGGCTCTGGAACAACCTCTGCCGCAGGCGGCGAGTAGATCTCCTTGACGGCAGGAGCGGGCTCCTGGACGGCGGGAGTCGACTGCGAGATCGCAGGGATGAGACCGGTCGGTTCGCCGGTGGATGCGGCAGCTACCTTGGCGCGAAGTTCCTCGTTCTCGACGGTAAGTCGTTCGAGTTCAGCCTCGACTTCGTCGAGGAACTGGTCCACTTCGCCCATGTCATAGCCTTCGCGAAGACGGACAGGCGTAAATCGCTTGTTACGCACGTCCTCTGGCGTCAACGGCATGAGTTCACCTAAGAGGGATAGGGGTAGTCCTGGGGACTCGGAAACTCAAGGGTACTCCGTCACAGTTCACTCCTGCCACAACAGTGCCCAAGACACCCAATAATCCCATAAGGATTGCTGATGTCAGAAGAAGACTGCGGCAACAATGCGCTGCAGGATGAAGATGCCGATCAGCAGAATCATCGGCGAGAGATCCAACATGACCGACCCGAGCCGCATCGGTGGGATGACACCACGAACCGCACGCAACGGCGGATCCGTCACGGAATAGATGCCTTCACACAGCACAGCAACAGCACCGCGCGGACGCCACTGCCGAGCCAACATCTGAACCCAGTCGAGAACGAAACGGGAGATCAAAAGGAGCACGGCTACCCAAAGGGCAAAGTAGATGATGCTGCCGACAGCGGCCATGGGGCTCAGCTCTGGTTGTAGAAGCCGCCAGCAGCAATGCGCTGCTTGTCCTCGTCAGTCACCACGATGTTTTCGGGTGAAAGGAGGAAGACCTTGGCGGTGACGCGGTTGATCGAACCGTGGGCCGCGAAGACGAGCCCTGCGGAGAAGTCGACCAGGCGCTTGGCATCGTCGTCATCGATCTCGGAAAGGTTCATGATCACTGGCACGCCGGAGCGGTAGTGCTCGCCGACGGTACGTGCGTCGTTGTAGGTGCGCGGTGTGACCGTCTCGATGCGCTGCAGGTCCGACGAGTTGGAAGGCCGACGCGCAGGGCGACGGTGCTCCTCCATGCTCGCGACGGGTGCGGCGGGACGCACCACTGCCGGCTGCCGGCTGATGGGCACCGAAGGCTCGATGTCGTCGTCAAACTCGTCGTCGAAGTCGGCCTGTTCGACCAGGCCGAGATATTCGCCGACCTTTCGCATTGCGCTAGCCATGAGAACTCCGTCGCTCCGAGTAGTTGTGACATCACTGAGATTACCGGGTTGAAGCACGCTCACCGAGCACTGAACGCCCTATTCGCAGGTGTGTCGCGCCAGCAAATATTGCGTGCTCGAAGTCGTCGCTCATACCCGCCGAGATCGTGGTGGCTTCCGGGTGGTCACGTCGCAGGTCAGCCGCCAGTCGTACGAGGTGTTCGAAGTGCGGACCGGGCGCGTCGCCCAGCGGCGCAACGGTCATGACCCCCGCGAGATGCAGGTGCTCAGCGGCCGTCACGGCGTCGGCCAGCTGGGCCAATCCAGATGGTGCGACACCGGATCGGCCGTCGGCCAGACCGAGGTCTATCTGGATGAGGCAGTCGAGGGTGCGTTCTGCCGCCTCCGCTCCGCGGGACAACGCGTTGACGAGCTTGATCCGGTCGACGCTGTGCACCATGTCGGCGTAGCGAGTGATCGCACCAGCCTTGTTGGTCTGCACCGCGCCGAGAAAATGACAGCGGGGGGGCGTAGCACCCAGGTCGCCTTGTATCGACCGAAGCTCATCCAGCTTTCGTCCGGCCTCGGGGTGGCGGTTCTCCCCCACATCCGTGACGCCGAGCTCGGCGAGCAGCGCGACGTCGCTCGCCGGGTAGGTCTTGGTGACGACGATCAGCGTCACGTCGGCTCGA
The DNA here is from genome assembly GCA_963760105.1 of uncultured Actinomycetota bacterium. GTDB lineage: Bacteria > Actinomycetota > Actinomycetes > Propionibacteriales > Nocardioidaceae > Aeromicrobium. The sequence continues at coordinate 510,208 of CAVXBP010000006.1, forward strand.
TCGCGACCGGACGCCTCGCACGCCGCGCCGATGCGTTGCTCGACGCGGGCGAGTCCGTCCGCGATCTCATCCTTGCGAGTCATCGGATGACCGCCACGGCACCGAATCGACCCGAGTCCTGACCTTGGCGCCGGTAGGAGAAGAACTGCTCGTCCTCGATCGTGCACCCGTGCTCGCCGAGGTCGTTGACCCGAACTCCGAGCTCGTTGAGCTGCGCGACGACACCTGCGCCGATGTCGAGTGCCGGCGTACCCCACGACGTCGTTGATCGCGCGTCAGGTGCTGCGGCGGCCACGGCATCAGCCATCGCCTCGGGCACTTCGTAGCACTTCCCGCACGCGCGGGGACCAACCCAGGCCTCCAGCGACTCCGCCCCGCGATCGCGTATTGCACTGACCGCTGCGGGAACAACGCCCTGCACCAGTCCTTCGCGCCCGCAGTGCACGACACCGGCAACCGGCTCGTCGAGTCCGACCAGCACGATCGGCGTGCAGTCGGCCACGCGTACGAGCACGCCGACACCGACCTGATCCGTCAGCAGCGCGTCGACGACCGGAATCTCTCCTGCGGCCACGGAATCGGTCCAGGCCACGTCGGCGCCGTGCACCTGCGTCATCCGGACGAGCCGGTCGACTCCCAGGTGCTCGCCGAGACGCTCGATGTTGCCCTGGACCACGTTCGGATCATCGCCGTTGGATGTTCCGAGGTTGAGCGACGTCCACGGACCGTCGCTCAATCCCCCATGGCGGTCAGTGAAGGCGAACTCGACCCGGCCAACCGTCTCGCGGTGAAAGAACACCTGAGCCGGTCAGCGAAGGAAGTCGGGAACGTCGAGGTCGTCGCCGTACTCGGTGGGCAACGGCTCCGCCGGAACCGTCACATTGCCTGCGCCGTCGTGAGGCTGGTCAAGGAACGGATCGGGCTCGAGGAAGCTCTCGGCCGTTGCTGGCTTGGGCAACGTTGCCTCCGGCGCCTTGTCGAGCTCCCGGCCCAGCGCGGGCTGCGAAGCGTCACGAAGCTTGGGCTCGCCACCGTCGAATCCGGCGGCGATAACGGTCACCCTGACCTCGTCGCCCAGCGCATCGTCGATGACAGCGCCGAAGATGATGTTGGCGTCGGGGTGCACGGCGTCGGCGACCAGACCAGCTGCCTCGTTGATCTCGAACAGACCGAGGTCGGAGCCACCAGCGATCGACAGCAGGACTCCTCTGGCGCCTTCGATCGAGGCCTCCAGGAGCGGGCTGGAGACAGCACTCTCTGCCGCGATCGCAGCGCGGTGCTCGCCGCGCGCCGAGCCAATGCCCATCAATGCCGAGCCGGCATCTGACATGACCGACTTGACGTCGGCGAAGTCGAGGTTGATGAGACCCGGTGTCGTGATGAGGTCAGTGATGCCCGAGACGCCCTGGTGCAGCACCTGGTCGGCCTGCCGGAACGAGTCGAGCAGGCTCACGTTCGGATCGCTGATCGACAGCAGTCGGTCGTTGGGGATGACGATCAGGGTGTCGACCTCGTCGCGCAAGGCCTGAATGCCGTCGTCGGCCTGGTTGGACCGGTTGCGTCCCTCGAACTTGAACGGCCGGGTGACCACACCGATCGTGAGCGCACCCAATGAACGGGCAATGCGGGCAACGACGGGGGCGCCACCGGTGCCGGTGCCACCACCCTCGCCTGCCGTGACGAAGACCATGTCAGCGCCCTTGATGGCCGCTTCGATCTCTTCGGCGTGGTCTTCTGCGGCGCGCTTGCCGATCTCGGGGTTGGCGCCGGCACCGAGGCCGCGGGTGGAGTCGCGTCCGACGTCGAGCTTGACGTCGGCGTCGCTCATGAGCAGTGCCTGGGCGTCCGTGTTGATCGCAATGAACTCGACGCCCTTGAGACCGATCTCGATCATGCGATTGACGGCATTGACGCCGCCACCGCCGATGCCGACGACCTTGATCACGGCTAGGTAGTTCTGGACCGCCATCGTGTGTCCCTTCCGGGGTCGAATTTCGTCAGGTTTGGGAAACTTTAACCCTGAGGTGGAGGTTTATAGTTATGTCAACCTGTCTCTCCGTGAACGGTACGTCGACATCGAAGCGCCCTCGTTGCGACACGCCGAACATCAAACCCACTTCGACACAAGTTTCATCGCAAAGCAGCCACTGCTGCGACGACCGAGCCGTGCCCGACTGCTATTTGCGGGTGGTCGGTTGATCGGGCGCGCTGACGTCGTATCCCTTGGCAGAGATCTGCAGCAGGGAGTTCAGCACCGCCAGCTTCCGGTCGACGTTGCCGGCGCTCCCCCACGTCACCAGGCGTCCCTCGGTGAGATCGAGCAGGATCGAGTCCTTGGTGGACGCACTGATGAACTGCACCTGCGCCCGCAGCGGTTTGTCCTTGGTGTTGAGCGCCTCCACGACCGAGGCGACCGCGGTCAGTGTCTGCTGGCGCTTGCGCGGATCTCCCACGGCGACCCTGAGCTCGAGCAGGTCCTTGGGGGCCTTGCTCAAGGTCTTGAACGCGATGCCGTAGCGGTCGACGGCGCGGATGACGCCGCCGAACTGGACCCACGCGATGGGTTCACGTTCGACCACGGTGATGCGAATCGTGCCGGGCAGGGATCGGCTGACCGTCACACCCTGGATGCGCTCCATCGATGCGACCCGCGACTCGATGGCCACGGTGTCGACTCTGATCAGCGGCCGCCCATGGGGCACGGCAGCGGCGGCACGAATCTGCGTCGCGGTCAGCGTGGTCTCTCCCTCGACGACGACTTTCGTGACGGCGAAGACGTTCGAGAACCAGATCGCCCACACGATCGTGCCCAGCACGATGGCGCTGCCGAGTCCGATCAATGGCCTCCGCCACCGCTGGAGCAGCCCGCCGCGTCGTCGGGCCAGGAAGTCGCTCACGCTCGGCCTTCCAACGCCTCCATCACGGCGGGGCCAACCGTCGTGATGTCTCCTGCGCCAAGCGTCAACAACATGTCGCCGGGACGGAGATCAGGGACGAGCACCGCGGCCAGTCCGGAGACCGGCCCTCCGGCCGACGCCACGGGCCCCTCGACGGCGTCGACAATGAGTGCGGGAGTGACAGCTGGATCGGGATCTTCGCGAGCAAGGTAGATGTCGGCGACGACGACCTGATCGGCGGCGGAGAGCGCCTGCCCCATCTCGACGCCGTACATTCGCGTGCGACTCACCAGGTGTGGTTGGTAGGCGACGACGAGGCGGTCGCCGGCGGCAATGGCACGGGCCGCGGCCAGATCGGCCGCGATCTCGGTCGGGTGGTGCGCGTATGAGTCGTAGACGCGCACTCCCCCGGCCGTTCCGAGCAGCTGCATCCGTCGCGCGGCGCCGCTGTAGGACGCGAGTCCTGTTGCCAGTGCCGCAAAATCCTCGCCGAGCAGCAGTCCTGCGCCGAGGGCCAGCAGCGCATCCTGTGCGTAATGAGCTCCCGGCACCGCGAGCCGTACGACTCCCAGCTCGGTGTCACCGCGCGAGACCTTGAACGTCGAGGATGTCGCGTCGATCTGGAGATCCTCTGCGCGCAGGTCGGCGTCGCCGGCGAACCCGGCCATCAGCACCGTGAGCCCTCGGTCGCGCGATGCCGCCGCGAGTGCTCTGGCGCCAGCGTCGTCGGCGTTGAGGACGATGAACGAGTCGACCTTGGTCACGAACTCGTCAAATGCCTCGGCATAGGCCTCGACCGTTCCGTAGTTGTCGAGATGATCGGCGTCGACGTTGGTGACGATCGCACCCGCCGGTGAGTAGACGAGGAAGGCACCATCGCTCTCGTCCGCTTCGGCAACCAACAGGTCGCTGCTGCCGAGCCGCGCATTGGCGCCGAGGCTCGCGACCTGGGCGCCGATGGCGAAGGACGGATTGGCTCCGGCCTCGATCAAGGCGCACGTGAGCATGGCTGTGGTCGTCGTCTTGCCGTGCGTACCGGCGACGGCGATCGTGCGCCGGCCCTCCATGACCGAGCGCAATCCCGCGGACCGCGGCCACAGCCGCAATCCCTTGCGCTGGGCCTCGATGATCTCGGGATTGGTCTCGCGAACCGCAGTGGAGGCGATCACGGTGTCGACGCCCTCCAGATGTGCGGCGTCGTGCCCGACATGGCAGGTGATGCCTTCTGAACGGAGGGTGACGACGAGCTCTGAGTCCGATGAGTCACTGCCGCTGACGACAATCCCCTGTTGGGACATCAACCGGGCAATGGCCGAGAGACCCGCTCCCCCGATGCCGATGAAATGAACCTTCCCCAGCTCGTGGGCAGGGGGTATCTCAGATGGAACGACGATCTTCACCTGGCGGCCTGCAGGATCATGGCGGCGAGGCGTTCGTCGGCGTCGCGCGGGACGATGCCCGAGGCAGCCTTGGACATGGCCGCGAGGCGGCCCGGATGTGACACCAGCGGTATGACGACGTTGTCGATCCACGCCGGCGTCAGCGCACCGTCGTCGATGAGCAGCGCCCCGCCGGCCTGGACCACGGGGTGTGCGTTGTGCGCCTGCTCACCGTTGCCGTGTGGCAGCGGGACAAAGGCCGCGGGCAGGCCGACCGCGGCGACCTCGGTCACGGTGTTGGCGCCGGACCGGCAGACGATGAGGTCGGCGGCCGAATAGGCAAGATCCATGCGGTCGATGTAGTCGGTCACGATGTACGGAGGCGAGTCGGGACGCCGATCGACGCGCACTTCATCGACCCGTCCCGCGCTGTGCAGCACCTGCACGCCGGCGTCCGCGAGATCACGCGAAGCCGCTGAAAGCGCCTGGTTGAGGCGCCGTGCGCCCTGTGATCCACCGGTCACGAGAACCGTGGGACGGTCGCTCTCAAGACCGAAGTGCGCTCGCCCCTCGGCCCGGTGCGCCGCGCGGTCGAGGCGCGAGATCTCCCGCCGGATCGGCAGACCGATGTAGGTCGCGTGCGGCAGATCGGTGTCGGGGAAGCTGGTCGCGACGTGGTCGGTGAACCGGGCTCCCAGCTTGTTGGCCACCCCGGGAAGTGCGTTGCCCTCGTGGACCACCAGCGGGATGCCTCGGCGTCGGGCCACGAAGTAGGCGGGCACGGAGACGTACCCTCCGAAACCGACGATCACGTCGGGCCGTACGCGGTCGATCACCTCGCCGGTCGCCTTGATGGCCTGGCGAAGCTTGGTTGGCACGAGGGCCAGGTCCTTGCCGGGCCTGCGCGGCAACGGCACCGGTGGCACCAGCTCAAGCTGGTAGCCCGCCTGGGGAATCAGGGTGACCTCGAGCCCGCGAGGCGTACCAAGACACACGATCTCGGCTCCGCCCTCGCTCAGGACAGCAGCGGTCGCCAGGAGAGGTGACGTGTGGCCGGCCGTCCCACCGCCAGCTAGCAGCACGCGCACTCGACTATCTCCTCTGCAGAACTCGGGTCCGACCGCGGTTGACTCGGCCGGCGGCGAGGGCCCGTTTGGCTCCCGGCTCGGTCTTGGCACAGTTAATCAGAACGCCCATGGCGACCAACGTGACCAACAGGCTCGAGCCACCGTAGGAGATGAGTGGTAGCGGGATGCCGATCACCGGCAGCAGACCCAGGACCATCCCGATGTTGATGACCGCCTGGACGACGATCCAGATCGTGATGCCGGCCGCCGCGTAGTGCACGAACGGATCACGCGTACGAGTGGCGATGCGTATGCCGGCGACGGTCAGGAACACGAACAGCGCCAGCACCACCAGGGTGCCGAGCAGCCCGAGCTCCTCGCCGATCACGGCGAGGATGAAGTCGGTGTGTGCCTCAGGCAGGGATCCCCACTTCTGTCGACTGCCGCCGAGCCCGACACCCCAGAAGCCGCCGCGGGCCAGGGCCATCATGCCGTGGATGGCTTGAAACCCGCGAAAGTCGGGGTCGGCCTCAGGGTTGGTGAAGTTGAGCAGTCGTCCGACCCGCTCGGGCGAGTTGGCCACGGCGATCACCAGCAGCACGAACAGGCTCGCCAAGATGGCGCCCATCTGCTTGGCTGGCAGTCCGGCGACCCAGAGCATGCCGATGATCAGCGCGAACAGGACGAGTGCCGTACCGAGGTCATGCTGACCGACAACGAGCATCGCGACGAAGCCTGCGACCGGGACCATGGGAGTCAGGACCAGCCGGGGGGTGCCGAGCTTCTTGTGTCGGCGTGCGTACAGGTCGGCGATCCACAGGATGAGCGCCAGCTTGGCGAACTCCGACGGCTGGAGCCGGAAGCCGGCTGCCAGCGGGAGCCAGTTGCGGTTGCCGTTGACCTCGACGCCAACACCGGGGATGTAGGTCGCCATGATCAGGAGCACGGACACGATCAGGAACGGCAGGATCAGCTTGCGCAGAATGCGCAGTGGCACGTTGGCGGCGAAGTAGGCGCCGATCAGTCCGAGGACCGCGAAGATCATCTGACGTTCGACGATCGCGAAGGAGTTGCCGCCGTAGTTGAGCCGGGCGAAGATCGAGCTGGCGCTCAGAACCATGATCAGCCCGAGGCCGAGCAACAAGGCGGTGGCACCGAGCACGAGTTGATAGGACGCCAGAGGGCGCTCCCAAGGCGAGGTGCGCCGGGGTGTCGTCGTGCTCATGGCTGATCCATCTCTGTCGCGGGGGAAGACGCGTCAGGATCGGTTGTGCAACCTCTCGACCGCTGAGGTGAACGCATCGCCTCGAGCCGAGTAGTTGCGAAACTGATCCCAGGACGCGCAACCGGGGGCCAACAGCACCGTGTCGCCCTGATGGGCAAGCGATGCGGCGACCTCGACGACGCGATCCATGAGATCAGTGTCACCGCTTTCGACCTCGACCACGGGGACATCGGGCGCGTGTCGCTTGAGCGCGTCAGCGATGATCGCCCGGTCCGTACCGATCAGGACCACTGCTCGCAGGTGATCTCTGGCCTCTTCGACCAGCTCGTCGAAGCCCGCCCCCTTGGCGAGCCCGCCAGCCACCCACACGTTGTGATCAAAGCTGCGCAGGGCCGCCAGGGCCGCGTGGGGGTTGGTCGCCTTGGAGTCGTCGACGTAGCGGACGCCATCGACCTCGGCGATGTCAGCGACCCGGTGTGCGTCAGGCACGAATGACCGAAGCCCGTCACGAACGGCTCGCGGAGCAACGCCGTGGGCGCGCGCCAGGGCCGCGGCGGCAAGTGCGTTGGCCACGGTGTGCGGTGCCGCGGCGACGCCGGACGGCGATGCGAGGTCGGCGAGCGTTCCGAGCTCGACGGCGCTGGAGATGCGCCCGATCACGAACGCGCGGTCGGCCAGCACGTCATCGACCAGGCCGATCATGCCGGCAGCCGGGAGTCCCAGGGTGAACCCGATCGCCCGACAACCCTCGACGACGTCCGCCTCCTCGACGAGCCGTTCGGTCGCAGGATCCTCGACGTTGTAGACGCAGGCGAGCTGGGCCTGGTGGTAGGCGCGCCCCTTGGCGGCGGTGTAGGCCTCGAGGTCGTCGTGCCAGTCGAGGTGGTCCGGCGCGATGTTGAGCACGACGGCCGCCTCTGCGGAGATCGACGAGCTCCAGTGCAGCTGATAGCTGGACAGCTCGACGGCCAGGACGTCGAACGGCTCGGGGTTCATGACGGCTTCGATCACCGGCGTGCCGACGTTGCCGACGGCGATCGCGTTGAGACCGTCGGCGCGCAAGATCTCGGCGAGCATCTGCACGGTCGTCGTCTTGCCGTTGGTGCCGGTGACGGCCAGCCACGGCACGGGGTTGTCACCCCTCAGACGCCAGGCGAGCTCGACCTCACCCCAGACGGGGATCGATCGCGCTGCAGCGTCGAGCAGGACGCGATTGGTTGGCGGCCAACCCGGCGACGTCACCACCAGGTCGAACCCCTCGGCGGTGAGGTCGGTCGATCCGGTCCCAGGCGTACGTCGGCGCCGAGGATCTCCAGCAGCTTGGCCTTCTCACGCAGAGAGTCGTCATCTGCCTCATCGACGGCCACCACCTTCGCGCCGAGATGCGTGAGCGTGTCGGCGGCCGCAAAACCGCTGACACCGAAGCCGGTGACCAGCGCTCGTACGCCTTCCCACGACGACTCACGGCCGAGCGAGTCGAGGTCAAGCACCACGTGATCGTGTCCCACACAGGTGGCTCATACGCCGGTGACCCATTCGCCGTAGAAGATGCCGAGGCCACCTGCAACACACAGACCGCTGATGATCCAGAACCTGACCACGATGGTGATCTCGTCCCACCCCAGCAGCTCGAAGTGGTGCTGCAACGGCGCCATCCGGAAGATGCGCTTGCCGCCGGAGATCTTGAAGTAGCTCACCTGCAGGATCACCGACGCCGTGATCGCCACGAACAGACCGCCGATGATGACGAGCAACAGCTCGGTGCGAGTCATCAGGGCGAAACCGGCCATCGCGCCGCCGAGTGACAGCGAGCCGGTGTCACCCATGAAGATCTTGGCCGGTGACGCGTTCCACCACAGGAATCCGAAGCAGGCCCCGGTGAGCGCCGCTGCGACGACCGCGAGGTCAAGCGGGTCTCGCACCTCGTAACACTTGATGCCGGGGTTGTATGAGCAGTTCTGGTTGCTCTGCCAGATGTTGATGACCACGAACGCACCGAAGATCATCACCGCCGCACCCGTCGCGAGTCCGTCGAGACCGTCAGTCGAGATTGACGCCGTTGCTCGCGCCGGCGATCATCACCAGCACCCAGACGACGAGCAGCGCCGTGGGAAGCTTCCACCCCTGCAGGTCGCGGGTGAACGAGATCGCGTGAGTGATCGGCGTACGCCCGGTGTCGTCCTCCCAACCGATCGCGAGGCTGGCGAAGATCAGGCCGATGACGATCTGGCCGATGAACTTTGCCTTGCTGCGCAGGCCGAGACTGCGTTGCTTGGAGACCTTGATGTAGTCGTCGATGAAGCCGATCAGTCCGAGCCCGCCGAACAGGAAGAGCAGCAGCAGCGCCGAGGCGCTTGGTCTGGTGTCGGTGACGAACTTGGCGACGAAGTAGCCAACGATCGAGGCGATGATGATGACCAGGCCGCCCATGGTCGGCGTGCCGCGCTTGGTGTGGTGCGAGGTCGGACCGTCGTCTCGAATGAGCTGCCCGTAGCCCTTGGCGACGAGCACCCTGATCGCAAAGCGCGTGCCGATCAACGTCAACAGCAGGGAGACCGATCCCGCGATCAGGATTGCCTTCATCTGTTGTGATCCTTTCCGCGGCCTCGGCCGTGTGCCTTGCTGTCAGGGGTCCAGCAGAGCTTGTGCGACGCGCTCCAGACGGCCGCTCCTCGATGCTTTCACAAGGACGACGTCGTCGGCGCGCAGGCTCGCTGAAAGCAGGGCCACCGCTGCCTCAACATCGTCGACAACGTCACCAACCGAGCCTGCACCGTCTGCGATCGCTGCGGCGCCGGGGCCCACGGCCATCACGCGCCCGTACCCCAGCTCGGCGGCAAGGCGACCGATCTCGTGATGGGCCTCGTGGCTGGTGTCGCCGAGCTCGAGCATCTCCCCCAGAACGGCGATCGTCCGGCGCCCGCCGGCCAACGATGTGACCGCTCGCAGCGCGGCCGCCACGGACTCGGGGTTGGCGTTGTAGGCGTCGTTGACGATGACGAGACCGTCGTCGCGTACGTGGTGCTGCATGCGCATCGGTGAGACAGCTGACGCCGTCGCGAGGCGGTCGGCCACCATCGAGAGCTCAACACCTGCAGCGATCGCGGCTGCCCCAGCAGCCGCCGCGTTGATCGCGTGGTGCTCGCCAATCTGCGGTACGTGAGCGTCGACGACATCCCCGCCGTAGGACAGGGTGAAGTGAGGCTGGCCGGACGAGTCGACTGTCACCTGTCCGAGCTTGACGTCGCCGGCACGGCCGAAGGTGAGCACCCGAGCTGGCGTGCGGGACGCCATGTCACTGACCCGCGGGTCATCGGCATTGAGCACGGCCGTGCCACTGACCTGCAGCGCCTCGACCAGCTCGCCCTTGGCGATCGCGATGTTCTCGGCCGATCCGAACTCGCCCACGTGTGCACTCCCGACGTTGAGCACGACGCCGATGTCCGGGGCCACGATCTGGCAGAGCGACGCGATGTGTCCGACTCCCCTGGCACCCATCTCGACCACCAGGAACTTCGTGTCGGCCGACGCGCGGAGAACGGTGAGCGGGACGCCGAGCTCGTTGTTGTAGGAGCCCGATGTCGCGATGGTCGCGGCCGCCCCCTCAAGGATGTGCGCGAGCAGATCCTTGACGCTGGTCTTGCCCTGCGAGCCAGTGATACCGATGACCGACGCGTTGGTACGACTCGCGTTGTCGCGCGCCAGAGCCGTCACGGCCTGGGTGACATCGTCGACCACGACGCATGGCACATCCAGCTCACGCGAGGCCAGGACTGCGGTTGCGCCGGCCTGGATCGCAGCGGCAGCGAAATCGTGGCCGTCGACGTGCTCCCCGTCCAGTGCAGCGAACAGCGACCCCGCTGCGGCCTCACGCGAGTCAATGGTGACGGAATCGACGATCAGGCTGGCGTCGCCGTGGAGTGCGCCACCCGTCACCGCGGCGACGTGGTGCAGCTCGATCGGGATCACTGGCCGCCTGCGATCAGCTCGAGCAGCACGTCACGGTCGTCGAACGGCTCCACCGTGCCGCGAATTTCCTGGCCGCGCTCATGCCCCTTGCCCGCGATCACGATGGTGTCCCCGAGGTGCGCCATCGCGACCGCATGCGCGATCGCCTCTCTGCGCCCGGCCACCTCGATCGCCAGTCCAGGACCGTTGCCAGCACCTGACATCAGGTCGGCCCGAATGGCCGCAGGCTTTTCGTTGCGCGGATTGTCGTCGGTCACGATCACCACGTCGGCATGCTGAGCGGCGGCCTCGCCCATCAGAGGACGCTTGCCGTGGTCTCGGTCTCCCCCGGCACCGATCACGATGATCAGGCGCCCGGCGGTGACAGGGCGAAGAGCCTCAAGGACTGCGGTGACAGCGTCGGGCTTGTGCGCGTAGTCGACGATCGCCGTGAACGGCTGTCCGGCGTCGACTCGCTCCATACGGCCTGGAACGCCGGGGCTGGCCGCTATGCCTGCGGCGAGCTCAGCGGGGTCGTATCCGACGAGGGTCAGGGCGGCGATCATGGCGAGCGCATTGGACACGTTGAATACGCCCGGGAGGGGCACGGACAACGGGATCGCAACACCGTCGGGACCCAGCACGTCGAGATCGGTGCCGAGCCGATGCGGACGAATGTTGACGGCTCGCCAGTCGGCCGGGTTGCCGTCGGTCGAGAAGGTCGTGACTGGCAACGGCGTGAGCTCGACCAGACGCCTGCCGTGGAGGTCGTCGACGTTGATGACGGCGAGCTTGGCGTGCTCGGGGGTGAACAAGGAGGCCTTGGCGAGGAAGTAGTCCTCGAGGTCCTTGTGGAAGTCGAGGTGGTCGCGGCCGAGGTTGAGGAACACCGCGACGTCGAACACGAATCCGTCGACACGGCCCTGGACGAGCGCATGGCTCGAGACCTCCATGGCGCACACCTCGACGACCTCTTCGCGCATCACCGCGAAGAGTGCCTGCAGCTGCGGCGACTCCGGCGTGGTCAACGTCGACGCCGCGGGCACCTTGCCGATGCGGGTGCCGATCGTGCCGACGACAGCTGACTTGTGGTCGCCGAGCGCGGCCTCAGCGAGATAGGTCGCGGTGGTCTTGCCCTGGGTGCCGGTCACCCCGATGGTGTGGAACGACGCCGATGGGTCGCCGTAGATGAAGCTGCTGAGCCGGGCCACGACCGCACGGGCGTCGTCGACGATGATCTCGGGCAGCTCGGTGACCAGGGCGGCGCCTTCGGGATCGGTGAGGACACCGACGGCTCCGCGCGCCTTGGCCACACCGGCGAAGGAGGCGCCGTGCGCTGAGGCGCCCGGTAGCGCCGCGTACAGGTCGCCGGGGACGATGTGGGACGAATGGAGCGAGATGCCGGTGACGGTGCCTTCGGCGTTGGTCGAGGAATCGATCTCGTTGGCCAGCTCGGTGAGTGTCCAGCGCGGGGGTTCGTTGGGCCGCGTCCGCATCTCCTCAGTCACACCCGTGACCCTATCGCTCACCCCAACAACAGTCCCGCCCACGCAAAGCCCGGAAGCGCCTGAGTCCGGCAAACTCCCGCTACACCTGCTGAGCGGTGAGTTGGCGTCCACCTTGCATCCGGTCTTGGACGCTAGGTCAGCGCTCCGATCTAGGGTCGCGCCACCTTTACCAGGTTTGCGGGACCTTGGGGCTCTTGGACCCTGTTGGTGCGACGCCGAACCGTTCGAGTGCCATCGACATGACGTCGTGGAACACCGGCGCCGCGGTCGAGCCGCCGCCTGCGTTGCTGTAGGGCCGGTCGAGCACGATGTAGGTGAGGAATCGCGGGTTGTCGGCGGGCGCAAAGCCCATGAACGAGACGGTGTTCTGGCCTCGTACGTAGCGTCCCGTGTTGGGGTCGACGCGCCAGGCCGTACCGGTCTTGCCGGCCACTCGGTAGCCCTTGATCGCAGCTGCGGGTGCCGTGCCGTCGGGGGCTGTGACGGCTTCCATCATGCGGGTCACCGAGGCTGCGGCCTTGTTGGAGACGACGCGGTGCGCTGCTGGGGTGTCCACGGTCTTCTTCTTGCCGTTCTCGTCGGTGTAGCTGCTGACGACGGATGGGCTGCACATCTTGCCGTCGTTGGCGATCGCGCCTTCGGCACGCATCATCTGCATGGCTGTCACGGCGATGCCCTGCCCGAAGGAGATCGTTGCGTGGCTGGCCTTGGTCCACTTGTCCGGGTCGGCGAGGATGCCCCGCGACTCACCGGGCAGGCCGACGCCCGAGGTGGTTCCGAAGCCGAACTTGCTGAGATAGCTGTGCATCGTCTCGTCGGTCATCTTCTGCGCCGCCACGAGGGTGCCGAGGTTGGAGGACTTGGCGATGACACCGGCGGCGGTCAGGTGCAGGGTTCCGTGCTCCCAGTAGTCGCCGATCTTGAACTTGTCGATCGTGACACCTGATGGCACCACGATCGGGGTGTCGGCGGCGATCTTGCCCTGGTCTGCCAGCGCGGCCATCGTGATGGTCTTGAGCACGCTGCCGGGCTCGTAAACGTTGGAGACGGCACGCGAGACGGTGTTGAAGTCGTTCATCTCCGTGCGGGTGTCCGGGTTGAAGGTCGGCGCCTGCGACATCTGCACGATCTGGCACGTCTTGACGTCCATCGTGATCGCCAGGCCCCAGTCGGCACTCGCGGCGCGTACGGCGTCGGCGAGGCGCTGGTCGGCATACCACTGCAGGTCACGGTCGATCGTGGTGGTGACGTCGCGGCCCGGCACCATCTCGGTGACCGTGCTGTCGGCCATGGGGATGCGCTGACCAGTTGGGGAGACCTCGAATGTGCTGGCGCCGTCAGTGCCGGTGAGGATGTCGTCGTACTGCTGCTCGACGCCTGCGACGCCCTCCCCTGCCCCGTTCACGTAGCCGAGCAGGTTGGCCGCGAGCTTGCCTCCCGGATAGCTGCGCAGCGATTCCCTCTCGCTGAACACGCCGGTGAGTCCCGCTTCGCGGATGACCTTGAGCGTCTTGGTCGCCGTCCACGCAGGCAGGTCGCGTACGAGGTAGACGAAGTGCGAGCTGGGCGTGCGCAGCTTGTCGATCATCTCGAAGTAGTCGATCTCGTCGCCGAGCTCCTCGACGAGCAGCCGTGCGATGCGCGGGGCATTGTCTGACGTCATCGTCGGATCAGCCGTCAGTGTCAGCCCGTCGACACTCGTCGCCAGCGCGACACCGTTGCGGTCGAGGATGGCGCCGCGAGGAGCCGGCACGGTGTTCTTGGCGGTGCCGACCAGGACGGCCTGCGCGGCGTACGCGCTGGCATCGAGGCCCTGGATCTGGAACAGCCGACCGGCGAAAATTGCGAAGACACCAACCACGATTGCCAGGCAGAACCGCAGGCGCTTGCGGGAGGCCCGATCGCGCGCCGTCACGGTGACACCGCCTTGATGTTGCTTCCACGGGTGGCGGGTTCAGGCTTGCCGAGCACCTTGCCGTCTGACAGGCGCAGGAAGGCGGGGTTGGTGTTGGGGACCATCCCGAAGACCAGTGCGCGGCGCGCCACGCTGGCGGGGCTGAGAAGCTGCTCGACCTCGCGGGACAGCGACTGCTGCTGGATCTCGAGCGCACTCGCCTCACGGGTGAGCTTGGCGGCCTCGAATGACTGTGCCTGCAACACGGTGCTCATGATGATGAGCCCGACGAGACCGACCGACAGCACGATCATCACGACCACGACAAACGGTGTGCGGCGTGCCCTGCTGCGTACCGGCCTGACCAGCCGAAGCCCCAGCGCTGCCGCCTCGCTGCGTGGCGACAGATTGACCTCGCGCCGCGGGAACGCGATCGCCGGCTGCGCACTCATGCCGCCACCCTTTCGACGACGCGCAGCCGTACGGAACGGGCGCGGGAGTTCTCCTCGATCTCGGCCGGGGTCGCGACCTCGGCTCCGCGGGTGATCAGCTTGAACTTCGCTTCGTGACCGGCCGGGACGAATGGGAGGTCGCGCGGGACGTCAGTCGTCGTCCGGCGAGCGAACTCGTGCTTGGTGATGCGGTCCTCGAGCGAGTGGTAGGCCAGCACGACCACGCGACCGCCCGGCGCGATCACCTCGAGTGACGCAGGCAGTGCCCGCCGGTAGGCGCCGAGCTCGTCGTTGACCTCGATGCGCAGGGCCTGGAAGGTGCGCTTGGCCGGGTTGCCGCCCGTACGACGTGCCGCTGCGGGGATCGAGGTGCGGATCAGGTCGACCAGTCGGGCGCTGTTCGTGAACGGTTCTTCAGCGCGGGCCACCACGACGGCCTCGGCGATCCGCTTGGCGAACTTCTCCTCGCCGTAGTAGCGCAGCACCTTCGCGAGGTCGGTGGCTTCGTAGGTGTTGAGGATGCCGGCGGCGGTCAGCTCGTCCTCGGGATTCATCCGCATGTCGAGGGGTGCGTCCTGGGCGTATGCGAAGCCGCGCTCGGCGAGATCGAGCTGCATCGACGAAACGCCCAGGTCGAAGAGCACTCCGCTGACCGAGTCGAAGCCCGCCGCACGGACGACATCGGCGATCTCGTCGTAGACCGCGTGCGCGAACGTGACCCGGTCACCGAAGCCCTCGAGACGATCCTTGGCGCGTGCCAGCGCCTCGGGGTCGCGGTCGATGCCGATGACGTGCAGGTCGGCAAAGCGATTGAGCATGGCTTCGGTGTGGCCACCCAGACCGAGTGTCGCGTCGACGATGACGGGCCGATCGCCGACAACAGATGGAGCAAGAAGATCCAAGACCCGCTCAAGCAGCACAGGTACGTGGCTCGCCTGCGTCATGCGGTCAACCCCAGTAACAGGGCAATGAGCGCCGCGATGCCGACGGAGACGACCAACGAGAAGCCCATGAGCGTGATGCCGTCGGCGACATCGTGTCGAACGCGTCGTGTGCTGGTGTCCATCGTGATCCTCCCTCGGTGTGTCGGTGCCGGTGCTGCCTGCCGCCGTGGGGCCAGATCCTCGACCGGCGGTTCTGACATCGGGGAAGTGAAGTCAGATCCGCTCGGGCGAAGATCTCGCCACGCGGTGATCGCTAGAAGATGCCGGGCATGACCTCTTCGGACATGTCGGCGAAGGGTCCTTCCTGTGAGTTGGAGAAGTCCGTCCAACGTCCTGAGTCCCAGATCTCGATGCGATCCATGGCTCCCACCACGGTGCATTCGCGATCGAGGCTGGCCCAGGTACGCAGCACTGGTGGGACGGAGATCCGTCCCTGCTTGTCCGGCACTTCCGAGGAGGCTCCGGAGAAGAACATTCGGGTGAAGTTGCGCGCCGCCTGATTCGTGAACGGCGTGTCGCGAACGCGATCGGTGAACGAGTTGAAGCTCTCGACCGTCCACCCGTAGATGCAGTTCTCCTGTCCGCGGGTGAGCACGATTCCGTGCTCGAGCCGGGGACGGAACTTGGCCGGGAGGAACAGACGCCCCTTGTCGTCGAGGCGAGGTGTGTAGGTGCCGAAGAAGTTGGACACGTCCGGGTTCATCGCGCACCTCCTCTGCCACCGACCAGTCCTCCATTTCGCACCACCATACTCCACAATTCACCACTTGGACGCCAAAACGGGCACAAAACACGAACTTTTAGGAGCGTTCATCCATCGAGCTGAATCGGCTGAAAATGCCGTCAGGGCAACAAAAAAACCGCCCCCGAAAGGGCGGTCTCAATGAGAGTGGAGCGAAGTGGGGGCTTTTTGCGCCCCAAACGTCCTAGATGTCGTCTCCGTCGCGGCGGCGCTGCCAGCGCTCTTCCATGCGGTCGACGAACTTGCCGGAGGGCTTGCCCGATGGCTTGCCACCAGAGCGGCGGATCGGCTGCTCGTCGTCCTGGCCGCCAATGCCGCGCTTCCAGGCGTTCACGAACAGGTATGAGGTGGCGAGCATCGCCACGAAGCCGGCCACACCGAGCCAAGTCTGAGCCGTCACGGCTCCGGCGAGGAGAAGGATGAGGCCCGTGATGAATCCGAACACAGCTCCGCCTGCCACACGACGGTTGCGCGCCAAGAACTTCGACCCCCGAAGGGTCGACGCAAAGTCGGGGTCTTCTTCGGCCAGCGACTGCTCGAGTTGATGGAGCAGCCGGGCCTCTTCGTCAGACAGCGGCACTATTGCCTCCTGGATCGGATGGTCCTGACTGCAAGTCTAGGCGTGCGATTGACTGCAGACCAGCGGAAACCGCTGTGAAGTCGTTTGAGGTGCGCACCAGACGCTCCAAAGCGAACAGTGCATCACGCGCTCCGGGCTCCCCGTCGACGATCGAGCTGGGCACCAGATCGGCAAAAACCCGTAGCCCGTGGGTCGCCACCGGGACGAATCCGCGGTCGAGGAGCAGCTGCCGGATCTCGTCGAGGCCGAAGCGTCGCGGTCCGAGCGTCCGTAGGTCCCACGTGTCCGCAGTGGTGGCCAGGAGCGTCTGTGCTGTCTCGAAGTCGCCGGCGAGTGCGCGAGCAGTGATGGCGGCGAGGCGGCCTGCAACGACAACGCTGACATGTCCGCCGCCGCGCAGCGCCGTGGCCACCGACGCCAGGGCCCCAGCAGGGTCGTCGACATACTCCAGCACCCCGTGACATATGACGAGGTCGAAGGATTGGGGCTCCACGTGTTCCAGCAGGTCGGCGGTGTCGCCCTGGATGCCCCGCACGGCCATGGCGAGGTCGGCATCTGTCGCGCGGCGCTGCAGCGACGCCAGAGCATCCGGACTCGGATCGACGACGGTGACTCGGTGACCCAGCTTGGCCAGACGTACCGCGTCTCCGCCGGTTCCACCACCGAGATCGAGTATGTCGAGCCCAGAGCTGTCGGCGCCGGCGATCTCGGTCGCATCGATCACCGATTGCCACATCACCTCGGCGCGTACCGGACCCATGACGGACACTGTGCCACAGCCTCCACGGCCCGATCCGACAGCGTCACGGCTGATGCGCGTCGTCGACGCCGCGACACAACCCCGTAGTCTGCGCGCATGGCGAAGGTCGTGGTGGTCGGTGGCGGCTTTGCCGGAATGTCGGTCGCTGCTCGGTTGGCAAAGTTACGTCATCACGTCACCCTCATTGAGGCCTCTGATCACCTCGGTGGCCGGCTGCGTGGGGCCACGATCGATGGAGAGCGCCGCCAGTTCGACCTCGACACGTTCACCCTTCCAGCGGTGTTTCGCGATCTGTTCCGCAAGTCCGGTCGCCCCCTCGAAAGCGTTCTCGAGCTGGAGATGACCGCCGGCCGACGGCACGTGTTCAAGGACAAGTCCGTGCTCGACCTGCCGCTCGGCAATCGTGGCGACCAGCACGCCGCGCTGATCGCGGCCTTCGGTGAGGACGACTGGTCACCGTGGGTCGACACCCTGGCCGACACATGGGACGTGGTTCGCCGTACGGCTCTCGACCAGGTGTTCGCGGGCAAGCCTGCGGTTGACCGCTCAGTACGCAAGGTGCTCAATCCGCGTCGATCGATCAAGTACGTCGCGGACCGCCTCCCCGACGAGCGATTCGCCAAGATGGTGCTCAACCCGATCCGGCTGGCCGGCCATGACCGTGTCGTGACGCCCGGCTTCGTTGCCGTCACCCACTACGTCGAGCGCAACTTTGGCCGGTGGCGCTTCACCGGTGGTCTCCCGGCGCTCGCCGACGCGCTGGAGACGCGGCTGGCCGAACGCAAGGTGACCATCTGCCTGGGTGAGTCGGCACATGAGCTGACGCGCAGTGGTGATCAGGTCACAGGTGTGGTGACGGATCGACGCGCCGTCGAGGCAGACGTCGTGGTGTGGTGCGCACCCACGTGGCCCGCTCCCCTGCCGGCACCGCGCACGATGCCGATCATCCCCGCCAGTCGCACGCTGGTGACCCTGTCGGACGCCGCTCCCCCGTTGCCCGACGACATCTTCGTGCACGCCAACCCGCCGATCAGGCTCTGCCGCACGGGTGAGGGCGCGTGGACGATTGAGCACCGCAGCGGCGAGGACGTGCTGGAGGCGCTCGTACGATTTGGGCTCGACCTGCGCGAGCACGTGACGTGGAGGTCAGACCTCAACCCGAGCGATCTGGTGCGTCTTGGCCACTGGGGTTGGGCGTGGCAGGGCATGAGCACGGTGTGGGATCTGCCGGGTGTCAGTCCGCAGGGCGGGCTCTACTTCGCCGGGGCCCACGCGCATCCGGGTGGATCGCTCGAGGCCATCGGCATGGCCACCGCAGCGATCGCCGCTGATGTTGGCGTCGCTGACAACGCGCCCGCCACGGACTAGTCAGACGAGGCCGTCGGCCCTCAGTGCCTCGAAGATCTCGCGGGTCGCCTTGGAACGATTGAGCGTGATGAAGTGCAGCCCCGGCGCACCGCCGGCCAGCAGGTCACGGCACAGCTCGGTGGCGAGCTCGATGCCCTTGGTGCGGACGGCGTCCTTGTCGTCCTGGATCGGCTCGATCTGGTCGAGCACCTCGCGCGGCAGCTCGGCCCCCGAGAGCTCGGCCATGCGAGCGACCTGCGCGAAGTTGAGGATCGGCATGATGCCGGGAACGATCGGGATGTCACTGCCGAGGGCTCGCACCCGTTCGACCAGGGAGAAGTAGTCGGACGCCCGGAAGAACAGCTGGGTGATGGCGTACTCGGCGCCGGCCTCCGCCTTGTCGACCAGGACCTGCGCATCGTGGTCGAGGCTTGCTGCATCGGGATGACCCTCGGGGAAGGCCGCAACCCCGATGCGGAAACCGCCGAGCTCGGCGGCCAGCTCGACCAGGTCGATCGCGTGATCCATGCCGTCGGGGTGAGGCTCCCACGGCGCGCGCGGTCCGCCCTTGGGATCTCCGCGGAGTGCGAGGACGTTGTCGACGCCGGCTGCGGCGTACTGCTTGAGCACTGACTCGATCTCGCCCTTGGTCTGCGCGACCAGCGTCAGGTGGCCAACCGGCCGCATCGACGTCTGCTCGGCGATGCGCGCGGTGATGCGAACGGTGCGCTCCTGGCTCGTGCCGCCGGCACCGTAGGTCACCGAGACGAATGTCGGATCGAACGGCTCGAGGTCGGCGATGGTGCGCCAGAGCACGGCTTCGCCCTCGTCGTCCTTGGGTGGAAAGAATTCAAAAGAGAAGCACGGCGTCGGTCCACGCAGGGCATCAACGAGGGAGTGATCATCTGCGGGCATGGCTCAACGGTATCGTCCGACATGTGACCGCACGTGCAGACGATCCCGCATTCCGGACACGTGTCGATGCGGCCCTCACCCACTTCGTCGATCGCCAGCGGATGGTCCTGGCCGATCTGGGGCCAGATCTTGAGGCATTTGCCGACTCGGCGCTCGGATTCGTCGTCGGCGGCAAACGCCTGCGACCTCAGTTCTGCTTCGCCGGATGGCTGATCGCCGGCGGCGACCCCGACGATGCCGACTTCGTCACGGCGGCCGCATCCCTGGAGTGGTTGCAGGCCAGCGCACTGGTGCACGACGACCTCATGGACGGCTCGGACACCCGTCGCGGGCGACCCAGCATCCATCGCGACTACGAGTCACGTCACCGCGATGACGGGCGCTCCGGTGACGCGATCGGATTTGGCCTGTCGGCTTCGGTGCTTCTCGGCGACCTGATGCTGTCGTGGTGCGGCGAGATGATGACCCACGCCATCCTGGACTCTGCGTCGATGGCGCCCAACCTGCGCGCCGCACGCCACTTCCTCGACCTCTGCACGACCGAGGTCGTGGCGGGCCAGTTCCTCGACGTGGTCGGCCAGACCCGTACGTCGCTCACGGTCGACGAGGCGATGAAGGTCGTCCGATACAAGTCGGCCAAGTACACCGTCGAGCGTCCACTCCACATCGGCGCGGCACTGGCCGGCGCCGATGCTGAGCTCATCACCGCCCTGACCAAGGTGGCGCTGCCGCTCGGCGAAGCCTTCCAGCTGCGCGATGACGTGCTCGGAGTGTTCGGCGATCCGTCCGAGACCGGCAAGCCCGCGGGCGACGACCTGCGCGAAGGCAAGCGCACCGTGCTGGTGGCGCGGACCGCCGAGCTCACCGACGACCCCGGCCGGGCCACGCTCCTCGAACGGCTCGGCACGGCCGACGGCGTCGACACGGTGCGCGAGCTGATCGTGGCGTCCGGCGCTCTCGCGGCGGTCGAGGCAGACATCGCTCGACTGGAGGATCAGGCCGAGGTCGCACTGGACGCGCTCGGCCCTGAGGCGCGGACGATTCTCGGTCCGCTGGCCCTCACGGCAACCCGGCGTACGCGCTGACACTCGGCCACGCAGACGAGCTGCCACGCGGGACACGGGCACCGTGACCGTCTCGAAGGGGTCGAGCAACTAGAATCAAGCCTTACGGATCGGCATGGTCCGGGTAGGTCGAGGAGGGCTGGCGTGGTGTTGACGGGCGATGAAGCCCTGATCGGTCGCGTCCTCAACGATCGCTACCTGATTGGCAAGCGCATTGCGCGCGGCGGCATGGCAAGCGTGTTCTGGGCGACCGACCAGCGACTCGACCGACCTGTCGCGGTCAAGGTCATGCATCACGGGCTCGGCGACGACCAGCAGTTCACCGAGCGATTCGTCCGCGAGGCCAAGTCCGCGGCCAAGCTCAACCACCCCAATGTGGTGTCGGTGTTCGATCAGGGCATGGACGGCGACGTCACCTACCTCGTCATGGAGTACGTGCCGGGTCGCACCTTGCGAGACATCATGCGCGAAGAGTCGCCGATGCCGCCCTACCGTGCCCTCGAGCTCCTCGAACAGATCCTCGTCGCACTGTCGGCCGCCCATGCCGCGCACATCATCCACCGTGACGTGAAGCCCGAGAACGTCCTCATCACGCCCACCGGCCAGGTCAAGGTCGCCGACTTCGGCCTCGCCCGCGCGGTCAGCGCCGCGACCACTGCGACGGGTGGCACCCTGATCGGCACGGTCTCCTATCTCGCTCCCGAGATCGTGGTCAACGAGGGCGCCGACGCCCGTTCGGATGTCTACGCCGCCGGCGCGATGCTCTACGAGATGCTCACCGGCAACAAGCCGCACTCGGGCGAGTCACCGATCCAGGTGGCCTACAAGCACGTTCATGAGGACATCGGCAAGCCGTCCGAACTGCAGCCCGAGCTGCCTGCGTTCATCGACGCCCTCGTCGCCCGCGCCACGGTCCGCGATCGTGACCAGCGGTCGACCGACGCGCGCGTCATGCTCCAGCAGGTGCGATCGGTTCAGCGCGCCCTCGAAGCCGGTCTCACCGAAGATCCCGATCTGGTGGCAGACCTGATCCCCGGTGGTCGCACCACCGACGACGACGGAGAGCCGACCGAGGTCGTCGCGCGGGGCGCCGTGAGACGTACGGCCGGAGACTCCGAGGCGACCCAGGCCGTCCATTCCTCTGAACCGACCATGCAGTGGGACCGTGCCGCTCATGCGCCCGTGCAGCCCCTCAAGGCGGGATTGCTGCCGCCCGTGTCGTCGGACGAGTACAAACAGATGCGCGCCAACCAGCCGAGCAACAAGCGCGGCCGCAACCTGCTCGTCCTGGCCATCATCCTCACCCTGCTGGCGACGCTGCTGGGCTGGTACATCGGGGTCGGCCGCTACGACAAGGCCCCCCAGCTCGTCGGCAGCGCCGAGGCCGCCGCCAAGCAAGCCGCCGAGCGCAACGGCTTTGAGTTCGAGGTCGCCGGGGTCAAGTTCTCCGAGAAGTACCCCAGTGGCGTGGTCATGTCGACCGATCCCGCACCCGGCAAGAAGATCCTCCCCGGCGGCACGATCAAGGCGGTCGTCTCCAAGGGGCCCGACCGGGTCGTGCTCCCCGCGGCGCTCAAGGGCATGACGCTGACCGAGGCGACCAGCGCGCTGAAGGCGATCGACCTCAAGGTCGGCAAGGTGGTGCCGAAGTATGACGAGAAGGTCGCCAAGGACCGCATCATCGGCGGTGTCAGCGTCAGCCCGACCGATCAGCTCAAGCGCGGCACGGTCGTCGATCTGCTCATCAGCAAGGGCAAGGAGCCCATCAAAGTCGTCGACTACACCGGCAAGTCCGCCGCGGACGCCGAGGCGGCACTCAAGAAGGCCGGCTTCAAGGTCGCCGTCAACGCGGTGTTCAGCGACGACGTCGCCAAGGGCATCGTGATCGCCCAGTCACCGCGCGAGGGCACCAAGTTCAAGGGCGACACGATTGGCCTGCGCGTCTCCAAGGGTCCCGACCTGGTGACGGTGCCCAATGTCGTCGGTATGAAGAGGGACGAGGCGAATGCAGACGCTTAAGGCCGCCGGATTCAAACCGGTATCGCCTGCCAGCCGGGCGGAAACTACAAGGTGCGGTCGCAGAGCCCAGCGCGAAGGCACAGAAGGCAAAGCGCGGCAGCACCGTGCACATCCTGCCCTGACATGCACCCTCGTCTTGCGGCGTTGGCGCTGCTGGCTGTCACGGCCATGTGGGGCTCGACGTTCTTCCTGATCAAGGACCTGCTGGACCGCATACCAGCCGTTGACTTCCTCGCGGTCCGATTTGCGATTGCCTTCGTCGCCCTCCTGCTGATCGCCCCCAGGGCCATCGGTCGACTCCAGCCCGCCATGATCCGCCGCAGCATCTACGCCGGAGCGATCTACGGCATCGCGCAGATCTTGCAGACCATCGGACTCGGGCACACCGATGCAAGCATCTCGGGATTCATCACGGGTCTGTACATCGTGGCGACTCCCGTGCTCGCCTCGCTGGCCTTCGGCATCCGCATCAGCCGCACCGTGTGGATCGCGGTGGCCATGTCGACGATCGGCCTGGCGATCTTGTCACTGCGCGGCTTCTCGATCGGCTACGGCGAGGCACTCACCTTCGTGGGCGCCATCTTGTATGCCGTGCACATCATCGTGCTCTCGAAGTGGTCGACGTCGAAGGACGCCTTCGCCATGGCGACGATCCAGATGGGAGTCATCTCGCTCATCTGCTTCATCGCCGCCGCCCCGGGCGGACTGACACTCCCCCAGACCTCGGGTGACTGGCTTGCCGTCGTCTACATGGCTCTCGCAGCCGGCGCCCTGGCGATGGTCGCCCAGACGTGGGCGCAGAGTCAGCTCGACGCCGCGCGGACCGCGCTGCTCATGACGATGGAGCCGGTGTTTGCCGCCATGTTTGCCGTGCTGTTCGGCAGCGAAGTCCTCGGACTGCGGGTCGCGGTCGGCGGCACGATCGTCCTCGCCGCGATGATCCTCGCCGAGACGTCAGGACGTACCAAGCCACCCGTCCACCAGGTGCTCTGACTCGCGACCGGCCACGTCGGCACGCCAGCGAGTGCGCTTAGGCGCCGGAGAGCATCTCGGCCACGAGGAAGGCGAGCTCAAGGCTCTGTGCCCGGTTGAGGCGCGGGTCGCAGAGCGTCTCGTAGCGGTGGGCCAGCCCCTCGGCCGACAGCTTGGCGCCGCCGCCGACACACTCGGTGACGTCGTCACCGGTGAGCTCGACGTGGACGCCACCGGGCCAGGTGCCGAGGCTGCGGTGCACCTCGAAGAAGCCGCGCACCTCATCGATGACGTCGTCGAACTCACGCGACTTGTAGCCGTTGGACGTCTCGAACGTGTTGCCGTGCATCGGGTCGCAGACCCACGCCACCTCGAGCCCGGCAGCGGTGACCTTCTCGACGAGGTTGGGCAGCAGGTCGCGGATCTTGCCGGCACCGAAGCGGGTGATGAACGTGATGCGTCCGGGCACCCGGTTGGGGTTGAGCTTGTCGTAGAGCGCGATCGCATCATCGGGAGTCGTCGTCGGTCCCAGCTTGACGCCGATCGGGTTGGCGATCCTGCTGAGCAGCTCAACGTGCGCGCCATCGAGCTGGCGCGTGCGCTCGCCGACCCACACGAAGTGGCCTGAGACGTCATAGGCCTGCTCGGTGCGCGAGTCGATGCGGGTGAGCGAGTGTTCGTACTCGAGGATCAATGCCTCGTGCGAGGAGAAGAAGTCAACCGTGTGGAACTCATCGGGGTCGACCCCGATGGCATCCATGAACGCCAGGGCGCGATCGATCTCGGCACCGATGCGCTCGTAGCGCTCGCCGACCGGGCTGCTCTTGACGAAGTCGGTGTTCCACTCGTGCATCTGGCGCAGGTCGGCATAACCACCGGTGGTGAAGGCGCGGGCGAGATTGAGCGTCGACGCCGACGCGTGGTAGACCTCGACCAGCCGTTGGGGGTCGTGCGCGCGAGTCGCCGCGTCGAAGTCGAAGCCGTTGACGGCATCGCCGCGGTAGGCCGGCAGGGTCACGCCATCGCGGGTCTCGGTGTCACTTGAGCGCGGCTTGGCGTACTGGCCGGCAAGACGGCCGACCTTGACGACCGGGACGCTGGCGGCGTACGTCAGGACGACCGCCATCGACAGCAGGACCCGGAGCTTGTTGCGGACGTTCTCGGCCGTGACACCCTCGAAGGTCTCGGCGCAGTCGCCACCCTGGAGCAGGAATGCCTCGCCGCGCGCCACTTCGGCGAGCTTGTCGCGGAGGGCGTCGCACTCGCCGGCGAACACCAGCGGGGGCATCGTACGAAGCTTTTGCACGGCAGCGTCACGCGCAGCGAGGTCGACATAGGTCGGCTGCTGGGCGGCGCCGAGCGCGCGAAGCTCATCAAGGGTGGGAATGCTCACGAACAAAGTCTACGCGGCGTGGGCAGAGCCTCATCACCTCGTCTCAGAGTCCGCCCGCCACGAATTCGCCAGCTCCCCGACTCAAACCCGCTCGATCACGACTTCGTCGCGTACAGGAGATCAGCCGAACAGGACTTCGGCCTCTTCGTAGAGCTCGGGACGAACCACCTTGAGGACGCGCGTGCCCTCAGCCAGGTCGACGCGCTCGATGTCGGTGCCACGCAGCGCAACCATCTTGCCGAAGTCACCCTCGTGCACCGCCTGGATGGCGTGCAGGCCGAACCGGGTCGCGAGCCAGCGGTCAAACGCCGACGGCGTACCACCTCGCTGGATGTGACCAAGGACAACCGCGCGGGCTTCCTTGCCGGTGCGCTGCTCGATCTCGGACGCCAGGCGATCGCCGATGCCGCCAAGACGTACGTGGCCGAATGCGTCCTTCTCGCCGCTGACCAACGACATGTTGCCGCCCTCTGCGGGTACGGCCCCCT
Organism: uncultured Actinomycetota bacterium; assembly: GCA_963760105.1. Taxonomy (GTDB): domain Bacteria; phylum Actinomycetota; class Actinomycetes; order Propionibacteriales; family Nocardioidaceae; genus Aeromicrobium. The sequence continues at coordinate 535,802 of CAVXBP010000006.1, forward strand.
CCGACACCACGATGATCGGCGAGTAGTGCGTCGCGAAACGGCTCTCGACCTGTGCGCACACCGCGTCGATGTCGAATGGTCGCTCGGGGATCAAGATGATGTTGGCCCCACCGGCGAGACCTGAGTGGAGCGCGATCCAGCCGGCATGGCGGCCCATGACCTCGACGACGAGCACGCGGTGGTGCGACTCAGCGGTCGTGTGGAGCCGGTCGATCGCCTCCATCGCGATGTTGACGGCCGTGTCGAAGCCGAAGGTGAAGTCTGTGCCTGACAGGTCGTTGTCGATCGTCTTGGGCACGCCGACGACGTTGACTCCGAGCTCGGCGAGCTTGGTCGCAACGCCCAACGTGTCCTCGCCGCCAATCGCGATCAGCGCATCGCAGCCGTTGTTGGCGAGGTTTTCCTTGATGCGTTCGACCCCACCCTCCACCGCGAAGGGGTTGGTACGAGACGATCCGAGGATCGTGCCGCCCCGCGGGAGGATGCCACGCACCTCGGGGATGCCGAGCTGCATCGTGTCGTTCTCCAGCGGGCCACGCCAGCCGTCACGGAACCCGACGAACTCGTGCCCATACGTCGACACTCCCTTGCGTACAGCTCCGCGGATGACTGCGTTGAGTCCGGGGCAGTCGCCTCCGCCGGTCAGCATGCCGATTCGCATCTGAATCTCCTAGATCCTTGGTCGTTGGAAGCCGCGCGGGCAGCTATTCGAGGGGCTTGATGTCGTCCCAGACCTCATCGGCGGCCTCGCGGTCGACCACCTTGGATGCCGCGCGCTCCGCCTCACGGTCACGCTTCTTGGAGTCCTGCGCGTAGAGGTCGACGTACTCCTGATCCGACAGACGCATGATCTCGTACATGATCTCGTCGGTGATGGCGCGCAGGATGTAGCGATCGTCCTGCATGCCCTCATAGCGGCTGAAGTCGAGGGGCTTGCCGAAACGCACGCCGGGGCGGGCGAACTTGCCGAAGACCTTGCCAGGAGGCGCAACCAGATCGGTGCCGATGACCGCGAGCGGGATGACCGGCACACCTGCCTCGAGCGCGAGGCGCGCCACACCCGTACGCCCGCGGTAGAGCTTGCCGTCATGTGAACGGGTGCCCTCGGGGTAGATGCCGCACACCTCACCCTCCGACAGCAGACGCAGCTGCGTCTTGATCGCGCCCGCCGCCGCCGAACCGCTCGTACGGTCGATCGGAACCTGGCCAGAGCCGGAGAAGAACTTCTTCTGCAGCCAGCCCTTGATGCCCGAGCCTTCGAAATACTCAGCCTTGGCCACAAACGTGACCCGGCGCGGGATCACGAGTGGCATGAAGAGCCAGTCGCTGTAGGAGAGGTGGTTGCTCGCCAGAATGGCGGCGCCTTCCTTGGGGATGTTCTCGGTGCCCTCAGCCCAGGGCCGGAAGATCAACTTGAGCAGCGGACCCAACGCAAGGAACTTCAGGAACCAATAGAACACGGACGAGACACTACCCCGCCGCGGGTTGTCCTCGCAGGCCACTGGCCGACGACCTTTCACATGAGGGAAGATGGCGGCATGACGTCAACTTCGCCAGTCGCCGTGGTTCCCGGAGCCGAACCGTTCTCCGCAGATGGTGGGCGCATCGGCGTTCTCCTCAGTCACGGATTCACCGGATCACCCGCTTCGATGACGCCATGGGCGAGGCAACTTGCCGACCTGGGCTACACGGTTCGGGTGCCGCGCCTCCCCGGTCACGGCACGACGTGGAAGGACATGAACACGACGCGTTGGCAGGACTGGTACGGCGAGCTCGACACGGCTCTCACCGAGCTTCACACCACGTGCGACCAGGTCGTGGTCGCCGGACTGTCGATGGGCGGCTGCCTGGCGCTGCGTCTGGCCCAACAACGTCCCGGCGACGTCGACGCACTGGTCCTCGTCAACCCGGCGATCAACATCGCCCGATTCGACGTCAAGCTCGTGCCCGCCCTGCAATGGATCGTCCCCGCGATGCCCGGCATCGGCAATGACATCAAGAAGGTCGGCGGTGACGAGGTCGGCTATGACAAGACGCCCCTCAAGGCACTCGCATCACAGCTGAAGATGTGGAAGGGCGTCCGAGCCGATCTCGGCAAGGTCACCCAGCCGCTGATCCTGTTCCGCAGCGATGAGGACCACGTCGTCGACATCACCTCCAAGGACCTGATCCTCGCCGGTGTGTCGTCGACCGTGAAGGACTTCGTCGAGCTCAAGGACAGCTTCCATGTCGCCACCCTCGACAACGATGCGCCCCTGATCTTCGATCGCACCGCCGCCTTCATCGCCCAACACGTCGGGGTCGTTAGTGACTGAGAGTGACGACTTCGACAAGATCGTCGAAGGGCTGAACCTCGATCTGGAGTTTCCCGACGAGGCGCCGGATCCTGCTCCCGTCGAGCCTCCTCCCGTGGTGGGGTCGGACGACACCGAACCGGTCGAGCCTGAAGAGCCGTTCTATCGCCAGGTCGAGCCGACTCCGCTCCGACCGCGAAGCCGTGGCGTGACGATGGCGTGGACTGCCCTGGGAGGCGCTCCCCTGCTGTTGGTCGTGGCGACGATGGTTGGCGAGATCCTGCCCCGGCCGATACTGGCCGGCGCCGTGCTCACTTTCGTCGCCGCGGCGATCTACCTGGTCTCGCAGCTGCCCGAGCACGGACCCTCGCGCCCGGATTGGCCGGACGACGGCGCCGTGCTGTAAGTCGTGCCATGTCAGCAGCGCCGATGAGGCCTGCCTCGGGCCCTAGGTGTGCCCGCACGATCCGCGCCTCGGCGCGATAGCCACGGCCTGTGAGCGTACGACTGTAGGCGGCGCGGGCGGGATCGATGAGCAGGGCGTCAGCGTCACTGACTCCCCCACCGATGACGAACATCCCCGGGTCGAGCGCAGCCGCGAGATTGGCGATGCCGACGCCCAACCAGTCGCCGACCTCGGCGATCCATGCCACCGCCTCAGCGTTGCCGTCAACGGCAAACGCGCTCACCAATGAGCCTTCGATGCGATCGACGTCTCCCCCCGCGGCGGTCAGCAGCGCCTTGCCGATGTCGGTGCCCTCGCGGGCGGCCTCCCTGGCACGGCGGGTCAGCACGCGACCGCTCGCATACTGCTCCCAGCATCCGACGTTGCCGCACTCGCATGCACGACCATCGGGCACGACCTGCATGTGCCCGAATTCGCCCGCGAGGCCGAACTTGCCGCGGTAGGGCTGACCGTCGATGACGAGTGCACCGCCGATGCCGGTGCCGAGGGTGATGAGCACCAGATCTGCCTCGCCCTGTGCCGCGCCGAATCGCCACTCCGCCCACCCGCTGGCGTTGGCATCGTTGTCGACCATCACCGGAAGTCCCGTACGTCGGGCGACCGAGTCGCGCAGCGGTTCGTTGCGCCAGGCGAGGTGAGGTGCGAACAGCACGGTCGACTGGGTCGCGTCGACGAATCCCGCGGCACCGATGCCGACTGCGGTGATGTGGTGGCCGCGCCGAAACTCCTCGGTGATCTCGGCGATCGCATCGATCACGGCGGGCGCCTCGGTGGTCGGTGTCTCGCGCTTGAGGCGGGCGAGGATGCGCCCGTCCTCGTCGACGACTCCGGCCGCGATCTTGGTGCCACCGATGTCGATGCCGATCGCCAGCTTGTCGGACATCAGCTGGTTTCGGTCCTTGCGAGGTCCGCGGCCCCGATGATGCCGGCCGCGTTGCCGAGGGCGGCGAGGCGCACCTCGGCCTCGGGTCGGTGCGAACGCGCGGGCAGATGGGTCTGGAACGACTCCACGACCGGCTCGAGCAGCAGGTCGCCAGCGCCCGCAACTCCGCCGCCGATCGCAATCACCCGCGGATCGAGGATCGAGGCGAGCATCGCGAGCCCCTCACCGATCCAGCGCCCGAGCTCGGCCAACAGCTCGATCGACAGCTCGTCGCCATCGCGAGCAAGATCTGTGAGGGCCGGGCCGGTGATGCGGCCGGGGTCCCCTTCGGAGAGCGCCCGCAGCGCGTCCGTGCCGGGATCGCCGTTGGCAACGCGTTCGCGGGCATTGCGTACGAGCGCGGAGCCGCTGGCGTACTGCTCGAAACAGCCGTGCTGACCACAACCGCAGGCCACGCCGTCGGGCACGATCCGCAGGTGACCGATCTCGGCGGCGATGCCGAAGCCGCCGCGATAGAGCTGACCGTGATGGACGATGCCGCCGCCCACTCCGGTGCCCACCGTGACGAGCAACAGGTCGTCGGTGTCCTCGCCCGCACCGAACGAGAACTCTCCCCAAGCCGCGGCATTGGCGTCGTTCTCGACCACCACGGGGAGGTCGACGAGGGCCGCCACCTGCTCGGCGAGGGGCTCATCGATCCAGTTGATGTTGGGCGCAAACCGCACCGTGGTGCGGTCGGTGCTGGTGAAACCGGCAGCACCAATGCCGATGCCGACGATCTTTTCATCACCCGCGAGCCTCTCGGCGATGTCAGCCACGATCGCCGGGATCTTGGTGGAGTCGTCCGGTGTCGGCTCACTCTCACGCTTCAACAGCTCGCCGGCTTCTGACACGAGCCCCGCGGCGATCTTGGTCCCACCGATGTCAACGCCGATTGCGCAGGTCACGCGTCGCCGTCCTTGGGTGGCATCGATGAGTCGACCAGGTCACGCAGCGACTTGGCGAACGCCGCAGCCGAGGCGGAGACGTGGGCGATGGCGTCAGGGTTGTCGCGCACGAGCCCGACGACCTGACATACGGGACACCAGGTCGCGGTGCAGTGGTGCGGCTCGTCGGTGGGAGCCTCGGCACTCGATGAGCTCAGGGCGCGGAAGAGCTTGAACGCCTCCTCAGTCACCGACCCGACCGGCTCCGCCTCGCTCACTTGGACTCGACCTGCTTCTTCAGGCCTTTGAGCGCGGTGTCGATGATGACCTTCTCGGCCTTGCGCTTGAGCATGCCGAGCAGGGGCACCGAGACATCGACGGCGAGCTGATAGGTCACCTTGGTCTGGGCATCATCCACGCTCTCGAGGACGTACGTGCCGTCCATCGAGGTCAGCATCGATCCGGACTCGACGAGGCTCCAGGAGACCGACCGGTCACCGTCCCAGGTGTAGCCGAGGTCGTACTCGTCACGGATCGGCGAGGCGTCGAGAATGAAGTGGACCTGCTTGGCTCGGCCACCATCTGCGGCCACCACGACATCGGCCGTCTTCACGCCGGTGGCCCAGTCTGGGTAGGCACCGAAATCGGCGATGACGTCCATGATGCGATCGGCCGGAGCGTCGATGATGATGTCGCTCGTGGTCCGCGCCATCACCCCTCCTACATCCGGCTCGTTGTGAGTTCCCATGCTAGTGGCTGTGACCGCGATCGCCCGCTACGGGGCGGTCGTCGTGCCACCTTCCCGTGTGGCTCGCCGAGCGCGCCTGACGGTAGCCTGCGGTACGTGAGAGAGAGCCAGCGAACGGACCACCACGTTTCGATCGCGCCGACGCCTCCTTTCCGTCACTCTTCCTTGGAGGTATGTGCGTGAGCGAGCACGAGCAGGTCAGCGATCCCGGCAACCTCTCCCAGGACATCCTCGATCGCCTGACCGAGCACCGTGACGACGTGGCGCTCGCGCGACAGGTTGACGGCTACTGGCAGGACGTCACGCTCGGCGCCTTCCACGGGCAGATCGTGGGCTTCGCCAAGGGCCTCATGGCCGCCGGAGTCGAGGCGGGCGACCGTGTCGCCATCTTGTCCAAGACCCGCTACGAGTGGACGGTCGCCGACTACGCCATCTGGTGGATCGGGGCCACGACGGTTCCCGTCTACGAGACGTCGTCGGTTGGGCAGATCGCGTGGATCCTGAACGACTCGGGAGCCGTCGCCGCAATCGTCGAGACGCCGGCGCACGCGGCCAGTGTCGCTGAAGCCAACGCATCCGATCTCCGCCATCTGTGGACCATCGAATCGGGCGCCTTCGACGAGATCACCGCACAGGGCGCCAGTGTCAGCGATGCCGACCTCGAGGCCCGCCGTGCGGCGTTGACGAGCAAGACGCTCGCAACGTTGATCTACACCTCCGGCACGACCGGCAAGCCCAAGGGGTGCAAGCTCACCCACGGCAACTTCCGCGCAGAGCTTGAGGCAGCCATCACACAGCTGCCGGAGCTCTTCGATGCCGACGATGCCTCCACGCTGCTGTTCCTTCCGCTGGCCCACGTCTTTGCCCGCATCATCCCGATCGGCGCGATCCGATCGGGCGTGAAGGTCGGCCACACCGCTGACATCAAAGATCTCCCCCGCCATCTCGGCGACTTCCAGCCCACGTTCGTGCTCGCAGTTCCGCGGGTGTTCGAAAAGGTCTTCAACTCGGCTAGCACCAAGGCCTACGCCAACGGCCGCGGCAAGGTGTTCGACCGGGCCGCGCAGACCGCGATCTCCTTCAGCAAAGCCCTCGACAACGGCGGGCCCGGAGTCGTCCTGCGAGCGCGGCACAAGGTGTTCGACCGTCTGGTCTACGACAAGATCCGTGACGCGCTCGGAGGCAAGGCACAGTGGGCGATCTCCGGCGGCGCTCCGCTGGGTGACCGGTTGGCGCATTTCTACCGTGGCATCGGTGTGACGGTCCTCGAGGGATATGGGCTGACCGAGACGACCGCAGCTCTGTGTGTGAACACCCCGACGGACCAGCGCATCGGGACCGTCGGTCGACCCGTGCCCGGCACCGAGGTCCGGGTAGCCACGAGCGGCGAGCTGAGCTTCCGGGGCCCGCAGGTCTTCACCGGCTACTGGAACAACGACGAGGCGACGGCCGAGGCCCTTGACGCTGATGGATGGTTCGCCACGGGCGATCTCGGCGAGGTCGACGACGACGGCTTCGTACGCATCACCGGCCGCCTCAAGGAGATCATCGTGACGGCAGGTGGCAAGAATGTTGCTCCGGCCGTGCTGGAGGAGCGCGTACGGGCCCATCCCCACATCAGTCAGTGCCTGGTGGTGGGCGATGGCAAACCGTTCGTGGCAGCGCTCGTCACGATCGACACCGAGTCGTGGACCGGCAACCTCAAGGATCCCGATCTCAAGGAACAGGTGCAGAAGGCGATCGACGAGGCCAACTCACAGGTGTCCAAGGCCGAGTCGATCCGAAAGTTCACGATCATGGCCGAGGACTGGACCGAGGCCAACGGCTACCTGACACCGTCGTTCAAGGTCAAGCGCAATGCCGTGCTTCGCGACTTTCACGACACCGTCGAGGCACTCTTCACCAGGTAGTCCTGCCAGTCGCGAGTCAGCTGGTCGAGGGTCAGCCCGAATGCCTTCGTCAGAGCAGTCTCGACCGGAGTGCCCGCAAGCACGTCGTCGTAGAAGCCCACGATGTCGGCGTCGCTGTGCGTCTCGCTGAGCAGACGGAAGATCATCCACACGGACTCATAGACGGCTCCCAGCCCATGGCTCGTGGAGGCGAAATCTGCTGACGACGGCAGTCGCTCGGGGATCTTTCCTGACGTGACCTCAGCAAGCACCTGACCCGCGCTGAGCGACAACGGCGCGTCGTCGTCGTGCAACGCGACGAAGTCGGCGAACCCCTCGACGACCCAGGTCTCGGCTCTCGTTCCCACGGCCGGCGTGAGGAGGTGCGTTGCCTCGTGGCTGAGGACGACCTGCGCGGCCCGCTTGTCCATCGTCGAGAACAGCGTCGGATTGAGCAGCACGACGTCGCCGCCAGCTGTGCCGCTGCTTCCGTCGAGCCTGGTTGTGACCGCTGCGATCTGGTCGACGTCACCCGCATCGCGCCCCACGAGCTGCGCCATCTGGTTCTGCGTGTGCGGCGCGATGACGACCATCTCGCCCGTGGTGCTCGAAATGACGTCGGCCACCGCATCGCGAGCCGTGGCGGCCATGGCGTCGACAGGCAGGTCAGGTATTCCGCCGTCGACAGCGATGATGACCGTGTCGGCCTGCTTTCGTACGACCACCTCTCCGGCCAACCAGAGCGGGAGCGAGTCGGACGCCGCACTGACACTCTGCACGGCGAACGTGCCATCTGCTTGCGGCGCCATTCGGAACGCGATGGTCGACGTACGGAGCGAGTCATCAAGACCTGTCCCGCTGCCTGCGCTCCAGCTGACTTCGACATTGGCCTGTGTCGAGCCGTCGTCGCGATCGGCAGCGTCGCCACCACTGATGTAGCGCAGTCGGACCTCCCGCGCCCCCAGTGACTGACGAGCTGACCACGCATGTCTGGCAAACGTGTTGGCTTGGGCACCCGCGCCAGCGGCGTCAACAAACTGTGACTGCGTGGTTGCGTCGGACAGCGCTCGGAACTGCTGTGTCAGGACTGCAGCAGCATTCGCCGGCACCTCAACAACGGATTCTTGTGAGGTCTGCCACGGTCGTTGCCACAGCAGGATGGCAGCACCAAGCAGGACGAACAGCAGGGCGGCGGCAGTGTTGGGCGACAGGCGTCGCTGGTCAGCCAACCCGGCCAAACTTGCTGTAGCCGCTCAAACCGGTGATCTCCACGCTGCGTCCCGGCCGAGGAGCGTGGATGACGCGACCTTTGCCGAGGTACATGCCGTCATGCGACATGTCGCCATAGAACACGATGTCGCCTGGCTGGAGCTGGCTTCGTGAAATGTGCTTCATCGCGTTGTACTGCGGACCGACGACGCGCGGCAGAGAGACGCCACCGGCGGCCCACGCCTTCATGACGAGACCGGAGCAGTCCCAACGGTTGGGTCCGGTGCCACCCCATCCATAGGGATCGCCGAGCTGGGCGAGGGCAAAGTTGATGGCCTTCTGCGACCGCCCGGTGGCGACCGGTTCGAAGTCGAGGTTGGTCGAGCCGCCGTCGAGCTTCGCCTGGTCTTCGGCGCTGAGTCGGGCAATCTGCGCCTTGATCGTGTCGTACTTCTTGCGGAGCTCCGCCTGCGTCTTGGTCGAACGCTTCTTGGCGTCCTTGAGCTCGTCCTTGCGGTCCTTGAGCTGAGCGCGGCGGTTCTTGAGCACCTTGCTCGACTCGCCGAACTGCTCGAGCGCATCGGCCCGTGAGCTGTTGAGTGCCTGAACCGCACCGAGTCCTGCGAGGAAGTGCTCGGGGTCTCCGCTGCCGAACAGGTTGACGGTCGGGCCGAGCGGTGCGTCCATCTGCTGCTGGACGATCGCCGCACTGAGCTGGTTCTTCTGCTGGTCGTAGGCGACCAGGCTCTTGGTGATGTCGGCGCTGAGATCGTCGATCTCGTCCTGGGTCTGCTTGATGCGTACGCCCAGCTGGTTGACCTGCTCACTCATCGCCTCAAGCTTGTGGAGCGAGGCTTCGATGGTCTTGGGCGTCGGTGCAGGGTCAGCCTGCGCGGACGGGAACGCGAACAACGCGCCCACTACTGCCAGAGATGAAACCGCGACCATTGCGCGGCTACGTGCTCGACGACGTGACACTCGCACGTAGAAACTCCTACCCTCGACGCCTACCGGGTGAGCTGACGGGTTCGGGCCAAGGTCTGCCCTACGGTCGGCGCAAGCGCGTTCCGATTCACCCCACACACATGGGTCCCCGGTCCGTCTCAGATGTCTTCCCCACAGCTGCGACGATTCGGCGGTGTGCCCGACGACGACCTGGAGGTCGCCGTTCACCGGGCGCACGAGTGCCCACTCTAGGCGGCAGGGGAAATCAGATCAACCTGAACCGCCGGTCAGACGGCCTGGGTCTCGGGCCCCTGGACGGGTGTGACCAGGCGCAGCGGCGGAACGCAACCGGCGTCGGCGAGCACTTCGAGCGCCGCCATCTCCTGCACATCAAGCTCGATGCCGGCTGGTGGGGCGCCGAGCAGAACTGTGACGATGCAGTCGCCGCAGGCGCCAGGGCTGCGCACGAGGCACCGATCGCAGTCGACGACGACGGAGTCGGTGGGTGAGTGATCATGCATGCCGGCACCTCCTGTGCTGATGCTCGACCCGCCAACCTGGCGAGTACACATCTGACGCTAGAGAGGGGTTCTGACAAAAACGTTGACATTCCGCGGCACCTGCCGGCTTCGACCTGCGTCGCGGCAACACGAACCCGCCGGCCCGGCGCGGATACCGAGCTTTGTCATACGGGACGCCTAGCGTGTGCCGCGTGCAGGAAGTCCAGGGAACGTTCGACGAGCTCGGGCGTCCCCTGTCGTCCACGACATTTTGTGTCGTCGACCTCGAGACGACGGGCGGATCCGCGGCTGCCGGATCCAAGATCACCGAGTTCGGGGCCGTCAAGGTGTGCGGCGGCGAGGTCATCGGCGAGTTCCAGACGCTGGTCAATCCCGACGAGGTCATCCCGGCCTTCATCACGGTCCTGACGGGCATCACCAACCAGATGGTCATCTCGGCGCCCCGCATCGCCGAGGTGCTGCCGAGCTTCCTCGAATTCGCTCGAGGCAGCGTCCTCGTGGCGCACAACGCGCCGTTCGACATCGGCTTCCTCAAACATTTCAGCCGCGAGCTCGCCATACCGTGGCCAGGCTTCGAGGTGCTCGACACCGCTGTCCTGGCCAGACGCGCACTGACGCGTGACGAGGTGCCCAACTGCAAGCTCTCGACGCTGGCGATCAAGTTCCAGACGACCACGACGCCCAATCACCGGGCCCTGTCTGATGCGCGGGCCACGGTCGACGTGCTGCACGGACTGTTCGAACGACTCGGCTCGCTCGGGGTGACCACGCTCGAGGAGGTCTCGACCTACACCTCGAAGGTCACTCCCGAGCAGCGCAAGAAGCGCCACCTTGCAGATCACCTCCCCGTGGCACCGGGGGTCTACGTGTTCCGGGACTCTCGCGACGAGGTGCTCTACATCGGCACCTCACGCAACCTCCGTGCGCGCACCCGCTCCTATTTCACCAAGGCCGAGACCCGCACCCGCATGGGCCAGATGGTCATGCTGGCCCAACGCATCGAGGGCATCGTGTGTGCGACGGCGCTGGAGGCGCAGGTTCGAGAGCTCCGGCTGATCGGCCGGCACCGTCCGCCGTTCAACCGTCGGTCCAAGTTCCCCGACAAGCTGACCTGGCTCAAGCTGACGCGCGAGCCGTGGCCGCGCCTGTCGATCGTGCGAACTGTGCTCGATGACGACGCCGACTACATCGGTCCCTTTCGTGGACGCCAAGCCGCAGATGGCGCCTTGACCGCGCTGCACGACTCGTTCCGCATCCGTCAGTGCACACCACGACTGGCGCTCAAGTCCCGCAGCTCCGCCTGCGCCCTCGCCGAGATGGGTCACTGCCTGTCCCCCTGCGACGGTTCGGCCGACGCAGAGATCTATGCCGCCGAGGTGGCTCGTGTCCGGCGCGCGATGGTGGGTGATCCCGAGGAGCTTGTGACAGCCGTCCGAGCGCACATGCTCGACCTGGCTCGCAACGAGCGCTTCGAGGACGCCGCGGTGTGGCGCGACCGGCTCACCTCCTTCCTGCGCGCGGCCGTCCGCACGCAGCGCCTACGTGAGCTGACCGGTCAGCCCGAGCTCGTCGCGGCGGCCCCCCACCCCGAAGGGTGGGAGGTCCACGTCATCCGCTTCGGCCGACTGGTCGCGGCGGGCATCCTTCCGCGGGGCATGCACCCGTCCGGATGGGTCGATGCGCTGCTCGCAACCGCCGAGACGGTCCCTGAGGGGTTCGGGCCGGTTCCGGCGGCAACGGTCGAGGAGACCGAGTGCCTGCTCCGCTGGCTCGACTCTCCCGGCATCCGGATGGTCCGCGGCACCTGGCACACCTCGTTGGAGGGGGGCGCGCGCCATCTCGTTCCCTTCGAGCTCGCCGACTCCCGTTGGCAAGACCTGCAACGCCCCGGCTGAGCGTTAGGCTGGCGAGGTGATCACTGCCATCGTCTTCATCCAGGCCGACGTCTCACGCATCTCGCAGACTGCCGAAAAGATCGCCGACATCGACGGCGTCAGCGAGGTCTACTCCGTGACAGGAGATCTCGACCTGCTCGCGATGGTGCGCGTGCGCGAGGTCGACGACGTCGCCAAGGTCGTGGCCGATCAGCTCAACAAGGTCGATGGCGTGCTGTCGACGCAGACACAGATCGCGTTCCAGACCTTCAGCCAGCACGACCTCGAGTCGGCCTTCTCGATCGGCCTCGACGCGCCGTAGCGCTAGACGAGCGTCTGGGTCGTCTTGGCCCAGAGGTCGAGAAGCTTGGCTGCTGATCCCGAATCGATCGACTCCGCGGCACGGTCGATGCCGGACTGCAGCCGCGACTCCAGATCGCCGCTTGCTGCCTCATGCGCTGCAATGCCGGCACCGGCGTTCAGCAGAACCGCCGTGCGTACGGACGACTTCTCGCCGCCCAGCACGCGCTCGAAAACCTTGGCATTGAATGCGGCGTCTCCGCCGGTCAGCTCGGCGCCGGGGGTGTACTCAAAGCCGAAGGCGCGGGGGTCGATCGACTCCTCGGTGACCGATCCCGAGGCGCCGTCGGCAATCCATGCCTTGGTGGTGGTCGTGGTCGTGATCTCGTCGAGGCCATCGTCGCCCCTGAACACCAGCGAGTCGGCACCACGAGCACCCAGCACACCGGCCATCAGCGGCGCCATGCGCGCATCCGCCACTCCGACCGCCATGGCCGCGGGTCGTGCGGGGTTGGTCAGCGGTCCGAGGAAGTTGAACACGGTCGGGATGCCGAGCTCACGCCGAGGAACTGCGGTGAACCGGAACGACGAGTGGAACACCGGCGCAAAGCAGAACGTGATGCCCGTTGCCTGCAACACCTCGACGATCTTGGTGGCGGGTACGTCAAGGCGCACCCCGAGCTGTTCGAGAACATCCGCGGACCCGCTGGCACTCGACGCGGCGCGGTTGCCGTGCTTGACGACGGGGATGCCGGCTCCGGCGATCACGACGGCTGACATCGTCGAGATGTTGACGGTCTTGGCGCGATCACCACCCGTGCCGACGATGTCGACGACACGTCCTTGGACCGTGAGCGGGGTGGCGTGGTTGTACATCGACTCGACGAGCCCCTGCACTTCGGCGAGCGTCTCGCCCTTGGTGCGCAGGCCGACGGCGAATCCCGCGATCTGCGTCGGTGTCGCATTGCCGGAGAGGATCTCTTCCATCGCCCACGTCGTCGCACCCGCGTCGAGGTCTTGGCCCGCCACGAGTGCGGACAGGACATCGGGCCACGAGGACGCCCCTGATTTGGTCATGACGTCAGCCGGGCAGGAGCACACCTCGCGCAAGGTCGATGACGACCTCGGCGAGGTGAATCGGGTCAAGCGGCTGCGAGACGACGGCTTCGGCGCGCGACCACGTCGCGAGCCAGGCATCCTGCGGACGACCGGTGATCACGAGGATCGGCGGCGCGTTGTAGATCTCGTCCTTGACCTGCCGGGCAATGCCGAGGCCACCGGCCGGTGTCGCCTCACCGTCCAGGATCACCAGGTCTGCCTTGGCGTCATCGAGGTGTTGGAACACCACCGGCTCGGTCGCCACTTCGAGGTATTCGAACGGCGGAAGGTCAGGGTGAGGGCGCACACCGAGAGCCGAAATGACGGCTGCGCGCACGTCACGATCGTCGCTGTAGATCAGGACACGTAGGGGCTTGTGCTCACTCACAGGTCGATCGTACATATGATGTTCGCGTGGCGACTACATCGGTGATTCCAGCTTCACGACTTCACGGCCAGGAAGGCCGTCCTTCCATGGTGACGGTAGGCACCATTGTCTGGCTCTCCAGCGAGCTCATGTTCTTCGCTGGTTTGTTCGCGGCGTACTTCACGATCCGCAACATCTCGCCAGAGCTGTGGGCCCAGGAGACCGGCAAGCTCGACCTCCCGTTCGCCACGATCAACACGACGATCCTCGTGCTCTCGTCCGTGACGTGTCAGTTCGGCGTCTTCGCCGCCGAGCGTGGCAAGCCGGGCCGCAGCGGCAAGGTGTGGCAGTTCGCCCAGTGGGGCATGCGTGAGTGGTTCGTCCTCACCTACTTCATGGGCGCCATCTTCATCGCTGGCCAGGCCACCGAGTACGCGACCCTGGTGACCGAGCACACCACCATCTCCAGCTCGCCGTACGGCAGCGTGTTCTATCTCGCCACCGGCTTCCACGGACTGCACGTCCTCGGCGGTCTGATTGCGTTCCTGCTGGTCATCGGTCGTACTTTCGTCGCCCGCAAGTTCACACATGAACAAGCCATCTCCGCGATTGTCGTGTCGTACTACTGGCACTTCGTCGACATCGTGTGGGTTGGCCTGTTCGCCACGATTTACCTGCTCAAGTGAGCAAGGTAAACCTCACTACCAAGTTCACCGTCATCCGTCGGTACGCTGAAGCTGTCTCTTAGGAATGAGGTTCTCGGTGCGGAAACTGTCGACCAAACGCCGGCATCCCCTCGCTGGATTCGTCGTGCTCCTCATGGGGCTCGTCGTCGCGGGTGGCTTGTATGCCGCGTTCGCGCCGCAACCCGCCACCGCCGAGGAGGCATCCGCACGCGACGTCGAGGCCGGACGCCAGCTGTTCCTCATCGGGTGTGCGAGCTGCCACGGCAAGAACGCCGAGGGCATCCAGACCAAACGTGACGGCAACTATGGTCCGACGCTCGTCGGCGTGGGCGCCGCAGCCGTCGACTTTCAGGTCGGCACGGGGCGCATGCCCATGGCCAGCTCCGGCCCGCAGGCGCCGCGCAAGGATCCCGAGTACACCGACGAGGAGACCGCTCAGATCGCGGCGTTCATCGCCTCCCTGGCCCCCGGCCCGGCGATCCCCGAGAGCGAGTTCCTCGACTACAAGAACGTCTCGACCGACGGCCTTCGCGAGGGCGGCGAGTTCTTCCGCACCAACTGCACGGCCTGCCACAACTCGGTCGGCGCCGGTGGCGCACTGCCGAGCGGTCGCTACGCCCCGTCGCTCAAGGGAGTCAGTGCCAAGCACATCTACGAGGCCATGACGACCGGACCCCAGCAGATGCCTGTGTTCGCCGACACCGTCATCACGCCGGAGGACAAGAAGAACGTCATCGCCTACATCAAGAAGCTGCAGTCCCAGCCTGAGTACGGCGGACTGGGTGGCGGCGGCCACGGCCCCGTGGTCGACGGCCTGTTCACCTGGATCATCGGCATCGGTGGTCTCGTAGGTTTTGCCATCTGGATCGGTGCGCACGGAGCAAGGGTGAAGAAGAATGACTGACGCGATTGACCGACTCGAAGTCACCGAGCCGATCGACAACCCGGGCCTGGCGGTTCACGAAGAGCGCCTGACCGATGTCGATCCGGCTCAGGCACGCCGGACCGAGCGTCAGATCTCAGCCATGTTCGGCATCGCCACACTGCTGCTGATCGGCTTCTGCGTTGCCTACGTCGTGATCGACAAGGACCAGACGTTCCTGGGCTGGTCCGCCATGAACTTCACGCTCGGCGCAACGCTCGGCTTTGCCATGCTGCTCATGGGCGTGGGCATCATCCAGTGGGCCAAGAAGCTCATGGGAGACCACGAAATCGTCGAGATGCGCCACCCTGTCGCGTCGACTCCCGAGGATCGCGCGGCCGTCCTCGAAGACCTCAACAAGGGCATCAGCGAGTCGGCCATCGGTCGTCGCCCGCTGATCCGCAACAGCCTGCTTGGCGCGATGGGTGCGCTCGGCCTGCCCGCCATCATCATGCTCGGCGATCTCGGCCCACTCCCCCACGGACAACGCCACACCGTGTGGAAGAAGGGCATGCGCGTCGTCAACGACGTGTCCGGCACGCCGATCAAGCCTTCCGACCTCGAGGTCGGCGCGCTGGTCAACGCCGAGCCCGCGATCATGTACGAGAAGGACGCCGACGGCGAGCACGTGCTGCACGGCAAGGAGCTGTTGCAGGCCAAGTCCAAGGCCGCCGTCATCGTCGTTCGCATGCGTCCCGAGGACGTCACTCCGGCCAAGGGTCGCGAGAACTGGGGCATCGACGGCATCCTGTGCTACTCCAAGATCTGCACCCACGTCGGTTGCCCCATCAGCCTCTACGAGCAGCAGACGCACCACGTGCTCTGCCCGTGCCACCAGTCGACATTCGACCTCGCCGACAACGGCAAGGTCATCTTCGGACCCGCACACCGCGCACTCCCGCAGCTACCGCTCGCGGTCGACAACGAGGGTTACCTCATTGCCGTCAGCGACTTCCCCGAAATTGTCGGCCCGAGCTATCCCGAGCTCGCACGTGACCAGAAGAAGTTGGACAAGTCATGAGCACTGAAACAGCCGACGAGTACACCAACATTGAGGACACCGGTCTCGGCAAGAAGGCCGGCGGTCCCGTCGAGTGGCTCGACGATCGCCTCGGCCTGGCCGCACTGTCGAAGAAGCAGCTTCGCAAGGTGTTCCCCGAGCACTGGTCGTTCATGCTCGGCGAGATCGCCCTGTGGAGCTTCGTCGTCCTGCTTCTGACCGGCGTGTTCCTCACGTTCTGGTTCCAGCCCAGCATGACCGAAGTCGTCTACGACGGCTCCTACGCTCCGCTCAAGGGTCTTGAGATGTCACAGGCATTTGCCTCGACGCTCGACATCTCGTTCGACATTCGTGGCGGTCTCCTGATCCGGCAGATCCATCACTGGGCAGCTGCACTGTTCGTCGCCGCGATGATGCTGCACATGCTGCGTGTGTTCTTCACCGGCGCCTACCGCAAGCCGCGTGAGATCAACTGGCTCATCGGTGTCGGCCTGCTGTCGATGGGACTGGTCGAAGGCTTCGCCGGATACTCGCTCCCCGATGACCTGCTGTCAGGCACCGGCCTTCGGTTCGTCGACGGTCTGCTTCGTTCGATTCCTCTGGTCGGCTCCTACCTCGAGTACTTCATGTTCGGCGGCGAGTTCCCCGGCGACGAGATCATCCCCCGTCTCTACATGGCGCACATCCTGTTGATCCCGGCGTTGCTGCTGGGCCTCATCGGTGCTCACATGCTGCTGCTCGTCTATCACAAGCACACGCAGTGGCCTGGCCCCGGACGTACTGAGCAGAACGTCGTCGGCTACCCGATGCTCCCTGTCTACGCGGCCAAGGCCGGCGGATTCTTCTTCGTCGTGTTCGGCTTCACCGCGCTGATGGGCGCGCTCCTGCAGATCAACCCCATCTGGGTCTACGGTCCCTACAACCCGTCAGAGGTCACAGCCGGTTCGCAGCCCGACTGGTACATGGGCTTCTCCGAGGGCGCCGTGCGACTCATGCCCGACCTCGAGTTCAACCTGCTCAACTACACGTGGAGCATGAACGTCTTCATTCCCGGAGTCGGCGCCATGACGCTGCTGTTCACGGTGCTCGGCATCTGGCCGTTCCTCGAGCAGTGGATGACCGGCGACAAGAAGGAACACCACCTTCTCGAGCGTCCGCGCAACGCACCGACCCGTACGGCTCTTGGCGTTGCGGGCATGACTGCCTACGCGGTGCTCTGGATGGCGGGCGGCAACGACATCATCGCCACCCGTCTGCACCTGGACATCTTCGCCATCACGTGGTCCCTGCGTTTCGGCTTCTTCATCCTGCCGGTCATCGCCTACCTCGTGACCAAGCGGATCTGTATCGGCCTGCAACGCCAGGACGCCAACAAGATCCTGCACGGCTATGAGACGGGCGTCATCGAGCGCACGCCTGATGGAGCATTCTCCGAGCGTCACGCGCCTCTGGATCATGCCCGTCAGTACGCGCTCACGACGCACGAGCGGCTCCCTGAGCTCATAGCGCCCGCTGAGACGGACAAGAACGGTGTGGCAGCGCCACACGGGCTCAAGTCCAAGTTCCAGGCCCGTATGCGCAAGTTCTACTACCACGGAGTCGTGGACAAGCCCACGGCTGACGACGTGCAGCACGCTGCAGAGCACCTGGCTCACATCGACGGCCATCCGGTCGAGCTCGGCGATGACTTCCAGGGCGTTTCAGAGACCGGCGTTCCGCGCGTTCACTGATCCAACCACCGTCAGGAAGGGCCACACCCCATCGGGGGTGGCCCTTCTCCTGTACCCGGGCTGGCTACGGTCAGCGTGGCTCCAGCAAGCCCGCGACCCGTCCGCTGGGCGATCAGGAAGCGCTGAAGGCTGAACCCTGTTGCCACTTGTCCCACGAGACGTTCCAATCGGTCCACCCGTTGCGGTCCTCGAGAGAGCGCGGGCTGTTGACGAACTCGACGACGTCGCCCCGCCTGGACTGCTTGTAGAGCCACCCCGCATTGGCCGTGCTCATGCCGGTGCAGCCATGACTCACATTGGCGCGTCCCTGCGAGCTGACGGACCACGGTGCGGCGTGCAGGAACTCACCGGAGTTCGTCACGCGCATCGCCCAGCGGACATCGCTGATGTTGTAGTAGTCGGGGTCCTCGGAGTCGACGCCAGTGGTGGCGGCATCCATGTCGACACTGGAGAACTTCTCCATGATGATCTTGGTGCCCTGGCGGGACCGGTGAGTCGCGTCGCCGGTGGACACCGGAATCGTGCGGATGACCTTGTCGTCGACCGCGTACGTCAGCTTGTAGGCCTTCACGTCGACCGTGGTGACAGCCTTGCGACCAATCGCGAAGTCGATCACCTGGTCCTGCTGGCCGTAGACACCGTCACCGGCCGGGAGCGCGTTGAGCCGCAGGACCACTTTGACCTTGGTGCCGGCCGGCCAGAAGTTCTCGGGGCGAAAATGCACCTCGCGGTCGTTGAACCAGTGCCATGACCCCACAACGGCCGGCGTCGACTGCACTGCCATGTTGCGTTCGTAGAGCGCACGGTTCTTGACCGGCAGGTCAAAGGTGACGATGACCGGCATGCCGACGCCCACCGTCTCGCCTTCCAGCGGCGCCACCGACGGGTAGGTCTGCTGGTCAAGGGACAGCTCGTGGGTCGAGAACGACCGCGTCAGTGTTGCGTCCTTGCCATCCTCGCCCTTGCCGACCACTGTGAGCCGGTAGTCGGTGGCCGGCTCGAGGCGTTCGCTCGCGACCCATTTGCCACCGGCCACCCGCCCCTTGATCGCCTCCTTGCCATCGGAGGACGTGAGGGATGCTTTGGTGATGTCACCGTGATCGGCAGAGGCACTGATGATCGTGTCGACCGGTACGTCCTTGGCCTTCTCGGCGACATTTGCTGCGAGCGAAATCGGATCCGCAGGCGTCACGGCGTCCTTGACGTCGCCCGGCGAGCAGGCGGACAGAACGAATGCAGCCACAACGGCCAGAGCGATGGCCCGACGGATATTCCTCACCCAGACAGTCTAGGCAGATCGCGACTCAGCCTCAGAATCGAAGCGGCCGCTTTTGCGTACGAAGTTGACCAGGTGCTCAGTGAGCGTGGACGCCGCGGTAGTACTCGAAGATCCAGCCGCTCACCATCACAGCACCGAAGCCGGCGCCGATGATGAACAACCACCAACCAAAGACAATCCCGAGCGCACACACCGCGAGCGCCATGGCGGCGAACAGCGGCCACCAGCTGTAGGGCGGGAAGAAGCCCTGTTCGCCCGCACCGTCGGCGATCTCACCGTCGCTGCGGTCCTCAGGACGGTCCGGGATCTGCTTGGCGACCACGCTGAGGTAGAAGCCGAGCAGCGCGCACAGCAGGAAGGTCATGACCAGCGCCGTGGTGCCCGTCGGATCCTCTGTCAGCACCCAGTAGACGGGCGCGATCAACGCGAAGAAGATTCCGACTCCGAGAATTGTCCAAGTTTCGGCCTTCATGGGTCAGTGGCCCTTCTTCTTCGGATCGGAGATGGCTTCGGACTTGCCGTTCACGTCCGGCGCATCGGCAAGCCCTGAGGACTCCCCCGGGTTGTGGGCGAGCTCCAGCGCGGCGATCTCGGGATGATGCAGGTCGAATGCCGGGCTGTCGGAACGGATGCGCGGCAGCGACACGAAGTTGTGGCGCGGCGGCGGTGAGGACGTGGCCCATTCGAGTGACCGTCCCCAGCCCCACGGGTCGTCCAAGCCGACCAGCGGCCCCTTGCGGGACTTCCAGACGTTGTACATGAACGGCAGCGTGGATGCGCCGAGCAAGAACGCGCCGATTGACGAGATCTCGTTGAGGGTGGTGAAGCCGTCGAGTGGGCCGTAGTCGGCGTAGCGACGCGGCATGCCCTCGACACCCAGCCAGTGCTGCACGAGGAAGGTCATGTGGAAGCCGATGAAAAGCAGCCAGAAGTGGATCTTGCCGAGCTTCTCGTCGAGCATCCGACCGGTGAGCTTGGGCCACCAGTAGTAGAACCCGGCGAACATCGCGAACACGACGGTGCCGAACACGACGTAGTGGAAGTGCGCCACCACGAAGTAGCTGTCGGAGACCGGGAAGTCGAGGGTCGGCGCGGCCAGGATGACGCCCGTCAGTCCTCCGAAGAGGAATGTCACCAAGAAGCCAAGTGCGAAGACCAAGGGGGTGTCGAAGGACAGAGATCCCCCCCAGAGCGTGCCAATCCAGTTGAAGAACTTCACCCCGGTGGGCACCGCAATCAAGAAGGTCATGAACGAGAAGAACGCGAGGTCGACCGCACCGGTGACGAACATGTGGTGCGCCCACACTGCGACCGAAAGCGCTGCAATCATCAGAGTTGCGCCGACCAGGCCGACGTAACCGAAGATCGGCTTGCGGCTGAACACCGGAAGGATCTCGGTCACGATGCCGAAGAACGGCAGGGCAATGATGTAGACCTCGGGGTGCCCGAAGAACCAGAACAGGTGCTGCCACAGGATCGGTCCACCATTGGCCGCATCGAAGACGTGTGCTCCGAGGCGGCGATCAGCTTCGAGTGCCAGGAGTGCGGCAGCGAAGATCGGGAAGGCGATCAGCACGAGCATGCTGGTGACCAACGTGTTCCACACGAAGATCGGCATCCGGAACATCGTCATACCGGGGGCGCGCATCGTGAAGATCGTGGTGACGAAGTTGACGGCACCGAGGATCGTGCCCAGGCCGGCCATCCACAGACCCATGATCCACAGGTCACCGCCGACACCCGGGGAGTTGACGGCGTCCGAAAGCGGAGCGTAGGCGAACCAACCGAAACTTGCTGCGCCGCCGGGGGCGATGAAGCCCGAGACGACGATCAGACCGCCGAAGAGATAGAGCCAATAGCTGAACATGTTGAGCCGCGGGAACGCCACATCGGGCGCGCCGATCTGCAACGGCATGATCGCGTTGCCGAAGCCGAAGAACAGTGGCGTCGCGAACAGCAGCAGCATGATCGTGCCGTGCATCGTGAACAGCTGGTTGTAGACCTCGTCATCGATGAACTGGCTGCCCGGCTGGGCGAGCTCGGCGCGGATCATCAGCGCGAGGATGCCGCCGAAGATGAAGAAGGCGAACGAGGTGACGAGGTACATGTTGCCGATCACCTTGTGATCGGTGGTCGTCAACACCACGACGACCTTCTGGCCCAAGGTGCGCTCGCGTGCCCCTGCGCGATCCGTTGCGTCGTCGAATGCGGCAGTTGCCGTTGCGTCGGCCATCAGCCCTCTTCTCCGTTCTCGTTCAGACCTGCGATCGTGTCGGCCTCGGCGGCACCGGCCGGACGGCCGATGTCTCCCGCGTCCTTGAGCTCGTTCAGGTGAGCGTCGTAGTCAGATCGCGAGACCACGTGAACCTTGAAGATCATGCGTGAGTGGTAGAGGCCGCACAGCTCGGCGCAGCGGCCGGTGAACACGCCCTCGCGGGTCGGTGTCATGTCGAATGAGTTGACGCGACCAGGCACGACGTCGAGCTTGAAGTAGAACTCAGGCACCCAGAACGAGTGGATGACGTCAGGAGACTTGAGGTTGAACCGCACGGACTCATCGACAGGCAGCCAGAGCTCCGTCGGGTCCTCGGGCGTGCCGACCTCGAAGACGTCGTCGCCACTGGTGGCGCTCTCGTCGAGGTAGTTGAAGCCCCACTGCCACTTGCTGCCGATGACCTCGACGGTGTGGTCGGGATTGTCGACCTTCTCGAGCATCGCGTTCTGCGAGGTGACGGTGTGGAAGAAGAACACCGCGACGATGATGACGGGCGCGAACGTGTAGAGCGCCTCGATCGGAAGGTTGTAGCGGATCTGGACGGGCACCTCGTCGTCGCTGCGACGGCGGAACCGGATCATCGCGAAGACGATCAATCCAAAGACCAGGACGAAGACCACGAGAACGGCGATCCATCCGCCGAGCCACAGGTTCCACATCGCCTGCGAACGGTCACTGCCGGCGACCGGCAGACCGAGACGGGTGACGTCGGTCTTGTCGACCGGCGAACAACCGCTCAACGCCACCACGGCAATGGCAAGAATCGCCAGCTTCATACGACCCACGGGGCGCCTTTCTGAACCATGACTGTCTCCGACATCAAGAACCTTAGCCCAGCCTGAGCGTGCCTGGACGCTGAGGTCAACCTCACCGCTGAGCGCGTGTCGGCGGTGTTTGATCACGTGAGCGTGAGCGCTGCACCGATGTCGGTCTGCGCCTGCTCTCCGTATGCCGCGCCGATGCGCTTGAGGAACGACTCGCGGTCCAGGTCGTACTCCTGGGTGCCCGTGGTCTCGACGACACTGGCAGCGATTGCGCACCCGATCTGGGCCGAGCGCTCGAAGCTGAGTCCGGCTGCAACGCCAGCGAGAAATCCTGCCCGGAAGCTGTCGCCGACACCGGTCGGATCGACGGCGACGACGCCTTCGATCGCGGTGACCTCGATTGGCTCGCCGTCGGCGGGAAACACCGTGACGCCGTTCTTGCCACGAGTCACGATGCGGGTGCCGACGTGAGCCTGGACATCAGCAGAGGTCCAGCCGGTCTTCTGCTCGATGAGCGCGGCTTCGTAGTCGTTGCTGAACAGGTAGGTCGCGCCCTCGATGAGATCGCGGATCACGTCACCGTCGGCCCACGCCAGCTGCTGGGACGGATCTGCGGCAAACGGGATGCCGTTGTCTCGACACGCACGCGTGTGGCGGACCATGCCCTCGGGATCATCGGGACCGATCAACACGAGATCGAACTGTTTGTCACCGAATGCCGTGATGTCGATGTCACGCGCCTCGGCCATGGCACCGGAGTAGAACGTCGCGATCTGTGCCATCGACGAGTCGGTCGTGCACACAAAACGCGCGGTGTGGCGCGTCTCGGAGACGAGCACGCCTGACGTGTCGACGCCGGCAGCGTCGAGCCAGCCGCGGTACTCAACGTCGAAGTCCTGCCCGACTGCGCCGACGAGCAGGGCGCGATGGCCGAGCTTGGCGAGCGCGAACGAGATGTTGGCGGCGCAACCACCTCGGCGTACGTCGAGGTCAGTGACGAGGAACGACAACGAGATCTTGTCGAGCTCCTCCGGCACGATTGAGTCGGCAAATTTGCCCGGAAAGGTCATGAGGTGATCGGTGGCGATCGATCCAGTAATGGCGAGGTGCACCCACACACAATAGACAACGGCCCCCTGCTTTGCAGGAGGCCGTCGTGTGATCTATCTCTTGCGAGTAGACCAGGTGCTCAGTGGAACGAGTCGCCGCAGGCGCACGAACCGGTGGCTGCGGGGTTGTCGATCGTGAATCCCTGCTTCTCGATGGTGTCGACGAAGTCGATCGTCGCGCCACCGAGATAAGGCAGGCTCATGCGGTCGACGACGACGTTGACGCCACCGAACTCGAAGATCTCGTCGCCGTCGAGTGTGCGCTCGTCGAAGAAGAGCTGGTATCGCAGTCCGGAACATCCGCCGGGCTGGACCGCGATGCGGAGGGCGAGATCGTCGCGACCTTCTTGAGCCAGCAGGCTGCTGACCTTGTCGGCAGCACCTGCGCTGAGGGTGACCCCAGTGGTCGGCGTGGTCTCGACGGTGGACTGCTCAGTCTCGGTCGTCATGTGTACTCCCAATGTGCTGGTCTGGACTCGTCACGGTGGTCATTCGTCTCATGCAACAACGCGCGCCGTGCTGGTTCCATTCCATCGTACGCGGTCATGTCACGCGTTGTGGCGACCATGTGCGCGCAACACGCTCCGCGAGGGCCATCAACGAGTCGTACGGCTCGGCCATGGCAGCTTCGAGCCCCACCAGATCGGCAACCGCATAGGCGGACTCGACGCCCATGGCCCGCATCTCACGCGACGCGACGCTGACCTGACCGGCCAGCACGATGCAGGGCCGTGCCGCCGCTGCGGACACCGTGGCAACGCCGTAGACGGCCTTGCCGGACCGCGAGGAGAAGTCATAGGTGCCTTCTCCGGTGACCACGAGGTCGTGAGTCCTGGCCAGCTCGGTGAGCCCCACTGCATGTGTGACGAGGTCGATGCCGGACACCACCGACCCACCCAGGAGCATCAGTGCAAAGCCCAAGCCACCGGCCGCGCCGGCACCCTTGGCATCCGCAGGTCGACGTTCTGCGGGGGTCGAGCCGCAGGTCGCGACGACCCACTGGTCAAGGATTCCGTCGACGCGGATGACCTCAGGCTCGGAGAGTCCCTTCTGCGGACCGAAGGTCTTGGTGGCACCGAACATGCCGAGCAACGTCACATCGACGTCAGCCGCAATCACGACGTCAACGCCTTGCATGCGCGCCCGCGCCGGTGCCAGATCGGCCGAGCGGATGTCCTTGAGTCCTTCCGGCCCGGCATCGAGCGGCCGATCGGCTTTCGCGCCCAGGGCCGCGAGCATGCCCGCTCCCCCGTCATTCGTGGCGCTTCCGCCGAGACCCACGACGACAGTGCGCGCTCCTCGATCGACTGCCGACGCGATCGCCTGGCCCACGCCGTACGTCGACGACCGCATCGGCTCGGGCTGGGACACGAGATGCAGCCCGCACGCCTGAGCACTCTCGATGTATGCGGTCTCTGCAACGTGCAGGACCATCACCGGTACGTCCTCGCCGAGTGGTCCTCGTACGACGATCGCGTCGAGGTCACCCCCGAGGGCGGTGTGCAGCACGTCGACGAACCCGGGTCCGCCATCGGCCATCGGCGCCGCGGTGACGGCGTCGTTGACCGCGTACCGCTGCCATCCTTCGGCGATCGCTCGGGCGGCGTCAGGCGCCGAGAGCGTTCCCGCGAACGCATCGGGAGCGATCAGAACACGCATGCGGCGCCGATCAGTCCGCCAGCGCCTGCTCCGCAGCAGCCACGAGCACACAGGTCGCCAGTCCGTCGATCGCGGCCTCCAGCTCTGCCAGTGACGGGAACGACGGCGCGATGCGGATGTTGCGGTCGCGTGGATCGTGGCCGAGCGGGAATGCCGCACCGGCCGGGGTCATCGCGATCCCGGCTTCGCCCGCCAGCGTGATGACCCGCGAGGCGAGTCCGTCTGCGGTGTCGAGGCTGACGAAGTAGCCGCCCTTGGGTTCGGTCCAGGTTGCGACGTCGTGGCCGCCCAGACGTGCCTCGAGGATCTCGACGACCTTGGCGAACTTCGGTGCGAGGATCGCCCGGTGCTGGTCCATCAACGAGTGGACCCCGTCAACGTCCTTGAGGAAGCGCAGGTGGCGCAGCTGGTTGACCTTGTCGGGGCCGATCGTGCGCTTGGCGAGGTGCTTGAGGTACCACGCAATGTTGGCCTCCGAGCCGCCCATGAACGGGATGCCGGATCCGGCGAAGGTGATCTTGGACGTGGAGGCATAGATCATCGGACGGTTGGGGTGACCTGACGCGGCACACAGGCCGAGGATGTCTGCCGTCTTGGTGTGCTCCTCGGTCAGGTGATGCACGGCGTAGGCGTTGTCCCACATGATCCGGAAATCAGGAGCCGCGGTCTCCATCGCGGCGAGCTCGGCCGCGACAGCCTCGCTCACCACCGACCCGCTGGGATTGCCGTAGGTCGGGACGAGCCACATGCCCTTGACGGCGGGATCTGCCACCAGCGCGCGCACCGCGTCCATGTCGGGACCGTCGGCGTTGAGCTCAACCGGGATCATCTCGATCCCGTACTCCTCGCACAGGGCGAAGTGACGGTCATAGCCCGGAACGGGGCAGATGAACTTGACGACCTCTTCCTTGGCCCACGGCCTCGGCGAGTCGACCGTCCCCTGCAGCAGCGAGAACACCAGCGTGTCGTGCATCAGCGCGAGACTGGCGTTGTCGCCGCAGAGGACCTGGTCGACCGGCACCTGCATGATCTCGGCGAATATCTCACGCAGACCGGTCAATCCGGTCAACCCGCCGTAGTTGCGGGTGTCGGTGCCGGCTGCATCCCTGAAGTCGTCGCCAGGTAACGACAAGAGCGCGTTGGACAGGTCGAGCTGCTCGGGCGACGGCTTGCCACGGGTCAGGTCGAGCTTGAGCTGGGCTTCCTGGAGGTCGACGTACGCAGAGGACTGCTCGACAAGAAGTTCGTTGATCTGGTCACGGGAAAGGCTGGGAAATGTCACGGGCCCAACGTATCGCGGAGGCCGGGCGCACCCCAGATGGCCAGCCAGCGCGACAGATCGGACTCGACTGTGACGTCACTCCCGATGATGCCGCGCACCTGGAGCTCCAGCGGGTTGTCCCGCCGCTCGTCGGTCAGTGGGGCGAAGGGATAGAACGTTCCACGCTTGTAGAGGTAGACGAGTGCCATCGACTTCTTGGCGGGGGTCGTGAAGACCACCGTCGAGCACAACAGCCCCGAGCCGAAGCCCGCATCGGCGAGTGAGGCGTTGATCGCGTGAAGATCGGTGACCAGGCCGGAGACGTCGGAGTCCGACCGCGTGACGGTGAGCCAACGGAATCCGAACCGGTCAGTCGTCTGCTCGATCATCGGGCCGCCGCCGGTCGTGACCAGCTGCTTGATCTGGGCCTCCGTCTCGCTGAACGCCCCACCCTCGGTAGGTCGGTAGCAAACCCCGCCGACCCCTGTGGCCACGAATCCCTCGGCTCCGAGGGAGAGGGCAGCCTGGGGCACCGCGAACAGCGCGTCGAGATCGGCTTCGGGCGGTTTGCTGCGCCCGAGGATCGAGTCGAGGAATCCCATCAGCCCTTCTCAGACAGCTCGGCGCCGATCTTGGCGAGGTTGTCGAGTCGTTGCTGCAGGGGCGGATGCGTCGACATGAGCGCGCCGATCGACTCGCTGTTGATGGCCGGCGCGAAGAAGAATGCGCTGATCGCCGAGGCCTCACGCAAGTCCTTGTTGGGGATGCGCGCCATCTCTCCGGAGATCTTGACCAGCGCGGATGACAAGGTCGACGGTCGACCGGTGAGGAACGCGCCACTGCGGTCAGCGCTGAGCTCGCGATAGCGAGAAAGCGCCCGGGTGAGCAGGAAGCTGATGAAGTAGACGACGAGACTGACCGCCAGGATCAGCAGGAACGGTGCGCCTCCCCCGTTGTTGCCTCGGTTGCGCCCCCCGCCGAAGTACATCCCCCAGCGGGTGATGAAGCCGGCGAGCAGACCGAGCGACGATGCAACTGTCATGACCGAGACGTCGCGGTTGGCTATGTGGGCCAGCTCGTGGGCCAGCACGCCTTCGAGCTCGTCGGCGTCGAGCCGCTGCATGATGCCCGTTGTCACGCATACGGCCGAGTGCTTGGGCGTGCGACCGGCAGCGAATGCGTTGGGCATGTCCGTCACCGAGACGGCGACCTTCGGCTTCGGCATGTCGGCCAGCGAGCAGAGCCGGTCGATCATCGCGTGCAGCTCCGGGGCCTGCTCCGGTGTGACGACCTTGGCACCCATCGACTTGAGCGCGAGGGTGTCGGAGAAGTACCACTGCCCCCACGCCATGCCGACCGTGATGATCAGTCCGAGGCCGAGGCCCGTCTGGGAGATGAGCAGTGCGCCGAATGCGACATAGAGCGCGCCCAGCCCGAGGCCGACACCACCCATGCGAAGGGTCAGACCACGATCGCTCCTGAAGCGCGTGCGAGCCACGGCACTAGGTCGTTTCGGAGTCGGTCTCGTCGCCCTGTGTCAGCGCGTCCAGCTGGCGGCTGACCTCAGGGCTGTCGAGTGCAGCGTCGAAACGTCTGGCCGCTGACTCGTCGGCGCTCTCGCCGGGCTTGCTGATCAGACCCTCACGTACGAGCTCGTCGACAGCTGCGGCCGAGGCCTCGAGCTCCCGCGTACGACGCTCCGCCGCCGCCATCGCCTGACCGGCGTCGCTGGCAGCCGATGCGATGCCCGAGCTGGCGTCGTTCATGTCGGCCTGTGCGGCGGCGGCAGTGTGGCGGGCCGCAAGGGTGTCCTTGCGCGCCCGGAAGCTTTCGACGTCCTGCTCCATCTTTCGTACTGAGTCGTGGAGCTTGTTCTCCTCGGACTTGAGGTCTGTGTGCCTTTGCGACAACTCGTCGGCGGCCTTCTCAAGCGACACCTTGCGCGCCAGGATCCGGCGGGCCTCGTCGTCATCACCCTGACTGACCGCCTGGCGCGCCTGGTCGTCGAGCTGAGACATCTGTTGGTTGACTGCTGCGAGCTGAAGCTCGACGCGTTTGCGGCTGGTCGCGACGTCGGCCACCGAGCGGCGCACCTGCTGCAGCAGTGCCGCCTGGGTGCGATAGGTCTCGTCCAGCTTGTCCTTGAGCGAGTCGATGTCATTGCCCCTGAAACGCCAGGCCCTCGCGATCTTGGCCACCCGCGAACCGATGCTCATGCCGGCAAGCCTACGGGGTAGCGTGTCGCGGGTGGTAGACGAGACTGAAGGTCGCAAGGGACGCGCAACGCCGAGCCGCAAAGAGGCCGAAGCCGCCCGCAAGGCGCGGTTGAAGAAGCCCGTCTCGCGCAAGGATCAGGCCAAGCGCGAGCGTGCGAAGCGGGATGAGTTCCGCGCCAAGCAGCGTGAAGCGATCAAGTCCGGAGATGACCGATACCTTCCGGCTCGCGAACAAGGGCCCGTGCGTCACTTCGCCCGCGACTTCGTCGATCGCCGCCGCAATGTCGCCGAATACCTGATCCCGTTCCTGTTCGTCATCCTCATCTTCTTGTTCGTGGCCGGCGTCTCGGGCCACCCCGAGTGGACCAACTTTGCGACCGCGGTGTTCTACCCCGTGATCATCATCGGTGTCGTGGTCGACGAGGTCAGGCTGGTGCGTTCGTTGCGCAAGGCCCTCAAGGCACGGTTCTCGCCAGAGGAGGCCAAGGGCACCTCGGCCTATGCCGTGCTGCGCAGCTCGCAGCTTCGCCGGATGCGCATCCCGAAGCCTCAGCTCAATCACGGCGACCCCATGCGGGACCGCTACTAGTTCTCGCGAGCCACCCACCCGGTCCTTGAGCCTGTCGAAAGGACGCTTCGACAAGCTCAACGTCCGGCGCTCACCAGCTCAACGTCCGGCGCTCACTCCGCGTGGAGGGACATGGGGCCGTAGATCTCGTCCTCGCGGTCGAACAGCCGCACCTGGTCGACGCCATCAGCCACCAGGTCACCGAATGCCTCGCCAATCCACGACTCCGCATCGCCCCGGCTCTCGAACTCCTCAGACCGGCGGATGACATCTCCGGCCGCAGTCTCCAACGTCCATGTCCACGCCATCGTCAGCTCTCCTTCGTCGACGGTTGCACAAATGGTGGCTTGGTCACTGTGAACAGCTCCGAGCGACCCCGTACGTCCACCGCGACCGTTGCGCCATCCTCGACCGACGGCTCGAGGAGGGCAAGCGCAATGCCCTGCCGCAGGGTTGGCGAGAACGTTCCGGACGTGACCTCACCCAGCTCGCCCCCGGACTCGTCGCGCACCGTCATGCCGGGACGCGGAATGCCTCTCCCCTGAGCAAGCAGTCCGCGCAGCGTACGAACGGTCTTCTCCTCGCGCTGACGCTGCAACGCGTCCTTGCCCCAGAACGTCGGCTTCTTCCAGCCCACGGCCCAACCGGCACGCGCCATCACCGGGCTGATCTCTGCCGACAGCTCATGCCCGTGCAACGGATAACCCATCTCGGTTCGCAGGGTGTCTCGTGCGCCGAGCCCACAGGCACGGATGCCGTGGGACTCCCCAGCCGCCATCACGGCGTCCCAGACGTCGGCGGCGTCATCGGCGGGAACGACCAGCTCATATCCGCGCTCGCCGGTGTAGCCGGTACGACAGACCGTGATCTCCTTGCCGGCGATCGTGGCATCGGCGAATGACATGTACTCGTGGTCAACCGGAAGGTCGAGCGAGACGAGCACCTCGTCGCTGAGCGGCCCCTGGATCGCGAGGATTGCGTAGTCACGGTGGAGATCGGTGATCTCCAGGCCGTCGGGCGCCGTTGCCTGAAGCTTGGCAACCACGGCCGCCGTGTTGGAGGCGTTGGGGATGAGGAAGACCTCGAAGTCACTGCGGAGGTAGGCGATCAGGTCATCGACCGTGCCCCCATCCTCGTCACAGCACAGCGTGTATTGCGCCTTGCCGGGCACGATCTTGTCGAGATCGTTGGTGAAGCAGGAGTTGACGTAGTCGGCGGCGCCGGTGCCGCGTACGAGGGCCTTGCCGAGGTGGCTGACGTCGAACAGGCCGACCGCGTCTCGTACGGCCTTGTGCTCGGCGAGCACTCCCCCACCCGCATATTCCAGCGGCATGTCCCATCCGCCGAACTCCGCCAGCTTGGCGCCGAGGGCGACATGTCGGTCGTGCAAGGGCGAGTGCAGCAGATCCATGCCGCAAACCTAGATCAAGCGTGGATACAGTGACGACATGCCTACCGTCAGCCTCAGCACAGCCAAGCCGACCACCGCACGCGCCGACGCCCTGATCATCGGGATCCGTCATGACGAGGACCGCGCCGAGTTCGCCGCGGCGCTCGACATCCTCGGCTTCACCGGTGAGAAGGATCAGGTCGTCAGCTTCCCCTCGGGAGACGCCGCCAAGGCGGGTCTCGTGATCGCGGTGGCCCTGCCCGACGAGCCCGATGCCGAGGATCTTCGGCGCGCCGCCGCACGAGGCGTCCGGGCTGCCAAGAACGTCAGCAGCATCGCCGTGGCGCTGCATCCCGCCGGCGTCGACGAGGTCGAGGCGATCGCCGAGGGCATCGCGCTCGGCTCCTACAACTACGACGTCTACAAGTCCAAGAAGAAGAGCAAGGGCGCCAAGAAGGCCACCCGCACCCTGACCACCGCGACGATCCTGAGTGCGTTCGCCCGGCAGACGACCGCGACCAAGGCCGTCGAACGCGCAGCCACCGTCGCCGAGGCGGTCAACATTGCCCGTGACTGGGTCAACACCCCTCCCGGCGACCTGCGGCCCGACACATTCGCCGAGGCCATCACCGCGCACGCCGGTACTGACGTCAGGATCTCCGTCTGGGACGAGAAGCGCCTGGCCAAGGAACGCTGCGGTGGCATCCTCGGTGTCGGCCAGGGCTCAGCGAGTCCGCCGCGGCTGGTCACGCTGACCTACGCGCCCGCCAACGCGGTGGCCCACCTCGCACTGGTCGGCAAGGGCATCACCTTCGACTCGGGCGGACTGTCGATCAAGTCCGGCACCGGCATGGCCACCATGAAGCTCGACATGGCAGGTGCTGCCGCCGTCGCCGCTGCCACCGTGGCCATCGCCCGGCTGGGTCTGCCGATCAAGGTCACGACGTACGCCTGCCTCGCCGAGAACATGCCCAGCGGAACGGCGACTCGTCCCGGCGACGTCCTGACGATGCGCAACGGCAGCACGGTCGAGGTGCTCAACACCGACGCCGAGGGTCGACTGGTCCTGGGCGACGGGCTGACGCTGGCCGCCGAGGCCAAGCCCGATCACATCGTCGATGTCGCGACGCTCACCGGCGCGTGCGTCGTCGCGCTCGGCGAGCGTACGAGCGGTGTGCTCGGCAATGACGACGCCTTCGGCGAGCGCGTTCTCGCCTCGGCCAAGGATGCGGGTGAGTCCATGTGGCCGCTGCCGATCGCCGAGGAGATGAAGGCGCTGGTCACCTCGTCCAAGATCGCTGACCTGCGACAGCACAATCCCAAGCCGTATGGCGGCACGCTGTTCGCCGCGGCCTTCCTGCGCGAGTTCGTCGGCGACATCCCTTGGGCGCACCTCGACATTGCGGGACCGTCGTTCAACGACGGTTCGCCATTTGACTACACGCCGTCGGGTGGCACCGGCGCCGGCGTTCGCACCCTCGTCAGGCTCGCCGTCGAGATGGCCAACAAGTAGCTGGGGCCCGAGGTCAGTCGGGCAGGCCAAGCGCGCGGGCGGCGTCCTCGACCTTGTCCCATCGCGCACGCTCACCGTCGA
This sequence comes from uncultured Actinomycetota bacterium, assembly GCA_963760105.1. Taxonomy (GTDB): domain Bacteria; phylum Actinomycetota; class Actinomycetes; order Propionibacteriales; family Nocardioidaceae; genus Aeromicrobium. Next base: position 567,775 of record CAVXBP010000006.1, read on the forward strand.
GGCGGTCGGGGTGCGCCTGCTTGCGCGCCTTGCGATAGACGACCATCAATGCGTCGAATGACGGATTGGTCGGCAACGGATCGACTCCGGCGATCGACTCGAGCGTCATGATCGCCGCCAGTTCCTTGGGAGTCTGCTTTTGGGGAGCCGGCGCAGATGCTTTGGGGGCTGCCGGCGCTCTCTTGGCCTTGCGAAGGTCGTACTCGCGCTTGCGCGAAGGGATGCCGACTCGGTTGGCGTCATAAACCGGGATATTGAGCTTCTTGCGCGCGAACTCAGCCGCCGACTGCGCAGAGCTGACACGCCGACGCAATGACTCGCCGTCGGCCGCCACCAGCAGCAACGTCGTCTGGGTCACCGACGTCTTGGGCTCGATGTAGCCCTCGACTCCTTTGCGGGACTCCGCGAAGTCGCGCAACGCCTGAAGGTCAGACTTCGTGGAGTTGCGATCCGAGACCACAGCGCCACCATCGGTCCTGGCCTTGCGCCCGCGGAAGATTCCCATGGCCCAATTGTGCCCGATGGCCCACCATCGCGGAGTCCCCCCGGTGGCAGGGTGCTCGGGTCGAGTGACAAGATGAGGATGAAAGAGATTTCCATTGGGAGGACACCGTGGCGGACGGCGCCGGCAACAACTTCGACATCGTGATTCTCGGCGGCGGAAGTGGCGGCTATGCCTGCGCTCTGCGGGCCGTTCAGCTCGGCAAGACAGTGGCCCTGATCGAGAAGGGCAAGCTCGGCGGCACGTGTCTGCACAACGGCTGCATTCCGACCAAGGCATTGCTGCACGCCGCGGAGGTGGCCGACGCCACCCGCGAGAGCGAGAGCTTCGGCGTCCTGGCGTCCTTCGACGGCATCGACATGCCCAAGGTCAACGCCTACAAGGACAGCGTGGTCGAGCGTCTCTACAAGGGTCTGCAGGGCCTCATCAAGTCGGGCGGCATCACCGTCGTCGAAGGTGAGGGCAAGCTCGTCGGGCCCAAGACCGTCGAGGTCGCCGGCGAGCAGTACACCGGCACCAACGTCGTGCTGGCCACCGGCTCCTACGCCCGCTCGCTGCCCGGTCTCGAGATCGGCGGCCGCGTCATCACGTCCGACGAAGCGCTGACCATGAGTGAGGTCCCCGCCCGGGTCGTCATCATCGGCGGCAGCGTCATCGGCGTCGAGTTCGCCTCGGTCTGGAAGTCATTCGGTGCCGACGTCACGATCATCGAGGCGCTTCCGACCCTCGTACCGCTGGAGGACCCGTCGCTGAGCAAGCAGCTCGAGCGCGCATTCCGCAAGCGCAAGATCGCCTTCAAGACCGGTGTGAAGTTCAGCGGCGTCAAGCAGACCGATGACGGTGTCACCGTCTCGCTCGAGAACGGCGACACGATCGAGACCGATCTGGTCCTCGTGGCTGTCGGTCGCGGCCCGAGCTCGGCCGGCCTCGGCTTCGAAGAAGCCGGCATCACGGTCGACCGAGGCTGGGTGCCCACCAACGAACGGCTCGCCACCAACGTCGACGGCGTGTTTGCCGTCGGTGACCTCGTCCCCGGACTCCAGCTCGCGCACCGCGGATTTGCCCACGGCATCTTCGTCGCCGAGGAGATCGCCGGTCTCAAGCCTCAGCCGGTCATTGACTCCGGCATCCCCCGCGTCACCTACTGCGAGCCCGAGATCGCCTCGGTTGGCCTCACCGAGCCGCAGGCCAAGGAGAAGTACGGCGACATCGAGATCCAGGAATACAACCTGGGCGGCAATGGCAAGAGCCAGATCCTGATGACGGCCGGCTCGGTCAAGCTCGTACGTCAGAAGGACGGACCGATCGTGGGCGTCCACATGATCGGCTCCCGTTACGGCGAACAGGTCGGAGAGGCCTCGCTCATGGTCAACTGGGAGGCATACCCCGAAGATGTCGCTCAGTTCGTGCACGCACACCCAACGCAGAACGAAGCACTTGGCGAGGCCGCACTGGCCCTTGCTGGCAAACCCCTACACTCACACGCCTGACCCGGAGAACCAGAGGACAACATGGCTACGTCTGTCACCCTTCCCGCCCTCGGTGAAAGTGTCACCGAAGGAACAGTCACGCAATGGTTGAAGCAGGTCGGTGACACCGTCGCCGTTGACGAGCCACTGCTCGAGATCTCCACCGACAAGGTCGACACCGAGATCCCGTCGCCGGTCGCCGGGGTCCTGCTGGAGATCAAGGCCGCCGAGGACGAGACGGTCGAGGTTGGCGCCGTGCTGGCGATCATCGGCGAAGAGGGCGAGTCCGCCGATGGCGACGCCGCGCCCGCTGAAGAGCCCGCAGCCGAAGAATCCGCCGACGAACCTGCGGCCGAAGAGCCGGCAGCCGCCGAGTCCTCCGAGACTGAAGAGTCCGAGACCGAACCCGCAGCAGAAGAGCCCGCGGCAGCCGAGCCGGAGCCCGCTCCGGTTGCTGAAGAACGTTCTGCAGCACCTGTCGAGAGCGCCGAAGCCGACCACGACGCGGCCGAGTCCGCCCCGGCGCCGCAGGCCGAAGCGGCACCCGCATCGTCGGGTGGCGGCAACACGGCCGTGACCCTTCCTGCACTGGGTGAGAGTGTCACCGAGGGCACCGTGACCCAGTGGCTCAAGCAGGTCGGCGACGACGTCGCCGTCGACGAGCCGCTGCTGGAGATCTCGACCGACAAGGTCGACACCGAGATCCCGTCGCCGGTCGCCGGCAAGCTTCTTGAGATCAAGGTCGACGAGGACGAGACCGTTGAGGTCGGCGCCGAACTCGCCATCATCGGCACCGAGGAATCTGCCGCCCCGGCCGAGTCCGAGCCCGAGCCCGAGACCGCCCCCACGCCGCAGGCCGAGCCCTCCCCGGATCCGGTGCCCGCTGCCGACCCCGAGCCGGTCGAAGCACCCAACGCACCGACACCACCAGAGCCCGAACCTGCTGCAGAGCCGGAGCCCGAGCCCGAAGAGGCACCGGCCCCGCCGACGCCCGAGCCGGCCCAGCCCGAGTCCCAGGCGACTCCCGAGCAGGCACCCGCTGCTCCGGCCAAGCCAGCCGCACCCGCTGGCTCAGGTCAGACCGACTCGTACGTCACGCCGATCGTTCGCAAGCTCGCCAAGCAGCACGGCGTCGACCTTGCCGCCATCTCCGGCACCGGCGTCGGTGGACGCATCCGCAAGCAAGACGTCCTCGACGCTGCAGCAGCGCAGCCCGCTGCCGCAGCCGCCCCGAGTGACGCAGCCCCGGCCGCGCCCTCTGAGCCGTCGCCATTGCGCGGCAAGACCGAGAAGCTCACGCGACTGCGCAAGACCATCGCGACCCGCATGCTCGAGTCGCTGCAGATCTCAGCGCAGCTGACGACCGTCGTCGAGGTCGACGTCACCGAGATCGCCCGCCTGCGCACGCGCAACAAGGACGCCTTCGCCGAGCGAGAAGGCGTCAAGCTCTCCTTCCTGCCATTCTTCGCCAAGGCGGCGATCGAGGCTCTCAAGACCTATCCGCAGGTCAACTCCTCGATCGACCTGGAGGCCGGCACCGTCACCTACCCCGACGGTGAACATCTCGGCATCGCCGTCGACACCGAGCGTGGCCTCCTCGTCCCGGTCATCAAGGACGCCGGCGACCTGTCGATCGCCGGCCTCGCCCGCAAGATCGCCGACGTCGCCGAACGTACGAGGACCAACAAGATCCTCCCCGACGAGCTGTCCGGCGGAACGTTCACGCTGACCAACACCGGCAGCCGCGGCGCCCTGTTCGACACGCCCATCATCAACCAGCCCCAGGTCGCGATCCTCGGCACCGGCGCGGTCGTCAAGCGTCCGGTTGTCATCACCGACCCGCACGTCGGCGAGAGCATCGCGGTGCGCCAGATGATGTTCCTCGCACTGACCTACGACCATCGGATCGTCGATGGTGCCGATGCGGCCCGGTTCCTCACGGCGATCAAGGATCGCCTCGAGGGCGGCAACTTCGAGGACGAGCTCGGATCCTGACCCCCATGAAGGTCGTCATCGGCGGCGCGTCGGGATTCCTCGGCACGTCGCTGACTGACCACCTGCGCTCCCACGGTCACAGCGTCACCCGACTCGTACGATCGGGCTCAGGTGAGGACGCATCGCGCTGGAGTCCGGCCGACGGCATCATCGACCAGGACCTCGTCGACTCGGCCGACGCTGTCATCAACCTCTCGGGTGCATCGATCTCCCACTGGCCCAGGACTCGTGCCTACCGCCAGGAGCTCCTCGACTCGCGTACATCGCCGACCAGCGTGATCGCACAGGCGATCGCTGCATCGCCAACCCCTCCGGTTCTGCTGTCCGCCTCGGCGATGGGCTACTACGGCAGCGACCGCGGCGATGAGATCCTCACCGAGTCGAGCTCGTCGGGCGGCGGCTTCCTGGCCGACCTCGTACGCGCGTGGGAAGCCGCAGCGGCGCCTGCCGTTGAGACGTCGAGGGTCGTGTTCCTGCGCACCTCGCTGGTGCTGGACAAACGTGGCGGCCTGCTCAAGCTGATGCGGAAGCCGTTCATCGTCGGCGCCGGCGCCAAGCTTGGTTCGGGTGCGCAGTACATGTCGCTCATCTCGCTGCAGGACTGGCTGCGCTCGGTGCAGTTCCTCCTGGAGTCACCCACGGCCAGCGGCCCGTTCAACCTCACGATGCCTACTTCACAGACCAACGCCGAGTTCACCCAGGCGCTCGGCCAGGCGCTGCACCGACCGACGTTCTTGGCGGCACCGTCGTTTGCCCTCAAGCTTGCGCTGGGCCCTGGCATCGCCAGCGACCTGCTCGGATCACTTCGCCTCTCCCCCGCGGCACTGACTGATGCCGGCTTCACCTTTGACCATGCCGATCTGAGGTCGACACTCGAGGCTGCGCTGTGACCGGTGTGCCGCAGACCGGCGTCGCACGCACAAACACTGCGGCGGCATTCATCGAGTACCTCGACTTCTTTCGTGCCGAGGTACGCCGCAAGTGCTCCGGCCTCGACGACACCGCGCTGACAACCAGCCACGTACCGTCCGGCTGGACGCTGCCTGAGCTCGTCGAACATCTCGTGCACATGGAGCGTCGCTGGCTCGTGTGGGGATTCGCCGGTGAACAGGTGCCAGACCCGCGTGGCGACCGCGACGCGGACGGTGCCTGGATCACCGACCGACCGATCGACGCGCTCCTCGACGCGCTCGACGCCGGTGGCCGCCGTACGACCTCGATCATCGAGACCCATGAACTCACCGACATCGCGACACCCGGTGGGATGTTCACCGTCGATGACGCCCTGCCGACCCTGCTCTCGGTGCTGTTTCACGTCTCGCAGGAGTACGCCCGTCACCTGGGACACCTCGACATCGTCCGCGAGCTGATCGACGGACTCGTCGGCGACGACTAGTCGGCGATGCGCCAACCGTCGCCGGTCCGTACGAGGGTCACGACCCGCTTGGTCGGCAGGTCACTGGGCAGCGAGCGCGTCGCGCCGTCGGCCCACACCACACGAGACGCCGCGAGCCGGTCGATGATGTTGAGGCGCACCCGGTCGGCCGAGGTGTGCGCCACCCGGCACGACAGCAACACCATGTCGGCACCGACGACGTGCGCACCTCGGCGTTGATAGTCGCGGATCATCGCCGCATCAGCCTTTGCGCCGGCACTGTCTGGCGCGTAGACCCGATCGAGAAGTGATGGCTGTGACGACGCGAACGCCTCGGCGCGTACGTCATCGAGCTCGCCCAGCACACCCGCCCATCGGAGCTCATCTGACGCCACGAGCGACACCAGAGCCGTTGCCCACAGAGACCACCAGTCCATCGCCGCACCATGCCCCACCGGTGACTCATCCGCTGGTCAGCGTCCACAGGCCGGCGATTCGATCGCGCTGGTCGACGGGGATACGCTGAAGTGGTGACGAAGCTCCAGATCATCGAAGACTGGTACGGCGCCAAGGCGATCGACTACCTCGACGCCTGGGAGCTGCAGCGCGACCTGCACCGGCAGCGCGTTGCCGACCAGATCGACGACACGGCCATGTTCCTCGAACACCCGGCCGTCTACACAGCCGGCCGTCGTACTGAGCCACACGAACGCCCCTTCGATGGCACACCCGTCATTGACGTCGACCGCGGCGGCAAGATCACGTTCCACGGTCCGGGACAGCTGGTCGGCTATCCCATCACCAAGCTCCCCTCCCACGTGCTGGTCGTTGACTACGTACGCCGTGTGGAGGAGGCGCTGATCCGCGCCGTCGCTGATCTCGGCGTCACCACGGGCCGGGTCACCGGGCGATCCGGGGTGTGGCTGCCGGCCGGCAAGGGCAGGATCGAGCGCAAGATCGCAGCGATCGGCATCCGGGTCTCACGCGGCGTCACGATGCACGGATTCTCGCTAAACGCCGATGTCGACCTGAGCTACTACGAGCGCTTCGTGCCGTGCGGCATCGCCGATGCGGGAGTGACCAGCCTGACGTCCGAGCTGGGCCGTCCCGTCGGGGTCCAGGAAGCCGCGGATGCCGTGCAGGCGCACCTCGTCGAGCTCCTGCAGTGGGCGCCGTACACGCCGTCTCCTGACCTTCCAGCCAATCCCGATCCGGTCGTACCGGTGCTGGGTCTGGCCATTGGCTCGCAGGCGTAGGCTGGCCACGTGACTATCGCTCCAGAAGGCCGCAAGATGTTGCGGCTCGAAGTCCGCAATGCGGAGACCCCGATCGAGAAGAAGCCCGAGTGGATCAAGACTCGCGCCAAGATGGGTCCCGAGTACACCGAGTTGATGAACCTGGTGAAGGGCGAAGGCCTGCACACGGTGTGCCAGGAGGCCGGTTGTCCCAACATCTTTGAATGCTGGGAAGACCGTGAAGCGACCTTCCTCATCGGCGGTGAGCAGTGCACCCGCCGTTGTGACTTCTGCCAGATCGACACCGGCAAGCCCGACCCGATCGACCGCGACGAGCCTCGACGTGTCGCCGAGAGCGTGCAGAAGATGCAGCTCCGCTACGCCACCATCACCGGCGTCGCCCGCGACGACGTGCCCGACGGAGGCGCGTGGCTCTACGCCGAGACGGTCCGCAAGATCCACGAGCTCAACCCCGGCATCGGCGTCGAGAACCTCATCCCCGACTTCAACGGTGTGCCCGAGCTGCTCGAGCAGGTCTTCGACAGCCGCCCCGAGGTGCTGGCGCACAATGTCGAGACCGTCCCGCGCATCTTCAAGCGTATCCGTCCGGCATTCCGCTACGACCGCTCACTCGACGTCATCACCCAGGCCCGCGACTACGGCCTCGTCACCAAGTCCAACCTGATCCTCGGCATGGGCGAGACCCGCGACGAGGTGTCACAGGCGCTGGTCGACCTGCACGAGGCGGGCTGCGACCTCATCACGATCACCCAGTACCTCCGGCCGTCCAAGCGTCACCACCCGGTCGAGCGTTGGGTCAAGCCCGAAGAGTTCGTCGAGCTCAAGGACGAGGCCGACGAGGTCGGCTTCGCCGGCGTCATGTCGGGTCCCCTCGTACGCTCGTCCTACCGCGCCGGACGGCTCTACAAGCAGGCCATCGAGAGCGGACGCGGCAGCGCCGCAATCCGCACCGCGCCGTAGACTGAGCCGCATGTCTAACGCCACCACCGAACCTGCCAAGGGCCGTCTGCGCCAAATGCGCCAGGCCTACAAGATCACCAAGCGCAGTGACTCCAACATTGGGTTGATCCTGCTGCTCACGTTCCTCGTGGTCGGTGGCGCGATGGGTGCTCTGGGCTTTTTCGTGTTCGGACGCGGCACCTTCGGTCTCATCATCACGGGCCTGTTCGCCGTGCTCACGGGCATCCTCGCCATGTTGATCGTGTTCGGCCGCCGCGCCGAGAAGGCTGCATACGCGCAGGTCGAAGGCCAGACCGGAGCTGCCGCTGGCGCCCTGCAGATGCTGAAGCGTGGCTGGGACGTCAAGCCTGCTGTGGCGTTCACCAAGAACCAAGACATCGTGCACCGCGTCGTCGGTCGCCCGGGCATCATCCTGGTCGGCGAGGGCAACCCCACACGAGTCAAGAACCTGCTGGCAGCGGAGAAGAAGAAGCACTCGCGCATCGGTGGCGAATCCGTGCCGGTGCTCGACATCGTGGTGGGCAACGGTCCTGGCGAGGTCAAGCTGATCAAGCTTCTCAAGCACGTCAAGAAGCTGCGCAAGAGCATCAAGCCGGCCGAGATGACTGCACTTCTCTACAAGCTCAAGGCACTCGACGCCATGCGTCCGGCCGCCCCGATGCCGCGCGGCCCGGTGCCGACGAGCATGAAGGGCTCACGTAAGGCGATGCGCGGCTGAATCAGCCCCTCGGCGCCACGTCGACCACCGCGTTCAGCGCGGTCGCCCAGTCGGGGTCGTCCCAGAAGTCGCTGTGCCCGCGCAACCGGGTGACCGGTCCGGTCTGCAGCGCCTGATCGTGCGGGACCGGATCAATGAACCGCCAGTCGGCACCGCTGATGCGGCGCCTCGTGACCGGATCGTACGTGTCGGGCTGACGACCTTGACCGAGCTCCGGGAAGTGCTGTGACGACGCTGCCGGACCGTCCGGAGAGTGGTCCCACGACAGCACGGGGCCGGCCAGCGGGTCTGTTGCTCGATAGAGATTGACCCACGCACCGTTGAGCGAGTCATATAGGCCGGCAATCGCGTCAAGGTTGACGAAGCCCGGAAATGCCCGCGGAAAGATCAAGCGAAGCTGTGAACCGAATGTCACCAGTGCGACGCGATCGCGCTCGGCCTGACTGAGCAGCAAGATGGCCCCGAACGAGATCAAGCTCCCTTGACTGTGGGCGCAGACCACCACGGGGCGCTTCACGTCGGATTCGTCGATGGTGCTCAGATGCCAGCGAATTCGGTTGCGCAGGTCGATCACGGTGCGCTGGGAGTAGGGCCGCGGCACAAATGGATGCACGGCGTGCGGCCAGAACGACACGATGTCCCAGATGATGCTGACGCCTCGCCTGGACGACTGAGTCTTGATCGCACCACGGCTCAGAGCGACAGTTCCGGCCGCCAGTCCGAGCAGCGTCCACGCACCGAAGATCGTGAGGAAGTCGCCGTTGCCGCTGCGCCGCGGCTGGCTCAGGAAGTTGAGGAGCCCCGGAGCCTCCTTGCATTGGGTCGGGTCGTTGCCACCCGCGCAGAACCCGACCTCCCACGCCACCACCAGCGCCAGCAGCACCCCGAAGACGGCGAACACCCAGAACAGCGCCGGAAGCTTGGTCTTGAGTCGGGCGATCCAGATGCCCCGAGCAATCTTCGACGTCCATCCGGGGGGCAGCTTCGTCGATGCCTCGGGTGGTGCGGAGTGCATTACCTCAGCAGCGGCCATGAAATGGCTTCGACGGATGAGGTAGAAGGTGAGCGCAAAGATGCCGACCGCCACCAGCAGCAGCGCGGTGAGACCCCAGGCGTAGGCGACGCGGTCAAGCATGGGCGTCGTGCCGACCCGCGTACGCAGCTTCTCCCCGGATTGGTCAACCGTCTCGGCGAGGTCCAGGTTGAGCGAAGTCGACACGGCCGTTGCCACGGCCGCGGAAAGGCCAACACCGATGAAGGTGGCCACCGTGGCGATCAGATAGCTCGTCATCCCCCACGCATAGCGAATGAAGAACAGGGCGGGGTCATTGAGAGTCCCTGTCCTGGTTCGGGTGGACCAGGCCAGCGCCAAGTTGGCCCCGAACATGAGGACCAACACCACGACGCCGCCAACCATCAAGCTGTTGGAGAGCCCGTCGAAGGCCTCGACCCGGCCAACAGGTTTGGGACGCTCGTAGCCATCCATCTGAAGGGCCGCAACAACGACGACCATCGCTGCGATGGCCACGAACAGCGGCGTCAGCATCCTGGTCAGGTCGTGCCACCTGCCACGCAGCTGAGCGACTGTTGACGGCATCGCGACACTGACGGATCCCTCTGGGTCACCCAGGAATGTCACGACGAGGGTGGCGATCATCAGCAGCGTGAATGCCAGCACGCCGACCACCGGGCGAGAGGACCAGGCCGACTCGTCGCGTGCGAAGGTCGCCATCATCGCGATCAGGGCGAGTCCCGCGATCAGGTGAAGTCCGCGAAGCGTTGATGCGTCAGCGTCGCCGTTGTAGAACGATCTTTTGGCCAACGGGGTCGTCGTGGTCTCGTTCGTCTCGGTCGAGTCTGATGGGCCCGTGCGCCCAAAGCCCCGGCCGAGCACGTACAACGCAGCCACGGCGACTCCGCTGAGCAGCACCGCCCCGATCAGAACCGTGTCGGGCTCGTAGCTCTTCAGCAGTCGAGTCTTGGCCGCCCAGCGCACGCCGATGAGATCGATCAGGACGAAGCCGGCGGTGAACGCAAACAGGCAAGTCATGAGGAGTGCCGCAAGCCTCAACAGCGCACCACACAGCGTGTGCATGATCTTGGACGACCGGTCGACGAACGGCGGAAGCATGAACTGGGCAGCATTCACCAGACCGAACGGAACGAGTATCAACCACAGGCCGGCGCGCCACGATCCTGACGTGAACTGTCCCCAGTGATAGCCCTCGATCGTGTGGCCATCCTCGGCCTTCTGTTCCCTGCCGCCGCTGCCCACGGGACGGAAGAACCGCGAGTAACCATCGCCGGCGACCTGCTTGACGTGCGGGTGCGCCAGCAGCGACTCAGGCGGTGTCCCACTGACGCCGTGCACCCGAAGCTCGACCCACCGGCTCCCCACCATGTTCAGACTCAACCACTTCGACCGTTTTCCGTCGAGTGCTCACGGCACCTGAATGACCCGCGATCCGGCCGCGATGTCGTGGAGGCCACGCTTCTCGTCGTTCATCACGATCGCCGGCAGCACCAACGACAGAAGGATGGTGCGCAACAGTGCCCGCGGTACGCCGATGGGACCTCCATCGGGCCCCTCGACCCCGAGGCGGAGCAGACGCTTGCCGATCGAGACCCCGATCAGCCCCGTCAACACGGCGACCTCGCCGATGAAGAAGGCGACGATCACCAGGTTTTCGGCGGGATTCTTGGGTGGGTAGCTGACGCTCGTGAGCGCCACGGCGCTCAAGGCGGCGATGGCCCAGTCGATGAACAGTGCAGCGATACGACGGCCGAGCGAGGGAGTGTCCACGCGCCGAGCCTATCGAGGGCCTCCGCTACGCTGCCGGGTACATGTAACACTGCCGAAACAAACTAGTGACGGTCGGGAAACTGCCGGAGTCTAGCCTCGGACGCAGTGCAGCGACGCACTTCCTGCCCTATAGACAACTGTGACCGCCTGGCGGTCGAGGAGGAACCTATGTTCGGCAATGCCGACGAGCTGTTCAAATTCATCAAGGATGAAGGCGTCGAATACGTTGACGTCCGATTCACCGATCTTCCCGGCATCCAGCAGCAAGTCACGCTGCCGGCGTCAACATTCGACGCTGACATGGTCAAGAGCGGCGTGGCATTCGACGGGTCGTCGATCCGTGGATTCCAGACGATCGATCAGTCGGACATGGTGCTGTTCCCCGACATCGGTACGGCCTACCTCGACCCGTTCAAGGCCCGCAAGACGATCGCGATGGAGTTCTTCGTCCACGATCCGATCACCGGCGAGGCCTACTCGCGCGACCCGCGCAACATTGCTCGCAAGGCTGAGGCCTACCTCGCCACGACCGGCATCGGCGACACCGCGTACTTCGCACCCGAGGCCGAGTTCTACATCTTCGACCGCGTCAACTTCGGCACCAGTGCCAACAAGTCGTTCTACGAGATCACCTCGTCGGAGGCCGCTTGGTCGACTGGTGACGACATCGACAGCAACCGCGGCTACCAGGTCCGGTACAAGGGCGGCTACTTCCCGGTCGCACCGACCGACCAGACCGCTGACCTGCGCAACGACATGATGACCAACCTCACCGATGCGGGCCTCACGCTCGAGCGTGGCCACCACGAGGTCGGCACCGGCGGTCAGGCCGAGATCAACTACCGCTTCGACACCCTGCTCAAGGCTGCAGACGATGTCATGAAGTTCAAGTACATCGTGCGCAACACGGCATGGGCCAACGACAAGACCGTGACCTTCATGCCGAAGCCGATCTTCGGAGACAACGGTTCGGGCATGCACGTGCACCAGTCGATCTGGAACAACGGCACGCCGCTGTTCTACGACGAGTCGGGCTATGGCGGACTGTCGGACATGGCGCGTCACTACATCGGCGGCATCTTGAAGCACGCGCCGTCGCTGCTGGCGTTCACCAACCCGTCGGTCAACTCATACCGCCGTCTCGTGCCGGGCTTCGAGGCGCCGATCGCCCTGGTCTACTCGGCCCGCAACCGCTCGGCGTGCGTCCGCATCCCGATCACGGGTGCCAACCCGAAGGCCAAGCGCATCGAGTTCCGTTGCCCCGACCCGTCGGCCAACCCGTACCTCGCCTTCTCGGCGCTGCTGCTGGCCGGTATCGACGGCATCAAGAACAAAATTGAGCCGCCGGCCCCGATCGACAAGAACATCTACGAGCTGCCGCCGGAGGAGTACGAAGCCATCGACATGGTTCCGACCTCACTGAACGCGGTGCTCGACGCACTCGAGGCCGATCACGAGTTCCTGACCGCTGGTGACGTGTTCACGCCCGACCTGATCGAGACGTGGATCGACTACAAGCGCACCCAGGAGCTCCTCCCCGTGCAGCTCCGCCCGCACCCGCACGAGTTCGAGCTCTATTACGACATCTGAGTCATATCCACTGGCACAAGGGCCGCGATCAGACCGTCGATCGCGGCCCTTGTGCTGTCGTCAGAGACCCACCAGAGTCGCCCCACCTGGGCGCACGAGGGCGCCATCTAGGATGGCGAGGATCCCATGCCTTCCTCAGACGAACGTCCCCGCAGGCTGCTGCTCGTTGTTGACGCTCCTTCACTTCTGCACCGCAACCACCATGCCCGCGCTCATACCGGGATCACCGATCGATCGGGGCGTCCTGCCTGGGCACTCCACGGCATGCTGCTCCAGATCCTCGAAGTGATCGACGGATTTGCGCCCGATGCCGTGATCTTCGGACTCGACGACCGGACCGCCTCAGTCCGTGCAGGCATCTACCCCAGGTACAAGTCCGGCCGTGCCGAGAAGGATGCAGCTCTCGTCGAGCAACTCGATCGCGCCGGCGCGCTGCTAGATGCGCTCGGTCTCGCGACGCTGACTCCGCCGGGTCTCGAGGCAGACGACGTCAGCGCGTCTGGTGCCACCTGGGCACGCGACAACGGCTGGGACTGCGTCATCATCACATCGGACCGGGACGCATTCGCGCACATCAGCGACCACACCCGGGTACTCCGACTGATCAATGGCGGCATCAGCGCCTCCCCTCTGCTCACCTCGGCACGACTCGTCGCGATGTACGGCGTCGCTGCCGAGCACTACCTTGATTTCGCTGCCCTCCGTGGTGATGCGAGCGACAATCTGCCAGGAGTTGCCGGCATCGGCGAGAAGACCGCCGCGGCCCTCCTTACGCAAGTCGGGTCCATGCAGACCGTATGGGCAGACATCGACCAGAATGCGGGCAACGCCGTCATCGCGACCATGGACTCGTGGGCCGCTGAGACAGGTGCGCGACGGATGGGCGCCACAGTCGTACGTCGACTCACCGCGTCGGGTGCCCGCGAGCGCTACCACTTCAACGTCCAGATCATGTCGGGACGCGTCGATCTCGACCTCGGCATCACCCCTGATGTGCCTGGAACGCCGGGGCTTCTGCCACTGGACACCCACAGGGTCCACACGGTTGTGGGCTTTCTGGGCGTCGAGTGGACAACATCTCTCGCGATCCGGGTGCTCAGCACCGATCCCGCCGCCGCGGCGCTGCGCTGACGCCAGCATCCCAGCCTGCCCTCGCTCACGCTGCTCCTCAAAGGTTGCTACCCGATGCGGCGGACCTCTTGGGGCCAGCCGCAGCCCACGGCGAGCTTCGCCGCCCAATACCTGGCCGTCTCCTCGTCGGGGACATCGATCGCGGCAAACCCACCGAGGATCTCCTTGGTCTCGATGAACGGACCGTCGGTGATTAGCACCTCGCCACTGGTGGGATCGGCAGAGAAGACCGGCGCGCCGGGCTCAAGACCACCAGCGAACAAGTACACGCCAGCCTCCTTCATCTCCTCAACCACGGCAGTCGACGGCTCGACCCGACTCTGGAACCACTCTTCGGTGTGGTCGCCCACCCATTGCTCATTGAAAAAGATCAGGTACCCCGCCATGACTGCCCCTCCTGTGCCCGGCTCGGTGCCGGTGCTCACCATCTCCACGAACGGCGACTGCCCAATACGACAGCTCACCAGGAAATTCTCATATGCGAGAACGCTACGCGAACTCGAAGTTCCCTCATCGTTGTCTGGCGGCGTGCACGCGCGCCAGTCGCCCGTGACGCGGAACCGGACCGGTCGGACGCCGAGACCCACATGGCCGCTGGCGGTGAGTCCCGGACTGGTTAGAGCGCGACCGCTGAGCGTCAGGAACGACTCGCGCGATGGAATGCGGCCATGGTTTCGGTCCGCGCGGTCGTCACGGCGATCTCGTGCGCAAAGTCCTTGCGTCGCTGCTGGATGTTCGGTCCGGACGAGTCAAGCAGACCGCGGTGGTCAGCCAACCGAAGTGCGGTTCTGAACAGCTCAAGCGACACCGACTCATCGTTGGCGATCCGGCCCTGCAGCATCCACTGTTGGCCCACGTGAACGCAGTCGTCGAGGAAAGGCTCTTCGTCATAGGGCAGGTCGAGAGACGCGAGCCGGTCGGCAACGATGTGATACGCGTCCAGATAGGGCCTCAGGACCAGGTGGGCAACATGGGGGCGTGACTCGGCGATGCGATGTCTGAGCTCCTCCTTCTCGCTCTTTCCACGACTTGCGTCCCCGCGGGCCAGACCGGCGAGCTCGGCGTCGATGTCGGCCCCGAACTCGTGTCGGCCAGAGAAGAAGAAGTCGAACTTGAGCAACTCGCGCAGCCGCAATGCCTCCGTCTCGGCGATCGCAGCGGTGTCGCTGCCGTCGGATTCCGACGCTGCGAGAAGCGCGAGCTCGCCGATCGCCCGGTCGACCAGCGCGTGGATTGCGGTGTTGCGGTAGAACGCCGCGACCAAATGGCGGTTTGGCGCGATGCTCCAGACCGTCTCCGTGCCGCCGTCATAGGCATCCAGCACTCCGGAGACCACCAGCTCGTGCAAGGTGCGCCACAACGTGGCGCGGTCGGTCAGGTTGAACCCACCCGCGACGCGCCAACCACGTTCTTGCAGGTAGCCCGCCAGAGGCGCCACCGTCTCCTCAACCTGCGCCAACGACAGCGCGCGGTCTTCGCCGAGGATGGCCATGCTGACCACCGCCGTCGCCGTCACAGGCGTTGCCCGGTTGATCCGGTGGCATGTCTCCAGGGCAAGCCGTTCGATGGCAAACGGCGCCGAAGCCTCGTCCGCTTGCAGCTCGGCCATGCGTGTCTTGAGCGAGATCGGCTCGCCGAAGTCGACGTATGCCCGTCCGAGGCGCTTCTTCTGCTCCCGGGCGAACTTGAGCATCCAGCGCAGGTTCTCGGGATTCTTGGCGCCGCCTCGCGCCTCCTGGGTCATCAGTGCGACCTCGTGGAGCTGGTCGTAGACGATCGAGACGGGGACGACCAAGGCGTCGGTGTCGTCGCGTTGATCAACCGCGTCGGCGACGTAGCGAAGGATGCCGTACGTCGGCGGGCGGAGCTTGCCGGTCCGGGTCCGGCCGCCTTCGATCGACCACGCCAAGTTGGCGCGGTTGGCCAGCAGCTGGGAGATGTAGGAACGCAGCGCCAACCGGTAGAGGGGAATGTCCCCCGTGCTGCGGCGGATGAAGATGATGCCTGATCGGCTCGCGATCGGGCCAGCGGGAAAGAAGTTCAGGTTTGCCCCGCCGAACAGGAACGGCATCGTGATGCGTCGTGAGCCGACCACCTCGGGCACCAGCATGCCGTCGAGGTACGAGCGGTGGGAAAAGACGAAGAGGAGGGAATGCTGGCTGTCCAAGGCGCGCAGCTTGGCCACCGAGTCCTCGTCGATGTACACGTCGTGGGCCCGGCCCATCCAGTGCAGGAACTTGCGGAAGGCAGCGCCGGTGCGCTCGGTGTGGGTCGCCGACATTTCCCGGAGGTTGGCGGCGGCCTCGACCCGAGCAGCGTCAGGGTCCTGGCCGATGTTCGCGGCGACTTCGGTCACCTTGTCGACGAACAATGGGTCACTCAAGACCTGCGCGACCTCGCGGGCGTCCGTCGGAAGCGGATCGGCTTGTCCCGACAGGATCCCCGCGGCCTGAAGCAGCTGTTTTGGGCGGGCACCCTTCAGCGCGCGGCCAACGGGTGAGCTCGGGCGGGGATCAGGGTTCACCATCGGAGTCTTGGTGCCCTCGTGCCACACGTCAAGCAAAAGCCCGCCAACGCAGCGGCGTCCCGCGGTGGGAGTGTCATGTGCTCTAGCCGGCGCCGAGCGCCGAGAAGTAGTCGTCCCCAGCTCTGATGGGGTCGACCTACGGCGGCGGGGATCAGGGTTCACCATCGGAGTCTTGGTGCCCTCGTGCCACACGTCAAGCAAAAGCCCGCTAACGCAGCGGCGTCCCGCGGTGGGAGTGTCGCGTTCTCTAGCCGGCGCCGAGCGCCGAGAAGTAGTCGTCCCAGCTCTGATGGGGTCGACCTGCGGCTGCCTCGAAATCACCCTTGGTGTCGTAGGCGCCTTCGCGGATCCCCTGGTAGATCCCGGCCACGACGGTGCCGATGAACTCGCCGAGCTCGTCGATCCGGTCGACCAGGTAGTCATCAAAGCTCATCGAGCGGTACGCGATCTCGGCGCCGAACGCACGTCCGAGGTACGTCGCGAGCTCTGCCTGGGTAATGGGTGCGCCGCTGAGGTCAAAGATCCGGTTGTCATCTGCTGTCGCCGCGAGCAGCGTGGCATATGCGTGCGCCAACTCCGTGCGGGTCGTGTAGCCGCACCTTCCCCCGGCAGCACAGTTGACGATCTCGCCGTCTTTCACGTAGGTGTCGACATACTCCACGTCGGGCTCGATGTAGATGCCATTTCGGCCGATTGCCCACGCCATCCCGCTTTCCTTGACGTCTTCCTCCGTCTGCCGGTTGCTCTGCACGATGGGTGAAAAGGCGGTTCCGGCTTCCGGGCCCTGGATGCTGGTGTAGACCATTTTCTGCACGCCGTTGGAACGCGCGGCCGCGATCACGCTGCGGTGCTGGCCGATCCGCTGGTCCGGCGGATCCATGCCCGAGACGAGCAACACCCGGTCGATGCCGATGAACGCCGCGTCCAGCTCGGCCCGGTTGTCGTAGCTTCCGGCGCGTACCTCGACGCCCATATGGCGCGCCTTCGCAGGGGTTCGCGCGACTGCGACGACATTCTCCGGCCCGATCTTGGCTGCAGTCGCGGCGACCACGGCCGATCCGAGCTTGCCGCTGGCGGCGGTGATGGCAACACGCATGAAAGGGCTCCTTGAGGTCGAGCACTCCACCGTATGCGGAGGCGGGTGCAGATGGACTCAACGGAGCCGGTCGGCAAGCTCCATCAGTGACGTCGGGCGCAGATCGGGCGTCATGAAGTAGTCGGGATATGGGCTTCCCGCGCGGTCGATCCACGCCGTCGCAAGACCGGCGCGAGCCGCACCGTCAATGTCCCAGGGATGAACCGCAACAAGCATCGCCTCACGGGGCTCAACGCCACACTGCTCGAGTGCATACGCATAGGCGCGTGGTGCCGGCTTCCAGGCGCCGGCATCCTCGACCGTCAGCAGATGCTCGAAGTGCTGGCGTATGTCGGCGCGCTCGAACAACCCCTCAGCCACCGAACTCGAACCGTTGCTCAATGTCACCAGCCTGATGTCGAGCTCACTGAGCGCACGAATGCCGTCCGGCACGTCAGGATGCACGGGGAGCCCCCCGAAACCCTCCATCACGTACGAGATCGCCTCGTCGATGCCCCGGTCCAACGACAGACCGTCGAGACTCACCCGCAGGGAGCCGGCCGCAAGGCTGGCGAAGGACCCTGTCGAGCCGGCAGCCGTCAACGCGAATCCGTCGCGCAGGAGGCTTGCGAACCAGGTCTTTGCCAGATGTGCGGGAGCGCCGATGTCCGCGAATCGTTGCGCCATCGGTGACATGTCCGACAGTGTCTCGTTGACGTCGAAGATCATCAGGCGTGGGCGGGCTGAATCTTGTGCAGCGCTTGACATGACTTCCACGGTAACGCCGGGTCAAACCGCCTGATAGGTCTTCAGCCAGCGGCGATCGATCCACCGTTTCAGCACCAGGGGCGTGGTGCCGTACCACCACCAACGTCCCCACACAGCGAGCCCGACACCGTCGCCCAGGTCGAGGATCGCCAGCGCTCTCCGCTGCGGCCGGTACACGGGTAGTGACTCGTCGCGGCCCCGTGCGAGCAGGCTCTGCTGCAGTACTGGTCCTTGCCGTACGCCGTGCACGCCGACACGAGGCAGTGGACCGGGGAGGAAGTGGGCGCAGTCCCCCACTGCGTAGATCTCACCGTGGTCCACGTGTTGAAGGGTGGCCTCCACCGGCACTCCATCGCCGTCGCCCAGCCCGATCGACACGAGCAACGGCGGCGCTGCCAAGCCGGTGGCGAGCAGCGCGACATCGTGAGGCACGACCGAGCCGTCGGTGCAGGACACGCGGTGTTCGGCCACCTCTCTCACCTGACAGCCCAGGCGAATGTCGACGCCGCGCGCTTCGAGAAGACTGACGACCCGTCGTACGGCCCCAGGTGGCAAGTGCAATCCGATCGTGGCCCCAGCCTCCAGCAGGGTGACCTGGGAGACGTCGCCACGAGCCGCCAGGTGTGAGGCGAGCTCGAGCCCCGAGGCGCCTGCACCCACCACGGTGACGGTCGCGCGAGAAGGAGGCCGATCGCGTAGTCGCCCGTCCAGCTCAGCGAGGTCACTCAGCGGCTTGACCCTCAGGACAGACGAGTGCACGCGCACACCGGAAAGCGAGGACACGCTTCCGATGTTGAGTGAGAGCACGTCGTACGACAGCTCGGCACCGTTGTTCGTCGTCGCGAGTCGGCGCTCGGGGTCGAGCGACGCCATGGTGCCCTCGTGGAACTCCACACCGCAGGTCTCGGCGAGTGCTCGGACGTCAATGCGTCCGGCGCTCGGTGGCAGCACTCCCGCAGCCGTCGCAGACGCCACACCGCTGTACTCGAAGTAGCGCGGGGCAAGTAGCTGCACGCGATAGCCAGCGGCCACGAGCTCGGCAGCATGGCGGACGACGTAAAGGTGGGCGTGGCCGGCGCCGACCAGGAGCACAACCGTCACCGGAGCTGCCCTGCCCACTGCGAGCAATGTTCACGCATGACCTGAACCATGTCATTGAGCGCAAAGTTCATGGCGGCTGGCGCTCCCTGAGGTCGACCTGCCCATTCCGACCATCCGCCGATCTCAGAGACTCACG
>CAVXBP010000007.1:0-13745 GCA_963760105.1 uncultured Actinomycetota bacterium
CTCGGTCGCCGAGGCGCTGATGGCATTTGAGCGTCACGAGATCTCGCTGCAGAGCCACATCAAGGTTCGCATCAACGGTGAGACCGCTGAGACGACTCTGGGCCGCGCGATCTTCAACGAGGCGCTCCCGGACGACTACCCGTACGTCAACCACCAGGTTGGCAAGAAGGAGCTCGGCGTCATCGTCAACGACCTCGCTGAGCGTTACTCCAAGGTCGACGTCGCCAACTCGCTCGACAACCTCAAGGACACCGGCTTCCACTGGGGCACCCGCTCCGGCGTCACCGTGTCGATCGAGGACGTCGTGGTGCCTCCGCGCAAGCAGGAGATCCTGTCGGGCTACGAGACGCAGGCCGCCAAGGTGCAGACCCAGTTCGACCGTGGTCTGATCACCGAGGACGAGCGTCGCCAGGAGCTCATCGAGATCTGGACACAGGCGACTGCCGATGTCACCGAGGAGATGCTCAAGGGCTTCACCGAGGACAACCCCATCTGGATGATGGTCGACTCCGGTGCTCGAGGAAATATGATGCAGGTTCGCCAGATCGCCGGTATGCGTGGTCTGGTGGCCAACCCCAAGGGCGAGATCATCCCTCGCCCCATCAAGGCCAACTTCCGTGAGGGTCTGTCGGTCGTCGAGTACTTCATCGCGACCCACGGTGCCCGTAAGGGACTCGCTGACACCGCCCTTCGTACCGCTGACTCGGGCTACCTGACACGTCGACTCGTCGACGTCAGCCAGGACGTCATCATCCGTGAGGATGACTGCGGCACCGAGCGCGGACTGCGTCAGGTCATCGCCACCAAGCTCGACGACGGCCGTCTGGTCGCCGAGGAGAACGTGGAGACATCGGCCTACTCGCGTACCGCAGCGGTCGATGTGACCGATCCCAAGGGTGCCGTGCTGATCGCAGCCGGCAGCGAGCTGGGTGACGTCGAGATCGAGCAGCTCATCGCAGCTGGCGTCGAGGAGATCAAGGTCCGTACGGTCCTGACCTGTGAGGCCAAGGCCGGCACGTGCGCCAAGTGCTATGGCCGCTCGTTGGCCACCGGCAAGCTCGTCGACATCGGTGAGGCCGTCGGTACGATCGCCGCACAGTCGATCGGTGAGCCCGGCACACAGCTGACGATGCGTACGTTCCACACCGGTGGTGTGGCAGGAGACGACATCACGCACGGTCTGCCGCGCGTCGTGGAGCTCTTCGAAGCACGCCAGCCCAAGGGTCGCGCGCCGATCACCGAATCGGCCGGTCGCGTGGCGATCGACGACTCGGACAAGACGCGCAAGCTCGTCGTCACACCTGACGATGGCTCGGACGTCCTCGAGTACCCCGTCACGAAGCGTTCACGTCTGCTGATCGCCGATGGCGACCATGTCGAGGTCGGACAGCAGCTCACGCACGGTACGCCTGATCCGCAGGAAGTTCTGCGCATCCTCGGTGTCCGTCGGGCGCAGGAGCACCTCGTCGAGGAAGTCCAGGAGGTCTACCGCTCGCAGGGTGTGGCCATCCACGACAAGCACATCGAGATCATCGTTCGGCAAATGTTGCGGAGAGTCACGGTCATCGAGCAGGGTGCGTCCAACCTCATCCCCGGTGATCTGGTTGACCGTGCCAAGTTCGAGGAAGAAAACCGCCGTGTCGTCGCCGAGGGTGGCGCTCCGGCGTCAGGCCGTCCGGTGCTGATGGGCATCACGAAGGCCTCGCTGGCCGTCGAGTCGTGGCTCTCGGCCGCCTCCTTCCAGGAGACGACTCGCGTCCTCACCGACGCAGCCATCCACGGCAAGTCAGATGCCCTTCGCGGTCTGAAGGAAAACATCATCATCGGAAAGCTCATCCCCGCTGGTACCGGTCTCGACCGTTACAAGAACATCCGGGTCGAGCCCACCGAGGCTGCACGTCAGGCCGCCTACGCCGTCACCGGCTACGGCGACTACGACTACGGATTCGGTGCTCCCGACTCCGCACCCGTGCAGCTCGATGACTTCGACTTCACGTCGTACGACAAGAGCTGACACACAGATCGACGAAAGGAACCCCCGGCCGATGGTCGGGGGTTCCTTCGTTTGCGCTGTCTCCCAGCCCTCGGGTCGGGCGGAGCGTCACCTGGTGTCGGAGGAGCTCTCAGACGCCTTCTTCTCATCCGCTTCCCGGAAGAGGCCCTTGAGCTTGGGCTCGAAGATCGGGCGGAACACGACCGACACGGGCTTGGTCATGAGCAGGTTGGCGAGGATGAACGCGCCGATGATGCAGACGATCACGGCGTTGACCCCGTACTGATCGATCTTGTCGAACACATCGAACTGCAGGTCGAGCAGGAGGATCACGTAGCCGTGCAGCAGGTAGCAGTAGAACGTGCGTCCTCCCAAGCCGTGGTCCACGACTTGGCGCGGGGCACGAGTGAGAGCGCGGCAAAGGTGAGCACGAAGCCGATCGACCAGGAGCTCGGCACGCTGGGTGATGCCTTCGAGGGGCGTTGCGCGCAGCGGGCTCTCGTCATAGCGCTGCTTCCACAGGAGCCAGTCGATCGTCCAGTTCTTGCGAGTAGACAGTAGCAGATGACAGCGCGGCGCCGAGGATCAGCGCCGAGGCGATGCGGATGCGCGCGGTCTGCCAGGCGTTGAAGACCTCGCGGTTCATGTGCATGCCGACGACGTAGAACGGCAGGAATCCCAGCACCTTCGGCAGGGCCAGCACGTTGGGGACCTCGATCAGGCCCACCGTCAGGGAGATGATGATCGACGTGGTGATCGGGATAGCGCAGAGCGCGCCAGATCGGTGTGGTGAGCCGCCAGATGAACAGCGCGGCGAGGAACCAGGCGAGCCACTGCGGCGAGAGGATCATCAGCGGGTCCGGCTCGCCGACGTAGTGCCGGGTGATGAGCTGGAGCGACGATCTCGACGATCAGGTAGGGGACGACGAGCGTGCTCACGATCCGGCGCACCTGGCGGGCGTCGCCGACGTAGTTGCGTGCCGTGTAGCCGGAGATCAGCACGAAGAACGGCATGTGGAACGAGTAGATCCACACGTACACGCCGCGTGCGCGAGTCCATCTCGGTGAACTGCGTCAGCACGTGGCCGATGACGACGAGAAGCATGACCCAGTAGCGGGCGTTGTCGAGATAGGCCACGCGCTCCTTCGGGGGTGCGGCAGGTAGGGTCATGAGCGGGCAGGCGGTTCCCAGTACTGCGAGCGTCATTGTGATTGACTCTATAAGTCAGCTGCTGAAGATCACCTGTGGAGGATGCAGTGCCGAGACCGACGCGTACGCAGCGGCTGGGCGCCTATGCCGTCGTGACCGACGGCGGCCGCATCCTGCTCACCCGCATCTCGCCGGTGGGCTATCCGGTCGGCTGGTGGGGTCTGCCCGGGCGGCGGTGTCGACCACGGGGAGTCGCCGCACGACGCGGTGCGGCGCGAGCTGTACGAGGAGACAGGGCTGAAGGCCGCGTCAGCGCGCCTGGTCGACGTGCACGACATCCACATCGTCGAGGTCGGCCGCGGTGACATGTACGAGGACTATCACGGCGTCCACCTGCTCTACGCCGTCGAGGTCGAGCCCGGCACCGAGCCGCACGTGGTCGAGCTGGATGGCACGACCGACGAGGTCAGGTGGGTCGACGATCAGCGACGTCGGATCAGCCGTTCAGCCGGTGCTGCCGGTCGTCACGTACGCGGTCGAGAACCTCGATCAGTTCACTTCTTCTTAGGCGCCTTGACAGGCTCACGGGTAGGTAGAGAACAGCATCGTGTAGCTGCCGCGTGCCGAGAGCACGTTGGCCGCGCGCACGGTCGAGCCGTCGGCGGCGACCGCGGTGTAGGTCGTGCTGACCTCGTTGAGGTCTTCGGAGACGTCCTTGGTGAACGCGCCCTTGACCGCGGCATCGATCACGAACTGCTGGGCGATCTGGTCGCCGTCGGTCGCCCGTTCGGTCGTCAGCATGACGAAGCCGGGCTTGTAGCCGGTCAGGATGATCGTCGCGGCCTGCGGTGCCTCCCACTTGCGGACCAGCGGCGCGTCGCCGGGGGCGTCCTCGTCCATGCGCGGGAAGATCAGCCCGGAGGTGTCGCCGCCGGACTTGATCGTCGGGGACGTCCTTGAGCTCGTTGGACTCGCGGGTGAGCTGGCCGGTACGCGGGTTGCCGACGTACTCGATCGTCAGCGTCATGACCGGCCGGGTCTGGGCCGCGGGCGGCGAGGTGCGGGTCTTGACGTTGCCGGGGTCGACCGTCATCGTCACGCGGATGTCGCGCTCGTCCGCCGTCATGCCGCGGATCGTGAGCGTGGCAACCGGTGATGCGTCGGTCGGTGGAGGTGCAGTACTTCGACAGGTCGGTGGTCGACACGTCGGCGTCGGGCAGCGCTGCCGACGATCTGGGCGAGCATGCGGCGTACGACGTCGGACGGCTTGCCGTCGATGCGCATCAACGAGATCGTCGTGTCGGGCTTGGGCGGGTCGTCGATCACCTTGAACGTGTCATCGCTCGGCGGGGTGTCGATCGGCGGCCGTCGTCGAGGGGAGCGGAGTGCCTTCGCGCTCGGCTTCGTCCGCCTTCTCCTTGTCCTCGGCCTCACGCTGCGCGATGGCTGCGTCGAGCTCGGGCTTGTAGGCGGCGATCAGCGCGGCGCTGCGAAAGCGCGCCAGGGGGCCGATCTGGGTCGCGCCCCTGGGCACCTTGAAGCCGTACGTGATCGGGCTGTCCGGTCCGGCCTCGTGGTCGGACACGTCTGCCGGCTGGGTCGTCTTGGTCGAAGAGACGGGCGTCGGCGAGTTGCCGCCGGAGTCCAGGTCGCAGCCGGTGAGCAGGACGACACGGCGCACGTCACCGCGGTAAATGTTGCTGTTCTGCTCATGGGGGCCCCTTCAAGTCGCTCGCCCAGCCTAGGACACGCATCCCAGAGGACGGCCGCGGGCAGCGCACGCCGTATTCTCAGCACTGTCGAGCTAGGAGTGTCACGAGATGTCGTTTCGTCCCGATCAGCCCGAAACCGTCTTCACCTATGGTGCACCCGGGCTCAAGTTCGGCGTTGGCGCGCGCCACGAGATCGGCTTCGACCTCGGACAGCTCGGCGCGCGACGCGTCCTGATCGTCACCGACCCGGGCGTCGCCGCCACCGGTGCGCCAGCTGAGATCGCCGAGACGCTGCGGGCTGCCGGCATCGAGAGCGTCGTGTTCGACCGGTCACGGGTCGAGCCCACCGACGCCAGCATGATCGAGGCCATCGAGTTCGGCCGCTCCGAAGGCCCGTTCGACGCGATCGTCGCCGTCGGTGGCGGCAGCAGCATCGACACCGCCAAGGCCGTCAACCTGCTCATGACCAACGAGGGCGAGCTGATGGACTACATCAACGCCCCGGTCGGCAGGGCCAAGCCGCCGACCTCGCCGCTGCTGCCGCTGATCGCCGTGCCCACCACGACCGGCACCGGCAGCGAGAGCACCACGATCTGCGTGCTCGACGTCGTCAGCCAGCACGTCAAGACCGGCATCTCGCACGCCCGGCTCCGTCCGACGCTCGCGGTCGTCGACCCCGAGCTCACGGTGAGCCAGCCCGCCGGCGTCACCGCTGCGGCCGGGCTCGACATCCTGTGCCACGCGCTCGAGAGCTACACGGCGCGCCCGTACGAGTCGTACGAGCACAAGAGCGCCGATCAGCGCGTGCCCTATTGCGGGTCCAACCCGATCGCCGACATGTGGTCCGAGAAGGCGCTGAGCCTGATGGCGTCGTCGTTCCGTACGGCGGTCCACGACGGTGGCAACCTTGCGGCGCGCACCGAGGTGGCGATGGCGGCGACGTTCGCCGGGCTCGGTTTCGGCAACGCCGGCGTGCACATCCCGCACGCCAACGCCTATCCGATCGCCGGCCAGGTGCGCGACTTCCGGCCCGCCGACTACGACGCCGATCACGCGATGGTCCCGCACGGCATGGCGGTCTCGCTGACGGCGCCGGCGGCGTTCAGGTTCACGTTCGACGCCTCGCCGGATCGCCACGTACGCGCTGCCGAGCTGCTTGCTCCCGGCGCGACCCGTCCCGACAACGCCGCCGAGTTCCTGCCGCAGGTGCTGACCGAGCTGATGCGCGACGTCGGCATCCCCGCCGGCATCGGCGCCGTCGGCTTCGGCGAGGGTGACATCGACTCGCTCGTCGAGGGCACCATGAAGCAGCAGCGACTCCTGGCCACGGCGCCCGTCGAGGTCACCGAGGACGATGTCGCCACGATCCTCGACGAGTCGATCGAGCTCTGGTGACCCTCACCCACGCCGAGGCGACCACCGATGTGGTCGCGGAGCTCGGCGGCTGGGCGTCGAGGACGTTGACGACTCGACCCTGACCCGGGCGCTCTACAGCACCGACGCGTCGCTCTACCGCGTCGTGCCGCAGGTCGTCGTGCGCCCGCGCTCCGTCGAGGAGGTGCTGGCGACGATCGATGCGTGCCGGACGACCGGCACGCCGCTGACGTCTCGCGGAGCCGGTACGTCGATCGCCGGCAACGCGGTCGGCACCGGCGTCGTGCTCGACTTCTCCGCCACCTCAACCGCGTGCACGAGATCGACGCCGAAGCGCGTACGGCACGCGTCGATCCGGGCACGGTGCACGCCGTGCTGCAGCGCGCGGCCACGGCGCAGGGGCTGCGCTTCGGCCCGGACCCGTCGACCCACACCCGGTGCACGGTCGGCGGGATGATCGGCAACAACGCCTGCGGCTCGCGCGCGCTGGCGTACGGGCGCACGTCCGACAACGTCGTCGGGCTCGATGCCGTGACGATGGCGGGGGAGCGGCTCACCCTCGGCGCCGGCCAGACCACGTCGCCGGTGCTCGATCGGCTGAAGGCCGTCGTCGCCGACGACCTCGGCACGATCCGTACCGAGTTCGGGACGTTCGGCCGTCAGGTCTCCGGCTACAGCCTCGAGCACCTGCTGCCCGAGAACGGCTTCGACGTCGCGACCTTCATGGCCGGCACCGAGGGCACGCTCGCCACGCTGACCTCGGCGACGGTTCGGCTGGTCGAGGACCCGGCGCATCGTCTGATGCTCGTGCTCGGATACGGCTCGATGGCCGAGGCCGCCGACGACGTACCGGCCCTGCTGGAGTTCGAGCCGACCGCCTGCGAGGGTCTCGACTCGCGCATCGTCAACGTCGTGCGCGACAACGGCGGCACGGTCCCCGACCTGCCGCGCGGCCAGGGCTGGCTGTTCGTCGAGATCTCGGGTGCCGACGAGCGCGAGATCGCCGACACCGTCAACAAGGCCGCCGCGGCCTCGTCGGCGCTCGACAGCCGGATCGTCACCGATCCGCGCGAGCAGGCAGTGCTCTGGCGCATCCGCGAGGAGGGTGCTGGCCTCGCGACCCGCACGCTGCCCGCGCAAGGCGCTCTCGGGGTGGGAGGACGCCGCCGTCCCGCCCGATCGCCTCGGCACCTACCTGCGCGAGCAGGACGTGCTGCTCGCCGAGTACGGGCTCGACGGCGTTCCGTACGGCCACTTCGGCGACGGCTGCGTGCACATCCGCATCGACTTCCCGCTCGACGATCCCGGCGGGCAGGAGACCTTCCGCAACTTCCTCGTCGAGGCGGCGACGCTGGTCTCGTCGCTCGGCGGCTCGCTGTCGGGGGAGCACGGCGACGGTCGAGCCCGCTCCGAGCTCCTGCCGCTGATGTACTCCGACCAGGCGATCGACCTGTTCGCCAAGGTCAAGGGCGTGTTCGACCCCGACGACCTGCTCAACCCCGGAGTCCTCGTACGCCCGAGCGCGCTCGACGCCGACCTGCGCGGGCCCGAGTCGTCGAAGGGGCGCCTCGACGAGCGACTCGGGCTGCGACTCCTGCACGACGACGGCGACTTCGGCAAGGCAGTCCACCGCTGCACCGGCGTCGGCAAGTGCCTCGCCGACAACCACGGCTCGAACGGCGTCATGTGCCCCTCGTTCCAGGCGACCCGCGACGAGAAGGACTCGACCCGCGGCCGCGCCCGGGTGCTGCAGGAGATGATCGACGGCCGACTCGGTCACGGTGGATGGCGCTCGCCCGAGGTGCACGAGGCGCTCGACCTCTGCCTGTCGTGCAAGGGCTGCGCCAGCGACTGCCCCACCGGCACCGACATGGCGACCTACAAGTCCGAGGTGCTGCACCAGTCGTACAAGGGGCGCATCCGTCCGCGCAGCCACTACATCCTCGGCCGGCTGCCGTTCTGGGCACGCCTGAGCTCACCGATCGCCTGGCTTGCCAACCTCGGGCTCCGCACGCCCGGCGTGCGCTCGCTGGCCCGCTGGGCGGCCGGCGTCGACCAGCGCCGCAGCCTCCCGATGTTCGCGCGCGGCAGCTTCAGCCGCTGGGCCCGCAAGCGGCCGGCGCTCTGACCGACGGGCAGGCCCAGGGTCCTGCTGTGGGCCGACTCGTTCACGGACTTCTTCTCGACCGATGCGGGCAAGTCCGCCGTCAGCGTGCTCGAGTCGGCCGGCTACCAGGTCGAGTTCCTGGAGCGTTCGGCGTGCTGCGGGCTCACCTGGATCACGACGGGCCAGCTCGACAAGGCCCGCGTCGATCGTCGGCGAGGCAGTCGCGCAGCTGCATCCGTACGTTGCGGCCGGCGTGCCGATCGTCGGTGCTCGAGCCGTCGTGCCTCGCGGTGCTGCGATCAGATGCCGTCGAGCTGCTCGACGACCCGCGGGCGGTCGACGTGGCGCAGGGCGTCTTCACGCTCTCCGAGCTCCTGCGGCGTACCGACGGCTGGCAGGCTCCGGACCTGACCGGTACGACGCTCGTCGTGCAGCCGCACTGCCACCAGGCGTCGGTCCTGGGCTTCGACGCCGACATGGCGCTGCTCGAGGCGACGGGCGCGACGATCGAGCGGCTGTCGGGCTGCTGCGGCCTGGCCGGCAACTTCGGCGTCGAGAAGGGGCACTACGAGGTCTCGGTGGCGGTGGCCGAGCTGCAGCTGCTGCCTGCCGTGCGTAACGCGCCACCCGGCGCAATCGTTGTCGCTGATGGGTTCTCGTGCAGAACCCAGCTTCTCGACCTGGCCGACCAGTTCCGCGCTGCACCTGGCCCAGCTCCTCGACCAATGACGAAAGACTCCGTGATGGATCACCTGCTCGAGCTCGGCTCGGGTATGTCGCGGTTTGCCGAGCTCGCAGGGCAAGGCAACCGGGCGACGAACACGTCCCGTGCCTGCCCGGACTGGACGACCCGCGACCTGACCCAGCACCTCGGCACGATTCACCGCTGGGCCGCCGCCATCGTGCTCAGCGGTCAGCGCCTGGACATCCCCAAGCCGGTCATACGGCGACTCCCTCGTCGAGTGGTACGCCGGCACCGCGACGGCGCTTCTCGCCGCGCTCCAGGCGGTCGACGTCGACGAGCCGGTGCCCAACTTCTCGCGCGATCGACGAGCGCGCCGGCGTTCTTCCATCGCCGCCAGATGCACGAGGTCGACCGTGCACGCGGTCGATGCCGCGCAGGCGCTGGGACTCGACGAGTCCGAGTGGACGGTCGCGCCCGCCATTGCCGCCGACGGCGTCGAAGAGGTCTGCGCATCTTCTTCCCGCGGATGACGGCCCGCGGCAAGCGGCCCGACGTACGCTCGCGCATCCGTCTCGACCGCAACCGACACGGGTCAGAGCTGGGTCCTCGGTCCCGCCGCAGGAGACGGACTGCCCGCCGGTGCTGCTGCACTCGTCGTACGACGCTGACACCGCCGTCGAGGGAACAGCCGCCGATCTCTACCTGGCGCTGTGGCACCGCGTGCCTACGACCGCCTCACGTTCGACAGCGACGACGGCCGTGCGCTGTTCGACGGGCTCACGACCCCGTGACTCGGTTTGGAACTTGAGCACGCAGCCCGGTAGTATTTAGGGCTGTGCCTGAAGTCTTCAGGTCGATGCACGCATCCTGCCGGGACACGGCGGCGAGTGCATGACGAATCATGGCTTTGGACGATGAGCACGCTGGCCGGTAGTATTTAGCGCTGTGCCTGAACTCTTCAGGCCGATGCACGCATCCTGCCTGAAGTTTGGCGGCGAGTGCATCACGACTCATGGCTCACACAGTCAGAAGAAGGATGTTTGTAGTGCCCACGATTAACCAGCTGGTCCGCAAGGGCCGCCAGCGCAAGGTCGTCAAGACGACGACTCCCGCGCTCAAGGGTTCACCTCAGCGCCGCGGTGTTTGCACCCGCGTCTACACAACCACCCCCAAGAAGCCCAACTCGGCGCTTCGCAAGGTGGCACGTGTGAAGCTTTCGAGCGGCACTGAAGTCACTGCATACATCCCCGGCGAGGGTCACAACCTGCAGGAGCACTCGATCGTGCTCGTGCGCGGTGGACGCGTCAAGGACCTCCCCGGTGTTCGTTACAAGATCGTTCGCGGCGCCCTCGACACGCAAGCTGTCAAGGGTCGCAAGCAGGCACGCAGCCTTTACGGCGCGAAGAAGGAGAAGAGCTAATGCCTCGTAAGGGTCCGGCGCCCAAGCGCGTCGTCGAGACTGACCCCGTCTACGGGAGCCAGCTCGTCACCTCACTGATCAACAAGGTCCTGGTCGACGGCAAGAAGCAGGTCGCCCAGCGCATCGTCTACACCGCCCTCGAGGGCACTCGTGAGAAGTCGGGCACCGATCCGGTCATCACCCTCAAGCGCGCGCTCGACAACGTCAAGCCGTCGATCGAGGTCAAGAGCCGCCGCGTCGGTGGCGCGACCTACCAGGTCCCGATCGAGGTTCGCGCCTCGCGCCAGAACACCCTCGCCCTGCGCTGGCTCGTGAGCTACGCCGGTGCACGTCGCGAGAAGACCATGGCCGAGCGCCTCATGAACGAAGTGCTCGACGCCTCCAACGGTCTCGGTGGAGCTGTCAAGAAGCGCGAAGACACGCACAAGATGGCCGACGCCAACAAGGCATTCGCCCACTACCGCTGGTGACCCTGGAGTCTCGTTCGCCTCATTGAGTGCGAACGGGTCTTCCAAGACTTATCCAAGACTTATCGAGGAAACCTAGCTCGTGGCTACAGAAATCACCACCGACCTCAAGCGGGTCCGCAACATCGGCATCATGGCGCACATCGACGCGGGCAAGACCACGACGACCGAGCGCATCTTGTTCTACACCGGCATCAACTACAAGATCGGTGAAGTTCACGACGGCGGCGCCACGATGGACTGGATGGAGCAGGAGCAGGAGCGCGGCATCACGATCACGTCGGCCGCGACGACCTGCTGGTGGAAAGACAACCAGATCAACATCATCGACACGCCCGGTCACGTTGACTTCACGGTCGAGGTCGAGCGCAACCTGCGCGTCCTCGACGGTGCCGTTGCCGTGTTCGACGGCGTTGCCGGCGTTGAGCCGCAGTCGGAGACCGTGTGGCGCCAGGCTGACAAGTACGGCGTTCCGCGCATGTGCTTCGTCAACAAGCTCGACCGCACCGGTGCAAGCTTCGACTACTGCGTCAAGACGATCCGTGAGCGCCTTGGCGCGACGGCGCTCGTCCTGCAGGTCCCGATCGGTGCCGAGGGTGACTTCATCGGCGTCGTCGACCTGGTCGGCAACCGTGCCCTGGTGTGGCGCGGCGAGACCGCCATCGGTGAGGACTACACGGTCGAGGAGATCCCCGCGGACCTCGTCGACAAGTCCGCCGAGGCTCGCCAGGAGATGATCGAGATCCTCGCGGACCACGACGACGAGATCGCCGAGCTCTACCTCGACGGCGCCGAGATCACCCCCGAGGTGCTCAAGCCGGCCATCCGTCGCGCGACGCTGGCCGCCAAGCTCAACCCGGTGCTCTGCGGCACCGCGTTCAAGAACAAGGGCGTCCAGCCCCTGCTCGACGCAGTCATCGACTACCTGCCCTCGCCGATCGACGTCGGAGCCATCACTGGGCTCGATCCTCGAGACGAGAGCAAGACCGACACCCGCGAGCCGCAGCGAGAGCGAGCCGTTCGCCGCTCTGGCGTTCAAGATCGCCTCCGACCCGCACCTCGGCAAGCTGACCTACCTGCGCATCTACTCGGGACGCCTCGAGGCCGGCAGCACGGTCATCAACGTGACCAAGGGCCGCAAGGAGCGCATCGGCAAGATCTACCAGATGCACGCCAACAAGCGTGCCGAGATCGCCGCCGTCGGCGCCGGTCAGATCGTCGCCGTCATGGGTCTCAAGGACACCACGACCGGTGAGACGCTGGCCGATCCCAACAAGCAGATCGTCCTCGAGTCGATGACGTTCCCCGCTCCCGTGATCCAGGTCGCGATCGAGCCCAAGACCAAGAGCGACCAGGAGAAGCTCGGCACCGCGATCCAGCGGCTCGCCGAGGAAGACCCGACGTTCCAGGTCCACACCGACGAAGAGACCGGTCAGACGATCATCGCCGGCATGGGCGAGCTGCACCTCGACATCCTGGTCGACCGCATGAAGCGCGAGTTCAACGTTGAAGCCAACGTCGGCAAGCCGCAGGTCGCCTACCGCGAGACGATCAAGCGCAAGGTCGAGAACGTCAGCTACACCCACAAGAAGCAGACGGGTGGCTCGGGCCAGTTCGCCAAGGTCATCATCAGCATCGAGCCGACCGGCGTCTCCGTCGGTGGCGAGGGTGGCTACGAGTTCGTCAACAACGTCTCGGGTGGCCGCGTTCCGCGCGAATACATCCCGTCGGTCGGTGCGGGAGCCGAGGACGCCATGCAGTTCGGTGTCCTCGCCGGCTACCAGATGGTCGACATCAAGGTGACTCTCGAGGACGGCGCCTACCACGACGTCGACTCCTCGGAGCTCGCGTTCAAGCTTGCCGGCTCGATGGCTTTCAAGGAAGCCGCGCGCAAGGCCGATCCGGTGATCCTCGAACCCACATTCGCGGTCGAGGTCACCACGCCCGAGGACTACATGGGCGACGTGATCGGCGACCTCAACTCTCGCCGTGGCCAGGTAAACGCCATGGAAGAGGGCATGGGAGGCGTCAAGATCGTCAAGGCGATCGTCCCCCTGTCCGAGATGTTCGGGTACGTCGGCGACCTGAGGTCCAAGACCTCAGGCCGTGCGTCATACTCGATGCAGTTCGACTCCTACGCGGAGGTTCCCAAGACCGTCGCGGAAGAGATCATCAAAAAGGCCCGCGGCGAGTAGCCAACGACCATCTCATAAGATGGCCTGAGGTTCTCGCCAGTTCGAGACCAACGGCGTTCAACCAGCAACCAATTCTAAGAAGGAGCCCCAAGTGGCTAAGGCGAAGTTCGAGCGGACCAAGCCGCACATGAACATCGGCACCATCGGTCACATCGACCACGGTAAGACGACTCTTACTGCGGCGATCACCAAGGTGCTGCACGACAAGTACCCCGACCTGAACGAGTCGCTCGGCCTTCGATCAGATCGACAAGGCGCCCGAAGAGAAGCAGCGCGGCATCACGATCTCGATCTCGCACGTGGAGTACCAGACGGAAAACCGTCACTACGCCCACGTCGACTGCCCGGGACACGCTGACTACGTCAAGAACATGATCACGGGTGCGGCGCAGATGGACGGCGCGATCCTCGTGGTTGCCGCCACCGACGGCCCCATGCCCCAGACGCGTGAGCACGTGCTGCTCGCTCGCCAGGTCGGCGTGCCCGCGATGGTTGTCGCGCTCAACAAGTGCGACATGGTCGATGACGAAGAGATCCTCGAGCTCGTCGAGCTCGAGGTCCGCGAGCTCCTGAGCGATCAGGAGTTCGACGGCGACAACGTTCCGGTCATCAAGGTGGCCGCTCACCCGGCTCTCCAGGGTG
>CAVXBP010000008.1:0-228691 GCA_963760105.1 uncultured Actinomycetota bacterium
TCCTTGACCCGCTTGGTCTCGTACGCCCACATCGCTACTTCGACACGGTTGCGGGCACCGATCTTGTTCATCAGCGCGGCGACGTGAGCCTTCACGGTGCTCACGGTGATATGCAGCTCTTCGGCGATCTCAGCGTTGGTACGCCCGCGGGCGACGGTGAGCAGGACCTCCTCCTCACGTGCGGTGATCGGTTCGATCGGCTGCGCTGGCGGGGTGGCTCGTTCCAGGCCGGCCAGCGTGGTGAGCAGGCGGCGGGTGATCGTGGGGGAGATGAGTGCGTCGCCGTTCGCGGCGGCCTCTATCGCCTGGACCAGCAGTTCGGGGCCGGCGTCCTTGAGCAGGAAGCCCCGGGCTCCGGCCTTGAGGGCGCCGTAGACGTACTCGTCGAGATCGAAGGTCGTGATGACCACGATGGCGAGCGGGTTCTCGACGCCGGGACCGGCGAGCTGACGGGTGGCCTCCACACCGTCGATACCGGGCATCCGGATGTCGAAGAGGCAGACGTCGGGACGCAGCTCGCGTGCCACGGCCACTGCCTCGTGACCGTCAGTTGCCTCGCCGACGACCTCGATCCCGGGCTGCGCATTGAGGATCATCGTCAGGCCGGTGCGGACCAGGAGCTGGTCATCTGCGACCACCACGCGGATGGTCATCGCGGCACCTCGCGCGGCAGGGTCGCCTCGACGGTCCAGCCACCGGCCGGGTCGGGCCCGGCCTGACACTCGCCGCCGAGCAGCTTGGCTCGCTCAGCCATCCCGAGCAAGCCATAGCCGACGCTGGTCGAGAGGCGGGCTGGTTCACCGTCGTCGTGCACACGCAACCGTACAACGCCGGCCTCGCCCCGAACTTCCACGCGAACCCTTGTGGGGTGGAGGGCGTGCCGGATCGCGTTGGTGACCGACTCCTGGCAGATCCGGTAGACCGCCACCTCGACGGGCTGCGGCAGATCTGCGAGATCGCCCGCGCACTGCACCTGTACGAGGGGGCTCATCCGGGTCAGCTGGTCCAGGTCGCTTATGCCCCGCTGTGGTGCGTAGTCGACCGCGTCGCCATCGCGGAGGACCCGCACCATCGTGCGCATCTCGGACAGCGTCCGTGAGGCCTCGGCCTCGATCACTGCCAGCGCCTCGACCGCCGCGGACGGATCCATGGCGGCCACCGCTCGCCCTGCCTGTGCCTGGATCGCAATGGCGGAGACGTGGTGAGCGACGGTGTCGTGAAGCTCACGGGCGAGCTCGCCGCGCTCTGAGGTCCTGACCTGCTCGACCTCGCGCCCGTGGGCCACCGCGCGATAGCGCATCGCGGCCCCGAGCGCGAACGACGCGATCAGCACGGTGGTGCCGCCGACGAGGTCGCCGAGGTTGTCGGTGGTTGCGAGTCCAAGGCTGGCCGGTACGGCGACGATCACGGTACCGATCAGAGCCTCACGTCCCGAACCCCAGCGGTACAGGGCGTACGGCAGCACGATGACGCCGAACATCGAGTCCAGTCCCACTTCAGGCACGTCGTGGAAAAGGGTCGGTAGGAGCAGCACCAGCGCGCCACCGAAGCCGATCGCGGTCGCCAAGAGCGGATGGGTTCGCCGCCAGAGCAGCACGGGGATCACCGCAAGTGCGACCACTGTGGCCAAGGGGCGCCACGGTACGTCGGGCCTGAAGATCGACTCGGCAACGGCGGTGATCAGCAGTGCCCCGACCAGGACCCAGTCTCGCCAGCCCCGCGCCGTCGGGTCCGGGGCACGGCGCTCGGCCAGGACTGAGCGGACGAAGGCGGTCACCATCGCTCCACCCTAGAGATCCGATGGCCTCGTCGTACGGGGCACGAGCACGAGTTTCTCCTCGTCCTTTTGGCCAAGAGAGGCCACCAGTCCCCAGCCCGATGTGGATCGATGTTCGCTGTTGGGCCACGGTGGAGACTCCCACCCAATCAAGCCAAGGAGCATTGTGATGAGAACGCCTCCATCCCACACCGCACTAGAGAATCCACCGTCCCAGAGCACGCTGGAAGATCTGCACATGCCCGTCCAGGCCAAGCTCGCAGCAGCCTGGACCAGCCTCATGTTCTTCTTCATCTACGTTGACTATCTCCACCTGTACAGGCCCGGCGTGGTCGACGACATCTTGGCCGGCATCGTCTTCGAGTTCGACGCGAACCAAACTTTCGTCGTCAGTGCACTCGCGCTCGTGGGGATCCCTGCACTCATGATCACGCTCTCCATGACCCTGCCCGCCCGTGCGAACCGCACACTCAACCTCGTCGTGGCATCGCTCTACATCCCTGTTTCGGTGTTCAACCTCGTCGGCGAGTCCTGGTGGGTCTTCTACGGCCTCGGCGTAGCGGTCGAGGTGCTGCTCTTGACCTTCATCCTGCGCTCCGCCTGGGCCTGGCCACGCCGCGCCGTATCGCCGGCCACTCTGGCAAGCTCATGATCCAGAGGTCAGAGGTTTGCATCCTGTCCCTGCGTCTGCCTCGGTACACCAAGTCGTAGCCTGTTCGCAGTCGTCCAAGGAAGGTGAGTCATGACACGTGTGACCACCACCGACCCGGCAATCCGCATTGATCGGGCCGAGGCGGACCGGATGGCTGTGCGGTTCGTGGCCGGGCTGAGGTCGCAGGGGGTACAGCCCGGCGAGCGGGTGGCCTTCAGCGCACCGAACTCACCGGAGCTGCTCGCTGCGATCTTCGGATGCCTGCGGGCAGGCTTCGCCCCGATCGTGCTGAGCGCCAAGCTGACGACGTACGAGCGCGATTCGATGCTTGCGGACGTGACGCCGGCCGCCGTGATCGACGACGAGACGTGTCGCCGTCTGGCGACGACGGAGGTGGACCTCGACGACCTTCCCGCGCTCGCCGAGCACTTCCGCTGTCGGCCGCTGCACTTCACGTCGGGCACCTCCGGACGGCCCAAGGCGGTGTGGAGCGGCTGGCTCGACGAGCAAGCCTCGGAGGGTCTGCGGCAGGAAGAGCTCGACTGTTGGGGCTTCTCCGCCGACGACGAGCACTGGGTCTGCTCGCCGCTGAGCCACTCAGCGCCCCTGCGCTTCGCTCTCTACACGTTGCTGGCAGGGGGCGCCGTGCACGTGCCGGGCGGGTTCGACGCGACTGAGGTCAGGACAGCGCTCGAGGGCGGTGTCACGTCCACATTCATGGCGCCGGCCCAGCTGCAGCGGGTGATCGACGGGGGCCCTTGGTTGCGGATCGGCTCCGACTTCTTGCCCACGCAGGCTCGGCGTGCCCTGAGCAGCTGAAACTCGCCGCCATCGAGGCGTTCGGCGCGCCTGTCGTCGTGGAGTTCTACGGTTCGACCGAGGGGCAGTTCACGGTATGTCCTTCGGGCGAGTGGCTGGGTCGCCCCGGCACCGTCGGGAGGGCGCGCCCGGGGCGCAGGATGAAAGCCGTCGACGGTCAGCTGTGGTGCGAACCGCCAGCGTTCGCGCGCTTTGAGTACTGGGGCGACCCGGTCAAGACGGCCGAGGCGTGGGACGGCTCGTGGTTCACCGTGGGTGACCTCGGCCGCATCGATGACGAAGGCTTTGTCTACATCGAGGGACGGCGCAGTGACCTCATCATCACCGGTGGCGTCAACGTCTATCCGGCCGAGGTGGAGCGGATCCTGCGCGAGCTGGACGGCGTGAGGGACGATCTGCGTGGTCGGGCGGGACGACCCTCAGTGGGGTCAGCGGGTGTGCGCTGTCGTTGCTGGAGACGTCACGTCCGAGCAGGTGGACGACTTCGCCACCAGCCACCTGGCGCCGTACAAACGACCGAAGACCATCTGCCACGTCGAGACGCTCCCGCTGACTCACTCCGGCAAGATCGATCGCCAGGCTGTGGTGCGCTGATAGCTGCTGGAGCAGGCTGACCCCGTTGCCGCCACCGACGAGACGGACGCTAGTTTTCGGTCATGACCGAACCCGTTTCGCTTGCCGAGCACACTGCCCAGGCCCGTGCCATGATTCCCATCCTGGACGCCATGGGGCTCGATGTGATCGAGTTGACGCCCAACAGCGCAGCCGCGCGGATTCCGGCCGAGCCGAATGCCAACCACTTCGGCGCGATGTACGCAGGATGCCTGTTCACCGTGGCTGAGGTGCTCGGCGGACTGATGGCCGGGTTCATGGACGTGCCCGGCGGTTTGCCGCTGGTCAAGCGTCTTGAGATCGACTTCACCCGGCCGGCCATGACGGCAGTGACTGCGCGGACCACCCTCTCGGAGGAGGAGTGCGCCCGAATCCAGGCCGAGGCCGTCGCCAACGGTAAGTCGAACTACGAGTTGCTGTGCGAAGTCACCGACGAAGCCGGGACGGTCGTGGCCCGTACGCACGGCTACTACCAAATGCGTGTGATGAGCTGACGGAATGCGTAAGGCCCGGCCGGGAGGGAGTCCACGGGCCGGGCCTGCATACGCAGAATGGCGGGAGGGAGTTTGCCATCTACACCAGTGACAACGAGCACCAAGCCCAAGTGTCACGGCCTGCCGAGGAAGTGTGTTGTACGTCGCAAACCACCCGGCCGAAGGCTTGCGACGCGTTGTGATCCGTTCTTGTCAGAAGTGAGGTGCTTCCAGCAAAGACCCAAGGGACCTGTGACCCTGTCGGAAGGTTTGCGTCGGTTGACAGACTTGCTGTTAACGCCCGCCTCGAGAAGGAGATCGCCCATGCTGATCCAGGTCCACACCGACCACAACATCGAGTCCGGCGCCGGGCTCACAAAGCTCGTCGAGGACGGGATGGAGATGGCACTGGGACCCCAGGCAATGCGCATCACCCGTGCGGACGTCCACTTTCGCGACGAGAGTGCCGGCCGCGCCACGGGATCGGACATGCGCTGCAT
Source organism: uncultured Actinomycetota bacterium (assembly GCA_963760105.1). Taxonomy (GTDB): domain Bacteria; phylum Actinomycetota; class Actinomycetes; order Propionibacteriales; family Nocardioidaceae; genus Aeromicrobium. The sequence continues at coordinate 4,834 of CAVXBP010000008.1, forward strand.
GATTGAGGTACGTCCGGCCGGGCACGAGCCGGTGGTCGTGACCGAGCACGCATCGACACTCGATGACGCCTTCGCCGGGGCGGTCGACAAGGTGCAGCGGGTGGTGGAGACCCTGTTCGACAAGCTCGATGACCGCCACCCGGGCAAACCGTCAGGGCCGAGCGCGTAGACGCACGCAGCAACGCACGGTACTCGGGGACCCGCGCATCGATGCTTTCGCGACGCGTCGGTGCCCTAGTCTGACGTCACCTCGAGAGGAACTCCCATGCCACGTGAGGCGAGCATCGATCCCGCTGCCCTGCTTGAGCAGGATTGCGCGTTCGCCGACGCTCTGAGGTCGACCGCGAGCGACGCCTGGGGGTTGGTAGTCCGTGTCTGATCTGGAGATGCTGGCGCTGGGATGCGCGCTCGCATTCACTGGTTGGGGTGCCACAGCGTGGTGGCTCGCCGTGGAGAGACGTCGCGTTCGACAGCTTCGCGAAGAATTGGAACGCCGTCGGCTGATACCAACACCATCGGGTGCCGTTCGGACCGTGCTGGGCACGGCGCTCAAGGTCAAGGATCACGGATTCGCCGGCGCACTGCGTGGATCCATCGACGAGCTCGCTCTATGGGCCGATGTGGCACGCCCGGACCTGGCGAACATGGCTGCACGTGATGGATCGATCACCATCATGTTTTCAGACATCCAGGACTCCACAGCGCTCAACCACCGCCTCGGCGATCGCGGGTGGGTGCAGCTCCTTGCCAAACACGATCGTCTGCTGACTCGAGCGATCGAGGCGCACTCAGGCCATGTCATCAAGTCCCAAGGCGATGGATTCATGGTGGCGTTTGCTGAGCCGGAGGAAGCTGTCGCTGCGGCCTTCGAGATTCAACGCAGACTTTCTCGCCGGGTACCGACCTCGACCCTGTCAGGCGTCAAGGTACGAATCGGAACGCACAAGGGCTCAGCCGTGCGCCGTGACGGTGACCTGTTCGGACAGAACGTCGCGTACGCCGCTCGCGTCGCGTCACAGGCTCACGGCGGCGAGGTCCTGGTGAGTGCGCCGTTGCTCGACGCTCTACCTGACGGCACAGCGACGGTCCTGGAGGTCCGGGACGTCGAGCTCAAGGGCGTCCCCGGCATCCAGACCCTCTACTCCCTCGACTGGGCAAACCCGGAACAGCAGGGCTGATCGGCTGATGTGCGGCGCCTGGCTCCGGAGATGTTTCCGGGTTGCACTCACGTGCCCCGAGGCAACGGATTGACCGCTCTTGACCATCCGGCCCAGCTGGCGAGAACGAGCGAGTGGCGGGTCGAATCTCACGTCAAACCTTGATGTTGCGGCCGACCCAGATTGGCACTGCCTCGATATCACGATCGCACTAGGGTGACGCCATGCCTCTTCCAGTGCCGGGCCCTGACCGTACGGCGGTGATCACCGGAGCGTCCTCGGGGATCGGCGCTCAAGATCGCCCGCGAGCTTTCGCGGCGCGGGCATCACGTCACGCTGGTGGCTCGGTCGGCTGACAAGCTCGAGGCGCTGGCCGAGGAGTTGGGCAGCGCCGATGTGATCGCCATGGACCTTGCCGATCGAGCCAGACGCGCGACGCTGCCGGATCTCGTCGGCCGAGCGCGGTCGCGTCATCGACACTTGGTCAACCAACCCGGCTGTCGAAGCATCGCGGCGCCAGCAAGTCGGACCCGACGGCAGAGATGAACATGATCGAGGTCGACGTCGTCGCGGTGGCTGATCTGTGCAGTCGATCTGCCAGGCATGGTCGAGACGAGATCGTGGCGCGATCCTCAACGTCGCCTCGACGCGGCTTTCCAGCCGCTGCCCGGACAGGCGGGATATGGCGCTGGCAAGGCGTTCGTGCTGTCCTACACGCAGAGTCTTGCCGGTGAGCTGCGCGGGTACCGGCGTCACCGCCACGACGCTGTGCCCCGGCCCTGTACACACCGGTTTTGGCGAGCGTGCAGGCTTCTCCAAGGAAGACGCCGAAGCGGCCCTCCCGGCGGTGATGTGGGTGAGTCGCAGAGGACGTGGCGAAGAGCGCGTCGACGGCATGGCCAAGGGGCGCTTGGTGGTATTCCGGGCAAGGTCAACGGCTGCGCCGCATTCTCGCAGGTGACGCCCGAGAACGCTCCTGCTCCGAGTGCTGCGCGAAGGGTCATCCGGGGCTGCGCTGATGCCGAGGCCGACCCGGCCTGGTCGGATTTTGTCGTGGCTAGAATGAGTGCTCGTCGCTTTGGGGGGTATGGATGACATCGCCGGTTCCATTCGAAGTCCATGAGTCAGGTGCGCTGCTTGCACGGGACGAAGGCCGATCTTGGCCGTCGGGGACCTGTTGGTGCCTGGACGCGAATCGAACTTCGAGTCCGGTCGGATCATGAATCACATCTACGTGACGGAGACGCTGGACGCTGCTGTGTGGGGCGCCGAGTTGGCAGCGGAGATGGTCCGGGTCGGATCTACTTCGTAGAAGCCGACAGGCGACCTCGAGGACGATCCCAACGTCACGGACAAGAAGTTTCCGGGCAACCCGACTCGCTCCTATTCGCAGCCGGGAGCCGGTAAAGGATTGTCGGGGAACTCCTGAACTGGGAGAGCCACACACGCCGATCAGATACAAGACAATGAGAGATGGTCTCGCCGCGATGCAGCGTGAGGGCACAGCGATCATCTACGACGGCAGCGTTGTGATTGGGTGTCGACGTGTCCTATGACGAGAACATGTTGCAGGCAGCCTTTGACCGCTACACGGCGACAGTCGAGGAGATCTCCGAGAGCCGGGACTGGTCGGCCTTCGCCGACATGTTCGCCGAGGACGCGACCTACTGCGAGCACGTGTACGGCGACTTCGCGGGTCGCGAGGAGATTCGGCGCTGGATCATCAAGACGATGACCGCGTTCCCGGGCACCGAGATGATCGGGTTCCCCGCCTCCTGGGTCGTGTTTGATCCGCCGACCAACCGCGTCATCTGCGACATCCGCAACATCATGCGCGACCCGGGTGACGGTTCTGTGCACGAGGCGTCGAACATCACGATCTTGACGTTCGACGACGCCGGCAACCTGATCCGCGAGGAAGACATCTACAACCCGCAGAAATTTGCCGACATGGTCCGCAACTGGGCTCGGGTGGCTCAGGTTCACGGCACCCTGAGCGAGAGCGGCAAGGAGATGCTCGCGGCTCTCGGCGGCTGAGCCGAGCGTGGGTAAAGTCGCTGGCATGGATGACTGGCGCACCAAGACCGTCGACTCGATACGTCGATTGATCCTCCGGGCCCTGCCCGACGTGGACGAGGACGTCAAGTGGCGCAAACCGTCGAACCCCGACGGCGTGCCGACCTTTTCGCACTCGGGTCTGGTGTGCACGCTTGAGACCTACAAGGACAAGATCAAGGTGACGTTCGCCCACGGTGCGTCTTTGGACGATCCGAGTGGCCTGTTCAACGCGAGCCTCGACGCCGGTACGCGCCGGGCGATCGACATCAAAGAAGGCGACGAGCTGGACATCGACGCCTTCGTCGAGCTGGTGCGGAGCGCCGCCGCCTTCAACGACAGCTGAGCTCAGTCGAGAGAGCCCACCTCGGCGGGCACCGACCAGCGCGGGATGATGAACAGCCCGGATGCTTCCACCGATGGTTCGCTGTCGGGGCCGGCCGCACGAATCGTCGCCGTCACGGTGACCTTCCGCCCGTCCTCGCGCGAGATGCGTGCCTCGAGATTGATGCGCCCCAGGGGGAGTGGGCGCACATATCTCAGGGTCAAGGTGCCGGTGACGGTCAGGCGGGTATGCGCTGCGCTCGCGGTCTCACCCATGAGGTGATCGAGGATCAGCGCCGAGACGCCGCCATGGACGCAGCCTGGAGGGCCCTCGTACGCCACGCCGAGGTCGACCTCTGAACGTACGGTGCCGTCGTCCCACCACTGCAGAGTGACGGGAGGAGCGATGGCATTTCGGACACCGACGACGGCATTGCCCCAGTTCCAGACGCGGCCCTCGGTGTTGTAGAGAATGCCGGCGGGGCCAGCAGCGGCGTCCTCGCCCAGCAGCTGTGCCGCCTGCTGAACCAGGTCGCGGGCTTGCGCAACGCGATCGGCGTCCACCTGGGTGCGGATGGTGACATCGACAAGCTCACGAATGTCGCCTGCCAGGGCGCCGTAGAGCTGTTCGGAGGCTTCGACCTCGGCAGTGGTCAGATCGGCCTGGCGAAAGGACATCGACGAGAGCGTCATGCGGCGGCTCCGAGTCCGAGGCGGGACGCCAGCTTGTCGAGATAGCCCATCACCGCATCCTCCTCCATGTCTGGCACACCCCAGATCAGCTCCGAGGCGCCGGCAGCCGCCCAGTCGGCGAAGTCGTCCGCAGTCGGCTTCTTGGCAACCAGGATTCGTATGTCGGGCTCGCCGGCGCGACCCGCGTCAGCCCATTCCGTCCGGAGCAGGTCAGCCTTCGCGGCGATGTCGGTCTCGATCGGGGTGGTCATCCAGCCGTCGGCGTTGCTCGCGATCCACTTCATCGTCTTGGGACCGCCGCCGGCGCCAATGATCACCGGGATCTGACCTTGTGGCGGCTTGGGGTAGGCCCAGCTCGGACCGAACGAGACGTACTCGCCGTCATATGACGCTTCGTCCTCGGTCCAGAGGGCGCGCATGGCCTCGAGATACTCCTTGAGCACGGTGCGACGCCTGTTGGCCGGTACTCCGTGGTCGGCGAGCTCGTCGGTGTTCCACCCGAAGCCGGCACCGATCGTGACCCGGCCCCCGGACAGGTGATCGAGGGTGGCCAACGTCTTGGCCAGGGTGATCGGGTCGGACTCGACCGGAAGACAGACCGCCGTCGAGAGGCCGATCCTGCTGGTCACGGCTGCGCAGGTGGCGAGGGTGGTCCACGGGTCGAGCGTGCGCATGTAGCGATCGTCCGGCAGCTCCTCGCCCCCGGTCGGGTGCAGCGCCTCGCGCTTGACGGGTATGTGCGTGTGCTCGGGCACGTAGATCGTGTCGAAGCCGCGTTCTTCTGCGGCTCGGGCAAGGTCGGCCGGCGTGATGCCGCGGTCCGAGGTGAACAGGACGATTCCGTTGCGCATGGGCCCTATTCTAGAACGTGTTCTAGTATTGTCGGAACTGGTTGGACAGTTGCCAGGTTTCGCATAGTCCGAGAGGTAGCCATGACGAACGACGTTGCGATCCTCCGGGTCGAAGATCGCGCGCGGGTTCGCACGGTGACCCTGAACCGGCCGGACGCCCTCAACGCATTCAACGAGGCCCTCTACGACGAGCTGGCCGTGGCACTGCAATCGGCGGCTGCCGACGATGACGTCGCCGTGGTGCTGCTCACGGGCGCGGGCCGGGCATTCAGCGCGGGCACCGATCTGGCCGAGATGGCCGATCGGATCATCAACCCCGACTTCGTCCCTGGCACCCACGGATTCCCGGGGCTGCTCGATGCCTTGGAGGAGTTCGACAAGCCGCTGATCCTGGCCATCAACGGACTGGGTCTGGGCATCGGCCTGACGATCATCGGTTTCGCTGACCTGGTGTTCATGTCCACCGACGCGCGCCTCAAGTGCCCCTTCGCCAGTCTCGGCGTCGCACCCGAGGCGGCCTCCAGCTATCTCCTGCCGCGGCTGATCGGTCGCCAGAACGCCGCCTGGGTCCTCATGTCATCGGAGTGGATCACCGCTTCCGAGGCGTTCGACATGGGCCTCGTGTGGCGACTGTGCGATCCGACGGCGTTGGGGGACACCGCGTACGAGCATGCTGCACGTCTCGCGGCGCTCCCCATCTCGAGCCTGCGCGCCATCAAGCAGACGATGATGGCGCCGCTTCGCGAAGGCATCGCCGACGCACGGCAGCGCGAGAATCAGTGTTTCGCCGACCTCATGGGCGGACCGGCCAACCGCGAAGCTCTGGCTGCATTCGCCGAAGGTCGAGCCCCCGACTTCACGACGCCGCCATCCGCTGGGGTGACGTCGTGAAGAATGACGAGAAGACCGACAGACAGGACGATGGTCGATGACCTACATCATCACCCAGCCATGTTGCAATGACGCCTCATGCGTCGGGGTGTGCCCGGTTGACTGCATCCATCCTGCTCCCGACGATCCCGACTTCGGCACGGCGGAGATGCTCTACATCAACCCCGACGAGTGCATTGACTGTGGCGCCTGCGTTCCTGCCTGCCCGGTGAGTGCGATCTACGCCGAGGCCGAGCTGCCCGAACATCTCAGCGACTACACCGCGATCAACGCCGACTACTTCACCTGGGTCGGCGACATCCCGTTCCCCGCGCCGCTGCCTCCTGCAGGTCCGAAGGTCCAGGACCAGACGGCGCCCTTGCGCGTTGCCGTGGTGGGCTCCGGTCCGGCCGGGTGGTTCGTCGCCGAAGAGCTGGCTGCCACCCGACGCGCCGACGTGGAGATCACGGTCATTGATCGGCTCGCGACCCCTCATGGTCTGGTCCGGCACGGTGTCGCACCCGACCATCTGGGTACGAAGGACGCGACCACGATGTTCGACAGCATCGCCCGCCACAAGAGCACGAGCGTGCGACTCAACGTCGATGTCGGTCGTGATGTCACCCATGACGAGCTCCTCGAGCACCATCACGCTGTGGTCTACGCGACCGGCGCCGACATCGGCCGAACGCTAGGGATTCCCGGTGAGGATCGACCGGGGAGCTACTCCGCTGCCGAGTTCGTCACGTGGTACAACGGCCAGCCCGACCACGTCGACCTCGAGCCGGCGCTCGACCACGAACGGGCCGTGATCATCGGCAACGGCAACGTTGCGCTCGACATGGCACGCATGCTCCTCGCCAGCCCCGACGACCTGCACAGCGCCTCCGACATGGCACCGCATGCCATCCAGTCGCTCGCCAACAGCAACATTCGTGAAGTGGTGCTGGTTGGTCGCCGTGGTCCAGAGCACGCAGCATTCTCGGCACCGGAACTCCTGGCTCTGGTCAATCACCCAGACATCGATGTTCTCGTCGATCCCGCCGAGCTGTCGACGCTGGTCGATGTCGAGGATGCCGCTCGGACGGCTGGTACGTACGCGGCCAGCCAGAAGTCAGCGCTGTTGCGTCGGGCAGCCGAGACGGCACCCACCGGCACCAAGCGACTCGAGATCAGGTTCGGCCTCACCCCGCAGGAAGTGGTGGGGGAGGACCGGGCCACCGGGATCACCCTGGTCCGTACGGCTGACCCGGCAGATGTCCAGACCATCGAGGCCGGCCTGGTACTGCGCGCCACCGGCTACCGATCGAACGCGGTCGACGGCCTGCCGTTCGACGAGCAGGCCGGGCGATTCGCTCACGAGGGCGGCCGCGTTGCCGACCCGGCTTCCGGTGCCCCGGTGCCCAGGACGTACACCGCGGGTTGGGCGAAACGAGGCCCCACGGGCGTGATCGGCACCAATCGCACCTGCGCCGTCGAGACCGTGGCCGCCCTGCTCGACGACTACTACGACGGACGGCTGCCGAGCCCCGGCGGTGACAAGGACTCCTTCGACAAGCTGCTCACCGACCGCGGGGTCGCCATCGTCGACCTGGTCGCGTGGAACCGGCTCGACAGCCACGAGCGGGCCGAGGGCAAGGCCATCGGTCGGCCACGGGTGAAGATCTCCGACCGTGCGGAGCAGGTCCGCATCGGTGCAGGTGCCGACGATGCATGACCATACGGAACACGACTCGCCCCGCCGCTCTCCCATGCGCGGCTCAACTTCGACGACGGTGGCCCAATGAAGCGCGATCTGACCGGCAAAGTCATCATCATCACCGGCGGCGGACGGGGGATCGGCGCCACGACCGCGAAGCTGCTCACCAGCCACGGAGCGAAGGTGGCCATCTGCGACCTCGACGAGACCACCGTGAAGCAGACGGGCGACGCCCTCGGCGTTTTCGGCAGGGTTGTCGACGTGACGGATCGAGTCGCGTTCAAGCGCTTCCTCGACGAGGTCGAGTCCGAGCTGGGACAGGTCGATGCGTTGATCAACAACGCCGGCATCATGCCGCTGAACCGGATCGAGGACGAGTCCGACCGCGCCACGCACGACATCATCGGGCTCAACCTGATGGCGGTCATCTACGCGACCAAGGAGATGGTCACCCGGATGAAGGCGCGGGGGACCGGCGGACACATCATCAACGTCTCGAGCGCAGCCGGCCGCATTCCGATTGCCGGAGCATCCACGTACTGTGCGAGCAAGCACGCAGTGAGCGGCTTCTCCAACTCGCTCCATTTCGAGTTCAAGGCCGACCAGACACCGATCGACATCAGTGTGGTGCACCCCGCGATGGTTCACACCGAACTTGCCGTCGGGTTCAAGGCCAACAAGGGGCCGGCCAAGCCGGTGACGCCCGAAGCCGTGGCCGACGGAATCCTCTCTGCCCTGCAGAAGCCTCGGCCCAACGTCTATGTGCCCAAGAGCCTCGGCACGAGCGTACGAACGGGTGGCCTGATCCCGCGTCGTACCGGCGAGTGGCTCAACAAGGTTCTCGGTGGCGAGCGTGCGGCCCTCGATGCCCTCGACGATCCGCGGCGCAAGACCTATGAAGAACGTGCCGCACGCAGCACACCGGCCGCCGACAAGGAGTTCCACGAATGAAGGGCTTGCGGTGAGTGAACCCGACGCAGGTTCTGACACCGGCTCCATCGGCGGCGGGGCCAATGTGGTGGTCAACAACGTCTTCGAACCGGCACAGCTCGGACCGATCCAGCTTCGCAACCGAACGGTCAAGGCGGCGACCTTCGAGGGGCGTACGCCGCACGGACTCGTCACCGACGAGCTGATCGACTATCACCTGGCGCCTTCACGAGGTGGCGTTGGCCTGACCACCGTGGCGTACCTCGCGGTTGCCCCTGAGGGGCGCACCCAGAAGGAAGTCATCGTCGTCAATGACGAGTCGGCCCCAGGGCTGGCTCGCCTCACCGCCGCGATCCATGAGACGGGCGCCAAGGTCGCCGGTCAGCTCGGCCATGCGGGACCCGTGGCCAATGGCCGCTCCAACGGGATCCATGGCATCGCCGCGTCCCGGATGCCCTCTCCGCTCAGCATGCAGATGATCAAGTCGGCGACGGCCGCCGACATCGCGCGTGTGACCAAGGACTACGTGCGAGCCGCCCGCATCATGGCCGATGCAGGCTTCGACGTGCTCGAGATCCACATGGCGCACGGCTATCTGCTCAGCTCATTCCTCGCACCGGGGCAGAACCGGCGCAAGGACGGCTGGGGCGGGTCGTTGGCAAACCGCGCCACCTTCGCGCGGGACGTCGCCCGCGTCGTACGCGAGGAGGTTGGCGACCAGGTCGCGGTCACCGCCAAGATCGGCATGACCGAGGGGTCGAGCAGAGGTTTCTCGATGCCCGAGAGCCTGGAGTTCGCCCAGATGCTCGAGGCGGACGGTCATCTCGACGCCCTGGAGCTCAGCGCCGGGAGCTCGCTGCTCAACCCGATGTACCTGTTCCGTGGCGATGTTCCGCTCAAGGAGTTCGCCGCGAACATGCCTGCGGTCGTACGAATGGGTCTCAGGACGCCGGTCGGCAAGGCGTTCTTCAAGGCCTACCCGTTCGAGGAGGCATATCTGCGCGAGAAGGCGCTCGCATTCCGAGAGGCGGTGTCGATGCCGTTGATCATGCTGGGCGGCATCAACGACAAGTCCACGATGGATCGGGCGATGGCTGAAGGCTTTGAGTTCGTGGCCATGGGTCGCGCGCTGTTGCGGGAGCCCGATCTGGTCAACCGCATGCAGGCGGGGGAGACCACCCAGGGCGCATGCATCCACTGCAACCAGTGCATGCCGACGATCTACTCGGGCACCCGCTGCACCGTCCTGGTTCCCTGAGCGCGCTGTGGGGTGCGTTTGGACGCCAAGTCACCGCTGACGCTGAGGGCGCGCTGAGCGGTGGGTATGCGTCCACGGTGCCGGGGGTTTTGGACGCCAAGTCACCGCTCACGCTGGGGCGCGGGCTAGCTCCGTGAGCGTTTGAACTTCACGTCGATACGGCGGATGCGCGGGTCATCGGCGGGGATCAGGAACACCTCATGAATGCGCAGAGGCTTGGGGATGCCTTTGACGTCCAGAAGGAAGTCGACGACGACGTTGTCGCCGGAGACGGAGAACTCCTTGTCGCGAATGCCCTTGAGCAGTTTGAACTGCGGCCCCGAGGTCAGGCTCCTGACGAGGTGAGGACCGGAGAACCCGGTGCGCATCCCGGCTTCAGAACGGACCGCCTTGGGGTGGAACGGCACCGAAGCGCCGTCTCGCGACAAAAGTGCCTGGAGGTAGGAGTCGGCGACCTCGATACGCTCCGCGTCTGTGGCGGTCATGCGCTTGCTCCTGACTTGACCAATGGTGCGACGAACAACTCGAGCGACCGGCGTTCATCTGCGTCATCAGTTCCGGGAGTGATGAGTAGGGACATGGTGACACGGATGCACCATCGAGTGAGCTGGATTGCTCGGTCGCTGGGTGGAGTGTCGCCCAAGAACGACAGCGCCAGCGAGTCGAGCACGCTGGGCGAGTTGGCAAGCTCGGCGGCCAGCGCTGGTTCGCCGCTTCGAAACCATGCCGCCAGGTGCTCGGTCGTGCGGACCTCCCGAAGGAGGGCGATGATGATTGCGACCAGTCGGTCAGCAGGGTTGCGGATCGCCCTGACCTCGTCAGCGACCAGCGTGACCAGTCGGACTGCCTCGCGGTGGGCAAATGCCAGGTGGAGATCGTGTCGACTGCTGAAATAGCGATAGAGGGTCTGGCGTGAACATCCCGCGGCGTTGGCCACGTCTGCCATGCCCACGGCGCTCACGCCCTTCTCGACGAACAGCCTGGAGGCCGCGTCGAGGATGTTCTCGGCCGCCAGGGCTGAGTGCTCGTCGCGCAGCCACGTCATGTGGTGCTCCTGAACGGGACCGAGGTGGGTCGTCGTACGTAGTGCCCCGGCGCGTACTGGACGCCGTCGATGTCCACGTCAAAGGTGGGGCAGAGGTCGAGGAGCTCCTCGAGTGCGACCCGGGCCTGCATTCGTGCGGCTGCGGCGCCCAGGCAGTGGTGCGCGCCGTGCGAGAACGTCAGGATCTGCTGAGGTCGACGCAGGACGTTCAACGAGGACGCATCCTCGCCATACATGCGTTCGTCGCGGTTGGCCGCTCCATAGACGAGCAGGACCTTGCGGCCGGCCGGGATGGTCGTGCCGTCCAGCTCGACGTCGCGGGTGGCTGTGCGCGCGAGGGCCTGGACCGGTGACGTCAGTCGCAGGAACTCGTCGACGCTGTCGGGTACGCGGGTCCGGTCCTCGAGCAGCAGCGCTCGCTGATCGGGGTTTTGGGTCAACAGCTGCACGGCGCCGCCCAGCATCCCGGTCGTGGTGTCATTTCCGCCCGCGACCATCGTGAACGCGAAGCCGAGGATCGACAGGAGGCCGGCGTCGTCTCCTTCGACGCCCATGCCACTGGCCACGAGGTGGGAGATCGTGTCATCGCCCGGCTCGACCCGGCGTCGCGCTATCAGCTCGGTGAAATAGACCATCAGCTCGGCAATCGCATCGCCTCCCTCGGCGAAGCCCTCGCCGGCCGACGCCTCGAAGATGGCCTCGGTCCAGACGTCGAACTGGCCGCGATCCTCCTCCGGCACGCCGAGGTAGTGCGCGACGACCATGCTCGGCAAGGGTTTGAACAGCTCGGCGACGATGTCACCCTCCCCTGCTGAGGCCAGTCGCTGCAGGCGTTCTCGTACGAATGCGCGCACGGCCGGTTCGACGGCTTCCACCTGTCGAGGTGTGAAGCCGCGGGACACGAGGCGGCGGAACTCCGTATGGGTCGGCGGGTCCTGCATGACGAATGGCGGATTGTGCGCCATGCCGGTCTTTTCGAGCTCGTCGTAGTTGACGGTCAGGCCGTTGGCGGACGAGAAGGTCGCGAAGTCCCGGGCCGCCTCGTGCACGGGAGCGTGGCGGGTGAGGACCCAGTAGTCGTCGCCGGGCGAACCGGGCGGCACGACGTGATGGACGGGGTCGTGATCGCGGAGTGCCGCATACATGGCCCATGGCTCCCGCCACGTCTCGCCGGTCCGTGGCACGTAGGCGGGCTTGCTCGACAGCGCGGGGACCATGTCACGAGAATGTTACAAATACCTACATCTGTCAAGGCGGCTAGAACGGAGGCCACGGAACGGCTGGCATGTCTCCTGTGGGCGCGGGAAACCTCCGCTGCTCCGCCAGCCGGTCACAGCGTCTCATCAGTGCGTCGACTTCGTCCGGGGTCAGCAGCTCGGTGAGACTGGTGCCCAGCTCCCCGTCGAGGGCGGTACGGACGTGCTCGACGCCCTGCAGCTCATCGGCGTCAAGAGGTTCGCCGATCCAGCCCCACAGAACGGTGCGGAGCTTGTGCTCGGTGTGGAACGTCAGTCCGTGATCGATGCCGTGACGGTGACCGCCGGCCATCTCGAGGACGTGCCCGCCCTTGCGGTCGGCATTGTTGACCACCACGTCGAACACGGCCATCCGACGAAGCGTGGGGGAGTCTTCGTGGATCAGCGAGACGGAGCGGTTGGCGGCGTCGAGACCGTCGAGGATGTGGTGCCATCCGGCGGGCACAGTGGTCGTAGGCACCAGATCGACGGCATTCTGATCGGGATCGGGGTCCTGCCAGAGCTGGACCATCCCTGGACCCATCGGTCCTTCTCTCAGCCACGTGCGGGGAACGATGTCCCAGCCGAATGCCTCGGAGACAAGGTAGGCGGCCACCTCTCGTGCTGCGAGGTTGCCGTCAGGAAAGTCCCACAACGGCCGCTCGCCGGCGACAGGCTTGTAGACGACAGGGACATCGCCGATCTGCCCGACGAAGGTCGCATTCGACGCCGGCATGATCCGGCTGGTCAGGACCAGCTCGCCATCGGCGAGGTCGGTCACCGGAACCCGTCGGGGAGCTCACAGATGTGGTCATCGGAATCCATCGGCAGACTGCACAGCGGGCAGATGGGCCGCCCGGCGCCCACAACCTCGCGGGTGCGCTTGGCGAATGCGCGCGCGGTGCCGACGGGGATGCGAATCACGAGGACCTCCTCCGGCTCGAGCTCGTCCAGGTCGAGCAGCTCGACCTCCTCGGCGTCGACCTCGATGATCGGAAAGGCCTCGATGACCAGCTGCGATGTCGTGGGGTCCCAGCCGAGGCCCATCGCGCCCACGCGGAACTGCTCCTCGACAGGTTGGTCGAGGGGGTCGTTGTCGACGAGACCCTCGGGAGTCAGCGCCGGAACGCTGAACGGGTTGCCCTCGGTGGCCATCAGCTCGTCGAGAATCTCCTCGACCCGTTCGGCCAGCGCGGCCGACTGCTGCTTCTCGAGGGCGACGCTGACGAGCTGGCTGCCTGCGCGAGCCTGGATGTAGAACGTCCGCTCGCCCGGCTCTCCCACGGTCCCGATGACCAACCGGTCGGGCCAGTCGAATCCGTGCACGATGGGAGCCATGACACCAAGACTAGGAGTCGGTGGCAACGTCCGGGGCGGGACCCGCGCCTCCGCCGACCGCAGCGCCGTCGTCAGCTGGTTTGGCGCGCATCCACGACAGATCTCCCGCGTGGGTGTTGGTGGCAACGACATACGGTCTGGCGCTGGTGTAGCGAATGATCGATGCCGACGCCGGATCGACGTTGATGCGCTGGAAGAGGTCGAGGTGCATGCCGAGAGCGTCGGCGAGCACGGACTTGATGATGTCGCCGTGTGTCACCGCCACCCACACGGCACCGGGCCCGTGCTCGGCCTCGAACGCTGCATCACGTCGGCGGATCGCTTCGACAGCCCTGGCCTGCATGGCCGCCATCGACTCGCCGCCGGGAAATGCCGCAGCAGCGGGGTGGCTCTGCACGATCGACCACAGGTCTTCCTTGGTCAGGTCCGCAATCGATCGGCCCTGCCAGTCGCCGTAGTCGCATTCGGTGATGCCTTTGTCGCTCGTCATCCTGGGCCCGGGGGATTGCTGGGTGGCGATCGCCTTGGCGGTCTGACGGCACCGCTCCAGCGGGCTGGTGACGATCCCGACGAGCGGAACCACGGCCAGCCGTTCGCCGGTACGGTCAGCTTGCTCCTGCCCGACGTCATCGAGCTTGATGCCGGGCGTACGGCCGGCCAACACCCCGGTGGCGTTGGCAGTCGTTCGTCCGTGTCGCACCAGGATCACTGTTGCCATGCTGCGAGCCTAGCGACGGTTAGGAGACCAGGGTGACGGTGACACCGACGACGCCGACGGCGAGAGCCAGCAGGGACAGGATGACGGGGGTTCGCGACTGTCGTCTGGTCACGGCGATGACGGTCGAGATCACCACGAGCACGACCATGGCCAGCGATGCGAACGAGGCGAGGTTGGGATCGCGGTCGCTGTCGCCGTAGGCGATCACGGCACCGACGACGTACGCGATCACCGTGGCGGCTGCGCCGGCCAGGATCCAGGGCGCGCGAGTCGTCCCTTCGCGGGACGAGCGTGCCAGCGCCACGAGCAGCGCGAGGCCGAGCACGCCGAGGAGCAGGACGAACGCGCTGCCCGCGACGGACATCAGCTTGCCCTGACGCGGTTGTCTGTGACTCGGTCGTCAGCCCTGGCGTCCGCGGCAGTACGCGTCGCGGGTGGCAGTCGTGGCCTTGGAGGACGCGAACATCGTCTTGTAGAGCAACGCCTGGGTCGTCGCATAGGTCTCGATGTTGGCTTTCACCAGCTGAAGTGCGAGGGGGTTCTTGGCCAATGACAACGCCTCCGCGTTGCGCCACACATACTCACGCCATCCGCGCATGATCGCTCCGACGACCTCCTCGTCGAGTGGCCCGGCGTCGACGTCATCGAATCGCGGGTCGAGCTCGCGCGCCTCCTCGGCAAACACCGGCGCGTAGAGGCTGTCGAGACGGGCGTTGAACGCGTTGTGGTCGGGTTTGTGGGTCGTGCCGTCGGCCGCGGTGAGTCCGGCTCCGGCCAGGACGTACGCGAAGTCGCGGTTGATGTGCGCGTTCATCGCCAGCATGAAGTTGCCGAGCGCGGTGACGGTGCCGTCGTCCGCGGCCTGGAACGCGATCCTCCACGCCTGTGGCACGAGATTCTTGCGGCCGGCATGCCAGTTGTCGTACGAGTCGTAATAGTCCTGGGCGAAGGCGGCGTCCTGGTTGCGCAGCCACACGGGGTCGCGGTAGAGCCCCTCATCGAGGGCGTCACGCACGTTCTCGGTGACGCGAAGGTAGGCAAGTGCGAACACCGCGTCGTGGTCACACGTGGCCCGCAGCGAGTCGTAGCGCGCCTCCATCTGTCCGATCGTGACGCCAATGCAGGCGGGGTCTCCATCGGCGCACTCGGGCTCGAATGTCGGGTGATAGGGCACCGGCGCGGCGGGAAGGATCTCGATGATCGGGTCGAGCGTTCCCGCCTCGGCCGACATTGCCGTCAGGCACAGCCCCAAGGAGAGCGACATGGTGAGCAGGGTGCGGCGTACGCGGTGCGGCATACGAGGACACTAGCGTCCGCCGGCTGCCCTGTCGTGGTGTTCAAAGTGGGGACCTTGTGCCCCGGCGTTCTTGCTTGGATAGGCGCATACTCGGGAGGTCCGTCATTCTCTTGAGGAGCTTCAGTGCCAATCCGTGTGTTTCTGCTCGATGACCATGAGCTCGTACGCATGGGCCTCCGGCAGCTTCTTGAGACCGATCCGGAGATCGAGGTCGTCGGTGAGGCAGGGACTGCAGCTGCGGCCCTGGCTCGTGTTCCGGCCCTGAAGCCTGATGTCGCGATCCTCGATGCGCGTCTTCCTGATGGCAGCGGCATTGACGTGTGCCGACAGGTCAGGTCAGCAGACCCTTCGATCAAGGCGATCATCCTGACGTCATTTGATGACGACGAAGCGCTGTTTGCCGCGATCATGGCGGGAGCGGCGGGTTACATCCTGAAGCAGACCACGGGACAAGATCTGCTGTCGGCCGTGCGCCATGTGTCCGCCGGCGGATCGCTCCTGGACCCACAGGTCACCGAGCGGGTGATGCAAAGGTTGCGCGACGGCGATCCCAGCGAGCCGGTCGAGCTCAAGTCGCTCACGGCGCAGGAGCGGCGCATCCTTGAGCTCGTGGCGGAGGGTCTGACCAACAAGCAAATCGGTGAGCGTCTCTTTCTTGCTGAAAAGACAGTCAAGAACTATATGTCGAACGTGCTCTCCAAGCTGGGGCTGGCGAGTCGCACCCAGGCTGCCGTCTTCGCCACCAAGCTCCTTGACAGTCCCTAGACCGGCACTGTCCACACGAGTTGAGTTCCGCCTGTCGGACCGTCATGGACCGAAAATGATCCACCGTGCCCAATCGCGCGTGATCTGAGGTTCTCCAGACCGCTGAAGCGTGGGCTGTCTCCGGGTCCGGTTCCGTTGTCGGTCACCTCAACCGACAGGTTGCCGGCCGCAGCCGAGATCGTGACGTCGACCTTTGTGGCCTGGGCGTGTCTCACGACATTGGCCAAGCCTTCCGTCACCACGGCGGTGACGTCGTCGGTGAGCTGGGCGTCCGCCATGAAGTCGACCGGGCCGAGGAACGTGACGCGAGGCCTTGGCGCGAGCTCGTCCTCGATCCGGTCGATGATTTCGAGGATTCGTGCGCGGAGACTGACCGTCGACGTGCTCGCCGAGTCCTTGTTGAGGGCGAAGATGCTCTGCCGGATCTGTGCGATCGCGCCGTCGATCTCCTTGATCTGATCCATGATCCGGGTAGCGGCGTCGGCATCGACCGCCGCCGCTGCTGCCTGAAGGTTGAGGCCTGTGGCGAACAAGCGTTGGATGACATGGTCGTGCAGGTCGCGGGCGATCCGGCTCCGATCCTCGAGCAGCGCGACTCGCCGCCGGACCGTGTGGGCCTGAGCCCGGTCGATCGCCACGCTGGCGTGGGCCGCGAACGAGACACCCATGTCGATGTCCCGAGCGCTGAAGTCAGGCCGGTCCTTCCGACGCGCGATGGCCAGGACTCCTGCCAACTCGTCGCCGTTGTTGAACGGAATCACGACTGCGCCGCCGAGGAGAGGCTGCTCCTCAAATCCAAGGTCAGGTAGTGCGTGGATGTGGGGAACGGCGACAGGGTCTCCTTTGATCAACGCCTCGCTGAGGCGAATAGGCTCGAGCGGGAACCCCAGCCCGGTCAGCGTTGTCGCGCCAGTGCCAGAGGCGCGATCCACGACAAGCTCGCCTCGTGATGTCGAGATCAGTGCGATCGCGACGAGGTCCGCGTCTGCCAACTCAGCAACTTGGTCAATCAGGAAACCCAGGTGCTCATCGTCCTCGTCGTTCATCAGCCGGCGGGCTGTTTCGGCGAGCGCCGAGGCCCATCTCTCGCGATAGAGCGATTCGTCGAACAGTCGGGCGTTGGCGATCGCAATGCCCGCCGTTGCGGCAAGAGCCTCAGCGAGCTCCTCGTCGTCCGCAGAAAAGTCACCATGCGTGCTGTCAGTGAGGTAGAGGTTGCCGTACACCTCGTCGCGCACGCGAATCGGTACGCCGAGGAAGCTTTTCATGGGTGGATGGAGCGGTGGGAATCCGCTGGACCGTGAGTCGTCGGAAATCGTGGAGAGGCGCACGGGCCTGGGGTCGGCGATGAGGGCGCCCAGCAGGCCCTTGCCTTCGGGGAGGTCGCCGATCTGGGCAACGGTCTCGTCGTCGATACCCACGGTGATGAACTGCTCGAGGGTCTGGTCATCGGCGATGACTCCCATCGCGCCGTAGCGAGCATTCATGAGCTCCGTGCCGATCTCCACGATCCGTCGAAGCACAGTGGCCAGATCGAGGTTGCTGGTGAGGTCGTTGTTGACCCGGATGAGGTCACGCAATCTGCTTTGAGAGCGCATCATCTCGTCGGCGCGCTCCACCAGTTGGCTGAGCAGGGTCTCGAACTCGAGCGTGGGTCCGGCGCTCTGAGCACGCGCTGGGATGGAATCGGGCATGTCGCTCCCGGACGTGCCTAGAGGGAAGGACTCCTGACAGTACGCTCCCAAGCGGGACGATGGTCCCCTCGATCATGGTCGTCCGCCGGTGCCGTGGAAACTCAGCTTCGCCGATGGTGGAAGGGACCCACCTCGAGGAGACCTCATGAACACATCACGCCGGCCCGTCGTCATCGGCGTTTCAGGGAACCAGCCCACAGCCATCAGGTATGCATTGGCCGAGTCCGAGCGTCAGGACACCACGTTGCGCGTGGTGCATTGCTATTCGCTGTCCGTCGGATCCAGCGACTTCCCTGTCGGCGCAGAGTTTCTGGGATCGATCGAAGCCGAGTCAGAGCAGACTCTGGCGCACGCGCATGAGGTGGTTCTGGCAGAAGCGTCGTCTCAGAATGTCACCTACGTCACGATTGAGGGCGAGACGATTGCCACTCTCCTCACAGAGGGCGAGGCGGCCGAATCGATCGTTCTGGGTGCGGACGACGTGTCGTGGTTCGACCGGATGCTCGGCGGAGCAGTGGCTGGTCGGGTCACCCGCGGCGCAACCTGTCCGGTCATCGTGGTGCCTGAGCGTTCGGATCCGACGGATGAACGGGGCGAAGTCGTCGTCACGGTTGACGGTGACACCTCTGCAGCCGGGCCGTTGAGCTATGGCTTTGATCAGGCGCAGGCCCGTGGCGTGGGCCTGGTGGTTTTGCACGCCGTGCCATATGCCACGGCTGAGGCTGACTTCGACAGCCACCGGTCCAACGTCGCCGAGGTGATCGCCGGTTGGCGCGAGCTCTACCCCGATGTGCGAGTCCTTGTCACATCGTCGCTCGGCGAGCCAGTCGACACGGCCATTGCCGCGACAGCGTCAGCATCGCTGGTGGTGGTCGGTCGACCGCACGGCCCTGACCGATCCTTCGCACTCACCCGTCCGGTCGCCATGCGGGTGCTGCGTGGGGCGCAGTGTCCGGTGGCAGTGGTCCCCGCTTCCTATCGTCGGGATCGTGTCGGTGGCTCGACACGCGGCGGTCATCGAGTGGCGCTGGCGTGAGGACGATGACCACGCCGCCGCGGGCGCTTGGATCCATCCCAGGGACCTTCGTCCCGTGGAGCTCGCCAGTTGACGGACCAACGCCCTGCCAGATCACCAACCAAGGGCCCTTACCCCGCGCCGGCCGCATGGCGATGCTGGAAGCAAGACCTACAACTCACCGAAACCACCTAGAGAAGGAGCGCATCATGACCGCCACAGTGAGCACCAACAGGACCCACGCAGCAGCTAACCCGGTTGGAGGGGCGACCCCGCTGGACTACACGCTCGGCGTTGTCCGACTGGCTCTGGGCTGGACCTTTCTCTGGCCGTTCCTGGACAAGGCATTCGGCCTCGGGCATGAAACCGCTTCGGCTGATGCGTGGATCAACGGGGGAAGCCCGACGTCGGGATTCTTGGGCCATGGCACCAAGGGACCATTCGCTGACTTCTATCAGGGAATGGCCGGACATGCCTGGGCCGATTGGCTCTTCATGCTTGGACTTCTGGGTATCGGAACGGCGCTCATCCTCGGTGTGGCCATGCGGATCGCTACCTCGGCAGGCGCCTTGCTGATGGTCCTCATGTTCACTGCCGCTCTGCCGCCAGCAAACAACATCTTCATGGATGACCACGTCATCTATGCCTTGGTGCTGGTCGCTCTGGCGCTGGCTCATGCCGGTCGGACGGTCGGGTTCGGCAAGACCTGGGAACGCCTGCCGATCGTGGAGAGCACGCCGATCCTGCGGTGACACCAACAGACGGGCCCGGCCAGCGGAGGGATGCTGGTCGGGTCCGTTTGTGCGCGCGGGGAATCTCAGCCGCGGGCCTCAGGAGTCGGAGTCAGGCGACTGGTCGGGCGCATCCTCGCCGCCGGGCAGAACCTCGGGAAAGGCCGGGTCGGGAAGATCAGGAGCCTTTGGCCGCTTGGGCAAGTCGTCGGGCTCGGTCGTGTCGGGTTCGCTCGGGGTCTCGGTCATGGGTAAGGAGTACCCGCTGAGGTCAGGCTGAATCGCGGCTAGTTGCCGCCGCCGAACAACCCGCCAAGGAAGCCGCCGAGGCCTCCTTGGCTCGGTGACGGTGATGGAGAGGGCGAGGGCGACGGCTTGGGTGGCTCCTCGGTCGGATCAGGATCGGGGTCGGGAGCTGAGGTCGTCGGGGAGGTGGTCGGACCGCCGCCAAAGGTGGGCGCTCCGCTCGGGAACGTGGATGAACCGTCTGTCTTCTTGGCTTCGGCTCGTCGCTCTGCAGCATCGGCCGATGCGGGCGAGGTCGGCAGTGGTGACGCAGTGGATCCCCCCACGGTCGGACCGGCGACCCCGCTGGCATCGGGAAGGGTCGAGCCTGCGGCATCGGCACTCGGCGCCTCGCCACGTGTGAAGGTCAGAAATGTGGCCGTGGCAATCGTCGCGATCACGGCGCCGGTGATGAGCCGGGGTAGTGGCCTCTTCTTGGACACGGGAGAACTCCTCATGCGCCACGGCGAGTGGGAGTGCCAGCAGCGCCTCTTCAGATTATCCGCCGAAGCCATATGGGCGAAATCTGTCGGTGGGGCTAGGTCGCGGTGCCCGCCAACAGCTCGTCACGTCGTGTCCAAGCCCATCGGAGCACGATCACCGAGAACCCCAGGGTCAGGACGTTGATACCGGCCTCGATGACCCCGCCCGCGCCCTGTGCATAGATGCCGTTCTGGAGGTCGTAGAGAACGTCCATGCAGAACAGGTACATGCCCGCCGATCCTGCGCAGATCAGCCACAGCAGGGCGGTCGACGATCCGCGGCCGAGCGCAAGAAAGGCCAGTATGCAGGTCAGGCCGAGCCAGGCGTCAGCCAGCGGGAATGCATTCTCGAACGCGACGTATGCCTCAGTGGTGTCGCTCTCGATCCACGAACGTTGCGTGAACCAGATGGTCCAATAGGCAACGTCGATCACGACGGCAATGACGAGCAACGCGCGTATTGAGGTGACGTTCATGGCGCCATCGTAGGGCGCAATCACCGGTTGGTCAGATCGATTGCAGCGGCCGTTGGCGACCTATTCCCACGATCCTGAGCGGCCCTGCTTGAGGGTGCTGCGCTTCTTCTTGGCGTTGAGTCGTCGCTGCTTGGAGGCACGACTTGGACGAGTCGGGCGCCGTGGCTTGGGCGGGATGATCGCGCGGGACACCAAGTCCTCGAGGCGTATGCGTGCTGCCTCACGATTGCGATGCTGGGAGCGGTACTGCGATGACACCACCGTGATGGTCCCGCCGACCAGGCGGTTGCTCAGCCGTTGCGAGGCGAGCTCCTTCTGGGCGGGGGAGAGCGCGGCGGTGTTGGCGAGCGACCAGATCAGCTCGACTCGGGTGTCGGTGGTGTTGACGTGCTGGCCGCCGGCGCCCGAAGAGCGAGAGAACCGCCAGGTCATCTCGCTCTCGGGAAGGGACAGACGTCCGTTATGACTCATCGTCCGCAAGTATGCGGTACATGGCCTTTCGGGCATCGTCGATGACCGTGGCGGCCTGCTGGCGTTGACCGGGCGTGCCGGCTTGAGCAACCTGTTTCCAGGCATTGATGAATCCCTTGAGCCCTTGGGCGAACTCGCGCATCTCATCGGTCGGGTCGCCGGGGGCGGCCTTCCAGGGAGTGCCGAGCTCGTCCTTGTTGTCCGCGACGTACGCGCGGCCTTCGTCGGTGAGCGTGGCGGTCTTGCGACCATCAACGCGCTCGAAGGAGACAAGTCCCTCGTCCTCAAGCTGCTGGAGCACGGGATAGATCGAGCCGGGGCTCGGCTTCCATGCACCCTCACTGAGCTCGCTGATCTCTTGGATCAGCTGGTAGCCGTGAGCTGGCCGGTCGGCGAGCAGCAGGAGTGCTGCCGCGCGAACATCGCCGCCTCGTCCGCCTCGGCGGCGACCGCGGGGGCGACCGGGGCCGCCAAAGCCGGGGCCGAACTCGCGACCGAAACCGAAGTCTGAGTGTCCTCGTCCGCGACGGCGATCGGCCGGATTGCGGTGGTCTGAAGAATGATTGTTGTTACGCATGGGGGTTACCCACTTTCTCTGAAACGTCGACATGGTGTCGATAGATAAACGATATATCGTTTATCTATCGACTGTCAACTGAGGAAGTGGGTCGGTGCCTCAGCCACCAGAGACGTACTTGTTGAGCTGGTCTCGCTCGAACTCCAGCTGCTCCATCCGATGTTTGACCGCGTCACCGATGCTGACCACGCCGACGAGCTTGCCCTCGTCGATCACGGGTATGTGGCGTACCCGGTGCTCGGTCATCACGACCATCAACGTGCCGAAGGGGTCCTCCGGGGCGCACACGCGTACGTCAGTCGTCATGATGTCGGCGACCGTCATGTCGCGTGCGTTCTCGACATCTCGCAGCTTGCGGACGACATCGCGCTCCGACACGATCCCGATCATCGACTCGCCGTCGTCGCTGACCACCATGGCCCCGATATTGCGCTCGGCCAGCTGATCCAGCAGCTCGCGGATGGAAGCGTCGGGACGGATCGTGAAGATGGCATCGCTGCCCTTGGACGCCAGAACATCGCTCACGCGCATACGGATCTCTCCTCGGTTGGTCGTGCTGGCACTGTAACGCCGAGTGGCGCCCGCGGCGAGGAATCAGCCCGTCAGGGGAGCTCGTCGCTGGATTCGCGGGTGAAGTCGAAGTTGCGGACGTTGTCGGGAGTGGCTGATGCCGGTGCACCCTGACCATCCCAGGAAGGCTCGGGAGGTTCGGTGTCGGGGAAGTGGCCGACGTAGGCCATCGCCGCATCGTGGAGGCGGGAGTTGGTGGCCAGCGCATTGTCACCCCATGGGCCGGGCTGGCCGGCGAGACTGGTGAATGTGCCGCCGGCTTCACGTACGACGATGTCGAGCGCGGCCATGTCCCAGACCTTCAGCTCTGGCTCGGCAGCGATGTCGACCGCTCCCTCGGCAAGCAGCATGTAGGAGAAGAAGTCGCCGTATGCACGGGTGCGCCAGCATCGGCGCATCAGCGCGGCGAATGCATCGGCCTTGCCAATCTCGTCCCAACCGCCCAACGAGGCGTAGGACAGCGAGGCGTTCTCAAGCTCGGTGACCCGCGAGACACGAATCTCCCGGGCCGACATCAACGACTTGCCGGTGTAGGCGCCGGTGCCCTTGCTGGCCCACCAGCGCCGGCTGAGGGCCGGAGCCGAGACGCAGCCGGCGACGATCTCGCCGTCCTCCTCGAGCGCAATCAGCGTCGCCCACACGGGAACACCACGCACGAAGTTGGACGTGCCGTCGATCGGGTCGATGATCCAGCGGCGACCGCCGGGCCCAGCCGTCCCCTCCTCCTCGCCCTGCTCCTCGCCGAGCACGACGTCGCGGGTGCGAGCGGACTTGAGGGTGCGACGGATGGTTGCCTCGACAGCCTCGTCGGACTCGGTCACGTACGTCATGTCGGGTTTCGTCGAGACCTGGAGGTCAATCGAGCCGAACCGATCCATCGACAGGTTGTCAGCGTTGTCGGCGAGTACGTGAGCGAGGCGCAGGTCGTCGTTGTACGAGTGAGCCATGACCCTCAGAGTACGGCGTACGGGCGGACAAATGCCGCATGCGGGGGTCGTTGGCGCCCTCGGATCAGTAGTCGTCCTTGTGATTCATGCTGGCCAAGATGCGTCGGAATGACGTGACTCGCTCGACCGGGATCGTGCCGGCCGCCACGACATCGTCGAGCGCACACTCGGGTTCGGTCTCCGAATGCAGGCAGCCACGCGGGCAATCGCGGGCCGCATCCTGAAGGTCGGGGAAGGCCTTGATCAGCTGGTCGATCTCGACATGTGCCAGCCCGAAGGAGCGAATGCCGGGGGTGTCGATGATCCAGCCGCCGAATGGCAGCTCAAGTGAGATCGCTGAGGTCGATGTGTGGCGTCCGCGACCTGTCACGGCGTTGACGTAACTGACCGAACGGTGCGCGTCGGGGACCAGCGCGTTGACGAGGGTCGACTTGCCGACGCCGCTGTGACCCACCAGCACGCTCGTGCGGTCGCGCAGCACCTCGCGCAGGGGGTCGAGATCGCCGCCCTGTTGCGTCACGACGACGCGGACGCCGAGGGGTGCGAACAGCGAGAGGATCTCATCAGGCGGGCCGAGGTCGGCCTTGGTCAGGCAGACCAGGGGCTCCATGCCGGCGTCGAATGCGGCCACCAGGCAGCGGTCTATCAGTCCTGCACGCGGTGGGGGATCGGCAAGGGCCGTGACGATGACCAGCTGATCGGCGTTTGCGACGATGATGCGTTCGATCGGGTCGTCATCATCTGCCGACCGTCGAAGGACCGTACGCCGGGGTCGCACCTCGACGATCCGGGCCAAGGTGCCTTCGTCGCCACTGATGTCGCCGACGACGCGGGCCTCGTCACCGACCACGACTCCCTTGCGCCCGAGGTTGCGTGACTTCATCGCGGTGAGCGTGCGACCGTCGTCGTCAAGAGTGACGGTGTAGCGGCCGCGGTCGATCGTGACGACCCTGGCGATGGCGGCGTCCTCGTAGTTGGGGCGATCCTTGGTGCGCGGTCTCGTCCGCCGCTTCGGTCGTTCGAAACGGGTGTGCTCGTCGTCCTCGGGCCTCACGTGGCGTCGCTCAGCATCAGTCGTTCCCACACGGGCGCGAAGTTGGGGTAGGTCTTGACCGTCGTCACGACGTTCTCGACCATCAGACCCTGAACCCGCAGTCCCAGCACCACGGCGGCGTGGGCCATGCGGTGGTCGTCATAGGTCCTGAACGTATCGGCGCTGAGCGGGCGCGGACGTATCGCGATGCCGTCCTCGAGCTCCTCGGCGTCTCCGCCGAGCCGGTTGATCTCGGTGACGAGGGCGGCGAGCCGATCGGTCTCGTGGCCCCGCAGATGCGCGACACCCGTCAGCCGGGACGGTCCCTCTGCCAGCGCCGCCATCGCCGCCACGACAGGTGTCAGCTCGCCGACCTCATGCAGGTCGAGATCGAAGCCGTGGAGGGTCGCTCCGGCCGTGAACACGAGATCGGCACCGTCTCGTTCGGCAGTCCCGCCGAATGCTGCCACCATCGTGCGCCAGGCATCGCCTGCTTGGTCAGTCTGCTCGGGCCAGTTGCGAATGCGTACGCTGCCGCCGGTCACCAGCGCTGCGGCAATGAAGACGCCGGCATTGGACAGGTCCGGCTCGATCTCGTCATCGAGTGCCGCGATCGGACCTGGCGCGACAACCCACCGATCGGGCTGGCTGTCATCCACGTCAACCCCGCGCTTGCGCAGTTCGTGGACCGTCATCTCGATGTGCGGCATCGACGGGAGGGGGCCACCGGTGTGATGGAGGTCGAGCCCCTGGTCGAATCGCGCACCCGCGAGCAGGAGGGCGGAAACGAACTGGCTTGACGACGACGCATCCAGCTCCAGCGGTCCGCCGGTGACGTGTCCGACACCGTGCACGACGAACGGAAGCGCGCCGCGTCCGTCGTCGGTGATCTCGACACCAAGGCCGCGCAACGTGTCGATCGTGGTCGACATCGGACGTACGCGGGCGTGCTCATCGCCATCGAAGGTGACATCGGCCCGCGTCAGGGCCGCCACCGACGGTACGAATCGCATCACGGTGCCGGCCAGACCACAGTCGACGGTGGCGGGCGAGTCGTGGTCGAGGGGGGCGGGAGTGATGGTCCACACCATCGAGTCGCGCGCGATCGTGGTGCCGAGAGTCGTCAACGCGTCGGCCATGAGGGTCGTGTCGCGCGAGCGCAGCGGGCGGGTCAGCACCGAAGGGCCGTTGCCGAGAGCAGCGAGGATCAGCGCGCGGTTGGTCTGCGACTTGGAGCCCGGCACCAGGACCTCGCCGACGAAGGGCGCGTCTCGGTGGGGCGCGAGCCACGGCAGGGGTGCGTTCATCGTGGCCCAGCCTATCGGCGCACGGTGGTCAGCCGGCGGACCGTGCTGACCTGTCGCGGCTAGCTGCGGAGGTGATCGATCTGACCGGCCACCGATGACGCCGTCTCAACGACCTTGTCCTTGGCGCGGCGGCCGATGAACTTCTTGTGCGGATCGGGGTCAAGGGTGGCCATCAGCAGGCCACCGGCCATCGACACGTTCTTGAGGAAGTGAACGCGCTGGTTGGCTCTCGCGACCGGATCCGTCTCGTTCCAGTAGGCGTGGCCCACGATGGTCGTGGGTGGGAGCGTCGCGGCGAGGATGAACGCGGAGATCCGGGGGAGGCGGCCCGTCGCCAATGCTGCGCCGGCGAGCATCTGCACGCCACCGTTGATGCGGGTCAGGCTGGAACCGTTGATCGGCAGTTCGGGCGCAACTCGCCTGATCGCATCGGCGACTGGTTGCGCCTTGGCGGCGCGTGGTCCGGGATCCTTCAGTGCCATGGCGCCGCCGTAGACGAACATGGATGCGAGCATCGGGCGGGCAGCGATACGCAGAAGGGTCATGCTCCATTCATACCCGACACCTGCACATCGGCTAAAACGGCAGCCACGGACCGGCGCGGAACGCACGCGAGTTGTTGGCGGCATTGGGGTCGTCCGGTGAGGAGATGGAGATGACGCCTGCCTGCGCGATCCCGCGGGCCTTGGCGATGAAGGTGTCGCCCTGCCCGGCGGGCAACCTCTTGACGCAGGTCAGTGTGGTGAGTCGACGATTGCGTACGGCGTCGCCACAGCTCCAGCCGGGGCTCACCACACCGCGGAAGATGGTGTTGTGACGGAACGCGATGCGGATCGTGACGTCGCGTGCGATCGACGGACCGTCGGTCTCGGCGGTGATGCCAACGGTGTAACGGTGCTGGAGCAGCGAATCGTCGTTGGTGATGGTGACGGTGCCAACGCCGTAGTCAGTCGGCGCGGGTGGTGGTGGGGGTGGCGGGGGCGCCGGGGTCGGCTCCTCTGGTGTCTCTGGCGACGGCTGAGGCTCCGGCGTCGACGGTTCGGGTGTCACAGCCTCGGTGTCCTCAGTTGGTTCGTCGACCGGGGCTGCGGGGGTTGGCTCGACCACGGGAGGATCGGGGGTTGGCTCGATCGCCGGATCCAGTCCGGGAGCCAGATCGACCAGACCTGGCGTCGGCTGGGTGGGGGACGGCAGCGAACGAGCCGCGCTTGTCGAGCTGGGTGCACCACCGAAGTCGGTCGCGACGGCGATCGTGCCGGCTGTCGCAAGGCCGGCGACCACCGTCACGGCGACAACACCCTGCGCACCGGCTCCCGCCACGCCGGCGACCGCTGTCTTGACCGGCAGGGCCACGGCGCGAGCCACTTCGGCCGCGGTGCTCGTGAAGCCCAGCGCAGCGCCAACTCCAGCGGCGGCACCGCTTCCGGCGAGATAGCCACCCGCGGCGGCGCCCAGGATCGCCGGGCCGAGGACACCCGAGAGATTGGAGTTGACCTCTGCCAGCTCCAGATGGAGGCCCGTGCAGCGGCTGCAACCATCGAGGTGGGTCTCAACTGCCGCGGTGTCGCGTGAGGACAGGCCCTTCCGTACGTACGCGCCGAGCAACCCGGTCGTCTTGCGGCAGCCTTCATGCAGCGTCGGCGCGAGGTGTCCCTGGAGATAGGCCTGGCGGAGACCCTCCCGAGCGCGGTAGGCAAGTGCGGAGACGCTGTTCGCACTCATGCCGAGCAGCGGCGCGATCTCGGCTGGCTTCTGGCCCTCGACGTCGAGGTGCCACAGGACCAGCTGCCAACGCTCGGGAAGTGAGCCGAACGCGGTCGCAGCGGCGCTGCGCTCGAATCGCATCGTGGTGGGATCGACGAACTCGACGGCGCGGTCGAGCTCTGCCTCGTCATCAGTGCTCTTGACCCGCTTGCCGCCGCGGATGCGGTCGAGATGCAGGCGACGTATTGAGCTCAGGAGGTAGGCCCGGAAGAACTCGTCGGGTCCCTTGCCTGCTTGCAGCACGCCCAGGACACGTATGAACGCCTCCGAGACCAGGTCATCGGCGTCGGGTCCGGGCACCAGGTGGCCCGCCAACCGCAAGGCTGCCTGGCGATGGCGCTCGAAGAGCAGCCCGTACGCGTCGATGTCACCGCCTCTCACGGCGGTGATCAGTTCAGCGTCGGTTGACTCCGCTGTGGTGCTGAGCATGTCTGTCACGACGTCTGAACCTCCGAATGAGTCAACGATAGAGCCGCGGAGCGGTCACGAAACAATTCGGCGCCAGTGGCGTCATGGATGGTCTGGTCGGTCGTCTCATATGTGTCTGATCCAGCTAAGGGGGCGCGATGTTCGACTCGGGAGTGAACTTCGTGGCCCTTGAGCGGGCCGTCCGTGACGGCCAGTCAGATGTCGCTGTTGTTGCACGCGAGGTGGGAGCGCGTGCAGCGCAGTTGGGCGTGCCGCTCCACGAGGTCATGGACCACGTGGAGCGCGCGCACGCCCCGCAGGAGCCCTCATTCGATACGGTCCGAGCCACCGCGCTGGCCTGGGTCGATGAGGCTCTCGTGCATCAGGTGGATGTGTCGTGCGAGCATCCGTTGACAGCGCTGTCGACGATTCCGCATGTTCGATCCCGGCTCGATGACATCTATCGGGGGGCCGAGCGGGACGGGCTTCGAGCCGCTGACACCCATGCTCTGGTGGTGGTGGAGCTGCCACGCGTCGAGCCCGGCAACGAGATTGAGCAGTCCTTGCGCGCTCTTGAGGTGGGCGAGGCGATGCGGATGGTTTTCGCGGGAGACGAGACCATCGCGCAGATGTCGCCACGGCGGTTTGCTGCACTGGCAGCGTGCCAGCATGTCGACGCCGTCACCATCAATCTGCTCGCAGCGGTGTTGGAACAGGCGTTGGGGGACGGCTGGCAGACCCGGCTGTGGATCGAGCGCCTGCCATGTTCGGTCGATGGTGTCTCGACGATGCTTGCCGGCCTCTCAACCTGAGTCGGTGTCCGTGGCCTGTGGCAGGCTCTGAACCATGTGCGGCCGCTACGCAACCACCCAGACCTCGGCGTCGCTCAGCCAGGCGTTCGAGGTCGATCTGGTCAACTCGTTCGTCGAGCTCGAAGCCGACTACAACATGGCGCCGACCAAGCTGGCCCCGATCCTGATCGGTCGTGCACCCGACGAGTCGAGCGCCGAGCGTCCCCTCCGGGAGCTCTTGACCGCCAAGTGGGGGCTGATCCCGAGCTGGGCCAAGGACCAGTCGATCGGCAATCGCATGATCAATGCGCGATCCGAGACGATCGCCGAAAAACCTGCTTTCAAGAAAGCTTTCGGCAAGCGCCGCGCGCTCATACCGGCCGACGGTTACTTCGAGTGGTACGCCCGCGAGCCGACCGAGGGCAAGAAGGCGCCCAAGCAGCCGTTCTTCATCACCCCCAAGGATGGCTCGGTGCTGGCGATGGCCGGGCTCTATGAGTTCTGGAAAGATCGCGAAGCCGACGACTGGGTGATCAGCTTCACGATCATCACCACGACCGCCGAGGACGATCTCGGCCACCTGCATGAGCGCATGCCCCTGTTGGTCGAGAGCGACGGATTCGATGCGTGGCTCGACCCCGCGCCTCACTCCACCGAGGAGCTGCTTGAGCTCCTGGTCCCCGCCGCGCCGGGCCGCCTTGATGCTTTTCCCGTCTCCACAGCGGTCAACAACGTGCGCAACAACGGTCCTGAGCTGATCGTGCCGCTGACGTCGGAATAGCAGTGCCCCGTTGGTCGTTGAAAACCACATGCAGATATGTGCCGAACGCTCCGTGGCGGGCATCACTCCGCTGCGCAGAAGTCCGACCGCCGGAGTAGGCTGGCAATCGATGACTGTCACCCCCGAAACCCCCGCTGACGCCGACCCGCGCAGCACCGAGACCCCGGAGCAGCGGCAAATGCGCTTCGAGGCCGACGCCCTGCCATTCCTCGATCAGCTCTACTCCGCTGCGCTCCGCATGACGCGCAGTCCGCACGACGCCGAGGATCTGGTCCAGGAGACGTTCGCCAAGGCGTTCAGTGCGTTTCACCAGTTCACGCCGGGCACCAACCTCAAGGCGTGGCTCTACCGCATCTTGACCAACACCTACATCAACTCCTACCGCAAGAAGCAGCGTCAGCCACAGCAGGTCACCAACGAGATCGAGGACTGGCAGATCGCTCGCGCGGAGTCGCACGGATCGAGCGGCCTCAAGTCTGCCGAGATGGAGGCGCTCGAGCACCTGCCCGACAGCGACGTCAAGGATGCGCTTCAAGCGCTGCCCGAGGACTTCCGCATGGCGGTCTATCTCGCCGACGTCGAAGGTTTCCCCTACAAGGAGATCGCCGAGATCATGGAGACCCCGATCGGCACGGTCATGTCCCGACTGCATCGTGGTCGTCGTCTGCTCCGCGACATGCTCAGCGACTATGCACGCGATCGCGGGATGGCCATCACCGGTGGAGGTGACAAGAAGTGACCACCGAAGGCTGCGAAGGCCCTGACTGCGAGAAGGCTCTCGAAAACCTCTACCTGTTCATCGATCAGGAGATGGACACCGCGAGCTGCGCGGAGATCCAGACGCACATCGACGACTGCACGCCCTGTCTCACCGAGTACGAGCTCGAACGGGTCGTCAAGTCACTGGTGTCGCGCTCCTGCTCTGAGGTTGCCCCGGATGTGCTCCGACAAAAGGTGCTCATCTCGATCCGCTCCGTTCAGGTCCAGATCACCGAGACCAAGTCGCTCTAGACCAAGAAATCCCCGTCCGAAGGACGGGGATTTCTCATGCTGTATTGACGCTCGCTCAAGCGTTGGGGCGCTTGCCGTGGTTTGCGCCCTTCTTCTTGCGAGCGCGGCGCTTGCGGCCTCGTTTGCTCATGCGGTCCTCCTCGAAAGCTGGAAGACCTAGTCTCCCACAGGCGTGATCCGACTCATGAATCGCTCCCGGTCGACGACCACCCGGCGGATCTCACCGCTGGCGAGCAGGGTGCCTGCCGCGTCCAGTGCAGCCACCTGAAATCGAATGAGGCGCCCATCGGTGTGAACGACCGTGGCTGTCGCGGTCACCTCGGTACCGACAGGGCTTGGCGCGAGATGTTCGAGGTCGATCCGGGTGCCGACACTGGTCTGATCTGCCGTGAGGTCGAGGGCCGCGCAGGTGGCCTCCTCGCACCACGCGAGGATGACCGGGGTGCCGAGCACCTCAAGATCTCCGCTGCCGACGGAACGGGCAGTGTCTTCTGCGGTGACACTGTGGGTGACGCTGGCGGAGTCCATGGGCTCAGGTTACGCGGGCGGAGAACACCCAGAGGATGACGCCGGTGAACGGCTCGAAATCGAGCGTGGGCCGGCGGACGAAGCCGAACGATTCGTAGAGTCGATGGGCCGGCATCATCTCCGGGAGCGAGCACAGCATGACCTCGCGGCGTCCTTCGGAGCGGGCGCGATCGAGGCAAGCCTCCACCAGAGCTCGACCCACACCCAGCCGTCGGGCGTGCGGCGCTACGGAAAGCGTGCGGAACTCACCCTGGGGGGGCAGTTTCGCGAGCTGGGCGAATGGTGAGCCGTAGGGACACCACGTCACGGTGCCGAGCACGTCGTCGCCCTCGACCGCGACCAACAGGGCGGCATCGCGTCCGCGTGGCGCAGCATCGCGAAGCCACCCCGCGTAGGTGTCGTCGAAGGTGCCATCGGGGAAGGTGAGGTATCCCTCAGCGTCGTATCCGGCAACGGTCAGATCGCCAACCGCGGCGTACTCGTCATCCCGGGCCTCGCGTATCTCCACAACTCAGATGCCGGTGGTGGCGCGTGGGTAGGCGGCGTTGACATCGGTGATGACGTTGACAAGGTAAGGAACGCCGGACGCGAACGCCCGGTCGAGCGCAGGGCCGATGTCCTTGGGGTCGGTCACCATCTCGCCGCCACCGCCGAGGGCCGTCACGACCTGGTCGTAGCGGGTCTGCGGTGCGAGATCGGCGGCGACGTCATAGCCGTAGAGCCACTGCATCGGGCCCTTCTCCAGACCCCACGCAGAGTTGTTGCCGACGATCATCACGATCGGGAGGTTGTGGCGCACGAGGGTGTCGACGTCCATCAGCGACATGCCGGCAGCGCCGTCGCCATAGAGCAGGACGACCTGGCTCGAGGGCCTGGCAATGCGCGCGGCCATTGCTGCACCCATGCCGGCACCGAGGCACCCGTAGGGACCGGGGTCGAGCCACCCGCCGGGGCGCTTGGGCTCGACGAACTTGCCGGCGAACGACACGAAGTCGCCACCGTCGCCGATCACGACGGCGTCGTCGGCAAGCCGCGGCAGCAGCTCGCCGTAGATGCGCGCCGGATGGATCGGATCGGCGGATGCCGTCAGCAGCTCGCTGTCGCGGGCTGTGGCGGCAGCGACCTCGTCGCGGAGCGTGCCGACCCACGACGACCAGTCAGGACGTCGCCCGTGCTCGGTCGGCGCGGTGAGCGCGGCGAAGAGGCCGGTGAAGAACAAGGTGAGATCGCCGCTGACGGAGGCAGCCATCTCTGCATGTGTCGAGACCTGGCCGGGGGAGTCGGCAACGTGGACCGTCAACGCCGGCGTGGCTCCGTCCTTGCCACCGAAGATGCCGTAGCCGAGACGGAAGTCGAGCGGTGTGCCGACCACGATCACGAGGTCGGCCTGGTTGAACGACGTCGACCGAGCCTTGGTCACCAGCTGCGGATGGCCACCGGGGATGATGCCGCGGCCCATGCCGTTGGCGATGACCGGTATCCCGGTCTCCTCGACGAACTGCAGCGCAGCTTCTTCCGCGTGGTCGGCCCATACGTCTGTGCCCAGCACGAGCACGGGACGTACGGACTGCCGAATGAGCTCGGCGATCTTGGCCAGCGAGTCAGGGTCGGGCTCGATCGGGGCGGTGGTGTTGCCGACAGATGACAACGTGGCTGCCGTCGCATTGAAGAACTCGTCCATCGGTACGTCGACGAACGTCGGACCGCGATGGGACGATCCGGCGAGCGTGAACGCCTCGTCGAGGGTCGGAGCGATGTCGTCGACCTTGTGTGCCGTCGTTGATGACTTGGAGACGGGCGCGAGGATTGGCGGTTGATCGAGCTCCTGGAGACTGCCCGACCCCCAGCGGTTGTTGGGTGCGCGCCCTCCGACGACGACAAGGGGTGATCCGGAGAAGCTCGCTTGGGCGACGGCGCTCACGCCGTTGGTCACGCCCGGGCCGGCAGTCAGCACCGCGAGACCTGGTGTGCGGGTCAGCTTGCCGATGGCCTCCGCAGCGAACACCGCAGTGGGCTCGTGGCGTACGTCGATGATCGGCATCGGCGGGTCAGCCTTGACCGCGCCGTCGTACATCGGGAACACGTGGGCGCCGGACAGGGTGAACATCGTCTGGACGCCATGCGCTCGGGCCACGTCGACGGCGTGAACTCCACCGTGCTGGGGTTCGTCAGTCATGTGACGCAGGTTACTGGACGTGACGAACGCTCAGGTGACCGGTTTGGCGCGGGTGGTCGGTCGGTAGAGCCAAGGGCTCTCTGCCCGGATCTGGTCCAGCACCGCGAGGATCAGGTCGGCCCGGTGCGCCGGCTGCTCGGCGAACAGCTCGGCGTCAGAACGCAGGTCCGCCCGTCCCTGGACGCCGAGCGCGAGCTGCAGATGCAGCGCCCGAAGCAGTGATGAGGTGTTGCGGACTGATGGTGACGGCCACTCCGCCTCGATGTGACCACGGGTACGGGGCAGCATGATCCCGGCCCCGAGTCGGGCCAGCCATGGCTCGACGATGCTGGGGTCGAGGGCGTTGCGGTGCAGCAGCGTCATCACGGCATACGCGAGGCGGTCTTCCTCGCCGTGCCGCCAGATGTAGGACGTCGGCTGCAACGCGCGATCGGCGATCACGTCGAGCAACACGGTGAGCTCGAGCCGGCCGAAATGACGTGATCGGGCCAGGGCAGCGAGGAGATCGGCGCCATGCGCGATCGCATTGGCCCAACCCTGCTCGGGCACCCAGCCGCGATGGTCCTGCTCGCGGACGTACCAGGCCGTGGCGCTGTCGCCCCACCGAAGCACGGAGTCGGCGGTCATCAGGTGCTCATTGTTGTCGCGGCCGATGATCTCAGCCAGCATCAGCGCGCTGTAGGAGCGGCGCAGGACCGACAGGTCGCCGTCGTGGCCCAGTCCGTAGCGCAGCCCGGGGACGATCCCGTCGCCGAGGCCCGCCAGCAGGTCGTCGTAGATGCCCTTGTCGATCCACGTCGTCAGCAGGGGATAGGCGAGGTCCTCACGCCAGCGTGGATTGGGATGACCGAGCATCTCCACGAGCTCGACGGTGCATTCGTCGAGACTTCGGTCGGCCGGCACTTCCATACCGGCCTGCATCACCGATTGCCAGTACGCCTCAGACACTCATCCATCGTGCCATGAGCCGCACCCTTAGGCTTGTTGTGTGCCCTCGCTGGATGACATCGCGCGATTCCAGACCTCGCTGTCGTCCGGCGACGTCTCGTGGCTGCACGCCTTGGTGACCGACTGGCAGATCATCGCCGACCTGTCGTTCTCGGACCTGGTGCTGTGGGTGCCTGACGCCGAGTCAAAAGGTATGTGGGCCGGCGCCCAGATACGCCCGACCACCGGCCCCACGACCCTGCTCGAAGACGTGGCAGGGACGTTCATCCCCGCCAACCGAGCCCACCCGCTCGATCAGGCTCTGGAGACGGGCGAGCCCGTCGAGGAGCAGGTCGAACAGCTCCCGGACGGTTCCCGGGTTCGCGCTCGCACGATTCCGGTCAAGCGTGGCGGGTCACCGATCGCAGTCATCTCGTCACGCCGCAGTGACAGTGCGCCCCGCACGTCGAGCGGTCTGGAGACGACCTACCTCGAGGCGGCGGACGATCTGATCGAGATGATCCAGCGGGGTGAGTTCCCGTTGGAGGGCGAACGGTCGGACCTCGCTGACTCGCTCAGGGTCGGCGACGGTCTCATCCGCACCGATGGTCGTGGACGAGTCTCCTATGCGAGCCCCAATGCCCGGTCGGCCTACCGTCGGCTCGGCCTGGCCGGCGATCTGATCGATGCCGAGCTCGGCGAGGTGACGACGAGCCTGATCGACCGCCGACCCACCGACCGCGGACCGCTCGGACTCCTGCGTGGTGACGCCGGAGGAGAAGCAGAGATCGAGAATGCGACCGGATCGCTGCTGCTCCGCGTCATCCCGCTCAGGACCGGCAAGCGGCGCAACGGGGCACTGATCCTGCTGCGTG
Organism: uncultured Actinomycetota bacterium; assembly: GCA_963760105.1. GTDB lineage: Bacteria > Actinomycetota > Actinomycetes > Propionibacteriales > Nocardioidaceae > Aeromicrobium. The sequence continues at coordinate 39,918 of CAVXBP010000008.1, forward strand.
ACGTGACCGAGCTGCGGTTGCGCGAGCGAGAGCTGGTGTCGAAGGAAGCGACGATCCGCGAGATCCACCACCGGGTCAAGAACAACCTGCAGACCGTCGCAGCGTTGTTGCGACTTCAGGGACGACGAGTCGAGCTGCCCGAAGCGCGCGCGGCTCTCGATGACGCAGTGCGTCGGGTCGGGTCGATCGCGCTGGTGCACGAGACCCTCAGCCAATCCTTCGGAGACGAGGTCGACTTCGACGAGATCGCCGATCGGCTGATCCGCACGGTCTTGGACGTGTCCCGTGAGTCCTCCGGCAACGGGACGATACGTGCCGAGCGGGTTGGATCGTTCGGATCCTTGCCGGGCGTCATCGCCACACCGCTGGCGATGGTGCTGACCGAGCTCATCCAGAACGCGGCGGAGCACGCCTACGGCTCGGGGGGTGGCGCGCTGACCCTTTCGGTCAACCGCATACGTGATCGTGTTCGCCTCCGGGTCACCGATGACGGCGTCGGCCTGGCCGCCGACTTCGATCCAGCCGAAAGCCTCGGGCTGTCGATCGTGACGACGCTGGTCGAGGGTGAGCTGGGCGGGACGTTGTCATTCGAACGTCGAAGCGGCGGTGGAACGAGCGTCGCGATCACCCTGACGGTCTAGACCGCCCCAGCAGGAAGCGCCTCCGGACGCAAAGAACCCCGCGCTCCAAGGAGCACGGGGTTCACCGATACGTGTGCGTCAGGCAGTACGAATACGTGCCCGCGCATTACGGCGCTTCAGCGTACGACGTTCGTCTTCGCTCAAGCCTCCCCACACACCGTGGTCCTGGCCGCTCTCAAGTGCCCATTGCAGGCACAGTTCGCGAACATCACAACGGCGGCATACGACTTTCGCCTCTTCGATCTGCAAGATGGCGGGACCCGTGTTGCCGATGGGGAAGAAGAGTTCAGGATCCTCATCAAGACATGCGGAACGATGGCGCCAGTCCATGGGGACACTCCTTCCCGTTCGGTTGCGCCGTGGGCAGGCCGGTCAGACCCGTCACACGGCTTAGCCTCCATGTTTTCAACAATTCAACTGCTTTACAAGGGTATGAGCCCCGGGCGAATTGTTGGTTGGGTCACACCTTTCGTACGCTGGCGCCGTGATGTCCTCAGATCCGCTGGAAAAGAAGGCCCGCGCACTGCTCGGAATTGTCGGTGCGATCGTGGCGATCGAGGCCGTGGCCTACCTGGCCCTGGCCGTGCTCGACCTGACGAATGTCTCCAGCGAACGCCTCGGACTGGGTCTCGGCGCCGGCGTGCTGCTGGCGATCTATGGGGCAGGTCAGCTGTTCGCGGCATGGCGTCTCACCCGTGGTGAGGGTTGGGCGCGCAGCCCGTTGATCGTGACGCATCTGATCCAGCTCCTGCTGGCGTGGAACCTTCGTGGCAGTGATCAGTCTTGGCTGGCTGTGGTCATGGCGGCATTTTCTGTCGTGGTCCTCGGATGTCTGCTCGCGCCGCCTGTCACCCGGGCGTTGGGCCACGACAATCGCATTGTGAGAGACTGAAAGCCGGGCGCGACCTGCACAACCACCCCTTCGTTGCGGGTGCCCATGAGCGGTCAAGTGCCGCATCGGCGATCTGATCGGTCCCGTCCCACGCGTACAACTTCCCGAGGCTTTCATGGTTGCAACTGACATCGACCTGCACACTCCGACACCAGATCCTGACGACCCCGTTTTCGCGCTGCATCGCGGCGGCAAGATGTCCATCGCCGCGACGGTTCCGCTGAACGATGCCGACGATCTCTCGATGTCCTACACCCCCGGCGTGGCTCGGGTGTGCGAAGCCATCGCGGCCGATCCGGAGATCGCCCACGAATACACCTGGGTCTCCAACACCGTCGCGGTCGTGACCGATGGCACCGCCGTGCTCGGCCTCGGCGACATCGGTGCCGCCGCCTCGATGCCGGTGATGGAGGGCAAGGCCATCTTGTTCAAGCAGTTTGGCGGCGTCGATGCCATCCCGATCGCCCTTGCGACGACCGATCCAGATGAGATCGTCGAGACGATCGTGCGCCTGGCGCCGTCATTCGGTGGCATCAACCTGGAGGACATCTCCAGCCCTCGGTGCTTCGACATCGAGCGCCGGTTGATCGACCTGCTCGACATACCCGTCTTCCACGATGACCAGCACGGCACGGCTGTTGTCGTGCTGGCGGCGCTGATCAACGCGCTGCGGGTCACCGATCGCGAGCTTGCGGACGTCAAGGTCGTCATCTCCGGAGCGGGTGCTGCGGGTGTGGCGATCACCAAGATGCTCAAGTCTGCGGGCGTGACCAAGATTGCGATCGTCGACCGCACCGGCGTCGTGCACTCGAGTCGCGGCGCACTCGGCGAGGTCAAGCAGTGGCTGGCCGACGAGACAGCCAACTGGGCTCGACCTGGTTCGGTGTCGGACGCGCTGTCGGATGCCGACGTCTTCATCGGTGTCTCCGGCGGGACCATCCCCGAGGAGGCCGTGGCATCGATGGCGCCCGAGGCGATCGTCTTTGCCCTGGCCAACCCGCACCCGGAGGTTCATCCGGACATCGCCAACAGGTACGCGCGGGTGGTTGCCACCGGGCGTTCGGACTTCCCCAATCAGATCAACAACGTGCTCGTGTTTCCGGGCATCTTCCGTGGAGCCCTCGATGTTCGCGCGACGCGGATCTCGGAGGGGATGAAGCTCGCGGCAGCGCGGGCCATCGCTGATCTCGTGGGCGATGACCTCTCCGAGTCGTGCATCATCCCGTCGCCGTTCGACCCGAGAGTCGCCACCGCCGTGGCTCGTGCCGTGACCGACACGGCACGCCGCGAGGGTCTCGCACGTCGGCCCTACTGACCCACCGCACCCACACCCACGAACCCGAGGAGCCGGATGTTCGCCGTCTACGCAGACCAGATCAACCCGAACGATCCGTTGGGAGGACTCGTGGTTGGGGAGCGGCCCGAACCCGACGTCCCCGACGGCTGGACGACTGTGACGGTCAAGGCCGCTTCGATCAACCACCACGATGTGTGGAGCCTGCGCGGAGTCGGACTTCCCGCCGACCGCCTGCCCATGATCCTGGGCTGTGACGCCGCTGGACTCGACGAGGACGGCAACGAAGTTCTGGTGCACGCCGTCATCAGCGATCCGTCGTGGCGGGGGGACGAGACACTTGATCCCCGGCGATCACTGCTGTCTGAGCGTCACCAGGGCACGTTCGCCGAGCGGGTCACCGTTCCCACGAGAAATGTGGTGGCCAAGCCCGCGGGGCTGTCATTCGCCGAGGCTGCTTGTCTGCCGACTGCCTGGCTCACCGCTTATCGGATGTTGTTCACCCAGTCCGGTCTCAAGCAGGGTGACTCTGTGCTGATTCAGGGCGCCGGCGGGGGAGTCGCGACGGCTGCGATCACCTTGGCCAGGGCGGCCGGATTCCGGGTCTACGCGACGAGCCGTGACGAGGACAAGCGCACACGGGCGGTCGAGATCGGTGCCCACGAGGCATTCGAGTCGGGTGCGAGGCTGCCCGCGAAGGTCGATGCCGTCATCGAGACGGTCGGCGCAGCAACGTGGTCGCACTCGGTGAAGTCGATGCGCCCGGGTGGCACGATCGTGATTGCCGGTGCGACGTCTGGCGATGCGCCATCACATGCCGAGCTGACGCGGATCTTCTTCCAGCAGATGCGGGTGCATGGCTCGACCATGGGCACACGCGACGAGCTTCATGCGCTGGCGCAGTTCATGGACGTCACCGGCACCAAGCCGCTGATCGACCGCGAGATCCCGATGGCCGATGCAGCCTCGGGTCTCGAGTCCGTCATCGACGGCAGCGTCTTCGGCAAGATCGTGCTGACGCTGTAGGTCGCTCGCTCACTCATCCTCGTCGTCGAGACGGGCCAGCCAGGTGGCCAGGCGCTCGACGGGAACCTCGAAATCGGGGTTGAGGTCGACGAATGTGGTGAACTGCTCGGCAAGCCACGCGAAGGTGACCTCTTCGTCACCACGCCGGCTCTGCAGCTCTTCGATCCCGCGGTCGGTGAAGTACATCAGCCGTTCAGGCGAATGCCTGCTCCATCAGCGTCTCGAGCTCCTGTACGTGACGCGCGTGCGAGCCAACGGCCGGAGCCGATGATGCAGCCCGTGACACGCGAGTCAGCGGCAGTCCGTCGAACTCGCCCATGAAGTTCAGGGCGACGTGCGGCCACGCACCCTGGTTGGCGGGTTCGTCCTGCACCCAGCGGACCTCACGGGCGTTCGGGAACTGGGCGACCGCGGCGTTGAGATCGGAGGTGGGGCGAGGGTAGATCTGCTCGAGGCGCACGATCGCGGTACGCGACGCATCAGGCTCACGCTTGGCGCGCTCGGCGAACAGGTCCCAGGCAATCTTGCCCGAGCACACGAGGACGCGCTCAACAGACTCGGTGTTGACGGAATCGTCACCGATCACCGGGCGGAACTTGCCACTCGTGAAGTCCTCGGGCTGAGACGCGGCGGCCTTGTTGCGCAGCATCGACTTCGGGGTGAAGACGATCAGCGGGCGGTGCTCGCTCTCGAGCGCCTGGCGACGCAGCAGGTGGAAGTACGACGCGGGCGTCGAGGGCTGCGCAACGGTCATGGCATCGTCAGCGCACTGCTCGAGGAACCGTTCGATCCGGCCCGACGAATGGTCGGGGCCTTGACCCTCGTGGCCATGCGGCAGGAGCATCACGACGCCGGACTTCTGACCCCACTTGGTCTCGCCGGACGAGATGTACTCGTCGATGACGGACTGGGCGCCGTTGATGAAGTCTCCGAACTGCGCCTCCCACATCGTGAGCGCCTCAGGCCGTGCGACCGAGTAGCCGTACTCAAAGCCGAGCGCGGCGTACTCGCTCAGCAGCGAGTCGTAGATGTAGAACGTGGCCTGATCTTCTGACACGTGCGAGAGAGGAGTCCACTCCGCGGCGTTCGTGCGATCGATGATCGTGGCGAAACGCGACGAGAACGTACCGCGCCGGGTGTCCTGCCCGGCGAGACGGACGGGGCGGCCATCGAGCAGCAGTGAACCCATCGCGAGGATCTCGCCCGTGCCCCAGTCGATGGGACCGGCGGTGATCGACGCGGCCCGGCGCTGGAGCTGTGGCAGCACCTTGGGGTGAACCGTGAAGCCCTCGGGAACGTTGGTGTAGGAATCGGCGATCGCCTTCATCGCTTCGGGCGAGATGGCCGTGACGAGGTCTCCCGAATGCTCAGGCTTGTCAGGGTAGGCCGGCGTACGGGTATATCCCGGGTCTGCGGCGGCTTCCTTGACCTCGTCGAAGTTGCGCTCGAGCTGGGCCTGATAGTCGCTGAGAGCGGCCTCGGCTTCTTCCATCGTGATGTCGCCGCGACCGACGAGTGCCTCGGTGTAGAGCTTGCGCACCGACTTCTTGGCGTTGATCGTGTCGTACATCAGTGGCTGCGTGAAGCTCGGGTCGTCGCCCTCGTTGTGACCGCGTCGGCGGTAGCAGACCAGGTCGATCACGATGTCCTTGTGGAAGGTGCGGCGGTACTCGTACGCCAGCTGCGCCACCCGGATGCACGCCTCGGGATCGTCGCCGTTGACGTGGAACACCGGCGCCTGGATCATGCGGGCTACGTCGGTGCAGTACTGCGATGAGCGAGACGCTGACGGTGACGTGGTGAAACCGACCTGGTTGTTGACGATCAGGTGGATCGTGCCGCCGGTGCGGTAGCCGCGCAGCAACGAGAGGTTGAGCGTCTCGGCGACGACTCCCTGTCCCGCAAAGGCGGCATCGCCGTGGACGAGCACGGGGAGCACGGGGAAGGCCTCGCCCTGGTTGAGGCGGTCTTGCTTGGCGCGGGCGATGCCCTCGAGCACGGGGTCGACGACCTCGAGGTGAGAGGGGTTAGCCGCAATCGAGACCTTGATCTTGTCGCCCGAACCGGACGTGAATTCACCCTCGACGCCGAGGTGGTACTTGACGTCGCCGGAACCCTGAACGGTGCGCGGGTCGATGTTGCCCTCGAACTCGCGGAAGACCTGGCTGGGTCGCTTGCCCGCAATGTTGACCAGGGCGTTGAGGCGACCGCGGTGGGCCATGCCGATGCAGACTTCTTCGAGCGAGTCGGCGGCAGCCGCCTCACAGATCTCGTCGAGGAACGGGATGGTGGTCTCGCCGCCCTCGAGGCTGAATCGCTTCTGTCCGACGAACTTGGTCTGCAGGAAGGTCTCGAACGCCTCGGCCTGGTTGAGCTTCTGCAGGATACGAAGCTGCTCCGCGCGGGGAGGCTTGGTGTGCGGGCCCTCGATGCGCTCCTGGAACCACTCGCGCTCGGCGGGATCCTGGATGTGCATGTACTCGAGGCCGATGGTGCGGGCGTAGGAGTCGCGAAGGATGCCGAGAATTTCACGGAGCTTCATGAAGCGCTTGCCATTGCCGAACGAGCCGGTCGCAAATTCGCGATCGAGGTCCCACAGCGTCAGGCCGTGGCTCGCGGTGTCGAGGTCGGGGTGGCTGCGCGCGTGGTTCTCGAGCGGGTTGGTGTCGGCCATGAGGTGACCGCGAACGCGGAATGCGTGGATCAGCTCGAGGACGCGGGCCTGCTTGTGCACCTCGTCGTCATGGCTGACGGCGATGTCCTGGGCCCAGCGGATGGGCTCATAGGGAATCTTGAGTGCCCGGAAGATGCCGTCGTAGAACTCTTCCTCGCCGAGCAGCAGCCCGTGGACCTTCTTGAGGAACTCGCCCGACTGGGCACCCTGGATGACGCGGTGGTCGTATGTCGACGTCAGCGTCACCATCTTGGAGATCGCCATCTGGGCGAGCGTGTGCTCGGACGCGCCCTGGAACTCGGGCGGGTATTCCATCGAGCCGACGCCGACGATGACGCCCTGACCCTGCATGAGGCGGGGGATCGAGTGATTGGTGCCGATGCCACCCGGGTTGGTCAGGCTGACCGTGGTGCCCTGGAAGTCGGTGACCTCGAGCTTGTTGTTGCGCGCCTTGGTGACCATCGTCTCGTAGGCGGCCCAGAACTCGGCGAAACCGAGAGTCTCGGCGGCCTTGATCGATGGGACGAGGAGCGTACGGCTGCCGTCGGGCTTCTGCAGGTCGATCGCGAGGCCGAAGTTGATGTGCTCAGGCTTGAGCTGATTGGGCTTGCCGTCGACGATCTCGTAGCCGGTGTTCATCTCCGGCATCGCCTTGATGGCCTGGACGATCGCCCAGCCGATCAGGTGGGTGAACGAGACCTTGCCGCCTCGTGCGCGGGCAAGGTGGTTGTTGATGACGACGCGGTTGTCGAACAGCAACTTGACCGGCATCGCACGGACGCTGGTGGCTGTCGGCACGGCAAGGCTGGCGTCCATGTTCTGAACGGTCCGGGCGGCAGCGCCGCGCAGCACAGCCTTGGTGACTTCACCGGGACCGACGGATGGCTTTACCGCAGCGGCAGGAGTCGCCTTGGCGCTGGACGCTTTTGCCGCTGGCTTGTCGTTTGGCGCTGACTTTTCGGCGGCAGGTTTGGCTTCGGTCTTCTTCGGCGAATCCGGATCCGGAGCAGAGGGCTTTTTTGCGGGCGGCGGTGTCGACGCAGCGGGCGCAGGCTCGGCCTTCTTGGGTGCTGGTGGAGGCGATGCTTTTGACTCGCTCTTCGCAGGCTCGGTGGCCACGGTTGCGTCCTTCGCTGTGGCGCCGTTCGACGATGGCTGAGCGCTCTGCGTGAAGTCTCCGTCCGCGAAGTCCCCGTCCTTGAAGAACGTGGCCCACTTCGGATCAACCGAGCCTGGGTCTTCCTGGAACCGTTCGTACATTTCCTCGACTAGCCACTGATTCGTTCCGAAATCAGGGGTTGTGTGGTCTGGTGAGGAGTCGGCCACTGCCTCGATCGCCTCTTCCGAATAGGTGCTGAAAACCAGGTGAAAGCTTCGCTGACAAGGGTAACGCGCGGGCCTAGTGCGTCGTACGGCGGTTCGCCCGCTTAGCCACTCCTATTTCAGGGTGGCACGACGGCGGCGGATCCGCGCGGGTTCTGAGGAGATCGCCTAGGTGTTGATCGCCAGTTCGGGCTCTCGGTCGACGAACTTGCCGAATGCGGCAGTTTCGGCCTCGATGGCGCGGCGGATGGTGGGCGTCACGCGAGGCGAGGACTGCACTGCGACTTCCACGGTTGCCGCTTTGATCGTTCGGGTCCAGGTGCCGGCCAGCTGACCGTGCACCACCAGCAGTCCTGCGTTCCGCATCAGCTGATCACGCGTGCCGTTGTACAACGCGTAGTCACCGGGGTCACGCACGTACGAGATGTACTCGTCGAAGTTCGAGAGCAGCATCGCAGGCGGGTGCGGTGAATCAATGACCTCGTCGTGCGTCCAGTAGCTCTCACCAGCGATGTCCATGGGTCGGAGCTCGCCGAGCTCTATGGCTCTGCGGCTGTCGGTCAGGGTCAGGCTGGTCCACCACGACAGGTCCTTGTCGCGGATCGGTCCGTGCCCGCGCGCATACCTGCGGGCGACCAGTGCAAGCAGTTCGTCGCGGGGTTGAGTAGGAGGAGCTGTGACGACAGAGTCGAGAAGTACGTACGTGTGCTGCTTGGCCCGCATCGGACCATTCACGATGAGCGCACCTATTTCGGCGTGCATCACCAGGTGGCCGAGTGACTGCCCGGTGTGAGGCAGGCCGGCTTCGCCCAGGTCGGTTGCGAGCTCTGCGCGGGTTCGGGGTTCGCCATCGGCAAGTGACGCCGCGATGACTGCTGAGCCGCGCTCGAGCGCCTCAGGCGTGAGGTCGATGTCGTTGGTGCTCGATGCCATCAATCGCCTGATCCGTGGAGCCGTCAGTGCGAGCATCCAGTGGATGTCTGATGGGTCCACAAAGTGCCACGTCGGCCGCAGCACGTGCGTGCGCAGAAATTCGCCCTCGGCGAAGGCCGCATCGAGGTCAGCCTTGGTCGCATCTTCCGTACGACGAGCAACCGCCCACAGAGCCATGTCGTGCAGCTGCGACTGGACGCAGCCCAAGTGCCGAACGACCTCAGCCGCTCTGGTGAATCGAGGAGTGTCGAGTCCCTGCGCGCGCAGGCGTCCGACGACGGAGGGCTTCACGCCGGGTCAGGCGGTGACGAGTGAAGCATCGAGCGTGATCGGTACGCCCGTCAGGGCTCTGCTGATCGGGCAGCTCACCTTGGCGGCTTCGGCGGCTTCGAGGAAGCCCGACTCATCGATGCCCTCGACCTCTGCGCGCACGACCAGCTCAATGCCGGTCAGGCCGAGGCCGGACGGCCCCATTCCGACCGTCACGTGAGCCGTCACATCCATCGAGTGGGGAGTCGCGTTGGCCTTGCCGAGTGCGGCCGCGAGGGACATGGCGTAGCAGGCCGAGTGCGCCGCGCCGACGAGCTCCTCGGGGTTGGTGGCCCCGCCGCCGTCTTCGGATGCGCGCTTCGGGAACGACACGTCGAATGTGCCGAGGCCGGAACTGGTGAGTTCTACCTGACCGGAGCCGTCCTGCAGGTCGCCGTCCCAGGCCGTGCGGGCTGTGCGTGTGGGCATCGTCTTGCCTCTCGTGGAAGGTTGTCGACGACGCTACCTGCCACGGCAGTCAGAGCATTTCGAGGGCTCTCGCAGATGGCGCGAGGCGTGGGCTGCTGGTGGGAGAAGCCACTGATCGAGAGGGTGCGGACGCACCGGTACTCGTTGTCATCGACGAAGACTTGAACATCGCGTCAATGACACCGGGCGCGGACGCCGTCATGAGTCGGTTGCCCGGGTATCCCGGAGATCTGCCGACGGTGGTTCGCTCGGTGGCAGCGAGTGTGCTCTCAAGTCGAACGCCCACGGATGCGCGCATACGTGACGATGCTGGACGGTGGTTGACCCTGCACGGTGCACCGATGATCGTGGGCGGCACTCAGCGAGCCTCGTTGATCATCGAACAAACGGACCCTGAGGTCGGAAAGTTCTTCGCCCACTATGAGCCGCGGCTGCGCGACAACGAGATGCGAACCGCGCAATCCAACTCGATTCCTGAACGCCGGGGAGTTGGGTGGTGCACGCACGTTGGTCGTAGTGCCCCGGCAGGACTCCGTCGCGCACTAGAGCGCACTCCTCCCCGAATCCTGAACGCCGGGGAGTTCGAAGAGAGGTGCAGTTGGTCGGTAGTGCCCCCGGCAGGACTCCGTCGGCCGCTGGCGGCCTCCTCCCCGAATCCTGGACGCCGGGGAGTTGCGAGAAAGGTGCAGTTGGTTGGTTGTGCCCCCGGCAGGATTCGAACCTGCGCTTCCGCCTCCGGAGGGCGGCGCTCTATCCCCTGAGCTACGGGGGCCAATGCGGCCAACTGCCGTGTGAGCCTATCGCACGGGGGCTACCGTCAATGTCGTGCCCAAAGTGCTCGTCGTCGACGACACCGCCTCGATTCGCTTCCTCATCCGGACCAACCTGGAGCTCGCCGGATTTGACGTCGACGAGGCGGTCGATGGCGTCGACTGCCTCGAGATCCTGAGTCGTGCAGAAGCGCTCCCGGACGCGATCACGGTCGACGTGATGATGCCGCGGCTCGACGGGGTGTCGACGGTGACCGCAATTCGTGCCGACCCACGCACGGCGAAGATCGCGGTCATCATGGTCTCGACGCAGGGCTACCCAGTCGACATCCAGCGCGGGATGGAGGCCGGTGTCGACGCCTACATCATCAAACCGTTCGACCCCGACTTCATGGTCGCCACGGTCAGCGAGGTCATCGAACGACTCAGGATCGAACACCTCAAAGAGTCTTGAGCGGCACGCCTCCGAGTCGTACCGTTGTCGTACACGGAGAGGAGGTGGTCCCAGGAATGAACAACTCTTGGACATGTGAGGTGGCTGTCCGCTAGCCGCAAGGCTCAGCCGGCGGCGGCGCAAATTCCGCAGCCACCCGACCCGCAGGGCGCCGTGTAGTCCACTCGGCCCGCGTTCCTACTCCCCGGAGGCGAGCGCAGCCCTGCGGGTCGTCCGCGTTCTGGTGCGGGTGTCCCCGGACGATACGCTTCCGGGGTGACTCCCGAGCAGCTCTCAGCCGTGATCGTCGGTGCCCTGTCCTCGCTCAGCGAGGCGGGCAAGATTGTGCTGCCCGCAGGCGTTCCGAGCGAGGTCCTCGTCGAGCGTCCCAAAGTTCGCGAACACGGTGACTACGCGACCAACATTGCGCTGCGTCTCGCCAAGAACGCCGGCATGAACCCCCGCGACTTCGCCCAACTGCTCGCCGACGAGCTGTCGAGCGCCGAGGGCATCGCGGGAGCTGAAATTGCTGGTCCGGGCTTCCTCAACATCCGCGTCGCCGCCAGTGCGCAGGGTGCCCTCGCGCCTCAGATCGTCGCGGCCGGCGAGACATACGGAACGAGCGATCTCTATGCGGGCCAGAAGGTCAACCTGGAGTTCGTGAGCGCCAATCCGACGGGCCCGATCCACATCGGTGGCGTTCGATGGGCCGCAGTGGGCGACTCGCTCGGTCGCATCCTGACGGCGATCGGTGCCGACGTCACGCGGGAGTACTACTTCAACGACCACGGCGTCCAGATCGATCGCTTCGCTCGCTCGCTCCTCGCGGATGCGCGCGGAGAAGCGGCACCCGAGGACGGGTACGGCGGCCAGTACATCTCCGACATCGCGGCGACCGTGATCGCGAAGCACCCCGAGGCAGCCGGACTGCCCGATGACCAAGCCCTTGAGACATTCCGCGCTGAGGGCGTTGACCTGATGTTCACCGAGATCAAGCAGAGCCTGCACGACTTCGGGGTCGACTTCGACGTCTACTTCCACGAGAACGACCTTCACGAGTCGGGTGCGGTCGATCGCGCAATCGCGAGGCTCGGCGAGCTCGGGATGATGTACGAGAAGGACGACGCAACTTGGCTTCGTACGTCGGACTTCGGCGACGACAAGGACCGCGTCGTCATCAAGTCTGACGGGCAGCCGGCCTACATCTCCGGCGATCTCGCCTACTACCTCAACAAGCGCGAGCGTGGCTTCGACCGCTGCATCATCCTTCTCGGCGCCGATCACCACGGCTACGTCTCGCGACTGCTCGCGATGTGTGCGGCGTTCGGCGACGAGCCCAAGGTCAATCTGGAGCTGCTGATCGGCCAGCTGGTCAACCTCATGCGGGACGGTGCACCGCTGCGGATGAGCAAGCGTGCGGGCACGGTCATCACGATGGAGGATCTCGTCGAGTCGATTGGCGTCGACGCCTCGCGCTACGCCCTGGCGCGCTACTCGATGGACTCCACGATCGATCTCGATCTCGACCTGTGGGCCAAGCAGGACAGCGACAACCCCGTCTACTACGTGCAGTACGCCCACGCGCGGCTGTCCTCGATCATCCGCAATGCGGTCGACCTCGGTGTAGTGATCGACCAGTCGACCTTCGATCCGTCGCTCCTCGCGGTCGAGCAGGAAGGCGCGCTGCTGCGAGCCCTCGCTGACTATCCCCGAGTGGTGGCACGCGCTGCCGAGCTGCGTGAGCCGCATCGGGTGGCGCGTTACCTCGAGGACACGGCGGCGGCATTCCACAAGTTCTACGACGTGGCGCACGTGCTGCCCAAGGGTGATGAGCAGCCCAGCGACCTCCACCGTGCGCGGCTCATGCTGGTCAGCGCCACCCGGCAGGTCATTGCCAACGGTCTGGGTCTCCTCGGCGTCTCCGCACCGGAGAGGATGTAGGTATGAGGTCCCACGAGGCAGGTGCACTGCACGGTCAGTCCGGCGATCGCGGTCCGGCCTGGCTTCGTACGCCCGAAGACTCCAACGAGCTGGTGCCGCACCTGTGGGCGGCCAACGTCTCCAAGGTGGACGATGTTCTGACGGTGGCCGGTGAGTCGGTCACCGACCTCGCCGCGACGTTTGGCACTCCGACGTACGTCGTGGACGAGGATGACTTCCGACGCCGGGCGCGTGCCTTCAAGGAGGCATTTCCCGACGCCGACGTCTACTACGCCGGCAAGGCGTTCTTGTGCGTGGCGACGGCTCGGTGGATCGCCGAAGAGGGTCTCAACCTGGATGTCTGCACAGGCGGCGAGCTGGCCGTGGCGATCAGGGCCGAGTTCCCGGCGGAGCGCATCGGCCTTCACGGCAACAACAAGTCGGTCGCCGAGCTTCGCCGAGCCCTCGAGTTCGGCGTCGGCCGCATCATCATCGACTCCGTCGAAGAGATCGAGCGACTGAGTGCTTTGACCGCCGAGCTGGGAGTCACCGCGCCGGTCATGGTGCGGGTGACAGCCGGCGTCGAAGCTCACACCCACGAATACATCTCCACGTCGCACGAGGACCAGAAGTTCGGCTTCTCGATCTCGGGGGGTGACGCGCTCGACGCCGTACGCCGTATCGTCGCCGAACCGGGCCTCACGTTGCTCGGACTTCACTCGCACATCGGCTCCCAGATCTTCGTGACCGACGGATTCGAGGTCGCTGCTCGCCGAGTCCTGCGCCTGCACGCCGAGATCCAGAAGGAGCTCGGTGTGACGCTGCCGGAATTCGACCTCGGCGGCGGATTCGGCATTGCCTACACGACGCAGGATGATCCATCGACGCCCGAAGAGCTGGCACGCGGGATGCTCAAGATCGTCGACGACGAGTGTGCAGCGATGGGCATTGATGTCCCTCAGCTGTCGATCGAGCCGGGCCGGGCCATCGCCGGGCCGTCGACGTTCACCCTCTACGAGGTCGGCACCACCAAGTCAGTTGCGCTGGATGGTGGCGCATCGCGCCGTTACGTGTCGGTCGACGGCGGCATGAGCGACAACATCCGCCCGGCGCTCTACAGCGCTGACTACTCGTGCACGCTCGCGTCGCGTGGTTCGGATGCTCCCGCCGTGCTGAGTCGTGTGGTGGGCAAGCACTGCGAGTCGGGCGACATTGTCGTCAAGGACGAGTTCCTGCCCAGCGATGTGCGCGCGGGTGACCTGTTGGCCGTGCCCGGCACGGGTGCCTACTGCCGTTCGCTCGCGAGCAACTACAACCACGTGCCGCGCGCCGCGGTGGTTGCCGTACGCGATGGCGAGGCGCGCGTCATCGTGCGCCGTGAGACCGAGGACGAGATGCTCGCCCTTGACCTCGGCTGACTCAGAGTCCCAGATCGTCCAGCGTGTGCCGCAGCACGACCGCTCGCTCTCGTACGCTTCGTTCGGCGGCTGCCGGCTCGGCGTCAAGCCGGTCGAGAGGGATCGCGGAGATGCAGTGCGCCATCGCCAGCTGTATCTGGTGGGCCCGCCGCAGCTCGCCCTCGCCGATCTCGACTCCTTCGTCTGCGAGTCCAGCGCGGTATCCGGTCAGACAGGCATCCTGGATGTTGCGGAACGTTGACGCGTCGGAGCGGTCAAGGTCGATCTCGCTGTAGACCAGCTGGCTGAGGTCGAAGCCGAGGGGCGCGCGGCACCAGAAGCCCCAGTCGATGACACAAAATCCCTCGTCGACGACCAGCAGATTCTGGGGAGCGGCGTCCCCGTGTGCGTTCATCAGCGGAAGTGCCTCGATCTCGTCGAGAAGTTCTGGTACGGCCGAGATCAGTGACATCAATCGCGCCCTCAGGTTGCCGTCGACGTGGGCGGCAACGGCTGGGTGGTTCCACACGTCGCCCTGGTCGTACGCGGTGAGGAATTGGCCGCGAAGGCGGCTGTCGAAATAGCCGCGAGCCTGCTTCGGGCCGTGCGGGTTGGTCAGGCGTTGGTCGCATGCCGACACCGCGGCGCACGCGGCAAATCGACCGAGCATGGTCGCGGCGTCACGATAGCGCTCAGGGGCCCAGCGACTCTCGTCGTACGTGACCGCTTCGAGCCAGAGTGCGATCGATTCGTCGTCTATGTCGGCGACGCGGTACACCTGCGGCATTCGCATGCCGCGCGGCATGCGGGTCGACAAGTCACTGCGGTAGGCATTGGGCTCGATGCGCCATGGGAGGTAGCCGGAAACCGCGTCCTGGAACTCCGGCGGGATCACAGCCATCACAGGGGACCGGGTGGCCGACTGAGCCAGCTTGACGAACAGTCTGAACGGAATCTCCGAACCCCCGTGTTGGGCAGTTCCGGTGACCCACCAGCGTCCGCCGGTCGTCATGGTCGTGAGCTCGTAGTCGACCACCGAGACCTGTGAATCGACGATCGAGTCAACGCCGAGCATGTCGGCGAGTGTGGCGTCGTCCACGTCGACTGCACCGAGTGCAGCTCTGCCGGTCACTGAGTCTCCTATTTGGTAAAGTGCCTTTACCAACAGAAGGTAAAGTGCATTGTCTAAAAATGTCAATCTCGCCGACCCCATGTCGCCGACCATTGCGACGCTTCTCGGCGAGATCTTTTCCCGGATGACACAAGAGCTCCCACCTGAGGACTGGCACGGGCTCCGACAGTCGCATCTGAGGGTGATCACGTCCATTGAGCGTGAAGGGAGTCGGATCACAGACCTTGCCGAGCGGCTGCGCATGACCAAACAGGGGGCGGGTCAGCTTGTGACGACCCTGATCGAGGCGGGGTTGGTGCGGGTCGAACGCGGCGAGCGGGACGGTCGCGTACGCCTGGTGAGACGTACGGCTGAAGGCGATCGCCTTGTTGAACAGCTCCAACGGCGCTTTGCCGTGCTGGAGGCCGCATGGGCCGAGGAGGTCGGAGCGGCCGACTATGCGGCGTTCCGCCGAGTCACCGAGCGTCTCGCGGGGCGGGCTCGCTGAATGGGGGCAACCGCTGCGGCCCCGGCCCGTTTGAGCTCAAGCCGTCGTCAGCGTTGTAGAGCGCACAGTTCTTGAGAGACAGACAGCCGCAGCCGATGCACCCGTCCAGTCGGTCGCGCAGGCTTTCGAGCTGTTCGATCCGAGCGTCGAGCTCTGGCCTCCACCGGGCCGACAGACGGGCCCAGTCCGCCTTGGTCGGCGTCCGGTTGTCCGGCAGAGAGGAGAGTGCCTTCTCGATCAGAGCAAGCGAGATGCCGAGACTTTGCGACACCCGTATGAACGCAATGCGCCGCAGCACATCGCGGTGGTAGCGCCGTTGGTTGCCTGCTGTTCTTCGGCTGGTGATGAGGCCCTTGCTCTCATAGAAGTGGAGCGCCGAGACCGCGACGCCGGCTCGTTTCGCGGTCTCCCCAGGCGTGAGCTCGATGCGGCGGAGAGCCGCGTTGCTGTCCATAACCTCAAGATTACTTGAGGTCTGGTCACCCGAGGAAGCGGATGGCAGCGGTCAGCGAGGCAGCGACGAGGACGGCGGTGAAAACGCCTGCCCGCGCCCAGATCATCAGCGCCGCTCCTGCGGCGACCCCCACGAAATCAGCGCCGATGTGCAGGTGCTCACCCTCCGCGAGGACGCTCGTCACGACGAGCGCCGACAACAGTGCAGGTGCCATCAGCATGATGACGCCGCTGAGGCGGTCAGGAAGTCGGCGCCCGCCCATCAACACCGGACCAAATCCCTTGATCAGCACGGTGATCAAGGTGGCGCCGCCGATCGTGAGCCAGATAGTGCTCGTCATGTCGGCAGCTTCTTGCGGCGACGAAGTCCCCACAGGGCAACAAGACTTGCGGCGAGCACGGGGATGCCGGCAGGGACGAGCTCGACCAGCGACAGCGCGACCACGGCGCCGGCGGCTGCGACGCCGGCGGCCCGGCGATTCCTGATCTCCGAGATCAACAGGGCAAGGAAGAACATCGGATAGATCGCGTCGAGTCCGAATCGCGAGGTGTCGCCAAGCAGGTCGCCACCGAACGCTCCGAGCGTGGTGCCGGCAACCCAGGCGGTGTACTGCGGGGCCGTTGACCCAAAAAGGAACCACCTGTCGAACGTTCCATCTCCTCGTCCGGCCATGGCCCAGGACGAGTCGACGACCGTCTGGCCCTGGGCTGCCCGCAGTGGCGCGCGGCCAGGCAGCGATGGGCCGAGCGCGATGCCCATGGGGAGGAATCGCGAGTTCATGAGCGCGGCGGCGGCTATCGCGGCGGCGGCAGTGCCACCGCCAGCCAGGATCGCGACGGCTGTGAACTGGGCGGATCCGGCGAAGACGAACGCTGACATCGCAATCGCCGCCTCCACCGAGAACCCGGCATCGCGAGCCACCACGCCGAACGTCATGGACAGCAAGACGCCGACGGAGGCATACGGGATGGCGGCATAGGCTCCCGCCACGAATGACGCGCGACGATCCTCCGGGTGTGGATCGGAGCCGGCGGTCACAGGCCCAGCGTCCCACTCCTCAGCAGGAGGGGCGGCAGCCGGGCTTGACCTCAACCGCACTTGGGGTTGTCAGATCATCCCATGACCCTTGAGATCTCTCCGGACCGTGAACGCCTCTGGTTCGGTCCGTATGGCCGGGTTGTCGCCGGAATCTTCTCGCTGGCGTTTCTCGTCGCGTTCGAATCCCTCGCGGTCGCGACCGTCATGCCGATCGTGGCCGATGACCTCGCCGGCCTGAGCCTGTACGCACTCGCGTTCGCGGGTCCCACAGCGATCGCCGTGATCACCATGACGGTTTCCGGTCCGTTGATGGACCGGCGGGGTCCGGGTCGGACGCTGTTCGCTGGTGTTGGGACATTCTCGATCGGGCTCGTGATCGCCGGGCTGGCACCCACGATGGAAGCGTTCCTGGTGGGCCGGTGCGTCCAGGGCTTGGGCAGCGGCGCGGTTGGCGTGGGCTTGTACGTCGTGATCGGACGCGTGTTCCCTGACCGTCTTCGTGCTCGCGTGTGGACCGTGATGACGAGTGCCTGGCTGTTGCCCGCTCTGGGTGGCCCCATGGTGGCCGGATATGTTGCCGCCCACTTTGGATGGCGCTGGGTGTTCCTGGCGGCACCGCTGCTCGCCGCCGTTTCACTGCTGCTGATCTGGGAACCCGTGCGCCGGCTGGAGGGGGATCCCACGCTGATGGGAGATCGACGCCGTGTCGTCTGGGCGGCGCTCGTCGCGGCCGGGATCCTGGCCGTGAGCCTGGCTGGTCAGCGCTGGGTTGAATGGTGGCCGGTGATGCTGGTCGCCGCGGTTGCAGTGACCATCCGCTACGGACCGAAGCTCCTTCCGCGGGGCACGTGGGTCGGACGTCGTGGCCTCCCCAGTGTCATTGCCACCTCCAGCCTGCTGAGCGCGGCGTTCATCGGGACCGAGACGTACGTCCCTTTGTCGCTGGTGCAGCATCGAGGTCTGAGCGTTTCGCAAGCGGGCCTGCTTCTGACCAGCGGGGCAGTGCTCTGGTTCGTCGGGTCCTGGCTCGCCGCGAACGTGGCGGCGCTGGCCTCGAAGGTCTTGCGGGTTCGGCTGGGGGCCGTGTGTGTGATGGTTGGTACGTCGGCCGGATTGCTCACGCTCGACGCAGCAACTCCGGTCGTCGTGGTCGCGATCATCTGGAGCGTCGGCGGGCTCGGCATGGGGCTGGCGGCTTCGACGCTGGGTGTGCTGCTGCTCGACTACTCGACGGCTGAGGCGCAGGGCGTGAACAGTGCTGCAATGCGTATCAGCGACGCGATCGTGGAGTCGCTGGCTCTCGCGCTGGGCGGCGTGGTTTTCGCGATCATGCTGGCGAGCCACGCCATGGTTGGCTACCTGTTCGTGTTCGCTCTTGCATCGATCGTGGCCGGTCTTGCCGTGGCGCTGTCAGCTCGCCTGGAAACACCGTGACTGGCCGTGCTGCGATGTCCACGAACCGTGGGGAGTGCCGCGTCGACAGTCGTGCGCCGATACCCTTGACCGGTGAGCCCCTCTTGGTCTGCCGACCGTCCGCTACGCGTTGCCCTGCTGGGCTGCGGTGTGGTGGGCACCGAAGTCGCGCGTCTGCTGACTCGTGACGCCGACGAGCTCGCACAGCGTACCGGCGCTCCGCTCGAGCTGGTGGGCATCGCAGTGCGTCGACTGGGCCGCGAGCGCGACCTCGACATTTCCGCTGACCTCTTCACGACTGACGCGGCTGGATTGGTGAGTCGGGGTGACATCGATGTCGTCATCGAGGTCATCGGAGGCATCGAGCCGGCCCGGGAGCTGATCCTGTCGGCACTCGAGAACGGTGCATCGGTCGTCACCGCCAACAAGGCGCTGCTCGCCGAGGACGGCGCGACGCTGTTCGAAGCAGCCGCTAAGGCTGAGCGCGATCTCTACTTCGAGGCGGCTGTGGCAGGGGCCATCCCGATCGTCAGGCCACTGCGTGAGTCGCTGGCTGGCGACTCGGTCGAGCGTGTGCTCGGCATCGTCAACGGCACCACCAACTTCATCCTCGACGCCATGACCACCAACGGCACCGGGTTCTCCGAGGCTCTCGATGAGGCCCAGCGGTTGGGCTATGCCGAAGCCGATCCGACCGCCGACATCGAGGGGTTCGATGCGGCTGCGAAGGCGGCAATCCTGGCCGGACTTGCCTTCCACACCCGGATGACCCTCGGTGACGTTCATCGTGAGGGCATCACCGAGGTGAGCGCTGCCGACATACGTTCGGCGAGTGAGATGGGTTGTGTCGTCAAGCTGCTGGCGATCTGCGAGAAGCGCGACACCCCGGATGGCCCAGCCGTCTCGGCGCGGGTGCACCCCGCCATGATTCCGCTGTCACATCCGCTGGCCAGCGTCCGCGGCGCCTACAACGCGGTGTTCGTCGAGAGCGAGTCCGCAGGACAACTGATGTTCTACGGGCCCGGTGCCGGTGGCGCGCCGACGGCAAGCGCCGTGCTTGGCGATGTCGTCTCGGTCGCACGCAACCGTCGCAATGACGTCTTCGGCCCCGGCGAGTCGACTCACGCCCAGCTTGAGGTGCTCGACATCGGTCGCGCTCGTACGCGCTATCACGTGGCGATCGACGTCGACGACCGAACGGGTGTGCTTGCGGCTGTCGCCCACGCGTTCGCTGAGTTCGACGTGTCAATCCGGACGGTCCGTCAGGAGGGCTCCGGCCTCGATGCCCAGCTCGTCATCGTGACTCACGAAGCGGACGACGCTGCATTGTCGGCGACCGTTGCTGTGCTGCGCGAGCTCGACATGGTTCGCGACGTTTCGTCGGTCATGCGCGTCGAGGGAGGCTTCTGATGGCACATCTGTGGAGAGGAGTCATCGAGGAGTACCGCGATCGACTCCCTGTGACTGATGCGACGCCGGTGATCACCCTCGGAGAGGGTGGCACCCCGCTCGTCCGTTCCGCCTGGCTCTCGGGGGTCGTCCACGGCGATGTCTGGCTCAAGGTCGAGGGGAACAATCCGACCGGGTCCTTCAAGGACCGCGGCATGACCGTCGCCCTCTCGGCGGCCGTGGGCGAGGGCGCGAAAGCAGTGGTGTGCGCATCGACCGGCAACACCTCGGCGTCGATGGCCGCCTACGCCTCGTCGGCAGGCCTGACCCCCATCGTGCTGGTGCCACACGGCAACATCGCTGCCGGCAAGATGGCACAGGCTGTCATGCATGGCGCCGAGGTGATTCAGGTCAACGGCAACTTCGACGACTGCCTCACCTTGTCGCGCGGACTGGCTGATCACTATCCTGTCGCGCTGGTCAACTCGGTCAACCCGATGCGACTTCAAGGGCAGAAGACCGCAGCCTTCGAGATCGTGGACGCGTTGTCAGCGACTCCTGACCTCCACATCCTGCCCGTCGGCAACGCCGGAAACATCTCGGCTTACTGGCTGGGCTTCCGCGAGTATGCCGACGCCGGGCTCGCGACCAAGACTCCTGCCCTGTGGGGTTTCCAGGCCGAGGGGGCGGCGCCGATCGTCAACGGCGCACCGGTGCTGCATCCGGAGACCATCGCCTCCGCGATCCGCATCGGCAACCCTGCGTCGTGGCATCTCGCAGTGGCTGCGCGGGATGAGTCAGGTGGGCGTATCGACTCGGTCACGGACGCCCAGATCCTCCAGGCACAGCGTGACCTCGCGTCGCGGGATGGTGTCTTCGTCGAGCCGGCATCCGCTGCGGGTGTCGCGGGCCTGCTCGTGGCGGTGGCACGCGGCGAGGTCTCGCCGGACCAGCTGATCAGCATCACGGTGACCGGTCACGGCTTGAAGGACACTGAGACCGCTCTTTCAGGAATCGACTCGATCATTGATTCCGTCATCGAAGTCGATGTCGATGCGGCCGCATCCGCGGCTGGTCTCGCGTGACGTTCATCGCGGGGCCTGTCACGGTCCGGGTGCCCGCCTCCAGTGCCAATCTCGGGCCGGGGTTCGACACCCTTGGTCTGGCCCTCACGCTGTACGACGAGGTGACGGCTGAAGTGCTGCCGTCGAACCTGGAGATCGATGTTGTGGGCGAGGGAGCTGACGACGTTCCGTTGAACGAGGACCACCTCGTGCTCCGAGCCATGTACGCAGCATTCGATGTCATCGGTGAGCGCCCCAGCGGTCTGCGGCTCAGCTGCATCAACGCGATTCCCCATGGGCGTGGGTTGGGTTCGTCTGCCGCCGCGATCGTCGCCGGCGTCACCCTCGCCAACGCACTGTCGGCCGATGGGGGACTGGAAGGCGCCACGGCATTCGAGCTGGCGGCTGACATCGAAGGTCACCCCGACAACGTTGCTGCGGCCATGTTCGGTGGCCTGACGATTGCCTGGCTCGAGGGCCAGACGGCGCGGGTCGAGCAGCTTGAGTCGAGTGCGGAAGTCACGGTGTTCGTGCCGCCGGAGCCCGTATCGACCGAAAAGGCGCGCGGTCTCCTTCCGGACGTCGTGCCGCATGCCGACGCCGCGGCCAACGCCGGTCGTGCCGCCCTGTTGGTTCGTGCACTGACGGCTGCACCCCACCTCCTGCTGTCGGCCACCGAGGACCGGCTCCACCAGTCTCATCGCGCCAGTGCGATGCAGGAGTCGTACGAGCTCATGACCCAGCTTCGCAGTGATGGCATTGCCGCGACGATCTCGGGCGCTGGTCCGACCGTGCTGGCCTTCGATCGGGGGTTGGCGGACCGCCTCCCCGAGGGCTGGACGTGCCACGAACTGAGTGTTGATCAGGCGGGCGCCCAAATCGTCGTGACATGAACGTTGGCTCGGTGGCCATCGATCTGATGGTGTTACAGTTGGTGTGTCGGAGTCGAGTTCAATACTCCCCGGCTAGCCATTAAAGAAGCCCGTCGGATACGGGCAAGCCTTTTATGTGACCTGGAATCTCCAGTTACTCGGCCAATGGCCTCATGCAAAGGAACCTACGTGACAGAAACTTCCACGACATCTGACGCCCTCGCTCCGGCTGTGGACACAGCTACGGACGCTCCCAAGAAGACTGGGGGCGGACTGGGTGGCAAGGTGCTCGCCGAGCTGCAGGACATCGCCGGCGGACTCGGCATCGATGGCGCAGCCAAGATGCGCAAGGGTGCCCTGATCGACGCCATCAAGACGGCCCGCGGCGAGAATGCGCCGGCCAAGACCGAAGTGCCGGCCAAGGCAGACACGGTGGATCGGGCCAAGGCTGACAAGGCTGACCAGCCCAAGAACGACAAGGCTGGCCGGCCCAAGAACGACAAGGCTGACAAGAGCGACGCGTCCGACCCCAAGGCCGATGCTCCCCGCAAGACCGATGAGTCCAAGGACGAGTCGGACGAAGATGGCGGCAACAACAACCGCGGCCGCAACAACCAGCAGAACCGCAACCGCAACAACCAGGGTGGCGGCAACCAGGGCGGCGGCAACCAGGGTGGCGGCAACCAAGGTGGCGGCAGCCAAGGTGGCGGCAACCAGGGCGGCGGCAACCAGCAGAACCGCAACCAGAACAACAACCGCAACCAGGGTGGGTTCGACGATGATGAGGACGAGCTCGGCGGAAGCCGTCGCCGCAACCGTCGCGGACGCAACCGCAACGGTGGTGGGCGCGGTGGCATGGAAGCTGAGCCGACCTTCACCGAGGACGACATCCTGGTCCCCGCTGCAGGCATCCTCGACATCCTCGACAACTACGCATTCGTGCGCACGACGGGCTACCTGCCGAGCGAGAACGACGTCTACGTGTCGCTGACGATGGTCCGCAAGTGGGGACTTCGCCGCGGTGACGCCGTCATCGGTCAGGTGCGTCAGCCCCGCGAGGGCGAGCGCAAGGAAAAGTTCAACCCGATGGTCAAGATCGACTCGGTCAACGGGATGACGCTCGACGACAGCAACAAGCGCGTGGAGTTCGCCAAGTTGACCCCGCTCTACCCGTCGGAGCGCCTGCGCCTCGAGGGTGAGGCCGGCGGACTGACCGGTCGCGTCGTCGATCTGGTCGCCCCCATCGGCAAGGGTCAGCGTGGTCTGATCGTCTCGCCGCCCAAGGCCGGCAAGACGATGATCATGCAGCAGGTCGCCAACGCGATCACCGAGAACAACCCCGAAGTGCACCTGATGATCGTCCTCGTCGACGAGCGTCCGGAGGAGGTCACCGACTTCCAGCGCACGGTCAAGGGTGAGGTCATCGCCTCGACGTTCGATCGCCCGGCCACCGATCACACGATGGTTGCCGAGCTCGCAATTGAGCGTGCCAAGCGTCTGGTTGAGCTGGGTCACGACGTCGTGCTGCTGCTCGACGGCATCACTCGTCTCGGCCGCGCTTACAACCTCGCCGCGCCGACCAGCGGACGCATCATGTCCGGTGGTGTCGACTCGTCGGCGCTCTACCCGCCCAAGAAGTTCTTCGGTGCTGCGCGGAACATCGAGGACGGCGGCTCGCTGACGATCCTCGCCACCGCGTTGGTCGAGACCGGTTCGCGCATGGACGAGGTCATCTTCGAAGAGTTCAAGGGCACTGGCAACTGGGAGCTTCGCCTGCGCCGCGACTTCGCGGACAAGCGCATCTTCCCGGCCGTGGACGTCGATGCATCGAGCACGCGTCGTGAAGAGCTGCTCATGGGCAAGGACGAGCTCGCCGTCGTCTGGAAGCTACGACGTGTGCTGTCGGGCCTTGAGGGCCAGCAGGGCCTCGAGCTCATCCTCGACAAGCTCAAGAAGACCGACAGCAATGTCGAGTTCCTCATGCAGATCAACAAGACGCTGCCGCAGGACGGCAACAGCAGCAACTGAGTCAGACACCTGGCCCGGCGTCCCAACGGGGCGTCGGGCCTCGTGCTGCCATCTCGCTGGGCCGAAGTTGAGTCCCGCCTCTAGGCTTGGAACATGACAACTGCGCACGACTTCTCAGCCACGGCCATTGACGGCACCGAACGGCTGCTCGCCGACTACAAGGGAAAGGTCCTCCTCGTGGTCAACACAGCCACGGAGTGTGGGTTCACCCCGCAGTTCAAGGGGCTCGAGCGCGTCTATCAGGAGTATGTCGACCGCGGCTTGGTCGTGCTCGGCTTCCCTTGTGACCAGTTCGGTGGCCAGAATCCCGGCGACGACGCCGACACGGCGGCGTTCTGTGAGAAGAACTTCGGTGTGACGTTCCCGATGTTCTCCGAGATCGAGGTCAACGGGGATGGCGCCCACCCACTTTTTCAGTGGCTCAAGGATGAGAAGGGCGGTCTCGCCGGTAGCAAGATCAAATGGAACTTCACCAAGTTCCTGATTAACACTGAGGGGAACGTCGTCAAGCGCTATGGCTCCACGACGACTCCCGAGAAGATCAAGGAAGACATCGAAAAACTGCTGCCCCAGTAGCTCGCACGCTCGGGCTAGTGGAAGCCCGCCTAGGGGTCGGTGCTGATCAGCGAAGCGAATGTCGCCGTGGCGATCACGGCGAAGCCGACGCCCCACCACGTCAGTCCGCCGGCCGCGGCATACAGCGCGGTGGTGGCGAACAACATGACCTGCGCGATGAATCGCTGAGGGTTTGACAGCCGTCGCATCGAGGTCGGTGCCATCCACTGTGACCAGATGGCTATCGCGATGAATCCCAGGAACGTGCCGAGCATCCAACCACGCCAACCGGACACCATGCCGTGACCAGCGGCCACGAGCAGCACCAGCATCGCGAGCTCGCAGATGAAGGCGATCAGTTCGCGAGGCCCGGGAATCGGTTGTGTGGTCATGGGACGAGCCTAGGGTGCGACCAGGACGGCCAATCAGACCGCCGGCCGAGGAAGCCGAGGTTCGTTGAGCGACTGGAGAATCGTCATACTGGCAGTGGAGAACGTCTCGCCGAGATACGTGCCGGGGTTGTTGCGCCGATCCCCGCCGAACGCGAAGGCGTTCCCCGCATAGAAGACCGGACATCCCGTGTTCGCTGCGGCGTGCAGAGCGTGGACCGTCACTCGGCGGTGAGTGTGAAGTTGTGAGATGACGACGATGGCAGCAGCACCTGTCACCGTTGCAGCGCTCACCAGCGTCAGCTCCGATGTCCGAGCCCCGAGCACCCGGCATCCGCGATGCTGCTCAGCGAGCAGTGCAGCGAGCGCTTCCAGACCCACTGTGTGCATGTCGCGTGGTCCGCAGGCGAGCAGGATCGGCGGATCGTACGTCTCGACCGGAAGCCGCGAGGTGACTCGTGCCAGCCAGCCCCGCGCCGTTTCGGTCGTCAGGTGCTCCTGCTTAACATCACATCGTCCGCTCTCCCACCACGCCCCGATCTGCCGCAACGCAGGCATTAGTACCTCGTCAATGGTGTGGCCCAGCCCCAGCTCTTCGTGTGCCCGATCGAGAACCAGGCGAATGGCAGCTGGGTCGTGCTGCTCGGCCGCGGCAAGGAGGTCGGTGATGCGGGCTCGGTCGGGCCGCGATTGGTCCAGCAGCAGCCGCACGGCCAGGGCTGCATCGCTTGCCCGTTTGCCGCGGGCGATCTCGTCGCGCATCAGCCGCAGTTGGTTCAGTTCTTCTGCCGAATACCGTCGGTGGCCGCCCACACTTCTGGAGGTGACCGGGATGCCGTATCGCCTCTCCCAGGATCGCAGGGTCGAGCGGGCACGCCGAGTGACTCGCTGACCTGACTGATGGCAGGGCCTTCTTCGGTTGGTGAGCCTTCCTGTGCGCCCTTCATCATCCGACCCGTCTGTCGTGGCACTTTTGGGCGTTTCTGTCCTACTTACACCTTGTCATCTCCGGTGCCCAAGAACCACCAAGCGCTCATTGCATAGGTTTTGGGGTTCCGCTGATTCAAACTCGCGACAAGTCTGGACGTAGGCGATCAGACAGGAGCAAATCGATGGCCAGACACGGTGTAGGACGGCAACGGACCGCAACGGCGGGCAGCATTCGTCGATCGCTTCATGTCTTCGGCCGGGCACGTCCGATCGCGCGGCCGGGCCGGGCCGAGACGATGTTTGACGAGTTCGGTCAACGCCTTAACCTGTTCGCGTCCGTGCTCACCGACGACCCCGAGCTCGTTGACCGGCTGGTCATCCAAAGCATTGTTGCGCATGAGTCAGAGGCCTCCAGCCTGCAGGAGCTGTCGGCGGGCGTCTACGTGGCTTGGATTGCTTGGGGAAGTCCACCGCTGTCAAACCACGGGTACCTGTCGGCGGACGCATCGCCGGCAACTTTGCTGATCAATGAGATCCGTGACCTCGCGGCCGATCAACGTGCCGCGCTCGGTCTGTGCAAGTACGGGGGACACACCTACACACGAGCCGCTGAAGTTCTGGGCCTCGCACCCGATCACGTCGCGACACTCCTGGGTGAAGCTCTGCGCAGCCTTGGCGACCCGCGAGCGTCGCGGGCGCTGACCGCAGTCGGCGCCTAGGAACAGGACGCAAGTTCCGACTAGCCGCCGATGCGCTTGGCGATGCTCTCGGCGAGACGCTCGGGTGCCTCGTCGAGCAGCCAGTGGGTCAGTCCCTCGTAGATCTCGAGCTCGTACGTCTCCAGACACATAGCGCTCGGTGAGCTCGACACCCTTACGGCCAAGGGCGATGTCGTCGGAGCTCCAGACCATCGTCGTCGGCACGGAGATCTTGCCGCCGAGCTCGCCGGGCGAGGTGAACGGGAGCCCGCGATACCAACCGAGTCCACCGGTCAACGCGCCATACTCGACCATGTCGGTCCTGAACGTTTCAACCATGTCGCCAGTCATCCCGGCTTTGCGCAGCGCCTTGCCGGCCGATGGCTGCTTCAGACGCCAGCTCTGGAACGACGGGCAGCTGGAAGATGCCCATGTAGTAGGACTTCAGCAGCTGATTGCTGCTGACCATGGAACTGATGAACGCGCCGGGATGCGGCACCGAGACTGCCGTGTAGGACGAGATCAGTTGCGGAGAGTCGCCGGCAACGGCCCACCCCACGGCGGCACCCCAGTCGTGACCGACCAGGTGAACGGGCCCACCGATCTCGTTGATCAGCGCGACGATGTCCGCCTTCAGTCGCGAGCCGCGGTAGCCCCACCGCGTGCGCGGACGGGCGCCGGGGGAGTAGCCGCGCTGGTCTGGTGCGTAGGTGCGCAGTCCGCGCTCGTGCAGGTGGCTCGCCACGGTGTTCCACGCGGAAGCGCGCTGGGGGAATCCGTGCAGGAGAACGACGGGAGTGCCATCGATCGGACCGCTGTCGATCACGTCGAAGGTGTAACGGCCGCGGCTGAACTGGGAGATTCGCTCGGAGGTCATGCTGCATCCTTGCAGGTCGTTGCGGGTGCCTAGGATGGGTCAGTACCCCCGACCTCCATCCGCAAGGATCTGTATGTCTGAGCCCTTGGGCATCTCGCGTGCTGATGTCGCCCATCTGGCCGGCCTCGCGCGCATCGACCTCAGCGACGCCGAGCTGGACCATCTGGCCACCGAGCTGCCGTCGATTCTCGAGTACGTCGCTGCGGTCCAGGAGGCCGCCGGAGACGACGTCGAGGCGATGAGCCACCCGGTCCCGGTCAACAACGTGTTTCGTGAGGACGTCGTGCGTCCGAGCCTGACACAGGAGCAGGCGCTGGCCATGGCGCCGGCATCCGACCAAGGACGCTTCGGCGTTCCCAAGATCCTGGGGGAAGAATGAACCGCGATCTGACGAAGGCGTCAGCCGACGAGCTGTCGCAGACCCTGGCTGCCGGAGAGGTGTCCTCGGTCGAGGTCACCCAGGCGCACCTTGACCGCATCGCCGCAGTTGATGGCTCAATCCATGCATTCCTGCACGTCGATGCCGACGGCGCGCTCGCGACCGCAGCCGACATCGACGCTCGCCGCAGCAAGGGCGACAAGCTGCACGCCCTCGCCGGTGTGCCGATTGCGGTCAAGGACATCGTCGCCACGATTGGTCTGCCCACGACGTGTGGCTCGAAGCTCCTCGAAGGCTGGATCCCGCCGTACGACGCAACGATCACTCAGCGCATCAAGGCCGCGGGCATGCCGATCCTCGGCAAGACCAACATGGACGAGTTCGCGATGGGCTCGTCGACCGAGCACTCCGCATACGGTCCGACGCACAACCCGTGGGACACGACGCGCAGCCCGGGCGGGTCCGGTGGTGGATCAGCTGCTGCCGTGGCTGCCTTCGAGGCTCCGCTTGCGATCGGCACTGACACCGGCGGATCGATCCGCCAGCCCGGAGCCCTCACCGGCACCGTAGGCGTGAAGCCGACCTACGGAGGAGTCAGCCGTTACGGGCTCGTGGCGCTGGCGAGCAGCCTCGACCAGGCTGGCCCAGTCACCCGTACGGTTCTTGATGCCGCGCTCCTGCACGAGCTCATCGGTGGCCACGATCCGATGGACTCCACCAGCATCGACGAGTCCGTTCCAGCGGTCGTCGCGGCCGCACGTCGCGCCGACGTCGAGGGGCTCAAGGTCGGCGTCATCACCGAGCTCGGAGGCGAAGGTTTCCAGCCCGGCGTACGCGCCCGCTTCGACGAAGCCGTCGCCCTGCTGACCTCGGCCGGCGCCGAGGTTGTCGAGGTCTCCCTGCCGAGCCTCAAGCACGCTCTTGCCGCCTACTACCTCGTCATGCCGAGCGAGGCGAGCAGCAACCTCGCCCGCTTCGACGCGATGCGCTACGGCGTACGCGTGCCGCCCGCTGGCGCTGACGACCCGAGCGCCGAGCAAGTGATGGCATCGAGCCGTGATGCGGGCTTCGGCGACGAGGTCAAACGCCGCATCATCCTCGGCACCTACGCCCTGTCGAGCGGCTACTACGACGCCTACTACGGATCGGCGCAGAAGGTTCGGACGCTGATCGCCGGTGACTTCGCCGCAGCGTTCGCCAAGGTCGACGTGCTGGTCTCGCCGACCTCGCCCACAACGGCATTCGAGCTCGGTTCCAAGCTCGATGACCCGCTGTCGATGTATCTCGCAGACGTCGCGACGATCCCTGCCAACTTGGTCGGCATCCCCGGGTTGTCGCTCCCGATCGGCTTGGCCGATGAGGACAACCTCCCCGTTGGGCTTCAGTTCCTCGCACCGCAGAAGGCCGACGACCGGCTCTACAACGCCGGTGCCGCGCTCGAGCGGTTGCTCGAGGAGAAGTGGGGCGGACTTCCGCTGCTTGCCCAGGCACCCGAGCTGGAGGTTGCGCGATGAGCACGACAGAGACACTGGTGCCGTTCGACGAGGCAATTACCCGCTACGACCCGGTGATGGGCCTCGAGATCCACATCGAGCTCAACACCGCGACCAAGATGTTCTGCGGCTGCCCGACCGAGTTCGGCGCCCAGCCCAACACGCAGACCTGCCCCGTATGTCTGGCGCTTCCTGGCGCGCTGCCGGTGGTCAACGCCAAGGCGATCGAGTCGGCGATTCGCATGGGACTCGCGCTCAACTGCGAGATCGCAGAGTGGTGCCGGTTCGCGCGCAAGAACTACTTCTATCCCGACATGCCCAAGAACTTCCAGACATCGCAGTACGACGAGCCGATCGCCTTCGACGGCTTCGTCGAGGTCGAGGTGGACGGCGAGACCTACCGGATCGAGATCGAGCGTGCCCACATGGAGGAAGACACCGGCAAGGCGCTGCACGTTGGCGGCTCCACCGGACGTATCCATGGTGCGGACTACTCACTGGTCGACTACAACCGTGCCGGCATCCCGCTGATCGAGATCGTCACCCGCACGATCGAGGTCCCGGCCGACAAGGCGCCTGCCGTCGCGCGCGCCTACGTCTCGCACGTTCGTGACCTGATCGGTGGACTCGGCGTGTCAGATGTCCGCATGGACCAGGGATCACTGCGCGCTGACGTCAACCTTTCGTTGAAGCCAAAGGGTTCGACGACCCTCGGCACCCGCTCGGAGACCAAGAACGTCAACTCGTTCCGGTCGGTCGAGCGAGCCGTGCGCTACGAGGTCTCCCGCCACGCGGGCATCCTCGACGAGGGCGGCAAGGTGCTGCAGGAAACCCGGCACTTCCAAGAAGACACTGGCACGACGTCCTCGGGCCGCGAGAAGTCAGACGCCGACGACTACCGCTACTTTCCCGAGCCGGACCTGGCTCCCGTCTCGCCGTCGCGTGAGTGGGTCGAAGAGTTGCGCGGCACACTTCCGGAGCCACCAGCCATCCGTCGGGCCCGACTCCAGGCCGACTGGGGCTTCTCCGACCTCGACATGCGCGACACGATCGGTGCGGGCGCGCTTGACCTGATCGTCGCGACGGTGGAGGCCGGGACGACTCCACAGGCAGCCAAGAAGTGGTGGCTCGGCGAGATGGCGCGACGTGCCAACGAGACGGGTGCCGATCTTGACGCCCTGGGCATCACCCCGACTCAGGTCGCCGAGATCCAGGCGCTGATCGACGCAGGCCGCATCAACGACAAGCTGGCCCGTTCGGTCTTCGACGGCGTCATCGCCGGCGAGGGCACGCCCGAAGAGGTCATCGCCGGGCGCCAGCTCGAGGTTGTCTCCGACGACGGTGCCCTCGGCGCCGCGGTCGACCGGGCGATCGAGGCCGATCCCGATGCCGCGGAAAAGATCCGAGGAGGCAATCTCGGTGTCGCGGGTGCGTTGATCGGTGCGGTGATGAAGGAGATGCGCGGACAGGCCGATGCAGGCCGCGTACGCGAGCTCATCCTCGAAAAGCTCAGCTAGTCACGGCAGCGCTGTTGTCGGCCGCGGGGCATAGCCTGGCGCCATGGAAGACCTGCTGCCACGTGTCCGAGAGATTGCGCTGCAGCAACCGCTCGCGACCGAACGGCTGAGTCACGGGGTGCCCGGATGGTTCATCGAGACGGCGCCGATGTTCGCGTCCTTCGTCGATCACCATCACGGCGTCGACTGGAACGCCGTGTGGGTCGCGTGTCCTGAGGGTGCCCGGCAGACCTTGCTCGACGACGACGCGGACACCTACTTCGTGCCGCCGTACGTGGGCACCCGCGGATGGGTCGGCGTACGACTCGACGAGTCGACTGACTGGGACGTGGTTGCCGACCTGATCGACGATGCCTGGAACGCGGTGGCCAAGCCGAAGCAGCGTGACGCGGCCGGCAACTAGGCGTTGACGCGCTCGAGAAGCAGGTGGAGCTCCTCCAGCACGATCTGCGGGAACTCGACCGGGATGAAGTGCGTCGACTCCAGCTCGCGGTAGCGCGAACCTTCGACGCGTTGCGATGCCGAGAGCATGTCGCGTGCGCCCGTCAACATGTCCCACTTCCCCGACAGGAATGTGACAGGGATGGCAATTGAAGACAGCGAGACCCGCTGGTGTTCTGAGACGCCGAGGGCGAGCTTGGCGTACCACGACGGATGGGTCGTGCAGAACTCCTGCAGCAGCGTGCGCAGCTCACCGGGGTCGGCTGCCGGGTTGATGATTCGCGACCAGCGCAGCATGTTGGCGGTGGCGTTGGTCCAGGGGATGCGCTTGGTCAGCGGCCCGAGCACCGGGCCGGACACTCCGCCGGTTCGGGCGAGTCCGACCATGAGCTTCTTGGCGATGAATGGTGGCACCTTGATCGGTGCCAGCATCGTCGCGAACGTGTTGCCGGGAACGCCGGCGACGGCGAGGATCCCGTTGACGCGCTCGGGGAAACGCCCGGCAAGCTCGAAGGCCACGGTGACTCCAGCCGACCAGCTGGCCACGGTGGCGGTGGTGATTCCGGCGTCATCCATGATGGCCAAGGCGTCCTCGACGAAGGAGTCGAGATCGACACGGTCGTCGGCGGGCCGGGCTGATCCGCCCGTGCCACGGTGATTCCACGAGATGACACGAACTCCGCAGTCGGGCTTGAGCAGCGACGGCCACGCATGCGGGTTGGTGCCGAGGCCGTTCGAGAGGAGAACGGTCGGGCCCTCCGCGTCATTGGTCCACGCTCGTAGCCGGGTGCCATCTGCGCTGATGACGTCGTAGTAGCGAACGAACGCCGTCGGTGTGGTCACGCCGTGAATTGTCGCATCTTGCACCGCGCGTGTCCGGCGTCTGGTCATCCGTAGGGTGGGGGTATGTCCGAGCTTTCACCGGAGGCGGTGCCGACGCCGGCGCCAAAGAGGGCAGATCTCGTGCTCGAGGGCGGGGGAGTCAAGGGCATCGCTCTGGTCGGGGCTGCCGTTGCGCTGGCCGAGGACGGCTACCGGTTCGAGCGGGTGGCAGGCTCGTCCGCCGGAGCGCTCGTGGGCGCCATCATCGTCGCGATGCAGCAGCGCGGCGAGTCGATGAGCCGGGTTGACGACATCATGCGCACGCTCGACTACACCAAGATGCTTGACCGGCGCGGTGCCGGCAGGGCCTTTCGCTGGTGGCCCGCCATCGCCAACGGACTCGGCATCGTGTTCCACCAGGGCATGTATCGCGGCAAGTACCTCGAGGACTGGACCCGTGGCGTCCTTCGAGATCTGGGGGTGCTGACCTTTGGCGACCTTGCGTTCCCTGACCCCGGATCTGCGCTGGACCCTGAGCAGTCCTATCGGCTGGTGGTGACCGCGAGCGACCTGTCGCGCCAACGCCTGATGTATCTCCCCTGGGACCTTGAGGCCTACGGGCGCGACCCCGACACGTATTCAGTGGCGCGGGCGGTCCGTGCCTCGGCGGCGATCCCGTTCATGTTCGAGCCGGTGACGTTGCGCGGAAGGTACGGCACCTCGACCCTCGCCGATGGTTCGCTGCTTCGGAGCTACCCGATCGAGATCTTTGACCGCGACGACGGCCTGCCGAGCCGTTGGCCGACGATTGGCATACGTCTCAGCTCACCATCCGATGAGCAGGCCTTGGCCAAGCCGATCACCGGGCCGATCTCGATGATCCTGAGCCTCGTCTACACGACGGTCGACTCGACCCAGGTGCGGCACGTCCACGATCCCGAGAATGTCGAGCGAAGCATCTTCGCCAAGCCCAGTGGCATCAAGTGGACCGATTTCGACCTGACTCCGGAGCAACAACAGCACCTGTACGAGTCGGGCTACGTCGCCGGGCGCAAGTGGCTGGCGCAGAACCCGGACGGGCCGCCCCCGCGACCGCCGCCGACCGTGAGCCCCGCGACGTCCTAGAGGCGCTCAGCGATCGCACTGACGAGTCGGTCGGCGCCTCCGTCCGACCACGGCAGAAAGAGGCTGGGTTCGGTCAGCTCGAGCTCGATCACCAAAGGTGAGCCGTCCGCGGCGGTCACCAGATCAACGCGTGCATACATCAGCTCGGTGTTGCCGAGGATCTCCGCTGTCGCGGCGAGTGCCTGGGCAGCCACCGCGTGCTGCGCCTGGGTCGGCTCGCGTGGCACCGGGTTCTCGCCGCGACCGTCACGGTCCTGACGCACGCCTTCGCCACGGGCGAGAATTGCGCTTTTGCGGATTGCGTGGGAAAACTCACCGCCGAAGAACATCATCGCGGTCTCGCCTTCCTCATCCACCGATGAGATGTACGGCTGGGTCATCGAAGCGCGTCCGGCGGCGACGAGCTCGCTGGAGTGGGCGTAGACGTCGTCGCGGGAGGTCCAGCGAGCCGTGTCACGGGATCCCGCCGAGACGGTGGGCTTCACGACCCATTCGTCATGGTCGCCGAGGTCCTCACCCGGGGCGACGTCCCAGCGGGTCTCGATGATCGGCACGCCGGCCGCCTCGAGCTGGCGCAGATAGATCTTGTCGGTGTTCCACCCGATCACGTCGTGGCTGTTGTGCAGGTGTGGGACGGACGCGGCCCAGGTGAGGAACTCCTCGCGGCGCAGGATGTAATCCCAGCACGATCGAACGATGACGGCGTCATACGTGGCCCAGTCGACCGTCGGGTCATCCCAGTTGACGATCTCGGCGGCGATGCCACGGGTGTGGGCCGCGGCAAGCAGGAGAGGCAGGTCCTCGTCGATGTCGCGGAAGTCGGCGGCGGAGGCAAATGCGATGGTCACACGCCCATACTACGGATGAAGCAATGTGCTTGAGAGTTGCATAATGAAGCGCCAGACTTCATTATGGAGAAATGAAGCAAAATACTTCACATCAGTACGCAGTGATCGGTGACCTGGTCGGTTCACGTCGTCAGACGTCACGAGCGAAGGTGCAGGAGCAGCTGCTCGCGGCGCTCGAGATCGTCAATGCCCGGATCCCGGCGCAGCAAGACCTGGAACCCACGATCGGCGACGAGCTGCAGGGCGTGTACGCGACTCTGCACGACGCCCTCTACGCGACCGTGCTGGTCAGGTTGGCGCTGCCCGAGGACATGGACTGCCGCTTCGGCGTGGGTGTGGGAGAGGTGGAGATCGTCGGTAGCTCCGCGTACGGTCTCACGCAGGACGGTCAGGCGTGGTGGTCGGCGCGTGAGGCGATCGACGCGGTCAAGGCCAAGGGGCGTCACTATCCGGGTCTTCGGACGCGGATCGTGCGAGAGGGTTCTGAGAACGGAGATGTCGTGAACGCATACCTGCTGTGTCGGGACGCCTTGGTGAGCGACTTCGATGGCCGCCAGCGACGGGTCGCACTCGGCGTGCTCGACGGTCAAAAGCTCGCCCAGATCGCCGAGGCCGAAGGCATCTCAACCTCTGCGGTGTCGCAGCGTCACCGAGCGGGTGTCAGCGCGTTGGTCGAGTCGATCAACGAGGTGCCCCGATGAGCGAGCGCCAGCGGGTGAACCATGAGCCAGCGACCATGACATCGCCTCCGCATCGTGGGTTCGTCTCGGAGGCAACGTCATGAGCGTGCTTGCGGTGTTGCTCGCAGCCATCGGCGCGGCCGACCTCATCGGTCGGCGCATTTTCGCAGGCTTCGTCGTCGTGCTGGTCGGCTTGTTGCTCGTCGGCGCCGGCTGGCACACCGTGTGGCTGGCCCCGCTGCTGGGCGTCGTCGTCTTCGTATGGATCGTCGCCGCTCGTAGCGACTCGGCCGCCGGCATCACGCTCCTCGCGACCTACGTCGTCGTGCTCGTCGTCCTCTCATCCCAGCTGACATTCGACCATGTGCCGATCCAGGAGTGGTACGACGATCTCGCCATACCGTCATTGGCCGGAGTCCCGTTCGTGCACTTCGCCTTGGGGATCGGAGTGGTTCTGTTCCTCACCAGCGCGGCCAACGTCGTCGTACGCGAAGTTCTCAGCCTCACCGGACCCCGCGTCCTGGAGCAAGGAGACGATCTCCAGGGTGGTCGCGTCCTCGGGCCGCTGGAGCGGTGGTTCGTCTTCGCCTGCGCCGTGACCGGCAATCTCGCGGCCATCGCCATCGTGGTCGCTGCCAAGGGCATCCTTCGGTTCCCCGAGATCTCCCGCGACAAACCTGACGGTCTGCGAGCGGAGTACGTCCTCGTCGGGAGCTTCGTGAGCTGGGGGCTCGCGCTCGTGTTCGTCCCACTGTTCTAGGAGAGGCACCGATCATGACCTCGCCGCCGCCGGCACGTCACCTGCTGAAGGCCAAGGACTTGGCCGACGTTCGCTATGCAGAGGCTCTCACGGTCGATGACATGGCCGCGGCTGCCGGACTGAGTCGCTCGCACTTCAGTCGGTCGTTCGCCGCGGCCTTCGGAGAGACACCCCGCGCCTACCTTCAGACTCGGCGGCTCGAGCGCGCAGCGGCGCTGTTGCGGTCCACCGACCGGTCCGTCGCCGACATCTGCATGATGGTCGGGCTGAGCAGCGTGGGCACCTTCACCACGACCTTCGTGCGGGCCTACGGTCAGACGCCACAGGCCTACCGAGCCAGTGCGCCGCCGGCGTCCCAATGGGCCATGGTGCCCGCGTGCGTTCTCAAGGCCAACACGCGGCCCGAGCCTGCATCACGGGTCGCCAAGACAGCACACGGTGAGAAGACACCGGTCCGCCCCGCTCCGTAGCGTCACTCTCACAACGACCAAGGAGGAGCCATGATGAAGATTGCAAGCGCCCAGCTCTGGGTGCACGACCAGGACGAGGCGCTGGAGTTCTGGACGACGAAGGTCGGCATGGAAGTACGAGCCGATGTGACACTCGACGAGATGAACTTTCGCTGGCTGACCGTCAGTCCTCCGGGGCAGGAAGACGTCACCCTCGTGCTGATGCCGGTGATGGGCCCACCGCTGATGAGCGAACAGACTCAGGGCGAAGTGCTGTCATTGGTGGCCAAGGGTTTCGCGGGGACGGCGTTCCTGGTCACCGACGATGTCCGGCGCGACTACGAGACGTTGTCCGCACGAGGCGTCGAGTTCACCGAGAAGCCCGAGGAGCGTCCCTACGGCATCGACTGCGGGTTCCGTGATCCGTCGGGCAACAGCATCCGGCTCACCGAGCTCACGATGGACCTGCCCGTCTGACAAGACCGAGACAGCGTACGAGGGGTGGCCCCTCGTACGCTGTACCCATGCCAGACACGCTCGATCCCAACGCCATCGACATCAAGCCCCGCAGTCGCACCGTCACCGACGGCCTCGAAGCGACGGCATCCCGCGGAATGTTGCGCGCGGTTGGCATGGGCGACGACGACTGGGTGAAGCCGCAGATCGGCGTGGCGTCGAGCTGGAACGAGATCACGCCCTGCAACCTCTCCCTCGATCGACTCGCCAAAGCCGTCAAGACCGGCGTGCACAGCGGCGGCGGCTATCCGCTCGAGTTCGGAACGATCTCGGTCTCCGACGGCATCTCGATGGGCCACGAGGGCATGCACTTCTCCTTGGTGAGTCGCGAGATCATCGCCGACTCGGTCGAGACCGTCATGATGGCTGAACGCCTCGACGGCTCGGTGCTGCTGGCCGGATGCGACAAGAGCCTGCCAGGAATGCTGATGGCCGCTGCACGCCTCGACCTCGCCAGCGTGTTCCTCTATGCCGGATCGATCATGCCGGGCAATGTTGACGGCAAGGACGTCACGATCATCGACGCGTTCGAGGCTGTGGGTGCCTGCATCAAGGGACTCATGACCCGTGAGCAGGTCGACAAGATCGAACGTGCCATCTGTCCTGGCGAGGGTGCGTGTGGCGGCATGTTCACCGCCAACACCATGGCGACCGCTGCCGAAGCGCTGGGCATGAGCCTGCCCGGCTCCGCGGCGCCCCCTGCGATCGACAGCCGGCGCGACGAGTTCGCCGTGGAGTCGGGCGAGGCGGTCGTGGGGCTGCTCCGCAAGGGCATCACTGCGCGCCAGATCATGACCAAGGAAGCCTTCGAGAACGCCATCACGGTCACGATGGCACTTGGCGGCTCGACGAATGCCGTACTCCACCTGCTGGCGATCGCTCGCGAGGCCGAGGTGCCGTTGACACTCGAGGACTTCAACCGGGTGGGCGACAAGGTGCCGCACCTGGGCGACCTCAAGCCATTTGGTCGGTACGTCATGAACGACGTCGACAAGGCTGGCGGCACCGCCGTCATCATGAAGGCGCTGCTTGACGCAGGACTCCTGCACGGTGAGTGCATGACCGTCACGGGCAAGACGATGGCCGAGAACCTTGCCGGCATCACCCAAAAGCTTGACGGCGACGTCATTCGCACGCTCGACCGGCCGATCCACCAGACCGGCGGGCTCACGATTCTGCGTGGCTCGCTCGCGCCTGACGGTGCCGTGGTCAAGAGCGCCGGATTCGACTCGGACGTCTTCCGGGGAACGGCGCGGGTGTTCGACGGCGAACGCGCCGCGATGGACGCACTCGAGGACGGCACGATTGCCGCCGGGGATGTCGTCGTGATCCGCAACGAGGGGCCCAAGGGCGGACCCGGGATGCGCGAGATGCTCGCGATCACCGGCGCCATCAAGGGAGCAGGGCTGGGCAAGGACGTCCTGTTGCTCACGGACGGACGGTTCTCCGGCGGTACGACAGGTCTCTGCGTCGGTCACGTGGCGCCCGAGGCTGTTGACGGCGGGCCCATCGCCTTCGTCAAGGACGGCGATCCGATCGTCCTCGACATGGCCAACCGCACGCTCGAGGTCGAGGTCGACGCCGAGGAGCTTGAGGCGCGCAAGATCGGCTGGGAGCCCATGCCACCCAAGTACACGACCGGTGTTCTCGCGAAGTACCGCAAGCTCGTCAGCTCGGCCGCTGACGGCGCAGTTTGTGGCTAGCGCATGTCAGAGATAGATCCCGACGAGCTGGCGATCGCCCTGAAGGTGCTCAAGGCCGCCGAGCAGCTCATCGAGGACGATCCTGACTACGTCGCGCTGAGGCGGGCGTGCGGGAAGTTCTACAAGAACGTGAAGAAGAACCGTCGACTCGACAAGCGTGCCCAGGTTGCCGCGGCCGACCGAGCCGTCGTCTCGGTGACCGCCACCGGCTCGCCGACCCGCATCGACGACGAGACCGAGGGCATACCGCTCGTCTCGAATGCTCCGGGGGCGACGGCGGGCACCTTGCAGGTGGCCCGACCTTGCTACATCTGCAAGCAGAAATACACCGTGGTTGATGCGTTCTATCACCAGCTGTGTCCTGACTGCTCGGCACTCAACCGTTCCAAGCGTGATGCTCGAACGGACCTGACCGGCAAGCGTGCACTGCTCACCGGCGGTCGCGCCAAGATCGGCATGTACATCGCCCTGCGCCTGTTGCGCGACGGCGCCCACACGACGATCACGACCCGCTTTCCGCATGACGCAGTGCGCAGGTTCACCGCGATGCCCGACAGTGCTGACTGGCTGCACCGACTTCGTGTTGTCGGCATCGACCTGCGCGATCCTGCTCAGGTGGTGGGGCTCGCCGACTCGGTCGCCGAACAGGGCCCGCTCGACATCCTGATCAACAACGCGGCGCAGACCGTGCGCCGCACACCCGGCGCGTATGCGCCCCTTGCCGAAGCCGAGAACGCACCGTTGCCGGAGGGTCCGCTGCCCGAGCTGTTGACGTTCGGCCACACCAGTGATGCCCATCCCGCCGCTCTGGTCGGCTCGGTTGCCGCGCATCCCGTGCTCGCCGGAGATGCCCATACTGCTGAGGAACTCACCAGCATGGCGCTGACCGCCGGGTCGGCCGACCTCGACCGGATCGACGCGGGTGGTCTCGTCCCCGACACGGTGGACGTCAACAGCTGGACCCAGCGCGTGCACGAAGTCGATGCCCTTGAGCTCCTTGAGGTGCAGCTGTGCAACACAACGGCGCCGTTCATCCTCGTCAGCCGCCTCCGCCCATCGATGGCTGCAGCCGACGCGCGTCGGACGTACGTCGTGAACGTCTCGGCGATGGAGGGACAGTTCAGCCGCCGCTACAAGGGTCCCGGCCACCCGCACACCAACATGGCCAAGGCCGCGCTCAACATGCTGACCCGCACCAGCGCGGGGGAGATGTTGGAGCAGGACGGCATCCTCATGACGGCGGTCGACACCGGGTGGATCACCGACGAGCGTCCGCACCCGACCAAGGTGCGCCTCGCCGAAGAGGGATTCAAGGCGCCGCTCGACCTCGTCGACGGAGCAGCGCGGGTCTATGACCCGATCGTGCAGGGCGAAGCGGGGACAGACCTCTACGGGGTCTTCCTCAAGGACTACGCTCCATCACCCTGGTGACCTGTTGAGCGGTGGCAGCGGATGCTGTTCGGGCCTACCTTGGAATGGCGCCAATCCCGACGCTTGATGAGGGGGAAATGCAATGTTCCAACGCCTACGCAACTCGCTGGCGGTACTCGCTGTGGTGATCCTCGCCGGGGTAACCACAGCCGGCCCGTCAGCCGCCATCACCGGCGGCGAACCCGACGGTGATCAACATCCAAATGTTGGGCTGATCCTGTTCTACGACGCGACGGGCCGCTACCGCTGCTCGGCCACTCTGGTCAGCCCCACGGTCCTGGTGACTGCCGCACACTGCACCGATGGCGTGGTCGGAAGTGTGTTCGTCACGTTCGACAGCGTCATCGCCGAACAGGGCCCGTCGCCGTTCCCGCCGGCGAGCGATCCTGCCGCCGGCTATACCGACGCTGAGATCGCTGCCATGGGTGGCTATTCCGGCACAGCGCACACCCATCCCGACTACTCCGACTTCACGGACATGGACAACTGGAACGATGTCGGCGTTGTCGTGCTCGATGAGCCAGTCGTCGGCATCGCTCCAGCCACGATTGCGCCACTGAACTACCTCAACAGGTTCAGCCCGAATGTGCTCAACAAGACGGCGTTCCCCGTTGTCGGCTACGGCACCGAGGTGCGCAAGCCTGAATCAGGTCCGCAGAAGCCCACCCCCATGAGCTACCCGTTGATCCGTCGCAACACATCGGTGATCGGTCAGAAGCTGACACCGCAGATTCTGCAGGCCAACGGCAACGAGAAGGACAATCGTGCCGGGGGCGGAACCTGCTTCGGTGACTCCGGCGGCCCGATCTTCCATGACGGTCGCATCGTGGGAGTGACGAGCTATGGCTACACGCAGAACTGTCGCTATCTCGACGGCTACCAGCGCATCGACATCGCCGGTGTGCAGAACTGGATGGCGCAGTACCTCTGAGCCACTCGCCTCACCGGCCCGGCACCGGGCCGGTGAGGTGCGCCCGGGCAAGTCCACATACTGGTACGTCTTGTCTCAATACTTGACCATTTCAGCGCGCGCGGCGAGACTTGGAGGCGTGAACGTGGAAATTCTCGTAGTAGATGACTGACGCGATGGCCTGATCGGCCCCGCGTCTCCCTCGAATGCCTCACGGCCGAGGGATTTTTTTATGCGAACTCACCGACATGCCACGGGCATACTGAAATGGACCGAAGGATGAATTCATGACTGAGAAGCTCACCGGGGCGCAAAGCCTCGTGCGGGCACTGGAGCAGGCTGGGGTCGACACGATCTTCGGCATTCCCGGCGGTGCGATCCTGCCTGCATACGATCCGCTGTTCGATTCGACCCAGATCCGTCACATCCTCGTACGCCATGAGCAGGGTGCCGGCCACGCAGCGCAGGGCTATGCGATGGTCACCGGCCGAGTCGGTGTCTGCATGGCGACGTCGGGTCCAGGTGCCACCAACCTCGTCACGGCGATCGCCGATGCGCACATGGACTCGGTTCCGATCGTCGCGATCACGGGCCAGGTGCCCAGTGGCGCCATCGGCTCCGATGCCTTTCAAGAGGCCGACATCCGCGGCATCACGATGCCCATCACGAAGCACAGCTTCCTGGTGACGGTCGCTGACGACATTCCGCGCGTCATCGCCGAGGCGTTCCACATTGCCAGCACCGGACGTCCGGGGCCCGTTCTCGTCGACATCGCCAAGGACGCGCTGCAGGCCGAGACGACCTACAGCTGGCCGAGCGAGCTCGCGCTGCCCGGATATCGGCCCACCACCCGACCTCACGGCAAGCAGGTGCGCGAGGCCGCGCGGCTGATCGCTGCGTCCGAGCGTCCTGTCCTCTACGTCGGCGGCGGCGTCATCAAGGCCGAGGCGGCGGCTGAGCTCAAGGTGCTCGCCGAGCTGACCCAGATCCCTGTTGTCACGACCCTGATGGCGAGAGGGGCGTTCCCCGATTCACACGAGCTGCACCTCGGCATGCCCGGAATGCACGGTTCGGTCGCAGCGGTCGGCGCATTGCAGAAGAGCGATCTGCTGATCTCGTTGGGTGCGCGCTTCGACGACCGGGTGACCGGCAAGCTCGACTCGTTCGCTCCTGGTGCCAAGATCATTCACGCAGACATCGACCCGGCAGAGATCTCCAAGAACCGCGCTGCCGACGTGCCGATCGTGGGTGACTGCCGCGAGGTCATCGCAGACCTCATCACGATGCTGCAGAAGCAGACTGCCGAGGATGAGCTCACAGTCGAGTGCAGTGCCTGGAAGGCGCAGATGCTCGCCGTCAAGGCCAAGTACCCCGTCGGCTACGACAAGCCCGAGAAGGGACTCTCGCCCCAACAGGTGATCGAGCGCATCAGCGCGATTGCCGGCCCTGGTGCGACCTACACCGCCGGAGTCGGCCAGCACCAGATGTGGGCCACGCACTACATCGACTTCGAACGTCCGCGCCAATGGCTCAACTCCGGTGGTCTTGGCACGATGGGCTACGCCGTGCCGGCCGCGATGGGTGCTCAGGTTGGCCTGCCTGGCTCGGTCGTCTGGGCCATCGACGGTGACGGATGTTTCCAGATGACCAACCAGGAGCTCGCCACCTGCGCGATCGAAGGCATACCGATCAAGGTCGCGGTCATCAACAACTCGTCCCTCGGCATGGTGCGCCAGTGGCAGACCCTGCTGTATGACGGTCGCTACTCCAACACCGACCTCAACACCGGGTCTGAGGACATCGGTGCGCGCCGCATCCCCGACTTCGTCAAGCTGGCGGACGCCTACGGATGTGTTGGTCTGCGGTGTGAGAGCGAAGCCGACCTCGATGCGACGATCGAGAAGGCCATGGCCATCACCGATCGACCGGTCGTCATCGACTTCGTGGTGGAGCGCGATGCCATGGTCTGGCCGATGGTCCATGCCGGCACCAGCAACGATGCGATCCAGATCGCTCGCGACATGGCCCCCGAGTTCGATGACGAGGAGTTGATATGAGCAGACACACGCTGAGCGTTCTCGTCGAAAATACCCCGGGTGTACTGGCTCGGGTTTCGAGCTTGTTCATGCGACGGGGTTTCAACATCGACTCGCTGGCGGTTGGTCCGACCGAGATCCCCGAGATCTCGCGCATGACGATTGTCGTGAACGTGGACGAGCTGCCCCTTGAGCAGGTCACCAAGCAGCTCAACAAGCTCGTGAACGTGCTCAAGATCGTCGAGCTCGACTCAGACGCAGCTGTCGAGCGCGAGCTCAT
Organism: uncultured Actinomycetota bacterium; assembly: GCA_963760105.1. Taxonomy (GTDB): domain Bacteria; phylum Actinomycetota; class Actinomycetes; order Propionibacteriales; family Nocardioidaceae; genus Aeromicrobium. Next base: position 82,675 of record CAVXBP010000008.1, read on the forward strand.
GCTGATCAAGGTCCGCACGGACCCGCAGACCCGCGGCCAGGTGCTTGAGACGGTGCAACTGTTCCGTGCGAAGGTTGTTGACGTCGCCACCGACGCCGTGACGATCGAGGCGACCGGCGACGCCGGCAAGCTGACTGCGATGCTCAATGTCCTCGAACCATTCGGGATCCGAGAGATCGCCCAATCGGGACGCGTGGCGATCGGCCGCGGATCCCGTTCCATCACCGACCGCACCCTGCGCACCGTTCCTGGCGCTCAGGCCGGCTGACCAGCACCACCTCACCAACAGACTCAAGGAGAAGAACCCCGTGGCTGAACTGTTTTACGACGACGACGCAGATCTGAGCATCATCCAAGGACGCCATGTGGCCGTCATCGGCTATGGAAGCCAGGGACACGCTCACGCGCTCAACCTGCGCGACTCCGGTGTCGACGTTCGGGTTGGCCTCGCAGAGGGCTCCAAGAGCAAGGCCAAGGCCGAGGCCGAGGGCCTGCGGGTTCTCTCGGTCGCCGAGGCGGTCGAAGAGGCCGACGTCACCGTCGTTCTCGCCCCCGATCAGTTCCAGCGTCACATCTACGCCGAGTCGATCGAGCCCAATCTCGTGGAGGGCGACGCACTGGTCTTCGGTCACGGCTTCAACATCCGCTTCGACTACATCAAGCCTCCGGCCGGCGTCGACGTGTTGCTGGTTGCTCCCAAGGCTCCCGGGCACACGGTGCGCCGCGAGTTCGTCGCCGGACGCGGCATCCCCGACATCGTCGCCGTTGAGCAGGATGCCAGCGGCAAGGCGTGGGACCTCGCTCTGTCGTACGCCAAGGCCATCGGCGGCACACGGGCCGGCGTCATCAAGACGACATTCACCGAGGAGACCGAGACGGACCTCTTCGGTGAGCAGGCCGTGCTCTGCGGCGGTGTCTCGCACCTCGTCCAGGCGGGCTTCGAGACGTTGACCGAGGCTGGCTACCAGCCCGAGATCGCGTACTTCGAGGTGCTGCACGAGCTCAAGCTGATCGTCGACCTCATGTGGGAGGGCGGCATCGCCAAGCAGCGCTGGAGCGTCTCTGACACCGCCGAGTACGGCGACTACGTGTCAGGTCCGCGCATCATCGATGCGTCAGTCAAGGAGCGCATGCAGTCGGTGCTGTCGGAGATCCAGGACGGCACGTTCGCCAAGCGCTTCATCGGCGACCAGGATGCAGGCGGCAAGGAGTTCCTCGAACTGCGTGAGAAGGAGGCCGGCCACTCGATCGAGGCGACCGGCAAGGTGCTCCGCTCACACTTCTCGTGGAAGCAGCAGGATGCTGACTACGTCGACGGGCAAGCTGCTCGCTGACGCAGGCTGACCTCAGGCGATCATCTCGAGCGTGGCCGATTGCGATGGAGCATCGTTGATCGGCTGCGCTGGGCCGCGTACTTCGTCATGGGCGAGCCGCAGCCTCCTGACTGCTTCGGTGAGGGTCTCCGCAGACTGTGTGTATGGCAGCCGGAGATGCTTCTCGCCGGCTGACCCGGCACCGGTGAAGAATCTCGGACCCGGTGTCAGCAGGAGGTTGTGTCGCGCCGCGGCCGCTGTCAGCCGAGACGAGATCCGGTCGGGCAAGGTCAGCCACAGGCTGAGTCCGCCCGACGGGCAGTATGTCTCGATGTCCGGCAGTGAGGTCGCCAGCTCGCCGAGCAGATGATCACGTCCGGCACGGAGCGTCGAGCGTCCGGCCGCCGCGGTCTGACCACCCTCGATCAGCAGCTCGGCCAGCACGAGCTGCTCGAACGCTGCGGAGCCGAGGTCAAGGGTCATCCGTGACTGGATCAGCGGCATCACCAGATCGCGCGGCGCGCGCACCCAGCCGACTCGCAGACCGCCCCAGAAGACCTTGGACGCGGAGTCGACCAGAACCGTGCGCGAGTCGTAGCTGGCATACGACGGTGGGAGCTCGACACCGTCGAGGTTGACGTCCCGCAGTGACTCATCGATCACTGGGAGCACGTCGTGGCGCCGCAGCTCGCGGGCCCACTCGCCGCGCACGTCATCGCTCATGATGGCGGCGGTGGGGTTGTGGAAGTCGGGGATCGCGTACGCGACCCGGTGCTTCGAACCGCGCAGGGTCGATGACAGTGCAGCGGTGTCCCATGGAGTGTCGAGCAGGGGCAGGGGAGTCAACCGCCCGCCCGCCGCGGCGAATGCCTCGTGGGCGTGCGGATAGCTCACTCCCTCGACCACGACTCGGTCCCCGGGCGAAAGGATGGTGTGCGCCGTCAGCGAGATCGCGCCGAGAGCGCCGTTCGTGATGACGATCTGGTCGGGATCGGTCGGCAACCCACGATCGGTGTAGCGCTGGGCGAGCAGCTCACGCAGCACCGGCAGACCATCCGGCAGGTAGCCGGTCGTCGACAGCAGCCCGGGAAGCTTGGTCATGGCGGACTCGAACGCCCTGCCGAGACCGGCGGGCCCCGCCGGTGCGGAGTAGGTGAGGGCGATCGTGTCCTGGCCGTCTGGTGTGACGATCATGCTGCTCGCGCTGGATGCGGCGAACGGAACGTGAATGATGCTGCCGGATCCTCGCTGCGATCGCAGCAGACCCGACGATCGCAGCTCGGCGTAGGTGCGGGTGGTCGTCGTGCGGCTGACGCCAAGCGCCGCCGCAAGCTCCCGCTCACTGGGCAGTCGGCTGCCATCGAGCACGCGCCCGTCGACGACCAGCAGGCGAATGCCTTCGGCGAGATTGCGATAGGCCGGGCCCTCGCTCGAGTACGGCTTCAGCAGCGTCGCCAGACGTGACGCAGAGATCGTCATTGACATGAGGCCACTATTTCACAATTGGCTATGTATTTAGTAGCCAATTGGCCGCATAGTTGAGTCATGATCGGCATCGTCGTCGCAGCCCTCGGGCTCATCGCCCTCGGGGGAGTCGTCGTGTCCTTGGTCCGCACGATCGGCAACGACGGCTACGGCACCCTCCCGCCGCCCCGCAGCCATCGCGAGGAGCTGGGCACATGGGTCGACCAGCAGCTCGCACGGTGAACCGCCTTCCAGAACGCCTCGCGCGCTTGATCACGGGCCTGTTTCTGTACGGCTTCACGATGGCGATGATGGTGGAGTCCACACTCGGCCTCGATCCATGGGACGTGTTCCACGAAGGACTGACGCACCACGTGCCGCTGACCTTCGGTCAGGTCACGATCGGAGTCGGCGCGCTGGTGCTGCTGCTCTGGATCCCGTTGCGGCAGATGCCCGGTCTCGGCACGATCCTCAACGTCCTGATCATCGGGCTCGCTGCAGACTTCGGCATCGCGGTGATCGACCAGCCCGACAACCTGTGGTGGCGAGGAATGCTTTTGGCCGGCGGCATTGTCGGCAACGGCTTCGCCGGTGCGCTCTACATCGGAGCCCAGCTCGGCCCTGGGCCGAGAGACGGACTGTGGCTCGGCCTCGTCCGACGTACCGGCCGTAGCGTGCGGTTCTGGCGAACCGTCATCGAAGTGACCGTCCTGGTCGTTGGATTCCTGCTCGGCGGGACCGTTGGGTTGGGCACCGCGCTGTACGCGGTCACGATCGGCCCCATCGTGCAGTTCTTCCTCCCCATGGTGGACCTGCCACCGCGTACCGACAGACTTCCGGAACCCGTGCCAGACTGATCCCGCAAGGGATACGCACTCGCACCGCGGGCCGACATGACCGCTGGACATCCGGGGGGCCCACATGACAGACGACGTTGTAGGTCGATCGCGACGACTTCCGCCCGAGCTGGCGATGCTGCGCATCACCAACGCTCGCCATCGACTCCCGGCGGTGCTCGGCACCGGCCTCCTGGTCATGCTGGCGCTCGGTGTCATGATCGGCGGCGGCATCTTCTCGCTAGCCGGGACGCAGGCGGCGACGATGGCGGGGCCTGCGGTCGTCGTGTCGTTCATCATCGCTGCCGTGGTGAGTCTGCTCGCGGCCCTTTCGTACGCCGAGCTGTCATCCACCCTGCCAACCGCCGGCAGCGCCTACACGTTCGCGTACGTCGCATTCGGTGAGGTCTGGGCCTGGATCGTCGGGTGGGCACTGGTGCTCGAGCTCGTGGTGGCAGCCGCGGTGGTGTCGCGCATCTGGGCGTCCTACTTCACCGCGACGATCGACGGGTTCGGCATCGGCATACCGCAGTTCTTGGCCGACCACTCGCAGGTGGCGGAGGGCACAGGCTGGGTCGCGGCGATTCTTGTGGTCGTCCTGATGTTCCTGGTGATGACCGGAGGCAAGCTCACGGGTCGGGTCCTGGCATCCATCGTGACGGCCAAGCTCGTCGCCGTCGTACTCGTGATCGCGGTCGGCGCGACTCACGTCAAGTCGGCCAACTACACGCCATTCGTGCCGAAGGCGCAGGCTGCTGAGGGCGGATCCACGGTCCTCCAGACGCTCATCGGTGCCGGCAACAGCTTCGGCGTCTTCGGCATCTTCAGTGCGGCGGGGGCCATCGTCTTCGCTTTCATCGGTTTCGACCTCATCGCCACTGCGGCCGAAGACGCCAAGGATCCGCGGCGCTCGATCCCTCGGGCGATGCTGGGCTCGATCGGAATCGTCACGGTCCTGTATGTCGCGATGGCCACCGTGCTCGTCGGTCTGCGGCCTTACGGCGAGCTCGACACGGCGGCTCCGGTCTCGGATGCGCTGCGCGCTGCCGGCTCGCCCGGCTGGAGTGCCAATGTCATCAACGTCGGTGCACTGTTCGGCCTGACCACGGTCGTGCTCGTCGTGCTGATCGCCCAGAGCCGTGTCCTGTTCGCGATGGGACGCGACGGTCTGCTGCCCAAGGGGCTGGCCCACGTCGGATCAGGTTCGGCCCCGTCGCGTGCGGCGCTGTTGGCCGGAGGGGTTGCGGCGGTGCTCGCCCTCGACCCCGGCACCGTTGGCCGCGCCGACCTCCTGGTGCTCGGTGCGCTCTTCGCGTTCGCATTCTGTGCCGTCGGGGTCATCCGCCTCCGCGAGTCACAGCCCGATCTCGATCGCGGCTTCCGGGTTCCGCTCGTGCCATTCGTCCCGATCGCCTCGCTGGTCGCGACCATCTGGCTGTCGCTCAACGTCTCTTGGGCAACCTGGCGCGACTTCGTGATCTGGATGATTCTCGGGGTGGGCCTCTACGCGGTCTACGGGCGTTCGCGCAGCGTGCTGGGCAACCGCGAGGACGATCCATCAGGCTCGACAGCGGTGGCCCACACCGAGTTGTCGGGTGTACGCCCGCCGCGTCCGCCAGGGGCGCATCGCGCCTGAGTCGGTCAGCGGCGGGTGGCGATGATCAGCGATGCGTCGACGTCGATCAGCATCTCGACCGCCGCAAACCGCTCATCGGTCAACCAGCGTTCGCGGACTGTGTCGACGCGGCCTTCGACGATCGGTGGCCAGAACGCCGACGGTGCAAAGTCGTCAAGCACGGCGATCCCACCGGGCTCGAGCAGATCGGCAAAGACGTCGATGAACTCCATGACGTCTCTGACGTCGACGAACACCAGTGAGAAGGGCGCGTACTTCTCAAGGGTCGACCAGTCTCCGGCGATCACGTCCACGTTGGGCGTGTCCGCGAAGATCTTTTGTACGTCCCCGGCCAGAGCTGGGTCGAGCTCGGCGCTGACGATTCGGGCGTCCTTGGGTGCACCGCTCGACAGCCAGGCCGAGCCCACTCCGCAGCCGGTCCCGAGCTCGGCGAGCGTGCCGGTGCGTGAAGCGGCCAGGGTGGCGAGCAATCGTCCGGTCTCGTTGCGGATCGAGGTGATGAAGCCGCGCTGTCGGGACAGGTCGAGCGTGCTCGAGACGATCTCAGGTACCTCAGCTGGTGCGCTCACGCGGACAGTGTGCCACGGTCGCTGCGCGACGCGACGTCTCGGTGATCGAGATGGGTTGGCCAAATCGCGTACGGATGTGGAGAGCGGGTCTAGGCTGGCGTCATGCGGAAGCAGCTCGTAGTAATCGCTTGCCGCGGCAGGGCCTCTTAGGGCCACCCCTGCCGCGGAGTTTCGGCATTGGCTCGCCGTTCCGCCGCAGGGATCCAGATCACGATCTGATCTGTTGATGTATCTCTTTCTCCTTTCCGGATGATCTCCGGCGTGGTGTCTGGCGGAACGGCGGACCCGAGACGACGCGGCGATCACACAAGGAGAACGTTCATGGATCCGCAACTGATGGAGTGGGGACCGGCGCACCTGCGCGACGAGCACACGCCAGCACCTGAGCTTGAGTTCGACGACCGGCCCGACGACAACTAGGCGTCCCACATGACAAGACGCGGGTTCCAAATTATGAGACGGCCGTCCTAGGATGGCGACATGAGTCGCACGTACAAGCTTGCCGTCATTGCCGGTGACGGCATCGGTCCCGAAGTCACTGCCCAAGCGCTCAAGGTGCTCGATCTGGTCGCCGCTGAGCACGAGGTGACATTCGACCGGACTGAGTTCGATCTCGGCGCGCGCCGGTGGCATGCGACGGGCGAGGTTCTTCCTGACGCAGAGCTTGAGTCGATCCGCGGCCATGACGCGATCCTGCTCGGCGCGGTCGGGGACCCGACCGTCCCATCCGGCACTCTCGAGCGCGGGCTGCTTCTCCGGCTGCGCTTCGAGCTCGACCACTACGTCAACCTGCGTCCGTCCAAGATCTACCCGGGTGTCCCGACGCCGCTTGCCAATCCCGGCAAAGTCGATTTCGTCGTGGTCCGCGAGGGAACCGAAGGACCGTACGTCGGCAATGGCGGTGCGATTCGTGTCGGCACGCCACATGAGCTCGCGACCGAGGTCAGCGTCAACACCGCATTTGGCGTTGAGCGTGTCGTCCGCGACGCATTCGCCCGAGCCCAGGCCCGGCCGCGCAAGAAGCTCACCCTGGTCCACAAGAACAATGTGCTCGTCCACGCCGGCCACCTCTGGACCCGTACCGTCGACGCCGTCGCGACTGAGTTCCCCGACATCGCGGTCGACTACCTGCACGTCGACGCCGCCACAATCTTCCTGGTGACCGATCCATCCCGATTCGACGTGATCGTCACCGACAACCTGTTCGGTGACATCCTCACCGACCTCGCCGCTGCTGTGACCGGTGGCATCGGAGTCGCCGCCAGCGGCAACATCAACCCGAGCGGCAGCTCGCCCAGCATGTTCGAGCCTGTCCACGGCTCGGCGCCAGACATCGCCGGACAGTCCAAGGCAGACCCGACGGCCGCGATCCTCTCGGGTGCACTCCTGTTGGACCACCTGGGTCTTCCGGCAGCGGCGGCTGAGATCAACGCAGCAGTCGAGTCAGACATTGCTTCACGTGGCACCTCTCCCCGCAGCACCGAGGAGGTGGGAGAGGCCATCGCACAGCTCATCGCTGATGCGCGCGTGGCCGAAGGCGTAACGGTCGGTTAACGACCATTTACCCTTCGACCCCGAAAGCAGTATCGTGAAAACTATGACGTCCAAGCAGTTTTCGGCGACCTTTGAACAAAGCGCCGCCGCCAAGTCCGATGACCAGCGAGCTGCCATATTGGCCGACCCCGGCTTTGGCAAACACTTCACCGACCACATGTTCGTGGCGGAGTGGACTCCCGACACCGGATGGGCCAATGCCCGCGTCGTGCCCTACGGCCCGCTGTCACTCGATCCCGCGACGGCGGTGCTGCACTACGGCCAGGAGATATTCGAGGGCCTCAAGGCGTACGTCCACGCTGACGGCTCCATCTGGATGTTCCGTCCCGATGCCAACGCTGCCCGTATGCAGCGGTCAGCACATCGCCTGGCCCTCCCTGAGCTGCCCATCGACTGGTTCCTCGGATCGATCGAAGCGCTCATCGAGGCAGACCGCGCATGGGTTCCGGTTGGCGAGGAGAAGAGCCTCTACATCCGACCCTTCATGTTCGCCTCCGAGGCGTTCCTCGGTGTGCGGCCGAGCCACCACGTGACCTACTCGGTCATCGCCTCGCCCGCAGGCGCCTACTTCGCCGGCGGCGTCAAGGCGGTCTCGATCTGGCTGTCGACCACATACTCGCGTGCCGGCGCCGGTGGCACGGGTGCTGCCAAGACGGGCGGCAACTACGCATCAAGCCTTCTTCCCCAGCAGGAAGCCGCCGAACATGGCTGCGCCCAAGTCGCCTTCCTCGACTCGGTTGAGCAGAAATGGGTCGAGGAGCTGGGTGGGATGAACCTCTACTTCGTCCACTCCGACGGTTCGATCGTCACGCCATCACTGTCTGGGTCGATCCTCGAGGGCGTCACCCGCGACTCGATCATCACGCTCGCCGGCGACCTCGGCTACGACGTCATCGAACGCCAAGTGAGCATCGACGAATGGCGCGAGGGCACAGCCGACGGCACCATCACCGAGGTGTTCGCCTGCGGCACGGCCGCGGTCGTCACCCCGGTCGGATCGTTGAAGTGGGACGGCGGCGAAGCGGTCACCGGTGACGGCGAGGCGGGCAAGGTCACCTCAGACATCCGTGCCGCCCTGGTCGACATCCAGTACGGCCGCGCTGCTGATCAGCACAACTGGATGCGCTGTGTGCTCCCAGCGTAAGCACGCACTAGCGACGTAGTCGCCCAAGCGAGCGACGGATAGGCCTACGCTCCCGAAGCGAGGTGGCAGTCAGGCCTACGGCTATCGGGGCGTTCAAAACTGTACTCGCGAGTACAGTGATGCCGCTCACCTCGTGACCTTCGCGATGTTCTAAGGTCAGGCGGGTGGGGCCCAACGTCGTGTCTCACGCACTGGAGGCCCCATCTATGTCCGTTGCCACGCGATCCGAGCACGATCTGATCGGTGCTCGCGAGATCCCCGCTGACGTCTACTGGGGTGTGCACACCCTGCGAGCGCAGGAGAACTTCCCGATCACGGGTGTTCAGATCGGGGTGAGTCCTTACCTCGTCGAGTCACTCGCCGCGGTCAAGCAGGCGGCCGCAGCCGCCAACCACGACCTCGGCTTGCTCGATGACGAGCGGTACGAGGCAATCCGTGGCGCCTGTGAGGAGATCCGGGCCGGAGCGCTTCACGATCACTTCGTGGTCGACGTCATGCAGGGCGGCGCCGGCACGTCGACCAACATGAACGCCAACGAAGTCATCGCCAACCGTGCTCTCGAGCTGATGGGCCACAACAAGGGTGACTACGAGGTGCTCCACCCCAACGAGCACATCAACCTCAGTCAGTCGACCAACGACGTCTACCCGACGGCGGTCAAGATCGCGCTGATTCTGGCCACCCACGCGTTGCTCGACGCCATGGAGGTGCTCGAGGCGTCCTTCGCAGCCAAGGCCGACGAGTTCCACGACGTCCTCAAGATGGGCCGTACGCAGCTCCAGGACGCCGTGCCGATGACCCTCGGTCAGGAGTTCCGTACGTACTCGCTGATGATCGGCGAGGACCGGGCCCGCTTGTCGGAGTCGGTGATGTTGCTGCACGAGATCAACCTCGGTGCCACGGCAATCGGCACGATGCTCAACGCGCCCAAGGGCTATGTACCCGCGGCCTGCAAGCACCTCGGATCGCTCACCGGCCTGCCGCTGGTCAGTGCGGTTGACCTCATCGAAGCGACGCAGGACTGCGGCGCGTTCGTCCAGCACTCGGGCACGCTCAAGCGCGTGGCGGTCAAGCTGTCCAAGATCTGCAACGACCTGCGACTGCTGTCATCCGGTCCGCGTGCCGGCTTCAACGAGATCAACCTTCCCGCCGTCCAGGCCGGGTCGAGCATCATGCCCGGCAAGGTCAACCCGGTCATCCCCGAAGTCGTCAACCAGGTCGCGTTCCAGATCATCGGCATGGACGTCACGGTCTCGATGGCAGCCGAGAGCGGCCAACTTCAGCTCAATGCCTTCGAGCCGGTCATCTGTTACTCGCTGTCGGCCGGCCTCTCACGTCTGCGCGAAGCGGTGCTGGTGCTGGCGACACGTTGCGTCGACGGCATCACGGCCAATGTCGAGCTCCTGCGCGCCGAGGTCGAGAACTCGATCGGCCTGGTCACGGCCCTCAACCCCTACATCGGCTACGCCGCGGCCACCGAGGTGGCCAAGGAAGCGCTGGCGACCGGTCGAGGGGTGGCAGAGCTGGTGCTCGAACGCGGTCTGCTGCCGCGCGAGAAGCTCGAATCCATCCTCAAGCCCGAGACCCTCGCCAATCTCGCGCCCCGGACCAAGGGCAAGGCAAAGGCCTAAGCGTTTCGGTCCCTAAGGAGGCCGCTTGCGGCCGACTGGGAGGGAGCGCAGCGACCGAAGGGGCGCGACCTCGGAGGCTTGCTGAGAAACGTCGGTCCCTAAGGAGGCCGCCTGCGGCCGACTGGGAGGGAGCGCAGCGACCGAAGGGGCCGCGACCTTGGAGGCTTGCTGAGGCCCTCGCCTTGGTACGTGGTTGCTTTTTGAAAAGCGCAAAGAAGACGGCCAAAGTCCAGCCGGTGGATCCTTCTCGCGGCGGCTCGCTCTGTGGGGAAACGTGGTAGAAAAACCCTGAATTCACAGGGTTTTCCACTGGTCATCGAACAGGTGTTCTAGTAGGTTTGAGTCATGGATTCGGGGGCGACTCTTCAGGCTTTGCAGACGGCAGCCGATGCGCTTTCCTGTGGTGATGACCTTGACGCGGTGCGGGCGTTCCAGGCCGCGCAGGATGCTCTCGACACCGCCAAAGCTGCCCGTCTCGCGTCGATCGAGCTGTCACGGTCATATGAGGCTGAGGGTGCGTCGTCGTTGAACGTGTGGGTCCGCAACGAACTACGGGTCAGCGCCAAACAAGCCAACACTCTGGTTCGTATGCCGCACACCATGGCCCAGTTGCCGGCCGTGGCTGTGGCGGCTGAGGCGGGTCTGATCCGCGCTGAACATGTGGCGGCGTTCACCTACGGCATCAAACACATCGGTGCTGAGGTGATCTGCCGAGTCCGAGCCGTGGTTGTTGGATGTGGCCAAGGCCAACGAACCGTCCGAGTTGTTCAAGGTGGTTCGGGCGTTGCGGGAGGCGGTCTTCCCCGATGACCTCGACAAGGCGTGGGCCGAAGGCATGGACCGTCAAGACATCCAGGTGACAGCCGTGTTCGATGGCTGCTCCGCCGCGGCTATGCCCTACTTTGCGGCGGCTCCATTGTCACCGGGTTCCTGGACGCGGTGACGGGTGCGAAGTTCAAAACGGTGCTCGACTCCGTCTCCAAACCCACCGACCCAGGCGACACCCGCACCGGCGCCCAACGCGGATCGACGGGTTCGACACCGTGCTCACCAGTGTTCTCGAGTCCGGTCTGCCTTCAGACAAAGGTGTCCGCCCACATCTGTCGGTCATCATCGACACCGCCGGTGACACACCAGCCCAGCTCGCCGGGTTCGGGTCCATCGGCCCCAAGCTGCTCGACTACCTGACCTGCACGGTCGACCTCACACCGATCCGGACCCGCAACCACGAAATCCTCGACGTCGGACGCACTCACCGGTTGGCCACTCTTCGTCAACGCCGTGCCGTGCTGGCCCGCCAACGCAACGAATGCGCCGCACCCGGCTGCCGAAACACCCACCTGGAGATCCATCACATCCGCTGGTGGTCCAAAGGCGGCACCACCGACCTCAACAACCTCGTCGGATTTGTGCATCACGGTGCCACCACCTGGTCCACCGCGAACTACTCAACATCAACGGACCAGCGCAGCAGGCCATCTTCACCAACCACCACGGCCGACCACTGGCCCGACCCTTCAGACAACGAATCGCCACACCTCACCAGACCGCAAGACAACGACCGCGCCCCTACGCCCGGACATGAGCAGGACAGTCAGAACAGCGCTTCGCCCGGGCTGGTCATGACCTCAACGGTGAGGGCATGAAGTTCGGGGTCGTAGTCGATCAGCACGTCGACGCCGCGCTCCTGCTGGACGACTTCGCCGCCCTCATAGCCCGCCGCGATGTCGCCGAGGGTGACACGTGCCGGCCCGACCGGATCGTGCTCGGGCCACTCCTCGAGCAGGCGATGGACCAGGCCGACGACCACCATGTCGTACATGCCCCGTTCGTCCTCGGGCACGTTGCGCAGGACGATCTCAGGCAGACCAATCACGGTGAGACCGTGCGTACGAATCGTGCCGAGGTCATCGAGGTCGTACTCGAAGGTGAACCACGCAGCAGCAGGTCGGGGACCCTGCTCCGTGAGCTCGACGATCCGCGGCGTCTGCAGGTCGACAACCAGCCCGTCGTGACGTGTGGCGATCTCGATCGCCTCCCTCAGCGCCTCCTCGGCGGCGAGCCGGGCTGCGCCCGGCCCCACCGAGCGAGAGACCAGACGCTGATGGGGGAGCCGTGTCATCCGGTTGAGATTGTTCACACTGCTGCCACGCAACCTGAGCAGTGACCTTTCGGGGAGCGGGACCAGATCATCTCGATCGAGCGGCTCCGCGGTCATCACGACATACGCAATCGTGAGAACGGCGGGCACCGGTACGGGTCTGGCGCTCATAGAAACGTCAGTCTAGACTGAGCCGCATGACGATCATCTCGATCATTATTGACAGGCGCGCCGGGCACTAGCCACTCAGATTCAAGATTGGCGCCCGACGCGCTGCCTCCCATTGCCGTGGGGGGCTTTTTTGTTGCCAGCCCAACGGCATCCAATGATTTGCGATGACCCAACGAAGGATTGATCAGTGACGGCAGGAAAGCAGTACGACAGCGACTTTCACGTCTACGACACGACGATGCGCGACGGTGCCCAGCAAGAGGGGCTCAACCTCTCGGTGCAGGACAAGATGCACATCGCCCGTCACCTGGACGACCTGGGAGTTGGCTACATCGAAGGCGGTTGGCCCGGATCCAACCCCAAGGACACCGAGTTCTTCGCGCTCGCCGCCAAGGAGCTCGACCTCAAGCACGCCACGCTGGCCGCATTCGGTGCCACCCGTCGCGCTGACGGGGTTGCCGCGGACGACGAGCTCGTCGCCGCGCTGCGAGAGTCAGGCGCCTCCGTCGTCACCCTGGTCGCCAAGAGTCACGATCGCCATGTCGAACTGGCACTGCGTACGACGCTGGCCGAGAACCTTGCGATGGTGCGCGACACCGTCAGCCACCTGCGTGACGAAGGTCAACGCGTGTTCGTCGACCTCGAGCACTTCTTCGACGGCTACCGCGCCAACCGCGACTATGCGCTCGAGGTCGCGGCGACCGCTGCAGACGCCGGCGCCGAGGTCGTCATCCTGTGCGACACCAACGGCGGCATGCTCCCGCACTGGATCTCCGAGATCGTCACCGATGTCGCGACAACCGGTGCGCGACTGGGCATCCACGCGCACAACGACACAGGATGTGCCGTCGCCAACTCCATGGCCGCGGTGCAGGCCGGCGTCACCCACGTCCAGGGCTGCATCAACGGCTACGGCGAACGTACGGGTAACGCCGACCTGGTCACCTGCATCGCCAACCTTGAGCTCAAGCTCGGCACACCAGTACTTCCAGAGGGCAAGCTCGCCGAGGCGACGCGCATCGCCCACGCAATTGCCGAGATCACCAACTACCCGCCGTCGGCTCGTCAGCCCTACACCGGGGTCTCGTCCTTCGCGCACAAAGCCGGACTGCACGCGAGTGCCATCCGGGTCGATCCCAATCTCTACCAGCACATTGATCCCGCGCTGGTCGGCAACGACATGCGCCTGCTCGTCTCGGAGATGGCCGGCCGCGCGACGATCGAGCTCAAGGGCAAGGAGCTGGGCTACGACCTGGCCAACGACGCCGAACGGCTGGCACGCGTCACCGACCGGGTCAAGCAGATGGAGCAGGCCGGCTACACGTTCGAAGCGGCCGATGCATCGTTCGAGCTGCTGTTGGCCGAGGAGATGGAGGGCGTCCGCCCGTCCTACTTCGACGTCGAGTCCTGGCGGGTTCTCGCCGAGTCGACCAAGGGTGACGACGCGGTGTCCGAGGCCACCGTGAAGCTGACCGCCGGGGGAGTGCGCCTCGCGGTCATCGGTGAGGGCAACGGTCCCGTCAACGCGCTCGACCACGCACTGCGTCAGGCGATCGAGCAGGTCTACCCAGATGTCGCCCGGTTCCACCTGATCGACTTCCGAGTGCGCATCCTCGACCAGGGCCACGGAACCGACGCGATCACCCGGGTGCTGATCGAGACCACCGACGGCAAGGACGTGTGGGTCACCGTGGGCGTCGGGGCCAACATCATCGAGGCATCGTGGGAGGCGCTCGTCGACGCGTTCACCTACGGGCTGCGCCAGCACGGGGTGGCGCCGCGCATCGACCACTGATTAAGGTGTGACGCCGGTCATCGGGGGCGAGAGAAGGTGCAGTGAAGGCGCGCAAAGCGGTCATGGTGCTTCCGGTACTGATCACCATTCTGGTCGGTGCGGTCGTCGGCGGTCTCGTCGTCATGCAGAACCAACGACAGTCCGATCAGGTCACAGAAGCTGAGACGATCGGGCAGGACTATCTGGCTGCCGTCTCGACATTCAGGGCACGGGTCGTAGCGGCGATCAAGGACGCCGACTCATCGAAGCTCGACGAGATCGCACGGGTTGTCGAGACCGAGACGGCCGAGCCACCAAAGCTGCCCGAGACCTCGAAGTTCGGAAGCCAGAACTCGACGAGCTATCGCGAGGCCGTCGATGTGGAGTCGACCTTGCTGGGCCCGTACGTCGCGCTGAGCCAGAAGCTGAAGGAAGCCAAGGTCGCCGAGACATTCATTGCGGCTGCCCGCGAGCTGCTGGAGCTGCGTGCGTCCGACTTCGTCGGGACGACCCCGATCACCAGCAGCGAGCCCGTCCGCTCGAGGCTGATCCCCGCATTCGTGAACGCACGCGACGCATTCGACGCCGTCACCGTGCCCGAAGGTCAGGAGAAGCTCGCCGCGACCGTTCGCGACGCAGCGCAATATGTCATCGGCCAGGCAACGACACTCGCCGACAAGATCGATGCCCAGGAGAACTTCTCGTTCAGCTACTCCAAGCAGTTCGCGGCGGCGGCCGAGGAGCTCAACGGTTATGCCACCACGATCGAGGGCGACGTGACTGAGGCCGTCAACACCGCGATCTCGGCCGGTTAGCTCGCTGGGCGACTCATGGGGGTGTGGCGGATGCCGGCCTCATCGAAGTCATCGCCGGAGCGTGCATAGCCGAAGGACTCGTACCACTGCTCGAGATGCGCCTGAGCGTTCAGGTGAATCTCCCGAGCGCCCCACAGCCGCGAGGCCTCGACCATGAGCTGGCCGGACAGTCCGCGACCGCGCTGCTCCTTGCGGGTGCAGACGCGGCCGATGTGGATGCCGTCGTCGTCATAGGCCCGCAGGTAGCTGGTCGGACCCTCCGGATCGGCAAGCCACAGGTGCGTCGTGGTCGCCAGCAGGTCGCGGCCATCGACGTCCGTGTCCTCGACATGCTGCTCGTAGGCAAACACCTGATCGCGGATCTTCCAGATGTCGTACACGTCCTGCGCTGTGAGGGCGTCGCCGGTGACGATGCGGATGGACATCAGGCGCACCCGTGACAGGTGCCGAAGATCTCAAGCGTGTGGGATACGTCGCGGAAGCCGTTCTCGTCGGCGATCTTGTCGGCCCAGCGTTCGACGGTGGGGCCCTCGACCTCGACCGTGCGGCCGCATGAGCGGCAGACGAGGTGGTGGTGGTGACCTGCACTGCACTGGCGGTAGAGGACCTCACCATCGTCATTGCGCAGGGCGTCGATCTCGGCCGACTCGGCCAGCACCTGCAGGCTGCGATAGACAGTCGAAAGGCCGACCGATTCGCCGCGCTTGGTCAGCGCATCGTGAATGTCCTGTGCGCTGGCAAAACCATCGAGGTCGGCCAGGATCGCCACGACAGCTCGTCGTTGGCGGGTGCTTCTTGGTGCTTCGACCACAACTCCTCCTCAGGCGTAATCTACGTGGCGGTGTCGGCTGCGCATGCGCCTCATCAGCGCACCTGCCACGGTGGCGACAGCAAAGATCGCGAGGGCGATGAGCACGATCGTCGGTCCGGGTTGCGTCTCGATCTCATAGCTCGTGACCAGTCCGCCGACGGCTGCCACCAGCCCGATTGCCATCGCTGCGAAGTGGGTTGTCCGGAAGCTCCGGGTCAGCTGCTGCGAAGCCGCGACCGGCACCACCATCAACGCCGAGACCAGCAGAAGGCCAACCGTACGCATCGCAACCGTGATCGTGACTGCGGCAAGGATCGCGATCAGAATGCTGTAGGCCCTCACCGGAACACCGCTGACCCGGGCGTGCTCCTCGTCCTGGCAGACCGCGAACAGCTGGGGTGAGAGTCCGATCGACAGCGCGATCACGATCATGCCGAGGACCGCGACGAGCCCGAGATCGCTGCCCGACACGGTGGTGATCGAGCCGAACAGGTAGCTGTTGAGCGTGGCGGCGCTGTTGCCGGCCAGATTGGCCAGCAGGACACCGCCGGCGATGCCGCCATAGAACAGCATCGCGAGGGCGACGTCGGCGCTGGTGCGTGCATACATACGCAGCAGCTCGATCACCACCGCGCCGATGCTGGCAACGATGACCGCGGTGATGATGGGTGCGATGCCGGTGAGCAGTCCGAGGGCAACACCCGTGAGCGCGACGTGACCAAGCCCATCGCCGAGCAGGGCGAGTCGGCGTTGCACGAGGAAGGTGCCGATCGCGGGTGCGGCTAGACCCGTGAACACGGCAGCGATCAGCGCCAGGCGCATGAACTCGTAGTCGAGCAGCTCGAACATCAGATGACTCCATCGCCGGGAACGCCGGGTCGACGTTCGGGTGCATCGGAGTGGTGGTGAACGTGCGAGTGGTCCTCGTGCACCACGCCGTCGACGGGGCCCTCATAGGTGACGGCTCCGACGTCAAGCACCACGGCCCGGTTGATCAGGGGGCGCAACGGCCCGAGCTCGTGTGCCACGAGGAGAATTGAGGTGCCTTCGTCAACCAGCCCGTGCAGGAGCTCGGCCAGGACCTGCTGGTTTTCGTGGTCGACGCCGGCGGTCGGCTCGTCCATCACGAGCAGCTCAGCCTCAGTTGCCAGCGCCCGTGCGATCAGGGCCCGCTGCTGCATCCCTCCGGACAGCTCGCTGAGCGCGGAACCGGTGCGCTCGGCAAGTCCGACGCGGGCAATGGCGGCGGCAACGGCCTTGACGTCGGCCGCTCTGCTGTGCCCCACGTACGGGCGGTAGGCGAGCCGGCCACTCGCGACGACCTCTCGCACCGTTGCGGGAACGCCGGCCACGGCCCGTGAGCGTTGTGGGACATAACCCAGGCGCCGCCGCTCTCGGAAGTCCTTGAGCGGGGTGCCGAACAGCTCGACCGATCCGGACACCATGGGAACCAGTCCGATCGCGGCACGGACCAGCGTCGACTTGCCCGAACCATTTGATCCGAGGAGGGCGACGAACTCGCCCTGGCCCACGTCGAGATCGACACCACGCAGCACCTGGCGATCCTCGATCGAGACCGTCACGCCCCGCGCGACGAGTGGTTTGGTCATTGACACGAGTTCGCCTTCTGGATGGTCGCGAGGTTCTGCTGCATCAGCGTCACATACGTCTTGTCCGCTGTGTCGTTGGACAGTCCCTCGATCGGGTCGAGCGTATCGATTGTCGTGCCGGTCTCGCGGGCGATCGTGCTGGCGATGGCCGGACTCACGAGCTCCTCGGTGAAGATCGTGGTGATGCCCTGATCGCGTACGAGCCTGGTGATGTCGGCGAGCTGTGACGGCGACGGCTCGTGGCTGGGGTCGATGCCGGCAATCGGCACCTGGGTCAGCTCGTAGCGAGTGGCGAGATATTGGAAAGCCGCGTGACTGGTCACGATGGTGCGCGAGCGGCACGTCTTGAGGCCCGACGCGAAAGCGTCATCGAGGGTCGTGAGCTCGGCGATCAGCGATTCGGCGTTGGCAGCGAAGTCATCGGCACGGGCGGGTTCGATGGCGCTGAGCTTGTCCTGCACTGCCGAGGCGATGGTCATCATGTTGCGGGGGTCGAGCCACAGGTGTGGATCGATGTCGCTGTGCTCGTCACCGCCGCTCTGGGCGGGCAGCGTGTCGACGATGGCGGTGGCGTTCACGGTGCCTTCGGCGTCCCGGTCGGCCTGTTTGACGGCGTCGTCGACAGCGGGCTGCAGGTCCTTCTCGTAGACCACCAGATCGGCGTCCTGCACGGATGCGACCTGCTTGGGTGCGAGCTCGAGATCGTGTGGCTCGACGCCGGGGGATGTGAGGTTGCGGACCTCCACGAACGATCCTCCGACCTGCTCGGCGACGTACTGGAGCGGATAGAACGACGCGACGACCTGGACCTTGGTGGATCCGGTGTCGGTCGAGCTCCCACACGCGGCAAGGAGTGTCACGCAGGCGAACGGCGCGAGCAGGCCGAGGATCTTCTTCATGACAATGATTCTCAACTAACTGAGAATCATTGTCAACAGTGCCTGCCCGTGGCCGCCGTGCTTCAACGCGCCCGATACCGTTGCTGTCTCAACCCTCGGGCGTACGTCGTCACGACGACGTACAAACGCCCGCCGACAACCAGCCGGAATGGACACCTCATGGCATCGACCGTCGAAAGCGTCATCAGCCTCAGCAAACGCCGGGGCTTCGTCTACCAGTGCGGCGAGATCTACGGCGGCACACGGTCGGCCTGGGACTACGGACCGCTCGGCGTTGAGCTCAAGGACAACATCAAGCGCCAGTGGTGGCGCTCGATGGTGCAGGGCCGCGACGACGTCGTCGGCCTGGACTCGTCGGTGATCCTGCCGACTGCGGTGTGGAACGCCTCGGGACACCTGTCGGCCTTCGTCGACCCGCTGGTCGAGTGCCAGAGCTGTCACAAGCGCTACCGCCAGGATCACCTGCAGGAGGCGTACGTCGAGAAGAAGGCCAAGAAGGACGGGTCCAACGATGACCCGGACGACGTCGGCATGGAGCTGATCGTCTGCGAGAACTGCGGCACGCGTGGCCAGTGGAGCGAGCCGCGCATGTTCAACGGTCTGCTCAAGACCTTCCTCGGGCCGGTCGAGTCCGACGAAGGTCTGCACTACCTGCGGCCCGAGACGGCTCAGGGCATCTTCATCAACTTCGCCCAGGTCATGACCACGGCCCGCAAGAAGCCCCCGTTCGGCATCGGCCAGATCGGCAAGAGCTTTCGCAACGAGATCACCCCGGGCAACTTCATCTTCCGTACGCGCGAGTTCGAGCAGATGGAGATGGAGTTCTTCGTCGAGCCCGGCACCGACGAGGAGTGGCATGAGACCTGGATCAAGACGCGGATGGACTGGTACACCGGGCTCGGCATCAATCCGGACAACCTTCGCCTCTATGAGCACGCGCAGGAAAAGCTCTCGCACTACTCCAAGCGGACGGTCGACATCGAGTACCGCTTTGAGTTCGCCGGATCGGAATGGGGTGAGCTGGAAGGCATCGCCAACCGCACCGATTTTGACCTCAAGACCCACAGCGAGCACTCGGGCAAGGATCTGCAGTACTTCGACCAGCCCAACAACGAGCGCTGGACGCCATACGTGATCGAGCCGGCCGCCGGTGTGAACCGGTCGATGATGGCCTTCCTGATCGATGCGTACGTCGAGGAGCAGGTGCCCAACAACAAGGGCGGCACCGACACCCGTACGGTCCTGAAGCTCGACAAGCGGCTCGCGCCGGTCAAGGTTGCGGTGCTCCCGCTGTCACGCAACGAGGATCTCTCGCCCAAGGCGCGAGCCCTGGCCGCTGAGCTGCGGGGGTTCTGGAATGTCGACTTCGACGACGCACAGGCGATCGGCAAACGCTATCGACGCCAGGACGAGATCGGCACGCCGTACTGCATCACGGTCGACTTCGAGACCCTCGACGACCAGGCCGTGACGATCCGCGAACGCGACTCGATGGCGCAGGAACGCATCGCCCTCGACCAGGTGTCATCGTGGCTCGCGGCGCGCCTGCCTGGGTGCTGAGCCGACGGTGGGTCACAATCGGCAGGTGTCGTCACTCACGCGTTCTGCCCTGACCGCCGCGGCGCTTGCCGCGGTTCTGACCTTGACCGCCTGCTCGTCGGACCCCAAAGAGGACCCCGTACCGGTGCCCAAGGGGTTCGTCGTGCCGTCAGGAGTGACCCTGACCAAGGGCGGCACCGTCCTGTCCGAGGACGATTCGGCCAGCGTGGTCTACCAGGTCGGCAAGTCAGCCGTCAGCGCGATCACGGTCACCGTGACGTCTGTGGCCAAGGGCGACATCGCCGACTTTGCGTTCTTCTCCCTCGACGAGGAGACCAAGCAGGCATCGCCGTTCTATGTCAGCGTGACGGTCAAGAACGAGGGGCCGGCAGGACTGGGCGGCGCTGCGTTGCCGATCTACGCGCACGACTCCAGCAACACGATCTTCCCGCCCAACGAGCTGGTCGGCGACTTCCCACCGTGTCCCACGCCAGCGCTGCCCGCGACCTTCCTTCCGGGCTCGTCTGCCGATCTGTGTCTGGTCTACCTCGTCCCCAAGGGCCAGGCGTTGCAGTCCGTTGACCTCCAGACCGGTTCCGCCAAGGACGCCATCACCTGGACCCCCTAGCTCCACCGTGCGCAGAAGCATTGCGCAGGGGCGCCGCGCACATCTGGGTCTGGGACACTTGAGTCATGTCCACCGCCACGTTGCCTCGCACGCTGCGCCTTGGCGACCTCGAGGTGGCGACGCCGGTGGTGCTCGCGCCGATGGCAGGTGTCACCAACGCGGCCTTCCGGCAACTGTGCGCCGAGCAGGGTGCCGGGCTGTATGTCTGCGAGATGATCACCTCGCGCGGCATCGTCGAAGGCGACAAGACGAGTCTGTCGATGCTGACGTTCGCACCCAACGAGACGGTGCGCTCGGTGCAGCTCTATGGCATCGACCCGCACTATGTCGGCCGCGCGGTCGAGATTCTCTGCGCCGAGCACGGCGTCAACCACATCGACCTCAATTTCGGCTGCCCCGTACCCAAGGTGACCCGCAAGGGTGGGGGAGCCGCACTTCCGTGGAAGTCGACGCTGCTCGGTGAGATCCTCAACGCCGCGGTCGGTGCCGCTGCGCCATACGGGATCCCCGTCACGATGAAGACCCGCAAGGGCGTTGACGAGGAGCATCTGACGTTCCTCGACGCCGGACGCATCGCCCAAGATGCCGGCTGCGCCGCGATCGCACTGCACGGCCGCACCGCGGTGCAGCACTACTCGGGCCGCGCCGACTGGGACTCGATCGCCGAGCTCAAGGCCGCGGTGGACATTCCGGTGCTCGGCAACGGTGACATCTGGGAGGCCGCCGACGCGATCCGGATGGTCGAGGAGACCGGCGTCGATGGAGTCGTGGTCGGCCGCGGCTGCCTGGGCCGACCGTGGTTGTTCCGCGATCTTGCTGCCGCATTCAACGGCGAGGACGTGCTTGAGCTGCCGTCACTTGGCGAGGTGTCGAGCGTGATGCGGCGTCACGCCGAGCTGCTCGGCAACCTCATGGGTGAGGAGCGCGGATGCATTGAGTTCCGCAAGCACATCGCCTGGTATCTCAAGGGATTTGCAGCAGGCAAGGATGTGCGGAGCCGGCTCGCCATGGTGTCGTCGTACGCCGCTCTCGATGATCTGCTGGGACGCCTGGATCCGACGGAGGCCTACCCGGTCGCCGAGCTCGGCACCCCGCGCGGGCGGCAGGGCACGCCCAAGAAGGTCTCAGTGCCCGACGGGTGGCTCGACTCACGTGAGATCACGGCGCCCCTCGACGCGGGCGCAGAAGACCCAACCTCCGGCGGCTAGCAAGCAGCCAAGCCCGCGAACTCCCAACCCACCTAGTCGCGCGACCTAGAACAGGCGGCGACTACATTCCGTTCGAGTGATGAATGCTCCGCACGTCGACCGCAACCACATGGTCATCGAGCAACTCGCTCGCGAGGGCCGCCGCTGTTTCAGCGTCTTGGCATTCGACAACGTAGTACGCCGTCATCTCTGCCAGGTCCCCTTCAGTGCTGTTGAGACCCTCGTGCCCGTCACCTTCGTGGAATACCAAACTTTCTCGCCTGAACTCCAGGCCCGCCCCGTTGAGAAGCGTGCCGGACGCTTCGAGGCGCTCCCTGAATTCAAGATGCTTCAGTTCAATCTCCGACAACCGCTCCGGACTTAGAGCAACACTGTCGTCAGGCACTGAGTACATCGCGATCATGAATTTCATACGTCAAGGCTATGCGGGGGAGCAAGCCCGCGAACTCCCAATACACCTAGTGGCTGCATACGGTCGCGTTTGAAAGAAGCAACCGACATTGACTCCTCACAAGTCGAATGGCAACCGGGAACATCGCCCGACTTCGCCACCCGGGCGAGCTGTCCTGGGCATGCGAGGCCCCTCGATCTGGTCCTCGGTCTATTGCGGCAGATTGCGGCGCCCCTCAGGCGCGCCTAGCGGGAGTTCCGGATGTCGAGAGTCTGCACGTGGCCGTCGACGGTCCGCGCTGCGCCATCGCTCTCCTTCGAGCCGCCGAGCCAGAACGTACCCTTGCGGGTAAGTAACCGTATGGATACATTAATCCTATGGACGAGGTGTTGCACGCACTGGCCGACGAGAGCAGGCGCACCGTCCTTGGGATTTTGCTGGATCATCCGGCGACGGCGGGCGAACTTGCCGATGCACTGCCGATCGCTCGACCCGGCGTGTCCCGGCACTTGCGGGTGCTGCGGGATGCCGGGCTTGTCGACGTACGCCAGGACGCGCAACGCAGGATCTACAGCCTGCGCCCGGAGGCCTTCGTCGAGGTCGACGAATGGCTGGAGCAGTACCGCGCACTGTGGCAGAACCGACTCGATGCCCTGCGCACGGAGATCACACGAGGAAAGAAGGCACGGAAATGAGGATCATCGCGACGATGCGGGCACTCGACCAAACGCGCGGAGTCGTGCGCGTCGAAGACGTCTACGACACCGACATCCACGACCTGTGGGAGGCGTGCACGGCGCCGGCGCGGCTTGGGCGCTGGATCGCCACCGTGACCGGCGACCTGCACGAGGGAGGAATGGTCCACGCAGTCTTTACCAGCACGTGGAGCGGCCCGGCAAGGATTGAGGTCTGCGATGCCCCGCACCACCTACTGCTCACGTCTGCACCGGGTACCGAGGACGAGTCCCAGATCGAGGCCTGGCTGACCCCAGAGGGGTCTGGAACCAGGCTGGTGGTCGAAGAGCGTGGCCTGCCGGTGGGCGCGCTCCACTTTCACGGTGCCGGCTGGCAGGTCCACCTGGAAGATCTCGGACATTCGATTGCGAGCGACGGCTCCGCACACGTCGGCGGCTGGTCGGAGCAGGTGCCAGCCTCGGGTTGGCACGCGCGCTGGACCGAGCTCACCCCTGCCTACCACGACACGATCATCGGCTGATGTCCGACAACATCAGGCTGGACGGGACCACAGTGAACGCACCCGACGCGCTCGCCCTGGCGGAGTTCTATGCCGAGATCACCGACGGCGTCGCGAAGGGGTCATCGCAATGGGCAGCCGTCACCGGCTCGAACGGGTTCATCGCCTTCCAGCAGGTCGACGATTTCCAACCACCGACGTGGCCTGGGAAGGACGTACCGATGCAGATCCATCTCGACTTCCTTGTCGCCGACCTCAAGGCAGCGAGCACCCGCGTCCTCGCCGCCGGGGCCACGCTGCTCGACTACCAGCCCAACTCCGATCACTGCCTCGTGTACGCCGACCCTGCAGGTCACCCGTTCTGCCTGTCGACCTGGGACAGTTCGGACCTCGTCGGCGGCCGCGTCGACTAGACCCACGCACGAAAGCGCACGCTGTCATCGACAATCTCGATGAGTCGCTCAAGGGATGGAACCTGACAAGCCCGCAAACTCCCAATACACCTAGTGGGTGACCTCGTCGTGGTTACCGCTGAAGGCACAATAGGGGCGTGCCGTACTCGCCGTTGCAAGATGCTCGCGCTGCTGATTGGTTCGCGGATGCCGACGTCAACGTGTGGACCAAGATCGCGTTCGGTCCGCCTGGGTATCCCGCCTACGTTCGGGTGTTCTTCGTCAACGAAACGGAACGGTCAGACTTCGCGGACCCCGCGATGCCCGAAATTGTCGACCTTCTAGGCGAGCACACGACTAGTGCCGAAGAATGCTTCGTTGCCCTTTGGGAGGGATATGGCGCGGGTTCTCTGCCACCCGGACCCCGGTTCGACATTGTTGAGCCGGGTGTCGGGTCCGTACGAAGGTACGTCTTGTTGCGGTCGGCGTTAGATCAGTTGTTTAAGCTAGGCACGTTCGAACCAGGCGAGACGCTATACGAGGAGGCGCACGCGATCTGGCCCGCAGACAGGTCATGGTTCATCGCAGCCGATGTCGATCCCGAATGGTGCACAGTCGGGACAACCCACGAGGCCGCGTTCGAGATCCTTGCTGACCCAAGGTTTGATGCTGAGTCCATCTCCTATGGGGAGCGGTCGACGGTGGAGGGTCGGTAAGCCCGCAAACTCCCAATACACCTAGTGGAATTGACCGCAGATCAGCGGGAGTGGCTACTTTGAGTCGGGGCTGATTCGAGCCCGTCCGCTTCGGAGCTCATCCTGGTCGCAAGGCTCAGTACAACCTTCGGAGGGGCTCTTCCCAGGCTAAGCTGGGATTCTTCCCAGACCTCTTGACGTCAAGATATTGCGGATTTGAACCGCAGCGGCGTCTGTCCGAAACGCTTGTGCCTGTGTCGGGGCTTCAAAAGGGGCCTAGCCTCGGCTTCAGAGTGGTCTGCGGCCAGCCACCCCGACGTGCGTGCCAGTCAACTTACTCGTCCGCGCTGACCACGTGGGAGAGTCGCGAAGTAGTCATCCCATGACTGATGCGGTCTTCCGGCGGCCGCCGCGTAGTTGCTGGGAGTGTCATGAGCTCCGTTGCGGATTCCCTCGTAAATCCCTGCTATCACCGAGCCGATGAATTCTCCGAGGGCTGCGATTCGATCCTCACGATACGCGTCGACTCCCATCGAACGGTAGCCGAGTTGTGTCTGGAAGGTTCGGTTGATGTAGTCGACTAGTTGGACTTGCGTGATGGGCTGACCGTGGAGTTGGTACGTATGGCCGTTGTGGGCCGGCTGGGTCAACATCCGTGCATAGGCTTCGGCCAGTTCCGATCGAGTCGTGTAACCACACATCGCGTCGCCGGCACAGTTCGCGACTTCACCCTGTGCGACGTAGTCGTCGATGCTCTCGATGTCCGGCTCGATATAGATGCCGTTGCGTCCGATCACCCAATCCATCCCGCTGTTGCGCAGGTCGGCTTCGGTATGACGATTACTCTGTACGACTGGTGAGAAGGCCGTGCCATCTTCGGCTCCCTGCACGCTGGTGTAAACGACCTTGCCAACACCGGCTGCCTTGGCAGCGTCCAGGACGTTGCGGTGCTGACGGATGCGTTCTTCGGGCTGCTCGTTGCCTGACACCAGCAGTAGGGCCGTCACGTCTTCCAACGACGTCGACAACTGATGGATGTCGGCGTAGTCACCGGGCCGAACTTCAATGCCCAATCCTTCTGCACGCTCAGGAGTTCGTGCAAGACCCACGATTGTCTGGGCGGGTTCGAGGCGTCCTAACGCTTCGACGACGGCACGTCCGAGCTGGCCGGAAACGGCAGTGACTGCAATGGTCATGTATCCCAGTCTAGGCACGCCAAGTCTGGACGCTTTTCCCCTGCTCAGTCTCGTATAGGTCAGCGACGAGTTCGTCAATGGAGTCGACGACCAAGGTTCGTCCTGAATCGATATCTGCGTCCTCTTTCAGGGTTTGATTGGGATCAACCACCACGACATCCAAGCCGTCGGTACCGAGCCGCTGAACACCTTTCAGCAACATCCGCCGACCAACATCGTGAAGGCGATTCCCGCGCGTGAGGTCAAGCGTGACCCGTCGGGCACCAAGCCCGCTTGTGTTCTGCCAGTGCCGACTGTTGGTATGCCGGTGGGCCGCCGGACGAGGGTCAGGCGGCTCGGCGGTAGTGGCTTCTTCGTCGTCTTCCCAGGGGGCCACCGAGTCGGTTGGTGAACTCGAAGCCGGTGGCGGCGTTGCCGGTGATGTGGAGCAGGCCGCGGTGCAGCAGATGGTGGCAGCGTGAGCAGAGCCCGATGAGATTGTCGAGATTGGTCTTGCCGCCGCTGGACCACCAAATGACGTGGTGAATCTCCAGATGGGTGTTGTGGCATCCGGGAGCAGCGCACTCGTCGCCCTGTCGGGCAAGGACGGCTTTGCGTTGGCGGACGGTGGCGAGCCTTTGGGTGCGGCCAGCATCAAGGATCTCTTCGTTGCGCGTGTGGATCGTGGTGAAATCGACGTTGCACGTGAGGTAGTCCAGGAGCCTAGGTCCGATCGAGCCGTACCCGGCGAGGTGGGCGGGGGTGTCGTGGGTGGCGTCGAGAATCACTGACAGCTGTGGGCGGACGCCGTTGTCGGATGGGAGGCCTGACTCGAGAGCGGCCGTGACGAACCTGTCGAGACCATCGATGCGACGCTGGGCGCCGGTCCTCAGGTCGTCGGGTCCGGTGGGCTTGGCTCCCGCCTCGATGAGGGTCTTGAACTTGGAACCAAGGACAGCTCCGAGAAATCCGTTCACGTGGAAACCGTCGAGCACGGCGTTGATTTGAAAGTCTTCGCGATCCATCCCTTCGGCCCAAGCCTTGTCCAGATCGTCGGGGAAGACGACCTCACGCAAGTGACGGATGACCTTGAACAGCTGGCTGGGTTCGTGATCCTTGGCAACTTCCACCAACTCTTGCGCGTGCTCGGCGACGACGTCGGCTCCGACATGATTGAGGCCATAGGTGAACGCGGCCACATGTTCGGCGCGGATCTGGCCGGCTTCGGCTGCCGCGCCGACTTCGGGGAGCTGGGCGATGGTGTGGGGCATCCGCACCAGCGCTGTCGCTTGCTTGGCGCTGAGTCGGAGTTCATTGCGGACCCACATGTTCAACGACGACGCACCATCGAGCTCGTAGGAGCGCGACAGCTCCATCGATGACAATCGGGCCGCCATAGCGGTGTCGAGAGCGTCTTGAGCGGCCTGAAACACCCGGAGAGCGTCACGATCATCGGCAGAGTGCAGCGCATCGGCCGCCTCCTGCAATGCCTGAAAGGTGCTCCCCGAGTTCATGGCTCCAATTTACTAGAACAGGTGTTCGATAGCCAGTGGAAAACCCTGTGAATTCAGTGAAGAATGAACCGCTCCTGATCACAGACGAGCATGCTGACAAGGCTGTCCACAGAACCAGCGGAACCCCTTGCATCTTCAACCTCGGCCGCCCCGTTGTAGCCGTCCCAGAGCGGACGCCAAGCATCGCGATCGCCCTGCACGACCGGGCGGATCATCATGAGCGAGCGGCGCGGGCGCGGTCGAGCTGTGCCAGCAGTGTTGCGCGTGCGGCATCGACGGGGAGGTTCCTGCCGTCGGCGTCGACAGGGCCCTTGGGGGAATGCACCTCGATCGTCGCCACGCCGAGACGGCGCTGGATAGGCCCCTGGCGAAGCTCCACCGACTGTGTCTTGTGGTGAGGCACGATGCTGGTGGTGCGTTGGATCCAGCCCTCACTCGCCACGAAGGTCGAGGCGTTCGCGGCGACCCAGCGGTAGCGGAAGCCGATCGGCGCGAACCACCACGCGCGTCGCGACGCGTACGTCCGGTCGTCGATCGCCGGGTCGGCGCCGGGCAGCAGCTCGGCGATGATCGCGTTCGCCAGCGGTGCATCGCTGATGGGGAGCAGAGTCGAGTTGGCGTTGTCGCCTTCGCTCTCGCTGCCCTGCGACGCGTAGCCGGCGACGTCGACCTCGAGACGTTGCCAGCCCAGACGCCGCCACACGAGGGGCTCCTTGATCGCGATGCCCTGGACACGGTCGTACGGGATCGTCTGCGACGTGCGTGACAACAGCCCGCGTTCGATTCGCAGGCCACGCTCACCGCGCGACAGCGTGAAGTCCCACTGCTGGATCACGCGTCGACCGACGATCTGCGCCAACCAGGAGACCAACGGGATGATGCCGGCGAGCAATCCGAAGAAGTTGCCGTCCCACACGGCTGCGGCGACAACCACGACACTGCCGAGTGCGGCCAGCAAGAAGTCGAGTGACAGCAGCGTGCCGATGATGATCCGCATCGGCGGGACGACGGTGATGACGCTGCGCTGCTCGTCAGGTGCTTCCGCGGTGGCTTCGCCATGTGCGCGGTCAAGCAGCACGCGACGAAGTGCGCCGGCGTCGGCAAGCTTGAGGAATCGCAGAGACGTGCGGGAGTTCTTGCCGCCAGCCATCTCGATGCGAAGCTCGGCGAGTCCGAGCACGCGCGCGACGATCGGTTCAGCGATGTCAACGGACTGGATCCGCTCGTACGGGATGCGGCGCGAGGACTTCGTGATGACACCGCTGTTGATCCTCAGCTCGGTGCCATCGATGACGTACCGCGTGAACATCCAGGTCAGGAAGCCGACGCCCATACCGAACAGCAGTCCGCCGACGAGGGCAATGAGGCCACTGAGGATCGGGCTCAGTCCCTCCCATCCGCCGGCGCCCATCGAGCTGAAGAGCCCGAAGACCGCGGCGGCGGCCCAGAGCGCTCCCTGGACCACGCCGGTCAATGGATGTGTGCGGAGCCCGACGGCCTCGGTGACCGCAGGCGGAGAATCAGACACCGGCGCCATGTGACTCGCCGAGCTCGGTCAGGCGGTTGCGCAGCGCGGTGGCCTGATCAGCAGGAAGGCCGGGAATGTCTGCTGCCGTCTCGGGGCTTGCGGTGTGGAGCGTGACGGTGGCGATGCCGAAGGCCCGGTCGATCGGCCCCGCCTGTACGTCAACGAATTGCATACGGCCATAAGGGATTGCGACGAGGCGCTTGAACATCACTCCGCTGGTGACCAGCAGGTCATCGGCGTTCTCGGCGTAGCCCCAGCTGCGCTGGTTGCGTCCGGCCCAGATCCAGCTCCATGTCGCCAGGGCCGCGGCAACCGTGCTGACGATTGTGCCGATCCAGACGTCATCTGGCAGGAACAGCGCCAGCGCGACCCCGACGGCAACGAACAGTCCGGCGAAGATCAAGATCACAATGCGCCGAACGGTTGCCAGGCGTGGAGAGTTGCGCTTCCACTCGCCGACGACGGGTTCGAAGAGAGCATCCACGCGCCTCACCCTATCCGGGCCCCTTGACAGCGTCCGTCTCGTGCAATTCGTCCCGCGACAGGCCTGGATTGGTGGCCACAAGACATTTGACCGCGGGCAACCCACGGTGGGACACTGACAGACGCAGGCCAGCACCTGCCCTTCCCCGTCAGCCACCCTTTTCTGCGGAGATTCCCATGGCCAAAGCAATTGTCGGCTTCATTGGCGGCCCCACCTCAGCGCAATCTCGCGACTCCTCGACATTGCGTCGACGCGTCGCCGATCTTGAGGCAGAAGTGATGCGCCTCAAGGTCGAGAACGACGGACTCCTCAAGGCCCTGCGTGAGCAGGTTGACCACGTCACAGCCGCTGACCTGCGTGAGCCTGTGGCAGGTCACCGCTGACCTCGACACAGTTCTTGGCGACAGTGCGTCGCTGAAGGCGTCGGGTCGCCTAGTGTGTCCTAAAGTCCAGGTCGGCCGCCGTCGTAGGAGCAGCGTTGTATCTCAAGAGCCTCACACTGCGTGGGTTCAAGTCGTTTGCCTCCTCAACGACCCTCCAGTTCGAGACCGGCATCACGTGTGTCGTCGGACCCAACGGATCAGGCAAGTCCAACGTTGTTGACGCCCTCGCCTGGGTCATGGGTGAGCAGGGTGCCAAGTCGCTGCGCGGCGGCAAGATGGAAGACGTCATCTTCGCCGGTACGTCCGGCAGGCCGCCCCTCGGTCGCGCCGAGGTCGTTCTCACGATCGACAACTCCGATGGTGCGCTCCCGATCGAGTACACCGAAGTCACCATCACCCGCACCATGTTCCGCAACGGCGGATCCGAGTATGCGATCAACGGCAACACCTGTCGACTGCTCGATGTCCAGGAGCTCCTGAGCGACTCGGGCATAGGTCGCGAGATGCACGTCATCGTCGGTCAGGGCCAGCTCGACAGCGTCCTGCGCGCCACACCCGAGGAACGTCGTGGCTTCATCGAGGAGGCGGCGGGCGTACTCAAGCACCGCAAGCGCAAGGAGAAGGCCCTCCGCAAGCTCGATGCGACCCAGGGCAATCTGACTCGTCTCAACGATGTGCTCACCGAGCTGCGTCGCCAGCTCAAGCCATTGGGTCGGCAGGCAGAGGTGGCGCGCCGAGCCGCCGTCATCCAGGCCGACGTACGCGATGCGCGGGCTCGTCTTCTGGCCGACGACGTGATGCAGGCGCGCAAGGTCATCGATGAGGAGCTCGCCGACGAGACCGCGCTCAAAGAGCGACGTCAGTCGGTCGAGAAGGCCATCGCCGAGGCCCGCGAGCAGGAGACCGTGCTCGAGGACCAGCTGCGCGAGGACTCGCCGCGTCTGGCCGCGGCGCAGGAGACCTGGTACTCCCTGTCAGGTCTGCGCGAACGATTCCGCGGCACAGCCGGTCTCGCCAACGAGCGCGTACGCCTGGCTGCGGTGGAGGCTGAGGACCGCCGCGTCGGACGCGACCCCGAAGTTCTCGAGGCAGAGGCGCGCGAGGCGCAGAAGCAGCATGAGCAGCTGGATGCCGGCGTCGCCGAGGCGACTGAGTCTCTCGAACAGGTCATCGCCGCCAAGGAACAAGCCGAGGCGGCCTACACGGCCGAAGAGCGCCGGGTCGCCGGACTGCTCCGTGCGGCCGCCGACCAGCGCGAAGGACTCGCTCGGCTGCATGGCCAGGTCAACTCGCTCAAGAGTCGCGCGACGGCGGCCGGCGAGGAGATCGGCCGACTCACGGTCGCCCGTGACGAGGCCGAGCGGCGTGCCACGGACGCCCAGCGCGAGTTCAGCTCGCTCGAGAACACGATTGCCGGCCTGAACGCCGGCGAGACCGGACTGGACGAGGAGCTCGAGGCGGCAGAGAAGACGCTCGCGGAGATCGTCGAACAGATTGCCTCGGTCGGCGCGCAGACACAGGAGGCCGAGCGCCAGCAGTCAGCTCTCGCGGCCCGCAAGGAAGCCCTTGAGCTCGGACTGTCCCGCAAGGACGGCGCGGGCGCGCTGCTCGCCGCGACGGACGAGATCAGCGGCTTGCTCGGATCGGTTGCAGCGCTGCTGACGGTTCGCAGTGGCTACGAGACGGCGATCGCCTCGGCACTCGGTTCGGCGGCTGATGCGGTTGCCGTTGATCACCTCGACACCGCTGTCTCCGCCATGGAGAAGCTCAAGTCCGAAGATCTTGGTCGGGCCGGAATGTTGCTGGGTGGTGGCGAGGTCGACGACTCGTCATGGCCCGGTCTTCCGGATTTCGCGACCTACGCGATTGATGTGGTCGATGGCCCGGCTCCGCTCCAGGGCGCGTTGCGCCGGCTGCTCTACAAGGTCGCCGTCGTCGACGATCTCGAGCAGTCGCGTCAGCTGATCGCCCAGTCGCCGGACGTTGTTTCGGTCACCCGCGACGGTGACGTACTGGGCCCGCACTTTGCGTCGGGTGGTTCCTCGTCGAAACAGAGCCTGATCGAGGTCAAGGCGGCCATTTCGCAGGCGTCGGACGACCTTGACCGCGCCGTGCACACGCTCGAACGCCTTCGCTTCGAGGGCGATGCCGCTCAGGCGCGACGCGCGGAAGCGCAAGAACGCGTCGACGCCGCACTCGGCCGGCTCCACGAGTCGGACGCGACGATGGCGGCGGTTGCCGAAAATCTTGGACATCTCGGCGCCACCGCGCGAGCGGCGCGTGGCGAGGCAGAGCGTCTGACCGCGGCGATCAATGCCGCAGCCGAGGCGCGCGACGTCGATCTCTCAGGTCTGGCCGAGCTCGAGGACAGACTGCAACAGGCCGAGTCTGCGCCGGAGGACGAGCCCGACACGACATTGCTCGAACAGCTGGCCGACCGCGCATCGGTGAGTCGCCGCGCCGAGACCGACGCCCGGCTCGCGCTCCGCACCAACGAGGAGCGTGCCCGTGCCCTGGCGACACAGGTCCGGTCACTCTTTGAGGCCGCGGCCGCCGAGCGCCAGGCCAGGATCAAGGCCGAGGAGCGCCGCGAACGCCAGCTCCGCGAGGCCGAGACAGCCAAGGCGGTCATCGCAGCGAGTGATCGTGTGCTCGTTCGCCTCGAGCAGTCGGTCCAGCGGGCCGCCGAGCTTCGCACCACGATCGAAGCCTCACGTGCAGGCCGCGAGGAGACACTGCGGGGCGTACGCGCCCAGCTGCGCGAGCTGAGCACAGTGCTCGACGGGCTCACCGACTCGGTGCACAAGGATGAGATGGCCCGGGCTGAGCTGCGTCTTCGCCTTGAGGGTCTGGAGACTCGTGCCCTCGAGGAGCTCGGCCTGGACATCGACTCGCTGATCGCCGACTACGGCCCCGACCAGCTGGTGCCCCCGATCGCCGAGGAGGCGGTTGAGGGTGCCACAGCAGATGAGCTGCCGCCGCCGGTGCCCTACGACCGTCAGGAGCAGACCAAGCGGTTGCGTGCCGCTGAGCGCTCGATGGCCATGCTCGGCAAGGTCAATCCGCTGGCGCTCGAAGAGTTCAGCGCGCTCGAGGAACGCCACCAGTTCCTCTCCGAGCAGCTCGACGACCTCCGCAAGACACGCAAGGACCTGCTCGAGATCGTCGAAGAGGTCGATGCGAAGGTCGAGCAGGTGTTCACCGAGGCCTGGTACGACGTCGAGCGCGAATTCGCCGATGTCTTCTCGCGACTGTTCCCCGGTGGCGAGGGTGCGCTGATCCTGACCGATCCGCAGAACATGCTGACGACCGGCATCGACGTCGAGGCGCGTCCCCCCGGCAAGAAGGTCAAGCGACTGTCCTTGCTGTCCGGGGGTGAGCGTTCCCTGGTCGCCGTCGCATTCCTGGTCGCGCTCTTCAAAGCCCGCCCGAGCCCGTTCTACATCCTCGACGAGGTCGAGGCTGCCCTCGACGACACCAACCTCGGACGTCTGCTCGAGATCTACGAAGAGCTCCGCGCCAGCTCGCAGCTCATCGTCATCACGCACCAGAAGCGCACGATGGAGGTCGCGGACGCGCTCTACGGAGTCTCGATGCGCGGCGACGGCGTCTCGGCCGTGATCAGCCAGCGTCTGCGT
The DNA here is from genome assembly GCA_963760105.1 of uncultured Actinomycetota bacterium. Lineage (GTDB taxonomy): Bacteria > Actinomycetota > Actinomycetes > Propionibacteriales > Nocardioidaceae > Aeromicrobium. The sequence goes on from CAVXBP010000008.1 coordinate 115,773, forward strand.
GACGAGGCGTCGGCCTAGTGGCTGAGCCCCTCCTGCGTACGGAGTTCCCGGCCTTGCGCACCATCACGACCCGGTGGGAGGACGAAGACGTCTATGGACACATCAACAACGTCGTCTACTACTCGTTCTTCGACACCGCGGTCAACGGCTACCTGATCGAGTCGACCGGCACAGACATCCGCGCGCTCGACGCTGTCGGTCTGGTGGCCGAGACGCAGTGCGAGTTCAAGCGTGAGCTGGGGTTCCCGGCAGATGTGCAGGCAGGGCTTGCCGTCACAAGGCTCGGCACATCGAGCATCGTCTACCGCATCGGTCTGTTTCAGGGCGACAGCGACGAGCCGGCCGCCATCGGACGGTTTGTCCACGTGTACGTCGACTCGACCTCGCGTGAGGTGACGCCGATCCCTGAGTCGATCCGCCGCGCCGTCGCACCGCTGGTTCAGTAGTTCTCGGCCTGAGGTATTGACCTTTCGCGTGTTGGAGGTGGACTCTGAATTCACCGCAACCGTAGGAGAAATCATGCCTAAGTTCGTAGACGTGCACGCCGACCTGAAGTTGCCTCAGGACGCGATCGACAAATTCACCCAAGAGGCGCGAGACGGGGTCACCGATTCGTTCGGGGTGAAGCAGGTTGAGCTGTATCACAACGCCGAAGGTCATGTGGTCTGCATCCTTGACGGCCCAGATGAAGAGGCCATTCGCCATCATCACGAAGCCCTGGGTGTGCCGTGCGCCGAGGTCGTCGAGGTCAACAGCCTCCTCTGACCTGGGTGAGAGCTCAGCTTTTGGGGTGCGGGGCTGTGCTCAGTGGTCCTCGGCCGGATTGTCCTGCGGTTTGCGCCCCCACCGCCAGCGTGGCGTGGGGCCGTGCGTCATGGCGACGCGCACCAGCGTGAGTGAAGCACCCAGGACGAACACCAGATAGGCCACCACAGACCAGACGTCGCCGTCGTCCTCGGTCAGTCCCATCACGAGTCCGGCGCCGACCACCGCGAGAACGAACGCGACGACCGTGAGCCAGCCCTCCCTGGAAGCCGGCACCCAGCCCCATCCGAACCGCCGACGTTTGAACCAAAGACGTTCCATGTGTGGACCTTACATAGGATCGCGGTGTGACCACGCAGATGCTTCTCCTGATCCTTGCCGGTGTTGTCGTCGTCCTCGGGGCCGGCACAGGACTGCTGATCTCGCGACGTCGAGCAGAGCTCCCGCCGCCGAGCGAGCTCGATGCGATCACCGAGGAGTTCATTGAGCACCCCGAACATCCTGAGCCGCACCTCGACGAGACAGTCGCTGTCCCCGAGACCGACGTGGCGCCTGCACCGGAACAGGCGCCCGCGCCAGAGCCCGAGGCTCCGGCACTCGAGCGTCCCGAGGCGCCCAAGGGTCGACTCGTCCGCCTGCGCGCGCGACTGGCCCGTTCACAGGGCTCACTCGGTCAGGGACTGCTCTCGGTCCTGGGACGCGCCTCGCTCGACGACGCTGCGTGGGAGGAGATCGAGGACACCCTGCTCGCCGCCGATGTGGGCGTGGGTCCGACCGATGACCTGGTCGAGCGGCTCAAGACCCGCGTACGCGTCGAAAGCATCAAGGATCCTGACCACGCCCGCGCCGTGCTGCGCGAGGAGCTCATCGCGTTGATCGGACCATCACACGATCGCGAGCTGTCCTCAACCGGCGAAGCAGGCAAGCCCGGGGTCGTGCTGGTGGTCGGTGTCAATGGCACCGGCAAGACGACAACGGTCGGTCGACTGGCTCGGGTGCTTGTGGCCGAGGACAAGTCGGTGGTTCTTGGTGCAGCGGACACCTTCCGCGCCGCCGCCGCCGATCAGCTGCAGACCTGGGGCGAACGCGTCGGCGTGCAGACCGTACGGGGGCCCGAGGGCGGAGATCCGGCGAGCGTCGGCTTCGAGGCGGTCCAAAAGGGCGTCGCCGACGGCGTCGATGTCGTGCTGGTCGACACAGCCGGCCGGCTCCACACCAAGGCCGGCCTCATGGACGAGCTCGGCAAGGTCAAGCGCGTCATCGAGAAGCAGGCCCCGGTGACCGAGGTGCTGCTGGTGATCGATGCGACGACAGGTCAGAACGGACTGGCCCAGGCGCGGGTGTTCGGCGAGGTCGTCGACGTCACCGGCATCGTGCTGACCAAGCTCGACGGGACGGCCAAGGGTGGCATCGTGATTGCGGTGCAACGAGAGCTCGGCGTCCCGGTCAAGTTCGTGGGTCTGGGCGAGGGCGTGGACGACCTGGCGCCATTCGATCCCGAGGAGTTCGTCGACGCTCTGCTTGAGTGACGCCCCGTGTGCGTTACGTGGTGTTTACACAAGGTGTGAATTCGTGACGTCACGGCAACACGGAGCAATCCGAACCGAAACCAGCCGATAAGAGCGTGTAGCGCAGTGGGTGACATACCAACCCGCGTACAACTCATTTCGGAGGTTTCATGGATACCGGCGATACTGCGTGGATTTTGGCCAGCTCGGCTTTGGTCCTGCTCATGACGCCAGGACTGGCGTTCTTCTACGGGGGCATGGTCCGCTCCAAGACCGTTCTCAACATGATGATGATGAGCTTCCTGGCTCTGGCGATCGTGCCAGTGCTGTGGGTGCTTTACGGCTACTCGTTCGCGTTCAGCCCCGGCGGCAACAGCTTGCTGGGCGGCTTCGAGCGCATCGGACTGAACAACATCTCGGTGAACACGGCATACGGAACGATCCCGGAGTACGTCTTCGTGGCCTTCCAGCTGATGTTCGCCATCATCACGGTCGCGCTGATCAGCGGCGCGATCGCTGATCGCGCGAAGTTCGGAGCGTGGGCTGCGTTCATCGTCGTCTGGGTCACCGTCGTCTACTTCCCGGTTGCGCACTGGGTCTTCGACTTCGGCGACAACGGCGGGTGGATCGCCACCAAGCTCGAGGCGCTCGACTTCGCTGGAGGTACGGCGGTTCACATCAACGCCGGTGCCGCTGGTCTGGCGCTGGCCCTGGTGCTGGGCAAGCGGGTCGGCTGGAAGCGCGACCCGATGCGCCCGCACAACCTGCCATTCGTGCTCTTGGGTGCCGGACTCCTGTGGTTCGGCTGGATCGGCTTCAACGCCGGCTCGGCTGTGGGCGCCAATGGACTGGCTGGACTCGCTCTCGTCAACACGACTGTTGCAACGGGCGCGGCCATCCTGGGCTGGCTCCTGGTGGAATCCATCCGCGACAAGAAGGCCACCAGTCTTGGTGGTGCCTCCGGCGCGATCGCGGGTCTCGTGGCGATCACACCGGCCGCTGGTGCTCTGACGCCGGTCGGCTCGATCGCACTCGGCATCATTGCTGGTGCTCTGTGTGCTCTCGCGGTCGGACTCAAGTACAGGTTCGGCTATGACGACTCGCTCGACGTCGTCGGTGTCCACCTGGTTGGCGGACTTGTCGGCACCTTGCTGATCGGACTGCTTGCCTCGGGCGATGTGGGTGTCTTCTACGGCGGCGACTTCAGCCAGCTGGGCAAGCAGGCCGTTGCGGCGGGCGCAGTCCTCGCCTACTCGTTCACCCTCACGTACATCATCGGTAAGTTGATCGACGTGACGATCGGATTCCGCATCAGCGAAGAGGATGAGGTCCTTGGAATCGACCAGGTCGAGCACCTGGAGACCGCTTACGACGAAGCCGGGTTCCTCGGCGGGTCCGCTATGAAGACGGGAGTCTGAGTATGAAGCTCGTTACGGCAGTCATCAAGCCGCACAAGTGGGAAGAGGTCCGTGAGGCTCTCGCCGCTGCAGGTGTGGCCGGTATGACGGTGACCGAGGCAAGTGGCTACGGCCAGCAGAAGGGACACACCGAGGTCTACCGCGGTGCCGAGTACGACGTCTCGCTGGTCCCCAAGATCCGCCTTGAGGTTGTCATCGACGACGGCGACGTCGACAGTGTCGTCGCCACGATCTCCGGTGCCGCGCGTACCGGCAAGATCGGTGACGGCAAGGTCTGGGTCATTCCGGTCGAGTCCGTGGTGCGTGTTCGTACCGGCGAGACCGACGAGGCTGCAATCTAGATCGCTGTTTCGCAAAGGCTGGCGCTGTTCCGATCGTGGATGGCGCCAGTCTTTGCGTCTGACCCATGGCCGGTGCTCAGGCGTGGGATAGTGTCCGCGACCGGCGGCGTTGGAACGGCAGCTCGGAGATGACATGAATACAGGCGACACCGCATGGATGCTGGCTTCGTCGGCGCTCGTGCTGCTGATGGCACCGGGCTTGGCCTTCTTCTACGGAGGCATGGTCCGCGCGAAAAGTGTGCTCAACATGATGATGATGAGCTTCATCGCGATGGCGATCGTTCCGGTCGTCTGGTTCCTGTACGCGTACAGCCTTGCCTTCGGTGACGACGTCAAGGGCGGGCTGGTCGGTGGGCTCGGTCATGTTGGTCTCGCCGGCATCACACCCAACTCGTTGACCGGATCGATCCCGACGTATGTCTTCATCGTCTTCCAGCTGACGTTCGCCATCGTCACGGTGGCCCTCATCAGTGGCGCTGTTGCCGATCGGATGAAGTTCGTGGCGTGGGCGCTCTTCGTTCCGGTGTGGCTCACGATCGTCTATGCACCCGTCGCCCACTGGGTCTTTGCCTTCGATGGCGATGAAACCAAGGGCGGTTGGATCGCCAACAAGCTCGGCGCCCTCGACTTCGCCGGAGGCACGGTGGTCGAGATCAGCTCGGGTGCATCGGCGCTCGCCCTCGCGCTCATCATCGGCAAGCGAGTCGGCTGGAAACGCGACCCGATGCGTCCCCACAACCTTCCCTCGGTGCTGCTCGGCGCAGGGCTGCTGTGGTTCGGGTGGATCGGCTTCAATGCCGGCTCGGCGCTTGGAGCCAATCAGCTCGCCAGCCTCGCCCTGATCAACACGGTTGCCGCCGGTGCTGCCGCGATGCTCGGTTGGCTGGCCGTCGAAGTGCTGCGAGATGGCAAGGGCACCAGCTTCGGTGCCGCATCGGGTGTGGTGGCGGGCCTCGTGGCGATCACACCGTCCTGCGGAACGGTCTCTCCGATGGGAGCCCTTGTGGTCGGCGCCGTGGCCGGCGGAATCTGCGCGTGGGCCATCGGATTGAAGTTCAAGCTCGGTTACGACGACTCGCTGGACGTGGTCGGAGTTCACCTGGTCGGCGGGATCATCGGCACCCTTCTGATCGGACTGCTTGCCAGCAATGCTGCGATTGAGCTGCTCGGCTTCGGCAGTCCCGGTCTGTTCTACGGCGGCGGTTTCGGTCAGCTCGGCAAGCAGCTCGTTGCCGTCGTGGTCGTGCTCGCCTATGCGTTCACCTGCACGTACGTGATCGCGACCGTGATCGACAGGCTCATCGGTCTGCGCGTTGATGAAGAACATGAAGTGACCGGCATCGACCAGGTGGAGCACCTGGAGACCGCATATGACCATGTGGGCTCGTCGACCGGCGGAATTGGATAGGGGACCTGGGATGAAGCTCGTGACCGCGGTGATCAAGCCGCACAAGTGGGAAGACGTCCGTGAGGCGCTCGCCTCCGCCGGTGTGGCTGGAATGACTGTCACCGAGGCGAGCGGCTACGGCCAGCAGAAGGGACACACCGAGGTCTACCGCGGCGCCGAGTACAACGTTTCACTGATCCCGAAGATCCGTCTTGAGGTCGTCGTCGACGACGGCGATGTCGACAGCGTCGTCGCCACGATCGCCGGTGCCGCGCAGACCGGCAAGATCGGCGACGGCAAGGTCTGGGTCATTCCGGTCGAATCCGTGGTCCGCGTGCGGACGGGCGAAACCGATGAGGCGGCGCTCTAGGTTGGTGCGTGACAGCACAGGGTCCGACAACCACGCGCTGGCTCAGCGCCGTCGTGAGCGAGCACTCGCGGCCGACGACAGACTTCGCGAGCTGTTCACCGCAGCCCTCGCCTCGACCAACGACCTGGGCGAAGGTTCTGGGCTGACGCTGGTGGCCGTGGGCGGCTACGGGCGCAGTGAGCTCTCACCGTTCAGCGACCTGGACGTCGTCCTCCTCCACGAGTCGGGCCTCAAGGAAGAGCGCGTACGTGAGATCGCCGAATCCATCTGGTATCCGCTGTGGGACGACAGCGTCGCCCTCGACCACTCGGTCCGCGACACGGTGCAGATGCGCGAGGCTGCCGCCACAGACCACCGGGCGGCGATGGGGATGCTCGATGCTCGAGCCGTTGCCGGTGACGTCGAGCTGGTCAGCACCCTGCGGTCGGAAGTCCTCGCGGACTGGCGCCGCCAGGCGCGGGCCCGGGTCGAGGAGGTACGCGAGGCGCGTACGTCGCGCATCCAACGAGCCGGGTGGTTGGCTCACTCGGCGGTCCCCGATCTGAAGGAGTCCGGAGGCGGTCTGCGTGACACCGTGGTGCTGCGGGCTCTTGTGGCGACCTGGCTGATCGACGTCCCCCATGAGGAGTCCGAGAGCTTGCGCAACTCGCTGCTCGACGTGCGGGACACCCTGCACGAGGTGAGTGGCCGAAAAGGCGACCGGCTCGACGCCGACGCGATCTCCGAGGTTGCGAGCCGGCTGGGCATGGGCGCTGAGGAGCTCGACCTGCACACGCGTGAGCTGGGGCGACGCATCGCGCACCTGTCGTCGTTGGCGTGGCGCCGGGTGGACCGTGCCGTCGCCCCCGTCACGCGCAAGCCCAAGATCTCTGCGACCGGACCCGTGGTGGCACGACTGGCCGAGGGAGTCGGACTGCTCGACGGCGAGGTCATCGTCATGAAGCAGGCGGACCCTGCCACTGACCCGGAGGTCGCGCTGCGTGCGGCCGCGGCGGCGGCTCGCGGGGGACATCCCCTGAGCGCCGGGTCGGCAGCTCGGCTGGCCGCGACGATGGGGGAGATGCACGAACCGTGGCCCACGTCGTCGACCCGACTGCTGGTCGAGCTGCTCACCTCAGGGCCAGGGTTGGTGCCGGTCTGGGACGAGCTCGACTTCGCCGGCGTGATCGATCGACTGCTTCCCGAGTGGGCGGCGATCAGGTTGCGCGGATCGTCGTCGCCGGTGCACACCTTCACGGTCGACCGGCACAGCCTGGAGACCTGTGTGTTCGCCGCCGAGGTGCAGCGCGACGTGGCACGTCCCGACCTGCTGGCGCTGGCGGCACTTCTCCATGACATCGGCAAGGGTGCCAACGGTGAGGACCACAGCATCGACGGCGAGCCGATGGCGGTCGAGATCGCCACCCGATGGGGTCTCGACGCGGCAGATGCCACGACGATCGGTCGGCTCGTGCGATGGCACCTGTTGCTCCCGACGATCGCCACCCGCCGCGACATCGAGGACCCGTCCACAGCGGCCAATGTCGCCGACATCGTGGAGTCCGCAGACTTCCTCGAGCTTCTGGCCGCGCTGTCGGCGTCCGATGCCCAGGCGACTGGATCAGCTGCGTGGACGACGTGGCGCAGGGGATTGATCGAGGGTCTGGTGGCCAAGACCCGCTCCGAGCTCGATGACGCCGTCAAGAGCCCGGACCCGCAGGCGTACGAAGGGTGGCCGGCCGACGTGCCGATCCCCGACTACGGCGCCACGGGGCCCGCTGACTTCACCCTGCAGGTCGAGGCGCACAAGGATGGGTCGCTGCTCACGGTCGTCACCTCCAGCCGTCGCGGCGTGATGGCCGACCTCGCCGGCGGCCTCGCGCTGGCCGGGCTCGAGATCCGCTCCGCCCGCACCGTCACGGTCGGCGACGCTGCCGTGTCGCTGTGGGAGGTGTCGAGGGCGGACGTCGATGCGGCTCGACTGCGTGAGCGACTCCGGCCCGCACTCGCCGGTGAGCTCGATCTTGCCGACCGTCTCGAGCTCAAACCCGTCGATGGTGTGACCGACTCGCGGGTGCGGATCCTCGACCAGCTCTCCGAGACCGCAACGCTGCTTGAGTTCAGGGCCCACGACCGGCGCGGGCTGGTGTGGACCGTGTGCCATGAGATCGCGGCGCTCAACCTCTCGATCCGCTCGGCGCACATGTCGACGTACGGCACAGAGGCGCGCGACGTCTTCTACGTCGTCAACGCCGACGGCGAACGACTCGACCAACGAGCGAGCCAAGAGCTCCGTGATCGCGTCGCCTCAGCGCTGGGCTGACGGAGCGGTGACCTGGCGTCCAGCCGCATCGGGTGAGCGGTGACCTGGCGTCCAGCGCAAAGGTGCTCGTGGACGCAGGCTCACCGCTCCTGCTGTGTGGACGCAGGCTCACCGCTCCTGATTCGAGGTGGACGCATGGTCGCCGCGCTCCCGACGGCGTCGGATGGGAGGCTCGGTTAGGCTTGGCAGGCCCGCACACCTGACCCCAAGGACACCGTCTCCACATGTTCGACACCCTGCAGGACCGGCTCCAGTCGGCGTTCAAGAACCTTCGCGGCAAGGGCCGACTGTCCGAGGCTGACATCGATGCCGTTGCGCGCGAGATCAGGGTCGCCCTGCTTGACGCCGACGTCGCCGTACCGGTCGTCCGTGAGTTCATCGCCAACGTCAAGCAGCGCGCTTCGGGCGCCGAGGTCAGTCAGGCGCTCAATCCCGCACAACAGGTCATCAAGATCGTCAACGACGAGCTCGTCACGATCCTTGGCGGTGAGACCCGTCGCATCCGTTACGCCAAGAACGGTCCGACCGTCATCATGCTCGCCGGCCTCCAAGGTGCCGGCAAGACGACCCTCGCGGGCAAGCTCGGTGTGTGGCTCAAGTCGCAGGGCAAGTCGCCGATGCTGGTGGCTGCCGACCTGCAGCGTCCCAATGCGGTGACACAGCTTCAGGTGGTCGGTGAGCAGGCCGGCGTGACGGTTTTCGCACCCGAGCCGGGCAATGGCACGGGCGATCCGGTCAAGGTCGCCAAGGCGGGTCTCCAGGAGGCGCAGCGCACACTCCACGATGTCGTGATCGTCGACACCGCCGGTCGTCTGGGCATTGACACCGAGCTCATGAAGCAGGCCGCCGACATCCGGGCAGCGGTCGACCCCGACGAGGTCCTGTTCGTCATCGACTCGATGATCGGCCAGGACGCGGTCGTCACGGCACAGGCCTTCCTCGAGGGCGTCGACTTCACCGGTGTGGTGCTCACCAAGCTTGATGGCGACGCCCGCGGCGGCGCGGCGCTGTCCGTGCGGTCGATCACCGGCCGACCCATCATGTTCGCCTCGACCGGCGAGAAGCTCTCCGATTTCGACGTCTTCCACCCCGACCGCATGGCGGGGCGCATCCTTGACATGGGTGACGTGCTGACGCTCATCGAGCAGGCCGAGAAGGTCTTCGACGAGGACGAGGCCAACAAGGCCGCCGAACGGCTCATGGGTGGCTCGTTCACCTTGCAGGACTTCCTCGGGCAGATGGAAGCCATGGCCAAGATGGGCTCGATGTCCAAGATCATGGGCATGTTGCCCGGCATGGGCGCCATGAAGGAACAGCTCGAGAACTTCGACGAGCGCGAGGTCGATCGCATCAAGGCGATCATCTTGTCGATGACGCCGGCCGAGCGCGACAATCCCAAGATGATCGACGGGTCGCGTCGGTCGCGCATCTCCAAGGGTTCCGGCACCCAGGTCAAGGACGTCAATCAGCTGGTCGACAGGTTCTTCGACGCTCGCAAGATGATGCAACAGATGGCCAAGGGCGGCGGCATGCCGGGGATGCCGGGCATGCCAGGGATGCCCGGTCTCCCGGGAGCGGGCAAGCGTTCGGGTGCCAAGCAGAAACCGCAGAAGAAGAAGGGCAAGCGCGTCTCGGGCAACCCCGCCAAGCGCGCAGCCGAGCTCAACGCCGCCAAGAAGTCAGACGGCGCCAGCGCCTTCGGCTTCCCCGCCGCGGGCAATGACGAGTTCGAGCTGCCCAAGGAGCTCAAGGACCTCATGTAGCCACGCGGTGCTCGGGGGATGTCACAAGGTGCCCGCCCCTTTGGTGCTCAGCTCCAAGCTGCCAGCACCTCGGTGACGTAGGCCCGGTCGTGCAGCTTGGACGCGGCAGCCCGCGGTGGTTCGTCGGTCGGCATCCTTGCCCTTGACGTGGGGTGCGCGGCCAGCACCGCCTGCACCCGCGCGGCAACGTCGTGCGACTCGACCCGGCGCTCGTCGTCAAGCATCACCGCCGCGCGGGTGGCGATTCTGAACAGGTCAGGATCGAGACCAGCTGCCCGTTCGAGGTCATGGGCACTGATGGGGTGCCCGTCAGGCAGCTCGATGTCGGGCGCGTTGGAGGGCACCGAACGGCCCTCAAGACCCGCGCGCAACTGGGCCGAGGCGACCGAGTCGGTTAGCGCGCACTCGCGGTAGTGCGGGAGCAGGCTTCGGCGACGCCAGTCCTCAAACTCAAGTGCGGCTGTCTCCGGGTCCGAGGTGGCGTCGAGGACATCGGTCAGGCGTCCGGCGCTCATCAGCGCCATGGAGATCCCGCGTCCGCGGGTCGGATTGGTCATCGTCAGCGCGTCGCCGACCTGGTGAAGGCCCAGCACCACCGGACGGTGTTCAGTCACGAGTGTGCGAGCCCGGTTGTCGAACGCGCCGAGGCAGAAGACTCCGGAGCTCGGGCGCAGGATCTCCGCCCAGGGGCGGAAGTCCTCGTTGGCGGCGACCAGTGCCTCGAAGGCCTCCGGGTCGCGGATCTTCTTGAGCACCGGATCGGTGTCATGCGCCGCGAGCGCGAGGACGGCGGTGTCTCGCTCCCCGGGGAAGAGTAGTTGCACGTGGCAGGCGAAGCCGTGTACGTCGGCAAAGCCGATGTTCAGGTCAGGACGTTTGCCGACGATGTCGTAGTGGCGTGAGTAGTAGCGTGCGATTGATTCGTCGTGACGCTCTGGCTGCTCGATTCCTGCTTCACGTAGCCAACCGGTCACCGGAGAGCGTCGGCCACCTGCGTCGATGACCACCTCGGCGGTCACCGATTCACCGGAGCCCAGTCGCAAACCACGCACCACCGGGACGTGCCCGCTGGAGTCGAGCAGGAGACCGTTAGCTCGTTCTGGAACCACGCGGATCCGCGCGGCAGAGACTGCCGCGCCCACCAGCACGCGGTCGAAGACATGCCGGCGGACCTGCAGGGTGGTGATGTCTTCGTCGTCGGATCGGCCGCCGTCGTAGAGGTGCTGAGGTGCCATGTCGGCCAGGCCTACTGGGTGCGCTCCGGCGTCCAGAAGCGACTGCCACACGTCGGGCAGCCTTGTTCGAAGCTCGAGGTGGGTGCGCGACCCGAATCCGTGAGCGTGCACCTTCTGCGGCGCTGTCGGGTCAACTTCTGGAACGGGTCCGGCGGCGAGAAGCCGGGGGAGGGCCGGGTCGACCAGGGCGACATCCCACCCAGCTCGGGCAAGCAAAAGAGCGGTTGCTGCGCCCGCGGCGGAGCCACCAAGGATCGCGGCCGACCGCCGCTCGGGGCGCATGCCAGCACGATAGTGAAGCGCCCACCTCGTTGGAAGGCTCAGATGTGACCGATCTTGCGCCACCGGCCATGGACGGCACGACGATCGAGCGGAGGAGGGGCAGGTCCTACCGCACAGTCAGTCGGCAAGAAATGCGGCGACCCGGTCCTTGGGGCGGCCGATGATGGCGCGCTTGCCGCGTACGACGACGGGACGCTGCATCAGACGTGGGTGTTCGACGAGCAGGTCAGCCACTTCGTTTGGGGTCGTGTAGTCGTCGGCACTGAGCTCGAGCCCCTTGAAGAACCCGTCCTTGCGCACCAGGTCGGCGGGTGGGTCTTCGAGCTTGCCGATCAGGTCGAGCAGCTCGTCGCGGGTGAGTGGCTTCTTGAGGTATTGCACGACGTCCGGGGCGATGCCGAGCTCGAATGCCTCGTCGAGAGCGTGCCGCGAGGTCGAGCAGGAGGTGTTGTGCAGGATCGTGACGTCAGCCATGCCGCCGAGCATACGATGCGTCGGATCTGCTGTCGGTGCCCCATCGTGCGTGCGACGATGGACGCATGTGGGAGGCATTTGCGCACAACCTGAAGGATCCGGCCGGTGCCGCGATCCCGTTCTTCCTGCTGTTCATGTTCATCGAGATGACGGCCGTGCGGAACGAGGCCAAGCACGACCGTGAGGCAGACGTCGCCGCCGGCAACGTGATGGTCAAGGGCTATCTCAAGGCCGACACCCGAGCGAGCCTGACGATGTTCTTCGGCTCGCTCGGTTTCTCCGCGGCCTTCCGTACGGCGGCATTTCTCCTCTACACGGTGATCTACGTGCACTTGGCCCCGTGGCACTTGTCGGCCAGCAGTCCCTGGACCTGGGTTGGCGTGCTGATCGGCGTCGACCTGCTCTGGTACACCTACCATCGCTTCGCCCACCGTGTACGTGTCGGCTGGGCCGGCCACCAGGCCCACCATTCGAGTGTCTACTTCAACTTCTCCACGGCTCTGCGGCAGAAGTGGAACCAGTGGTTCGAGGTGCTGATCTGGCTTCCGCTCCCGCTGCTCGGCGTACCGCCATGGATGATCTATTTCGTCTTCTCGATCAACTTGATCTGGCAGTTCCACCTGCACACCGAAAAGATCGAGAAGCTGCCGCGGTGGTGGGAGTTCATCTTCAACACGCCGTCGCACCACCGCGTACATCACGGCTCTGATCCGATCTATCTCGACCGCAACTACGGCGGCATCCTGATCGTCTGGGACCGCATGTTCAAGTCGTTCCAGCCGGAGCTGCATCGTCCGACCTACGGATTGACCGTGCCGGTCGAGACTTACAACGTCTGGTCCCTGCAGTACGGCGAGTACAAGCGCATCTGGCTGGACGCTCGCCGCGCGACGAGGATGCGCGACAAGTTGGGCTACGTCTTCCGACCGCCGGGCTGGGCGCCGCAGTCAGCGAGCGATCCGGTCAGGCCTTCTTGACCACGCTGGACTTGAGCTGCATCGACCCGAACCCGTCAACCTTGCAGTCGATGTCGTGGTCGCCGACACCGTCCACAAGGCGGATGTTGCGCACCTTGGTGCCGACTTTGATCGCGTGCGCCTGACCTTTGACCTTGAGGTCCTTGATGACGGTTACGGTGTCGCCGTCGCTGAGCACCGTGCCGTAGGCATCCTTGACGACCTGCTCGTCGGGTGCGGCCTCGTCCTCGGCCACCGCCCATTCGTGTGCGCACTCGGGGCAGACGAGCAGTGCGCCCATCTCGTAGGTGTATTCGCAGGTGCAGGACGGGCAGGCGGGCAAGGTCATCGCGCCAGCGTATGCCGCTCCCTTACCCGTATACGTGGGAACGTCAGAGAGTCGGGTCGCCACTGCTCCAGTCGTGTGGAAAGAATGGGGACATGAGCACAGAGGTCACACAGAACGTACGTCTCGACATCGATGACGCCATCTGCACCATCACGATCGACCGGCCCGATGTACGCAATGCCGTCGATGGCCCGACTGCCCAGCAGCTGCGCGATGCGTTCGAGGAGTTCGAGGGCAATGACGATCTCGCTGTTGCGGTGCTGACAGGCGCAAACGGTACGTTCTGCTCCGGCGCAGACCTGCACGCCTTTGGCGATCCGGAGCGTCGCAACGAGCTGGATCCTGCGGGTGGGGGAGAGGGGCCGATGGGCCCGACCCGGATGGAGCTCACGAAGCCGCTGATCGCTGCGGTCGCGGGCCATGCCGTCGCCGGCGGTCTCGAGCTTGCGCTGTTAGCCGATCTGCGGGTCGTCGAGGAGGATGCCGTGTTCGGCGTCTACTGTCGCCGCTGGGGCGTCCCGCTGATCGACGGCGGCACGGTGCGGCTGCCCCGCATCGTGGGGCAGGGCCGCGCACTCGACATGATCCTCACCGGCCGTCCTGTCGGCGCACACGAGGCGCTTCAGATGGGCCTGGCCAATCGGGTCGTCCCGGTCGGTGAGTCGTTGACGACGGCACATGACCTCGCCGAACAGATTGCGGCATTCCCGGCCGCCTGCATGCGTGCTGACAGGGCATCGGCGTACCGACAGTGGGATCTGCCGCTCGACTCGGCGCTGCGGTCCGAAGGTGCAGCTGGTGTACACATGCTGGTGACGGAGTCCGAGGGTGCTGACGGTGCCAAGCGCTTCAGCGAGGGCGCCGGCCGTCACGGGGAGTTCTAGCGCGCAGCTAGTGCAATGAGGTCGCGGACGAGGCGAACAAGGCGACGCAGAGGTCGACCAGTTCGTCCTGACTCACGTCGAGATCGCCGTGCTGCCAGGCCGTGAGCGTCTCGCCGAAACCGCCGACGAGAAATCGCGCGACAGCATCGAGTCGCGCGGTGCGATCGGTCTCGTAGAACGACTCGGCCTGCGCGGCCAGCAGGCCTGCAAACATCCGCACCATCTCAAGGCGCTTGGCCGCCAGCGCGGGGTGTGTCAGCGCCGTGCCGAAGATCAGGCGACCGCGTCGAGGGTCGGCGGTGAGATGCTCGACGATCGCGCCGACGCCGGCCCGGATTTGTTCCTGCTCGTCCATGGACGACTTCGTCAGCGCCGTCAGTGTCTGATCGACCAGGTCGTGGATCACCTGCTCGTACACCTCGACGGCGAGCGAGTCGCTGTCGGCGAATGACTCGTAGAAGTAGCGCGCCACGACGCCCGACTGCGTGCACACGCCGCGTACGGTCAGCGTGACCGATTCGTCGGCGGACCCCAGCAGGTCGAGCCCGGCCTCGAGGAGGCGTTCGCGACGATCGGCGGCGCGCTGATCCGCGTTGACGCCGCCGTAGGGTCGCACCGATGCTGACGTGCTCATGGCTACATCTTGACACGCGCGTGTGCAGAGGGTTCGATAAGTGCTAACACCTGTTCTCAGATTCGGAGCCCCATGGCGACATCGACAGTGCTGCCCGACGACCATCGCCTGCGCTACGCGTTCGACCCGATCATGCTGCAGGGCGCGACGGCCAACGTGATCATGCAGCTTGCGCTGAAGCCGGTCGGCTACGGCGTGATCTTCGGCAAGGTCGACAGTGGCAACGTGTTCAAGCACCCGTTCAAGCGGTTGCGCACGACGCTGAGCTACCTCGCCGTCGCGACCCTCGGCACCGAGGACGAGATCAACGCCTACCGCGAGGCCGTCAACGAGGTCCACCGCCAGGTCAGGTCCGAGCCGGGCGCAGCGGTCAAGTTCAATGCATTCAACAAGGAGCTCCAGCTGTGGGTCGCTGCGTGCCTTTACATGGGTTTCAAGCTCGGTTACGAGGCGATGCACGGCGAGCTCGACGAGGACATTGCTGATCACCTCTATGACGAGGCCGCCAAACTCGGCACCTCGCTGCAGGTCACGCGCGACCAGTGGCCGGCCGATCGGGCAGCCTTCGACGTGTACTGGGAGCAGGGGCTCGCGAAGTGCGAGATCGACGACGTGACCCGTGCCTACCTCTGGTCGCTGACCGATCTCAAACAGCTTCCGGCCTGGGTTCGGTGGCCGTTCGTGCCCTCGAGCCGCTTCTTCACGATCGGTTTTCTACCGCAGGTCCTGCGCGACCAGATGCACGCCGCCTGGACGGACAAGCAGCAGAAGCGGTTCGATCGGTTCTTCCGCACCTGTGGCCGTCTCACCCGGCTCTCACCGAGATTCGTCCGTGAGTTCCCGTTCAACCTCTACATCTGGGACGTTCGGCGCCGCATCAAGCAAGGCAAGCCGCTGCTCTGAGGTCTGTCGTGCTGGCACCGAATTGGAGACAGGGCCCGTGGTCTGGCAGAATGACTCCTTGCGTCCGGTACGCGTGAGGGCCCTCTCAGCCACACGCATCCGGCACACAGATTCCGTCGGTCGTGTCCCCACGCGTCACCGGCAGGTCACCCACATACAAGATTCTGAGGAGACACCACACTCGTGGCAGTCAAGATTCGCCTGAAGCGCATGGGCAAGATCCGCACCCCGTTCTACCGCATCGTCATCGCCGACTCACGCACCAAGCGTGACGGTCGTGTGATCGAGGAGATCGGTACGTACAACCCCAAGGCCGACCCGTCGATCATCAAGGTCGACGGCGAACGTGCCAAGTACTGGCTCGGCGTCGGCGCCCAGCCGACTGAGGCCGTTGCCGCCCTGCTCAAGATCACCGGTGACATCGGTGGCAAGAACACCATGAAGTTCGCCGAGCCCAAGCGTGACAAGGAAGAAGTCTTCCAGGAAGCGCTCAAGGAGCTCCACAGCGACAACAAGGCTGACGCCGTGACGCGCAAGGCCGCTGCTGCCAAGAAGGCTGCCGCTGCCAAGGCTGACGACGATGCCAAGGACGCCACCACGGCCAAGAAGAAGGCTGACAAGGTCGAGGCTGACGCCCCGGTCGAGTCGCCGGCCGTCGAGGCGCCTGCTGATGAAGCCAAGGCCGATGAGCCCAAGGCTGATGAAGCGAAGGCTGAAGAGCCCAAGGCTGATGAAGCGAAGGCTGAAGAGCCCAAGGCTGATGAAGCGAAGGCTGAAGAGCCCAAAGCTGAAGAGGTTCCCGCCGAAGACGCCAAGGCTGATGAAGCCAAGGCCGACGAGGCAAAGGCCTGATCGTGGCTGCACCCATCGTTGAGGTCATCGAGCATCTGGTTGCCGGCATCGTCGACAATCCTGACGACGTCAACGTACGAGCCAAGCAGACGCGCAACGGTGAGCTGTTCGAGGTCCGGGTCAATCCCGACGACCTCGGCAAGGTCATCGGGCGCCAGGGTCGTACCGCCACCGCCATCCGCAAGGTCGCTGGCGCGATCGCCGGCAGAGGCGGCGCGCGCATCGACTTTGTGGACGTCGACCGCCGGAGCTAGTTGATGCTGGTGGTTGTCGGCCGTATCGGTCGTGCCCACGGCATCCGCGGTGAGCTCAACGTAGACATCCGCACTGACGAGCCCGAACGGCGATTCGCCCCGGGCTCGTCAGTCATGTGTGGGGGGCGTCCGCTCACCGTCGCCTCCGCGCGACATCACAGCGGAAGGCTGGTCGTCGCCTTCCGTGAGATCGCCGACCGTACGGCCGCCGAAGGGCTGCACGGCAAGATCCTCGAGGTCGAGATCGACCCCACCGAGGTGCCCGATGATCCCGATGAGTTCTACGACCATCAGTTGGTCGGGCTCCAGGCGCGTAGCGGCGACACCGTCGTCGGGACGGTCACCGGCATCATCCACGGACCTCATCAAGACACGCTGTCGATCGACATCGAGGGTCGTGAGGTCTTCATTCCTTTCGTCACGGCGCTGATTCCCGACGTCGACGTGGTGGGTGGCTTCGTCACGATCAACGAGATCGAGGGTCTCCTCGATCCCGCGAAGGCCGAGACGGCTGACTGATGCGCATCGACGTCATCTCGATCTTCCCGGCCTATCTCGATGCCCTGCAGCTGTCTCTGGCGGGCAAGGCGCAGGCCACAGGTCTGCTTGAGATCGAGGCGCACGACTTGCGCGACTTCACCCGCGACAAGCACCGCAGCGTCGACGACACCCCCTACGGCGGTGGCGCCGGCATGGTGATGAAGCCCGAGCCATGGGGCGCAGCCCTTGATGAGGTGGCAACGGACAAGGCAGTCATCATCGTGCCGAGTCCTTCGGGTGAGGTTTTCACGCAACGCACCGCCGAAAGACTCAGCGCCGAGGAGCACCTGGTGTTTGCCTGCGGCCGCTACGAAGGCATCGACCAGCGTGTCGTCGAGCACGCGGCAACGCGCTGGCAGGTCGAGGAGCTGTCCCTCGGAGACTTCGTGCTCAACGGTGGTGAGGTTGCCGCGCTGGCGATGATCGAGGCGGTCGTACGCCTCATCCCGGGCTTCATGAGCAACCCCGAGTCGCTCCTCGAGGAGTCGCACGGCAGCGACGGATTGCTCGAACACCCCGTCTACACCAAGCCGTCGACCTGGCGAGAGCTCGACGTGCCCGATGTGCTGCTTTCCGGCAACCATGGCGCGATTGCCGAGTGGCGCAAGGAGCAGGCGCGCACCCGCACCGAGCAACGCCGCCGCCCGTCGCCTGAGCTCGACTAGCCGATTTCCTCCGTACCGGCTCGGTGTGGCAACATTGACCCTTGGCGCAGGATGGTTCTGCCGCAGGGGCACCATCGCCGACCGCCGTTCGACCCCACTTTTTCGAAGCAATCCGTAGGTGACCTGTGGCACCAGCGAGGAGACAGCAATGACGAACATCATCGACCAGGTCTCGGGCGAGTCACTCCGCACCGACATCCCCAGCTTTCGCGCCGGCGACACCCTTGAAGTCCATGTCAGGGTGATCGAGGGAACCCGTTCGCGTGTCCAGGTGTTCAAGGGCGTCTGCCTCAAGGTCCAGGGTTCCGGCATCGGCCGCACCTTCACGGTCCGCAAGATCAGCTTCGGCTGCGGCGTCGAGCGCACCTTTCCGCTGCACACCCCCGTGATCGAGAAGATCGAGATCGTCACGCGCGGTGACGTACGCCGTGCGAAGCTCTACTACCTCCGTAGCCTGCGCGGCAAGGCTGCCAAGATCAAGGAAAAGCGCGAGGACTGAGCGTCTCGGTCGACGCGTTGTGCGATACGGCTAGGCTCGCCGCGTGACTGAGAAGCGACAGCTCCCCGTCTGGCAGGAGTCAATCCTTCTGGTCATCACCGCGATGGTGATGGCGGTGATCGTCAAGACGTTCTTCCTGCAGGCGTTCTACATCCCGTCGGAGTCGATGGAGCCCACGATGCTTGTCGACGACAAGCTCCTGGTGCAGAAGGTCTCGTACTGGTCCGGTGAGCCCAAGCGCGGCGACATCGTCGTGTTCGACGACCCGGGCGGCTGGCTCGGCGAGGAAGATTCTCGTCACGCGACCAACCCCATCCAGCGCGCACTTGAGACGGTCGGGCTGTTCCCGACGGGCGGTCACCTCATCAAACGGGTCATCGGCGTTGGCGGTGACGAGGTCGTCTGCTGCAATGACGCCGGCAGGCTGACGGTCAACGGCAAGGAGCTCGCAGAGCCCTATCTCCTCGATGAGTCCGCGACGGTCGATCAGCGTTTCGACATCAAGGTCCCCGCCAACTATCTGTGGGTCATGGGTGACAACCGCGGCAACTCCGCCGACTCACGCTCACATCTCGGCGATCCCGGCGGAGGATTCATCTCCGAGAAGGCCGTCGTCGGCAAGGCATGGCTGCGGGTCTGGCCCTGGAACCGGGCGGGCATCATTCACAAGCCCGCGTCATTCGAGTCCATCAACGGCAAATGACTCGGTTCGCCAAGGGGGCAACGATCCGGCGTGATGCCGGCTTGTACGGCTTTGAGCGCGCGCTCGCCCGACAGGGGCTCACTCCCGTCGCGGGCGTCGACGAAGCCGGTCGCGGCGCATGCGCGGGCCCGCTCGTCGCGGCGGCAGTCGTGCTGGACCGCCCCATTCCCGGAATCGCCGACTCCAAGCTGCTCACCGAGGCTCGCCGTGAGGTCTGCTTCGACCTGATCCACAAACGCGCAGCGGACGTCTCGGTCGTGGTCATTCCTGCGCCTGACTGCGACCGCATGGGTATGCACGTCGCCAACATCTCGGCCCTGCGCCGGGCTTTGGCGCGTCTCACAGTTCGACCCGGTTACGTGCTGACTGACGGATTCCCGGTCGACGGTCTCGACGTCCCCGGCCTGGCCGTGTGGAAGGGCGATCGGGTGGCTGCGTCGATCGCCGCCGCCTCGATCGTGGCGAAGGTGACACGCGACCGCATCATGGTGCAGCTGCACGACGAATATCCGGCATACGATTTCGCCACACACAAGGGCTACTGCACGGCACTGCACCAGGAGCGGCTCGACGAGCTCGGTCCGTGCGCGGAGCACCGCAGGCGATATGTCAACGTACGAGCAGCGATGGAGGTAGCAGGACGTGAGTGAGCGCCAGCGAACGAACCACAGATCAGGTCTCGCGACGTTGCCTCCGTATGGTGGTCCTGTGATGGAGGCAACGACGTGAGCAGCGAAGATCTTGAGCGCTATGAGTCAGAGATGGAGCTGGCGCTCTACCGCGAATACCGTGATGTCGTCTCGATCTTCAAGTACGTCGTCGAGACCGATCGCCGCTTCTATCTGTGCAATGCGGTCGATGTGAAGGTGCGCTCGGAGACCGGCGACGCCTACTTCGAGGTCACGATGAGCGATGCCTGGGTGTGGGACATCTACCGGCCGGCTCGCTTCGCCAAGACCGTCAAGGTTCTGACGTTCAAGGACGTCAACGTCGAAGAGCTCCAGGACTCCGACGTCAAGGTGCCCGACTCCGATTGACCCGCGTGCGGCGCTGGTGTTCCACAAGCGACGCACATGACCTAGCTGTCCACAGGCACGCCTGACTGAGCCGTTTTCAGGCCACAGGCCAGCAAGGCTGTCGTGATGACGTACGCGCGCAACAAGGCCATCGGCACCTTCGGCGAGCAGGTGGCGGCCGAACATCTCAAACGTCTCGGCATGGTCATTCTGGCCCGCAACTGGACCTGTCGTTTCGGCGAGATCGACATCGTCGCGCGTGACGGGGCGACATTGGTGATCTGCGAGGTCAAGACCCGCAGCAGCTCGACGTATGGCGGGCCGTTCGAGGCCGTCACGGGGCACAAGGCGATGCGGCTGAGGCGCCTCGCCATGCATTGGCTCGAGGTGCATGACGTTGAGCCGCCGAGCGTTCGCATTGACGTCGTCTCGGTGGTGCTGCCGCCCCGCGGCGCGCCCGTCGTCGAGCGCATCGCGGGCGTCGCCTGATGGGAGCTGCCACGCACTCGGTCACTCTGGACGGGTTGTCGGGTCGCCCGATCGAGGTCGAGGTCGACATCTCGGGAGGACTGCCGGCGACCGTGCTGGTCGGGTTGGCCGACACGATGGTCAACGAGGCTCGTGACAGGTGTCGCTCTGCAGTCGCCAACTCGGGCACGACCTGGCCGGATCAGCGAGTCACGATCAACCTGGCTCCATCGACGCTGCCCAAGTCTGGATCGCACTACGACCTCGCGATTGCGCTGGCAGTCTTCGCAGCCAAGGCGCTGGTGCCAGCCGAACGGCTCGAGGGTGCGGCGTTCCTGGGCGAGTTGGCTCTCGACGGTCGACTGAGGGCCATACGCGGTGTGCTGCCGGCGACTCTGGCTGCCGCTGAGGCCGGATTCGAGCGGGTCTTCGTCCCCGAGGTCAACGTCCCAGAAGCCGAGCTGGTCCGCGGCATTGCCGTGGTGGGGGTCCGGTCACTTCGTCAGACCGTGGCGCTGTTGACCGGGGTCGAGGAGCCAGACGATCCGCCGGTGCCTCCGCTCGATGAGATCCCGGGCATGTCGTGGACCTCGGCCGACCGGTTGGCACATCTCGACCTCGCTGACATCGCGGGTCAGGAGGACTCGCGCCTGGCACTGGTCGTCGCAGCCGCTGGAGGGCACCACATGCTGATGACGGGGCCGCCCGGCATTGGCAAGACGATGCTCGCGCAACGACTGCCCGGGCTGCTTCCCGATCTGACACACGAGCAGTCGCTCGCCGTGAGTGCGGTGCACTCGATTGCCGGGGTGCTGCCGAGCGATGCACCACTGCTGCGGCGACCGCCCTTCCTCGACCCGCACCACACGGCCAGTGCGGTGTCGATCGTGGGCGGCGGGAGCAAGGTCATCCGACCTGGCGCCTTGTCGCTCGCGCACAACGGAGTCCTGTTTCTCGATGAGGCACCCGAGTTCGCAACCAACGTGCTCGAAGCTCTTCGGCAACCGCTGGAGAGCGGTCACGTCGTGGTCTCGCGGGCCGCGCTGACTGCGGCCTATCCCGCGCGATTCCAGCTCGTGCTCGCCGCCAATCCATGCCCGTGCGGGTTGAGCAGCGCGGTGAGTGATCAGTGCAGGTGTTCACCACTGAGTCGTCGCCGCTATTCCGACCGGCTCTCCGGGCCAATTCGTGATCGAATCGACATCCATCGCTCCTTGTCACCCCTCGCCCGACCCGAGCTGGTCAATGCGATGAACGGCGCCCGCTCGACCGCGGATCTTGCCGGCCGGGTTGCCGCGGCTCGTGAGCGCCAGCATCGCCGGCTCGCGGGCACCCCGTGGAGACTCAACAGCGCCGTGCCCGGAGTTGAGCTGCGCAAGCAGTGGCCCGTCAGCGAGGCAGGGCGCGTGCTCGTCGATCAGCAGCTGCGCACCAACAAGCTCAATGCGCGGTCAGCCGACCGCATCCTGCGGCTGGCATGGAGCGTCGCCGACCTCCATGGCCACGACGTGCCTACCGGAGATGACGTCGACACGGCCCTGTCGCTACGCCGAGGCACGCCGCTCGGCAGCGCGATGCGCGAGATGGTCCAGGCCTCGTGATCACGCAAATCGTCAATCGAGGACAGGAGCGGCTCGCGCTGAGCCTGATCGTCGAGCCCGGTGACCCTCGTCTGCGCGACCTGTTGGGGCTGCACGAGCCCGGCCAGATCCTCGCCGCGACCACCGGTGACGCCGCGGCGGTGACGGTGCCAGCAGTGTGGCGCGAACGTGCCGGCGGGCTTCGCGCTTCAGTGGAGGCCGTCAGGGCTCGTGCCAGAGCACATGGTCTGCGATGGATGTGCCCGGGTGACGTCGGCTGGCCGAGCGCATTGTCCGATCTCGATCACCTCGAGCCACTGCACGGCACGACAGGGGCGCCGCTCGGATTGTGGATTCGAGGCACGGGTGATCTTGCGCAGCTGACCACCGAGAGCGTCGCGATCGTGGGGGCCCGTGAGTGCACCACCTACGGCGCCGAGTCGGCATCTGAGCTCGCCGCGGACTGCACCGATGCCGGGTTCACCATCGTCAGCGGGGCTGCCTTCGGCGTCGATGGCTGCGCACACCGCGGTGCGATCTTGATGAACAAGCCCACTGTTGCCGTGCTTGCCTCGGGCGCTGACGTCGACTACCCAGCTGCTCACAGCGCGCTGATCGCCGAAGTCGCGAGGACCGGGTTGGTCGTCAGTGAACAGGCGCCGGGCGCGCGGCCCCAGAAGGGTCGGTTTCTGTCCCGCAACCGGATCATCGCGGCTCTCAGCCAAGGCACTGTCGTCGTCGAGGCCGCTGCGCGCAGCGGATCGCTCAACACGCTCAACTGGGCCGACCAGCTGGGGCGCATCACCATGGCACTGCCCGGTCCGGTGACCTCACGTCAGTCCACCGGCACACATGACGCGATCCGTACGGGCAAGGCGGTGCTCGTGACGAACGGCAGGAATGTGGTCGAAGAGCTTCGCGGACTCGGAGCCGAGTCCTCGGCGCCAGACGGTGCACCGCTCACCGAGTTCGACAAGCTTCCGCCAGCCGCGCGCAGGACTCTTGACGGCCTGGACTGGAGTCAGGGTCAGACACTCAACGAGATTGCCGCGCGGGTGCGCCTGACCGCGCGTGAGGTGCTGGCGTCGCTCGACATGCTCGAGCGCCGTGGGTTGGTCGAGCGACTGGGTACGGGGTGGATCCTCACCCGGCGCGCCGACGTCGATTGAGCGCTACTGCGGGCCCAGATGCTCGGCGTCTCCGCCTCCGGTCGAGGGATCCTTGAGCTCAACGAAGATCGTGTGCGTCGGCGTTTGACCAATGTTTTCGCCCATGTGGGTCTGGGCAGGGAGCCACATGGGGTTGCCCGCTGTGAGGGAGACTTCACGCTGTTGGTCGCCGACCGTGAGTCGACGATCGAAGTCCGACAACGTGATCATGACGCTGTCGGGGTGGCTGTGCGAGGTCGTGCGATCACCTGGAACGTCTCGGTACTCGAGTACGCGAACCCTCTCGTTCTCGAAGACCACCGTGTAGAGGTCCGGGTTGGTGGTGGTCGGGTCGTCATTCATGACGTCATTTCATTGCACATTCAGATGTTCGTCAACGGTCTATGGCGGTTGCTCGGCGGCGCGCCGACGTCGGCTGAGCGCTGCCGCATCGCACACTTGATGTGATGACCGACGCAACGGAGCAGCAGCTTGGCGAGGGGTGGGCGCGCGTTCTCGCCGACTACGAGCGCCATCTCGTGTCGGAGCGGGACCTGTCGGCACACTCGGTGCGTGCCTATGTGACAGATCTTCAGTCGTTGGCGGCGCATGCTGAGCGGCTCGGCATCACCGAGCCGTCAGGACTGACCGTCCGGACGCTTCGCAGCTGGCTCGCAAACCTGCAGACGCTCGGCAAGGCGCGCACCACGATGGCGCGGCGCGCAGCGTCTGCGCGCGTGTTTACGGCATGGCTGGTTCGTACGGGTCGCGTGGATGCTGACGCCGGCGCGCTGCTTGCCAGCCCCAAAGCCCGTCGCGAGCTTCCAGACGGGTTGACCCAGACCGAGATGCGCGCCGTGCTGGACACGGCACTGCGGGACGTCCCAGGGGAAGGGCCGCGCGGTCTGCGTGACCTGGCGATCCTCGAGCTGCTCTATGCGACGGGCATTCGCGTGGGGGAGCTGGTAGGCCTCGACATCGACGATCTGGATCGAAGGCGGCGTCTGGTGAGGGTCTTCGGCAAGGGTCGCAAGGAGCGCTCGGTGCCATTCGGTGCGCCGGCGGCCGATGCGGTCGAAGGCTGGTTGAGCAGCGGGCGGCCCGCCATGGCAACGGCCGAAACTGGCCCAGCGGTGTTTGTCGGCGTGCGCGGGAGTCGCATCGATCCGCGAGCCGTGAGGCGGATCGTGCATGAGCGGCTCGGCGCTGTTGAAGGAGGCCCTGACCTCGGTCCCCACGCTCTCCGACACACGGCCGCGACGCACCTGCTCGAAGGGGGAGCTGATCTGCGCAGCGTCCAGGAGATCCTCGGCCATGCATCGCTCGGCACGACGCAGATCTACACCCACGTCAGCAACGAACGACTTCGCGCCGCGTTCAAGCTCGCTCACCCGCGCGCCTGAACCGCGGGTCTCAGAGGTACTGCTGCGGGTTCACGGGGTTGCCGCTCTCGAGCACCATGAAATGCAGGTGGCATCCCGTCGACAGGCCGGTGTTGCCCGAGCGGCCGATGACATCACCTGACGAGACGCGTTCACCGACCGAGACCGATGGATGGCTCAAGTGGTTGTAGGACGTCTCGAGGCCGGGTCGGTGTCGGATGACCACCGTCTTGCCGTATGCGCTGGTGGTCGTGCGACCAACCACCGTGCCCGAAGCCGCCGTGTGGACCGGGGTGCCGCAGGCAACACCGAAGTCGGTGCCGTCGTGAAGCTTGCGAACGCCGGTGATCGGGTGAACACGCATCCCGAAGGCGGAGGTCACCGGACCACCGACCGGCCGGCTCAGTGAACCGCTGCCAATCGACGGTGGCGCTGGGGGCTTGCCACTGGGGTCGATCAAGCGAAATCTGCCGCTGCCGAGCAGCTCGAGAGGATCGAGGTAGTCGCGGTCGTCATGGACGCGACCGAGGTGCAGACACGGCCCGGCGCAGTGACTGGGCGAGCCGAGCAGTGCGCCGATCATCTGACCGGCTGCGACCGAATCGCCTTTCTTGAGCCGCGATGACACCGGTTGGTAGGTCGAGCGCTCGTCACCGTGATCGATCGTGATGACCGGTGTGCCGGCGACCGACCCGACGAACGAGACCGCCCCGCGGCCACCGCACGCACGGCCTCTCCGACGCTCCCCGCGAGATCAATGCCGCGATGTCCCGGACCATAGGCGCTTGCTGGTTTGTCGAAACGTTGACTCACGTCGTGGCCGGGAAGCGGCCAGGTCCACGGCTCAGAGGTTGCAGCGGCACCCGGACGTACGGGAAGCAGCGTCAGGCTCAACACGGTGACAACGAGCAGAGATCGGCGAGTCATGGTGCCAGCCAAGGCCGAATCGATCGTTCGCACCGCCGTCACGCGTGGGGTTGGGGAATCGCCTCGGCGAGGCGATGGTTGTGGATTTCGCAGCGGGCGCACCCGTGCCCTAGACTGAGCGCAATCACTTCGAAAGAAGTGAAATTCGCGCGCCTGTCTCCGTATGACGCGAGAGCCGAATACGGATGCGGTCCTGGTCTCCACAGTCTTTGACTGGGAGTGGGCCGCATGCGCAGGCGCCAGGTCACCGTCAACCGGCGGTGAGTCAAACCAGGAAGTGGCACACACGTGCCACAAGGAGAAACACCATGGCAGTAGTCACCATGCGCCAGCTGCTCGAGAGCGGCGTTCACTTCGGGCACCAGACCCGTCGCTGGAACCCCAAGATGAAGCGATTCATCTTCACCGAGCGCAACGGCATCTACATCATCGACCTCCAGCAGTCGCTCGCGTACATCGACGCCGGCTACGAGTTCGTCAAGACCACCGTCGCCCGTGGCGGCACGATCCTGTTCGTCGGCACCAAGCGCCAGGCGCAGGAGCCGATCGAGGAGCAGGCCAAGCGCGTCGGCATGCCCTACGTCAACCAGCGTTGGCTCGGCGGCATGCTCACCAACTTCCAGACGATGCACCAGCGCCTTCAGCGTATGAAGGAGCTCGAGGAGATCGACTTCGACGACGTCGCCGGCTCCAACCGCACCAAGAAGGAACTCCTTCACATGAGCCGCGAGTACGCGAAGCTTTCGCGCACCCTCGGCGGCATCCGCGACATGGGCCGCACCCCGGCCGCTGTCTGGATCGTCGACACCAAGAAGGAGCACCTCGCGGTTGACGAGGCCAAGAAGCTCGGCATCCCGATCATCGCGATCCTCGACACCAACTGTGATCCCGACGACGTTGACTTCCCGATCCCGGGCAACGACGACGCGATCCGTTCCGTTGGCCTCCTGACTCGTGTCATCGCTGACGCGGTTGCCGAGGGCCTCATCGCCCGCGGTGGCAGCAAGACCGGCGAAGAGGCACCCGGCACCGAGCTCGGCGCCGAAGAGCCACTGGCTGACTGGGAGCGCGAGCTCCTGGAGTCGAAGGCCGCTGAAGCCGCCGCTGCGGCACCTGCTGCCGACGCCGACAAGGCTGCCGACGCCGACAAGGCTGACGACACCAAGGCTGACGACGCTGAGAAGCCCGCTGCCAAGAAGGCTCCGGCCAAGAAGGCGCGCCAAGGCTGACGATGCTGAGAAGCCTGCAGCCAAGAAGGCTCCGGCCAAGAAGGCCGCAGCCAAGGCTGACGATGCTGAGAAGCCTGCAGCCAAGAAGGCTCCGGCCAAGAAGGCCGCAGCCAAGGCTGACGATGCTGAGAAGCCTGCAGCCAAGAAGGCTCCGGCCAAGAAGGCCGCCGCCGAGTCGCCTGCCAAGTAGGGCGACCCCACACTCGGCGCTCCACAAACACTGAGAAGCGAGAACACATACATGGCAATCACTGCCCAAGAGGTCAAGAAGCTCCGCGACGCCACCGGCGCAGGAATGATGGACGCCAAGAAGGCGCTCACCGAGACTGACGGTGACTTCGACAAGGCAATCGAGGTCCTGCGGATCTCGGGCGCTGCGAAGGCCGCCAAGCGGGCTGACCGCGAGGCAACGTCAGGCCTCGTCGCCAATTTCGGCAACGCGATCGTCGAGCTCAACTCCGAGACCGACTTCGTTGCAAAGAACGAGCAGTTCGTCACGCTGGCCGAGGACCTCGCGGTCCTTGCCGACAAGACGAAGCCCGCCGACGCCGCCGAGTTCGCCGGCGCCACGCTCGACAACGGCAAGACGGTTGCCGAGGCGGTGGCCGACCTCGCTGTCGTCATCGGTGAAAAGATCGAGCTCGGCCGGGTGGCCAGCTTCGACGGCAGCGTCGTGAGTTACATGCACCGTCGTGCGAGCGACCTGCCTCCTGCCGTTGGCGTGCTCGTCGAGTTCGACGGCGAGAGCCACGACGTGGCCCGGGGCGTTGCGATGCAGATCGCGGCGATGCGTCCTCGCTACCTGACCCGTGAAGACGTACCCGCCGAGGTTGTTGCCAAGGAGCGTGAGATCGCCGAGGCGACGTCACGCGAAGAGGGCAAGCCCGAGCAGGCGATCGCCAAGATCACCGAGGGTCGTCTCAATGGCTTCTTCAAGGACAACGTGCTGCTCGAGCAGGCTTCGGTCCAGGACAACAAGAAGACGGTCAAGGCTCTGCTGGATGAGGCGGGCGTGACCATCAAGCGCTTCGCGCACATCGAGATCGGCGCCTGACTCACCCGATCCACCGCACACTGAAGCCTTTGTTGGCAGGAGACCGAAATGGACAATGCTCAGCTCGTCAATGATCCGGCCTCAGGTCAGCGGTTCCAGAGGGTCCTGCTCAAGCTGAGCGGCGAGGCCTTCGGTGGCGGCTCGATCGGCATCGATCCTGACGTGGTCAACGGCATCGCCCATCAGGTCGCCGAAGCAATCGCCGAGGGCGTCGAGGTCGCGATTGTCGTCGGTGGCGGCAACTTCTTCCGCGGAGCCGAGCTCAGTCAGCGCGGTATGGATCGTGCACGCGCCGACTACATCGGCATGCTCGGCACCGTGATGAACTGTCTCGCGCTGCAGGACTTCTGCGAGAAGCTCGGCATCGAGACCAGGGTCCAGTCCGCCATCACGATGGGACAGGTTGCCGAGCCCTACATTCCGCGCAAGGCGATTCGCCACCTCGAGAAGGGACGCGTCGTGATCTTCGGTGCGGGCGCCGGCATGCCGTACTTCTCGACTGACACGGTCTCGGCCCAGCGGGCCCTCGAGATCGGCGCCGATGCGGTGCTGATGTCCAAGAGCGGTGTCGATGGTGTCTACTCAGCCGATCCGCGCACGGATCCGAGCGCAAAGAAGTATGACGAGATCACGTTCGACGAGGCGCTGCGCATGGGCCTGAAGGTTGTCGACGCGGCAGCATTCGCCCTCTGCATGGAAAACAAGCTCCCGATGATCGTTTTCGGCATGGACGGCGAGGGCAATATTGCCCGCGTGCTCCGTGGTGAGAAGATCGGCACACTGGTTCACGCCGCCTAGGCTGACCTCGCAACTCGTTCACGGGCCAACACTCGAATGGGGAAACACCATGATTGACCAGACCCTGCGTGACGCTGACGCCAAGATGGCCAAGGCTGTGGAGCACACCCGCGAGGAGTTCGCCGCGATCCGTACCGGTCGCGCCCACCCGGCGATGTTCGCCCAGATCACCGTTGAGTACTACGGCCAGCAGACCCCGCTCAACCAGCTCGCCGGCTTCCAGGTTCCCGAGCCGCGCACCGTGATCATCCAGCCCTACGATGCCGGCGCCAAGCCCGCGATCGAAAAGGCCATCCGCGATTCCGATCTGGGCGTCAACCCCAGCGATGACGGCAAGGTCCTGCGGGTCACCCTGCCGGAGCTGACCGAAGATCGCCGCAAGGAATACATCAAGCTCGCCAAGACCAAGGCCGAAGAGGGTCGCATCTCCGTACGCAACATGCGACGTGCTGCGAAGCAGGCCATGGACAAGGCCGAGAAGGATTCTGAGATCAGCAAGGACGACAACGCCGGAGCCGAGAAGCGCCTCGACGGCATGACCAAGAAGCATGTCGAGACGATCGACGAGCTGCTCAAGAACAAAGAGGCAGAACTCCTTGACATCTGAGTCGCCGGAAACCTCAGACTCTCCGGCGGAGTCTCAAAAACAGAGTCGCGCGGGCCGCAATCTGCCCGCTGCCATCGGCGTGGGCCTCAGCCTTGGCGGAACGGTGATCGCGTCGCTGTTCCTGGTCAAGGACGTGTTTGTCGCCGTTGTGGTCATAGCCCTCGGCATCGGCCTCTGGGAGCTGGCGCGGGCCTTCGCCAAGACCAACATCACGATTCCGTTCCTGCCGATTCTCACCGGCGGCTCGATCATGTTGATCGGCGCGTTCTACGGCGGCATGGAGACGGCCGCGGTCGCCATGGCCCTCACGGTGATTGGCAGCCTCGTGTGGCGGCTGGCCGAGGGTGCTGAAGGCTTCGTACGAGACGTCAGCGCCGGCATCTTCTCGCTGTCTTACCTCTACCTCATGGGCGTTTTCGTCCTGCTGATGCTGATCGAGACCGATGGTCCGTGGCGCATTGTCGCGTTCATCGTCGCCACCATCGCCTCCGACATCGGTGGCTACATCGCGGGCGTCCTGTTCGGCAAGCACCCGATGGCGCCGACGATCAGCCCCAAGAAGTCGTGGGAAGGCTTCGCCGGTTCGCTGATCGTGGGCGTGGCCGCAGGCGTCGGCACCGTCGTCTACGGACTCGATGGTCGCTGGTGGGTCGGTGTGATCCTCGGTGTTGCGGGCGCCGTCTTCGCAACGCTCGGCGACCTGTCGGAGTCGCTGATCAAGCGCGACCTCGGCATCAAGGACATGGGCGACCTGCTTCCCGGTCACGGCGGTCTGATGGATCGCCTCGACTCGTTGATCGCAGTGGCACCGATCGCCTGGCTGATCCTGCACACCCTCGTCGATGTCACCTGACCTCACCTCTTCGTCGCTGCGCAGGCGTGCAAGGGTGAACCCGTGATTCACGACCCCGGTGGGAGGCAACGCCTGTGACCGCGCTGCAGGACTACTCGAGCGCGGTCACCCAGCCGACCCTGACGGGCGATGCGGCACGCTACGACGAGGTCGTCGCACCGGATGGCAGCCTGCGTACGGCGTGGAAGGGTCTCGCCGAGGCGGCCGTCCAGATCACCGACGCGGACCTGGGGCGCGTCACGGGCGACATCGCGCGGATGCTCGCCGACGATGGCGTGACCTACACGCCCCCCGACCAGGCTCCCGGCCCTTGGCGACTTGACCCGATTCCGCTGGTCATCGACGCCGCCGAGTGGACGCCGCTGGAGATCGGGCTGACACAACGCACCGAGCTCCTCAACGCGATCCTGGTCGACCTGTACGGTCCACAGCGACTCCTGTCGACGGGTGTCCTGCCCCCGTCGCTCGTGTTCGGGCATCAAGGCTTCCTGAGGGCATCGGCCCGCGCCTCATCCCAGGACCCCTGGCCATTGCTGCTGGCCGCGGCAGACCTCGGTCGCAATGCGGCAGGGGAGTGGCAGGTCATTGCCGATCGTGCGCAAGCACCATCCGGCATTGGCTTCGCGATGGAGAACCGGCGGGTCATCTCCCGAGTGATGCCTGACCTGTATCGACAGGCCGGACTCCACCGGATGGCGCCGTTCTTCCAGGCACTCCGTACGACGTTGACCGAGGCTGCCCCCGGCAACGATCCTGATCCGCGCGTGGTGGTGCTCTCTCCCGGGACGCACTCCGAAACCGCCTACGACCAGGCATTCGTTGCATCGATGCTGGGATTCCCGCTGGTTGAGGGCAGCGACCTCATCATGCGCGAGGGTGCCGTATGGGTGCGGGTGTTCGGTCGCCTCGAACGCGTCGACGTCATCTTGCGCCGTGTCGATGCTGCATGGAGCGACTCGCTCGAGCTGCGCAAGAACTCCCAACTTGGCGTGGCCGGATTGTCCGAAGCCGTGCGTCGCGGGACGGTGCGTGTCGTCAACGGACTCGGCTCCGGGGTGCTCGAAAACCCCGGCCTGCTCCCGTTCATGTCGGCGATGTGCGAAACGTTGCTGGATGAGCCACTGCGACTGCCGTCGGTGCAGACCTACTGGTGTGGGTTGCCCAAGTCGCAGGCGTTCGTCGAGGACAACATCAAGGATCTGGTCGTCCGCGAGATCGACAATCCCCAGGACCTCAGCCATTTGAGCGCCGATGCGCTCCGCGACATGGTCCGCGCCGAGCCTCATCGGTTTGTCGGCCAGGAGACGCTTTCGCTGTCGCAGGCACCGTCGGTCGGAGCGCGCGGTGTGCAGCCGCAATCCCTCACACTGCGCACGTTCACGCTGCGATACGGGTCGACCTATCGGCCGCTGGTCGGTGGTTTGGCGAATGTGTTCGAGGCGGGCCAGGCCACATCGAGCAAAGATGTGTGGGTGCTCAAGGAGCGCTCCGAGGATGCCGACCAGGGCCTCTCCGAGGTGTTGTCGATGACGCAGTCGCGTGCCAGCGCGACGATGGTGCCGCGTGTGCTCGAGGACATGTTCTGGTTTGGCCGCTACGCCGAACGCGCGGAGGACATGCTGCGGCTGGTGCTGGCCGCGCACGCCAGCGCAGAGGACCACGGGGCTCGGCCGCACTCAGCAGGAGGCGCAAGCCTTGCCGTGCTGGTGGGTGCGATCTCACGTCTGGGCGGAGCGCCGTTCGGGCCCGAACAGCTCAACGCCGACTTCCGCTCGTTGTTGCTCGATGCCAAGCGCGCGGGGTCCGTGGCGCAGTCGATCGAAGCTCTCCGCGAGGCCGCGCAGAGCGTACGCGATCAGCTCTCGCCGGACGTGTGGCATGCGTTCAGCTCCACCGATCGGGCCGCGGCCGCACTGGAGAGCTATCACTACAGCCATCAGGTCTCCGAGAGCGCCAGCCGCATGCTGACCGGCATCTTGTCGTTGGAAGGTGTGACCTCCAACATGATGCGCGATCCGGGCTGGCGCATGATCAGCGCCGGTCGAGCGGTCGAACGCGGCCTCCAGCTGACCCATCTTCTGCGAGCCACGACGACCGTACGTCGGGGGATCGACGTCGATCGCGAGCTCCACAACTCGGTGCTCACAATCGCTGAGAGCGCCGTGACCCACCGCCGTCGCTATCGCGGTTATGTACGACTTGCCGGGGTGCTCGACCTTCTGCTGATGGATGCCGACAACCCCAGGTCGTTGGCGTTCGGCATCGCGTCCCTGCGCGAGCACCTTGCGGCGATGCCCGGGTCGACCGGATCGACCCGTCCTGAGCGTCTGCTCGACGATCTTGCCCACGAGCTCGCTCGCGCCGACATTGCCGCCTTGGTCGCGGTCGAAGGTGAGCACCGGCCCAACCTTGAGCGATTCCTCGACGGCTACATCGGGCAGCTCTCCCGCATTGCCGACGCGATCGGCGAGCTGCACTTCGCTGCCGGACCGGTGCCACGTTCGTTCGGTTTGGGTGGTGGATCGTGAGCGACCAGACGATGAAGTACGACGTCTCGCACCGTACGACCTACTCCTACGACGACGACGTCAGCGACAGCTTGGGCATCGCCTATCTGGTGCCGCGAGAGCTGCCCTGGCAGCGGGTGATCGAGCGCAGCCTCGTGATCGACCCGCCAGCCGTCGATCGCACCGAGGACCTCGACTACTACGGCAACACCGCGACCTATTTCCAGGTCACGTTGGCGCACCAGACGCTCGATCTGCTGGCCACCAGTCACGTCGAGATCGATGCTCCGACGTACGACCCCGAGGCGCTGGCGACCCCGTGGGAGCAGGCGATCCCGTCAGCCCGAGATGACGTCGAAGACGCGTGGCGTGCCCAGGACTTCGCCCTGCCATCGTCACTCGCAGAGCACACGGCCGAGGTCAAGGCGTACGCCGCCGAATCGCTCCTGCCCGGTCGACCGATCGGCGAGGCCGTCACTGACCTGATGCACCGCATCAACACAGAGTTCGCCTATGACAAGACCGCGACGACCGTGACCTCGACGATTCACGACGTGTTTGAGAAGCGAGCCGGGGTCTGCCAGGACTTCGCACACCTGACGCTCGCGTGCCTGCGCATGCACGGACTCGCCGCGCGTTACGTGAGCGGCTACCTCGCCACGCAGCCTCCTCCGGGCAAGGAGCGGGTGTTCGGCGCCGATGCGACCCACGCTTGGGCGGCCGTGTGGCTTCCTGACGGCAGCTGGCTCGCGGTGGATCCGACCAACGACCAGTGGGCCAATGACCGCTACGTGACCCTCGCCTGGGGGCGTGACTACGGCGACGTACCCCCGGTCAAGGGTGTGATCTTCACCGAGGCCAAGACGTCGTCACTGCATGTCGAGGTCGACGTGGCTCCCGTCGCCGACGGCAGGTAGCCCGTCGCGCCACGGTGGCTTTCGTCGTTCTGTGGCTTGAATGAGAGACTGGGGTGTGTCTGAAACCCCCATCAAGACGTTGCCGCTCGTGTTCGAGCAGCCGCGCGGTCGCAAGAAGCCCCCGCGGCATCTCGCTGACCTGACGGCCGAGGAGCGGACCGCAGTGGCGGAGTCGCTGGGTGAGCCGGCATTTCGCGTCAAGCAGGTTGCCAACCACTACTACGCCCGTCTTGAGCGCGATCCGGCGAACATGACAGACCTTCCCGCTGCGAGCCGAGACCGGATCGTCGAAGAGCTGTTGCCGACCCTGCTCAACCCCGTACGAACCCTCGAGGCCGACAAGGGCGCCACGGTCAAGTCGCTGTGGAAGCTGTTCGACGGGGCACTCGTGGAGTCGGTGCTGATGCGTTACACCGACCGCGCCACGATCTGCGTGTCGAGCCAGGCCGGCTGCGGCATGGCCTGCCCGTTCTGCGCAACCGGTCAGGGGGGCCTCGAGCGCAACATGAGTTGTGCCGAGATCGTCGATCAGGTCCAGGATGCCGCCGGCAAGATGGCACGCGGAGAGATCGCGGGCGGCCCCGGGCGTCTCTCCAATGTCGTGTTCATGGGCATGGGTGAGCCGATGGCCAACTACAAGCCGGTCATCAGCGCCATCCGCCGCATGGTCGCGCCCACACCGGACGGGCTCGGCATGTCCGCCCGCAACATCACCCTCAGCACGGTGGGTCTCGTGCCGCGTATGAAGCAGCTCGCCACCGAAGGCATTCCGGTCACCCTGGCGCTGTCGCTCCATGCTCCGGACGACGAGCTCCGCAACGAGCTGGTGCCGATCAACACCCGCTGGTCAGTGCACGAGGCGGTCGAGGCAGCGTGGGAGTACGCCAGCACGACCAAGCGCCGGGTGTCGATCGAGTACGCCATGATCAAGGACATCAACGACCAGGCGTGGCGCGCCGACCTGCTGGGCGACGTTCTGCAGTCCTACGGCGACTGGGGTTGGGTGCACGTCAACCTCATCCCGCTCAACCCGACACCGGGTTCGAAGTGGACCGCCTCGCGTCCAGAGGATGAGCGCGAGTTCGTCCGTCGCCTGATCGCCAAGGGTGTGCCGACCACGGTGCGCGACACCCGTGGCAGCGACATCGACGGAGCCTGCGGCCAGCTCGCCGCCATCGACGGCTAGACCAGGGCGGGCTTCTTGACCAGCAGCTCGACGTTGCGATCGGCCTTGGCGCCACTCGCACCGCCGCTTCGGCCCTGAGGATCGTTGGCGGCCAGCTCGCGCGCCAGACCCGCGAGCGTCACGGTCGAGCCGAGGCCATGATTGCCGACCGATCCCGCATGGTCGACCATCGTGGTGAAGATCGAGAGCGACCCATCGGCGTTGTCCGTCAGCTCGATCAGCCGCGACTGCTGCGGGAAGTCAATGTGCGACGCGGTGTTGATCTCCCAGAATCCGCCGGAGCCATCGCTGCGCTGGTGGGCCCAGACCTGATTGCGATGCGTGTGACCGTTGACCCAGGCGATGACGTTCGGGTTGGCGAGGAGGAGGTCGACAACTGCTGGGCCGAGGACGCGTTGCTTGACGTAGAGGCCGGTGGCGACCAACGGGTTGGTCATCGTGCCTGAGGTGTGGTGACTGAACACCATGACGTACTTGTCCTTGGATTCGGCCAGCGTGGTGGTGAGCCAGGCCATCTGGTCGGTGTCGATCGAGCCCTCGGCATAGCCGTTGGGGTTGACCGAGTCGAGGACGATTCCGCGGAAGAGCCCCTTGTCGAACGAGTAGTACGCGGTGCCCTTGGTCTTGTTCTCGGCGGTGAAGCCGTGCCCCACAGGAGCGCCGCTGGTGTTGAAGTGTTCGGCAACCACCCGTCGGCGGGTCACGCTTTGACGCTTTGAGTCGGCGGTGACAAGACGTACCGGTGCGGCGAGGCTGACGGCAGCCAACAACACGTTCGGATCGCCTTCCTTGGCGCTGGTGATCAGGTCGCCCTGCGAGATGCCCGGCGGGATCTGGGTCGCCTTCAGCGGGCCAGTTGAGACGATCCCCAGCGGCATGCTGTGCGGGAAGTTGCCCTGGACCAGTCCGTCATGATTGCCGAAGACCGCGTACCAAGGCATCTTCAGACCCTGCGCAGTGAACGGCTTGCGAGCGGCGTCGAGCAGTCCGGTGACCTGGGGGAACCCAAACCTCGACTTGTAGATGTCAGGGGACTTGTCGGCCGGGGGTGCGTCGGGATGCCAGTAGTGGGTGTCGTAGCTGACGTTGTCGGCCACACCTTCGTAGGCTGCAAGATTTCCCGAGTCCGGTACGACCTGCTTGCCGCCGTCGAACACGTCGATGTTCCAACGAACTTCGTTGAGCTGGCAGTTGTCGGAGTTGTCGCCCGTCTGGATCGCGAATCCCAGGCGTTTCCGGGTGACCGGGCCGAACTTGGCGCGGTTGATGGCCCTGACCATGGCATCTGCGACTTGGGTCGTCAGCATCTCCTGCGGTCGGTACGCCGAGGAGAACAGTCCGACGGTGGGGTCGCCGTCGGAGTACTGGTCGTCGTAGCGGTCCGAGTACTCCACTCGCATCGGTGACTGGGCGTCGACGATGTGGACATCCGTGAGGTGGGCGAACGCCAGCACGGCTTTGCGGGTCTTGTGACGGTTGGCTCCCGCGGTGATGCCGAGATCGGTGCGTACGACGTGCGGCTCACCTGCGGCGACCACGACCGGCGTATAGCCCCCGGGACCGGGTGTGCCTCGCACCAGGGTTCCGGCAAGCGTCGTCACGGGCGGCGTGACCCTGCCCGTCACGGCCCACGATGCGGGGGAGAGCGCCAGATCGGTAAAGGCAACGGCCCCGCCGATGACAACGCCGGATTGGATCACTTTGCGACGAGACAGGTCCATGCTCAAGTAACGACTCAGCGATGGCGAAGTGACGAAGACATGAGTCGGAGGTCACATCGGGGTGCTCGATCGCTCGACTGCCGGACAGGCGAGGATGGTGGGACACGATCGTTTGCTCTAGGAGAACCATGCTGGGTGCCACCACGGATGGCAATGTCGTCGTACTCGAGCTGCAGCGCCAAGACCGCCGCAATGCGCTCAACCTCGAGCTGTGCCGCGAGATCCACGCGGGTGTCGACCAAGCAGTCGACGATGGAGCTCGCGCCATCGTCATCACAGGTCAGGGCACGGCATTCTGCGCCGGCGCAGACCTGGGCGGCGTATACGGTCCGGAGTTCCTCGAGGGCCTGTACGGGATGCTCGGGCGGCTCACCAAGGTCTCGGTGCCACTGATAGCCGCCGTCAACGGCCCCGCGATCGGTGCCGGCACGCAGCTGGCGATGGCCTGCGATCTGCGAGTGGCCGACACGACCGCGAAATTCGCCGTGCCGACAGCCCGCAACGGGATGGCCGTCGACGCCTGGACGATTCGTACGCTGGCTGCTCTGGCCGGAGGTGGCACGGCGCGTCGACTGATGCTCGCCGCCGAGACGCTGGACGCCGAGGCCGCGCTGGCCGTCGGTCTCGCCGACCGGTCCGGGACCCTCGCCGATGCTGTCGCGTGGGCGCACGAGATCGCAGAACTCGCACCGCTGGCTTTGGCGCACAACAAGCTGGTCCTCAATGGATCAACCGCCGATGATGCGGCCATCGAGGCGAGCTTTGCCGCCGTGTGGGCGAGCGACGACGTGCGTGAGGCCGCTGCGGCACGCGACGAGAAGCGCACCCCCACGTTCAGGGGTCGCTGATGAGCAGCCTGGTGTTCCGAGCGCTCGACCAGCACGTCGTGAGCGGGCTGGCCGATCATCCGGCGGTTGAGGACGACCGAGGTCCGTTGTCATACGCCCACGTGCTCCATGAGTCGGCCTGTGTCGCAGGGGCCATCAACCACATCGGGGTCGAGACGGGCACTGAGGTGTCGATCGACCTGCCGCGTGGTCGCGAGCTCGTGATCGCAGTGCTCGCCTGCGCACGCGTGGGCGCTGTTCCGAGTGCCTCGGGTCTGTTCGCCTTCTCAGGCACTCCGGCGGTGCTTCACACGCCCGACACCGAGGTGGTGTGGGACCTGCTCGTACGTGCGGGTCGTTCCGAGCCCGCCCCGGCTCCCGACCGTGATCCCGACGGCTATGAAGATCTCATGCGCGAGCAGTACGGCGAGCTGTTTGCCGCACTGATTGCCGGCGAGACGATTCGCTGACGGGCGCGCACCCACCGAGCGGTGGGCTCAGAGCAGGCCCGCATCGTGCATGCAGATGGCGACCTGCACCCGGTTGGTGACACCGAGCTTGGTGAAGATGTGCGAGATGTGAGCTTTGACGGTTGCGATGCTCATGTGGAGAGCTGCGGCAATCTCCGCGTTGGACGAGCCCTCTCCCACGGCAATGGCCACCTCGCGCTCACGCACGGTCAGCGTGTCGGCCAGTGACAGCGCTTCTTCGCTGCGGTCATCAGGCGCGGCCTCGGTGACCTGACGTATGAGCTGTGCCGTGATGGTCGGCGAGAGCATCGGCTCACCGTCGACGACCTTGCCGATCGCCGCGACGATGTCGGCCGGTGCCGTGTCCTTGAGCAGGAAACCCTGCGCACCCGCAGCGAGTGCTCGCACGACGTGCTCGTCGGCATCGAACGTCGTCAGCACGATGACCTTGGGTGGATCGGGCAGTTCGAGCAGCGCCGCAGTTGCGGAGATTCCGTCCATCACGGGCATGCGTATGTCCATCAGCACGACGTCGACTCCGCCAGCACGCACGGCCGCGACGGCCTCGGCGCCGTTGACCGCTTCGCCGACGATCGTGATCTCGGGTGAGCCGCCCAGGATCAACGAGAGCCCGGCGCGTACGAGTGGATCGTCGTCGGTGAGCAGCACGCGCGTAGTCATGACGGCCACGGTAGCCACGCTGACAGCACGAACTCGCCCTCGGGCGTCACGCGATGAGTCAGCAGGCCGCCGGCAAGGGCGGTCCGCTCGGCCAATCCGATCAGACCCAGGCCTGACTCAGGGCTGCTTCCGCCGGTTGAGCCGATGGCGAGGGGGTTGCGCACCTCTGCTGTGAGTCCATCATCTGGCGCGCCGGAGAGGCTGACCCGGACGAAGGTGTTGGGCGCGTGTTTGCGGGCGTTGGTCAATCCTTCCTGGATGACGCGGTAGGCCGTGCGACCCAGCTTCTCGGGTATTGGTTCGAGATCTATCAACTCAGATTCAACGTGCATCCCCGAATGTCGCGCCTCTGCGAGAAGGGCCGGCAGGTCGCGCGCGGACGGTTGCGGGAGCTCAGGGGCCGAGTCGCCGGGACCGTCGCGCAGCAGCCCAAGGACCTCGCGCAGCTCGACCATGGCCTGGTGTGAGTTCTCCTGGATCACCTCGGCTGTCGCGCGCATCTGTTCTGCGTCCAGATCCGTGCGGTAGGTCAGCGCGCCGGCGTGCATCGTCACCAGAGAAATTCGATGAGCGAGGACATCGTGCATCTCGCGGGCGATCTGGGCGCGCTCGGCGGCCCGGGCCTGGGCCACCCGGGCGGCCTGGACGGTCTCGGAGGTGTTGGCTCGCTCCCGCAAGGTGGCGAGGAGCTCTCGTCGTGACCCGATGTACATACCGATCGCGACAGTGACGGCGATGGCGGCGAAGATGATCGGCCAGGTGATGATCTGCGAATCCTGCGATGCGGGGTTCACCCAGTCGAGCGCAAGGGCGCCCACGAGATTGACCAAGGCGGCGGGGATGATCTCCCGCATGCGGCGACGCGTGGAAAGTGAAACCAGCGCGAGAGTCGCCGCACCAGCCGAAAATCCGGAGATCGCGCCGAAGGCCCCCGTGACCAGCGCGATCTGCAGGGGGAACCGACGCCGCCATGCAACCAACACCATGGCAATCGCTCCGAGGACGACGTCGAGCACCAGCCAGCCGCGATCGTGGTTGTACTGCCAGAGGCCGAGCTCGATCCAGCCGGCGACGCTGAGTCCCAGCACCAGCGCATAGCGCCAGACATGACTCCACCAGCGAAGGCGCGGCTGATAGTCGTCGGGGTCCACCACCCAAGGCTAGGGCTCAGTCATTCGGGTCGCGTCGCCCAAGTGGCTGCGGCGCCTCATACTTTCGGCTCCCAGCCGCAGTCCTCGGACCGATGCCTGATGGCCCAGGCATCGCGCAGACTGGTCGTCATGATCACAGTTGAGAACCTCTCCAAGACGTACGGCGGCTTCAAAGCCGTCGATGACGTTTCCTTCCAAGCGCGTCCAGGTTCCGTCACCGGCTTCCTCGGACCCAACGGTGCGGGCAAGTCGACGACGATGCGCATCATTGCAGGATTGACCCCACCGACATCGGGTGTGGCCACGATCTCCGGCGTCAACTACTTCGACATCCCCAACCCGGGTACGCAGATCGGTGTCCTGCTCGACGCCTCTGCACAGCACGCTGGACGTACCGGCCGCGAGATCCTCGCGATCAGCGCCGCCACCATGGACCTGCCGTCGTCGCGCATCGACGAGATGCTTGACCTGGTGAGCCTGACCAAGGCTGAGTCCAAGCGCCGGGTCAAGAACTACTCGCTCGGCATGCGCCAGCGCCTTGGCATCGCCAACGCCCTGCTGGGCGATCCCAAGATCCTGATGCTCGACGAGCCCGCCAACGGCCTCGACCCCGCTGGCATCCACTGGATGCGTAGCCTGCTCCGCGAGTACGCCAACCGCGGCGGCACCGTGCTGCTTTCATCCCACCTGCTGCACGAGATCGAGGTCATTGCCGACGAGATCATCGTGATTGGAAACGGTCGCATCGTTGCCCAGGGCACCAAGGCGGACCTTCTCCAGACCGCAGGAACATTCGTCAAGGCGGCCGACACGTCGGCCCTCGCCAATGCCTTGACCACTGCCGGCATGCAGGCAGCGCCGTCCGGAGATGGCGGGCTTCGTACCGAAGCGACGCCAACGGAGGTCGGCAAGGCAGCAGCAGCGGCCGGTGTGGCGCTGATCGAGCTCCGCCCGGCCGAAGGCGCCGGACTCGAGGAGATGTTCCTCGAGCTGACCGGTGACACGCAGCGCGAATCCCAGCCCCTCGAAGGAGTCACCTCATGAGCACCGCAACTGTTGAAAAGATTGACACCGGCAGGCCGGGGGTTCCCCTGAGCCGTCTGGTCAAGGTCGAGCTCCGCAAGATGTTCGACACCCGTTCGGGGTTCTGGCTGATGATGAGCATCCTCATCATCGGATTCCTGGCAACGGTCTCGGTGATCATCTTCGCGCCCGACAACAGCATCACCTATGGCTCGTTCGGCACCGCGATCGGTGTTCCCTTTGCGATCCTGTTGCCAGTCGTGGCGATCTTGTCCGTGACGAGCGAGTGGAGCCAACGAACGGGACTCATCACCTTCACGCTGGTCCCGCATCGCGGCCAGGTCATCTTGGCGAAGGCGATCGCCGCCGTCCTGGTGGGCGTGGTCTCGATGATCTTCTCGTTCGCGATCGGTGCGGTCGGCAATGTGGTCGGCGCTGCCATCAACGGTGTCAGCACTCAATGGAACACGAGCCTGGCCGACATGCTCCTGATCGTCCTCGCGAACATCCTGGGACTGCTGATCGGCTTCATGCTCGGTGTCCTGATCCGCAACTCCGCCGGTGCGATCGTCGGCTACTTCGTCTACTCGTTCGTGATCCCGTCGATCCTGGGCTTCCTCGCCTTCAGCCAGGACTGGTTCGAAAAGCTGCAGCCGTGGGTCGACTTCAACTTCGCGACGACCCCCTTGTTCGAAGGCAGTCTGACCGGGGAGGAGTGGGCACACCTCGGCGTGTCGAGCCTCCCGTGGCTCGTGATCCCGATGATTGTCGGCGTCTGGGCCGTGTTGAGGTCCGAGGTCAAGTAGCAGCAGACTCCCGGGGCGGGGGGCGGGGCAGTAGGACTACGGCCTACTCCCGTCCCGGGGCAAGACAGCAGGTGGCGACACCTTTGGGGGGTTGTCGCCACCTGCGTGTCCGGGCGAATAGGCCGTGGGCCCGTCCGTACGGGAGAATGGCGACATGCGAAAGCGTGTCGCCATTCTCGGTTCGACAGGCTCGATTGGCACACAGGCCCTCGAGCTGATCGCCGCCAACCCCGAACGTTTCGAGGTCGTGGCTCTCGCGGCAGGGGGCGGCAACCCCGCGCTGCTGGCCCAGCAAGCCATCCGGTTCGGCGTCCAGCTGGTCGCGGTGGCCAAGGCGAGCTCGGCCGAGGACGTACAGCTCGCGCTGTATGCCGAGGCGCAGAAGCACGGCTACGAAGTGGGCGATCACCGTGTCCCGCGCCTGCTCGCCGGCCCCCAGGCCGCCAGTGAGGTGGCCAGAAGTGCGTGCGATGTCGTCCTGAACGGCATGACCGGCTCGGTCGGGTTGCTTCCCACTCTCGCGGCGCTCGAGACCGGCACGACCCTTGCGCTGGCCAACAAGGAGTCGCTCATCATCGGTGGCGAGCTCGTGACAGGCGCCGCCAAGCCCGGGCAGCTGGTCCCGGTCGACTCCGAACACTCAGCGTTGGCCCAGGCAATGCGTGGTGAGCGCCGCGAAGACGTGCGACGCCTGATCGTCACGGCCAGCGGTGGGCCTTTCCGAGGTCGTACGCGCGCAGACCTCGCGGACGTGACGCCCGAGCAGGCCATGGCACACCCGACGTGGGACATGGGCCCGGTCATCACGATCAACTCCGCAACCCTCGTCAACAAGGGGCTGGAGGTCATCGAGGCCAATCTGCTGTTCGACATCGGCTACGACCGGATCGATGTCGTCGTGCACCCGTCGTCGGTCGTGCACTCGATGGTTGAGTTCACCGACGGCTCAACCATGGTGCAGGCCTCTCCGCCCGACATGAAGCTTCCGATTGCGCTGGGTCTCGCCTGGCCGGACCGCGTTCCCGGGTCGGCTGCGGCCTGCGACTGGACCAGCCCGTCGACCTGGGAGTTCTTTCCGCTCGACAACGAGGCGTTCCCCGCGGTCGACCTTGCACGCAAGGCCGGTGAGTTCGGTCGCACCGGCCCGGCGGTTTTCAATGCCGCCAACGAGGTGTGCGTCGACGCGTTCATCGCCGGTCATTTGGACTTCCTCGGCATTGTTGACACGGTGGGCGCCGTCCTCGACGAGCATCTCGGCGATCCGGATGTCGCCCGCCAAGACATGACACTTGACGGCGTGCTCGGCGCCGACGCATGGGCCCGGACCCGGGCCGCACAACTCGTGGAGAAGCGATGAACGCCCTGATCTACACGCTCGGTGTCGTGGTCTTCGTCGTCGGCGTGGTGCTCTCGATTGCGCTTCACGAGCTCGGCCACATGTACCCCGCCAAGAAGTTCGGCGTGAAGGTCACCCAGTTCTTCGTCGGTTTCGGCAACACGGTGTGGTCGACCAAGCGCGGCGAGACCGAATACGGCTTCA
Source organism: uncultured Actinomycetota bacterium (assembly GCA_963760105.1). Lineage (GTDB taxonomy): Bacteria > Actinomycetota > Actinomycetes > Propionibacteriales > Nocardioidaceae > Aeromicrobium. The sequence continues at coordinate 158,748 of CAVXBP010000008.1, forward strand.
AGTCGATCCCGCTCGGTGGCTACGTCAAGCTCGTTGGCATGTTGCCTCCGGCCAAGGACGCTGACCCGCACGAGGTGCGCAAGACCAACACCGGACTGTTCACCCAGTTGGTCTCCGACGCCCGCAGCGCCGAGTACGAGCACGTTGATGACGAAGATCTCGACCGGCTGTTCTATCGCAAGCCGTGGTGGCAAAAGCTGATCGTCATGTCTGGCGGTCCCGTCGTCAACATCATCATCGCGGTGTTCCTGTTCGCCGTCGTGTTCATGGGCATCGGGGCGATGACGCCCACCACAACCGTTCAGACGGTGTCCGATTGCGCCATCACCGACGCAGAAGCCGGACGCGCGTGCACCGCCGATGACCCGGTCACCCCGGCACGCAAGGCGGGCATCGAGGTGGGAGATCGCATCGCCGCCTTCAATGGCACCGAGATCGTCAAGTGGGAGCAGCTGACGGCGCTGATCCGCGCCAATGGCGGACGGCAGGCGACGATCGTGCTCGAGCGTGACGGCGCGACCCGGTCGGTCACGGTCGACACGTCCGTACTCGCCCGGCTCGACCTCAACGACCCGACCAAGACCGTCAACGTCGGATTCCTCGGTGTTGCGCCGACGGCGACGATGCAGCGGCAGGGTCCGGTCTATGTCGCCGACGTGATGGGGGAGTACGTCAGTGGCACCGCATCGGCGATCGTGCACCTGCCTCAACGCATGGTCGGTGTCGCCAAGGCGGCATTCGGTGGTGAGCGGGAAGCCGATGGCCCCATCAGCGTCGTCGGAGCCAGCAGGGTCGCCGGCGAGCTCGTCACGGTCGACGATCCCAGCTGGACCGAGCGTGCCCAGCGCGTGCTGGTGCTTCTGGCCGGTCTCAACCTCTTCCTGGCGATGTTCAACTTCATTCCGCTGCTCCCGCTCGACGGCGGCCACATCGCCGGAGCGCTCTGGGAGGCGATCCGCAGACCCATCGCCAAGCTCCGCGGCCGACCCGATCCGGGCTATGTCGATGTCGCCAAGATGTTGCCGGTCGCCTATGGCGTGGGTGCCCTCCTTATGCTGATGAGTGTGATCCTGATCTACGCAGACATCGTCAACCCGATCAAGCTGTCATGACCGACCTCGGTCTGCCGGCGATGCCGCCGCCTGTGCTCGCCCCACGGCGCAAGACCCGCAAGATCAAGGTGGGCTCGGTCGACGTCGGCGGTGACGCCCCGGTGTCGGTGCAGTCGATGACGACGACCCTCACGTCTGACGTCAACACCACGCTCCAGCAGATCGCCGAGCTCACGGCCGCTGGTTGCGACATCGTCAGAGTGGCGTGCCCGAGCCAGGACGATGCTGACGCGCTGGCAGAGATCGCCCAGCACTCCAACATTCCGGTCATCGCCGACATCCACTTCCAGCCCAAGTACGTCTTTGCTGCGATCGATGCAGGGTGCGCCGCCGTACGCGTCAACCCCGGCAACATCCGCAAGTTCGACGACCAGGTCGGCGCGATCGCCAAGGCAGCCAAGGACGCCGGCACCTCGATCCGCATCGGCGTCAATGCCGGATCGCTCGACAAACGCATCTTCGAGAAGTACGGCAAGGCGACGCCCGAAGCGCTCGTCGAGTCGGCCGTCTGGGAAGCATCGCTGTTCGAGGAGCACGACTTCCACGACTTCAAGATCTCGGTCAAGCACAACGACCCGGTCGTCATGGTGCAGGCCTACGAGATGCTCGCCGAGCGCGGCGACTGGCCGCTCCACCTCGGCGTGACCGAGGCCGGCCCGGCGTTCCAGGGCACGATCAAGAGCTCGGTCGCATTCGGCACGCTGCTCAGCAAGGGCATCGGTGACACGATTCGTGTCTCGCTGTCGGCGCCTCCCGTCGAGGAGGTCAAGGTCGGCATCCAGATCCTGCAGTCGCTCAACCTGCGCGAGCGCAAGCTCGAGATCGTCTCCTGCCCGTCCTGTGGTCGGGCCCAGGTCGACGTCTACACGCTCGCCGAGCAGGTCACCGCCGGCCTCGAGGGCCTTGAGGTCCCGCTGCGCGTCGCGGTGATGGGTTGTGTCGTCAACGGTCCCGGTGAGGCCCGTGAGGCTGACCTGGGCGTCGCCTCGGGCAACGGCAAGGGTCAGATCTTCGTCAAGGGTGAGGTCATCAAGACCGTGCCGGAGTCCAAGATCGTCGAGACCCTGATCGAGGAGGCCATGCGCCTGGCCGAGGGAATGGAGCCGGTCGAGGGCTCCGAGGCAGCCGTCACCGTCAGCTGAGCCGGCGGCCCCGTTGCCAAGTAGGCTGCGAGGATCACCATTCCACGGAGGTAGTCGTGCTCGAAACGACAACGCAGCTGCGCGCGTTGACGTCGAGCGACGTCCCCGCGTTGAGTGAGCTCCTCGACCGTGATCCATTGGTCAACCTCTTCGTACGCGGACGCGTCGACTCGAGTCAGTTGCAGCGCCGCTGGCTCGGCGGCGAGATCTGGGGCTACTTCGAGGGTGACGAGCTCGTCTCTGCCTGCCACGCCGGCGCCAACATGGTCCCGGTCGAGGCCACCGAGCGAGCCATTGAGGCCTTCGCCGATCGGGCACTCCGGGACAACCTTCGACCGTCATCGATCGTCGGCCCTCGCTCGGCGGTCGAGCCGATGTGGGAGATCCTCGAGCCGCACTGGGGGCCGGCCCGGTCGCCGCGACTCGACCAGCCGTTCATGGTGCTCGAGGATGACCCGGTCATCGCGCCAGATCCACGAGTTCGGCGCGTGGTGATCGATGAGTTCGACCAGGTCTATCCGTCCTGTGTGGCGATGTTTCGCGAGGAGGTCGGCGTCGATCCGGAGGCCGGCAACCGCAACGGCTATCGCGCCCGCGTGGCTCAGCTCATCACGCAGGGCTGGGCATTTGCGATCATCGAGGACGGCGACGTCCTGTTCAAGACCGAGGTCGGTGCCGCGACTTCCCAAGCCTGCCAGCTGCAAGGCGTCTGGGTCAGGCCCGACCAGCGCGGCCGGGGCATAGCCGCTGCGGCGGTCGCGGCCGTGGTCCAGCAGGTGCGTGAGACTGTCGCCCCGTCGGTGACGCTCTATGTCAACGGCCACAACACCGCGGCCCGGCGAGCCTACGAGCGGGTCGGCTTTGAGCACACCGAGACCTTCGCATCGATCCTGTTCTGAGAGGCTCCTGTCATGAGTCGTGACGTCACCGCCCTTGCCATCGGCTTTGCCGCTTCCGGAGCTGCCCATCTGGTGATGCCCGAGCCCTACGTCGCGATCGTGCCCAAGCCGTTGCCCTACAAGCGGGAGCTGGTGCTCGGTTCGGGCGTCCTCGAGATCGTCCTTGGCGTGATGATGCTGCATCCTCGGACGCGCCGTCTGGGCGGACGAGGCGCCGTTGCGCTGCTCTCAGCGGTGTTCCCGGCCAATGTGCAGATGGCGATGGACGTCGTGCGCGACGAAAAGGCCGCTTCGTGGTTCAAGGCCGGAGCCATCGCTCGACTCCCGCTGCAGGCTCCCATGATCCGCATCGCTCAAAAGGCCGCCAGCGGCTGAACCACCGCCAGTGGGAGCACCCGCCAACCCCGCTAGGCTCGCCTCATGCGTATGTCCCGGATGTTCCTGCGAACCCTGCGAGACGATCCGGCCGAGGCCGAGGTCCCGAGCCACCGATTGCTGGTGCGCGCCGGTTATGTGCGACGCGTTGCTCCCGGCATCTACTCCTGGCTGCCGTTGGGCTTGAAGGTGCTGGCCAAGGTGGAGCGCATCATCCGCGAGGAGATGGAGTCGATCGGCTCGCAGGAGGTGCGGTTCCCTGCGCTGCTGCCGCGCGAGCCGTACGAGATCTCCGGCCGCTGGACGGACTACGGGCCCAACGTGTTCCGCCTCAAGGACCGCAGGGGCAACGACATGATGCTCGGTCCGACGCACGAAGAGTTCTTCACCCTGCTGGTCAAGGATCTCTACTCGTCCTACAAGGACCTGCCGCTCAGCCTTTACCAGATCCAGACGAAGTACCGCGACGAAGCGCGTCCCCGCGCCGGCATCCTGCGGGGTCGCGAGTTCATCATGAAGGACTCCTACTCGTTCGACATCGACGATGCCGGGCTCGACGCCTCCTACCAGGCCCACCGAGAGGCGTACGTCCGAATCTTCGAGCGCCTCGGCTTCGAGTACGTCATCGTCAAGGCCACCTCGGGCGCGATGGGCGGATCGGCGAGCGAGGAGTTCCTCGCAGTCTCCGAGACGGGGGAGGACACCTTCGTACGCTCACCCGGCGGCTATGCAGCCAACGTCGAGGCCGTCACCACGGTCGTGCCCGAGCCCATCCCGTACGACGACGCACCTGCGGCACACGCCGAACAGACGCCTGACACGCCCACGATCGACACGCTCGTGGATCACCTCAACGAGAGGTTCCCTCGCGACGATCGTCCGTGGGTGGCAAGCGACACGCTCAAGAACGTGCTCGTGATCCTGCGACACCCCGACGGCACCCGTGAGCCGGTCGCGATCGGCCTGCCCGGTGACCGTGAGGTCGACGCCAAGCGCCTGGAGGCCCAGGTCGCACCGGCAGAGATCGAGCCGTTCGAGGAGAAGGACTTCGCGGCGAACCCCGGACTGGTCAAGGGCTACATCGGACCGGCCGCTCTCGGTAGCGAGAGCAGCACGGGCATCCGCTACCTGACCGACCCTCGAGTCGTCGAGGGCACGCGCTGGGTGACCGGTGCCAACGTCCAGGGCTCGCACGTGATTGACCTGGTCGCCGGTCGTGACTTCACCGCCGACGGCACGATCGAGGCCGCCGAGGTGCGGGCCGGCGACGAGTCGCCCGACGGCTCGGGCCCGCTCGAGCTCGCGCGCGGCATCGAGATGGGGCACATCTTCCAGCTCGGACGCCTGTACGCCGAAGCGCTCGGACTCAAGGTGCTCGACGAGAACGGCAAGCTCGTCACAGTGACGATGGGCTCATACGGCGTCGGCGTCTCGCGTGCGGTTGCCGCAGTTGCCGAGTACGCCCACGACGAGCTTGGCCTGGTCTGGCCCCGTGAGCTCGCGCCGTTCGACGTTCACCTTGTGGCCGCGGGCAAGGACGAGGCCGTGCTGGCTGCCGCCGAGGACATGTATGACGAGCTGATCGGCGCCGGACTCGAGGTCCTCTTCGATGACCGCGTGGGCAAGGTGTCACCGGGCGTGAAGTTCAAGGACGCCGAGCTGATCGGCGTGCCGACGATCGTCGTGGTCGGCAAGGGAGTGGCCGACGGTGTGCTCGAGGTCAAGGACCGGGCCACCGGGGAGCGCACTGACGTGCCGATCGGCGACGTCCTCGCCCACGTTCAAGGACTCTGACCTCGGCGGACGTCCGGTCAGTCACGGCAGACCGGGGAACGCGGTTGGCGCGCCGCCCCAGTCCAGGTCGACGAGCGCGGCTTGACGCAGCGACGTCGTCGCGAAGTCTCGGTCCTGTCCCGACACCTCGCCGACCAGCGTCAAGCAGGCAGCCGCGACGTGGGACTCGATGCGCCGCACGGCCGCCCGAGCCTCGGCCTCGGTCGTGGTCGGGCCGACCGCGTAGGTGAGAGCCGTGGCAACAGGATCAGCGCCGGCCTGGTGCAGTCTTCCCAGCAGCTCATCTCGGGTCGTCAGGTGCGCCTCCAAGGCGCTGCGAGACAGTGCCGTCAGTTGTGGGAACCGGGCGCCCACGACCGGGAGGAGCCAGACGGCTTCATGCTCCAGGGCCAGCCATTTCTGCATGGCCGAGATCGCGGTCATACGCGCGTGCCGAACGTGCGGGCGTTCTGGGCCAGCGAGGCCGACATGGACGACAGCACCCGCGCCAGATCCGGCGAGACGGCCTTGCCGGCATCCTTGGCACGCTTGGCGGAAGCGTCCGAAAGCTTCTGGGCGAGGACGTTGATGGCTTGTGCCGGGTCGGCATCCACCGGTTCGGCCGAGGGGACCGACGATGATCCGCCGACGGCTGTCACATGGGCCTGACCGATCGCGACCAACGGGCTGAGCCTCACCGCGAGGTCAGGATGTCGAGCCGAGGTGGACTCCATGGCGGCGAGCAGGAGGTTCTGCTCACGAGCAACCCGGACGATCAACCGGTCGTCGCTGGCGACGGGTCGGGGCTTGGGTTTGACGCCGATCGTCCTCGCCACGTCGTCCAGTCGATGCGTCAAGGCGCCCGCGCCAACTGCTCCGGCCAGGGCGAGCGCACCCGCACCAGTTCCGAACAGGGCGCGGCGGCTGATCACAACGGCAGGTTAGTCGACCAGCGTTCGGTAAGGTGGGGTGACACCTCGCACGATGCGACGACACGCTGCGCCACACAAGACCGCGCTTCGAGAGACTGCGCTACAAAAGAACAGGGAGGACGAGCCATGACCGAAAGGCTTGAGACCCTCGTGAATGAATGTGTGGCCGCCCTGGGCGTGGATGTCGAGGCAGTCGAGCTCAGCTCGGGCGGGCGACGCAAAGTTCTTCGCATCGCGCTCGATGCAGACGGCGGCATCGGCATCGACCACATCACCGACGCGACCCGCGCACTGTCTGAGGCCCTCGACGCGTCCGATGTCATGGGCGCTGAGCCCTACACGCTCGAGGTGACCTCCCGTGGCGTCGAGCGACCGCTGACGTTGCCCCGACACTGGCGACGCAACGCCGGACGCCTTGTCCGAGTGACGCTTGACGACGACTCCATGCTCGATGGACGCATCGGCGACAGCGATGAAACAGGTGTTGAGCTGACAACCAAGAAGGACGCGACCCGCGTCTCGTACGACCACATCGTGACGGCGCTCGTACAGACCGAGCTGAACAGAAAGGACGCCTGATGGACATCGACATGGCAGCCCTGCGGGCACTCGAGCACGAGAAGGACATCTCGTTCGAGGTGGTCGTCGAGGCAATCGAGACGGCGCTCCTCTCGGCCTATCACAAGTCGGCGGGCTCCTTCCCGAATGCTCGGGTGGAGCTCAACCGCAAGACAGGCCACGTCATCGTGTGGGCCAAGGAACGCCTCGCCGACGAGCCCGTCGCGGACGACTCCGAGAACACCCCCGAAGGCTCGGACGACACCGCTGCCGTTGACGCCAAGCCGGCGCCGCGCTTCACCGAAGAGTTTGAGCACACGCCTGACGACTTCGGTCGTTTTGCCGCCACGATCGCGCGCCAGCTGATCATGCAGCGCATCCGCGACGCCGAGGACGAGGCGAAGTACGGCGAGTTCTCCGGCCGCGTCGGCGACATCGTCTCCGGTGTCATCCAGCAGAGCAGGCCGGGCGATGTCGCGTTGGATCTGGGACGGATCGAAGCGATCCTCGTCGCATCCGAACGGGTGCCGGAGGAGAAGTACGCGCATGGTGAGCGACTGAAGGCCTATGTCTACGAGGTCGAGAAGGGACTGCGCGGGCCGCGAGTCAAGGTGTCACGCACCCACCCCAACCTCGTCAAGCTGCTGTTCGCGCTCGAGGCTCCCGAGATCGCCGACGGATCGGTCGAGATCGTCGCAATCGCCCGCGAAGCCGGGCACCGCACCAAGATCGCCGTACGCGCCAACGTCGCCGGGATCAACGCCAAGGGATCGTGCATAGGCCCGATGGGCTCTCGCGTACGCAACGTCATGCACGAGCTGCACGGCGAGAAGATCGACATCGTCGACTACAGCGACGATCCGGCCGAGTTCATCGCTCACGCGCTGTCACCCTCGCAGGTCAAGGGTGTCACCCTGGTCGACCCGGCGACTCGATCTGCCCGAGTCGTCGTTCCGGACTTCCAGCTGTCACTCGCGATAGGCAAGGAGGGGCAGAATGCGCGGCTCGCCGCCAAGCTGACGGGCTGGCGCATCGACATTCGCTCCGACACCGAACTCCCCGGCGCAGGGGAGGGCTCAGGAACCGATGGCGCACCCGCCTCGCGAAACGGGTAGACTGACGGAGGTCCTTCGTACGTGCATCGGATGCCGAGAGCGTGCGGACAAGACCACTCTGGTGCGAGTCGTCGCAGTGAGGGAGTCCGCCACAGCCGTGGTGACACCCGATCTGAGCAGCTCGTTGCCGGGTCGCGGGGCGCACATCCACCCCACGGCACGGTGCCTGGAGCTCGCGACACGACGCAAGGCGTTCGGTCGGGCACTTCGAATCGAAGGGCCACTCGACCTCAGCGCGCTGAACGGTATGTTCGACGAAGTTCCACCAGCTGAATGACCACGAGGAGCGCAACCGCGTTCCCCTGACCACGAATCGGAGCACCCCGCTCATGACGAACCGATGAGTACTCCTCGATGAGTACTGACCGATGAGTATGCACGTCAACTAGTGGTCTGATCCTCCTTCGGGTCGGACCCCCTGAAGGAGAAAAGTGGCTGTAAGAGTCCACGAGCTCGCCCGCGAGTTCGGTGTCGAGAGCAAAGTCGTCCTGTCCACCCTGAAAGACATGGGTGAGTACGTGAAGTCGGCTTCCTCGACCGTCGAAGCGCCCGTCGTCCGCCGTCTCACCGAGGAGCACGGCGAAACGCTGCGCGCCCAAGGTGCCAAAAAGGCCGGCGGCAAGAAGGCCGCTGCCAAGAAGGCTGCCCCTGAGGCGCCTGCCGCCCCAGCCGCTGACGCTGAGGTCGCTGAAGCGCCGGAGCCGGTTGCTGCAAAGCCCACCGGTCCGATGCCCGGCCCTCGCGTGGTTGCAGCACCCGAGCCCGAGCCCGAGCCTGCGCCCGAGCCTGAACCCGCGCCCGCCGCCGAGACCCCAGCAGCGGCACCGGAAGCCCCCGCACCCGCTGGTGGCGCCCGTCCTGGTCCCCGCACCCCCGGTGCGCGTCCGGGCAACAACCCGTTCTCGTCGACGCAGGGCATGCAGCGCGCCCCGCGTCCCCCCGCGGCGCGCGATGGCGCCCCACCGGCACCGGGTGCGCCCGGAATGCCTCGCCCCAACCCCGCGATGATGCCGCGCCAGTCAGGCCTCGGCGGACCTCCCACGAGCCGTGACGCAGCGCGTTCCGGCCCGGGTGGTTCGCGTGGCGGACCGGGCGGTGCACCCGGTCGCGGTGCACCCGGCGGATTCGCCGGTCGTCCCGGCGGCGGAGGTGCCCCCGGTCGTCCCGGCGGCGGTGGCGGATTTGGTCCGCCTCGCAGCGGTGGCGGACCCGCGGGCCGCAACACCCGTGGTGGCACGCAGGGCGCGTTCGGTCGCGCCGGCGGACCGGTTCGACGCGGACGCAAGAGCAAGCGCGCCAAGCGCCAGGAATACGACCAGATGCAGGCGCCCGCCATCGGCGGCGTCCGCGTCCGCAAGGGTGACGGCGAGAACGTACGCCTGACTCGCGGCTCGTCGCTGAGTGACTTCGCCGAGAAGATCGGCGTAGACGCAGCGTCGCTCGTCGAGGTGCTGTTCCACCTCGGAGAGATCGTCACGGCAACACAGTCGGCCAATGACGAGACGCTGATGCTGCTCGGCGAGGAGCTCAACTACAACGTCGAGATCATTTCGCCCGAGGACGAGGACCGCGAGCTTCTCGAGTCGTTCGACCTGGAGTTCGGTGAGGACGAAGGCGGCGATGCGGACCTCGCACCCCGACCTCCGGTCGTCACCGTCATGGGTCACGTCGACCACGGAAAGACCAAGCTCCTCGACGCTCTGCGCAGCAGCAACGTCGTCGACAAGGAGGCCGGTGGCATCACCCAGACCATCGGTGCCTACCAGGTCGCGACCGAGGTCGACGGCAACGAGCGCCGAATCACGTTCATCGACACACCGGGTCACGAGGCGTTCACCGCCATGCGTGCACGTGGTGCGCAGGCGACCGACATCGCGATCCTCGTGGTCGCAGCAGATGACGGTGTCATGCCGCAGACAGTTGAGGCGCTCAACCACGCCAAGGCTGCCGGCGTTCCGATCGTGGTCGCGGTCAACAAGGTCGACAAGCCTGACGCCGATCCGACCAAGGCTCGCGGTCAGCTGGCCGAGTACGGCCTCGTGCCCGAGGAGTACGGCGGCGACACGATGTTCGTCGACGTCTCCGCCAAGGCCGGCACCGGTCTTGACGCGCTGCTCGAGTCGATCGTGCTCACGGCTGACGCCTCGCTCGACCTGCGCGCCAACCCTGACCAGAACGCCGAGGGTCTTGTCATCGAGGCACACCTCGACCGTGGACGTGGTCCTGTTGCCACGGTGCTGGTTCACCGTGGAACGCTCAAGGTCGGCGACTCGATCGTCGCCGGACCGGCCTTCGGTCGCGTACGCGCCCTGCTCGACGAGCACGGCGAGAGCATCGAGGAAGCCACCCCGTCGCGTCCTGCATTGGTGCTCGGTCTGACCGCAGTGCCCGGTGCAGGTGACAACTTCATGGTTGTCGCCGATGACCGTCTGGCTCGCCAGATCGCCGAGAAGCGCGAAGCGCGTGAGCGCAACGCTCTGCTCGCCCAGCGCAGCGGTCGTCGGACGCTCGAGGACTTCATGTCCTCGCTCGAGAAGGGCGAGACGGACGAGCTCCTGCTCATCCTCAAGGGCGATGGCTCCGGTTCGGTCGAGGCGCTCGAAGATGCCCTGGCCCACATCGACGTCGGCGAGAGTGTCGCCCTGCGCGTCATCGACCGCGGTGTCGGTGCGATCACCGAGACCAACGTCATGCTGGCTGCGGCGTCCAACGCCGTCATCATCGGCTTCAATGTCCGCCCGCAGGGCAAGGCAACGGAGCTGGCTGACCGCGAAGGCGTGGAGATCCGCTACTACTCGATCATCTACAACGCGATCGAGGAGATCGAGGCATCACTCAAGGGCCTGCTCAAGCCGGAGTTCGAAGAGGCGCAGCTCGGCACCGCCGAGATCCGCGACATCTTCCGCTCCAGCAAGATCGGCAACATTGCCGGTTGCATGGTCACCAGTGGTGTCATCAAGCGCAACGCCAAGGCGCGCCTCCTGCGAGACAGTGCCGTCGTGGCCGAAAACCTCGACCTCGGAAGCCTGCGTCGCGAGAAGGACGATGTGTCGGAGGTCCGCGAAGGCTTCGAGTGCGGCCTCGTGCTCAAGGGCTACAACGACGTCAAGATCGGCGATGTCATCGAGACATACGAAATGCGGGAAAAGGTGCGGGCCTGATAGCCGCGTCGGTATCGATGGGTCGGGTCGGGCGCGTGCAACGCGTCAGGCCCGGTTCCCCCGGCCGTCTCGGTGAGTCCACCAGTTCGATGTGTTGAGTAGCGAGGGAAATCATGGCGGGTCCACGGAATGCCAAGGTCGGTGACCGCATCAAGGTTGTCGTCGCACAGATGCTGGAGCGCAGGGTCAAGGACCCGCGCCTCGGCTTCGTGACGATCACCGATGTCCGCATGACGGGCGACGGGCAGCAGGCCTCGGTGTTCTACACCGTCATGGGCGATGAGACGGCCCGCGCCGAGACCGCTGCGGCGCTCAAGAGCGCGACGGGCCTGATCCGCTCGGAGGTCGGCAAACAGCTCGGCACGCGCATCACGCCATCGATCCAGTTCTACCTCGACTCGGTCCCCGAGACCGCCAAGGAGATCGAGGAGCTGCTCGCCAAGGCCAAGGAAGCCGACGATGCCGTCGCAGCGCAATCGGCGGGCGCGACCTACGCAGGCGACGCCGACCCCTACAAGAAGCCGCACGAGGACGACGAGTCCGAGTGACGTCGGACTCGGGGCTGGTCGTCGTTGACAAGCCTTCTGGCTGGACCTCCCACGACGTCGTCGGGCGGATGCGTCGTCTTGCCGGGACGCGCAAGGTCGGGCACAGCGGCACGCTCGACCCGATGGCGACCGGTGTGCTGGTGCTGGGCATCAACCGCGCGACCCGGCTGCTGGGCCACCTGACGCTGGCCGACAAGGAGTACGTCGCCACGATCCGCCTCGGCCAGACGACCGTCACTGACGATGCCGAGGGTGATGTCGTGGCGACCACCTCGGCCGCCCACGTCGACGAGGACGCCGTTCGGGCGGCGTTGCCCCCGCTCACCGGCGACATCGAACAGGTTCCGTCCTCGGTGTCGGCGATCAAGGTTGATGGTGTCCGTTCGTATGCGCGCGTTCGCTCCGGCGAAGAGGTGGCGCTCAAGGCCCGGCCCGTCCGGGTGTCGGTCTTTGAGGTCACCGATTCACGGCACGACGCAGAGTGCTTCGACGTCGACGTACGTGTGGTGTGCTCCAGTGGCACCTACATCCGTGCCCTGGCACGTGATCTCGGAGTCGCACTCGGAGTCGGCGGGCATCTGACGGCGCTGCGACGTATGAGGGTCGGCGCAATCGACCTGGACCAGGCGCACACGCTTGACGAGCTCGAGAAGGAGCTCACGGTGATGGCGCTCGACGACGTTGCCCGCGCGAGCTTCGCGACCTGCGAGCTCAACGACGCGCAGGCGGCCGACGTGACCTTTGGTCGGACGTTGCCGGGAGTCGACCTGGGCGCGCCTGGTCCGGTGGCGCTGTTCGCGCCGACCGGCACGTTCCTTGCGTTGTATGAACAACGCGGTGACGATGCAAAGCCCATCGCCGTGTTCATCTAGGGTTACCGACCATGAGACTTCGGCCAGTCGCTCGCACCCTCATCCGGCGCGGGTTCTTGACCATGATCGTGCTCCAGATCGTGACGATCGGGACCCTGATGGTCGTCACCAAGGTCCGCAAGATCCTCCGAGGCCGTGCCGCGACACCATTCCCCGTCACATCGCCGCGTCCGATCCCGATCGGCGATCAGGGCTCGGTGACGGCGTTCACATATGGCGCCGATCTCTACGAGGACATGCTGGACGCGATTGACGCGGCACAACATCGCGTCCTGTTCGAGACCTACATCATCAAGGCCGACGCCATGGGGGTGCGATTCAAGCAGGCGTTGATCCGTGCCGCCGAGCGCGGCGTGGAGGTCTACGTCGTCTACGACGCCTTCGCCAATCTCGTGGTCAAGCCGAGCTTCCTGCGGTTTCCCGAGTCAATTCACGTTCTGCGCTACCCGATCTACTCGGCCGGATGGAAGGTGTTCAGTCCACGCCGCTACGGCCGCGACCACCGCAAGATCCTGGTGGTCGACCAGACCGTGGGCTATGTCGGCGGATTCAACATCGGCTCCCTGTACGCGACCGAGTGGCGTGACACCCACGTCAAGATCGTCGGGCCCTCCGTATGGGACCTCGACAACGCATTCGTCGACTTCTGGAACCTGCGCGTCGATGTGACCGCCAAGCCGCTCAACCAGCTGGGTGAGGCGAGCTGGGAGCCGCAAGTTCGGGCACACCGCAATGTGCCCCGGCAGCTGTTGTTTCCGATCCGCGGCATGTACCTCGAGGCAATCGACCGTGCCAAGGACCACATCTACATCACCGCGGCCTACTTCATTCCTGATCGCGACATCATGCGCGGGCTGATCGAGGCGGCGGGCCGGGGTGTTGACGTGCGCATCCTGATGCCGGAGATCTCCAACCATGCTGCGACAGATGTTCTGTCCCGCGGCTTCTATGGCTCGCTGCTGCGTGGCGGGGTGCGCATCCTGCTCTATCAGGACTGGATGGTGCACGCCAAGACCGCGACGATCGACGGCCGGTGGACGACGATCGGCACCGCCAACATCGACCGGTTGAGCCTGACCGGCAACTACGAGATCAACATGGAGTTCCTCGACGCAGGTCTGGCCGCCGAGATGGAGACGATCTTTGCGAACGACTCGTCGATCGCCCGCGAGCTCAGCCTCGAGGAGTGGGGATCTCGCCCGTGGGTGGCGAGGGCGTTCGAGCTGATCGTACGGCCGCTGCGGCCTCTGCTCTGATCACGGATTGCCCGTCTCATGAGAGCCCGCAACAGCCGTGACGAGTGATGTGGCAAGGTTTCGCTCGTGATGATGTGGCGTGACAGTCCCGGTGCAGCCACGTCGGCACGCACCGGTCCTGCGGCCGTCGCGATCGGTACGTTCGACGGCGTTCATCGGGGCCATCAACATGTCCTCGCCCGCACCCGCGAGATGGCCGATGGTGCACCAGTCGTGGCAGTGACGTTCGACCCTCACCCGATGGCAGTGGTGAGGCCAGATCGCGAGCCCCGCAAGCTGACGACACTGGAACGACGCGTCGAGCTGCTGCACCAGCACGGCGCCGACGAAGTGCGTGTCCTGGCGTTCAGCACCGAGATGTCGGGGTGGTCGCCGGCGGAGTTCGTCCAACGCGTGCTCGTCGACCAGCTCCGAAGCAGCGTGGTGGTCGTGGGTGAGAAGTTCCGCTTCGGTCACCGCGCGGCCGGCGATGTCGCATTCCTCACGGCCGCGGGGGAGCAGCACGGCTTCGCCGCGTACGGTCTGTCGTTGATCGGCGACGGCGAGGTCTTGTCGTCGACGCGCGCTCGCGCGCATGTCGCCGCGGGGGAGATGCTGGCCGCTGCTGAGGTGCTGGGTCGTCCTCACGAAGTCAGCGGCGTCGTGGTTCGCGGTGACCAACGCGGTCGCGACCTCGGCTTCCCGACGGCCAATGTGCCCGTCGATGAGACCTATGCTGTGCCGCCCGACGGTGTCTACGCCGGGTGGGTGGTCCACCACGACGAACGACTCCCTGCGGCCATCTCTGTCGGCACCAATCCGACGTTCGACAGTGTCGGTCGCCGGGTCGAGTCATATGTGCTCGACCGCACCGATCTCGACCTGTACGACGAGCAGATCCGTGTCGAGCTCGTCGACCACCTGCGCCCGATGGTGAAGTACGAAGGTGTTGACGCCTTGATCCAGCAGATGCAGCTGGACGTCGAGCAGACGCGGGCCCGTCTGTCGCTCTGACGGCCGCCGTGAGGCAGCTCGTCAGCCGGGGGCCAGACCGAGCGAGTGGCGTACATCCTGACCCAAGGTGATCATCCCGTCGGCGTCTCGGGTCTTTTCCAACAGCTCTGCCGCCTGGTCGAGGAGTCGCTGGGTCTCGGTGTCTGGCACGAATCCCCACATCATCCGTTGGCCGACGCTCATGGTCCAGCGTTGCCAGTCCGCCACGTCACCGAAGCGAAGGCTGACGTGTTGGGTGGACGTGGTCACGTTCGATGCACCCGAGTCGAGCATGAGTGCCTCGAACGCGGTGTCGCTGACGAACGGCCCACGCTTTCCGCTCGTGCGGGCATCGAGCATCGTGGGTGGAAGGTAGGGGTCGAACAGGCGGTCGACTGCCAGCCAGGTGTCGTCCTGCGGACCGAATGTCGTCAGCCCGATACGGCCGCCCGGCACCAGCAGGTCAATCCACCGACGCAAGGCCTCGCCCGGTTCGGGAAGGAAGAAGATCACGGCTGACGAGGCGACGATGTCGCACGACCCCGCCTCGTAGGAGGGTTCAGCGGCATTCATCAGCTCGACGCTGACCTGGGTGAGCCCGCGGGTGGCCTCGGCTGTCGCCGACACCATGGCAGGGGACACGTCGCACGCCTGCACGCGACCGGTGGGTCCCACAGCGGCGGCGAGTGGGAGTGTCAGAGCACCGCGCCCGCACCCCATCTCAATCACCGACTCGCCTGGGATCGGCGCGATCACGCCGGTGAGGTGCTCGGCGATGGGGCCGAAGAACTCCACTCCGACCTGGTCGTACGTGGGCGCCACCGCGTCAAACAGGTTGGCGACTTGGCTGATCTTGTCCTGTGTCACGTCTGGATCATGGAGGCGCGGTGACGTTCAGGTCAACAGTCAGGACCTTAAAGATGCCAGGTGCTTGGCGACGATGTCGGCCACTGCGCGCATTCCTGCTGAGGTGGGGTGGAGGTAGGCGCCATCACCCGGAGCGGGTCGCATGCCGTTGACCCAGGCCTGGTCACCCGAGCATGCCTCGTGGCCGAGGCTCGCGGCACTGAGTGAGATGTAGTCGACGTCGGCTCGTTTGGCCGCCGCATCAAGTGCGTCGTCGATCGCGTGCTGACCGGCGACCGCCGGAGCGACATGGTCTGATGCGAGGCCGGGTACGAGGCAGCCCCCTGGCTCGGGGAGTGTCCGGAGGTAGCCGACCAGGATGATCCGGGCGTCTGGAGCCTTGGCACGTATGCGCTCAAGCGCGACGGCGATGCGGCTGGTGGTCCGCTCGAGGGTCGTCTGGAGCAGCGCCTCGGGCAGAGGTGAGCACGGTGCTCGCCTGAACTCGCCACCGGCGGCGCACGAGACGATCGTCCGGCCGAAAACACCTTCGTCATTGCCGCCGATGCCGAGGGTGACCAGGTCGGCGGTCGCCGGGACGGCATCGATCTGGGCGATGGATTGCTGCGCCGTCGCACCGTCCCGCACCGTCAGGATGTCCTCGGAGGTTGCCCCGCTGCAGCTCACGTCCTGGAAGGTCGTGATGTGCAGCTGCTTGGCGAGCAATGTGGGCCAGTTGTTGATCGACCGATGGCACTCACGTGACTGCGGGTCGACCGGCTTGACGCCGGGACCGGCGACGAATGAGTCGCCGAGGGCGACGTAGGACGTCATGGCGCGTGGTGGCTGGGCCGGAGGCGGAGTGGGGGGAGCGTCGTTCGAGCACGCGGCCACTGCGAGGAGTGCAGAAGCCACGACAGCGACGCCGACGCGGCGAGCAACACCCATGCGACTGAGGCTATCTGGCCGCTCAAGGCGACAATGAAGGAGGACTGCCGCACAACTGCACTGGATTCGCAGTTGGCGCACCCGCGCTGATACCCTGAGTGTTGCCGTGTAACGGCCACGGATTGATAGTGCCCCGGTGGACAAGCCCGGGCGCGCCGTGCAACGGAACCCTCAGAGGAGAAAAGTGTCAAAGAAGACTGCTGCGCCCACGGTCGCGGACATGCCCAAGGACGAAATCATCAAGCTCTATGCGCTCAAAGACGGCGACACCGGATCCCCTGAGGTCCAGATCGCACTGCTCACCGGCCGCATCGCGCACCTCACCGGTCACCTGCAGGACCACAAGCACGACCACCACAGCCGTCGTGGTCTGCTCCTTCTGGTCGGCCAGCGTCGTCGTCTGCTCAACTACTTGCAGAACAACGACATCGAGCGCTACCGCTCGCTGATCGAGCGTCTCGGTCTGCGCCGCTAAGACCCCGTCGGCGGTCACTCATCTGAGTGACCGCCTTCATTCATTCACAACTACATATCGTTCAATTCATGACGAGGTAGCCCAGGCACGACGTGCGCGGTCCTCGGTAGTGGCCCTCGGGAGGCTTTCAGCCCCGCAGGCCTCGATCGAAGACCGGCTCAGCAAGCCCGCCTGGCTTTGCCTCGTCCCACCAGCAGGCTTTGTCCTGCGGAAGGGACTTCCATGTCGGAATCCACACTTCACACCGCTGAGACTGTCATCGACAACGGCAGCTTCGGCAAGCGCACCATCCGCTTCGAGACGGGCATCCTCGCCCAGCAGGCCGCAGGCTCGGTCTCGGCTTTCCTCGACGACGACACCATGCTCCTGTCAGCCACGACGGCCGGCAAGCACCCCAAGGACCACTTCGACTTCTTCCCGCTGACGATCGACGTCGAAGAGCGCATGTACGCCGCGGGTCGCATCCCGGGCTCGTTCTTCCGTCGTGAAGGTCGCCCCAGCGAAGACGCGATCCTCACCTGCCGTCTGATCGACCGCCCGCTGCGCCCGACCTTCAAGAAGGGTCTGCGCAACGAGGTCCAGGTCGTCATCACGGTCCTGGCGCTCAACCCTGACGCCCCGTACGACGTGCTCGCGATCAACGCGGCCTCCGCGTCGACGCAGATCTCGGGCCTGCCGTTCACCGGTCCGATCGGCGCCACCCGCGTCGCCCTGATCGACGGCCAGTGGGTCGGCTTCCCGACGCACAGCCAGCTCGAGAACGCCGTGTTCGACATGGTTGTTGCCGGCCGCATCGCCGACAATGACGTCGCGATCATGATGGTCGAGGCCGAGTCGACCGAAAAGACCTGGGACCTCGTCCAGAGCGGTGTCCAGGCGCCGACCGAAGAGGTCGTCGCCGGTGGCCTCGAAGCCGCCAAGGTGTTCATCAAGCAGCTCTGCGAAGCGCAGATCGAGCTCGCCAACGCTGCTGCCAAGCCCGTCAAGGACTTCCCGGTCTTCCTCGACTTCGAAGATGACGTCTACGAAGCCGTCAAGGCTGTCGCGGCCGGCCCGCTTGCCGAGGCCATGACGATCCTGCACAAGGCTGACCGTGAGGTCCGCGAGTCCGAGATCAAGGCTGACGTCATCGACAAGCTCGGTGCCGACTTCGAAGGTCGCGAGAAGGAGCTTGGCGCTGCGGTTCGTGCCGTCACCAAGTCCGTCGTCCGCGAGCGTGTCCTCCGCGACAACATCCGCATCGATGGCCGTGGCCTCGCTGACATCCGCGCCCTGAGCGCCGAGGTCGGCATCGTTCCCCGCGTTCACGGTTCGGCGCTGTTCCAGCGCGGCGAGACGCAGATCATGGGCATCACGACGCTCAACATGCTGGGCCTCGAGCAGAAGCTCGACACGCTCTCGCCGGTCACTGCGGTCCGTTACATGCACAACTACAACTTCCCGCCCTACTCGACCGGTGAGACCGGCCGTGTGGGTTCGCCGAAGCGTCGCGAGATCGGCCACGGTGCCCTCGCGGGCCGTGCGCTGCTGCCCGTGCTGCCGACGCGTGAGGAGTTCCCCTACGCAATCCGCCAGGTGTCCGAGGCGCTCAGCTCCAACGGCTCCACCTCGATGGGTTCGGTCTGCGCCTCGACGCTCGGCCTGCTCAACGCCGGTGTGCCGCTGCGCGCTCCGGTTGCCGGCATCGCGATGGGCCTCATCTCCGGTGAGGTTGACGGCAAGCAGACGTTCGTCACGCTGACCGACATCCTCGGCGCCGAGGACGCATTCGGCGACATGGACTTCAAGGTCGCCGGTACGCGTGAGTTCGTCACCGCCCTGCAGCTCGACACCAAGCTCGACGGCATCCCGGCCGACATCCTCGCCGGCGCACTGACGCAGGCCTACGGTGCTCGTATCGCGATCCTCGACGTCATGGCTGAAGCCATTGACGAGCCGGACGAGATGAGCCCCTACGCTCCGCGGATCATCACGATCAAGATCCCCGTGGACAAGATCGGTGAGGTCATCGGCCCGAAGGGCAAGATCATCAACCAGATCCAGGACGAGACGGGCGCCAACATCTCACTCGAAGATGACGGCACGGTCTACGTCGGTGCTGAGAACGGCGAAGCTGCTGAGGCTGCTCGTGACGCGATCAACGCGATCGCCAACCCGACGATGCCCGAGGTCGGCGAGCGCTACCTCGGCACGGTCGTCAAGGTTGTCGACTTCGGCGCGTTCGTGTCGCTGTCACCGGGCCGCGACGGACTGCTCCACATCAGCAAGCTCCGCGAGCTCAACGGCGGCCAGCGCGTCAACAGCGTTGAGGACGTCGTGTCCGTCGGCCAGAAGATCCAGGTCGAGATCGCCGAGCTCGGCGACCGCGGCAAGCTGTCGCTGGTCCCGGTCATCGAGGGTGGGGCCGACGAGGCTGCCGCTGTCGAGGAGCCGGCCCCGGCCGACGCCTGATCCGTAGATTGTCTGAAGGGCCCCGTCGCACTGCGGCGGGGCCCTTCTGCATGAGAGCATCACTCGGTGACAACACCCCCGGATGTTCTCGACGCCGCCGACCCGCTGGCAGGCTTCCGCGACCGGTTCGTCATCGCCGATGACTTCGTCGCCTATCTGGACGGCAACTCGCTGGGCCGACTGCCGAAAGTGACGGCTGAACGCCTGGCCGACTTCGTCCAGGGGGAGTGGGGTGGGCGCCTCATTCGCGGGTGGTCCGAAGGGTGGGTCGAGCTGCCGGTCACCGTTGGAGACGACATTGGGGCAACGCTGCTTGGTGCGGCGGCCGGTCAGACAGTTCTTGCCGACTCGACGTCGGTCAACATCTACAAGCTGCTCCATGCGGCGGTGTCTGTCCGCCCTGATCGATCCGAGCTCGTGATCGATGCTGCGAGCTTCCCCACCGACCGTTACATCGTTGAGTCCGTCGCGGCTGCGCGCGGTCTCGAGGTGCGGTGGCTCGAGCCCGACCTGGTCGAGAACGTCACGCCTGAGCTCCTGGCAACGGTGCTCGGTGACCGTACCGCTGCGGTGCTGCTCGGACACGTCGACTACCGGTCGGCGACGCTGCTGGACCTGCCGGCCATCACGGCGCAGGTGCACGACGCGGGGGCCGTCGTGATCTGGGACCTGTGTCACTCGGTCGGAGCCGTGCCGATCGCCCTTGATGCGAGCGACGTCGACTTTGCCGTCGGCTGCACGTACAAGTACCTCAACGCCGGGCCAGGGGCGCCGGCCTTCCTGTATGTCGCCACGCGTCACCTTGCCGCGGCGTCGCAGCCGATCGCGGGATGGTGGAGCGCGGCCGACATGTTCGCGATGGCCGACCGCTACGACGCATCGCCGACCATCACCCGGATGCTGAGCGGCACTCCGCCGATCGGCGGCATCATCGCGGTGCAGGAGGGCGTGCGGCTGATCGCCGAAGCGGGAATCGATGCCATCCGTACGAAGTCAGTCGCCCTCACCGAATACCTCATCGAGCGCCTCGACGACGCAGGGTTCGAGGTTGCGACGCCACGTGTCTCCGAACGCCGCGGCAGCCATGTCACGGTGCGCCATCGCGAGGCGCGAGCCATCACGGCAGCGCTGATCGAACGCGGCGTCATCCCCGACTACCGGGAGCCCGACTTCATCCGGCTGGGCCTCTCTCCGCTGACGACCTCGTTCTCCGAGGTCGACGCCGCGATGGGCGTGCTGATCGACGTCGCCCAGAACCTCTAGGCTGATGCCATGACAAAAGTCGCGGTGCTTGGTGCCAAGGGGCGGATGGGCGCGGCCTCCGTCGAAGCGCTCAGCGCGGCAGGCCTCGACGTGGTCGCCGAGATCGACGTCGATGACTCGATCGAGCAGATCGCCGAGTCAGGCGCAGAGGTGGCGCTCGACTTCACCCAGCCCACGGTTGCGTTCGACAACGTCAAGTGGTGCATCGAGCACGGCGTGCACGTGGTCGTCGGCACCTCAGGCTTCGACGATGCCAAGATCGCCGACGTGCGCACGCTGCTCGGCGACAGCCCGGCGACGGGCGTCCTGATCGTCCCCAACTTCTCGATCGGCGCAGTGCTGATGATGAAGTTCGCAGCGACCGCGGCGCCATTCTTCGAGTCCGTCGAAGTGATCGAGATGCACCATCCGGACAAGGTCGATGCACCCTCTGGCACCGCAACGCGTACGGCCGAGCTCATTGCGTCTGCCCGCGCCGACGCGGGCTCCGCCCCGCTGCCTGATGCCACCGATTCCGACCCCGATGGCGCACGGGGAGCCAAGGTTGCGGGTGTGCCCGTGCACTCGGTGCGAGCGCGAGGGTTCGTCGCCTCACAGGATGTCGTGTTCGGCGGTGTGGGGGAGACGTTGTCGATCCGCCACGACTCGAGCAACCGTGACTCGTTCATGCCTGGCGTCGTGGCCGCCGTACGAGCCGTCAGCAGCAGGCCCGGCGTGACAGTCGGCCTCGAGTCCGTCCTCGGCCTCTAGCGGTTTACCACGGTCCCTACGCATACGTGGTCCGCCCGCGGAAAACTTCCGTGGGGACGACGACGTTTGCGTAGGTCGAACCGATCGTCCGTGAAGTTTTCGTAGGGACCGTGGTAAACCGTCGACGACCTCAGAGCATCCGTACGAGGGCAGCGACGAGCGCGGCGGCGAAGACCATCGGCAGGAACGGCACCCGCAGCGACAGCAGCACCGCTGCAACGGCCAGACCCAGCGCGCGTGCATCGATCGAGAGCGTCGAACCATCGCCGAACACCTGAACCGCAATCAGCGCCCCGAGTAACGCGACCGGGATCAGGTCGGCCGCCCGCACGGTCAGCGGGTGGTTGAGCAGACCGGCGGGTACGGAGAGGCCGGCGACCTTGAGTGCGAAGCAGCCCACCGTCATGATGGCGATGCCGAGCCAGAGGTCACTCATCGAGCACCCTCTTGCGCCATGCGAGGCCGAGGACCACCGCCGCTGCACCCCCGATGATGATCGGGAGCCCGGCTGCCGTGAACGGCAGGACGCCAAGCGCAACGACGGCGGCGAACAGCGCGATGGTGCGTGCATGGCCGGAGGTGAGACGCGGCCACAACAGGCCGAGGAAGGCTGCGCCAACCGCAGCATCCAGCCCGTACGTCCTCGGGTCGCCGATCGCGTTGCCGGCGAGTGCGCCGACGAAGGTCGTGAGGTTCCACAACAGGAAGATCGAGATGCCGGTCCAGTAGAAGCCGAGCCGGGTTTGCCGGGTCGATTCTCGGGTCACCGCCATGGCGGTTGACTCGTCGATCACGAAGTGCGCCGAGGCGAGCCGTGCCGACGCACTGAGGTCAAGCTTCTTGACCAGGCTGAGCCCGTAGAACATGTTGCGGCTGCCGAGCAGGACCGCCGTCAAGCCTCCCGTGATCGGGTTGCCTCCTGACGCGATGATGCCGACGAAGGCGAACTGCGAAGCCCCGGTGAACACCAGCAGCGAGAGAGCACAGGTCTGCAGCACGCTGAGGCCTGACGCCGTCGAGATGGCGCCGAACGAGACGCCGTACAGACCCGTCGCCACGCCCACACCGAGCGAGTCGATGATCACCGAGCGATCGGATGTCACGCGAGGCTCGTGTGCAGACGGATCTGCTTCACCGTGCTTCCGTTCTCGGCGGCGAGTTCACGGTGTGCGCCGTCCGGCTCCCAGCCGGATTCGCTGACGAATCGGCGCAGCACGTCGTCGGTCGAGCCGATCCACCACACGGCGCGGGTGAACTTGTCGGCGGTGAGGGTGTCGATCGCGGCCTGCAGCAGCCGTGAGCCGTGGCCCTCTCGCTGGTGCTCCGGATCGATGATGAACTCACCGATCTCGCCGTCGGCCACCTGGTCGCTGTCGGGATCGTATGAAGGGTGCACCAGCGTGAACCCACGAAGGTCAGCTCGCTCTAGGGCGACGAGTGCGCGCATACGGGCTTCCTTGGGGGTGCTGATCGTGGCGGCCCATCGCTCGGCGAGCTGCCCCGGGTCGAGGGCGTCAAGCTGTTCGGCCGGGATCAGGTCTGCGTAGTTGGTGCGCCAGGCGGCGAGCTGCACCCGAGCCATGGCGCTGGCGTCATCTGGCCACGCGAGCCGCGCACTCACATCGGCGTTCACTTGGCCTGAAACGCTTCCACGAGTCCGGACTTCACGCCGCCCGTGTCGAGCATTGCCTCGGTACGCGAAGTGTTGCGCAGGGACGGCCACGTCTCCCAGGCAAGGAGCGACATGCCGGGGAACCCGGCGATCACGATGGGCCAAGCGCCGTACGCACCGCCGAATCCCACGATCACCGCAGGCAACATCGCGGCCTCGACCAAGAGCATCTTGCGGATGGTCTGGGACGCGTAGATGCTGAGCGCGGCGTTCCGCAGGTGAAAGGCATCGAGACCTGGTTCGAGCGGTGAGCCAGACAGCCATACGCGCTCAGCAAAGAAGGCTGCGACGACAAGTGGCAGCACCAGCACCGCTGCGAGCCAAGGTGGCGGGTAGTCGGCGTCGGTGCCGTCAAGCATCCAGAACAAGGCGACGAGGAACGCCCCGGTGAGGATGACCTGCAGGGTTGCGAAGTTACGAATCTCGCGAGGCGTCGTGTTGTATTCAGCGCTCGGCATGGTGAGAGTTTCGCACACGATCCGTCACCGCCGATTGATAGTCTGCGGTCATGCGGGCCTACCTCGATCTAGTTCAACGGATCCTCGACGAAGGTGTGGCCAAAGGTGACCGCACCGGCACCGGCACACGGAGCGTCTTCGGTCACCAGATGAGATTTGATCTGCGCGAGGGTTTCCCGCTCGTCACGACCAAAAAGGTCCACCTCAAGTCAGTCGTGGCCGAGCTGCTGTGGTTCATCGCGGGTGACACCAACACGACCTACCTTCGCGACAACGGCGTCACGATCTGGGACGAGTGGGCCGACGACAACGGCGATCTCGGCCCCGTCTATGGCTACCAGTGGCGCTCATGGCCGGCGCCGGGTGGCGAGCACATCGACCAGCTGGCCCAGGTGATCGAGCAGATCAAGACCAATCCCGATTCTCGTCGCCATGTCGTCAGTGCGTGGAACGTCGCTGACCTCGATGCGATGGCGTTGATGCCCTGCCACGCGTTCTTCCAGTTCTACGTCGCTGACGGGCGTCTGTCGTGCCAGATGTACCAACGCTCGGCCGATGTGTTCCTCGGTGTGCCGTTCAACATCGCCTCCTACGCTCTGCTGACCCACATGGTGGCGCAGGTGGCCGGCCTCGAGGTCGGCGACTTCGTCCACACGCTCGGAGACGCACACCTCTACGTCAACCACCTCGACCAGGCCCGCGAGCAGCTGACGCGCGAACCCCGTGCCCTGCCCGAGCTGTGGCTTGACCCCTCCATCACCTCGATCGACGACTTCACGCTCGACACGATCAAGGTCACCGGCTACGAGCCGCACGCGGCGATCAAGGCACCGATCGCCATATGAAGTCAGTGCTGTGACAGTCACACTCGTCGTTGCCATGGGCACCAACGGGGTCATCGGCGCTGCCGGTGGCATTCCGTGGCACCTGCCGGCAGACCTCGCCAACTTCAAACATCTGACGATGGGTCACCCGATGGTGATGGGACGTGCGACCTACGACTCGATCGGACGCCCCTTGCCGGGCCGCACCACGATCGTCGTGACCCGACAGGTCGTCTGGAGCGCACCTGGTGTGCTGGTCGCGCCCAGCCTGCCCGACGCACTCAGGCAGGCTGCCGAGCTCGACCACGAGATCTTTCTCGTCGGCGGCGCCCAGATCTACGCCGAGGCCCTCAATGCCGGCCTGGTCGACTCGATGGTGGTCACCCGCGTCGAGGTCGCACCCGACGGCGACACCTACTTTCCCGAGGTCGACTGGGACGACTGGGACGTGGTGACCCGCGAGGAGCACACCGACGGTGAGCTGGCGTTCACGATCACCCGCTTCGACCGAGCGGCCTAGAACAGGATTGCGAGCTGGCGGCTCTGCGCGACGAGGTTGCCGGCCTCGTCCCAGAGCTCACAGTCCTCCTCGTGGTAGCCGTTGATCACGTGGCGCGTCGTCAGACGGGTGGCGATCCACCCCGGCACTGGGCGCCGGTGCATGTGCACCGTGAGCTGCACGGTCATCGACTGGAACTCGCCGATCTCCATCACCGGCGGAGCGTAGGCGTCGCACAGGAATGCGAGCCCGGGCATGTCGATCTCGCGGCCGCCCGCGAGTCGCTGCCACAGCTCGACGGTGGGATCACCGCTGGGGGTGCCGTCGGCCCATCCGGGACGGGTTGCCAGGCGGTAATCGACGCGATCGAAGATGCCCCCTGCCGGCATGCCCTCGCCCCGCGGGTCGGTGCACTCGTCCGGAGCCGGCAGCGCCGGGGGAGCCCCGAGCTCAAGGGTGCGTCCGCCCGTCCGGGCTCCGAAGCTGGCGAGCAGCTGAGCGATGTGTCGTTCGCCCTCCCAGAGCGACGCCTCGCCGGTCTGGACGCGCCGTCCGATACGCAGCGCCGACGTCCGCAGCTCGGCGTCACCGGTGTCGGGCGAGGCGAGATAGGTGATGGCCGCGACCATCGGCTCGTCTGCCCCGATCTCCTCGCGCAGCCCGCGCAACATCGCTGCGAGGATGTAGCCCCCGTTGGGCTTGCCCAAGGGGGTGTTCCACCGGTCGGTCAGCACCAGATCGCGCACGCCGTCCCCGCGAGGGACGGACGCGGTGTCGATGTCATAGATGTCGTCGCTCATCCGCTCATCCTGCCCGCATCCCAAGGCGCCCGAAGCGGTAGCCTCGACGTATGACGTCGCCGCTCGCCTCCGAGGCCGCGCCCTTCGGGCGTGTGCTGACCGCAATGGTCACTCCGTTCACCCCCGAGGGTGAGCTCGATCTCGATGCTGCACAACGCGTCGCGACCTACCTGATCGACCAGGGCAACGACGGTCTCGTCGTCAGCGGCACCACGGGGGAGTCGCCCACGACCACCGTGGCCGAGGACGGCCGGCTGCTCGCGGCGGTGATCGAAGCCGTGGGTGATCGCGCGACAGTGGTGGCCGGTGTGGGCACCAACGACACCCGGCACTCGATTGAGCTTGCCCAGCAGGCCAAGAAGGCCGGTGCCGATGGCCTTCTCATCGTCACGCCCTACTACAGCAAGCCCCCGCAGTCCGGCATCATCGCGCACGTCAACGAGGTTGCCGCAGCCGGCGACGACACTCCAGTCATGCTCTACGACATTCCTGCTCGCACCGCCGTGCAGATCGCCGAGGAGACATTCGTCGAGCTGACCCGCAACCAGCTGGTCGTCGCGGTCAAGGACGCCGTGGGTGATCTCAACCGCGGGGCCTGGCTCATGCGTGAGACCGGCATCAAGATCTATTCCGGTGACGACCCGGTCAACCTCCCGTGGCTTGCCATGGGAGCCAGCGGGGTTGTGAGCGTCGTCGGCCATGCCGCGGCGCGCCAGTATGCCGACATGGTGGCGGCCGTCGATGCCGGTGATCTCGTCCGTGCCCGGGCGATCAATGACCAACTGTTGCCCGCCGTCAAGGCGATCATGACCCACACGCAAGGAGCTATCACCGCCAAGGTGGCACTCCAGCTGCTCGGTGTTCTCGAGCACCGCACGATGCGTGCGCCCCTCCCAGAAGCCACTGACGAGGAAGTCGCGATCGTTCGCGACGGCCTGGTGGCATCTGGGCTCCTCAATCAACACTGATTCGAAAGCCAGGCCTCCCTGATGAGCCACATGCACCTCGAGCTCGATCCGCCCCCAGCACTCCCGCGCGGAGCTCTGCGCGTCATCCCGCTCGGCGGGCTCGGCGAGATCGGTCGCAACATGACGGTCTTCGAGTACGACGGCAAGCTGCTGGTCGTCGACTGCGGGGTGCTCTTTCCTGAGGAGCACCAGCCCGGCGTCGACCTGATCCTCCCGGACTTCGGTCCCATCCGTGATCGCCTCCAGGACATCGTCGCCATCATGCTGACGCACGGCCACGAGGATCACATCGGCGGCGTGCCCTACCTGCTGCGAGAGCGCGGAGACATCCCGGTGATCGGCTCCAAGCTGACGCTGGCGCTGCTCGCCCCCAAGCTCAAGGAGCACCGTCTCAAAGATGCTCCGACGCACACCGTCGTCGAGGGTGAGATCGAGAAGTTCGGACCGTTCGAGCTCGAGTTCGTCGCGGTCAACCACTCGATCCCTGATGCGTTGGCAGTTGCGATCAAGACTCCGGCAGGTGTCGCGCTGCACACCGGCGACTTCAAGATGGATCAACTTCCGCTCGACGGACGCATCACCGACCTGCGTGCGTTCGCGCGTCTGGGTGAACAGGGCGTCGACCTGTTCCTGACCGACTCGACCAATGCCGATGTGCCGGGCTTCACGACGTCCGAGCGCAACATCACGCCGGCGATCGACGCTGTGTTCGCGAGCAGCGACCGCCGCATCATCGTCGCTTCGTTCGCCTCGCACATCCACCGCGTGCAGCAGGTCATCGACGCAGCTCACAAGCATGGGCGCAAGGTCGCGTACGTAGGACGTTCGATGGTCCGCAACATGCAGATCGCGCGTGACCTCGGCTACCTCAAGGTCCCCGACGGTGTCGTGGTCGACAAGATCGACGCCGCCCCGCCCAACAAGATGGTCCTGATGTCGACGGGTTCGCAGGGTGAGCCGATGGCTGCGCTGTCGCGCATGGCCAACAACAGCCACCAGCAGGTCAGCCTCGAGCCGGGCGACACCGTCCTGCTGGCCTCGTCGCTGATCCCGGGCAACGAGAACGCGATCTACCGCGTGATCGACGGGTTGACCAAGCTCGGTGCGACCGTCGTGCACAAGGGCAACGCGCTGGTGCACGTCTCCGGTCACGCCTCCGCCGGCGAGCTCCTCTACTGCTACAACATCGTCAAGCCGAGCAATGTCCTGCCGGTCCACGGCGAGATCCGACACCTCCACGCCAACGCCAAGCTCGCCACGGCGACCGGCGTCCCCAATGTGCTGCTGGCCGAAGACGGATACGTCATCGACCTCGTCGACGGTCACGCGTCGATCGTCGGTGCCGTTGAGTGCGGCTACGTCTATGTCGACGGCTCGTCGGTTGGCGATCTCACCGACTCCGAGCTCAAGGACCGACGCGTCCTGGGCGAGGAGGGATTCATCTCGGTCGTCGTCGTGATCGACTCCACCAACGGCAAGATCCTCTCGGGCCCCGAGATCCACGCCCGGGGCATCGCTGAGGACGACTCGGCGTTCGACGAGGTCATGCCCAAGATCATCTCGGCGCTCGAGGAGTCCCTCAAGGAGGGCGCGCACGACTCGCGGCAGCTCGAGCAGGTCATCCGCCGCGTGCTGGGTTCGTACGTCGGGCGCAAGCTGCGCCGCCGTCCGATGATCCTCCCGGTGGTCCTCGAAGCCTGAAACCGGCTACGTAACACAACATCGGCACCGGGTTAACACGCGGGCAACATCTGGCAATGACGCTGGACCTGTGCCTGCATCCGGTCGTGCTTTACGCAATCGCGGCCCTCGGGGGTGCAGGCGATGACGCACAGCCTGCTGCTCTGCGCACACGGCCCGCAGAGCACACAAGGTCGCGCCGCCCTCGCCGGCCTGGTCAACGCGGTCAGGCGAGCGGCGCTCGATCTCGATGTGATCGACGCGTACGTCGACGGACAAGAGCCATTGATCGCCGACGCGATCGAGAGGACGTCGGGGCCGCGCGCTCTGGTGCCGCTGATGCTCACGTACGACCGTGCCGTCAGCACCGACATCGTCAGAGTTTCGCATCTTGACCCTTCGGTGACCGTGACGCCGCCTCTCGGCCCCGACTGGGTGCTGGCGGAGGTCGGCGTCCAGCGCCTGATCGAGGCCGGTGCACGTGCGGGTGACGCGATTGTGCTGGCCGCCGACGCCACGACTGGTCGACGAGCCGGTACCGACATCTCCAAGGCCGCCAGGCTTCTCAGTGCCGTGTGGGGCGGTCGTGTGCATGTGGGGGCACTCGAGGATCGTGACGACGCTCTGGCGGAAGCGGTTGATGTGGCTCGTGCGTATGGGGGCCGGGTGGTCGTGTCGAGCTACCTGCTGACCGTCGGAGCCTCGCACGAAGCAATCCTCGGCTGCGGAGCCGATGTGGTCACCAAACCGCTTCTTGACGACAATCCACCCGACCAGCGACTGATCAGACTCATCCTGACCCGCGCACGGCACGAGTTCTCGCCGATGGGGACATCGACACACTGGATTGGGAACTGACCCTTTGGCGAGCCACGCGCGGCACGGGAACCGCAAAACACTCGACTTCTGCTTTAGGCTTTTCGCATGGCGACCCGAACGTCTTCCCCGCCGCGCAAGCGGCCGTCCGGTAGCCAGGCTCGAAAGAAGCCGGCAGCACGCAGGCCGCAGGCGAAGAAGCCCACGCGACCCCGCAAGCCGCGCAATTCCGGACCTGGCCCACTTGCGGCTGCCTTCACCGGCCTGTCCAACCTCGTCCGCACGATCTGGCTCGGCCTTGCCGGGCTGACCGGCGCGATTGCCCGCAGCATCGGCAGCAGCGCCAAGGAGCTCGATCCCGCGCAACGGCGTGACGGTGTCGGCTTCGGTCTGCTCGGCATCAGCATCATCGTCGCCGCCTCCGTGTGGTGGCAGATCCCGGGCCGTGTCGGCGACGTGATCCGAACGATCAGCTCCGGCAGCGTCGGCATCCTTGCCTGGGCCATTCCCGTGCTGCTGGTCGTGATTGCCTGGCGCACGTTGCGTCACCCCGATCGCAACGGACCTGCCGGTCGGCAGATCATCGGCTGGAGCGCAATCGTCGGTGGTGTGCTTGGACTGGTGCACCTGTCCCACGGTGTGCCGCGCCCCGGCGATACCAACGCCGACTCGATGCGTGAGGCCGGCGGTGCGATCGGTTTCCTGTTCTCCGCGGTGCTGGTCGACCTGCTCAAGAGCGCGTACGTCGTCGCGCCGCTGCTGGCGCTCGTGGTGGCCTTCGGTGTGCTCGTCGTGACCAACACGCCGCTGCACGCCGTTCCAACCCGTCTGACGGAGCTGCGTGACAAGGCACTCGGGCGTACGTCCGAAGAAGTCGTCGAGGAAGCCAAGCCGCCCAAGCGCAAGCACCCCAAGACTGCGTTGGTCGAAGAGTTCGACAGTCCGCTGATCGACGGTCCCGACGAGGACCGCACCGTGCCGGCGCGTGTCTTCGACGAGCCCGAGCCGGACGAGGAGATCACCGGACCCATCCGGGCGATCGAGCCCATCCCGGCGACCGCTGAGCAGCTCGCGCTGTCCGGAGACGTCGTCTACACGCTGCCCGAGCCCGCAGTCCTCCGTGAAGGATCACCCCACAAGGCCCGCTCTGCGGCGTCAGACGCGGTCGTCGAACGGCTCACCGAAGTGCTGGAGCAGTTCCAGATCGACGCCACGGTCACCGGCTACACCCGTGGACCGACCGTCACTCGTTACGAGGTCGAGCTCGGACCTGCGGTCAAGGTCGAGAAGGTCACAGCGCTCTCGCGCAACATCTCCTACGCCGTCGCCTCGGCAGAGGTGCGCATCCTGTCGCCGATCCCCGGCAAGTCGGCGATCGGCGTCGAGATCCCCAACATCGACAAGGAGATGGTCAGCCTCGGCGATGTGCTGCGCTCCGGCAAGGCGCGCAGCGATCATCACCCGATGGTGATCGGCCTCGGCAAGGACGTCGAAGGCGGATATGTCGTCGCCAACCTCGCCAAGATGCCGCACCTGCTGGTCGCAGGCGCGACTGGTTCCGGCAAGTCGTCGTTCGTCAACTCGATGATCGGGTCGATCCTGATGCGATCGACGCCCGAAGAGGTGCGGATGATTCTGGTCGACCCCAAGCGGGTCGAGCTGACCGCGTACGAGGGCGTCCCACACCTCATCACCCCGATCATCACCAACCCCAAGAAGGCCGCAGAGGCGTTGCAGTGGGTCGTACGCGAGATGGACATGCGCTACGACGACCTCGCCAACTACGGCTACCGGCACATCGACGACTTCAACAAGGCTGTGCGTGCGGGCAAGGTGCAGCTGCCTCCGGGCAGTGAGCGCGTGCTGGCGCCATACCCCTACCTGCTGGTCGTCGTCGACGAGCTCGCGGACCTGATGATGGTCGCCCCGAGGGATGTTGAAGACTCGATCGTTCGCATCACCCAGCTGGCCAGAGCGGCCGGCATCCACCTGGTGCTTGCCACCCAGCGACCGTCGGTCGATGTCGTGACAGGCCTCATCAAGGCCAACGTGCCCAGCCGGCTCGCCTTCGCGACCTCATCGGTGACCGACAGTCGGGTCATCCTCGACCAGCCGGGCGCCGAGAAGCTCGTCGGTCAGGGCGATGGACTGTTCCTGCCCATGGGTCAGAACAAGGCCATGCGTATGCAGGGCGCCTGGATCACCGAGGCCGAGATCCACTCGATCGTCGAGCACTGCAAGAAGCAGCTGCAGCCGGTCTACCGCGAAGACGTGACCGCCCCGGTTGCAGCTCGGCGCGAGATCGACGATGACATCGGCGACGACATGGATCTCGTACTGCAGGCCATCGAGCTCTGCGTGACGACCCAGTTCGGCTCGACGTCGATGTTGCAGCGCAAGCTGCGTGTCGGCTTTGCCAAGGCCGGGCGCCTGATGGACATTCTCGAGAGCCGCGGCATCGTCGGCCCCAGCGAGGGTTCCAAGGCGCGTGACGTGCTCATCAAGCCAGATGACCTCGAGCAGGTCCTCGCCAGCATCCAAGCCGGATGAACGCCGTGCTCGAGCCGTTTGAGATCCGACGGCGCACCCGTCTTTTCGCCATTCTGGGTGTGATCTGTCTCGCCCTCGCGGCAGGTTTCGCGTGGGTGGCCTACGACCGCGGCGACATTGTGCTGTGGGCTCCCGTGGCCGTGCTGGTGCTGCTGGCCGCCGCCAACTTCCTTGGCACCCGTGATGCGCGTGCACCGCTGTTCGTCGCCGATGACCACGGCGTACGCCTGCGTGGCCGTGGAGGCTGGGTGGGCCTGCTCTGGAGCGAGATGGCCGAGATCAGGGTCGAGCGTCGTGTCGGCCTGCGCCACGACCCCCGCGTCAAGGTCGTCAGCAGCGATGGCACCCGGTTCTACACCTCACCGCTGGGGCTGGCCACGGACACCTCGCCGGCTGACGCCGAGGTTGAGTTGGCGCGGCGCCGCCCCACTGCCGCATACTGAGACCCGGTCGTCATCAGCGAGAGGGACTCATGGAAACGGCGCATCAGCCGAGCAGGCTCAACGTTGCCAACGCGCTGACGGTCCTACGCATCGCGGGAGTGCCGCTGTTCGGCTGGCTGCTGCTCACCCAGGACGGCCAGTCGATCGAGTTCCGCGTCTGGGCCTGGATCGCATTCATGTTGCTGATGATCACCGACAAGATCGACGGTGACCTGGCCCGCAAGCACAACCTGGTCACCAACTTCGGCAAGCTGGCCGACCCGATTGCAGACAAGGCTCTCACCGGGATGGCATTCGTCGGTCTGGCGATCATCTTCGACAACTGGCTGTTCTGGACCGTGACGATCATCGTGCTGCTCCGCGAGTGGGGCATCACCCTCATGCGTTTCGTGGTCAAGAAGTACGGCGTCATGCCGGCGGGCCAGAACGGCAAGATCAAGACGACCCTTCAGGCCGTCGCGATCGGCGGCTATGTCCTGCCGTTCGAGCTCTGGGACCATGCGGTGTTTGACGTCCTGCGCTGGATCACCCATGG
The DNA here is from genome assembly GCA_963760105.1 of uncultured Actinomycetota bacterium. Taxonomy (GTDB): domain Bacteria; phylum Actinomycetota; class Actinomycetes; order Propionibacteriales; family Nocardioidaceae; genus Aeromicrobium. Next base: position 191,441 of record CAVXBP010000008.1, read on the forward strand.
GTTCATGGCGGCTGCGTTCTTCATCACCGTCAGCACGGCAGTTGCCTACATCCGTGACGCCCGCAAGCTGCGTCGCGAGTCCAAGGCCGCGGCTCGTACGTGAGCACTGCCCAAGAGGCCATCGACGCCCTGCGCGCGGTCGGTGCCACCGTGGCGACCGCCGAGTCGCTGACGGGCGGGCTGGTGTGTGCGACGTTGGTCAGCGTCGCCGGAGCATCTGACGTCGTGCTCGGTGGCGTCGTGGCCTACGCGCCGTCGATCAAGATCGACCTTCTCGGTGTCGACGCCGCATTGATCGAGGCAGAAGGCACGGTCCATCCCGATGTTGCGGCTCAGATGGCGCTCGGTGCCCGAGCCCGATTCGATGCGACGTTCGCTCTCGCGACGACAGGGGTGGCTGGTCCGGACGCCAGTGAGGGCAAGCCGGCGGGCACGGTGCACGTCGCGATCGCGGGCCCTGATGGCGTACGCACGACGGCTCTGCAGCTCGACGGTGACCGTGACACGGTCCGCCAGGGGACCGTCGACGCTGTGTTGTCACGACTGGTCGCTAGGCTGAGGGAAGAATCCTGATTCATCCGGGGTTGTAGGTTGTTAACACTCCATCTTTTGGATGGCGACGAGGAGGTGCCCGATGACCGCAATGCGACAGCTGGTCGGCGAGGTGCTTCGCGCGCGCCGCATCTCGCAGGGCCTGACCCTTCGCGACGTGTCCGGCAAGGCCCGGGTCAGCCTCGGTTACATCTCTGAGGTCGAGCGTGGGCAGAAGGAGCCGAGCTCGGAGCTTCTGGCCGCGCTGGCAGCAGCGCTTGAGGTCCCGTTGTCCAAGGTGCTGCTCGATGTCAGCTCGTTGCTTGAGGTCGAAGAGGCCGCCGAGGCACACATTGCCAGCATCTCGTCCATCGCCCGTGGCGATGTCTCCGCCTCTGCCGCCTGATCTGCAGCGCAGGCGACCGTGAGGCACAGCGAGTTCTGGAAGCGCATGGAGCAGCAGTTCGGCCACGGCTATGCACGCGTGTGGGCCGACAACCACGTCATGCGCGAGCTCGGTGGACGCACGGCATCGAGCGCTCTCGAAGATGGTGAGACCCCCAAGACGGTGTGGCGCGCCATCCACGAGACCCTCGGTCTGCCAGCCTCCGAACGGTGACCACTTCGTACGTCCTTGAGCCGCTGACGCTCGACCACCTCGAGGCGGTGCACGCGATCTTCACCGACGCTGCGACATGGCAGCACCTGCCCGAAGGGCGATTTCGCGACCCGATGCAGACCACGACGATGTTGTGCCGGTTTGAGAACGAGTGGTCACAGTCCGGGCTCAGCTTCTGGGCCGTACGGGCAACTGAATTCTGGAGTGGCGTTCGCGCAGGCGACGTCATCGGCGTCGCGGGCGTCTCACCCCGTGCGCCGGGTTGGTGGAACACGGGCTATCGATTCGTGCCCGCAGCATGGGGCAGAGGACTGGCCAGCGAGGTGACTGGCGAAGGACAACGACTGGCGCACGAGCTAAAGCCGGAGTGGCCGGTCATTTCGCGGCTGCTGTCCAGCAACCCCGCCTCCGAACGGGTCAGCCAACGGCTCGGACTCGAGCTGAAATGGTGTGGGCCAGCCCGAGAGGGTGAGAATCTCGAGCGGCTGATCATGGCGGACCGACAGCTCGACCCGGAGCTGCTCGATCAGCTCATCGCAATGGGCTGACGATCTCCCCGCGACACACCGGCGTGTCGCACCGTGGTCGAACAGACGTTCGGATAATCTCGTTCACAGGTTGGACGTGAGAAGGACAGCTTCCACAGACGGGTCGACGAGGCCCACATATGTCTGAGGGTCCTTCTAACGTCGTCGATGACCCGCCGCCCACGAGCAGAAACGGACCCACCATGGCACAACCCAACAGTTCCCTCGCCAGCGACAAGGACAAAGGCAAGTCCCTCGACAACGCGATGGCCCAGATCGACCGCGCACATGGCAAGGGTGCCGTGATGCGTCTCGGCGACCAGGCCCGTGCGCCGATCGAGGTCATCCCCACCGGAGCGACGACACTCGACATCGCGCTGGGCATCGGCGGTCTTCCGCGAGGTCGAGTCGTCGAGATCTATGGTCCGGAGTCGTCAGGCAAGACGACGGTCGCCCTCCACGCGATCGCCAACGCACAGAAGGCCGGCGGGGTCGCTGCCTTCATCGATGCCGAGCACGCCCTCGATCCTGAATACGCCAAGCGTCTGGGCGTCGACACCGATGCGCTGCTGATCTCACAGCCCGACAGCGGTGAGCAGGCGCTCGAGATCGCCGACATGCTGATTCGTTCGGGTGCGCTCGACATCATCGTGATCGACTCCGTCGCGGCTCTCGTGCCGCGCGCCGAGATCGACGGCGAGATGGGTGACAGTCACGTGGGTCTGCAGGCCCGGCTCATGAGCCAGGCGTTGCGCAAGATGACCGGTGCGATCAACGGGTCCGGCACCACCGCGATCTTCATCAACCAGCTGCGCGAGAAGATCGGCGTGATGTTCGGTTCGCCCGAGACCACGACAGGTGGCAAGGCGCTCAAGTTCTACGCCTCGGTCCGACTCGACGTGCGACGCATCGAGACGCTCAAGGACGGCACCGACATGGTCGGCAACCGCACCCGCATCAAGGTCGTCAAGAACAAGCTCGCCCCGCCGTTCAAGCAGGCAGAGTTCGACATCATGTACGGCACCGGCATCAGCCGCGAAGGCAGCCTCATCGACGTCGGCGTCGACACGGGCTTCGTCCGCAAGGCTGGCGCTTGGTACACCTACGAGGGCGATCAGCTCGGCCAGGGCAAGGAAAACTCCCGCAAGTTCCTCAAGGACAATCCAGATCTGGCCAACGAGCTCGAGAAGCGCATCATGGAGCACATGGGCATCGGCGCGCAGGCTGATCAACCTGCGCTCGAGGTCGTCGAGGAGCCCCCGACCGACATCGAGTTCTGACCCTTTGACCGTCTCGCAAGCCGGGAGGCAGAGCTGTGCAGAATGACCGGGCGGCCGCTGTGCCGCCGGACGATCCCGAGGGTGTCGCCCGCAAGGTGATCTATGACCGCCTCGCAGTCCGCGCCCAAAGTCGTAGCGACCTCGCTCAGGCACTGGCCAAGAAGCTGGTGCCTGAGGAGGTCGCCTCGGCGATGCTCGACAAGTTCGAGGCGGCGGGCCTGATCGATGACGACGAGTTCGCCCGGGCGTGGGTGCAGTCGCGGCAGCGCAGCAAGGGGCTGTCCTCGCGGGTGCTGGCGATGGAGCTGCGCCGCAAGGGTGTCGACGACGAGATCGTCAAGAATGCCCTGGCCGAGCTTGACCCGGCCGATGAGCTTGAGGCAGCACACCGCTTGGTGCAGGCGAAGCTGCGCTCGTTGGCGCGATTCGACGACACCACCAAGATCCGTCGACTCACGAGCATGCTGGCCCGCAAGGGCTATTCGCCGCAGATGGCGTTCGACGTCGTGCGCCACGAGCTGGGTGCCGAAGCGGCGGCCCTCGACAGCATGTGAGCGTTACGCTTCTGGGCCATGGGTGTGTTCACATTCCGACCTCTGGTCGACGCGGACATGCCGGCTTTGGTCGGCTGGATGGCCGCCGAACACGCTCAACCCTGGTTCGGTGACGAGCCGCGCACCGCAGAGCTGGCTCGCACGCACTACGCCAAGGAGCTCGACGGCACGAGTCCAACTCGGATGTGGGTCGTCGTCCTCGACGGGGCTGACATCGGCTACGTCCAGGACTATCCCGTCATCGCCTACGACGACTACGCCGTACGCGTGCAGGACCCCGACGCGATCGCCTTTGACTACCTCATCGGAGTGCCCGAGCTGATCGACCGGGGGATCGGCACCCAGATGATCACGGCGTTCTGTCGCGACGTGTTGGTCCGTGACCATCCCGAGGCTCCGCGATTCGTCGCGAGTCCTGATGTGCGCAACAAGCGCTCAATCCGGGTGCTGGAGAAGTGCGGGTTCACCCAAGGGCTGTGGATCCAGCCCGAGTCCGTGACCCATCCTGAGGTCGTGTGCACGGCCCCTCGTGCCCTGTTTGAGTAGTCGTTTGCGTCGTAGGCTCGCTCTAGCGTGTGGGTCATGACGACGAGTGAGGGCAACATGAGCGAGGCAGTGCTGTTGGCAGGTACGCGCAAGGGGCTGTTCATCGGACGATCCGATGAGGCTCGCGAGAGCTGGAGCTGGGACAGCCCGCTCTTTGCGATGCAGGAGGTCTACTCGGCCGCGATCGACACGCGTGGCGATCGTGTGCGACTGCTGGCAGGAGCGACAAGCCCGCATTGGGGGCCGCAGGTGTTCCGCTCCGACGACCTGGGTCGCACCTGGGACGACACCCATGGCGGGGCCATCAGATTTCCTCAGGGCACAGGAGCGGCCCTTGAGCGGGTCTGGCAACTTCGACCAGCCCCTGACGGCCAGGACGACGTCGTCTATGCCGGCACCGAGCCGTCGGCGCTCTTCAAGTCGGTTGACCGAGGTGAGACCTTCGAGATGGTCCGGAGCCTGTGGGACCACCCGCACCGCCCACATTGGCAGCCTGGCGGGGGAGGGCAGGCGATCCACACGATCGTCCCGCACCCCAGCGATCCGCAGATCGTGACGATCGCGATGTCGACGGGTGGTGTTTACCGCACCGAGGACGGAGGCGACAGCTGGACGCCTTTCAACCGCGGCATTGGCGCGGAGTTCATACCCGGCGAGACGCCCGAGTACGGGCAGTGCGTTCACAAGGTCGCGGTCGACGCCGGTGATCCCGACCGGCTCTATGCCCAAAACCACGGCGGCGTGTTCCGGTCGGACGATGCAGGCAGGTCGTGGCATTCAATCGCCGACGGGTTGCCGGCCGATTTCGGCTTCCCGATCGTCGCGCACCCGCACAAACCGGGCACCATCTATGTCTTTCCGCTGGTCGCGGACATCGAGCGGTTCCCGCCATCCGGCAAGCCGGCCGTGTGGCGTTCCGACGACGCGGGGGAGACCTGGCACGAGACCGGACCCGGATTGCCGGCTGAGGCGCACACGGCGGTGCTGCGTGACGCGTTCGTGTCCGATCGGGCCGAGTCGGTCGGTCTCTACGTCGGCACGCGGCACGGCGCGATCTGGGCCAGCAACGACGAAGGTGGCACCTGGGCCGAGATCCGCACCAATCTGCCCGACGTCCTGTGCGTGCGTGCCGCGGTGATCTGACGGTGTGACATGACTGACGCTGACAGTTGTGATGTCACAGTCCTACACTCAGCGCATGCCCTCAACCCTTGATCTGTACAAGAAGCTGACCGCGCTGCCCCAGGGCAAGCGGCTGTTCTCCGTGGCATTCAGCCAGAAGGCGCCCTACTTCGCGTCGATCCACCTCGAGGTGCAGGAGATGAAGCCGCACTTCGCGCAGATTCGCATCCCCAAAAGACGTTCGGTCAAGAACCACATCGGCACGGTCCACGCCATCGCTGCCTGCAACGGTCTCGAGGCGGCCATGGGGCTGCTGGCAGAGGCCACGTGCCCTGACGACATGCGCTGGTTGCCCAAGGGCATGGAGGTCAGCTACCTCGCCAAGTCGACGACAGCGCTGACGTGCACGGCCGAGACCTCTGAGGCCGACTGGGCCGCTGCGCCCGACGTACCCGTCAAGGTCAAGGCCGTCACCACTGATGGCACCGTGACGGTCGAGGGCACGATCCACCTCTGGGTGACACCCAAGGGCTGAAGCTCAGAGCGCCCCGGCAGCACCCGTGCCGGAGGCGCCGGCATCGGGCTGTGACTGGACGAACCCATCGACGAGATCGACCTGCTTCTCGCCGACGTACCGCTTCTGAGCCCAGGTGGCCAGCCAGGACAGCATCAGGTTGAGAACGATGTAGATCAGCGCCATGACGACGGCCGTCTGGAGGGTGTTGCGGAACGTGCCGAAGATCTGCTTGCCCGCATAGGTGAGGCCGGGGGCCAACACGGCGTAGCCGAGGCTGGTGTCCTTGAGCGCCACGATTGCCTGGCTGATCAGAGCCGGCAACATGATCTTGACGGCCTGCGGGATGAGGATGATGCGCATGACCATCGACTTGCCCATGCCGACCGCGTAGGCGGCCTCGGACTGCCCCTTGGGGACGGCGTTGATGCCGGCCCGGAAGATCTCGGCGAACACGGCGCCGTTGTAGAGCACCAGGCCGAGCACGAGTGCCCAGAAGGCGTGGCCGCCGGCCTGCGGACCGAAGATGAACCAGGTCGCGATGATGACCATCAGCAAGGGCACGGCGCGGAAGAACTCCACCACGAGCCACGACGACCAGCGCAGAGGGCGGTGATCGGACAACTTGCCGACGCCGAGAATGACGCCGAAGACCAGTGCGCCCGCAATGGCGAAGACGGCCGCCTGCAGTGTCTTGAGGATGCCCTCACCGATCACCTGCATGATCTTGGGGGTGACGAACGGCTCCCAGAGCTCGTACGCGAATTGTCCCTTGCGTTGTAGCTGCCAGATGAGCAGACCGAGCAGCACGGCCAGGACGATGCCGGAGACGATGGCATAGAGACGGTGGCGGGCGCGAGTCTTGGGTCCGGGTGCGTCAAACAGCACTGAGGCGGCCATCAGGCAATCCTCCATCGTCGTTCGAGCATTGCCGCGCCGAAGGAGATCGCCTCGACGATGATGATGTAGCCGACCGCAATGCCGAGGAAGATCCAGTACAACTGCGACGGGTTGTCGTTGAGCAGGCCCTTCATGGACGCGGTGGCCTCGGCAATGCCGAAGATCGAGCACAGTGACGTGTTCTTGGTGAGTGCAATCAGGACGCTGGCCATCGGCGGTACGACGGCGCGAAATGACTGAGGCATCACGACGTACCGCATGGTCTGGGTGAATCCGAGACCCACCGATCTGGCCGCCTCGGCCTGGCCGAGGGGGATGGAGTTGACGCCGGAGCGAAGGGCCTCGCACACGAAGGTGGAGGTGTACATCGTCAACGCCAAGACATTCATCCAGAAGAAGCCGAGATAGACGTCGAGCTTGGGGAAGCCGAACACCACGAGAAGCAACAGGACAAGGAGTGGTGTGTTGCGGAAGACGGTGACGTAGAAGGCGCCGGCCTTGCTGAGGACGGCGACTGGACCCACTCGCATCGCAGCGAGGATCGTGCCGAAGATCAGCGAAAAGAATCCCGCGGCGAGGGTGAGTCGCAACGTGTAGCTGAAGGCCTCGAGAATTCTGTCGAAGTTGTCGATCAGTACGTCCACGGTGTCACCTCTCTCGTCGCTTGGATGTGTGGTCGTGCTGGCTGGGGCCATTCACAAGGAATGGCCCCAGCCCAGTGCGATTCAGCTGCAGGGATCCATTTCGGGAGCCGGGGGCGTCTTGGCACCCGATGTTCCGAGAGTGGCCTCGAAGGCCTTGGCCCACGTGCCGTCGTCCATGGCTTCCTGGATCGTGTCGGTCAGGAACTGGCACAGCTCAGGCTTGTCCTGGCTGTAGCCCATACCGATGCGCTCCTCGGAGAACGGTTCACCGACAACTTCGAGCTCGTCGGGGTTCAGCGCGGCATAGCCGAGCAGGATCGAGCCATCAGTGGTCATCGAGTCCACGCCACCGTCGAGCACCTGGTCGCGGCACTGCGAGTAGGTCTCAAAGCCGCGTACCTTGGCTCCCTTGGCCTCAACCTGCTTGAGCGATGTCGACCCGGTGACCGAGCAGACTTCCTTGCCCTTGATGTCATCGACGCCCTTGATGTCGCTGCCCTTCTTGACCAGCAGCTGCTGTCCGGTCAGGAAGTAGGGGCCGGCCTGGCCGACCACCTTGCGGCGATCATCGGTGATCGAGTAGGACGCGAAGACGAAGTCGACCGTGCCCTTTTGCAGGAACGGCTCGCGGTTGTCGGAGATCGTCTCGACCCACTCGACGTCTTCGGCCTTGATGCCGAGCTTGGCGGCGATGATCTTGGCCATCTCGACGTCAAATCCCTTGGGCAGGTCGTCGCCGGCGGCCTTGAAGCCCAGACCGGGCTGGTCGAACTTGACGCCGATCTTGACCTTGCCCGACTCGGCGATGGCCCGCATGGCGGTGCCCTCATCGAATTGGCTGGCTGCGTCGGACGCGACGTCATTCTCGACCGGGTTGTCATCGGATCCTGCGCTGCCGCAGGCCCCCAGGATCAGCGCGGCGGCTGCCGCGACAACTGCGAACTTGGTGTGTCTCATCATTGTGCCCTCTCTCAGTGCTTCAGAATCTTGCCGAGGAAGTCCTTGGCTCGATCTGATGTTGGGTTGGTGAAGAAATTCTCGGGAGTGTTCTCTTCTACGATCTGGCCGTCGGCCATGAAGAGCACACGGTGCGCAGCGGTGCGGGCGAACCCCATCTCGTGGGTGACGACGATCATCGTCATACCGCCTTCGGCGAGATTGATCATGGTGTCGAGCACCTCTTTGATCATCTCGGGGTCGAGAGCCGACGTGGGCTCGTCGAACAGCATGACCTTGGGCTCCATCGCGAGCGCGCGGGCGATGGCCACTCGCTGCTGCTGGCCACCGGAGAGCTGGGCGGGATATTTGTCGGACTGCTCGTCGATGCCGACCTTGACCAGCAGCTCGTGGGCGAGCTTCTCGGCGTCGGCCTTCTTCATGCCGCGGACCTTCATGGGGCCGAGGGTGACGTTCTCAAGCACTGACTTGTGGGCGAAGAGGTTGAAGGACTGAAAGACCATGCCGACGTCGGCGCGCAGCTGCGCAAGACCCTTGCCCTCTTCGGGGAGACGCTTGCCGTCGATCTCGATCGTGCCCTCGTCGATCGTCTCGAGGCGGTTGATGGCTCGACACAGCGTCGACTTGCCTGATCCTGATGGGCCGATGACGACGACAACCTCGCCTGGCGCGACGGTGAACTCGATGTCCTTGAGCACGTGGAGAGCGCCGAAATGCTTCTGAACTGCGTGCATCGCCACCATGGGCGTCGTGTCGACCATCCCTCAACCTATTGCCACGACGTAGGTCATTCGCAAGTCAAGGCGGCTGTGCGGCCAACATTGTCACCCAATCGACACTCGAACGGCATCCGCTTCTGCTCGTTCAGTAACACCTGACGCTGCTGGGTCGTTGGTGGTCGCATGACACGTTTGCGTACGTTTGCACTCACCGTGACCGTCCTGATGGTCGCGTTGACGCTCAGTGGGCCCGCCACGGCGGCCACCTCGCCGTACGCTCCGATAGATCGTGCCGGTCCACGGTTGACCGTTCCGGCTGCAACGCTCAAGGCAGCCCTGCAGTGCAGTGGCAACTTCAAAGGCTCGAAGCTCCAGCCGATCCTTCTCAACCCGGCGACCGGCGTCACCGTTGACGAGAACTACTCGTGGAACTACGAGCGAGCGTTCACGTCGCAGAAGCGGCCGTGGTGTGCGATCCACATGCCGTCGCACACGTTGGGCGACATCCAGGTCTCGGGCGAGTACCTCGTCTATGCGATCCGTACGATGCGGGCGAAGTCGAACCGCAAGATCGCGATCATGGGCCACAGCCAAGGCGGGATGTCCATGCGCTGGGCCCTGCGATTCTGGCCGGACACCCGAGCCATGGTCGACGACGTCATCGGCATGGCCGGCTCCAACCACGGCACATCCGCTTTGCCGACCTGCATCGTGGGTGTGACCAAGTGCTTGCCGGCCGTCTGGCAACAGCAGGCCGACGCCGAGTTCATCAAGGCGCTGAACAGCAGGGCTGAGACGTTCAAGGGCATCTCCTACACCGAGATCTACACGCGTACGGATGAGGTCGTGACCCCGGCGGAGTCGGCAACCTTGCACACCGGAAAGGGCCGCATCACGAATGTCGCGACGCAGGAGGTGTGCCCGCTGGCGGTCTACGAGCATCTCTCGGTCGGCACGGTCGATCCGACTGCGTACGCCCTGGCGATGGATGCGTTGACTCACGACGGGCCCGCGAAGGTCGCCCGAATCGACCCATCGGTGTGCCTGCAGCTGTATCACCCGGGGGTCGACCCGCTGAATGCCGCGATGTACCTCAGCATCCTCTCGGGCGTTCCGGGTCTGGCCAGTGTGTCGTTGCCCAATTTCAACCTGGTCGGGGCGCCTGAGGTGTCTGCGGAGCCAGCGCTTCGCTGCTACACGAAGGCCAGGGGTTGCTAGTCGGACACACAGAACGGGTTGCCATCCGGGTCGGCCATCGCGACCCAGCCGCTCTCGCAAGGTTGAACGCCCGTACGGGTCGCGCCGAGCGAGACGAGCCGATCGACCTCTGATCGCTGGTCACTCTCTGGCGCCAGGTCGAGGTGGAGCCGCGTCAGGCTGGTTCGCTGCCGGACGGGCGGCCCGCCCCAGCTGATCTTGGTCCCGCCGTGGGGCGCCTGGATCGCGGTCTCCTCGTCCTGATCCCACACCAGCGGCCACGCGAGTGCCTCGCTCCAGAAGCGGCCCACCTTCTCGGTGCCGTCCCCGGCCAGCGCGCCGATGGTTGCGGTGTTCCTCAGGAAGGTGTTGTCCGGGTCGATGACGCAGAACTCGTTGCCCTCGGGATCCTGCAGAACGACGTGCAGCTCTTCTGGCAGCTGTCCGACATCAAGGTGGTCGCCGCCGAGGGCGAGAGCGCGCTCAACCAAGGCGTGCTGGTCGACCGATGACGTGCTCGTCAGGTCAAAGTGCATCTGATTGGGCTCGATCCTGGCGGCCGAGGTCGGGACGAAGCGGATGACGAACTCGGTCTCGTCGCTCGGCCGCAACGTCGTGCCGTCAATCTCGCGCTGCAGCACCCCACCCCAGAAGTCGGCCAGGAGGTGGGGATCACAGGCAGCGAAAGCAAGTGAGCTCAGATGAGAAGCCATGGTTGAACGCTATGCCCGCCGGTGTCCGCCTCTCGTGTGAAAGGCGGACGCCGGGGGGTGAGCAGGTTCAGAGAACGCGGTTGCTGTCGCCGCGGCTGTTGATCTTGGCAAGGCCCCGGCTGATGAGGAAGCCAATCGTCAGCAGGGTCACGTAGAACCACGCCTGGGCGGCGCCGAAACCGGGACCGCTGTCCTCGTCGACAATGGCTGAGGCAATCAACACTCCGAGGACGACGATCACGTAGAGGATGAGGTCCACCGTGATGTGGGCCGTCTGTCGGCCGGCTGAGATTTGAAGGCCGCCGAAGGTGTGCGTGTCACCGGCACGTGAGTCGGCCCCGTGTGGGTCGAGCGGATCGTTGCTGGTCATGATGCGCCTTTCGTGAGAGCAGGCCCCCAATTGAGAGCCCTGGCGAGGCGTACCCGCTGAGTTGCCTTCGAAACGGTTCAAGGGAGATGACGTCACATTCGGCGGCCTGATTCGTCACGGCGACGTCACGAGTTCCATGCCTGGATGAGCCGTGGCCCGGGTTACGGTCGAAGGGACACTGATCGCTGCGAATGGGGTTCCATGCACCGCCTGAAGGTTTTGATTGTGCTCGCGACAACCGCCGCTGCGCTGGCCGCATGTGGGTCGGAGTCGACGACGACGCCCGCGCAGCCCACCCCTGAATCCACTGCAGGCGCCAGCACCACTGAATCCTCGGATACGCCGGTCGTGGCCAAGGAGCTCAAGTTCACGGCGAAGACGACTGACGGCAAGACGTTCGACGGTACGAGCCTGGCCGGCAAGCCCGCCGTCGTGTGGTTCTGGGCGCCGTGGTGCCACGTCTGCAAGGGCGAAGCACCCAATGTGCGCGCGGCCGCCGAGTCCTCGGGTGTCACCTTCCTGGGCGTTGCGGCGCTCGACGATGCCAGCGCAATGCGGGGATTCGTCGACACGTACAAGTTGACGTTCACCAACCTTGCCGACACCAAGGCCGCGGTATGGGCCTTGTTCGGCGTCACGTCGCAACCGTCCTATGCGTTCATCTCGGCAGACGGTTCGGTCGACGTCGTGCCTGGTGCGCTGTCGGCGTCTGAGCTCGACTCCAAGATCGCCGCAATCAAGCAGAGCTGATCATGGACTGGTCCATTGTCTCGCTGGCCTTCGCAGCGGGTCTGGTGGCGGCGCTCAACCCGTGCGGGTTCGCGATGCTCCCGGGTTACCTCGCCCTGGTCGTGACGGGTGGGCAGGATCGCGCCAGGTCCGCCGCCCTGCTGAGGGCACTCACCGCGACGGCCGTCATGGCAGTTGGGTTCTTGCTGGTCTTCGGGGTGTTCGCCCTCGCCATCGCACCGATCTCGCTGTCGGTGCAGAAGTACCTGCCGTACGCCACCGTGGTGATCGGCCTGGCCCTGGTCGTCATGGGCGTCATGATGTTGGCCGGCCGCGAGATCCGCTTCGTGATGCCTCGTGTCTCGTCATCGCCGTCCGAAGCCCTGGGCTCGATGTTCGTCTATGGCATCGCATACGCGGTGGCGTCACTGACCTGCACGATCGGCCCTTTCCTCGCAGTCACGTTCTCCACGTTCCGCAGTGACTCGTTCATCGCCGGTGTCGTCTCGTACGCGGCGTACGCAGCGGGCATGACGGTGCTTGTCGGAGTGCTGGCGGTGTCGACGGCGCTGGCGAGCTCAACGGCAGTCGGGCGCTTCAGGTCGCTCATGCCAGTCATCGGCCGATTCGGTGGCGGCGTGATGGTGCTGATGGGCGCATACGTCGCCTATTACGGCGTGATCGAGCTGCGTTCGATCTTCGGTGGAGCGTCCCCCTCCGACCCAGTGGTCGACGCATTCGCCACGATCCAGTCGCACGTCACCCGCGCCGTTGACGGTGTCGACGGCTGGGTATGGGTCGTTGCGACCGCAGTTTTGGCAGTCGTGGCCGTCGCGGCGGTCCGCCGCAAGGATTCGGCCGACCTAGACGCATGACACGCGGCACCACGTAAGTGCCGCGTGTGACCTGGCTCAGGTCAGGTCGACGGTGGCTGCGCTGGCTGAGCTGGTCTTGACCGACTCGATGCCGTTCAGCGCACTCGACTTCTGCTTGTAGCCCTCCGAGACGGCGATGACTTCACCATTGCCGGCCTTGAGGCGGAACCGGAACTCGCCCGACTTGTCTGCATAGAGCTCGAACTTGCCAGCCATGATGTTTCCGATCATTTAGGGGGATTGCGCGAGGGTTTCGCGCCATCCCACGTTAGATCCAGGCGGGGTCACGGTTCGGCTTTGCCGAATCCCGAGCCACAACTGCTCCACGTATCCTTGACGGGTCATGACGAAGACGTATGAGGTGCGCACCTACGGGTGCCAGATGAACGTGCACGACAGCGAACGGCTGTCGGGCCTGCTCGAGACCGCTGGCTACACCGCCGCGACCGACCAGACACCTGACCTCGTCGTGTTCAACACCTGCGCCGTGCGTGAGAACGCTGACAACAAGCTCTACGGCAACCTCGGGCACATCGCCTCGGTCAAGGAGAAGAACCCCGGCATGCAGATCGCCGTCGGTGGGTGCCTGGCGCAGAAGGACCGCGCCACGATCACCAAGAAGGCGCCATGGGTCGACGTCGTCTTCGGCACCCACAACATCGGCTCGCTGCCCGTGCTGCTGGAGCGGGCCCGCATCGCCGAGGAGTCGCAGGTCGAGATCCTCGAGTCGCTCGAGGTGTTCCCGTCGACACTGCCGAGCAAACGCGACTCGGTGTTCGCCGCGTGGGTGTCGATCAGCGTCGGCTGCAACAACACCTGCACGTTCTGCATCGTCCCGACGCTGCGCGGCAAGGAGAAGGACCGCCGTCCGGGCGAGATCCTCGCCGAGATCGAGGCACTGGTCGCTGACGGCGTCGTCGAGGTCACCCTGCTCGGCCAGAACGTCAACTCCTACGGCGTCGAGTTCGGCGACAAGCTCGCGTTCGGCAAGCTGCTGCGTGCGTGCGGGCAGATCGAGGGGCTGGAGCGCGTACGGTTCACCAGCCCGCACCCCAAGGACTTCACCGACGACGTCATCGCCGCAATGACCGAGACACCCAACGTGATGCCGCAGCTGCACATGCCACTCCAGTCGGGATCCGACCGGGTGCTCAAGGCGATGCGGCGTTCATACCGCACCGAGAAGTACCTCGGGATCATCGACCGCGTACGCGAGGCGATGCCGCACGCCGCCATCACGACCGACATCATCGTGGGGTTCCCCGGCGAGACCGAGGAGGACTTCCTCGGAACGATCGACATCGTGCGTCGCGCGCGGTTCACCGGTGCCTACACGTTCCAGTACTCCCAGCGCCCCGGCACTCCTGCGGCCGAGCTGCCGGACCAGCTGCCCAAGGCGGTCGTGCAGGAGCGCTATGAGCGCCTCGTCGAGGTCGTCAACGAGGTCGCATGGGATGAGGCCAAGAAGCAGGAAGGCCAGGTCGTCGAGCTGCTGGTCGCCGACCACGAGGGCAAGAAGGACGGCGCGATGCATCGGCTGACGGGGCGAGCCCGCGACAACCGACTGGTGCACTTCACACCCGGCAGCTTCGACGTACGCCCGGGCGACATGGTCGAGGTGCGCATCACGTACGCGGCGCCGCACCACCTGGTCAGCGATCACGAACCGATCAGCTATCGCCGCACGGCCGCCGGTGACGCGTGGGAGTCACGCGAGGGCAAGACCGAGGTGCTCAGTGTGGGCCTCGGCATGCCGACGCTCGGCGCCCCGGCACCGCTGCCGCCCGCCCCCGCCTGCGCGATCTGACCGCTGTCGGACGGCCGTGGAAGCATGACTGGCATGGACCTGAAGGACGAACTGCACGCCAAGCTCAAGGCGAGTCGGGCAGTCATGCTGGCCCGGGTCGAAGGGTTGAGTGAGTACGACCGCCGACGCCCGATGACCCCGACCGGCACCAATCTCCTCGGACTGATCAAACATCTGGCCGGTGTCGAGTACGTCTACCTCGGCACCTCCCTCGGGCGGTCTCCGGCCGAGACGCTGGCCTGGGAAGAGGATGGCTCCGTGTGGGACGGCGCCGACATGTGGGCCAAGCCCGACGAGTCGAGCGACTACCTCTTAGGGCTCTATCGGCGTGCCTGCGGGCATGGCGATCAGTCCATTGCCGAGCTCGACCTCGACGCGCCAGCTCGGGTGCCGCACTGGCCCGCCGAAGGCGCCGACACGACCCTCGGTGTCCTGCTGATCCGCATGGTCGCCGAGACCGCGCAGCACGCCGGCCACGCCGACATCATCCGCGAATTGATCGACGGTCGCTCTGGCAGTGACGAGCGCGACGAAGCGGGCTGGAAGGCCCATGTCGCCGAGGTCCAGGCAGCGGCCGAGGCATTGCGCTAGATGGCAGGATGGGTTCATGGCCATCAAGATCGCTCAGGAGCCTCACGCGGACGAGGTGCTCAACTCGAGCCCGTTCGCCCTGCTCGTTGGCATGATGCTCGACCAGCAATATCCGATGGAGCACGCGTTCCGCGGTCCCGCCAAGGTGCTTGACCGGTTCGGCAACTTCGACCCGGCAAAGATCGCCGAAGCCGAGCCCGAGGCGTTCGCCGACCTGTGCTCGACACCGCCGGCGATCCATCGCTACGGACGATCGATGGCGGGACGCCTGCAAGAGCTCGCCAAGCACGTGGTCGAGGAGTACGACGGTGACGCATCCCGCATCTGGACCGAGCCACGTACCGGCAAGGAGCTCTTCCAGCGCGTACGTGCGTTGCCCGGCTTCGGTGAGCAGAAGGCCAAGATCTTCACCGCGTTGCTGGCCAAGCAGCTGGAGGTGAAGCCTCCCGGCTGGACCACGGTCACCGGCGACTATGGCAAGAAGGGCTATCGCTCGGTGGCCGACGTGATCGACGCCGACTCGCTCGCCAAGGTGCGGGCGTTCAAGCAGGTCGCCAAGAAGAAGGCCAAGGCCGCCGCAGCTCAGATGGCGGAGACGTCCTCGACATAGGGATTGAGCAGCTCTTCGGGCACCGTGCACACAGACTTCGAGACCCACACCTGGTCCATGCGTAAGTAGGTGTACTCGCCATCAGGGTCGCGCGGCACCTGGAGGTCGGCGTCGTAGCCGTCGCGGCGTTGCTCCGCGAATGCCTCGCGGGCCGCGATCAGCGTCTCCCAGTCGGCCAGCCACCTGTTGGTCGGTGGATCTGCGCGAAGGACATCGCCGTCAATCTTGCGGATCGCGGTCAGCATGTTGGTGATGGCCTTGTTCTGATCGGTCACGACATCAGCCTGCTCGGCGGCCGAACCCTTGATCGGCATCGACTTCACCGTCTCGGTCATGATCTCGCACTCGCGGGCAATCACCGAGACGATCCGGTCGTCCTCGATCATCGCGGGAAAGTCGTCGTTCATGATGACGACGGCGCCCACGATCAGAGCAATGCCTGCCGCCACGGCCGTGAAGACCGCCACGACGGGGGCCCAGATCCATCGGCGCGAGATCGGCGGCGGCGGGTAGTCCCACGCATTGCGGGCCGGAGGGTAGGGCGGCAGCCCCCGTTCATCGTTCACCGCATCATCGTGTCACGTGCCGCTAGCCTCACCATGTGATCGTTGCTGCCACCGTGTGCCCGTACCCGCCGATGCTGGTGCCGGAGGTCAATGATGGCGCTGATGACCTGGCCGCGCTGAGACATTCCTGCGATGACGCCGTGGAGACACTGCTGGCCCATGAGCCGGAACGAGTTGTCATCATCGGCGCGGGATCGCTCGCCAGCGACCTCGACGAGTCGGCCGGCGGCACATTCACCGAGTTCGGCGTCAACCTGCATGTCGGCGGCGCGAACGATGCCCTGCCGCTCAGCCTCACCGTCGGGGCGTGGTTGCTTGCTCGTGCCGGCTGGGTCGGACCGCGTACGTATTCCACCGGTCGCCCCGATATCGACGGTCGCGTTGCGTTGCTGGTGATGGCGGACGGCAGCGCAAAACGTACGACCGAGTCGCCGGGCTACTTCGACGAACGTGCAATCGCCTACGACGAGGCGATCGCTGCGGCGCTCGGTGCCGGCGACGCCCAGACGTTGGCTGACCTCGACCTCGAGACCGCGGGCGAGCTGTGGGCCGCCGGAACGCCGGCGCTCAAGGTGCTGGGGGAGCTCACGGTGGCAGAACTGGCGAAGGGCGCCACGGTCACCGCGCAGCTGCGCGAGAACGTGGCGCCCTTCGGAGTCGGCTACTGGGTAGCTGACTGGGCTCTGGCCTGAAGGCCGTGGCTGACTAGGCCTTGCCGTCGTCGGCGAGCTTGTCGGCTGCGTCCTTGGCCGCATCGGCAGCGCCGTCGATCTGGCCGTCGAACTTGCCCTTGGTCGCCTTGTTGGCGAGGTCAGCGGCCTTGTCGATGCCCTTGTCGATGTTGGCGTTTTGGCTCGAAGCCAGGTCAGCAGCCTTGTCCTTCAATTCGGCGCCGTGCTTCTTGAACTTGTCGAGGAAACCCATGGTTTCCCTCCTCGAGGTCGGGTGTGGGCGGTGGCCCTTAATGCCTTTCACACTACTGCGAGACTTGGGTCATGGGAGCAGCCGACCGGATCGTGGCAGTGGTCGGACCGACCGCGTCCGGCAAGTCTCGACTGGCCGTTGAGCTGGCCCAGCGACTCGGCCGGGCTGAGATCGTCAACGCCGATTCGATGCAGCTCTACCGCGGCATGGACATCGGCACGGCCAAGCCCACCGCCGACGAACGCAGCGTCGTCCCGCACCACTTGTTCGACGTCCTTGACGTGACTGAGACCGCCGCCGTGGCCGACTTCCAGGCCTGGGCGCGCGAAGCGATCGCCGAGTGCCACAGCAGGGGAGTGACTCCGATTGTGGTGGGTGGATCGGCACTCTACGTACGCGCCGTGTTCGACCGGCTCGACTTTCCCGGCACCGATGCCCAGGTCCGTGGACGGTGGGCGGCAGAGCTCGACTCCCGCGGTTCCGAGGCACTCCATGGCGAGCTTGAGTCCCGCGACCCCGAAGCCGCCGCGATCATCCTGCCGTCCAACGGTCGCCGCATCGTCAGGGCGCTTGAGGTCATCGAGCTCACCGGCGAACCGTTCGCTGCCACGATGCCGCCGTTCGAGTCGATCTACGGCGAGCTGACGATGGTCGGCCTCGATGTTCCACGCGATGTGCTCGACGTACGTCTGGTCGAACGCGTGGATGCGATGTGGGCCGCCGGGCTGGTCGATGAGGTTCGCGCATTGCGGGAGGTGGGCCTCGACGACGGGCTGACGGCATCGCGTGCACTGGGCTATCAGCAGATCCTGGCGTTCCTGCGCGGCGAGATGACCGAGGACGAGGCGCGAGAAGCGACCATCACGGGCACCCGCAAGTTCGCCCGCCGCCAGGACCGCGACTTCCGCAAAGATCCCCGCATCCACTGGCTCGCCCACGACGCTCAGGACCTGGTCGACCAGGCAGCACAACTCGTCCGCTAGCGAGGCCGTCCACGGCCGAGTGGGAGGGAGCGAGGCACGAGCGACCGAAGCGTGGTGAGGTCGTGGGCTCGCGTAACCGACTCGTCGTTCGCCCCTTCGCTTCGCTCCCGCCCTCGTACCGCCCCCTCGGTCGCTCCGCTCCCTGGGGGGACCCCCAGGGCTAGGGGCCGGGGGTTTGTTCGCTAGGCCGACGGAGGAGGCCGGGAGGGAGCGAGGCACGAGCGACCGAAGCGTGGTGAGGTCGTGGGCTCGCGTAACCGACTCGTCGTTCGCCCCTTCGCTTCGCTCCCGCCCTCGTACCTCGGGCTAGGGGCCGGGGTGCAGCAGTAGACTGGTGGCATGAGTTTTGCGTGGTTGAAGGGGCATGGGACGGAGAACGACTTCGTGCTGCTCCCAGACCATGACGGCACGGTCCACGGCGAGCTGGACGGCGCCTTCGTGGCCGCCCTGTGTCACCGCCGCCGCGGCATTGGCGCCGACGGTGTGATCCGCGTTGTCCGCAGTGAGGCACTCCGCAATCTCGGGGGGCACGAGACGTCGGCCGGCGAGTGGTTCATGGACTACCGCAATGCCGACGGCTCGGTCAGCGAGATGTGCGGCAATGGCATCCGTGTCTTCGCGCTGCACCTCGCGCAGGAAGGCCTCGTCGACCCGACCGAGCCACTCGTCATCGGCACCCGCGACGGCGACAAGACCGTCACCTTTCGACAGGCTCAAGGTGCGGGAGGGGCGGCTCAAGGTGCGGGAGGGGCGGCTCAAGGTGCGGGAGGGGCGGCTCAAGGCGCCACGGTGGGCGACCAGATCTCCGTCGACATGGGCAAGCCCGAGGTGCGCGGTGTCTCCAAGGTGACGGTTGACGGTCATACGTGGGAGGCGCAGGACGTACGCACCGGCAACCCGCATGCGGTGACCTTCGTCGAGCGGCTCGGCGATGCCGGATCGCTGCTCGACGAGCCTGACTACGATCATTCGACCTACCCCGACGGCGTCAACATCGAGTTCGTCGTACGCAAGGCACCTCAACACGTCGCCATGCGCGTGCATGAGCGCGGATCCGGCGAGACCCGTTCCTGTGGCACCGGTGCATGCGCCGTGGCAGCGGCAACCGCTCACGTCGACGGTGCCGTTCATCCGGTGACCTACCGCGTCGACGTGCCCGGAGGCACCGTTCACGTGACGTGGACCGCCGACGACCACCTGATCCTCACCGGCCCGGCCGAAATTGTCGCCCACGGCGACATGGAATGGACTGCATGACAGAGCAAGGCAGCACCGAAGGGCTCGAACTCGAAGAACGCAACTCACTGCGCCGCATCGACGGACTCCGCACCGAGCTCGAAGACATCTCCGAGGTCGAATACCGCAAGCTCCGCCTCGAACGCGTCGTACTGGTCGGTGTGTGGACCGAAGGGACGGCGCTCGACGCCGAGAACTCGCTCGCCGAGCTCAAGCTGCTCGCCGAGACCGCGGGCTCAGAAGTGCTCGACGCGCTCATGCAGCGGCGACAGAAGCCTGACCCGGCGACCTACATCGGCACCGGCAAGGTCGAAGAGCTCCGCGCCGCCGTCGAGTCGACCGGCGCCGACACCGTGATCTGCGATGGCGCGCTCGCCCCGAGCCAGCTGCGCAACCTCGAGGACAAGGTCAAGGTCAAGGTCGTCGACCGCACGGCGCTGATCCTCGACATCTTCGCGCAGCACGCCAAGTCCAAGGAGGGCAAGGCGCAGGTCGAGCTGGCCCAGCTGCAGTACCAAACTCAGCGACTCCGCGGTTGGGGTGGCGAGCTGTCACGCCAGGCCGGTGGACAGGCGGCCGGCGGTGAAGGCATCGGTGGCCGCGGTCCCGGTGAGACCAAGCTCGAGACCGATCGTCGACGCATCCAGATGAAGATGACCAAGCTGCGCAGGGAGCTCAAGGAGCTCGGCGTGGCCCGCGAGACCAAGAAGGCCAATCGCAAGCGTCACGAGATCCCATCGGTGTCGATCGCGGGCTACACCAATGCCGGCAAGTCGAGCCTGCTCAACCGGCTCACCGATGCGGGCGTGCTGGTCGAGGATGCGCTGTTTGCCACCCTCGATCCGACGACCCGCCGTACGCAGACCTCCGATGGTCGCGTCTACACGATGTCGGACACGGTCGGCTTCGTACGCAATCTCCCGCACCAGCTCGTCGAGGCGTTCCGCTCGACGCTCGAGGAGGTCGCCGAGTCAGATCTCGTGCTCCACGTCGTTGACGGTGCGCATCCCGATCCGGAGGGTCAGATCAGGGCCGTACGGTCGGTGTTCGCCGAGGTCGACGCCGACAAGGTGCCCGAGATCATCGTGATCAACAAGGCCGATGCTGCAGATCCGATCGTGCTCAAGGCGCTGCTCGCCAAGGAGCCCCACGCCGTCGTGGTCAGCGCCAAGACCGGCGAGGGCATCGACGAGCTGCTCAGCGCGATCGAGGCTGACCTCCCTCAACCCGCCACCCGCGTCGACGTCGTCCTCCCGTACGCCCGCGGCGACCTGCTCAACCAGATCCATGTGTCAGGCGAGATCGAGTCGCTCGACCACGAGGGCGACGGCACGCACGTCGTCGCCCGTGTCCACGGCCACTTGGCTGCCGAACTAGAGCCCTACGCCGTCTGACGACCACTCGGTCCTTGAGCCTGTCGAAAGGACACCACGTATCGAACCCGGCGAGGTCACGCGCTGAAGCGAGCCAGTCGTCGTACGAGGTTTCGATACGGGCCTCGTACCTCGGCCCTACTCAACCAGCGCTGTCTGTATCGAAGCCCCGTGAGTGGCGCTCGGGGTGGACGCAGACGGGCGTACGTCGGAACCGGCGGATAGCCTTCGGCTGTGTCCAAGACTCCTGACGTTCGCGCGGTGCTCCACGCCGCCGTCGAAGCCGTCGGGGGAGAAGACCGACCCGGCCAGATCGAGATGGCCGAGGCCGTCCGGCACGCGCTCGTCAGCGGCGAGCACCTCCTTGTGCAGGCCGGCACTGGCACCGGCAAGTCGCTCGGCTACCTGGTGCCCAGCCTCTTGCACGGCAAGCGAGTCGTCGTCGCCACCGCGACGCTCAACCTCCAGCACCAGCTGGTGGAGCGAGACATCCCGGCACTCAAGGATGCTGCCCGCGCGACGCTTGGCGAGGTGCCACACCATGCCGTGGTCAAGGGGCGCAGCAACTACGCCTGCCTGCACCGCGTACGTGAAGGCGCTCCCGACGACCAAGGCACTTTGGTCGAGGTGCCCGAGGGGTCACTCGGTGCCGAAGTCCTGGAGCTGCGCGAATGGGCTGAGGAGCAGGCCGAGGCCGGCCACGCGGGCGATCGCGATGCTGCGCCGTCACACACCGATCGGGCCTGGCGGCAGGTCAGTGTCAACCACCGCGAATGCCTCGGCGCCTCGCGCTGCGCGCACGCCCAGGAGTGTTTCGCCGAGTTGGCCAGGGAGGACGCCCAGGACGCACAGTTGATCGTCACCAATCACTCACTGCTCGCCATCGACGCGATCGACGGAGTCCCGATGCTGCCGGAGTATGGCGCCGTCATCGTCGACGAGGCGCACGAGCTGGCCGCCCGCGTCACCCAGGCGTCGACCGACGAGCTCGATGCTGCGGTGATCGAGCGTGCCGCCCGCCGCGCACGATCGCAGACCAAGGGCACCGCTGCCGACGACCTGACCGATGCCGGCGATGGCCTGGCCGATGTGCTGGCCCGTATGGACGAAGGTCGCATCGACATCGTTGACGACGCGTTGCAGGACGTGCTCTCGCTGATCCGCGATGCAGCCCGTGCTTGCCTGTCTGACTTTCCCAAGGAGGACGGCAAGGCCGAGCCCGACGCCGCTCGACAACAGGCCCGCGGCATGGTCGACGACCTGCGCAAGATCGCCGACCGGATGGCGTCCAAGGGTGAGACCGAGGTGCTCTGGATGAGTGCCGGCCAACGCGAGAAGCGACTCCACATCGCGCCGATCGACGTGTCTGCGAGCCTCCGCGAAAAGCTGTTCGGCGACAAGACCGTGGTGCTGACGAGCGCAACCCTCAAGCTCGGTGGCGGGTTCGACCCCGTGGCACGATCGCTGGGTCTCGAGCCCGGCGACGAGAGCTGGAGCTCGCTCGACGTCGGTTCACCATTCGACTACCAGCGACAGGGCATGCTCTACGTCGCCAAAGACCTCCCGCTGCCCGGCCGCGACGGGCTCGAGGAGGCGCAGCTGGCCGAGATCACGGCACTCGTCGAGGCAGCCGGCGGACGTACGCTGGGCCTGTTCTCCTCACGCCGGGCCGCAGAGCGGGCCGCCGAGGTCGTGCGCGAACGCCTGCCCGACATCGACATCTGGTGCCAGGGCGACGCACAGCTGCCGGAGCTGGCGCGCCGATTCGCCGAGACCCCCAGCACGTGCCTGTTCGGCACGCTCAGCCTCTGGCAGGGCGTCGACCTGCCCGGCGACACCTGTCAGCTGGTGATCATCGACCGCATACCGTTCCCGCGGCCCGACGATCCGCTGATGAGTGCGCGACAGCGTTTGGTCGAGAAGCGTGGCGGCAACGGGTTCATGAATGTCGCTGCCCATCATGCGGCGCTCTTGCTCGCTCAGGGCACCGGTCGACTGATCCGACGGGGCACAGACAAGGGTGTCGTGGCGATCCTCGATCCGCGCATCGTCACGGCCCGATACGGCTCCTTCCTCGCGGCGTCGCTGCCGGACATGTGGCGGACCACAGATCGAGACATTGCCCTGGCCGCGCTGCGTCGCCTGGACGAGCTCCGCGAATGCCTCTCAGAGCACCGCTGTTTGATAACCTGTCTCAGACCTATTTCGTCAAACGTCCTCGGGGAACCCCTTCATGGCCAGTCGTTTCCGTCGCTCGTTCGTGCTCGCGTGCATTGGCGCGCTCTCAGCGGGACTGCTCGTCTCGGCCCCCGCATCCCAGGCGGCGTCCGCTGGCATCATCGTGAAGACCTCCACCGCGGCCCCGTCGATCGCCTACGAGTCGACCAACCCCAACCTCGGCGCTTCGGCCGTCTTCGTCCTGTGCCAGTCGACAACAGCTGACTGCAGGGGCACGGTTCAGTGGCAGAAACTGGACGGCACTGCGGCAAGCCCGGCCTACGGTTACGTCGTCCGCAGGCACAGCTACGCGTACATGTACCCCAAGGTCAACACGACTGTCCTGGCTCCGACGACCTTCGACGGAGTGAAGAACGCGCAGCTCAAGTTCGTCGAGACCGGTCCGTCCTCGCGGACGTACGTCGAGCAGGTGCACCTCGAACCGCGCATTCGGTCTCGTGACATCAATGTCAACGTCGACGGTCCGGCTGACAATCTGAAGGACATCAGAGTTCACACGTTGATCGAGCGAGGCAACCGGCTCTTCACGGCCTACACCAGCGCCCCGCTCGCCGCCGGTTCGACCTCCTACTACGCGCAGGTCCCGGTCGGCACCAACAACTCCGCTGTCGGCAGCTACCGACTCAAGATCAGCGCCAGAGTGGGTGATCGTGGTGAGTACCGCGAGTGGTTCTGGCGCGGCGCCGACGGCGTGTCCAACTCTGGTGGCGGCACAGGCGAAGCCGCCGAGGTCATCAGCGTCCGCGGCAATGTCGCCCCCTACGTGGCCAAGTTCAGCTTCGGCACGGTCAACGTCAATGTCGCCGCCGGTGCAGGCTCGACGAAGGCCAAGGTCACCGTCGCCGGCGCATCGGCCTACCGTCCTACCAGCCTGACGTCACGCAAAGCCCAGGATGTGCCCTACTGCGCCGACTCCTACGGGACTCAGACGATCGATGCCCCCGGTACTGCCAGCTTTGACTTCGTCCCTCGAGGAGCTTCAGGCGAGAAGCGCTATGCAATCGGCGTCAACCCGCTCGACGGCAATGCCACCGAGTTGTGGAACGACGATGGCCCCGGCGGCAAGCAGGACTTCGGCAACTGCCTGCACCTTCGCGCGTACGGGTACAGCATCGACAACCTGCTCCCGTTCAACGGCGCCACGCTCGACCACTCGGTCACCCTGCGCAACACCGGGGGATCGGTCTCCGGTGCAATCGCGTTCCCCGGCTATACGCAAAACGTCCGCGACGTGGCGCTCGACGTCCGTGAATTCATCCCGGGCGTCCCGGTGCTTTCGTCGCCGATCGTTGTCGATGGAAACGTGCAGCCCGGTGGTGGCTACCTGTTCGACAACCTGCCACCAGGCGCCTACTACGTGTCCGTTGGCCGCAAGCAGAACTGCCAGAACTGGTTGGCCAGCCGATACAACAACAACTCCAGCCACATCAACGAAGCATCTGACCGCGAGACCGAGGCATGGAAGTCGTTCGGCCGCATCAGCGAGCTCTCGACCAGAGGCAATCCGTCACAATACGACCTGGCTGTCGCGCACGGTGCGACCTACGCGGAGCACAACAAGATTCTCAGTGGCTATGCCGGCTGGATGTTCCGCGATCACTGCCGCTATGAAGGTGCCGGTGGCTACATGCGCTTCGACGTCACCAGCGGCGCACCCGGCACCAAGCCAGACGCAATTGCCAGCTTCACGAACTCGCGCGGTGCCACGATCTCGGGCACGGTTCGCCGTGCTGGCGGTCGCACCTACAAGGAGATGATGGTGTCGGCCTATTCGACCCAGGGTTACCTCGTGGGTCGCACCGCCATCTCAGGCAATGACGGATCGTTCACGATCCGCGGCTTGCAGTCGGGCAACTACCGCATCGTCCTCAACACCGACTCGTGGCGCGGTCTGGGCCGCACCCATAGTGGGGTGCAGTACAAGTCCGTGACTCGCGGCGGTAATTACAGCGTCGGCACTCTGACCGCATACTTCTGATCGGCGTTGGGCTTTTCCGTTGACTGTTCTCATCACCGGCGGGGCCGGCTACATCGGCTCGCACATCGTGCGGGCGTTCCGTCTGGCGGGTCTCGACTGCATCATCGTCGATGACTTCTCGAGCGGTCACCGCGAGTTCGTGCCCGACGACGCAGTCCTGATCGACACGTCGATCCTCGACACCAAGATCCTTGCCAAGGCGATGGTCGAGCACGAGGTCGAGGCTGTCGTCCATCTCGCGGGCTTCAAGTACGCCGGCGTCTCGGTGCAGCGACCACTGCACACGTACGAGCAGAACGTGCAGGGCACCGTGAGCCTGCTGCAGGCGATGCACGAGGCCGACGTCGACAAGATCGTGTTCTCCTCGAGCGCCGCGGTTTATGGGACACCCGATGTCGACATCGTGACCGAGCAGACGCAGACGGCACCTGAGTCGCCCTACGGGGAGACCAAGCTGATCGGTGAGTGGTTGATGAGTGCGGCCGCCAAGGCGCACCCGCTGCACCACACCTCGTTGCGCTACTTCAACGTCGTCGGATCGGCGACACCTGAGCTGTATGACTCAAGCCCGCACAACCTCTTCCCGCTGGTGATCGAGGCGCTGGTCGAGGGGCGTACGCCGAGCATCAACGGCGACGACTATCCGACACCTGATGGCACTTGCGTGCGTGATTACATCCATGTCGCTGACCTCGCCGATGCGCACGTCGTCGCTGCGCAGAAACTTCTCGCGGGCACCGAGCTGGAGCCGGTCTACAACCTCGGCAGCGGTGATGGTGTTTCGGTGCGCGAGATCATGACAGCTGTCGCCAACGCGACGGGCATCGCGTTCGACCCGGAGGTTGGGCCGCGCCGCGAAGGTGATCCGGCCCGCATCGTCGCGTCAGGCGAGCTCGCCTCGCGCGACCTCGACTGGGCCATGCGTCACACGGTGGCCGACATGGTCGAGAGCGCCTGGCAAGCCCGCACCACCACCCCCTGAGCACCCCGGCCCCTAGCGACGAAGTCGCGGGAGGGAGCGCAGCGACGAGACTCCGAGCGAGGGTTAGACGCGGCGGAGGACTGTGGTGACGATGCCGAGGATCGAGGCGTGGTCACCGTCGATGGGGGAGTAGGCCTCATTGTGTGGCAGCAACCACACGTGGCCATCCTTGCGCTGGAACGTCTTGACCGTCGCCTCGCCGTCAAGCATCGCGGCCACGATGTCACCGTTGCTGGCCGTCTGCTCCTGGCGTACGACGACGTAGTCGCCATTGCAGATGGCCGCATCGATCATCGAGTCACCGACGACCTGCAGCATGAACAATGTGCCCTCGCCGACCAGCGACTTGGGCAGCGGGAAGATCTCTTCGACCTGCTCGGTGGCGAGGATCGGGCCACCGGCGGCGATGCGGCCGACCATCGGCACGTTGACCGGCGCGGGCATCGCGTCACCCAGACCGGTCTCGTCGAAGGTCGACTCCGACGCCGAACCCATCGAGCGGCGAGCCGCCATGACGTCGGGCAGGAAGATCTCGAGCGCACGCGGACGGTTGGGATCGCGCTTGACGTAACCGAGGCCCTCGAGCGTACGAAGCTGGTGGGCGACCGATGAGGTGCTGGTCAGCCCGACTGCAGCGCCGATCTCGCGCATGCTCGGCGGGTAGCCACGCTTCTCGATCTCCTCGCGCAGGAACTCCAGCACCTTGCGCTGTCGCGCGGTGAGGCCGGTGGAGTCAGCGGGGCCGTCGGGAAGCTCACTGATGTCTGCGGTGCGATCGTCGCTCATGCGGGCAGCCTAACCCCGAACAGGCGTTCGTTCAAACACCTGTTCGATAGCGTGTCGCGGGTGTGGGGACCGTAGGCTGGACCCATGAGCTATCTCGTCGTGGGCAAGAAGTCCGGCACCGCGTGGGACATCGAGGTCAAGGGCGTCGGCACCACGACGTCACCCGACCTCAATGGTGTCGAGTCGGCTGCCCGGGCGCTCCTTGCATCGTCGGGCAAACCCGATGCGGCGACCGTCGACCTGCAGCTGCTGCTCCCTGACTTCGAGACAGACCTCAGCGAAGAGCGCATTCCGCA
The DNA here is from genome assembly GCA_963760105.1 of uncultured Actinomycetota bacterium. Classification (GTDB taxonomy): domain Bacteria; phylum Actinomycetota; class Actinomycetes; order Propionibacteriales; family Nocardioidaceae; genus Aeromicrobium. The sequence goes on from CAVXBP010000008.1 coordinate 218,608, forward strand.
CGGTCGGCGGCCCAAGGCTGCGCTGATCAGCGGACTGATCCTGTTGGCCGTGGTGGTGGGTGCCGCGGCCTTCGTCATAGGCCGCGTCCTCTAGTCGTCAGGTGGCGGCGAGCTGGCTGACGATCGCGTGAATCTCCGCTACTTGCGCGGCGATCTCGGGGACTTGGCGGATCAGCGAGATCTCCTCCTGCAGCTCGGTCAGCAGCCCTTGCACCTCGCCGAGCACCGTGTTGGTCTGATCAAGCGTTGACGCGGCGGACGACAGGGTTTCGCTGACCGTGGCCAACGTGCCTTCAACCCTCCCCAGAACGCCGTCAACATTCTGCAGCGTCGTGTCCGCGCGGTTGAGGATCTGCGCGGGATTCTTCGGAATGAAATTGGCCACGGGTGCTCCTCGGTCGCGAACTTCGCCGGCTCAGCCCTACTCCTTGATGTGCAGGGCGCCCCGAGAGTATCGGAACCACGATGAGCTGGGTTCGTATCGTCAGCTGTCGACCGGCGGTGGCAGGTCGCCTTCATCGATCGCCTTGACTGCGGCGCCGAGCAGCAGCGCGAACATGCCGATCCAGAGCCAGAGCAGGAGCACGACCACGCCGGCGAGCGCTCCGTACGTCTTGCCGTAGCTGCCGAAGTTCTCGACGTACAAAGAGAAGCCCGCCGACACGACGATCCAGAGCAGGCTCGCGACGGCAACGCCCTTGCCGATGAACGGTCCTGGATCGCCGCGGCGATCGGGCGCGACCCGAAACAGTATGCCGATCGCCACGACGATCGAAGCGGCGACGGCGATCCACCTCAGCCCCACGAGCAAGGTGGAGTGGAGCACGGCTGGAGCAACCGCCACCAGGGCAACCATGATGATGAAGAACGCGATCGCGCCGACTGTCAGCATCAGCGCCTGCGCCTTCTTCTTCACGAAGTTGCGACGATCGCGATGACCGAACATCTGGTTGATCGCGGTGACCAGGTTGCCGACGCCACCGGATGCGCCGTACAGGGCGAGCAGCAGGGCGAAGACCAGTCCGATGCCGAGCGAGCTCGGTGAGGTCGAGGTAAGCGATGTGAGCTGACCGTTGATGACCGATGCGGCGTCGGAGGGCAAGGCTTGGGCGATCTTCGAGGACTGTCGCTGCACGCTCTCGGGGCTGGCGACCAGCCCATAGATCATGACCGTGGCGATCATGGTGGGGAAGAGCGAGAGGAAGACGTAGAACGCGACGCCGGCGGCGAGCAGGGGAGCCTGCTCCGCCGAAGCGTGCTTCCACGCCGCGATGACGTTCTTGCGTATGGAAGCCATGTCTCGACCGTAGTCGGCGTTTGGCTAGCCCGCGCGTCGGGCGAATTTGCCCTGCAATCAGAGGGCGCGACACACTCATTCGAAATTCTGTTCGACAAATGCGTGCTTTTGTCGGCAGCGTCCCCTAATGTCGTACATGTGTTCGATCGAACGCCTGTTCGCACCATCGAATGACATCGAATGAGCAGGGTTCGCTCGAACGCACCAACTCACACACCGTCTCACTTCCCCCACGGAGGCACACCATGAGCAGCATCGCATTTGATCACCGCACCCCCGCATCGACGATTCGCCCGGTCCGCCACCTGGTCGCAGTTCCTGACCTGGCGCCCGCACCGACGGTGCGTCTGACTCGCCGCGGCAAGGCGTTCGTGTTCTCCCTTGCACTCGCGGTCATCGCTGTCCTCGTGGTGCTGTTCGGCTCCTCGACGCTGGCCGGTGGCGACCCCGGTGTGCTGCCGCAGACGACGACGGTCACGGTGCTGCCGGGCCACACCCTCTGGGAGATCGCGGCCGACGCCAACCCCAACGGTGACATCCGCTCGACCGTTGACGACATCTTGCGACTCAACTCGCTCCCCAACGCCTCCGCCCTGCAGATGGGTTCGGAGATCGCAGTGCCGGTCTACAACTGACCCGCGCCAACAGAAGTCCGCGGCAACCGCTGGGAATGGGGGTCCCCCCACGAACTGCCCACCCTGGGAAGAGGGTCGGCAGCGAGTAGGGGGACGGTTGACCGCGGACTTCTGCGTTCCGACGTTCGCTAAGGAGCGAAGCGACTGGGAGGGAGCGAGGAACGAGCGACCGAAGCGTGGTGAGGGCCACGGCTCGCGCAACCCCCGTTCCTTGATTGAGGGCTGTGGAGCTCATGGGCCGAAGGGCACAATGGGGACATGCTGATTCATGTCATCGCCGACCTGGCCGACCCCGACGGGGGACACGTCGTCGAGCGACTCGAGCAGCTCGGCGGACAGATCACCATGCTCGACCGTGATGCACTGCCGGCCCATGACTCAGTCGAGCGCAGCGACCTCGTGCTGCTGCTTGGCTCCGACCGATCAGCGCACGAACCCAAGTGGACCGATGTGGTGCTGGCCGAGTCGGTGTTCGTACGGGCCGCGCTTCGTGCAGGCACTCCCGTCATGGGCATTTGCTATGGCGCGCAACTGATGGCCCGCGCACTCGGTGGCACCTCGTGGCGCGCCGACACCGCCGAGGTCGGCTGGCAACGCGTCGACACCGTTGACGACGAGCTGTGTCCCGAAGGGCCGTGGGGGCAGCTGCACAGTGACGTGTTCGCGCCACCGCCGACGGCCCGCGTGCTCGGCACGTCGTGGCGAGGCGCGCAGTGCTTCATCGACGACTCGCTCGGCACACGTTCGATCGCCTGGCAGTTCCATCCGGAGGTGACTGCGGCGACATACGAGCGGTGGGTCAACGAGGGCTACTACGGCGACGGTGGCGTCGACGAGAAGGACCTCATTCGGCAGGCGTACGACAACGAGGCGCGTAGCCGCATTGCCGCCCACCAGCTCACCGACGCTGCGCTCGCCCATCTGGGTGTCCGCGCGTGAAGGGTCGGCCCAGCGGCTTCACGTGGGTTGTCCGCGGCAAGGAAGTTGTCATCTCGCATCACGGGCGCGAGGCAGCGGTGCTGCGTGGTGACAAGGCGATCAAGTTCGTCCAGGAGGCTGAGTCCAGCGACGAACAGCTGCTGATGGCGCGCCTGACCGGCAACTACAAACGCGGCAACGAGAGCGTCGCCAAGAATCACCCGCGCAACCGCCGTTGAACGCGCGCAAGTTACGCACAGTTCTTACGTAACTCTCAGTGACACTTCGTCGTTGGTTGGTGCAACGTCACCGGAGGCTTCATGCGCACTGCTCGTTCCTATTCAGCCCTGCTCGCACTCATCGCTGCAGCGATCGTCGGCAGCATCCTTGCCGCGGCCCCCGCGAGCGCCCATGAGGAGCGAGCCGCCGGCTTCCCCGACGGATCCGGCAAGGTGCCGACGTACCTCGGGCTGAGCAACGCCAACTACCGCGTGGCGTGCACGTCGACGAGCTACACCACGATTTCCAAGATGCCCAACGGCGCTCTCAAGACGCGCAACAAGCAGCTCCTCGCGAAGTGCAAGTACAAGTCGATCCAGGACGCGATCAACAGCATCACCAAGCCCAACACCTCGGTCTACATCCTCCCCGGCACGTACCTCGAGTCGAAGTACGCCAACAGCGAGCCGACCGGCTACTGCGGCTCGATCAAGAAGGCTGATCCGACCGACCCGCAAGGCGTCGTCACGCAGTACATCGGCAGCCTGACCGGCGCGCAGCCGGCACCGTATGGCGATGGGCCGGTGGCGCTGTCCTACGCAGACCAGCTCAAGTGCCCCCACAACCTCAACCTGATCGCCATCATGGGTGACAAGACCCCGGGCAACAGCTCGATCAAGTGCGACAACCAGTTCTGCGGCACGCAGCTCGTCGGAACCGGCCGCACCGCCAAGGACGTCGTGATCGACAACAAGTTCAGCAAGCTCAACGGCATCCGCGCCGACCGTGTCAGCGGCATCTACCTGCGCAACTTCACAGTTCAGCAGTCAGAGTTCAACGCCGTGTACGTGCTCGAGACCGACGGTTTCACGATGGACACCCTGATCACGCGAGGCAATGACGAGTACGGCATCTTGTCGTTCGCCAGCGATCATGGCCTGATCGCCAATGTCGACGCCTACTTCAATGGCGACTCCGGCATCTATCCCGGGTCGGCTTCAGACATCAACGCAGACAGCAAGACGATCGCGGTCAAGCGTTATGCCATCGAGATCCGCAACAACCGCAGCCACGACAACACGTTGGGCTACTCCGGCACGGCCGGCAACTCGGTCTACTCGCACCACAACAAGTTCTACAACAACGCCACTGGCATCGCGACCGACTCGTTGTTCCCGGGTCACCCAGGTCTCCCGCAGGACCACGCTCGTTGGTCCTACAACGAGATCTACAGCAACAACTCCAACTACTACACCAAGTTCGTCGACACCGGCATCTGTGCCAAACCGATGAAGGATCGCGGCTACATGCAGGGCACCGTGTGCCCCGTGGTCCCGACTCCGGTCGGCACCGGCACATTGATCGCCGGCGGCAACTTCAACTCGACGGACAACAACCGGATCTATGACAACTGGCGCTACGGCACGATGCAGTTCTGGGTGCCCGCTCCGTTGCGTGACGAGTATGACCCGCAGAAGCTGTTCGACACCTCGCACGGCAACCAGGTCAAGAACAACACCATGGGCATCAAGGCTGATGGAACGGTTGCTCACAACGGCATGGATCACTGGTGGGATGACCAGGGCAACGGCAACTGCTGGGAGAACAACAAGTCGTCGCGTGGCAAGGCCACCAACAACTTCGTCATCGATCCGGGACCGTGTGCTGGCGGCGGCTCCAAGCTGCTGCCCGGGCTTGCTGTCAAGGATGCCGGATTCTTGACCTGCAGCCAGTACAACCGCAACGATCCGCTGTGGAAGCACCCGCCGTTGTGCAACTGGTTCGACGACCCCAAGAAGCCGACGAACGAGCGTAGAGAAGGTCCGCTGGCTGGCAACCCGCCCGTGGCGAACGGACCCTCGGGCTCCTCACCTGAGCTGCTTGGCCTCATAGGTTTGGGCTTGGTGGCTGTCGCTGCACAGCGGTTCGCAGTTCGCCGCCGCGCGCGGATCTGACGGTGGCCTCACGCAAGCTCGTGGCGGCCGGTGTAGTCGCTGGCGTGCTGGCGATCGGTGCCACGCCGACGTACGCAGCCTTGGGGCCGTCGCTGTCCTCGGACGGCCCCACCAAGGTGTCCGGTACGGAGGCCTCGGGCACGTTCGAGGTCGCTGACCGCACGGTCCTGCAGGTTCGGTATGCCGATCAGGGCACGTTGGTCTACACATTCGACCTGGTCAATGACGGCATGCTGCCGATCACGGTCACGGGTCTCGCACCGGTCAAGGTCAAGCCGACGTTGTTCGACTACGTGTCGCTCAAATCCAGCGGTGACAAGAAGTTCACCATCGGCGCGGGGGACCACAAGACCGTGACGCTGTCGCTGCTGATGACGTCGTGCGAACGCTTGTCGTCACGTGCTGGCAGCTTCGTCAACGACGTGCACCTGCGTACGAGCCGCCTGGGCATCGATCGCACGGTCGTGGTGACGCTGCCTGAACAGATCCACTCGGGCTCGCCGCGTGAGGCGTCGTGCCCCAACGCCACCGCTCAAAGCCGCCCCCCAGGCTGATCAATACAAAGTGTATGTATCCAGTGCTATCGTGGTTACATGGCTGGTTTGGTGCAGATCCGCAATGTGCCTGATGACGCTCGTCAGGCACTGAAGGCGCGTGCCGCGGCGCGCGGTGAGTCGCTCAACGAATACCTGCTCAAGCTGTTGGTCGAGGAGTCTTCACGGCCGACGTTGCGCGATGTGTTGGAACGTGCGCGGGCGCGATCCGAACGCTCAGCGGTGTCCGCTGTCGACATCATTCGCCAAGATCGCGACGCGCGGTCTTGATCGTCGCGGATTGCTCAGTCCTGGTTGACGCGCTCACTGCGGCTGATGCCGATCATCTGGTGGAGCTCATCGCCGAGGAACGAGTCGCCGCGCCGATCCTGATCGACTACGAGTTCGTGTCAGCAGTTCGCGGTCTCACGCTCGGCCAGCACCTTTCGAAGCCTCGAGCCTTGGATGCGCTGAGCGACTTCGAGGCGTTGCAGATCGAGCGGTGGGCACTGCCCGATGTGTTGAGACGACGAGTGTTCGAGCTCAGGCACAACCTGACTGCGTACGACGCGTCATATGTCGCCCTTGCCGAAGCGCTCGACTGTTCGCTGATGACTCGCGACCGGCGGCTGGCCTCGGCCGCCCAGGACGCCGTCGTCGTGACCCTGGTCTGACGCTGCGAGTCTGCGACTCGGCACTCACGACACGCCGCAATTTCGCACCCCGAATGTGGCCTGACCTGCGGTTTTGCCACAGCACAGAAAAAGTGTCGGCACCTGCTGGAAATGTGTTGCGTGGGCCACACCTGCGGCGTACAGTGACACTAGATCTAGTAGTTACACCGTTGTTGTTCGTCCACATCTAGTTCCACAGGTGGGGACGGGTTACACACCGAAATAGCCCGGAATCCACATTGATTCCACAACTTTCTCCACACCTGGCGAAAGTTCACGACTCGGACGGCCCTTTCGGGCAGGCCCTTTGTATGGGGAAGGAGCACGCGATGCATTGTCCGTTCTGCAAGAACACCGACACCAAGGTCCTGGACAGCCGTGTCGCTGACGAAGGTGGAGCCATCCGCCGTCGTCGTTCGTGCTCTGACTGCAACAAGCGCTTCACCACGATCGAGCAGATGCAGCTCACCGTGGTCAAGCGTTCGGGCGCCACCGAGCCCTTCCTCCGTGACAAGGCAATCTCCGGAGTCCGCAAGGCCTGCAAAGGTCGACCGGTCTCCGATGACGAATTGGCGCGACTCGGCCAGCAGGTCGAGGACACCCTCCGCGATTCGGGAAGTGCAGAGGTGCCGGCCCACGAAGTCGGTCTCGCCATCCTCGAACCGCTCAAGAGCCTCGACGAGGTCGCCTATCTGCGATTCGCGAGCGTCTACAAGGCGTTCGAATCAGCCGATGACTTCGCCGCCGAGATCGCCAGCATCATGTCGGCCACGGCCGATGGCGAGCTCGCCAAAGAGACAGCCCAGCAACACAAACACAAGACCTGAGTCCTGATCGCCGGGCCCAACCGCTGGTTGAGCCTGTCGAAACCACCTGGACGAAGCAACACCCTTCACCCACCGCGAAAACATATTTAGGAGCAGTTCCATGACGGAGACGGTCAACGGGCCCTCGGGGTCCTCGCGCAAGACAGCAGGCAAAGCAAAGGGCAAGAGCCTGTCGATCGAGCGTGTCTACACGACCGAGGGTGTCCACCCTTATGACGCCGTCACCTGGGAGCGTCGCGACGTCGTCCAGACCAACTGGAAGACCGGCGAGAACGTCTTCGAGCAGCGCGGTGTGGAGTTCCCCGACTTCTGGAGCGTCAACGCCTCCACGATCGTCACGACCAAATACTTCCGCGGCGCCGTCGGCTCGCCCGAGCGTGAGCAGAGCCTCCGCCAGCTGCTCGACCGCGTCGTCCTCACCTACACGCAGGCAGGCCGCGACCATGGCTACTTCGCGTCCGAGGATGACGCCACGATCTTCGAGCACGAGCTGACCCACATGCTGCTGCACCAGGTCTTCAGCTTCAACAGCCCGGTGTGGTTCAACGTCGGTACGTCGAGCCCCCAGCAGGTCTCCGCCTGCTTCATCCTCGCGGTGGATGACTCGATGGACTCGATCCTCAACTGGTACCGCGAAGAGGGCATGATCTTCAAGGGCGGCTCCGGCGCCGGCCTCAACCTCTCGCGCATCCGTTCCTCCAAGGAGCTGCTCCGCTCCTCAGGCGGTACGGCTTCGGGTCCCGTCTCCTTCATGCGTGGCGCTGACGCGTCGGCAGGCACCATCAAGTCCGGTGGCGCCACGCGTCGTGCGGCCAAGATGGTCGTCCTCGACGTCGATCACCCCGACATCGAGGAGTTCATCCACACCAAGGAGCGCGAAGAGGACAAGATCCGCGTCCTGCGCGATGCCGGCTACGACATGGACCTCGGCGGCACCGACATCACGTCGGTCCAGTACCAGAACGCCAACAACTCGATCCGCGTCAACGACGAGTTCATGCGTGCGGTCGAGGACGGCACCGAGTTCGGTCTGCGCGCCCGCACCAACAACGAGATCATCGAGACCGTCGACGCCCGCAAGCTGTGGAACGACATCGGTCACGCCGCCTGGGCCTGCGCCGACCCCGGCATCCAGTACGACGGCACGATCAACGACTGGCACACCTCGCCCGAGGCCGGCCGCATCACGGCGTCCAACCCGTGCTCCGAGTACATGCACCTCGACAACTCGAGCTGCAACCTTGCCTCGCTCAACCTGCTGAAGTTCCTCAAGGACGACGGCTCGTTCGACACCGAGACGTTCGTCAAGGCGACCGAGTTCATCATCACCGCGATGGACATCTCGATCTGCTTCGCCGACTTCCCGACCGAGGCGATCGGTGACACCACGCGTGCCTACCGCCAGCTCGGCATCGGTTTCGCCAACCTCGGCGCGCTGCTCATGGCGTCGGGCCTGGCATACGACTCCGACGGTGGCCGCGCGCTCGCCGCATCGATCACCTCGCTGATGACCGGTACGTCCTACCGTCGCTCGGCCGAGGTCGCCGGTGTCGTCGGCCCGTACGACGGCTTCGCCCAGAACGCTTCGGCGCACGAGCGCGTCATGCGCAAGCACCAGGCCGCCAACGACGAGATCCGCACGCTGCACGCGATGGACATCGCCGTGCACCGTGAGGCCGCCAAGCAGTGGAAGCTCAACCTCGAGATCGGTCAGAAGAACGGCTGGCGCAACAGCCAGGCGTCGGTGCTCGCACCGACCGGCACGATCGGCTTCATGATGGACTGCGACACCACCGGCATCGAGCCTGACTTCTCGCTGGTCAAGTTCAAGAAGCTCGTCGGTGGCGGTTCGATGCAGATCGTCAACCAGACCATCCCGGCCGCGCTCAAGAAGCTCGGTTACGCCGGCGAGACGATCGAGGCGATCGTCGAGTTCATCGGCGAGAACGGTCACGTCGTCGACGCACCGGGTCTCAAGACCGAGCACTACTCGATCTTCGACACCGCCATGGGCCAGCGTTCCATCGCTCCGATGGGCCACGTGCACATGATGGCCGCGTGCCAGCCGTTCCTGTCGGGTGCCATCTCCAAGACGGTCAACCTGCCCGAGTCGGCCACGGTCGAAGAGATCCAGGATGTCTACTTCCAGGGTTGGAAGCTCGGCCTGAAGGCGCTCGCGGTCTACCGCGACAACTGCAAGGTCGGCCAGCCGCTCTCGGACGGCAAGGGTGCCAAGGAGTCGGGCTCGACGAAGGTCGAGGTCAAGGAAGTCATCGTCGAGAAGCCGATCCGTCGCAAGATGCCCAAGTCGCGTCAGTCGATCACGACGTCGTTCTCCGTGGGTGGCGCCGAGGGTTACATGACCTCGGGTGCTCACGAGGATGGTCAGCTCGGCGAGATCTTCATGAAGCTCGGCAAGCAGGGCTCGACCCTCGCCGGCATGATGGACGCCTTCTCGATCGCGATCAGCATCTCGCTGCAGTACGGCGTGCCGCTGGAGACCTTCGTGCAGAAGTTCACCAACATGAAGTTCGAGCCGGCCGGTCTGACCGACGACCCGGATGTCCGTATGAGCCAGTCGATCATGGACTACACGTTCCGTCGCCTGGCCCTGGACTACCTGGACTTCGACACCCGCTCGGCTCTCGGCATCCACTCGGCCGACGAGCGCCAGCGCTACCTCGACACAGGCAGCCACCAGCCCATCAGCGCCGGCAGCACAGCCGCCGAGCTCATCGAGGACTCGCCCGCTAGCGACGAAGCTCGCGGCGAGGAGCTCGCGAGGCACCGACGAGCGAAGCGGTAGCGAGCGACCGAGCGAGCGATCGAGGCCTCGGAAGCCGAGTCGAGCGACTGTGGAAGCAGCGGCCAAGCCCGCCCCGCAGACAGCCCACACGAGCGCTGAGCTCTTCGAAGCCATCACCGGCTCCGCAGTCGACTCGCCGCTCTGCATGACCTGCGGAACCAAGATGCGCCCCGCCGGCTCCTGCCACGTCTGCGAAGGCTGCGGCAGCACCAGCGGCTGC
>CAVXBP010000009.1:0-175341 GCA_963760105.1 uncultured Actinomycetota bacterium
TTCTTCGGTGCGCACCATGCCCGGTGCGATCTCGCAGACTCGTACGGGCTGTCCGTTGAGCTCCAGGCGCAGCGTCTCGGTGAGCACCGCGACGGCGTGCTTGACCGCGGTGTAGCCGCCGCCGCCCTCGTACGCCCAGCGTCCGGCTGTCGAGCCGATGTTGATGATCGTCCCCGCGCCGCCTGCTATCAGTGCGGGTGTGAGCGCCTTGGTGACCTGCATCGTGCCGATGACGTTGATGTCGTACATGCGGCGCCACTGATCGGGGTCACCGTCGATCACCGGGTCGGCACCGAGTGCACCGCCGGCGTTGTTGACCAGCACGTTGAGCGTGTCGCCCACGGCCCGCGCCAGCGCGACAACCTGGGCTTCGTCGGTGACATCGCACTCGACTGCTGTGCCGCCGATCTCGTCGGCGAGGGCGGTGAGGCGATCGATGCGCCGCGCGGCGCAGAACACGTGATAGCCAGCATCGGCGAGGGCTCGCGCGGTGGCGGCTCCGATGCCGCTGCTGGCTCCGGTGACAACGGCAGTACGCATGCGCTCATCGTGTCAGATGGACACAGCGCGCCCGGGTTGCCCTGAACTGACATCATGGTCGAGGAAGGCGGGTGTTCATGCTCAAGCGCATCGCGATGCTGTCGGCACACACATCCCCGCTCGATCAGCCGGGCAACGGCGATGCGGGCGGTATGAACGTGTACGTGCTCGAGCTTTCGCGCCAGCTGGCCTCCCGAGGCATCGAGGTCGAGATATTCACCCGCGCCACGTCGCGCCATCAGCAACCGGTGGTCGCGGCAGAGCCGGGCATCACGGTCCATCACGTCGCAGCGGGCCCCTTTGAGGGACTGGAGAAGAACGATCTTCCCTCACAGCTGTGCTCCTTCGTACGCGATGTGCTGCGTGCCGAGGTTGAGCGGGAGCCGGGACATTTCGACCTCGTGCACTCGCACTACTGGTTGTCCGGGCAAGTCGGCACTGTTGCCCGCGAGCGCTGGGATGTCCCACTCGTCCACTCGATGCACACCATGGCGAAGGTCAAGAACGTGCAGCTCGCCGACGGCGACTCGCCCGAGCCGATCGGCCGGGTCTATGGCGAGGAGGAGATCGTGCGTCTCGCAGATCAGCTGATCGCCAACACCTCCGAAGAGCGTCGCGAGCTCATCGAGCTCTACGGCGCCGAGCCCGATCGGGTCGCGGTGGTGCATCCCGGCGTCGACCTTTCGGTCTTCCGTGCCGGGCGACAGGCTGAGGCTCGCACCCTCCTCGGCATCCCCGACGATGCGGCGGTGCTGCTGTTCGCCGGCCGCATCCAGCCGCTCAAGGCTCCGGACGTCGTACTGGGGGCAGCTGCCGTGATGCTGGAGCGTGATCCCAGCCTGCGCGGTCGACTGGTCGTTGCGATCGTCGGCGGTGCTTCCGGAAGTGGACTGGAGCATCCGAGCGCATTGTCTGAGCTCAGCCGCTCCCTGGGACTCGACGATGTCGTCCGGTTCGTCCCGACCGTGAGCCAGAGCGGGCTCGCCGACTGGTACGCCGCCGCAAGTGTCGTGTGCGTGCCGTCCTACAACGAGTCGTTCGGCCTGGTCGCGATCGAGGCCCAGGCATGCGGCACCCCGGTTGTCGCCGCCCGCGTCGGCGGCCTGCCGACAGCGGTGTCTGACGGGGTCTCGGGAGTGCTCGTCGACGGTCACGACCCGGCCGACTATGCGTCGGCTCTGCATCCACTCCTCGTCGACGAAGGGCTGCGTGAGTCCATGAGCCACAAGGCGATACGGCATGCCGAGTCGTTCGGGTGGGACGTCACCGCCGAACGTACGCTCGAGGTCTACGCCGATGCCATCGCCACCCATGCGAGGTCGCCACGATGACGGATGCGCGGGAGATCATCATCGAGACGCTCAAGGCGTCGGAGCTCGACTTCACCGAGCACACGCCCGGCACGTTCGAGATCACCTTGCCGGGTGAGCGCAAGCTGCAGACGACGTGCCGGCTGGAGATCGGAGGGCACGCGCTCGGCATCCACGCCTTCGTCTGCCGCAAGCCCGACGAAAACCACGAAGTGGTCTACCGCTGGCTGCTTGAGCGTAATCTCAAGATGTACGCCGTGGCCTTCGCTGTCGACTCGGCCGGTGACATCTACCTCGACGGTCGGATGCCGCTGTCGTCGATCACCGGTGACGAGCTCGACCGGGTGCTGGGTGCCGTGCTGACCTACGCCGACGAGTCGTTCAACACGATCCTGGAGCTCGGCTTCGCCTCGTCAATCCGCAAGGAGTGGCAGTGGCGAGAATCCCGTGGGGAGTCCACCCGCAACCTCGACGCGTTCAAGCACCTCAAGCCGTGAGCCCCTGGTCGACGTTCGTTGAACCTCGGTACGACTCTTGACCCGCCGGCTGACCTGGGCTGCGCCGTGGCTCATCTCCCTGGTGGCAGCACTCGCTGCAGTCGGGCTCAATGCCGTGTTCCCGCTGGCCAGCGCGCTGCTTGTCGCTCTGGTGCTTGGCGCGATCGTCACCAACACCCCCGCCGGCGGCTCGGCGTCGCTCGCCGGCAACGCAGCGGTGACCTCGACATTGCTGCGGGTCGGCGTGGTGTTGCTGGGTCTCAAGCTGCCGCTCGGTGAGATTGTCGGGCTCGGGCTTCCCGGCTTGGCGATCATCGTCGTGACGGCGTTCGTGACCTTCGTCGGGACGTGTGTCATTGGCGACCGGCTGGGGCTCGATCGCGGACTCGTGACGCTGATCGCAGCAGGGTTCTCGATCTGCGGCGCAGCGGCCATCGCGGCAGTCGAGGGAGCGATCCAGCGCCGTACCGAGGACGTCGCTCTGGCGATCGCGATGGTCACGGTGTTCGGCAGCGGGATGATCGTGGCTTTGCCGCTGATTGCTGGCGCCATGGATCTCAGTGACCGACAGACCGGGGTCTGGGCGGGCGCCTCGATCCACGAGATCGCCCAGGTCATTGCTGCGGCCACCACGGCGGGAGCCGCAGCAGTCGCGATCGCGATCACGGTCAAGCTGGGCCGGGTCGCCCTCCTCGCCGTCGCCTACCTCGCGGCACGGCGCAGGGACGACGCTGCGCCCGAACCGGGCGTGAGCGTCCCAGTCTTGCCATGGTTCGTCATCGGATTCCTCGTCGCCGCCATCGTTCGCACCACCGGCATCCTGCCCGAGACAGCCCTCGACGTCGCGGGTGTCGTGACCACACTGCTGCTCGCCGGTGCGATGTTCGGTCTGGGTCTGGGACTGCGGGTCAGGCTGCTCTTCCCGGTTCCACCGCGCGTGTTCGTGCTGGCCGGCTGCTCGACAGTCGTGGCTGCGTCGACCTCTTTGGGCCTGACGCTCGCATTGTTCTGACTCGGTACCGTGGAGTGATGCTGTCCCGCACGTACACGACCGATCGCTCATGAAGGTCCAGATATTCGCCGACATCACCGATCCGTGGTCGTATGTCGGGGCCACCCGGTTCGAGCGCGCTGCGGCGATGGTCTCCATTCTGACCGGCGAGCCGATCGAGCTGACGCTCCGTGCCTTTCAGCTCGAGCCCGATGAGCCGAGCGTCGGACGTCCCCTCATGGATGCGCTGGCCGAACGGCTCGGCGGTCTCGACAAGGCCGAGTTCGTCAACGTCCAGGTCACCGCCGGGGCTCGCATCACCGGCATTGACCTCAACTTCGACGAAGCAATCCAAGCCAACTCATTTGACGCCTGGCGGCTGCTGACCTGGGCCGATGAGGACGGGCCGGGCGTCCAGCGCGATCTGGCGCACCAGTTGTGGCGCGCGCACTTCCTCGAAGGAGCGGACATCGGCGACCCGTTCGTGCTCGCCACTCGAGCCGCCCTCGTCGGCCTGGAGCTCGAGACGGCCGAAGCGCTGCTGGCGAGCACCGAGTACGCCGACGAGGTCCGCATGCAGGTGGAGACGGGCAGGGGTCTCGGCATCGGACAACTGCCATACGTCGTGGTCGAAAACACCTGGAAGCTCGAGGGCGTTCACTCGCAGAGCGACTATGTGCAGGCGCTGAGTCGCATCCACGCGGAGTGGAAGGCCGATGAGTCCGGGGCCGGCTGACCCAATAGGCTCGGACGCATGAGCACTTTGATCCTCCTGCGGCACGGCCACAGCGAATGGAATGCCAAGAACCTCTTCACCGGCTGGGTCGACGTCGACCTCAACGAGCAGGGGCTCGCCGAGGCCGCTCGCGGTGCCGAGCTGCTGGCCGATGCCGGTCTCAACCCAGATGTCTCCCACACCTCGCTGCTGCGGCGAGCCATCCGCACTGCCGAGATTGTGCTCAACGGCATCGACCGTCACTGGATCCCCGTACGCCGCTCGTGGCGGCTCAACGAGCGTCATTACGGGGCGCTGCAGGGCAAGGACAAGAAGGCCACGCTCGCCGAGTTCGGCGAGGACCAGTTCATGGAATGGCGTCGGTCCTACGACACCCCGCCGCCCCCGATGCCTGACGACAACGAGTTCAGTCAGGCCTCCGATCCGCGCTACGCAGAGCTTCCCGACGAGCTGCTGCCCCGCACCGAGGCGCTGGCACAGGTGCTCGACCGGATGCTGCCCTATTGGTACGACTCGATCGTTCCGGATCTTCTCGTCGGCCGTACGGTGCTGGTCACCGCGCACGGCAACTCCCTGCGTGCGTTGGTCAAGCACCTCGACGGACTCAGTGAGGAAGCCGTCGTCGGCCTCAACATCCCGACCGGCATACCGCTCGTCTATGAGCTCGATGACGACCTCAAGCCGACGGTCAAGGGCGGCACCTACCTCGACCCCAAGGCCGCCGAAGCAGCCATCGCAGCAGTGGCCAACCAAGGGCGTTAGCCGCTCGCGACTCACGGCTGCCGGGTTCGCCAGAAGAGCCGTCGCTCGCTGCGCTCGCTCGACCCATGGCTGATAGTCGGTGAGTTGATCAGGCACTTCAAGCGCGCCGGCTCACGAGTGTTTCGGAGCTGGCGGCTACGCCGCTATGCTCAACCCGATTCCGACATCCCTCGCAGAGCTCGGGATCAGGAATCGTACTTGTAGCCGAGGCCGCGGACCGTTGTGAGGGTTGACGGGTTGGTCGGATCGGCCTCGATCTTTGCCCGGAGCCGTTTGACGTGGACGTCAAGGGTCTTGGTGTCACCCACGTAGTCGGCGCCCCAGACGCGGTCGATCAGCTGGCCCCGGGTGAGTACGCGGCCGGGATTGCGCAGGAAGTACTCGAGCAGCTCGAACTCCTTGAGCGGGAAGCGCGTCACCTCGCCATCGATCGTCACCAGGTGGCGATCGACATCCATGCGTACGCGCCCCATCTCCAACGAGGCATTGTCGTCGCCCTCATCGACGGTGCCCCGGCGGAGAACCGCGCGGATGCGGGCCACGAGCTCACGAGGGGAGTAGGGCTTCGTGACGTAGTCGTCGGCGCCCAGCTCAAGTCCGACGACCTTGTCGACCTCGGTGTCCTTGGCGCTGACCATGATGATCGGCACTGTCGAGATCTGCCGCAGAGCACGACACACCTCGGTGCCTGACAATCCCGGGAGCATCAGGTCGAGCAGCACGATGTCCGCGCCGTTGCGGTCGAACTCGTCCAGCGCATCGGGTCCGGTCTCGGCGATCGCGACCTCGAACCCCTCCTTGCGCAACACATATGACAGTGCCTCGCTGTAGCTCGTCTCGTCCTCGACGACCAAAACTCTTGTCACGACTGCTCCTCATCGAGTTCCTGGGTGAATGCGGGCATCACGAGCGTGAATGACGAGCCGAGTCCGGGTTCGCTCCACACCTCGACGGATCCGCCATTGCTTGCGGCGACGTGCTTGACGATCGACAGCCCGAGGCCCGTGCCGCCGGTTGCGCGCGCCCGGGCCGGGTCGACCCGATAGAACCGTTCGAAGATTCGATCCAGCTCGTCGGTGGGGATGCCGATGCCGTTGTCGG
This sequence comes from uncultured Actinomycetota bacterium, assembly GCA_963760105.1. Taxonomy (GTDB): domain Bacteria; phylum Actinomycetota; class Actinomycetes; order Propionibacteriales; family Nocardioidaceae; genus Aeromicrobium. Next base: position 5,938 of record CAVXBP010000009.1, read on the forward strand.
TCACGGTCAGCCGGACGAACTCGCCGACGTGGATCGCCGCCACGGTCACGCGCGAGCCCTCGGGGCTGTATGTCACGGCGTTCTCGACGAGATTGCTGACGGCGGCGTGAAGCTGCGCCCGATCGCCGTGGATGAACAGCTCGGGCTCGACCTTGCGCACGATCTCGATGCTCTTCTTCTCGGCGTCCGTTGCGGAGTGCTCGCAGGCTTCGGCGACGAGCTCGCCCACCTTGATCGAGGTCGCATCATCGCTCAGCAGGTCGTTCTGGAGGCGGGAGAGATCGATGATCTGTTGCACCAGGCGGGTCAGGCGTTCGCTCTCGGTGTGCATACGGCCGGAAAAGCGTACGACCGCCTCGGGATCATCCTTGGCCTCGGCGACCGCCTCGGCCAGCAGGTTGAGTGCGCCGATCGGTGTCTTGAGCTCATGGCTGACGTTGGCGACGAAGTCGCGGCGCACCGTCTCGACGCGCTGCTCGCGGGTGCGATCGTCGGCGAGCACAAGGATCAGCCGTGAGCCAAGTGGAGCAACCCGAGCGTGGATGTGCGCCGTGGCGCCGCGTTTGGGCTGCAGCGTGATGTCCGCCTGGCGCACTTGGCCGTCACGCCGTACCTGGCGCACGAGAGTCATCAAGTCCTCGGGCTGGAGCCGATCGTCATGGACGATGCCCATCGCATGGGCGGGGGCGGATGCCTGCACGACGGTGTCGGCGGAGTCAATCAGGACGGTCGACGACGGCAGGATGGCCAGCACCGCTTCGACCCCCGGCGGGATCGCCGGCGCCGTTTCGACCACGGTGTTCTGGCGGCGTTCGCTGAATCGCCACACGTAGGTGAGCATCGCACCGATGACAGCGCCGATCGCTCCGGCGATCAGAATGCTCGCGCTCGTGTCCACGTCTTGATCGTAGGGTGCCTCCCACGATTTAGGAGGACCATGGGTGGGCAGCAGAGGCGACCTTCAGGCCCTGTTCATGCCGTGTTCACCGCAGGTCGCCGTCCGTTCACCCGCACTGCCTACTGTGGGGGACATGCGAGATCAGTATTACGAACAGCTGGATGCCATCGTCGACGACCTGGTGAGCCTGACGGGCTCGGTACGCAAGGCCGTCGCCGAGTCGACCCGTGCGCTGCTCGAGGCCGACGGCAGCGTCGCCGAGACAGTCATCGCCGGCGACAAGAACATCGATGAGGCGACCGAGATGATCGAGGAGCGCGTCCTCCTCCTGCTGGCAACCCAGCAGCCGGTGGCCACAGACCTGCGACAGCTGGTCGCGACGCTGCGGATGCTCACCGATCTGCAGCGCATGGGCGATCTGTCCGTCCACGTCGCCAAGGTCGCCCGCCGCCGGATGCCCGAGTCAGCGGTGCCCGTCAAGCTGCATCCGACGATCACGTCGATGGCTGCCGTGGCCGACTCGATGATCGAATCCGCGTCCCGCATCGTTGCCAACCGCGACGTCAACGCCGCGGCCGACCTCGAGGCCGAGGATGACGAGATGGATCGTCTGCGGCGCGAGCTGCTCCGTGCCGTGCTCAGTGTCGAGTGGCAACACGGTGTGGAGCCGGCGATCGACCTGGCGCTGCTGGGTCGCTACTACGAGCGCATCGGCGATCACGCCGTGTCGATGGCGCGTCGAGTCGTCTACCTCGTGACCGGCCAGGGCCAGCTCACCTAGACCGACGTTCTGCAGCACCTTCGGGCCTCACCACGTACGCCGTGGTCGGGGCCCGTTGGTCTATTCGGCGGTGGCGCTCGGCGTGGGCTCGTCGGGCAACGGGTTCTTGCCGACGACCTTGTCGTACTCCGCGGTACGGGGGACGACGGGTGCCTCGATCGTGACGGCGGCAGAGTCGGTGAAGCTGAAGGTCACCTTGACGTAGTAGCCCGCCTCGGCCCCCTCGGTCACCCGGAACCCGCCGGCGTCGGACGCATAGCCGAGTGTTGCGAGCTTGTCGTCGGGCAGCGGGAGCAGCAACCGCAGTCCGCGGACGGGAAGTTCCTCGCCGGTCAGCGTCGTCGCGGTCACCGATGAGAGCGCCTGCTCGCTGTCGGTGTTGTTGACGAAGCCGGCGGAAATGGTCGCCGAGCCGTCTTCGTTGGCCACGAGCAGGGCGTTGAGAACGTCAACGTCACCGTGGAGGTTGGCGCCGACCGCAGCTTGGTACTGCTGGTTGGTCTGGGCATCGAATCCACAGGCGCTCAGCGCCAAGAGTGCGGTGGTGGCGAAGGTGGCCGCGAGGCGACGTCGTACGGAGCTCACCGGGTTCCTGCTTTCCGTCGGTCGGTCATCGGTCAAAGTCGTCGCGCCGATCGTATCTGAGCCGATCCCCGAACGTGTCTTTGACCTCCAGCCGCAGCATCTGCTACGGGTCCGGAGGCCAACTTCGACCACGGGCGCTGTCGGTCGCTCATGTTATCCTTGTCACCTAGGAAAGGTACGTTCTCTATGACTTTCACTGTCGGCGAAACCGTTGTTTACCCCAACCACGGTGCTGCAGTAATCGAAGACATCGAAACCCGACAGATCAAGGGCGAAGACCACGATTACCTGGTACTCCGCATTGTTTCGCAGACTGACCTGATCGTTCGCGTCCCGGCACGCAACGTTGACCTCGTGGGTGTCCGCGATGTCGTCGACCTCGCTGGCCTTGAGCGCGTCTTCGACGTGCTGCGCGCCGAGCACGTCGAAGAGCCCACCAACTGGTCACGCCGTTACAAGGCAAACCTCGAGAAGCTTCACTCCGGTGACGTCCTCAAGGTTGCCGAGGTCGTCCGCGATCTGTGGCGCCGCGACCACGAGCGTGGCCTGTCTGCTGGTGAGAAGCGGATGCTGGCCAAGGCTCGCCAGATCCTGGTGTCAGAGCTCGCTCTCGCCGAAAAGACCAACGAGGACAAGGCTGAGATCCGTCTCGACGAGGTTCTCGCTTCCTGAGCTGATCAACGTACGAAGCCCCCGGTTCTTCGGAACCGGGGGCTTCGTCGTTCAGCGGCGCTGCGGACCGCGAGTCAGGCAGCGAAGATGAGTGCCGTCGCGATGGCGGCGATGCCCTCACCGCGACCCGTCAGCCCCAGGCCATCGGTCGTCGTGGCCGACAGTGAGACGGGCGCGCCGATCGCGTCGCTGAGGACGCGCTCGGCCTGCTCGCGGCGCCCGGCGATCTTGGGTTCGTTGCCGATGGCCTGCACTGACACATTGCCGATCGTCCACCCGGCCGCGCGCACGCGCTGGGCGGTCTCCCGGAGGAAGTCGACTCCTGCTGCATCGGCCCACTCGGGCTCGCTGCTGCCGAAGTGGCTGCCGATGTCTCCGAGTCCAGCCGCGCCGAGTACGGCGTCAACGATGGCGTGGGCCACGCAGTCACCGTCGGAATGTCCTTCGAGACCGGCGTCGGCCTCTGGCCACTCAAGACCAGCGAGCCACAAGGGGCGTCCGGCCACGAGTCGGTGAACGTCGGTGCCGATGCCGATCCGTGGAGATGTCACAGGTCGATCATGCCGTACGCCAAGCAGGAGGTGGATGTGCGCGGGATGATTGAACCGTGACTCGACGTCGACATTTCGCCAGCGGCATCATCGCTGCCGCGGCTGCCATCGCCGTGAGCGAAGCGCTCGCAGCGGTGTTCAACCTGCGTGAGTCGCCGGTGTTGGCGCTGGGACAAACCGCCATCAAGCTGACCCCGGGTGGGCTGGCCGAGGGAATCATCGGCGTGGTCGGCACCCTCGACAAGCCGCTTGCGATTGCTTCGGTGGTCGTCGCGATCCTGCTGTTCGGCGGCCTGATCGGATCGTGGTGGGCCAGCCGTCGGCCGTGGGCGATCGCCTTGATCGCCGCCCTGGTGACCGCAGCTTCGGCCGCGATTGTCGGGCGACCGTACGGGTACGTCGCCGGGGTGATGGTCTGCGTCGTCGCGGGTCTCGTGCTCGCCGGGGTGCTGATGCTGCTGCATCGTCAAGGCGCCGAGTCCGAGGACGGACGGCGCACGTTCCTGCGGACCGTCGGCATCGTCATTGCGGCGACCGTGGTGGTCGGTGGCGCGGGCGAGCTGCTCGGGTCGAGGCGACGCCGCCGTCAGGAGATCGAACGGGCGCGCGCTTCGTTGACCCTGCCGGCGCGAACCGTCGCGGTGCCGTCGGGCGTCGACTTCGGCATCAAGGACCAAGACCCCTGGCTGACGCCCAACGACGTGTTCTACCGGATCGACACGGCGCTGACTCCGCCCCTGATCGACCCCAGCGAATGGGAGCTGCGCATCCACGGAATGGTCGACCGGGAGATGACGCTGACCTATCAAGATCTCCTCGATCGTGGACTCAAGGACGCCTGGATCACGCTCTGTTGTGTCTCCAACCCGGTGGGAGGCGACCTGATCGGCAACTCCACGTGGAGCGGCGTACCGATCAAGGACCTGCTCGACGAGGTCGGCATCCAGAGCGGCGCCGACGCGCTGAAGTCCACGTCGGAGGACGGCTGGAACTGTGGCACACCGCTCTCCGCGCTCACCGACGGCCGCGACGCCCTGCTGGCCCTGACGATGAACGGGGAGCCGTTGCCGATCTCGCACGGCTTCCCGGTACGCCAGGTCGTACCCGGTCTGTATGGATATGTGTCGGCGACCAAATGGGTCGTCGACTGGGAGATCACTCGCTTCCAGGACTTCGAGGCCTACTGGACCCAACGAGGGTGGGGGCCGCGCGGACCGGTCAAGACCGAGGCACGCATTGATGTACCGCGAGGTTCACCCAAGGCTGGTCAGGTCACCGTCGCCGGTGTCGCTTGGCAGCAACACGTTGGCATCAGTGGGGTCGAGGTACGGATCGACGGCGGCACCTGGCAGCCGGCCACCTTGGCGAAGGTGCCCAGCATTGACACCTGGGTGCAGTGGACCTGGCAGTGGGATGCCGACAAGGGTGAGCACACGATCGAGGCGCGAGCCACCAACAGCGACGGCGAGCCGCAGACGGACGACGTTGCCGACGTGCTCCCTGACGGAGCCACGGGTTACCCCGGCATTCGCGTGACGGTGACGTAGGGCGCCGGTCGTCCTTTCGACAGGCTCAAGGACCGGGTGGTGCGGGCTCAAGGACCGGGTGGTGCGGGCTCAAGGACCGGGTGGTGCGATCGCCGGTTGTGGACTGAGTCGAGACGGCGGGGAGTTGTGTCTGGAGCCGATAAGGTTGGCACCGTGACTTTCCAGCTCTTCGACACCGCCACGCGTCAGGTTCGCGAGCTGGACCTCGTGCACCCGGGCAAGGTGTCGATCTATCACTGTGGGCTGACCGTGCAGGGTCCGCCGCACATCGGCCACATCCGCAAGGAAGTCGTGTTCGACGTCCTGCGCCGCTGGCTCGAGCACTCCGGCCTCGAGGTCACGATCGTCGCCAATGTCACCGACATCGACGACAAGATCCTGGCCAAGGCGCAGGAGGAGAGTCGGCCCTGGTTCGCCGTCGCCTACGAGAACGAGCGTGCGCTGCACACCGCGTACGAGATTCTGGGTTGTGTCCCGCCGACCTATGAGCCACGGGCCACCGGCGTCGTGCCCGAGATGATCGAGATGATGCAGACGCTCATCGAGCGCGGTCACGCCTATGCGGCCGATGACGGTTCGGGCGACGTCTACTTCGACGTACGGTCCTGGCCGGCCTACGGCAAGCTGTCCAACCAGAAGATCGACGACATGCTGCCCGCCGAGGACGCGCCGCCTGAGGGCAAGCGCGATGCGCGCGACTTCGCACTCTGGAAGGGTCACAAGGCCGGCGATCCCGAGTCGGCGTCGTGGGCAACCCCCTGGGGCCGTGGACGTCCGGGCTGGCACCTGGAGTGCTCGGCGATGGCGGCGAAATACCTCGGCACCGAGTTCGACATCCACGGCGGGGGCCTCGACCTGCGGTTCCCGCACCATGAGAACGAGCTCGCCCAGTCGACTGCAGCCGGGCAGCAGTTCGCCCGCACCTGGATGCACAACGCAATGCTCAACCTCTCCGGCGCCAAGATGAGCAAGTCGGTCGGCAACACCATGCTGGTCAGCGAGGTCATCAAGCGGGTGCGCCCGATCGACCTGCGCTACTACCTCGTGGCCTCGCACTACCGGTCGATCGTGGACTTCTCCGAAGAGGCGCTTGCCGAGGCCGCAACGGCGTTCGCCAGGATCGAGGGATTCGTACGTCGTGCCGCCGAGCGTGTGGGTCCCGGCGAGCTGGGCATCGCATGCGCAGACTTCGTGGCGGCGATGGATGACGACCTCGCCGTGCCAGCAGCGCTTGCGGCGATGCAAGCCGTCATCGCCGACGGCAACAAGTCGCTCGCCAGTGATGATCTGTCCTCGCTGCCCGGCGCGCTGGCCTCCGTACGCGCGATGCTCGACATTCTCGGTTTGGATCCACTGTCCCCGACGTGGGATCGTGGAAGTGACGATGCGGCATATGCGCAGGCGATCGACTCCCTCGTGAGTGGACTGCTGAAGCAGCGCCAGGAGGCGCGGGCCAGCAAGGACTTCGCAGCCGCAGACCGGGTTCGTGACCAGCTCACGGCTGCCGGCATCGACATCGAGGACACTCCGCAAGGCGCGAGATGGTCCGTGAAGGGCGACAACTAATGCCAGGCAACAGCAAGCGCAAGGGTGCGATCAAGAAGACCGGCAAGGGCAACCCCACCGCCGGGTCGGGTGGCCGACGCCGCCAAGGCCTCGAGGGCAAGGGTCCGACGCCGCGTGCGGAGGATCGCCCCAACCACAAGATCTACAAGATGAAGAACGCGACCCAGAAGCGTGAGGCCGCGCGCCCCAAGCGCAAGGTCGGCGACGCCGCCGAGTGGGTGGCAGGCCGCAACCCAGTCGTCGAGCTGCTGCGCGCGACGGTGCCGATCCATGCGCTGTACGTCGCCGAAGGCACTGAGCGCGAGGAGCGCATCCGCGAGATCTTCAAGCTCGCCGCCGAGCAGCACGTCAGCCTGCTCGAGATCGGTCGTGTCGAGCTCGACAAGCTGACCGGTGGTGCCGTGCACCAGGGCATCGCCGCCAAGCTCAACGCCTATGAGTACGCCGACCCGGCCTCGTTCGTGAATCTCGCCGCCGAGCGTGGGGAGCCGGCGCTGATCGTCATGCTCGACGGTGTCACCGATCCGCGCAACCTCGGTGCCGTCATCCGCTCGGCCTCGGGCTTCGGTGCACACGGTGTCGTCATCCCCGAGCGCCGCGCCGCCCACATCACGGCGTCCGCGTGGAAGTCGTCGGCGGGAGCCGCAGCGCGCGTGCCCGTCGCCCGCGTCACCAACCTGACTCGTCAGCTCAAGGCGTTCCAGGAGCAGGGAATGATGGTCATCGGCCTGGCCGCCGATGGCGAGGTCAACCTGCCCGAGTCGCAGATGATCGACGGACCTGTCGTCGTGGTCATCGGCAGCGAGGGCAAGGGCCTCTCGCGGCTGGTTGCCGAAACGTGCGATGAGCTCGTCTCGATCCCGATGGCAACCGGTCTTGAGTCACTCAACGCCGGCGTGGCCGCAGGCATCGCCCTCTACGCGATCGCCCAAGCAAGGGCGTAACCACAGGCTTGGCATCGGTTCCTAGGGAGGCCGCCTGCGGCCGACCGGGAGCGAGCTCTGCGAGCGAAGGACGCGCCTAGCCCGACCGATCACCCGAGGACGCGGTCGAGGTAGTCGTTGCTGAACGTGCGTTGCGGGTCGAGCTGGTCGCGGATCGCCACGAAGTCGTTGAAGCGTGAGTAGCGCTCGGCGAAGTACGACGAGTCGAGCGTATGGATCTTGCCCCAGTGCGGCCGACCTTCGTGCGCGGTGAAGATGTCCTGCGCCGCGGCGAAGTACTTCTGGTAGTCGCTGCGTACGTATTGGTGCACTGCAACGTAGACGTTGTCGCGCTCGTGGCCCGTTGACATCCACACGTCGTCGGCGGCGGTGAAGCGCACCTCGATCGGGAACGAGATGTTCTCGTGCCCGGCGCCGAACCACGTCTTGAGCTCGGCGAGCACATCGGTGAGCGCCTCGCGTGGCATCGCGAACTCGGACTCGCGGAACCGTACGGTGCGCGGTGAGACGAACACGTTGTAGGAGTCATCGACGTACTCACGAGCGCTGAGCAGCGATCCCGCGAGGTTGTTGACCCGGGGGATCCAGCTGCGTTGCCGTGCGACGACGCGGTTGATGGCGCCGAACGCGGTGTTGCTGAGGAACTCGTCGTCGAGCCAGTGCCTGAACCGGCTGACTGGTTGGCGCTCGGTGCCCTCGGCCACACGATTGTTGCGCTTGACCATTGTCTTTTCGGTGTGCGGGAACCAGAAGAACTCGAAGTGGTCGTTGTCGGCCACGAGGTCGTCGATGCCGCCGAGCACCTCAGGGAGCGCCATGGGCTCCTCGCGAGCATGCAGCAGGAAGGCGGGTACGCACTGCAGCGTCACTTCGGTCAGGATGCCAAGGGCGCCGAGAGTGACTCGCGATGCGCCGAACCAGGCGTGCGAATCGTCGATCTCCAGCACCTCGCCGTCGCCGGTGACGAGCTGCACGCCGACAACGGTCTTGGCGATGCCGAACAGCTTGGCACCGGTGCCGTGGGTGCCGGTCGACACCGCTCCCGCGACGGACTGGGGATCGATGTCACCGAGGTTGGGCAGGGCGAGCCCGAGCGCCTTGAGCTTGGGGTTGAGCTCGCGCAGTGACATTCCGGCTTGTACGCGCACCCGAGCCGTCGTCGGGTCGTGGGTGATGAGCTGGTTCATGCGGTCGAGCCGCAGCAGGATGCCGTCGGTAGCCGCGATCGCGGTGAACGAGTGGCCTGCGCCAACAGCCTTGATCGTGATGCCGGCGGCCGCTGCTTCACGTACGAGTGCCGACACCTCGGCCGTCGATGCCGGATGCGCGATGCGCTGGGGATGGCTCTCGGCGCTTCGGCCCCAGTTCTGCCAGGTCTCGTGCTGGGTCATCCGAAGTTCTTCCCTTCGCCGCGGTAGGTCGGTACGTGTTCGACGCTGCCATCGCCCGCCACGATCGCGATCTCGTCGAATCGTTCGCACATCTCGCCGGCCTTGGCGTGACGCATCACGACTCGATCACCGACGCCCAGGTCGCGGGCGGCCTTGCCCTTGACGGGGCTCTGCACCTCACCGGCCCCCTCGGTGCCGATGGCCGTGAGTCCTGCGGGCCACGTCGGCGTCGGCTGGCGGTTCTTGTTGGTCGCGCCCGAGGCGATGTAGCCGCCGGCAAACAGGGTCGCGATGTCGGGCGCCGGCTTGCGCGCGACCGAGAGCACGAAGTACGCGGCGGGACGCGCGTCGAATGCGTCATAGCCGTCGAACAGGGTCGGCACGAACAAGCCGGACCCGGCGGTCAGCTCGGTGATGACCGGATCGGCGCCGGTGACTTCAAGGCTGCCGGTGCCACCGGCGTTCACGATCTCCAGCTTCGCGTGCTCGCTCACGGCGGCGATGACCTTGCTGCGGCGGTCGAGCAGCTCGGCGTTGGAGCGCTTCTTGACCAGGCGTACGGCGGCGGAGCTGTCGGGCAGCCCGGCGATCTGCGCGTCGTAGAACATCACGCCGACGAGATCGAAGCCTGGGCGCGCCTCGATCGCCTTGGCCAGGACGCTGGCGTCTCCGACGGAGTGAACGGGGGAGCGACGTACGCCGAGGTGAGCCGGCCCGATCTTGAGCGCTGAGTCGATGTCTATGCAGACGCGGATCGCGGGATGTTCGGCGCCGATGAGGTGGTCGATGTGGTCGAGCGACTCCACGCTGTCGACCATGACGGTGATCGCCGCACGTCGGTGGTCGTCGGCGACGAGAGCCTTGAGCGCCGATGCGCTGGTCGTCGGATAAGCCAGCAGTATGTCGTCAATCCCATGGTCGACCAGCCAGTTGGACTCGGCGAGCGAGTAGGACATGACGCCCGCAAAGCCCTCACGAGTCAGCGTGCGTTCGATGATCGGGCGCACGCGTACAGACTTGCTGGCAACCCTGATCGGCACGCCCGCCGCTCGCCGTACGAGATCGTCTGCGTTGGCCCACAGCGCTGGCTCATCCACCACCGCGAAGGGAGTGTCGAGATCCGCAGTGGCCTGGAGGAGTCTCTCGAACGCTTCGGGGCTGGTGAGTTCGGGCACCCGGACAGTATGCCGCGCGAGCGGTTCGAGGCCTCCACTACGATGGACATCTGGTCCCGGCCACGGTCGCGGTCCATGCCCCTGTAGCTCAGTTGGTAGAGCGCCTCACTTGTAATGAGGATGTCGCGGGTTCGACTCCTGTCGGGGGCTCCGCTTGTTTTCTCAGGTCATCCGCCGGAGTCGGAAGTCCGCGTTGGCTCTTCCGGGTCAAATCCGATCAGCCTGCACAACACGGCGAATCCGCTGTCGGTGCCTGACCAGTGCATTCGAAGCGCCACCGGGCCTGCGAGGCGAGCCACCGATCGGAGTGCGGCGATCGCGATGATCGCGTCGTCGGCGTACCCAAGGACGGGGATGAAGTCGGGGATGAGATCGATCGGACTTGCCAGATAGACGACCAACAGGCCGAGGCGAATCCTGACGCCGCGCGGAAGGGACGAGTCTGCAGCAAGTCGTCGCACGAGTCGCAGGACGTCGGGGAGGATCCGGAGGGCCTCGCCGATCTGGTGCCGATCGGGTCGCACGACCATGAGCGCGACCACCAGAGCCAGCCAGGTAAGAATGATCGCCGCGCCCACACCAACCGCCAGGTTCACCAGCAAACCTTGACCCCCTCACCGCGAGCAGATGTGGAAAATCATCGCATCCGTCAATCGGCTGCCTGTGCGCTGTTCGATCGTGATGAGACCGAGCTGCTCGGCTGTGTCTACATCGACCCGCCGCCCGACGACTCATCAGATGCCGAGGTGTCCTGGTGGGTTGTCGACGCCATGGTCGGCTCCCCGGTCGACGAGGCTCTCACCGCGTTCGTCCCACGATGGCTGAGAGATGCGTGGCCGTTCGTGTCCTGGTCCTACCTGCTGGATGGCCAAGGCGTCACCCCGTCGGGCTAGGTCTCGCGGAGCCTTGGCGTCCACCTAGTCCTCGTCGAGCAGTCCTTCGGCGCGTGCCGCCTTCACGATCCGGCGGACGTTGGTGATGCTGCCGCAGTCGTCGTCCATCTGCTGGTTGCGCTCGATCGCGAACTTCTCGCCGAGATCGGCCTTGACCTGATCGGAGACGTCTTCGCGTGCAGGATTGAGGATCGTCAGCTCCTCCTCCGTCAGGTGGTGATTGACGACCTTGGCGAGCTCCTCGACCGCGTCCTCAAACTTCTGCGTCTCGGTGCTGGCGCACTCCAGCACCGCGAGCAGCGCCTCATTCGCCTCGGCGTGCTCTTCCTCGCCGTGCTCCGCCTCGTGCTCGGAGACGCTGCTCTTCTTGCGTAGTGCCGGATAGACGTGCTTCTCCTCGGCCTCGGCGTGGGCGACGTGCAGCGCAGAGAACGCAGCGCGTACGGCTTCGCGGTCCGAGGTGTCATCGCGCAGCTTGCGCAGGAGGTCTTCGAAGCGACGGTGATCGTCAAGGATCAGCTCGACGACGTCGCCGGACAGGGGGCGGCCAAGATCAATCGTGGTCATGCGCGGAACGTACCCCGGCGTGACCGCGTCAAACTGGCAGCCGTCAGCCCTCGTCGAGGATCTCGGCCGCTTCGTCGTCCTTCTCGGGGGCGTTCCAGGCAACTGAGTCGTCGATGTGCTCGTTGACGTAACGCAGGACCTCGGTGGCAGTCGCCACGACGGGCACGGCGAGGAAGGCGCCGGTGATGCCGAAGAGCGTGCCGCCGGCTGCAACTCCGAGCAGGACGACTGCCGGGTGGAGGTTCATGGTCTTGCCCTGCAGCATCGGCGAGAGGACGTTGCCCTCGAGCTGCTGGACGGCGACCACGATGCCCAGGGCGATCAACGCATCCTTGGGGTCGTTGGTCACCAGGGTGACCAACACCGCGAGAGCGCCGCTGACGAACGCACCGACGATGGGAATGAACGCCGCAAAGAACGTCACCACGGCCAAGGGGATCGCAAGGGGTGAGCCGAGGATGGCGAGACCGGCTCCGATGATCACCGCGTCGATCAGCGCGACAAGCGACTGGACCCGGATGAAACCGCCGAGCGTCGCCCAGGCTCGGTCAGCAATCTCGACCAGGTGTCCGCCGGCGCGGTGCCCGGTGACGACCCTGAGCCACGGCAGGAACTTGTGCCCGTCCTTGACGAAGAAGAACGTCAGCATCAGGACGAGGATGAGATTGACCAGCGCTGAAGTGGCCGCGCCGATCGTGGAGAAGAGGCCCGAGCCGATCGAGGTGGCGCTCGCCTGGACCTTTTCCTGCATTGCCTCGATCGCACGCGTGATCTGACCTTCGGACAGGCTGAGCGGATCGCCGGTGAGCCAGTCGCGCACCTTCTGCAGGCCGTCGGAGGCGCTGGCCGCGACCTCGCTCGCCTGACCTGCAACCTGGGGTGTCAGGATCGCGATGATGCCGACAATTGCCCCGATGAATCCCAACATGATGGCGGCGGCGGCGAGGGCGGCCGGCCACCCCTTGGCACGCAGCCAAGCGGCTGGTGGCCCGAGAATTGTCGTGACGATCAGGGCCATCGCGACAGGGAAGATCACGACCCAGATGTGTCCGATGACCCACCCGAGCACCCAGGCGGCGGCAGCGATGACGATGATGCGCAGGCCCCACCGCTGCATGACCCCGATGCCCTCGTCGATCACGACACCGCGGTCGCGTACCTGCTTCTGCTCGCTCATGCCTGGTCTTCTTGCTCGTTCACTCGCTCACCCTAGCGGCGGCAGGGCGATCTGGCGCGAGCAACGCGTTCGGGTCGTTGTCGGCGGAACCGCCTGACGCGGTTACGGCCCGGTGATGAGGGGGTGGACGCTGGTCGGGGCGGTGATGACGGCCTCGGCGACATCGCTCAACCGCATGTCCTGATCGCGTGCGAATGTACGCATCAAACTGAAGGCTTCCTCGAGCGAGACCCCGCGGAGCTTGCTGAGTGCACCCTTGGCCTGCTCGATCGAGATGCGCTTGTTCAGCGCTCCCTGGAGCTGCTCGGTCAGGGTCTCGGCCCGGTGGATGCTGCGTTCCTGCAGGATGGCAATCGTTGCGACGTCGGCCAGTGCCTGGACGATGCGCACATCGTTGGCCTCGAACTCCCCGCTCTCCTGCCCGAAGATGTTGAGGGTCCCAATCGTTTGGTTGCGCAGTCGCATCGGCAATGCGTGGACCGAACCGAATCCGGCGGCGATGGCCTGTGGTGCAAACTCGGGCCACTTGTCGCCGGCAATGAGGAGGTCTGAGTTGATGATGGGCTTGCTGTTGTGGAAGGCATCAAAGCATGGACCTTGGGAGTTTTGAATCTGGAACAGCTCCAGGAGCCGTGCGTCTTCAGTCGAGGCCGCGACGTATTGCAGGTTGCCGTGATGGTCGGCAAGCAGGATGCCAACTGCTCTGGCTTGGCAGACGTCAGCGGCGCGCTCGCTCAAGTTGTGCAGGAAATCGACCAGATCGAAGTCGGTCACCAGCGAATCGGCGACCTCGACGAAAACATCAGCTAACGACTCGGCGGAAATCATCGATTCCACGACCTTCCATTCAGGTGAGACTGTACGCGCATCATGGGCCATCGTTCCCGGATTCGAGAACGGTCTCGCCGGACAGGATGCTGCGAGACAGCTCGACCAGTTTCTGTCCCCGTTGGAACGCTTCGGCGCGGAGCCGCACGAGCGACTCCTCGAGGCTGATGTCCAAGGTGACCGCGATGAATCCTTGGGCCTGATAGACCTCTGCCCGATAGGTCAGCACCGACTCGACACCGGGGTGAAGCGCCCCGTCGAAGGGCACGGTCTCGCCGTCGAGCATGATCTCCGTCGCGATCTCCGCGAAGGCGACGGCGAGGCTCAGGTCTGAGTGGCTCATCGAGGTGGATCGACCAGCGTAGATCGTGAAGACGCCGAAAGCCGACACGCCAATGTGCAGCGGTAGAGCGAACACTCCGCGCACGTCGCGGTCGGCCAGGGCGGCGCGATACATGGGCCACGCATCACCCTCGGTGGTTTCGATGTCAGCGATCAACACGGGGCGGCGATTCGTGAACGCGCCACGACTTGGTCCCTCGCCGAGGGTGAACTGGAGCTCGTCCAGGGCGCGGCTGTTCTCGTCTGCGCCAGCGACGACGCCGACCGAGTTGCCGTCAGACATCAATGACACCGCTGCGCCCACTGCCGAGAACAACTGGGCCGCGGCCTGACAGAGATGCTCCAGACGGATCGTCAGGTCTGTGGTCTCATCCGACGGACTCTTGGCCGTCAGGAGTCGCTCGACGTGGGCACGGCGTCGCAGGTGATCGCCCTCAGCGTTCACTGCTGTGCCCCCTGAAGGTCAAGCGGAGGCCGGGTTGCCGTGGTCGTCACCCTACGCCGCATGGGGGCTAGGCAACGCCGATGCCGAAGTTCGGCGCCCGTGTGCGGCGGATCACGAGTTGGGAAGTTCCCACCGGACGGGTGCTGCGCCTTGCGCCGCCAACAGCTCGTTGGCTCTGCTGAACGGCCTGGACCCGAAGAATCCGCGGGATGCCGAGAGCGGGCTGGGATGCGCAGACTCGATCACCGGGGTGTTGCCGAGCATCGGCTTGAGACCCTGAGCATCGCGGCCCCAGAGGATGGAGACGAGCGGCTGGTCACGTGCCACGAGGGCGCGGATCGCCTGCTCGGTGACGGCCTCCCACCCTTTGCCGCGGTGGCTGGCGGCTTCCCCCGGTCGTACCGTGAGCACCCGGTTGAGCAGCAGCACTCCCTGCTGGGCCCACGAGCTGAGGTCGCCCGACGGTGATCGCGGGATGGCCAGGTCCGCCTCCAGCTCGGTGAAGATGTTGGTCAGGCTGCGTGGCAGCGGTCGTACGTCCGGTGCGACCGAGAACGAGAGGCCCACCGGATGACCCGGCGTCGGGTAGGGATCCTGGCCGGTGATCAGCACCTTGACGTTCGACATCGGCTCGGCGAAGGCTCGCAGGATGTGGTGACCGGCGGGCAGATAGGAGCGGCCGGCTGCGATCTCGTCGCGGAGGAACTGACCCATGGCTTGGATGTTCGCCGCAACTGGCTCGAGGGCCTCGGCCCAGTCGGGAGCCACGCCGGACAACGGGCTCATGTGGTGGCCTTGCGGAGAGCTTGAGGCGCCAGCAGCCCTGCCAGCACGCAGCCGATGACCGGCACTGCGAACGCCGTGGTCAGGGAGACCCAGTTGGTCAGTATGCCGATGACGGCGGGGCCTGCGAGCAACCCGAGGTAGCCCGTGCCGGTGACCCGGGCAAGGTAGGTGCCGGACGCCGACGGGTCGATGTTGCCGGCGGCGCTGAAGAACTGCGGCACACAGCCGGCGAGGCCAACACCGAAGACAGCCCAGGCGATGATGGCGGCCGTGGGGTTGGGAGCCAACGCCGCACCGAGCAGGCCGACACCTCCGACGAGTGCGGCTCGTTGGACGTATGCGGCTGCACCGATCCGCGCCACCACGCGATCGGCGAGCAGGCGTACGACCGTCATGGTCACCGAGAAGGCGCCGAAGGCCCACGCGGCGACCGTCTTGCTGGCGCCGAGTGAGTCGTGCAGGTGGACGGTGCTCCAGTCGTACGCGACACCTTCGGACAGCAGCAGCATGAACGCCAGCAGAGACAGCAGCACGACGCGTCCGGTCCACGGAGCGCGCTTCGCATCGGACCTGATCGGCGCAACCGGTGCTGTGCGCAACAATCCGGGTCGTGCCGCCAGCGTCACCACGATCCCGGCTGTCGCAGCAGCGCCGAGGGTCACCCGGATGTCGGTGTCGGCGGCGATCAGCAGACCGCCCAGGAGCGCGGCGGCCAAACCGCCGAGCGAGAAGAACGCGTGAAACGCGCTGATGATGGGGCGACCGTAGGCGCGCTCGACCTCGACGGCCTGTGCGTTCTGCGCGACGTCGACGATGCCGTTCGCGGCACCGAGGACGCCAAGGGCCAGAGCCAGCTCGGCGACACTGGTCGCCACAGCAGGACCGATCAGTCCGGCACTCAGGGCGAGGCCGGCGGCGATCGTGACCGGGCGGCTGCCGATCCGGTCGATCACGCGTCCACCGACCTGCATGCCGACCAGCGCCGTGCCGCCCATCAGCAACAGCAGGTAGCCAAGGGTGGCCTTGTCGGCGCCAGTGCGTTCGAGGATCTCCGGAATGTGGACGACCCACATACCGAGCGCGAACCCGTTGAGCGCGAAGAAGGCGAACGTCGACGTCCGGGCTCTGGCCAGGGGCATGCCTCGACCCTATCGGCGTGGATAGACTGCCCGGGCTGTGTCAGCCATCGCCTCCTACCGTGCTCTGTTGCGGATCGTAGGGCCCGCCTACATCGTTGTAGCCTTCCTCGGGCGAATTCCGCTTGCCATGAGCCAGCTCGGTGTTCTGGTCCTGGTGAGCACGACGACCGGACAGTACGGACTGGGTGGGGCGGCGGCGGGAGTGCTGGCTGTTGCCAACGCGATCGGATCACCGATCGCGGGCGCTCTGGCCGACCGGATCGGTCAGCGTCCGGTGGTGCTCGTCCAGTCGCTCGTCGGCGCGGCAGGTCTCGCCGGCATTGTCATCGTGACCGACCCGGACGCCTCGAATGCCCTGATCTTCACGCTCGCTGCGATGACCGGTTTCGCGATGCCTCAGGTCGGACCCCTGGCTCGGGTTCGCTGGCGGCCCATCACCGCCGACGAGGGTGACCAGCGGCGCCTCGTCGATGCGGCGTTCTCCTATGAAGGTGCGGCGGACGAGGCATCGTTCGTGCTCGGTCCTGCCACGATCGGAGTGCTCGCGCTGATCGCCGAGCCTGCCGGAGCGCTCCTGGCTGCGGCAGTGTTGCTTGCGGTGTTCGGCTCATGGTTCGCGATCCACCCGACATCGGCTCTGGTGGCCAAACAGTCCGTACGCTCCGGCGCTGGCACCGGCTCACTGTGGACGACCGTGTTCGTCGTCCTGGTGTTGGCGCAGACCTGCATCGGCATCATCTTCGGCAGCGTGCAGACCGGCAGCACCGTCCTCGCGACAGATGAGGGCCGTGCCGGTCTGGCGGGCCTCATCCATGCCACGCTCGGCATCGGCAGCGTGATTGCCGGTTTGGCGATCACCGCGCTGCCCGAGCGCATCATGTACGCCACGCGCATGCTGGTCGCTGCCCTGGCGTTGCTGGTGTTGTCAGCACCCCTGCTGCTCGTCGACTCGGTGGCCTCGCTGGTCGGCGTCATCGCGCTGCTCGGCTTCGCCGTGGCGCCCTACATGATCAGCAACTTCGCACTGGCCGGCATCCTGGTTCCGCTGCACCGGGTCGGGACGGCCATGACGCTGCTCGCGGGTGCGACCGGCATCGGCTACGCGGTCGGTGCGGCACTCGCCGGACGACTTGCCGACGATCACGGCCATACGGCGGCGTTCGCGGTCACCGTCGGCGCCGCAGGCCTTGCCGTGCTGCTCGCCGTGACGGCCAACCGCGCACTGCGAAGCGCCATCCCGGTCAACGTCTGAGCGCGGTTGGGCGGTGACTTGGCGTCCAGCAGAGGACGTCCTGTGGACGCCAGGTCACCGCTCGACTGAGCCGGTGGACGCTATGTCACCGCTCGACTGGACCGGTGGACGCTATGTCGCCGCTCGGCTGGATCAGAGCTGGCTGAGCGGGGTGACCTCGAGGTTCAGCGCTTCGCCGACGGCATGGTTGACCAGCTTGCCCTCATGTGTGCTCAGGCCGCCGGCCAGCGCCGCATCGTCGGTGACGGCCTGGCGCCAGCCCTTGTCGGCGAGCGCGACGGCGTAGGGGAGCGTGACATTGGTCAGCGCGTACGTCGAGGTGCGCGGCACGGCACCGGGCATGTTGGCGACGCAGTAGAAGATCGAGTCGTGGACCTTGAAGGTCGGGTCGTCGTGGGTGGTGGCCCGTGAGCTCTCGAAGCAGCCGCCCTGGTCGATCGCGATGTCGACCAGCACTGAGCCGGGTCGCATCGTGGCGACGAGGTCATCGCTGATCAGGGTCGGGGCCTTGGCGCCCGGCACGAGCACGGCGCCGATCACGAGATCGGCCTCGCGTACGGCCTTCTCGATCGCGTAGGAGTTGGAGGCGACGGTCGTGATCATGCCGGCAAATCGGGCATCGACCTGTCGCAGCTTGGCGACGTCCAGATCGAGGATCTCGACCCGTGCTCCCATGCCTCGCGCCACCTCGGCCGCGTTGACTCCGGAGACTCCGGCGCCGATCACCACGACGTCGGCAGGGTAGACGCCGGGAACTCCGCCGGGCAGCACGCCTCGGCCGCCGTTGCTGGCCATCAGGTGCTGGAATCCGACCTGCGGCGCGAGCCGTCCTGCCACCTCTGACATGGGGGCGAGCAACGGCAGCGACCCGTCGGCGAGCTGCACCGTCTCGTAGGCAATTGACGTCGTGCCGGAGGACAGCAGTGCGTCGGTGCACTCCCGACCGGCGGCGAGGTGCAGATATGTGAAGAGCGTCTGGCCCTCGCGCATGCGGCCGTACTCCTCGGCGATCGGCTCCTTGACCTTGAGCACCAGGTCGGCGGTCTCCCAGACCTCATCGGCGGTGGCGAGGATCTTGGCTCCGGCCGCGACGAACTCGTCATCGGTGATGGAGGAGCCGATGCCGGCGTCCTTCTCGATCACGACGTCATGGCCACGGCGGGTGAGCTCGTGCACACCAGCGGGCGTGATGGCCACGCGGAACTCGTTGTTCTTGACCTCGCGGGGGACGCCGACCAGCATGTGCAACTCCTTTGGAAACGATGCAGAGTCTCCATCTTGAACTAACTGCAGAAAACGGTGCAACTGTCCGAAGATCATTCGCTATGCTCGGACTTGAGGCAGCATCTGTACGATTCGCGACGACGAAAGGCCGTGCATGCCGAAGGATGTTCGTGAGCTCGATGAGCTCGATCAGCGCATCGTCGAGGCACTGCGCGCAGAAGGTCGACTGCCGAACAATGCGCTCGCCGAAAAGGTCGGCGTTGCGCCCTCGACCTGCTTGGTGCGACTGCGCAGTCTGCTGGATCGAGGGGTCATCGCGGGCTTTCACGCCGAGGTCGACCCGGCGTGGTTCGGCCGCCCCATCGAGGCGATGATCGCGGTACGCCTGCGATCGGATGCGCGAGGAGCCATCAACGAGTTCTCCGACCACCTGGCATCGATGCCCGAGGTGCTCAACGTCTACTTCCTCGCCGGCGCCGACGACTTCCACGTTCATGTGGCGGCGCGAGACCCGGAAGACCTGAGGGCCTTTGTCGTCGACCAGCTCAGCGCGGCGCCCGAGGTTGCCCTGACCGAGACCAACCTGATCTTCCAGCACAAGCGCGGGCGGCTCGCAGAATGACCTGAGGCATCGGCGTCAATCGGTGAGCTTGATGTCCTTGAACCACGAGTCGGTTGCATAGTCGGTGACCCACCCGAGTGCGAGGTAGAGCTGATCGGCCTTGGTGGGGGAGTCGGCGTCGACCTCGAGCCCCACGCGATCGCGGCCCCGGTTGGCCGCGTCGGCGATCACCGTGCCGAGCAGGGCCTTGGCGACGCCTCTGCCACGAGCCTCGCGGTTGACGCCGATGTACTCGACGTAGGAGCCTTCGACCCCGCCCTCGGGCGCGGACAGGACCGAGCACACGACGGTGCCGGCGGCCACCGGTTGACCGCCATCGTCGGGATCGACGTAGGCGAGCCACCAGTGGTCCCAGCGGTGGCCGGGCTCCTCGCGCAGCCGTTGGAGGAACTCCGAGAAGCTCTCCCGGTATGAGTTGAAATGGTCCTCGAACGAGGCCTCGAGCATCTGGTGGACGATCTGCAGATCGGCGGCGACGGGGAAACCGTTCTCGTGCCGGTCGACCCGACGTACCGTGACGCCCGCGCGCGGCTCGAGGTCGGCGTCCGCTGCGGTGACGGGACGGTTCATGTGCAGCCAGGTGCGGCGCTTGGTGTAGCCGGCGAGCGCCAGCCAGCCCGCCTGGCGAGTGTCATCTGCGAACGGGCTCTCGTCGAGGCGAGTCTCGTCGACACCGCGCATGCGCGCCATCGAGATCGCGGTCTCCTCCGCCCAGGCGTAGAACACTGCGGCGATGGAGTCGATCTCGGCGACGTCGCGATCGAAGTAGCCCCAGATCAGGGCGCGACCCCCGGCTCGGTCGTGCACCGTGATCCAGGCCCGCGGAATGTCGTCGGGCCCAACCGCCACGATCTGGCGGCGTGTCCAGGAGGCCTGTCCGGCGACCTCGGACTCGATGCCGGCCGGATTGATGTGTGCTTCGCCCGTGCCCTGCAGCTCATCGAGGTGGCGCAGCTCGACCAGCGCGGCGATGTCGTCGTACACCGGAATGCGGGCGCGCCAAGGCTCGGGAAGCTCGGGAAGTTCTGCGGTCTGTCCTGGGTCCGTGGTTTCGGTCATTGCTGCCATTGTCCCTTGGTGCTGGATCGGCGCCGCTCAGGGTCCAGCAGGACGTGCAGCGCATCGCGGGCTTCGGGCCACTCGTCGTCGACCATCGAGAACACCACGGTGTCGCGCCACGACCCGTCACGGCGGAGCTTGTGCTTGCGCAGCACGCCCTCGCGTACGCCACAGATCCGTTCGACGGCGACCTGCGAACGCTCGTTGAGGATGTCGACGTGCCAGACGACGCGAGCGCAGCCGAGGTCGTCGAATGCGTGGCGCAGGAGCAGGAGCTTGGCCTCGGTGTTGACTCCTGTACGCCAGAATCGCCGGCCCAGCCAGGTGGACCCGATGGCGACGGTGCGGGCCGCCGGGTCGATGTCGTAGTAGGTCGTCAGCCCCGCAACCTCACCCGAGCGGGTGTCGATCTGCGCCCACGCGATCGTGTCAGGCCGGGTCAGATAGAGCTCAACCAGCGCCTTGGCCTCGTCGATGGAGGTCGGACGGGCAAATGACTGCCAGGTGAAGACCTCGTCGTCGTCGGAGGCGCCGAGCACCCCCTCCGCATGGCGCGGATCGAGCGGCTCGAGCCGCACGTGCTCGCCGACGAGGGTCGGCAGGGCCAGATAGTCGGGACCGTCACTCACGGACGTCAACTTATCGAGTCGGCCGTCCGGCGAGCTCAAACTGGCCGAGGCTTCTTGGCGTGGGGGTCGCGTACGGCGTTGAGCTCACGCAGGAAGTTGGCTGCCCACAGGTCGATGTCGTTCTCCATGACCTGGCGTCGCATCGCCTTCATGCGTCGGGCATTTTCGCGAGGGTCGGCGTTGATGGCTGCCAACAGCACCTGCTTCATGCCGTTGATGTCGTGCGGATTGACCTGATAGGCCGACTTGAGCTCCGACGCGGCGCCGGCGAACTCGCTGAGCACCAGCGCCCCCTTCTCGTCGTAGCGGCAGGCGACGTACTCCTTGGCGACAAGATTCATACCGTCGCGCAGCGGCGTCACGACCATGACGTCGGCGGCGCGGTAGAGCGCGGCCATCTCCTCGCGCGGATAGGACGCGTGCAGGTAGGTGACTGGTTGCTGACCGATGCGTCCGACGTCGCCGTTGATGCGCCCGACCAGTCGGTTGATGTCGTCGCGCAACAGAATGTATTGCCCGACGCGTTCGCGTGATGGTGTCGCGACCTGGACGAACACCGCATCGTCGACGTCCAGAGCCCCATCGGCGATGAGCTCGCCGAACGCGCGCAGGCGTTGGCGCAGGCCCTTGGTGTAGTCGAGCCGGTCAATGCCCAGCAGGACGACCTTGGGGTTGCCGAGGCTCTCGCGAATCTGGGCGGCGCGGGCGATGACCTCGGGCTTGCGCGCCAGCTCCTCAAATCCCGCGGCGTCGATCGAGATCGGGTATGCCTTCGCGAGCACCGTGCGTCCGTCGGGCAGATAGACCGTGTCGCGGTGAGTCTTGTGGCCGACCCGCTGGCGCACGAGACGGATGAAGTTCTGTGCGGCACCCGGCATCTGGAACCCGACCAGATCGGCTCCGAGCAACCCTTCGAGGATCTGCCGGCGCCAAGGGAGCTGCTGGAACAGCTCGGTCGGAGGGAAGGGGATGTGGAGGAAGAAGCCGATGCGCAGATCGGGGCGGAGCTCCCGGAGCATCGCCGGGACGAGCTGCAGCTGGTAGTCCTGCACCCAGACGACGGCATTCTTCTTGGCGACCTTGGCGGCTCGTGCAGCGAAACGCTTGTTGACGCGTACGTACGCGTCCCACCACTCGCGGTGGAACTCAGGGGGCGCGACGACATCGTGATAGAGCGGCCAGAGCGTCGCGTTGGAGAAGCCCTCGTAGTACTCCTCGACCTCGTCCTCTGAAAGGGGGACGGGGACGAGCTGCATGCCGTCATGTTGGAACGGCCTGAGCTTTTCACCGGCAGCGCCGTGCCAGCCGATCCACGCGCCACCGTGTCGACGGATCACTGGTTCGAGCGCGGTCACCAGGCCGCCTGGCGACTTGCGCCATGTCGTCTCGCCATCGGGACCGGTGACCCGGTCAACGGGCAGACGATTGGCGATCACCACGAATTCTGCGAGGGCAGACGCCATGGCTCCACCCTAGTCGTGCGAGCTCACCTTGGCGCGACGCCCAGCTGACGCAGGATCTCGTCGAGGTGTTTCATGATCGCCAAGGACTCATCGGGCGGGAGCAGCGCCGACTCGGTTGCGCCGGCCCGGAGGCAGTCGGCGACCTCGATGATTTCGTGGGCGTAGCCCCGGCCGGTCACGGGTTCGGCGTAGGTATGGGAGGTGTCGCCGCTGGTGACCGTGAACCCGGTCGGCTCGTGGAAACGCGGATGCATCTCGATGAGGCCGGTGGTGCCGGCGACGGACGCTCGGTTGTCCGACCAGGCGACCTGGTTCCACGCAAGGTTGGCAACAGCGCCGCTCTCGTACGTGAGGGTGGCTCCGCCGTTGACGTCAATGCCCTGATCGGACAGCGATCCGGCTGCGACGATGGAGGTGGGTTCGCCGAGGACCAGATAGGCGAACGTGAGCGGATAGATGCCGACGTCGAGCAGGGCGCTGGCGCCCAGAGCGGGGTCCCACATCCGCGCTGAGTCGGCGGCGGCCGCGAACCCAAGCTCGGCGCGCACCTGCAGCGGTGTGCCGACCGCTCCGTCCTTGACCAGCTGGAGCATCGTGCGGGTGTTGGGGTTGAGGCGGGTCCACATGGCCTCGGCGAAGAACAGTCCACGCGAGCGAGCCTCGGTGATCAGCGTCTCGGCATCCTTGGCATTGAGTGCCAGCGCCTTTTCGCAGAGGACAGCCTTGCCAGCCTCCAGACACAGCATCACGTCTTCGAGGTGACGGCTGTGCGGAGTGGCGACATAGATGACGTCGACGTCGGGGTCTGCGGCGAGCTCCTCGTACGAGCCGTGTGAACGCGCAGCGCCGAATCGCTCGCCGAATGCGGTGGCGGCCTCGAGGCGTCGCGAGCCGACGGCTGCGAGCTCGCTGCCCTCAACCAGTGCGAGGTCGTGGGCAAAAAGTTCGGCGATGCGCCCCGTGGCGAGGATGCCCCAGCGGATCGTTCGTTGATTTGTCGCCATGACACCACTATGTCAAATGACATCGGTGTTATTCGTCGACTAGGATGACCGCATGAGCGCAGTGGAAAAGACCAGCCCGGCGAGCAGTGCCGTTGCCGAGTCCTTGTCTGACCGCGACCGCGAGATCTTGGCACTTGAGCGTCTGTGGTGGCAATACGCAGGAGCCAAGGAGCAGGCGATCCGCGAGAAGTTCGACATGTCGGCGACTCGCTACTACCAGGTGCTCAACGCACTGATCGACCGCGAGGACGCTCTCGCCTTTGATCCGCTGCTCATCAAGCGCCTGCGTCGACTCCGGGCCGGCAGGCAGCGGAGCAGATCCGCTCGCCGCCTCGGCATCGATCTCTGAGGGTGTCGCCTGTGGACCACCGAAGGACGCCCAGCAGCAACTTGTTCGTACCGTCAAGCTGGTTCGTCGTTCTCACGGTGGTGGCCTGTCTGGCCGCGGCCGGTGGACTGGGGTGGTTGCTCGTCAAGGGCGATTCGTCCACGAACACCGCGACGCAGCCCACGGCCTCTGCCACGACGCCTGCTCCCACCCCAACCGAGACCGAACCGACCCCAACTCCGACGCCAACCGAGACCGAGCCGGCCGTCGCCCGCGACACTCCGGTCTCGGTGCTCAACAACTCGGGCATCCCTGGCGCTGCCAGTGCGTTCTCCAGCAAGGTCATCGACGCCGGCTGGACTCTCGGCGGTGTCGGCAACTGGCGAGGAGCGGTGGAGGGAAACACGGTCTACTACCCCGAGGGGTTGCAGGACCAGGCAGAACTGCTGGCCAAGGACGTCGGCATCGACCGTGTCAGGCCCAGTGTCGCCAACATGCGTACGGACCGGCTGACGATCATCCTGTCCGGCCCGCAATGATGGGGGCATGAGCGAGAACGACGCCTCCTCCGTTCGCCAGGACGTGGTCAACGATCCGGCTGGGACGCTGCTGGCGCTCGACTTCGACGGCACGCTGGCGCACATCGTCGACGACCCGACGCAGGCCTACGCGCACGAGCACTCGATCGAGGCTCTCGGGCGACTTGGTGCCGTGCTCGGTCAGGTGGCCATCGTGACGGGACGCCCGGTCGCGCAGGCGCTTGAGCTCGGAGGGTTCGCGGGCGTGGCGGGGCTCGAGGGTCTCGTCATCCTCGGCCAGTACGGTGCCGAGCGATGGAGCGCGACCGATGGTCAACCCGCACCCGTTGCGCGTCCGGAGGCGATCGACAAACTTGCGGACCTGCTGCCCGGATGGTTGGCCGAGCGGGGAGCCGATCACGTGCGCCTGGAGGACAAAGGTCTCGCGCTGGCCATCCATACCCGTGGCATCGACCCCGGCGTGCTCGAGACGCTCGCCGATCCGCTGGCTGACCTGGCCGCCGACCTCGGTCTCGCCGTCGAGCCGGGTCGGCAGGTCATCGAGCTGAGAGCCCCGGGCATGGACAAGGGGCAGGCCCTCCGGTCGCTGGTCCGAGACGCCGGAGCGCGGCGGGTGATCTTCGCGGGCGACGATCTCGGCGACCTGCCGGCATTCGACGCGGTCGATGAGCTGCGTCGATCAGGCATCGGTGGCCTGTTGATCTGCTCGGCCTCCGCGGAGCAGGACGCGCTGGTGGCGCGTGCCGATGTCGTGCTGGACGGCCCCGACGCGGTCGCCAGATGGCTTGGGGAACTCGCCGATGAGTTCTGAGCTGTTGCCACATACGCCCTGGACGCGGATCCGGACCGTGCTCAACTGGATCAACCTGAGCACGCCGCTCGGCTTCGCGATTGCCAAGATCGGTGGCGCGACGATCACCAAGCGTGGGCGCGGCACCTACCTCGCGAGTGGCTACCGGTACAACTTCCCGGTTGCCAGCGCATTCACGGTTGGCAGTGTCATTGCCAGCAAGCACGATCTCACCTATCTCACGGAGCGGCCGGTTCTGCTGAAGCACGAAGACCGGCACTGCACGCAGTACGCGTGGGTGTTCGGCATCGTGATGCTGCCGATCTACTTCCTGTTCGTCGCGATCTCGTATGCATTGGCGGGCGATCACTCCTCGTACAACCCGTTCGAGCGGCTGGCCAACCTCGCCGACGGCAACTACCCGCCTCCGACGAACCGCTTCGCCCGTCGCCGCTGAGGACCCGTTCCTGACGTCCAGCATTCGGACGGAGTGGACACATCGTGAGACACGGCCGTACGCTGGAGCCACTCATCAAGAGGGGTAGAGGGAAACGGCCCTACGACACCCCAGCAACCAGTCCAACAGGACCAGGTGCTCAATCCGTCCCGGCGCTTGACCGGGAAAGATGAAAGGGTCACCCGTGAGTCCAAGTTCTCCCGCCGCAGTCGCCGAGTCGACATCCACTTCGTCCCTCCGCGCCGGCGCCTTCGGTCATGCCGTCGAGCTGGTCTGTCGCGAGTGCGGCACGACCCGCGAGCTCGGCCCGCACTATGCCTGTCATGAGTGTTTTGGTCCGCTGGAGATCTCGTACGACTTCCCGGTCATCACCCGCGAGCAGATCGAAGCCGGGCCCGCCAACATCTGGCGCTACAAGGCCTTGCTGCCCGTCCCCGACGACATCGAGCTCAGCCCCAACCTCGAACCCGGCTACACGCGGCTGCTGAAGGCCAACAACCTCGCCGCCGAGCTCGGCCTCAAGAACCTCTGGGTCAAGGACGACAGCACCAATCCGACCAACTCCTTCAAGGATCGCGTTGTCGCGTGCGCCCTGAGCGCAGCCCGCGAGTTCGGCAGCAAGGTCTTCGCCTGCCCGTCGACCGGCAACCTCGCGAACGCCGTCGCGGCTGCAGGAGCTCGGGCCGGCATCAAGACCGTCGTGTTCATTCCCAGCAACCTCGAGAACCCCAAGGTCGTCAACTCGGCTGTCTACACCGAGAACCTCGTGGCGGTCGACGGCACGTACGACGACGTCAACAAGCTCGCCAGCGAGATCGCGGGCGAAGAGGACGGTTGGGCGTTCGTCAACGTCAACGTCCGCCCCTTCTACGCAGAGGGGTCAAAGACACTCGGGTACGAGATCGCCGAGCAGCTCGGTTGGCGCCTGCCCGATCAGATCGTCATCCCGGTTGCCTCGGGCTCGCAGCTGACCAAGGTGCACAAGGCATTCCAGGAGCTGATCAAGCTGGGACTGGTCGAGGACAAGCCCTACAAGGTCTTCGGCGCTCAGGCGACCGGCTGCTCGCCGGTGTCGGAGGCCTTCCGTGAGGGCTGGGACGCCGTGCGTCCGGTCAAGCCCGACACGATCGCGAAGTCGCTGGCCATCGGCAATCCTGCCGATGGTGTCTACGTGCTCGACATCTGTCGCGACACCGGCGGCGCCGTCGCCGACATCTCCGATGACGAGGTCCGCGAGGCGATCGTCCTGCTTGCGCGAACTGAGGGAATCTTCACCGAGACCGCGGGCGGAACGACGATCGGCGTGCTCAAGAAGCTCGTCGAGACGGGCGTGCTCGACACCGAGCTGGAGACCGTGGTCATCAACACCGGGCACGGGCTCAAGACGCTCGACGCCGTCGCAGACCTTGTTCGACCAGCAGCAACCATCGCGGCGACGTACGACGCCTTCGTCGCCGCCGGCATCGCCTGAGCATCTAGCGCGTCACCATTTCTGAGACCCGGAACCACCAAGGAGCACTGTGAGCATCAACGTCCGAATTCCGACGATCCTTCGTACCTACACCGGCGACCAGTCACAGGTCACCGCTGAGGGTGCGACGTTGACCGAGGTCCTCGACTCGCTGGAGACCAGCTTTCCGGGGATCAAGGCGCGTGTCGTCGACGAGGACGGCAAGCTGCGCCGCTTCGTCAACATCTATGTCGCGGAGGAGGACGTCCGGTTCGCCGACGGTCTCGCCACCGCAACACCCGACGGCGCGCAAGTTTCAATAATCCCCGCCGTGGCCGGAGGCTCCTGAGCCGTATAGGCTCTGCGAATGACGAGGCCTCGGCAGACGGGTCTCCGAGCATCAGGTTGGGAGTGGCGGCATGGTGCAGGGCACCGTCAAATGGTTCAACGCTGACAAGGGCTACGGCTTCATCGAGGTCGAGGGCCAGGACGACGTCTTCGTCCACTGGTCCAAGATCGCGTCCGATGGCTACAAGACCCTCGAGGACGGCCAGAAGGTCGAGTTCGAGATCGTCGACGGGCCCAAAGGTCGCGAGGCCCACGAGGTCATCGGCAACTAGATTTCGGACTGCGGTTCGCGTAGGAAGCTCGGCCTTCGGGCCGGGCTTTTTTCGCGCACAGACGGGCGACGTGACCTATGTGACACTTGCCATGTCACATAAACTGTGGGCATACTCTCGGTATGTTCCCTTTTGCTTCCGAACCCATCACCGCACCCGTGGGCGGCGCCGAGCTGGGGCAGGTCATCGGCCTGTCGATCGCAGCCACCGTCGTCACCGCGATCCTGTTGGTCGTCGCCTGGGCTCATCGCACCCACCGCATCGACTGGTTCCAGAAGCTCGGTGACCGCCTGGGCGCACTTCACGGCGAGCCAGGATGGTCCACCATCCCCACCGCCTTCGTCGGCAGTTCTCTGATCGTCGCACTGCTCGGCTTCATGTGGGATGTCAGCCTGCACGCCGGCCGCGGCCGCGACGCCGGTCCGTTGGCCAACCCGGCGCACTATCTGATCCTCTACGGACTCTTCGCACTCTTCATCGCCGGCATGTCTGCCATCGTCTTCCCACGCGACGGGGAGAAGCCCGGCGTCGCTGCGGTCAAGATCACTCGCACCTGGTACGCACCCGTCAGCGGCATCTTCATCGCCGCGTGTGGACTGTACGCGCTCATCGGCTTCCCGCTGGATGACGTCTGGCACCGTCTCTTCGGTCAGGACGTGACGCTCTGGGGCCCCACCCACCTGATGCTCATCGGTGGCGCCGGCCTGTCGACGGCCGGCATCATCTTGCTGCACCGCGAAGCCGAGGTCGCCATGGCGCAGAAGGGCAAGGCACTGCCCTCGTGGCTCAACACGATCTTGGTCTCCACGAGCTTCGGCGCCCTGTTGATCGGCTTGTCGGTGTTCCAGGGAGAGTTCGACTTCGGCATCGCCCAGTTCCGCATGGTGTTCGCGCCGCTGATGATCGTCGCGGCCGCGGGCATCCCCCTCGTCGCTGCGCGGCTGTACATCGGACCCGGCGCGGCGATCGCCGCAGCTGTGTTCTTCCTGTTGATGCGCGGAATCGTGTCGTTCTTGGTCACCGACGTGATGGGCGAGGCACACCACGTATTCCCGCTCTACCTCGGCAGCGCGGTCCTGATCGAGCTTCTCGCGTTCACCAGGCTGAAGGAAAAGCCGCTGTGGTTCGGCGCCATCGGTGGTCTGCTGATCGGCACCGTCGGCCTCGGGATCGAGAAGCTGTGGAACGACCGCGTCTTCGCGTTTCCCTGGACCCAAGACATGTGGGCCGAGGGCTTGGCTATGGCGGTGCCGGTCGCGGTCGCGTCTGGACTCTGCGGCGCGCTGTTTGCGCTCGGTTTGCAGGGCAAGCTGCCTGCGAAGAACATCGCTCGAACGATCATCGTTGGATCAGTTCTCGTGACGGCTCTGGCGGTTGGCAATGGCTTGAACGCCACCGTCCCGAAGAATGCCTCTGCCGATGTCACGTTGACCGAGGTTGGTCCAACCGATGCGCGAGAGGTGATGGCCAAGATCACCGTGTCCCCTGCGGGCCTGATCGACGACGACCCGACGTGGGTCCAGATCACAGCGTGGCAAGGCGGTGGCATCGTCACCGACCAGCTCCGTCGAACTGGCGACAACACCTGGGAGTCGACCAAGCCCGTGCCGGTCGGCGGCAACTGGAAGACGACATTCCGCGTGCAGGACGGGCGCATGCTGACCGCGCTGCCAATCTTCCTGCCGGAAGACGGGCCGCTGAAGGCCGAGGAGGTCCCAGCCAGTGCATCGTTCACGCGCGCTTTTGTGCCGGAGATCGACATTCTTCAGCGGGAACGCAAGGGTGATACATCACCCGCGCTATGGGGGATCGCCAACGCGATCGTGTTGTTCTGCAGCCTCGCCATCATCCTCGGCATCAGCGTGGCTGTTTCCCGGGTCGCTCGCAAGATCGAGGAGCACGAAGCAGCCAACAACCGTGCGCCTACATTGACCTCATGACTCCAATCGGCGAGCAGCTGCTGGCTCACCACGTTGCGCTGTTGGCGATCCCTGCGCTCGTCCCGGCCATCGTGGTGGTCGGCGCCGTGCTCTACATTGCACGCAAGGATCGACGGGACGAACGGGAAGAACGCGAGCTCATCGAGCGAGCCTTCGACTCAGAGTCCGACCACTCAGAGTCCGACAGCAAGGAGAACGAATGAAGATCATCGCCGCCGCGGCGCTCGTCCTGGCACTTGCCGGTTGTGGGACTACGAGTGAGCCCTCCGCTGCCACGCCGACCAGCGAGCCGACCGCGAGTGCCACGACCGAAGCGCCACAGGGCACGACGATCGAGATCGAGTTCGTCAACGGCGAGGTCATCCCGCTCAACGAGAAGGTCGACGTCACCGTCGGCGAGCCGATCACCCTCCACGTCATCAGTGACACCGACGAAGCGATCCACGTGCATTCCGACCCAGAGCACGAGTATGAGGTGTCGGCCGGCGACGACACGACATTCACGTTCACGATCGAGACGCCGGGCCAAGTTGCAGTCGAGGCTCATGAGCTGGGCGTGACGATCGTGGAGCTCGTCGCGCGCCCCTGAGAAGCGCAGCGATGCACCAGATCGTCGGCTCGGGCCTTGCCTCCCACGGCATCGGTGGGGGCGGGACCGATCTGCCGATTCCCTTGATGTTTGCGATGGTCGGTGCGTCATGGGCGCTCGCGTTGTCCTTCGCATTGCTGGTGATCGGGTGGAAGCAGCCCAGGTTCACCCAGCCCGGCGTGGAGCCCATCGCGGCAGAGCCCCGCGCTCGTCGGCCGTGGCTCGCCGTCGTTGGGCTGGTGCTCACTGCGTGGTTCTTGATCGCGCTGTTCGGTGGGCCGACCGACGAGACCAACGCCGCTCTGGGCTGGATGTACATCCTGATGTGGGTCGGCCTCGTACCGCTTGCCCTGATCGCGGGTCACGTCTGGCGCGATCTCTCTCCGTGGCGCACGATTCAGGCCGGGCTCGCGCGGGTCACCGGCAACCCTGACGGGAGGCTGGCCTATCCGGCCCGCCTTGGCTACTGGCCCGCTGCTGCGGGTCTGCTGGCCTTCGCCTGGCTGGAGCTCGCCTCGTCCCACACGACCGACGTCCTGACCGTCCGCATCTTTGTTGCCGCCTATGTCGCGGTGATGCTGCTCGGAGGCTGGGTGTTCGGTCCGACGTGGTTCGACCGGGCTGACCCGTTCGACGTCTACTCGCTGGTGGTCGCCAAGCTCTCGCCATTCGTCCGGGATGGTCAGCTTGCTCTGCACAATCCGCTGCGCACCCTGCCGTCCGTGCCGATCGCGGCCGGGCTCGTGGCGGTGCTCGCCACGCTGTTGGGCTCAACCGCGTACGACAGCTTCTCGTCGTCATCGTTCTGGCAGTCCGCGTCGCCCACAGGTCTGCAGCGGACAGCAACGCTGGTCGGATTCTGCGCCCTGGTCGGGATCCTGTTCACGTTGGCGACGCGGGCCAGCGGGGGACTGGCAGCGGAGCAACGACGGGCCATGCCCGGATTGCTCGCCCACACCCTGGTGCCGATCGTCGTCGGCTACATCTTCGCCCACTATGCGACCTATCTCCTGGAGAAGGGCCAGTCGGCATTCATCGCGATGCTCGACCCGCTCGGTCGTGGATGGGAGCCGCTCGGCGATCCGGCGACCTACTACTTCCTGTCAGAGCATGTGTCTCTGCTCGCGTTCCTCAAGGTGGGCCTGGTGGTGGCGGGTCACGTGCTCGCCGTGATCGCCGCACACGATCGCGCGCTTGCCCTGCTGCCCAAGGCGCACCGCCTCTCCGGTCAGCTCGCACTGCTGGTCCTGATGGTCGCCTACACCTTTACCGGGCTGTTCCTGCTGCTGTCCGCCTGACCTGTCAGACCTGACTCGTACCGTGGCGTCATGGCGACGATCTACTACACCGCGACAACTCTCGACGGCTATCTGGCCACCGCCGACAACTCGCTCGCCTGGCTGTTCGAGGTGCCCGGTTCAGATGAGGCAGAGAGCTCAATCCCTGACTTCCTTGCCGGGGTCGGTGCCCTCGCCATGGGCTCAACCACCTACGAGTGGGTCGTCGAGCATGAGTCATTGCTCGAACATCCAGGCAAGTGGGGCGAGTGGTACGGCGATCGGCCGACCTGGGTCTTCACCCATCGCGATCTGCCGGTCGTCAAGGGTGCCGACATTCAGTTCACGAGCGACCCGATCGCCGTGGTGCATCGTGACATGGTCGCGGCCGCAGGTGCGCGCAACGTCTGGCTCATGGGCGGTGGTGACCTGGTCGGTCAATTTGCCGACGCCGGCCTGCTCGACCAGATCATCGCGACCGTCGCGCCAGTGACCCTTGGCGCCGGTGCTCCACTGCTGCCGCGCGACATCCGCTCGGACCGTTTGTCCCTCGAGAGCGTCGTCCGACGGGGCCAGTTCGTCGAGCTGACCTACGCCGTCGGTGAACATCGGCCGACCTGATTGCGCACTGTTGATTAGCACTCGTATGATGAGAGTGCTAGACAGTACCTCTATACATCGGGTCAGTCCGATGAGGCTGTGCACCGAGGCGAGAAGGGTTCGCCAACCGTCGCAGTCGTCCGTCGCGGGCATCGACTGACCATCCCGTCGACAACAGTCGGAGAAACGTACACATGGCAAAAACCATTGCTTTCAATGAGGAAGCTCGTCGCGGCCTCGAGCGCGGTATGAACCAGCTCGCAGACGCCGTCAAGGTGACCCTCGGTCCCAAGGGACGCAACGTCGTCCTCGAAAAGAAGTGGGGAGCTCCCACGATCACCAATGACGGTGTCAGCATCGCCAAGGAGATCGAGCTGGAGGACCCGTTCGAAAAGATCGGTGCCGAGCTCGTCAAGGAGGTCGCCAAGAAGACTGACGACGTCGCAGGCGACGGCACCACCACGGCAACCGTCCTCGCCCAGGCCCTCGTACGCGAAGGTCTGCGCAACGTCGCTGCCGGCGCCAACCCGATGGGCCTCAAGAAGGGCATCGAGACGGCGGTCGAAGCCATCAGCGCTCAGCTGCTCGGCATGGCCAAGGACGTCGAGACCAAGGAGCAGATCGCGGCAACCGCCTCGATCTCCGCCGCTGACACCACGGTCGGCGAGATCATCGCCGAAGCGATGGACAAGGTTGGCAAGGAAGGCGTCATCACGGTCGAGGAGTCCAACACGTTTGGCATCGACCTTGAGCTGACCGAGGGCATGCGCTTCGACAAGGGTCACCTGTCGGGCTACTTCGTCACGGACCCCGAGCGCATGGAAACCGTGCTCGAAGACCCGTACATCCTGATCTACAACGGCAAGATCAGCACGGTCAAGGACATGGTCCCGATCCTCGAAAAGGTCATGGCGTCGGGCAAGCCGCTCGTCATCATCGCCGAGGACGTCGAGGGCGAAGCCCTCGCGACCCTGATCGTCAACAAGATGCGTGGCACCTTCAAGTCGGTTGCCATCAAGGCACCCGGCTTCGGTGACCGTCGCAAGGCCATGCTGGCCGACATCGCCATCCTCACCGGTGGAGAGGTCATCAGCGAGGAAGTCGGACTCAAGCTCGAGACCGCCGACCTCACCCTGCTCGGCACGGCCCGCAAGGTCGTCACGACCAAGGACGAGACCACGATCGTCGAAGGCGCCGGCTCCGATGAGCAGATTCAGGGCCGCGTCAGCCAGATCAAGTCCGAGATCGAGAACAGCGACTCTGACTATGACAAGGAGAAGCTCCAGGAGCGTCTCGCCAAGCTGGCCGGCGGCGTCGCCGTCATCAAGGTCGGCGCGGCAACCGAGGTCGAGCTCAAGGAGCGCAAGCACCGCATCGAGGACGCCGTTCGCAACGCGAAGGCTGCTGTCGAAGAGGGCATCGTCGCCGGTGGTGGCGTGGCACTCGTACAGGCAACTGCTGCAGTGTTCGAGAAGCTCTCCCTCGAAGGTGACGAAGCGACAGGCGCCAACATCGTGCGCGTCGCCGCCTCGGCTCCGCTCAAGCAGATCGCCATCAACGCGGGACTCGAAGGTGGAGTCGTCGCCGAGAAGGTCGCCGGACTCAAGCAGGGCCACGGACTCAACGCGGCCACGGGCGAGTACGTCGACATGATCAAGGCCGGCATCATCGATCCGGCCAAGGTCACGCGCTCTGCCCTGCAGAACGCAGCCTCGATCGCAGCACTGTTCCTCACCACCGAGGCCGTCGTCGCCGACAAGCCGGAGCCCGCTCCGGCTGGCGGCGGAGCCCCGGACATGGGTGACATGGGCGGCATGGGGTTCTAGTTACGTAGCAACAAGCCGTCGCTTTGTGCGGTGGTCAAGCGAGGTGGCGTTTCGTAGTCAACTTGCGCAGGGTGCTTCCTGCGCTGGCTGCGGAGCGTCACCTTTCGCTTTGTGCTTCCAGGGTTGGTCAGGGTGGCGTTTCGTAGTCAACTTGCGCGGGGTGCTTCCTGCGCTGGCTACGGAGCGTCACCTTTGCTTTGTGCTCCAGGTTTGGCCGTCAGCCTTTGCGCTGTCGCTTTGAGTGGTCAAGCGAGGTGGCGTTTTGTAGTCGACTTGCGCGGGGTGCTTCCTGCGCTGGCTACGGAGCGCCACCTTTCGCATGTCCCGAATCGCACCGTCTGCGATGATTCGGCGGTGAACGTGACACGCGGCGAGTTGATGACCGCCGCACACAGGGCACGCCTACGCGCGGCCGGAGTCGAGGCGGAGTCACTCGACGCCACCGAATGGCGGGCTGTGACAGACCCGCTCCCCGAGTGGTGGCACGAGGACGGCAACGCGCTCTACTTCGCTGAGGGAGCAGGCCTCTCGGACGAGATCGTGGCGACTCTCACGATGTTCCCGGTGCGCGATGTGCTGATCGCCATCGGCTCAGACATGCACTTGTTCAGATCGCTGCTGATCGGTGGGGACGATGCCCTGGTCTTCATTGATCAGAACGTCAAGTTGACGGCCGGAGAGATGTACTGCGGCACGGCCTCAACGGTGGTGCTCCACGGCCCGGTGACAGCAACGCGTTGCGCCATCATCGACGCGCGCAACGGCGGCAGCATCGTGGCCGGACCAGACCAGTTGTGGGCAGCCAACGTCTACGTTGCCACCGACGACATGCATCGCCTTGAGGACCGCTCGACGGGCGAGCGCATCAATCCATTCGGCGCTCACATCCGGATAGGGAGCCATGTGTGGCTGGGTCGGGACGCCGTGATCACCGGTCACACTGATGTCGGCGACGGCGTCGTGGTTGCCCAGCTCAGCTTGGTTCGCGGGCAGAAGATCGCCAACTACGCCGCCGTGGCCGGCATTCCGGCTCGGGTTGTCCGAGAGAACGTTGGTTGGACCGAGGAAGACACACCCTGACGTGCGACCTAGGGCGCGCCGATGTGCGTTCGTACGTCCAGCAGCTCGGGAAAGAACGTGAGCTCGAGGGCCCTCTGGAGAAAATGGACCCCCGAGGATCCGCCGGTGCCGCGCTTGAAGCCAATGATTCGCTCCACCGTCTTGAGATGGCGGAAGCGCCACAGCTGAAAGCTGCCCTCGACGTCGACCAGTTCTTCGCTCATCTCGTAGGCGTCCCAATAGGTGTCGGGGTCGTCATAGATCCTGCGCAACACCTCGATCACACCAGGATCAGCGGTGTACGGCTGGGTGACGTCTCGTTCGAGCACGTGCGTCGGCACTGCGTGGCCGCGACGTGCCAGGAACCGCAGGAACTCGTCGTACAGGCTTGGCGCCTCAAGGTCGGCCTGCAAGCTGGCGCGCAGCGACTCATCGTGGGCAAACACATTGATCATCTGCGGGTTCTTGTTGCCGAGCAGGAACTCGACCGTGCGGTACTGCGGTGACTGGAACCCCGAGGCCTTGCCGAGTGAGTCGCGGAACTGCGCATACTCGATCGGCGTCAGCGTCTCGAGCACGGCCCACTGCTCGAACATCTGACGCTGAATCGCCTTGACCCTGGCGAGTCGTTTGAGGGCGGGCGGCAGGTCGTCCGCGGCGATCAGTGCGATCGCCGATCGCAGCTCATGGATCAGCTGCTTGAGCCACAGCTCGGTCACCTGGTGCTGGATCACGAACAACATCTCGTCGTGGTGATTCGACACGGGCTGCTGTGCCGACAGCAGGGTCGGGAGCTGCAAATAGCTGGCGTACGTCATCTCACCGCGCAGGTCAGTGGCGACGCCATCCTCGATCGGGCGATAGGACTCAGTCATGCCTTCACGGTATGCCCCGGTCAGGCCAGCAGCCGAACTACGGGCCCGTGTAACCGTGCGAGTAGCACGGCCGCGATCCACAGACATTGATCAGCGTCCCGTTCAACGCCAGGAACGCCGCCTTCTGCCTCCGCGCGTCGAACGTGTTGCGCGGATAGCTGTGCGGGTCGCTTCCCTGTGCTGTGCCCGGTGGGGTGTCGGTGATCGGCGCTGGTGCGGTGCCGCCCGGGAACGCTTGTGGGCCGCCATCCCAGAACACGAGAGCCGAGCCGGCAAACGGGTACCTGGTGATCTTTGCGAGCCCGAAGGTGTCGTCGATGTTGCTGCGGCCTGAGTCCAGCGCCGGAACCCGCAGTCTGGCGCCGATGGTGCGCGCTTCCGTCTCGGCGGCCAGGTTGGATACCTGGTGATCGCCGAACGCAGCGTGGAGCAGAACTGTGTGCGCGGGAGTGTTGGGCAGCGGGTCGGTGGTCATGTGGTGCGCATAACCATTGGCTTCGCCGCGATCCCAGAGAACCTGCATGAGACTGAAGATCAACGGTCGCTCGAGCTCATGGGGGTAGTTGTCGTAGAGCCCGAGTGGCGTGTCGACGCCCGAGAGGCTGTCGTCGACATCACCCAGCAACTTGCCCTCTGCGTAGGGCGCGAAGTCGCTGCTGCGCTGCAGCAGCGTCGAGTAGTTCATCCCCGGAACGCCGAGCACGGCGCGATTGAAGTCCGGAGCCTGGGCGGTCAATGCGCCACCCATGATCCCGCCTTGGCTGTTGCCGTCGTAGAACAACCGCCGGTTGTCGATCAGTGGGTGGCCGTCAGCGGTCTGGAAGGCGGGGTTTGCCGCGAAACCGGCCGAATGGATCATGGCGCGACCGAGGAAATCGAAATTGAGGAATCCCTGCTGAATGCGGTCAATGACCCGGTTGAAGTGTGAAAGGTCCTGCAGGTTGAGCAGGATGGTCGGAAGGTCCTGCGTCGCGAATCCGGCCCAGTCCGTCGCACAGAACATGAAATTGTTCTCATTGCTCATGTCAGTGACATTGCCCCCGTTGACTTCGTCGGCCGAGCCGAGAAGTCCGTGGCCGTAGAGGGAGACCTTGGCCGGCTTGGAGGCGTTGGCAGAGCGCGGAATGTTGCAGACGAAGGACGCAGTCGCATCCCCGTTGCGCGTCGGCATGCCGTTGCCATCAAGCTTGAACTCCGACCCGGTCGGGCAGCCGGCGACATTGAGATAGCAGGGGACAGTCACCTTGCCCTCGACGTGACGAGCGATCTTGTCGCTCTCACCGGGGGTGTAGCCGGGAAGCGCCGAGCAGTTGATGCCAGCCAGCAACGGCACCAACCCGGCGACGGTCTTCAGCACGCTGCACACCGTGCCGGCATTGGGGGCGCCGCCGAGGTTGGTTTCTCCGGCGCAGCCGTCGGTGCCGCACGGCGCGAGGTCGGTGACCTTGGTGATCGCGAAGGTCGGTGATGCGCCTTGAACTGTCATGTCAGCCAGGTTGTCGTCGCCGAGCTGATGGAACGCATCGTCACGCATGGAGAGCATTCGACCGGTCAGGCTCTGCTCGCTGGCCACGGTGAAGTCCCAGGCAAGGTAGAGGTTCTTCCGCTTGATGCCAGCGTCCTGAAGGGTGTGGAACAGGTCTTCCATGTGCGGGCGTCGCGCTTCGAAAGTCGCGTCAGGAGTCACCAGCCGGTCGCGATAATCCTTGAACGCCTCGGCGGGCTCGATCGTGTCGCCGTTCGCGTCCTTGAGATTGCGCATCGCGACGATGTAGTGCCCACCTTCGTCAAAGTTGACCGTGGGGCGAATGATCAGGTTGACGTCCGACGGATTCTTCGGGTTTGCGTCGAGCTCGGTGAAGATCGGCTGGCGCTTGCCGGTCTTGCTGTTGATCACGACAACGGGCTGGTCGGCGTCTGCGTAGCGTGCCATGTCAGTCACCGGCACAGCGCCGGTCTTCGTGAACGCGGCTGGCGTGTCGAGGCCCGGAACCTTGGCGATCACCATGTTTCCGGGGCTGAAGCCGTCGGAGCGGTTGTAGTCGATCGGGTCGATGTGCACGCCCAGTGTGTTGGCCGGCATTGACTGGCGATTGAGGTTCAGGCGGCGCCCCGTGGGAGTCGTGGCGTCGGGCACTGTGAAGTAGTCGTTTGGCCAAGGCTGCAGGCACACCGCGCCATTGAGGTAGTCACAGCGGTCGGCGTTGGGCATGGCTGGCGCTGCAGCGGTCCCGCCTGTCGGCTCGTCGCAGGCGCGCGTGTCGATCAGCAGCGTGCTCCCCGTCGAGGCGCTGGTCTCCGGACTTGGGCTTGTGGCGGTCATCTTGAGCCGTCGTCCCTCGACGCACTTGGCAACAATGCTTCGGCCTGCTGACGTCAGGGTGAGACTGACGGTGTGTGTTCCGGAACGCAGTCGGTAGTTGCGATCGGTGGCGATGCTCGCTCGCCCGACATATCCACTCACACGTACGGAATCGCCGTCGCGACTGGTGGTGACTTTTACAGTGAGCTTGCCGGTCTCAAGGATGCGCTTCTGGCTGCTCGAACTGATCTGCAGCTTGACCGCAGATGTCGCAGCGTCCGCCGAGGTGTCGCCGACACCGAGAACGAAGGTCGCGACCATGCAGACGCCCAGTGCAGCACGCCATAAAAGAGTGTGGTTCCAAGCTCTGGTTTGAGGCACAGACCCTCCAACTGCCGCGAGTTTCCAAAAGTTACGGAACAGTGATCTGGCAGGGTGGAGCCATGGCGCTGATTGAGGCTCACGGACTCGGGAAGTCTTTCGGCTCCAACAGAGCGGTCGATGACCTTTCATTCACGGTGCGACCCGGAAGCGTGACCGGATTCCTCGGGCCCAACGGCTCGGGCAAGTCGACGACGATGCGACTGATGCTCGGACTCGATCGCGGAGCTGGCAGCACCACGTACGACGGCAAGTCCTTCGGCGAGCTCAAGCACCCGATGCGTCACGTCGGTGCTCTGCTTGAGGCCAAGCCGTTCCACCCGACGCGATCCGCCCGCAGCCACCTACGCATGCTCGCGGCGGCCAATCGGATTCCCGACGCACGAGTCGACGAGGTCCTTGACCTCGTGGGCTTGTCGACCGTACGCAACGGCAAGCCGCGCAAGTTCAGTCTTGGCATGGGCCAGCGGCTCGGTATTGCGGCTGCGCTGCTGGGCGACCCGAGCACGCTGATCCTCGACGAGCCCAGCAACGGTCTCGATCCGCAGGGCATCACCTGGCTGCGCACGCTCCTCAAGCACCTAGCCAGCGAGGGGCGTTCGGTGTTCGTGTCCAGCCACCTGCTGCAGGAGATGGCGGTGCTCGCGGACGAGCTTGTCGTCATCGGACGGGGCAAGATGCTCGCCAACGGTGCCGTGTCAGATTTCGTCTCGGGAAGCCGACTGGGCGTTGTCGAGGTCCGTACTCCTGACCCCGATCTGTTGCGTACGGCCCTGGAGCGTCTCGGCGCTGCGGTCAGCGGTTCTGGTGAGGACCTCGCGGTCACCGGTGTGACGGCCGAACAAGTCGGCGACGCCGCACACGCCGCAAACGCGCGCATTCATCAGCTGGTGACCACGAAGGCGACCCTCGAGGAGGCGTTCCTCGAGGCGACCGGGTTGGACGAGGAGTTCCGCGGCAGTGGGGTGGGCGACCCATCATGATCGACGCCCTGCGCTACGAGTTCGTGCGCCTCCGGACGATCCGGTCGACCTATTGGTTGATCGGTCTCGCACTCACATTCCAGCTGGTCATGTCGACGCTGATCGCGTGGCGACTCTCGCTGTCGACGCGAAGCCCGGGCGGCAGCCGACGCTTTCGACCTCCTCGCCACGATCGGCGCCTCGCTCGGTTTCGCGCCGCTGTTCATCGCCTACATCATCGGCCTGCTCGGAGTGTTCTCGACCGGCCACGAATACCGACACGGGATGATTCGGGCGACGTTGACGGCCATGCCCAACCGGAGCCACATCTTCGTCGCCAAGGTGATCTCGACGGCGCTGGTGTCTGCGGCGGCAGCGTTGGCGTGTGTGCTGGTGGCGTTGATGGAGCTGGTGATCTTCGGGCTCGACAAGCCCTCAGGCGCCGAGCTGTTCAGCATGAGCGCGGGCACCGTGGCGTTCACCGTGCTGTTCTCGCTGTCCGGCCTTGCGTTTGCGGCACTGACCCGCAATCAGACGGCGGCGGTCGCGCTGCTGATGCTGGTGCCGAGTGTCGTCGAGCAGATCATCCGGGCGATCGTCATAGCGATCAAGGCCGCATCGGACGATCCGCAGGCAGAGGGCGGTTTCGTGCAGATCCTCAAGTACCTGCCCTATGACGCCGGCGGAAAGATGTACACCCGCGCTTCCCTTGACGATCTGCTGTCCTTTCTTGGCTACACGCCGTTTGGGTCAGTCGGTGGAGGAATGGTCATGGGTGTCTTTGTGTCGGTGCTTCTCGCCGCTGCGTATGGACTGTTCCTGCGGCGGGATGCGTGACCCGTTAGGTTTCTCGCATGAGCGAACTGGGATTCACGCTGAAGGTTTTTCGTCAGATCGGCATGATGAGGCCGATCCTTCCGCACAGGCTGCTCGGTGCGGGCCTCCAGCTCGTGAAGTGGGGGCCGGGACTGCCATCTGGTGTAAACGCCGCTGCCAAGCGATTCCCCAACCAGCTGGCGATCATCGATGACGCCGGCGAGCTGACGTGGTCGGAGTTCGCGGCCCAGGTCAATCAATTGACCCAGGCGCTCAAGGATCGCGGCGTCGAGGCAGGCGACTCGGTTGCATTGCTGTGTCGCAACCACCGCTACATGCTCCTGGCCATGATCGCGGTCATGCAGGCTGGCGGACGGGTGCTGATGCTCAACACGATGGCGAGCCGTTCCCAGCTCGGCGAGCTCGCCAAGCGTGAGTCGGCGGCCCTGGTGATCGTCGACCAGGAGTTCCTGACGGTCGCCGCCGATGTCGACGCCGACAAGCTCATCCTCGCGTGGGCTGATGACGACGCGCCCAAGGACGTTCCGACGGTGGCCTCGATCAGCGAGGGACAGTCGACCAAGGCGCACCCCAAGCCTTCGCGGCACGGGCAGATCATCATCTTCACCTCCGGAACGACGGGGCTGCCCAAGGGCGCTCGTCGCGAGGAACCGGCCGACCTCAAGCCGCTCGTTGCGTTCTTCGGTGCGATTCCCTACCGCGGCAACTCGACCGTCGTGCTTGCGGCGCCGCTGTTCCACTCGTGGGGCCTGATCAACTTCGGTTTCGGACTCTCGCTCGCGCCGACGTACGTGCTTCGCCGCCGTTTCGACGCGAGTCAGGTGATCCGCGACATCGAGGAGCGCAAGGCCGATGCGCTCGTCGTGGTGCCGCAGATGATGCAACGCATGGTCGACGCAGACCCCGAGGTCATCAAGTCGGCGGATGTGTCGTCGCTCAAGATCACCGCCAGCAGCGGTTCGGCGCTGGCCGGCGAGCTGGCCAACCACTACATGGACATGTTCACCGACTCGGTCTACAACTTCTATGGCGCGACCGAGACGGGCTGGGTCACGATTGCCAGCCCGACCGATCTGCGCGAGGCGCCGGGCACCGCTGGTGTGCCTCCGTTCCGGACGACCGTCAAGATCCTCGACCCGGAGGGCAAGGAGCTCCCGCAAGGGGAGACGGGAGTCATCCACGTCGGCAACGACATGCCGTTCGGCGGCTACACCGACGGCAACACCAAGTCGTTCAGCGATGGCCTGATGAGCACCGGTGACCTGGGTCACTTCGACGAGAACGGCCGACTGTTCGTGTCCGGTCGCGACGACGACATGATCATCTCCGGCGGAGAGAACGTCTTCCCACGAGAGCTTGAGGATGCGCTCATCGATCATCCCGACATCGCCGACGTGGTGGTCGCCGGCATACCTGACCAGACCTACGGGCACCGGCTCGCCGCGTACGTCGTTGTTCGTGAGGGCGCTTCGCTCACCGAGGAGGACGTCGTGGCGTACGCGAAGGAACGCGTCGCCCGCTTCGCCGTGCCGGGCAAGACGATGTTTCTCGACGAGCTGCCGCGCAATCCGACGGGCAAGGTCATGAAACGAGAACTGCCGGACTTTGACTAGGCTGACGGCGTGAACATCGCGTACGACCCGCACCCGGACGGCGAGCCGGATCCCGGAGAAGTCGTGTGGACGTGGGTCGCGTACGAGGACGATCCGACGCAGGGCAAGGATCGGCCCGTCGTGCTGATTGCGCGCGATGGCGAGCAGCTCGTCGCGCTGATGATGACCTCGGTCGACCATGATCGAGACATGGCAGGCGAAGAAGCGGCGGGGCGCTATTGGTACAACCTCGGCTCGGGCCCGTGGGACTCCAAGGGACGGCCCAGCGAAGTCCGACTCGATCGATTCCTGATCGTCGATCCAGCTGACGTGCGGCGGGAGGGTTCGGTTCTTGACGAGCCTCGCTTTGACGCCCTCGTCGCGGCCCTTGAGCCGCACCTCCCGTGACGGGTGAGCCCAGCATCGGTCCCCTCGATGCCTTCCAGCGCAAGCACGCGATCCTCGGATTCCCGATCGCCGTCATCTACAAATACTTCGATGACCAGGGCCCCTACCTGGCGGCGATCATCTCCTACTACGCGTTCATCGCGATCTTCCCGCTGCTGCTGATCTCGACCTCGGTCCTGGGATTCTTCCTCCAGGATGATCCCGCGCTGCGCGACCGATTGCTGTCGACTGCGCTCAGCCAGTTTCCAATCGTCGGCGACGCGTTGGGCCGGCCCGATGAGCTGACTGGGAGCACGTCCGCGATCGTGGTCGGTTCGCTCGCGGCGCTCTATGGCTCGATGGGGCTCGGCCAGGCCAGCCAGAATGCCGCCAACATTGCCTGGTCCGTGCCGCGCAACAGCCGCGCCAATCCATTCCTGCTGCGCCTGCGCAGCATCTTCTTCCTCCTCGCCAGCGGTATCGGCATCCTCCTGATTGCCGTCATCACCACGATTTTCAGCAACCCCGAGCAGATCGGGATGGGAGTTTCCAGGGAGCTCACGGTTGCGATCAAGATCGTCGGGTTCCTGCTGAGCGTGGTGGTCTTCGGTGGCCTGTTCAGGCTCGTCAGCGGCGGCCGGGGCAGCTGGCGGTCGGTGTTGCCCGGAGCGGCGACCACGGCCCTGCTGTGGCAGATCCTCCAGATCGGCGGCCAGTCTTTCGTCGAGAACGTCATCAGCAAGGCGAGCTCGATGAACTCCACGTTCGCGCTGGTCCTTGGTCTGATGGCATTCATCTTCCTGTCGGCAGTCATGGCCGTCCTTGGGCTGGAGGTCAATGTCGTCACGGCCCGCAGGCTCTACCCACGTGCCCTGCTCACGCCGTTCACCGACAATGTGGTGCTGACCGAGGCCGATCAGAAGGCGTACGCGGCGTACGCGAAGTCCCAGCGGCACAAGGGTTTCCAGTCGGTTGAGGTCACCTTTCTGGACCGCAAACCGAAGCCGCCTCCGGCGGACTAGTCTTGGTGTTGCACCAACCGATCACTCGGTCATCCAACAAGCGTGAGGACATTGCCATGCCCACCGGCAAAGTGAAGTGGTACGACGCCGAAAAGGGCTTTGGGTTCCTGAGCCAGGAAGAGGGCGAGGACGTCTACGTCCGCTCCGATGCCCTGCCCGCGGGCGTCGACACCCTCAAGGCGGGAAGCCGCGTCGAGTTCGGCATCGTCCAGGGGAGCCGCGGCGACCAGGCACTTCAGGTGCGACTGTTGGACCCGGTGACCTCGTTGTCGAAGTCGCAGTCGCAGGCACGCCGCAAGGACCCCGAGGCGATGGCCGTCATCGTCGAGGACCTGATCAAGATGCTCGACAAGATCGGTGAGGGCTACCGGCACGGTCGCCACCCCGAGGGCAAGGTGGCCAAGCCGGCCGCCCAGGTGCTGCGCGCCGTCGCAACAGAGCTCGAGCTCTAGGACGCGTCAGCGCTCGTCGGCATGTTCGGTGGGCTTCGGGCTGCGCAGGGCGGGTTCGGTGCGGGCACGGGTCAGCACGAACGCCAACCAGGCGAGCAGGATGGCGGCGATGCCGAGCAGGCCGACGCG
Source organism: uncultured Actinomycetota bacterium (assembly GCA_963760105.1). Classification (GTDB taxonomy): domain Bacteria; phylum Actinomycetota; class Actinomycetes; order Propionibacteriales; family Nocardioidaceae; genus Aeromicrobium. The sequence goes on from CAVXBP010000009.1 coordinate 49,892, forward strand.
TGGACTGGCGTGGACCGTGAACAGGCCGATGCCGATCAGACCGCCGATGACCCATGACAACTGGAGCAACGTCTCTGAGCGGGCGAACATGCTCGTGCGCACCTCCTCGCGTACGTCGTTCTGGATCAGCGCGTCCAGGCTGAGCTTGCCGAGGGACTGACACAGACCCACGCTCAACCCCAGCACCACGACGGTGCCCCACGTGAACAGGATCGCGACGGCGCTCACCACGGCAACGTCGAGAATGAGCACGGCGATCACGACGTTCTGTGGTTTGCGCGACTTCGTCATCGACCCGATCAGCACGCCGAGGATGTTGCCGACGCCGGCGGCGCCGATCACGAGCCCGAGCAGAATCGTGGCGCTACCGCCCCACCCCATCGAGTCCGGCGGTTCGCGCAGCGTGAACGCCATGAAGATCGTGAGGAACCCCGAGAGCAGGCGAAGACCAGCATTGCTGCGCAGGCCGTTGACCACTCCGCGGGTGATGCTGATGCCCTTGCGCCCGGGCCGGGGGTCTTGCGCGGATGTGATGTGGGTGAGATCGACCGGCTCTTCGCCTTCGCTCGAGTCGACGCGGGCCGGCAGCAAGATGGCGAGGATCGTGCCGATCACGAACAGCAGCGCCGCATAACGCAGAGCCCACTCGGCGCCGATCGTGGCAGCGCCGATCGCCAGGGGAGCCGAGATGGCGGCTGCAGCGGTGCCGGTCAGGGAGATGCGCGAGTTGGCCTTCACCAGGGTGAACTCCGCAGGAAGGATGCGGGGAACGGCTGAGGCTCGGGTGACCCCGTATGCCTTGGACGCCACGAGACATCCCAGAGCTGCGAAGTAGAACGCGGGCGACTCGTCGGCGACTGCTCCTGCCAGCACCCAGCAGCAGAACGCCCGCACGGCGAGCGTGGCGCCGATGGCCCATCGGCGGCCACGACGGAAGCGGTCCAGGAATGGTCCGATCAGGGGTGCGACGAATGCGAACGGCAACATCGTGAGCACGAGGAACAGGGCCACCTGACCTGCTGCGTCGTCGGTCGGGACGGTGAAGAACAGGGTGCCGGCGAGCGAGACTGCGATCGCTGCGTCGCCCGCGGTGTTGAACGCGTGCAGCTCGAGCAGCCTGGAAAGCCCGCTCTCCCCGGCGCCGCCGGCATGGGTGAACCGTCGCGCCCCGGTGAAGGCGGACGTGCTGCCGTGGGCCACGGCGCGGGCCGTACGGGTGGACACCTTGCCGGCGACCCGCGCCGACCTTGCGAGGCGCGACTCGGCGAGATCATCGGTCGTGAACGGATCGCTCGCCCCGGTCGGATCACGGGGTGCAGGGGGCTCGCCGAAAGGGTGCTGGTCGTCCTGCTCGTCCATATGGATCATCCTGCCTCACCGCGGGTCCCGCGCGAACTGAGACATGGGACAATTGAGACATGTCTGTCGACGAGAAGCTGAATGCCGCAATCGATGTTGCGCGTGCGGCTGTCGACGAGGTCGCTGCTGCCGGCATCGTCGGCGAGCACCTGCGCGCCATTCCTGACGAAGCCGGGATGGTTTCGCACCACTTCGGATGCCTCAAGCCCGGCTATGTCGGCTGGTACTGGTCGGTCAGCCTGTCACGTGCGCCTGACAGTGACTCCGTCACGATCAACGATGTCGTGCTGCTTCCCGGCGATGACGCAATCGTCGCGCCGGAGTGGACCCCCTACCGCGAGCGCATCCGCCCCGGTGACCTCAGCCCCGGCGACGTCCTGCCTCCCGACGAGGACGACGTACGACTCGTCCCGACCTGGACCGCCGGCGACGGCGAGGAGCAGACCGCCGATCGCTTCTTCGCCCGTGAGGTCGGTCTCGGCCGCGAGTGGACCTTGTCGTTCGAGGGTCGCGAGATGGCTGCAGACCGTTGGCAGGACGGTGATCAGGGGCCGGATGCTCCGATCGCCCAGCAGGCCAATGGATCGTGCGGATCGTGCGGCTTCCTGGTGAGCCTGGCCGGGCCGCTGGCCGAGCGTTTCGGGGTGTGCGCCAACGGCATGGCCAACGATGACGGTCGCGCCGTGTCGTTCGATCACGGTTGTGGAGCGCATTCAGGAGCCCGGCTGAGCCGTTCTGCGGCTCCCCAGGAGCTCCCTCCGACGGTGTTCGACACCGTCGGCACCGACATCGACGAGTTCTGAGTCGTCAGCCCCGGCGCAGAATCGCGTCGAGAGTGCGCGTCGCGGTTGCGGCCATCACAGGGTTCGTGTCCTGGTAGTAGGGCAGTGCGCCGATCGCCTGCAGTAGTGCCCATCCGCGGCCGCGACTCCACATGTCGTCGTCAGCGCCCAATGCGGTGCGGTATGCGGTGTGGGCGCCAGCATCGAACATGTTCCACGCCGGCATCAGGTCGACCGCGGGATCGCCGATGCGCACCGCTTCAAGGTCGATGACGGCCACCAGGCTGTCATCACGGATGAGCAGATTTCCAGGCATCAGATCCGCGTGGATCCAGGTGTCGGCGTCATGTTGCGGCACGCGGCTCACCTGCGACCAGATGACGGACAGCTGACGGGTGTCGGTCAGGTGCGTGCTGGCAGCCAACGATTCCCGGACGAACGAGTCGTGGTCGGCCAGCGGTCCACCGCGACCTTCGCCGTTCCACGTGTTTCCCTCCGTATCCATCGTGTGTACTGAAGTGACGAAGTCAGCGAGGGTTCGGGCGATTGAGGGCTCGTCGACGTGAAGGCCAGCTGAATGGCCTGGGATCCATCGGTAGGCCGCCCACGAGCCGTTGTACCCATCACCCGGCTCGCCAAGTGCGAGGGGTTCTGGCACGTCAAGTGGTGCCACGGCGGCGATTCGTCGCGCGTTGTCTTGTTCGCGGGCCAGCCCGGCTCGTACGTCTGGACCGGGTTGCAGCGGGAATCGCAGCACGATGTCGTCGCCGAGGCGGAACAAGGCGTTGACCGTGCCGTGTGAAGTCAGGTGTCGAACCGGCAGGTGAACCCATGCTGGAAATTGAGAATCGACCAGCACGCGTACCGTCTCGGCGGTGACGTCGACCTGGTCGGCGTGCATGTGCCTCGGCTCAGTCGACCAGTCGTCGGCGGCCGGGCTGCATGCGCAGTGCGTTGCGTCGCCGGCGGCAGTACTCGATGCCGATGAGACCCAGCCCGAATCCTGCGACGGCGGTCCACAGCCACCAGGTGTGACCGGCCTTCTCGAGGGTGCCGAGGAATGGCAGCAGCGCCACGGCAATGACACCCCAGATGATCGTCCCGACTGTCATGGTGCGAACGCCGTCAACGTCCATCGGCTCGACGGTCGCGACTCGGTGAGTCTTGCTGCCGATCTCGAGCTCGGTGATCTCCGGGCGACCGAACTCGTGGCGGCGGGCGGCGCGATTGAGGCGGGCGATCTCGCGATGGCCCATCTTGCGCTCGATCGTCTCAGGTCCGTCGCCCTGACGGATGACCCACTCGTCGCTTTCGCTCACATGGCCACAGTACCCGCCGCGATCGCCCCGACGGATCGTCCTGTCATGCTTGGCTCAAATGAATCCGCGCTACCGCCGACTGCTCATCCCGGGGCTGCTCGTCCTACTGCTCGTGGTCGTGATCGTGAGCTCCGTGGGCGATCGAGCCGATGGTGCCGCCGCCGAGCCGCAGGTCGTCAGCCGCCTGACGGATCCGCGCATCACCGAGTCGAGTGGCCTCGCGCTCAGCCTCGCGTACGACGGCATGGCCTACACGATCAACGACTCGGGCAATGCGCCTCTGATCTTTGCGGTGGACATTGCCACCGGACGGACGGTCGGGACGACGCGAGTCGAGGGTGGAAGGCTTCGGGACACGGAGGCGTTGGCGATCGACCGTGACGGAACCCTGTGGGTGGCTGACACCGGCGACAATGACGAACAACGCGACGACGCCGCGTTGTATGCGCTTCCCGAGCAGGGAGCAGGCAATCACACGGTCCGTGCCAAGCGCTACCCGATCGTCTACGGCGATTTGTCACCCAATGTCGAGGCGCTGCTGGTGCACCCGGTGACGGGCGCGAAGTACCTCGTCAGCAAGAACGTGATGGGCGGAACCGTCTACGCGCTCCCGCCAACGCTCTCGACCGAACGCGCCAATGCTGCCGTCGCCCAGGCGGTCAACGGCCCGCCGATCGTGACGGATGCGACGTTCACGCGCGACGGGACGTACGCGGTGCTGCGCAGCTACACGTCAATGTTCCTGATCGATCCGACGGACTGGTCGGTGATCAACAGCGTGCCCACGCCACAGCAGAAGCAGGGGGAGACGATCACCGCCGAGGTGGACTCGCTGCTGATCGGCAGCGAAGGGTCGGGGTCTGAACTCATTCGGGTCCCCATCCCGGCCGTCCCGGTCGATCAGGCGCCCGCCCCGAATCCCACCAATTCGGCGGATGTGAGCTCCGCGTCCGCTGGAGCATCTGACGACGAGACGGTCGCGCCACTGCTGTTCGTGCTCGGTGCTCTGGTGACTGCAGGGGTGCTGGGTGCTGGTGTGACTGTCTGGGCGAGGCGTTCGCGCTAATCGGTACCGCCGGACGCCCAACCTCTGGCATGCTCCGTTGTCGACAGACCCACCAAGACAGGGGCGCCATGACAAGCACGACGAGCAAGGACAGCAAGCCCAGCGACGCCAATGCGCTGGAGAAGTACTTCAAGATCAGCGAACGCGGATCGAGTGTCGGACGTGAGGTGCGCGGCGGAGCCGTGACGTTCCTGACGATGGCCTACATCGTCGTGCTCAACCCAATCATCCTCTCCAACGTCGCTGACGTGGACGGAAACTTCCTCGGTGGTGGCAGCGAACCAGGCTCCGGCTTCGCGACGATTGCCGCCGTGACGGCGCTGGTCGCGGGCCTGCTCACGATCCTGATGGGCGTGGTCGCCAACTTCCCGCTGGCGCTGGCAACAGGTCTCGGGCTGAATGCATTCGTGGCGTTCTCAGTCGCCTCGCAGATGACCTGGGCGGATGCGATGGGACTGGTGGTCCTCGAGGGCCTCATCATCCTGGTGCTGGTGCTGACCGGTTTCCGCAAGGCCGTGTTCGACGCCGTGCCCCGCGAGCTCAAGACAGCGATTGCCGTCGGCATCGGCCTGTTCATCACGTTCATCGGCCTGGTCGACGCCGGCTTCGTCCGGACGAGTGGGCTCAGCGCGCCGCCGGTTCAGCTCGGTATTGGCGGCAACCTTTCCGGCTGGCCCGTCCTGGTGTTCATCATCGGTCTGCTGCTGATGATCTCGCTCTACTCCCGTGGCGTTCCCGGCGCGATCCTGATCGGCATCATCGCGACCACGATCATCGCCGGAATCGTGCAGGCATTCGCTGACGTCAAGCCCAGCCTTGGCAATCCGACCTCCAAGGGCTGGAACCTCAACGTGCCCGAGTGGCCCGACAAGGTCTTCGCCAAGCCGGACTTCTCGCTGCTCGGTGACTTCAACCTGTTCGACGGGTTCGAGCGCGCGGGTGTTGTCACGGCCGCTCTGCTGGTGTTCACGCTCCTGCTCGCAGACTTCTTCGACACGATGGGCACGATGACCGCAATCGGCGCCGAGGCCGGCCTCAACGACGAGGAAGGCACGCCCGAGGGCGCGCAGAAGATCCTGATCGTCGACTCGATCGCTGCTGCCGCGGGTGGCGCGGCGGGCATCTCGAGCAACACCTCGTACATCGAGTCCGCCTCCGGTGTCGGTGACGGTGCTCGTACGGGTCTGGCTTCCGTCGTCACGGGTGTGCTGTTCCTGCTGTCGACGCTGGCGATCCCGCTGGTGGAGCACATTCCGAATGAGGCGGCCGTCCCGGCTCTCGTCCTCGTCGGCTTCCTGATGATGAGCCAGGTCAAGAACATCACCTGGGATGACTCGGAGATCGCGATTCCTGCGTTCCTCACGATCGTCCTGATGCCGTTCACCTACTCGATCACCGCCGGTATCGGTGCAGGCTTCATCGCCTTCGTGGTGATCAAGCTGGTCAAGGGCAAGCTCGCGGAGATCCACCCGTTGATGTGGGTGATCGGCATCTTGTTCGTCGTGTACTTCGCGATCGATCCCATCACCCGCTGGGTCAGCTGAGGGGGATTAGGTTGGGTGCCATGCACATCGCTCTCGGAGACAACGTTCCTCAGGTGGCCGACAGCGCGTGGGTGGCACCCAACGCAACCCTCGCCGGATCCGTCGTGATCGGCGAGGGGGCGAGCGTTTGGTACGGAGCCGTTCTGCGCGCAGACAACGAGCCGATCACGATCGGCGCGCGCTCGAACGTGCAGGACAACTGCGTGTTCCACGTCGACAAGGGCAAGCCCGTCCTGCTCGGTGAGGGCGTGTCAGTGGGTCACGGTGCGGTCATCCACGGCGCCACGGTCGAGGACCACGTGCTGGTCGGCATGGGCGCGATCATCATGAACGGCGCCGTCATCGGCAGCGAGTCGCTGATCGCCGCCGGCGCGCTGGTGTCCGAAGGCGCTGTCATTCCGCCCCGCTCACTCGTCGCGGGGGTGCCCGGCAAGGTGCGCCGTGAGCTCAGCGACGACGAGGTTGCCGCGTTGCACCACAACTCCGAGATCTACGAAGAGCACCGCGACCTGCACCGAGCCGGTCAGATCCGTTCGACCACATAGTCGATGCAGGCGGTCAGGGCGCTGATGTCGTCCGGGTCGATCGCGGGGAACATCGCGACACGCAGCTGATTGCGGTTGAGTCCGCGGTAGCCGTCGACGTCGACGATGCCGTTCTCGCGCAGAGCCGCGCTCACCGCTGACGCATCGGCGCCATCGAGATCGATCGTGCCGACAATCAGTGAGCGATCGGCGGGGTCGATGACGAAGGGTGTCGCGTACCCCGATGCCTCGGCCCACGCGTACAGCCGGGTCGACGAGTCGGTCGTGCGGGCCACGGCCCAGTCGAGGCCGCCCTGCGCCAGGATCCAGTGCACGTGGTGGTCGAGCATGAACAGCGTTGCCAGCGCGGGGGTGTTGTAGGTCTGGTTCTTGCGTGAGTTGTCGATCGCGATCGGCAGGTCGATGAATCCGGGGATGTGTCTGCCAGCGGCCTTGATCGACTCGGCGCGGTCGATCGCCGCGGGCGACATCAGCGCGATCCACAAGCCGCCATCGGAGCCGAAGGACTTCTGCGGTGCGAAGTAGTAGGCATCGGTCTGCGCGATGTCGACCGGCAGGCCGCCGGCACCTGACGTCGCGTCGATGACCATCAACGCGCCGTCGTCTGCGTCCGGGACCCGGGTGACCGGCACCATGACACCGGTCGAGGTCTCGTTGTGCGCCCACGCGTAGGTGTCGACTCCTGGCACCGCCACCGGGTCGGGGTGCGTGGAGAACTCGCTGGTGATCACGTCAGGATCGGCAAGGAATGGTGCCGCGGCGACAGCCTTGGCGAACTTGCCGGTGAACTCGCCGTGAACGAGGTGCTGGCTGCGCTCCTGGATCAGCCCGAAGGTCGCCGCGTCGAAGAACGCGTGCGAGCCTCCGACACCGAGCACCACTTCGTACCCGTCGGGCAGGGCGAACAGATCGCCGAGACCTTCGCGGATGCTGCCGACGAGGTTCTGCACAGGAGCCTTGCGGTGTGAGGTGCCGAGCAGTGTCGTGCCGGTGGCAGCGAGTGCGTCCAGGGACTCGGTGCGCACTTTGGACGGGCCGGACCCAAATCGTCCGTCCCTCGGCAGCAGCTCGGCGGGAATCTTCACAGGACCAGTCTCGCAGGCCCCTATGGGCAGCGGCGTCAGGAGGTTTCAATCACGCGCGTGACCTCAAGCGTCGGCGCGGTGCCGGGCGATTTGTCGAGATCCGAGTCGGCGATATGCCAACCCGGCGCAGATCAGAACGAGCGGTGCCCCAAATACGGCGATGTACTGCATGGTGTTCCTTTCGCACGTGTCAAAGCCCCTGGATTCACTTCGACCTGTACATGAGACGGACGGGGCCGTCCAACGTGACGTGACTCCGGGCGGAGACTTGTCCGTCGGCTTGGTCACATCGAGTGGCCGCGTATGTGCTCGGACTCGTACGATGCCCCTTATGTCGGACGCACGAGCAATTGAAGTCGACCTCGCAGACGGCATCTCCCATGAGACCTCTGAATGGGAGAAGGCAACCGCAGCGGTGCTGCGCAAGTCGCGCCGCCTCGCAGAAGACGCGCCCGACTCCGATGTGTGGAAGGTCCTGGCCACCACGACCCTCGACGGCATCTCCGTCACCGCGCTCGGCACGGCCGAGCTCGCGGCGGACCTGCCCGATCCTGGCCTTCCGGGGCAGGCGCCGTTCACCCGCGGGAGTGCCGCGACGCGTGAGCTCGAGGGTTGGGACGTACGCGCGTGGTTCGCCGATCCCGATGTCGAGCGCACCAGGCAGGACGTGGTCACCGACCTCGAGAACGGCGTCAACTCGCTGTGGATCTCGATCGGCTCGGCCGGCATTCCGATCGACTCCCTCACCACAATCCTCGAGCCGGTGTTTCTTGAGCTCGCGCCCGTCGTCCTCGACGCTCCCGCCGAGCCGGTGGCAGCAGCACAGGCACTCGCCGCGATCATCGCCGACCGCGACATCACGGCGGCTCCCGGCACCAGCTTCGGGGTCGACCCGATCGGAGCGGCGTTCCGTGGCCGCGGTGACGTCACCTTTGACGCTGCGGTCGAGGTGGCGCGCATTGCTGCGCCGCTCGGCATCCGGGCGATCACCGTCGATGCGACCGCCGTGCACGATGCGGGCGCATCAGACGTTCAGGAGCTCGCCTACTCCCTGGCGGCCGGTGCGCAATATCTCCGAACGCTCGTCGATGCCGGGTTCACGGTCGATCAAGCCGCCGAGCTGATCGACTTCCGCTACGCCGCGACCGATGAGCAGTTCCCGACGATCGCGAAGTTCCGCGCGGCTCGCCGCCTGTGGAACCGCGTGGTTGAGCTCAGCGGCGGATCGTCAGCCGGGCAGCTTCAGCACGCTGTCACCTCGCGGCCGATGATGGCGAAGTACGACCCCTACGTGAACATGCTCCGCACCACGGTCGCGGCGTTCGCTGCAGGGACCGGGGGCGCTTCCTCCGTCACGGTCCTGCCCTTCGATGAGCGCCTCGGACTGCCGGACGCGTTCAGCCGCCGCATCGCCCGCAACACGTCGAGCCTGCTGATCAGCGAGTCGCACGTCGCCGAGGTCAGCGATCCGGCCGGTGGCGCGTACGCGGTGGAGAAGCTCACCGACGACATGGCACGGGCCGCCTGGGAGCTGTTCGGTGAGATCGACGCGGCCGAAAGCCTCGACGCCGCGCTGGGCGTCGTGCGTGCGCACGTCGAGCAGACAGTGTCGGAGCGAGCCCTGTCGATTGCCCGCCGCAAGCGCCCGATCACGGGTGTCTCGGAGTTCCCCAATTTGCACGAGACGTTGCCGGAGCGGCGCCCGTACGCAGACCCGCCGGAAGTCCACCGCTATGCGGGTGAGTTCGAGGCGATGCGCGACGACCGGGCGACGACGCCGGTGTTCCTCGCAACGATGGGCACAGTTGCCGCCTACACGGCCCGCGCCACGTTCGCGGCCAACCTGTTGGCTGCGGGAGGCGTGGACACGGTGACGGCTGGGCCCACCGAAGGCGTTGACGACGTCGTTGCCGCATACGAGGCTGCCGGCAAGGTTCCGGTTGTCTGCCTGACGGGCAACGCCGCCGCATACGACGCGTGGGGTGCTGACCTGGTCGCTGCGCTTCGCACAGCGGGCGCCAAGCATGTGGTGATCGCCGGCAAGAGCAGCCTCGACGTCGATGCCACTGCCGCTGTCGGAGATGACGCGCTCGCATTCCTCCGCTCGATCCGACAGGAGCTCACGACATGAGCATTCCGGAGAGCTTCAAGGGCCTGCCGCTCGACCCCGAGCAGCCGTACGAGATCGACGCCGACGCGTACGCCCGGGCGACCGACGGTGCCGAGCCGTGGGCCGCGCCCGAAGGCATTGACATTGATGGGCTCTACACGGCCGACGACGTCGACGGACTCGACGCCCTCCACACCTTCCCGGGACTCACCCCGTTCCTGCGCGGACCCTATCCGGCGATGTACGCGACGCAGCCGTGGACGATTCGCCAGTATGCCGGGTTCTCCACTGCCGAGGAGTCCAACGCCTTCTATCGGCGCAACCTCGCCGCCGGGCAGAAGGGGCTGTCGGTCGCCTTCGACCTGGCAACCCACCGCGGCTACGACTCCGACAACCCGCGCGTCGTCGGCGATGTCGGCATGGCTGGCGTCGCCATCGACTCGATCTATGACACCCGCAAGCTCTTCGAGGGCATTCCGCTCGACGAGATGAGCGTCTCGATGACGATGAACGGCGCCGTGCTTCCTGTCCTGGCGCTCTACATCGTCGCGGCCGAGGAGCAGGGTGTGCCGCCCGAGAAGCTGTCGGGCACGATCCAGAACGACATCCTCAAAGAGTTCATGGTGCGCAACACCTACATCTACCCGCCGACGCCGTCGATGCGGATCATCTCCGACATCTTTGCCTACACGGCGCAGAAGATGCCGCGCTTCAACTCGATCTCGATCTCGGGCTATCACATCCAGGAAGCCGGGGCGACGAACGACCTCGAGCTCGCCTACACGCTGGCCGACGGGGTCGAGTACATCCGCGCCGGCCTCGACGTCGGACTCGACATCGACGCCTTCGCTCCACGGCTGAGCTTCTTCTGGGCGATCGGCATGAACTTCTACATGGAGATCGCCAAGATGCGTGCCGCGCGCGCGCTCTGGGCGCGCCTGGTGTCGGACTTCAACCCCAAGAACGCCAAGTCGCTGAGCCTTCGTACGCACAGCCAGACGTCGGGTTGGTCGCTGACCGCCCAGGACGTCTTCAACAACGTCGGCCGCACCGCGATCGAGGCGATGGCGGCGACCCAGGGACACACCCAGTCGCTGCACACCAACGCGCTCGATGAGGCCATTGCTCTGCCGACCGACTTCAGCGCCCGCATCGCCCGCAACACCCAGCTGCTGCTGCAGCAGGAGTCGGGCACCACCGACATCATCGACCCGTGGGGTGGCTCCTACTACGTCGAGAAGCTGACGCATGATCTCGCCAACCGTGCCTGGGCGCACATCCAGGAGGTCGAGAAGGCCGGCGGCATGTCCAAGGCGATCGAGGCCGGCATCCCCAAGATGCGCATCGAGGAGGCCGCCGCCCGTACGCAGGCTCGTATCGACTCGGGCCAGCAGGCTGTCATCGGCGTCAACACCTATCGTCTCGCCGACGAGGACCCCCTCGACGTGCTCAAGGTCGACAACAAGGCCGTCTATGCATCGCAGATCGCCAAGCTTGAGCGGCTGCGCGCCGAGCGCAATCAGGCCGATGTCGACGCTGCCCTCGATGCACTGACCAAGAGCGCTGAGCGGGGCTCGGCCAGTGATGGCTCGCTCGACGACAACCTGCTGACGCTCGCGGTCAATGCCGCCCGTGCCAAGGCAACGGTCGGCGAGATCTCCGACGCGCTGGAGAAGGTCTACGGGCGTCACCAGGCCGTGATCCGTACGATCTCAGGTGTGTACCGTGCTGAAGCTGGCCAAGCCGGCAACGTCGCCGAGGTGGTCAAGGCCACTGACGACTTCGAAAAGGCTGAGGGCCGCCGCCCACGCATCCTTGTCGCCAAGATGGGACAGGACGGACACGACCGCGGTCAGAAGGTCATCGTGACGGCATTTGCCGACATGGGCTTCGACGTCGATGTCGGCCCGCTGTTCTCGACGCCCGAAGAGGTGGCCCAACAGGCGGTTGATGCCGACGTACACATTGTGGGCGTCTCCTCGCTGGCCGCAGGTCACCTCACGTTGCTACCAGCGCTGAAGCAGGCGTTGGCCGACCTCGGTCGCCCCGACATCATGGTCGTCATCGGCGGCGTCATCCCGCCTGACGACGTCGCGACGTTGGCGGAGATGGGCGCGGCCGCGGTGTTCCTGCCCGGCACGGTCATCGCCGACTCGGCGCTCGACCTGCTCGAGCGGCTTCGTCAGAACCTCACGAGCGGCGCCTAGCGTTCGTGGTCGATGTCGCTCAGCTCGCCGAGGACGTACGCGCGCGGAAGCGGGCGGCGATCTCGCGGGCCATCACCCTGGTCGAGTCGAGTCGTAGCGATCATCGCGCTGAGGCCCGGGAGCTGCTCGGGCTGCTGAATCCTGCTGCCGGCGATGCCGTACGAGTGGGCATCTCCGGTGTTCCCGGTGTCGGCAAGTCGACGTTCATCGAGGCGCTCGGCATGTACCTCGTCGAGCAGGGTCATCGCGTCGGTGTGCTGGCGGTTGACCCGTCGAGCGTGCGCACCGGCGGCTCGGTGCTCGGGGACAAGACCCGGATGGCCAAGCTGGCCGTGAGCCCCGATGCGTTCATCCGGCCGTCACCGAGTGCTGGCACTCTCGGTGGGGTCGCGCGGGCCACCAATCAGGCGATGACGGTGCTGGAGGCGGCCGGTTTCGATGTCGTCCTGATCGAGACGGTCGGCGTCGGCCAGTCCGAGATCACCGTCGCCGGCATGGTCGACACGTTCACGTTCCTCACGCTGGCCCGCTCTGGCGATCAGCTTCAGGGCATCAAGAAGGGCATCCTCGAGATCGTCGATGTCGTCGCAGTCAACAAGGCTGACGGTGACCGCAAGCAGGAGGCCGCCGCCGCTGCCAAGGATCTCGCCGGTGCGATGCGTCTGGTGTTCAGCGGTTCGAAGGAGTGGGTGCCGCCGGTCCTCACCTGTTCGGCGCTCGAGGGCATCGACATCGACAAGGTCTGGGACCGCGTCATCGAACATCGCGAGTCCCTTGGCGATGAAGGCCTGGCCGCCAAGCGTGCCGCCCAGCAGCTCGACTTCACCTGGGCCCTCGTACGCGATGAGCTCGACCAGCGTCTCCGCAACGACGAGGACGTCGCCAAGGTCCGCGCCGAGGTCCGAGAAGCCGTGCTGTCAGGCGAGATGCCCGCAGCCACGGCTGCCGACAAGATCCTCGAGGCCTACGACAGCTAGGGTCGCATCGGCTCGCTTGGAGAATCAGGTCGAGGCGGAGTTGGCAGTCGGTAGATGGCAGTGGGTTTGCCAGTTGGCGTGTGATCGTCCCGCTCGAAGGTGAATCCGAGCTTGTGAGCCAGGTCTATCGACGGCTGGTTGCGGGGATCGATGTTGGCGATGAGCGAGTCGATGTGGAGATCTGCCCTTGCCCAGTCAATCCATGCGCGTGAGCCTTCTGTGGCGTAGCCGAGCCCCTGCGCCGATCGCCGCAAGATGTATCCGAGTTCCACGTCGTCCCAGTTGGGCCAGTAGTGCAGACCGATGCGACCTATGAACTCGCCAGTGTCCTTGAGGATCGCTGCCGATTGTCCGTAGCCGCGTTCAGACCACTCCTGGACGAATCCGGCGAGTTGCCGCGAGATGTTCTCAGCGTTCAGGTCATCGCCGCCCACGTACCGACCGACATCGGGGTCGCTATAGACATCGGCCAGGTCGGCGAAGTGCCCCGGCTCAAGAGGTGGCAGCAGCAGACGCTCGGTGAGCAATCCTTCCACGGATCGAGTCTATGCGTGCACGTGTGAGCGGGCGACCAGCCAACCCCGCTTGTGTTCGCCTAGGCGGCGTCGCGGATTGAGCTCTCGTAGGGGTTGAGGATGCCGACGGTCTTCATGCGGTGGTGTCTTCGGCACAGGGCGTGGAGGTTGGCGCCGGAAGTGGGTCCGCGTGGGTGGGGAATCTGATGGTCGAGATCGCAGTCGACGGCAGGTTTGGTGCAGGTGGCGAATTGGCACGAGCCGTCTCTGATCTGCACGCCGATCCTGAGCTTGGCTGATGGGAATCGACCGAGCTCGGTGTCGTCGAGGATGCGACCGGTCGGATCGGTGATGATGCGGTGGAACAAGGTGCCGGGCTCAAGCGCGAGGTCTCGTACGAGGTCGGCGGGAAGGGTGAACTGCCCGTCGAAAGACACCCCGGGCTGTTCGTCGAGGCCGGCGAGTGTGGACACAGGAATCGTCACGCCGATGACTGCCCCACCTGTGCGTGAGCCGTCGGCGGTGGTGAGCAGCTGGTCGACGAACAGATCAGCGAGCACAGCATCGAACGAGCGGCCCTCGCCCGGCTCTCCTTTGGCGCGGGAGGTGAGGAGCTCGTGGATGCGAGCTGCGTCAAGGGTGGAGAGGTAGGCCGTGAGGTAGGACATGCCGTCGTCGCCGTGCTGGACCCACACGGCGCGGCGGTCGTGCTCGGCGCGGGCGCGTGAGGCGGCGTGCTCGGGCTCGATGCGGGCGATGAAGCGCTTGAGCTTGGCGCGCAACTGCGAGCCGGTGTGAGTCGCGGCGTAGTCCGCGAGGCGGTGGTCGAGCTCGATGAATGAATAGTTGTTGTCGGACAGCTTGTTGGCCGCGGCCCCGATCAGACCGACTCGGTAGGCATCGATCTTGCCCTCGCGGAAGGCATCCCACGTGCCGATCAATCGGTCGCGGACGACCCGGGTCTGCGACAGCCTCTGGTAGACCGTCGCCACCGGCTGGACCAGCGTCAACGACAGCTCGTCACGGATCGCTGCCTCGGCCAGCATCCGGTCATGGGCGTCAGCCCGGTGAGCGGCCTGAGCAACACGGATGTCCTCGAACTCCAGCAACTTGGAGGCGAGCAGCGCCTCGTCACGCGCGATGCGCGCCCGAATGACGGCGACCTCATCGAGGACCGCGTCACCGGGATCGACCACCTGCTCCATAACCTCAAATCTAGTGGTCGCCACCGACAGGCAATTTCGACTTGGGTGACCGGGCCAGGCGTCCTTTCGACAAGCTCAAGGAGCGAGTGCTGAAGCTCAAGGACCGTGTGGTGAAGCTCAAGGACCGTGTGGTTCAGCTCGACGCCTGAGACGTTCGCATCGCTACCGACATACTCAGGTATGCGCACATTGCCGGCCGTGTTGATGCTGACGCTGCTCGCTGCGTGTGGTCAGGACTCGTCACAATCGAACCGCGACGCTCAACTGATCGACCACGCGACCGTGACGGACGTGCCGGGTGGCGAGGGTCCGATCTTGTGCACCGGTCCGATCCGCGAGTCAGCGCCTCCGCAGTGCGAAGGCCCGGTCATCTCCAACTGGGACTGGGACAAGGTCCCGGGCGCGCACGGCGAGACAGGGGCACAGTTCGGCGACTTCTGCCTCGAGGGCAGGAATGACGGCGATGAGTTCGTCCTCACATCTCTGCCGCGACCGGCCGGCACCTGTGAACGCTAGGAGCGTGTGAGCTCCGCTCACTCGATGCCCCATTGCCCGCGAGCGGTGAGCGCGCTCCGAGCGCGGGCGAGGTAACCAGGGGTGTGAAACGATCGGGCAGTGAAGCGATCAGTGTCAGCCCATCTCGAGCTCAAGCTCCACGACGCCGCCGATTTGATCTTCTCGATCGCGGTGGCCGAGGGTGCCAACCTCGAATCCGAGACTCTCACGATCACCTCGGGCGGCAGCGAGCTGGAGCCGCACGAGATCATCGGCCGTCACGGTACGCGCCTGCATCGGATGACCGGTCCGAAAGGCACGATGACGATCGACTACTCGGCGGTCGCGATCGGTCAGGCCGAGCCGGCGTCAGTCGACGAGCTCGACCTGATCGAGTACCGACGCCCCAGCCGCTACTGCGAGTCCGACACCTTGTTCTCCACGGCACGGGCGGAGTTCGCCGGAGTCAGCGGCAAGAGCCTGCTCGACGCCGTCACCTCATGGGTCGGCTCGCACCTTTCGTACGTACCCGGCGCCAGCCAGCCCACCGATGGTGCGGTGGCGACGATGCTCGCGCGCCAAGGGGTATGTCGCGACTACGCGCACCTTGTCGT
The DNA here is from genome assembly GCA_963760105.1 of uncultured Actinomycetota bacterium. Taxonomy (GTDB): domain Bacteria; phylum Actinomycetota; class Actinomycetes; order Propionibacteriales; family Nocardioidaceae; genus Aeromicrobium. Next base: position 65,715 of record CAVXBP010000009.1, read on the forward strand.
CGCTCTCTTGCGCGGACTGGATGTTCCGGCTCGCCTCACCTCGGTCTACGCGCCGGGCCTGTCACCGATGGACTTTCACGCAGTTGCGGAGGCCTATGTCGACGACACGTGGCACGTCGTTGACGCGACGGCTCTTGCGCCGCGGCAGAGTCTGTTGCGCATCGCGACGGGTCAAGATGCATCCGAGACGGCATTCCTGTCACAGCACTGGGCGCGCGTCGACCTGTTGTCGATGCAGGTCAGAGCCGTGGTGGACGAGCTGCCCCGCGATGACGTCTCACAGCTCGTACAACTTCGCTGAGGTCGGGGTTGGCGACGCGAGAACAGGGAGAGCCCCCGCGCCGCCAGAGGTCCAGCTCAGTGGAGGGAGTAACTCAACTGAGCTAGGCCGTGTACCTCTTCTTCGTAACTTCTCCCATGAGCGAAGTCAAGGCAAATGGATCTAGTTGACCTTGAGCGGGAAGAATCCGAGGGTGTTCGTCGTGACGGTCCATCCGCCGATCGACCACTTGGTGCCGCCCCCGTGCCGCAGGTAGTAGGTCGCCGTGGTCGAGACGGTCAGCATGTCGTCGCGCTTCGCTGCGGGATTGAAGACCGGCATTGACGCCTTGGCCGTGAGCTTGGCCGCGATACGGGGCTGGGACTTGGTCCAGTCGACGCTGATCGACACGGTCGACCAGGTGGGGTTGATCCACGCAGCCCGGTCGCGGTAGCCGTCGGTCGTGTAGGCCTTGCCGTAATAGACGCGACCGACACCAGCAGCCGTGTGACCGTCCTGGGTGCCGGCTCCTCGCAGCAGGATCAGCCCGAGGGATGTGCGCGCCGACGTGTTGCCCGGGTTGGCGACGAACTGGTCGATGAGGGGCCGGTAGACGCCCGAAGCGGTCGAGGCGCTCAGCGCCGGGAGCACGAAGTCGAAGTCGGATCGTTTGTACGTCTTGCGGGGGATCGCCAGGCGGGAGTAGCGCTGGTCGAAGACGAATGTGACGGCGGCGCAGGCCGCAGCGTCGACGGCCTTGGCACCAAAGATTCGCCGAGCATCATCGCCACCCTTGACGCGGACGGCTGGACACCAGTTGATGTCAGTGCCGGTGACCGCGACGGACGCGGGGCGTCCTGGCCAGACTGCGCTGACCTCGTCGGGAGCGAGCGCCGCGCTCGCCGGCTCAGCTGTCGGCGTGGGGGCGGGGGCCTCGGTTGGCGGATCGCTGGTGGTTGCGGTGGAGCTCGCTGTGGGCTTGCCCCCGACGGATCCATCAGGTGCAGCAAAGCCCATGGCGACGCTCACCAGGACGACTGCCGTGACTGCGCCGGCAAACACCGTCAGCCACTTGGTCTTCACAGCGACAGCATAAGCGCTGGGAGGGTCGCAGGGACTTCCGGTGGACTTCGGACGGCTCTACATTTGCGCCATGGATCAGAGTGCGTTCTACGGGGTGATGTCAGCGATCAACTTCACCCTGTTGGGTCTTTGGTGGGTCGCAGTGAAAGACCGGATCGATCTCGGCGATGGATCGACGTCCTTTCAACGAATGGCGTACTTCGTGTCGCTCCAGTTTGCGATCCCGGCCACCGTCGCGCTGCTTGCCCAGGTAGCCCCGACCACCCCGCAGGTGTGGCGCACGTCGTTCGCACTGGCAGGCATTGTCGGCGTCGTTGGAGTGCTGATGCTGACGTATGAGTTGTCGAGACATTCAGACCCCATGGTCCTGGCCAAGGTGTTCGCCGTGCTGAGCGTCCCGATCTATGCGCTGGTCGTCATCGTCGCGCTCTCGCCAAAAGTCGTCGCAGATGCTGGCTTCAGCCTCGCGCCGATTGAGGCCGAGGGGCTCATGCTCGCGATCCTGGCTTTCCTGGGAGTCCAGGAGGCGTGGTTCATTCACATGACACCGTCCCGTACGGATGACGTCTAGGAGCGGGCCTTCGTCAAGAGGTCCGGACTAGCTGGTCGCCCAGGATGGATCCCAGCCGTCGACCTCGTCGGCACCGCGTGTCGCGGGACCGGTGTAGATCGCCGACGGGCGGATCAGGCGACCCGTGCGCTTCTGCTCGAGAATGTGCGCGCTCCACCCGGCGGTACGAGCCGAGGTGAACATCGCGGTGAACATGTGCGGGGGCACCTCGGCGTAGTCGAGGACGATCGCGGCCCAGAACTCGACGTTGGTCTCGAGCACACGGTCCGGGCGACGCTCACGAAGCTCCTTGAGCGCGGCCTCCTCAAGCGCGATGGCAACCTCTGCACGAGGGGCGTTGAGCTCCTTGGCGGTGCGGCGGAGCGTACGGGCGCGGGGGTCCTCGGCGCGGTAGACGCGGTGGCCGAAGCCCATCAGGCGTTCGCCGTCATCGAGGAGCTTCTTGACGTACGCCGTGGCGTCGCCGGACTTCTCGACAGCTTCGATCATCGTGAGCACACGGGCCGGGGCGCCACCGTGCAGCGGGCCGGACATGGCACCGACCGCACCGGAGAGCGCGGCGGCGACGTCAGCGCCCGTCGAGGCGATGACGCGGGCTGTGAAGGTTGAGGCGTTCATGCCGTGCTCGGCAGCCGACACCAGGTAGGCGTCGATGGCCTTGGCGTGATCGGGGTTGACCTCGCCGCGCCAGCGGGTGAGCATACGGCCGATGATCGTGTCGTTCTTGTCGATCTCCGACTGCGGCACCATCGGCTTGCCGACACCGCGAGCGGCCTGCGCAACATACGAAAGCACCATGACGGCGGTGCGGGCCAGGTCATCGCGTGCCTGGGCGTCGTCGATGTCGTAGAGCTGCTTGAGGCCCCAGGCGGGAGCCGTCAGCGCGATCGCACTCTGCACGTCCGCGCGGATGTCGCCGGAGTGGACGGGGATCGGGAACGGCTCGGCGGGAGGCAGTCCCGGTTCGTACGACCCGTCGACCAGAAGGCCCCAGATCTTCTCGAACGGGACGCGGCCGACCAGGTCGTCGATGTCGACGCCGCGATAGCGCAGCGCTGACCCTTCCTTGTCGGGCTCGGCGATCTCGCTCGCGAACGCAACGACGCCTTCTAGGCCATGGTGCACTTCAGTCATGTTCTGCATTCTGCCTTGCGCAACTACCGTGGACACATGGAGTCCCCCGATTTGGCTCGAATGCGTGAGACGTACGCCCGTGAGGGGCTCGATGAGACGGCCGCAGGAGACGATCCCGTCGCGCTCTTGGGTCGATGGTTTGACGACGCGCTGACCGCCAAGCTTCACGAACCGAATGCGATGGCTCTGGCGACAGCGACGCCCGACGGCCGCCCATCGGTACGCATCGTCCTGCTCAAGGGGCTCGATGACTCGGGCCTGACGTTCTACACCAACTACGAGTCACGCAAGGGTCGCGAGCTCGCGGTCAACCCGCGTGCGGCCGCGGCACTGCTGTGGCACCCCTTGCAGCGGCAGGTGCGGGTCGAGGGGCCAGTCGCGCCCATCTCGGCGACTGACTCGGACGCCTACTTCCAGACCCGGCCGCACGGTTCGCAGCTCGGGGCGTTGGCGTCACCGCAGTCGGCTGTGATCGACGACCGGGCCACACTCGAGGCGCGTTACGAGGAGGCGGCGGCGACGTACGGCGAGGGCGACGTACCGCGACCCGATCACTGGGGTGGCTACCGGATCGAGCTGGAGTCGATGGAGTTCTGGCAAGGCCGAGCAGACCGTTTGCATGACCGGCTGCGGTTCGTCCGCGACGACACCAGCTGGGTCCGCGAACGCCTGGCACCCTGACGCCGACTGTTCACCCCGAGTCCACTCGCCGGGTGACCACGCGTCGTATGGCCGGCGCACGGTTGAGACATGACTGGAGTTGCGCTGACACTCGCGGTGGGGTTCGGGCTGGCGTTCGCTGAGTCCGGACTTGGGCTGGGCATGGTGCTACCGGGCGAGACGGCGGTCGTCGTGCTGGCTGCCTCGATGCGCTCGACGACCGACATGGTGCTGCTCGGCGTCGCCGTCATGGTCGGCGCGAGTCTCGGCGATCACGTCGGCTACCTCCTTGGTCGCCGCTACGGCGAAGGGCTCCGTGAGAGCAAGGCCGTTCGACGCATCGGCGTTCGCCACTTCGACCGGGCGACGGCGATGCTGCACCGCCGTGGCGCGTCCGCTGTGTTCCTGACGCGACTGGTGCCGATCATCCGCACCTTGACGCCTGCGGCAGCCGGTGCGGCGGGACTTGAGTACCGCCGATTCGCGCCGGCATCGTTGGCGGGTTCCGCCACCTGGGCTGGAGCATACGTCGGCGGAGGCTCGATCGTCGCAATGGTCACAGCGGTGACGACCGATACGTTCGGTCGAGCCTCCTGGTTGCTGTTGGTGCTCCTCGCGCTGGCCGTGAGTCCGGTTCTGATCATTCGCACTGTGGTCGGCGTGCGTCCCGTGGTTGCGGCTCCCGAGGTGGCATCCCTCGAGATGTCGGCTGGTGCGCGGCAGCACCGGTCGACCTTCGCGCCGCTGATCGGCGAGCTGCGCTAGCTGGGCAACGGCGGCCGGGTGACGCGGTAGCGCACGAATGACGGCACGGCGAGGGACGCGACGACGACGCCGATCACCACGAGAACTCCACCACCGGCGGCGGCCGCGGCCGTCCCGACGGCTGCTGCGCTCACACCGTGCAGGGTGTCGGCGATGCGCGGACCCCCGGCCACCACGACGATGAAGACGCCCTGCAGGCGACCACGGAGTGCATCGTCGGCTGCCGACTGCAGCATGCTCATGCGGAACGCAGCAGAAGCCATGTCAGCCGCACCTCCGACGACGAGGGTGATGAGGGCGGCGACCATCATCGGGGTGTGCCAACGGTCGGCCATCGCGACGGCGAGGCCGAATCCGGTCATGGCGACCCCCCACACGACGATGCACACGACCACGGCGACTCCCTGGCGCTCGACCCTCGAGACCCAGCCGCTGAACACGCCGCCGATGACCGCGCCAGCAGGAATGGCCGCAAACAACAGAGCGAACACCAGGCCGCCACTGTCGGGTCCGCCGAAGTCGGCATGCGCGATCTCGGGGAACAGTGCCCGCGGCATGCCGAAGACCATCGCGATCAGATCGACGACGAATGACATCAGCAGCACTGGTTGGGTGCGGAGATAGACGAACCCGTCGATCACCGCCTTGAACCCCGGCGCACCCTTGACCGCGTCGAGGACCGGGAGCCGGGGGAGCAGGACGACCGCGCCGAGCGTGGCGAACAGGGTGAACGTGTCAACCAGGTACAACCACTCGAAGCCGACGATCGGGATCATGACTCCGGCGACAAGCGGTCCGGCGATCGCACCGGCCATGCCGACCGTCATGTTGAGGGAGTTGGCAGCCGGCAGCAGATGGGGCTCGACCAGCTTGGGTATGACCGCGCTTCGGGTGGGCTGGTTGACCGCGAAGAAGGCCTGCTGCACCGCAAAGAGGCACAGCAGCAGCCACACGTTGGTGCTCCCGGCGGCCGCCTGTGCCCAGAACAGAGCGCTCGTGACGATGAGCCCGATCGTCGTGATGATGAGGATCGTCCTGCGGTCGAAGACGTCGGCCAGCGCGCCGCCGTAGAGGCCGAACACGACCAAGGGCACCAGTCCGAAGACTCCCGCGAGCCCGACGTATGCCGACGAGCCGGTGTCTGCGTAGAGCTGGGCAGGTACGGCGACCACGGTCAGCTGGGCGCCGATCACGGTCACGATGTTGGCGAGCCACAGCCGCCGGAACTGCGTGTTCTGCAGTGGGCGCGTGTCAGCAAACAGGTGCGATATCGAACGCCGTGCCACGTCGAAGAAACTTACGCCATGGCGAGGAGGGCCTCAGGAGTCGGCACCTAGGAGAAGTTGGCGAGGTCGATCGCGATCCAGAGCTGCTCGGCGTGCCCCAACAGCTCGCCGTCCTCGGCGTAGAGCGCCGTGTCGGTGAAGAACTTGCGGCCCACGTGCTGATGGAGCCTGCCCACAGCGACGCACGGCTCGCCGGCACGGGGGCGGCGCAGGACCTGCGCGGTCATGCTGGCCAGCACGATCGTGTTGTGGGTGAAGTCGGCGGCCCACCCGCCGGGACAGTCCAACGCCGCCCACATCACCGGGGTCTCGATCGCCCCGTCCTCGCCGCCGAATGCGTGGTGCGGCGTCCATGGTGCCGCTGTCAGGTCCTCCGCGAACGGACCGGTGAACAGCCGAAGGCCGTCGCCCTCTGCGCGATCGGTGCCACAGGTGAAGCACCGATCGAAGGGGTGATGGTGGAAGCCGGGATAGGCCGCGAGGCCGGCAGCGGCCTGATCCGGTGTCGGACAGGACGGTGGATCGCGGGTGAACTCTCCCGCCCGTGCCTCGCCGACCACGGCACCTCCGGCGGTCAACAGGTGGGTCTCGGCGGCTTGCTTCTCCCAGGTCAGCGGCACGCCCAGCGGCGGGGGGATGCGCAGCATCGAGGTGACCGCCCCACTGTCTGCGTGCTCGTGGGCGATCAGGCCGGCGACATATCCACCGTTGCCCGTTCGGTCCGGGCCGTTGAACTGGGTGGAGATGGTGACCATGCGCCCAACCTACTCAGCGCATGTCGTCAAGACGACGCAGCGCCTCAAGACGTTCCTCAGCATGGTCGACGATTGGTGCCGGATAGCCGGCCGGAGGCTGCTCAAGCTCCCACGGTGTGTGGACGTGCTTGGCCGGCACGTCGACGAGCTCCGGCACCCATCGGCGCACGTATGTGCCGTCAGGGTCGAACTTCTTGCCCTGGGTGACCGGGTTGAAGATGCGGAAGTACGGCGACGCGTCAGTTCCCGAGCCGGCTACCCATTGCCAGCCGTGCTGGTTGGATGCGAGATCGGCGTCGACCAACAGATCGAGGAAGTGCCGGGCACCGTGCTGCCACTCAAGATGCAGGTCCTTGACCAGGAAGCTCGCGACGATCATGCGTACCCGGTTGTGGATCCAGCCCTCACCGAGCAGCTGACGCATGCCGGCGTCGACGATCGGGATGCCCGTGCGCCCTTGCTTCCACGCCTCAAGATCGTCGGCCGGCTCGTCGTACTGCATCGCCTCGAAGGCCTTGTTGTAGTAGCCGAAGGCCGAGTCGGGGCGCTGATGCAGGACGTCGGCATAGAACTCCCTGAACGCCAGCTCGCGGACGTACGCGTCGGCGCCCGCGGACTGCGCCGTCGCGAGGTCAGCGAGCATCGTGCGGGGGTGGATCGAGCCCCACTTGAGGGGGGCCGACATGCGGGAGGTTCGGTCGCAACCCGGCAGGTCGCGCGTCACCTCATAGTCGTCGAGATCGTCCTCGAGGAACTGTTTCCATCGTGCCAGTGCCGACTCCTCCCCGGGTGGCGGCAGGACCATGCCGACCGGCGGCTCAACGTGCGGAATGCTCACGCCACCGTCGGGGCGGATCCACGGCACGTCCTCGGCGAGCGGCAGCGGCTCGCGCCAGCCGTGCTCCTTCCACGCGCGGAAGAATGGCGTGAAGACGCGATAACCGGTCCCGTCGGACTTCGTGACCCGCCCGGGAGCGACCGCGTAGGGCGAACCCGTTCGCTCGAGTCGCACGCCTTCCTTAGCGAGGGCGGTCTCCACCCCTTGGTCGCGACGTGATCCGTACGGGGTGAACGCCGCCGAGACGTGCACGCTGTCGGCGCCGACCTCCCGGGAGACCCGCGCGACCTCGACCCGCGGATCGCCGTGGACGACGTGCAGGCCGTCGATGCGGTCGGAGAAGTCGTCCAGCAGCCGCGCGAGCTGGGCCGTACGGGTGCGCGCGTGCTGGCCCCAGAGGATGTCGTCGATCACGAACAGGGGAACGACGCCGTCGCGACCCGCGCGGACGGCATCGGCAAGTGCCGGATGATCCAGCAGACGCAGGTCGCTGCGGAACCACATCACGGAAGTCGGCATGTCCCCATCCTGATGGCTGCATGCCCGTCGCGCTTGACGTGGAAGAATGGCCGCGTGAGCGACCTCATCGACACCACCGAGATGTACCTCCGCACGGTCTACGAGCTGGAGGAGGAGGGCATCGTCCCGCTGCGTGCCCGCATCGCCGAGCGACTCCACCAGAGCGGACCGACCGTCAGCCAGACGGTGGCGCGCATGGAGCGCGACGGCCTGCTCACGGTCGAGGGCGATCGTCACCTCGAGCTGTCACCCAAGGGTCGCCAGCTTGCCACCCGGGTCATGCGCAAGCATCGCCTCGCCGAACGGCTCTTGACCGACATCATCGGTCTTGAGATCGAGTTCGTGCACGAGGAGGCATGTCGTTGGGAGCACGTCATGTCCGAGCAGGTCGAGCGCCGACTCGTCGAGCTGCTCGACCATCCGCAGGAGTCGCCCTACGGCAACCCCATCCCCGGCCTTGCTGAGCTCGGCGAGGTGCACGCGGACACTGACTTCCTTCTCGGCGTCGTGCCGATGACCAAGGCGATCATCGGATCGACCGAGCCCGTGCGCCTGGTCATTCGCCGAATCGTCGAAGAGCTGCAGAAGGACACCCAGGTGATGTCGGTGCTGCGACGCGTCGGCGCCTTGCCGGGCAATGACGTGCTGGTGTCACAAGGACATGACGGCGTGATCGTCGCTCGTCAGGGCGAGACGGCAGAGATCGACTCGGAGTCCGCCTCGCACATCTTCGTCTCGAGCTAGGCCTTCGGCTTCCACGGGATGAACCCGCTGGTGCGGCGCACGTACTCGTCGTAGCCGGGCTTGCTCTTCTTCATGCCCTTCTCGTTGAGCGATGCGCCGGTGACCTTGGTGAGGAAGATCGTCATGGCGATCGGGCTGATCACCGTGGACAGACCCACCCATGAGCCGGCGGCAACGATCCAGATGCCGGTCCAGACGCACGCGTCGCCGAAGTAGTTGGGGTGGCGGGTGTAGCGCCACAGACCCTGGTCCATGATCTTGCCCTTGTTGGCGGGATCGCTCTTGAACGCGGCAAGCTGCGCATCGCCGACCCCCTCGAAGACGTTGCCGAGGGTGAAGACCGCGAGTCCGAGGCCGACGAGCCACCAGACGACATCCTCGTTGTTGGCGCCGACCATGATCGGGGTCGCGACGAGCCACATCGCAATGCCTTGTGGAAGGAACACCCGCATGGCTGCGACCTGGGCAAACGGGCGACCGTCGGCTTCGGCCAGCTCGGCGTAGCGGTGATCCTCGGGAAGCTTGGAGTTGCGGCGGTGCAGGTGCCACGAGAGCCGCAGTCCCCACACAGCCGTCATGGCGAGCAGGATCCAGCGCAATCTGGGGTCGCCGTCCCCACCGGAGGCGATGAAAACAGTCTCCAGGGCCACCAGGACGAAGCCGATGCCCCACATCGTGTCGACGATCGTGAGCTTCTTCTTGTGCTGGGCGAGGGCCAGTCCCACGCCCATGAAGGCGATGACCACACCGAGTCCTCCGGCGAGGCTGCTGACGGTCTGGGACAGGTCGTTGGGTGTCATGTCGTTGACTATGCCAGCCATGCCAGTTGGAGACGTAGGCATGCCGCTGACACCCGTGGTGCTTGGCTTGACTGCCAGGATCTGGTCGACCCCCATGCGGTTCTCCTCGAACGCCAACGCACCACCGGCAAGGTAGAGGCGCCACACGCGGGCATTCTCCTCGCCGATCAGCGCGACGGCGGTCGACCAGTTGCTCTCCAGGTTGTCTGCCCAGGCGGCGACGGTCTGCGGGTAGTGCTCGCGCATCGCCTGTACGTCGCGGATCTCGAGCCCGGCATCAGCAATCAGCCCGATCGTCTTGGCGAGTGGCTTCATGTGCATGTCAGGGGCGATGTAGGTCTCGATGAACGGGCCGCCGCCGGGGCGGTCGCCGACTGCGTCGTTGCTGCGTGACATCTGCTGGATGAGCACCCGGCCGCCGGGACGCAGGTAACGATGAATCGACTCGGTGAACACGGCGTACTCCTTGTCGCCGACGTGCTCGCCCATCTCGACTGACGCGATCGCGTCCACGCCGTTGTCGTGGACCCCCGAGTCGCTCAGGTCGCGGAAGTGTCGGAGGCTCACGTCGACGCGACCCTCCAAACCTCGTTCGGCGGCCTTCTTCATGACGTAGTCGCGCTGCTCCGACGACAGCGTCACCCCGGTGACATGGACGCCGAAATGCTCGGCGGCATACAGCGTCAGTGAGCCCCAGCCAGATCCGATGTCGACCATCCGCATGCCCGGCTCGAGCGCGAGCTTGCGGCAGATCAGGTCGAGCTTTGCGGTCTGCGCCTGCTCGAGCGTCATCTCCGGCGTGATGTGGAAGCCGCTGGAGTAGGCCATGTTGGGATCGAGGATCAGCTCGTAGAAGTCATTCGACAGGTCGTAGTGATGTGAGATCGCAGCCCGGTCGCGCTCCTTGCTGTGCAGCTCGCCCGTCAGGTTGGACTCGGCCGCGGGTGCAGCCGGTCGGCGCCCCACCGCGCCGAGCCGTACGGCGAGGGCAGCTCCGCGAACGATCTGCCCGGCGCCAATTTTCGGGCGACCGGCACTGCCATCGGCAGCGCGTGCGTCCCGGACCGCCGACCACATCGCGCGGAGTCCGTCGCCCAGATCACCCTCGATGTCGAGATCTCCCTGGACGTATGCGCGGGCGACGCCGAGCTCTCCGGGTTTCCAGATGATGTGGCGCAAGGCGCGCTTGTCGCGGATCACGACGACGGGTCCGCCGGGCTCCCCGGCTTCGCTGCCGTCCCAGGCGCGCAGCCGGATCGGCAGCTTGAGCCCGAGGCTGTCCTCGGCGACCTTCAGGAGAGCGGCTGCTTTGTTCACCTCACAAGTGTTTCGTGGGGTCCTGGGTTGCGCCATCTCAAATTGCAGGGTGCTGGCATCATGTACGCCATGAGCGTCGTGGGCACCGTCAGCTCGTGGTTCCGACGCACCGGGGTGGAGATCGCCGGCTGGACGCTGGTGGTGATCGGCATTCCGCTGATGCCACTGCCCGGGCCGGGGACGATCGTCCTCGTGGCGGGCGTCGCATTGCTGTCCCGTCGTTACGTCTGGGCACAAAAGCTGCTCGACCCACTTGAGCGTCGTGCCGTCGAGGCGGCGAAGTTCGGCGTTGCAACGATGCCGCGGATCGTGATGAGCGCACTGGGCGGTTTGTGGTTGTTCGTGTTGGGAATCGTGTGGTTGAAGGGTCCCGACATCCCGGAGTTCACCGTCGCAGGTGTCGGCTTCGGGCCCGAGCTCCCCGGGCAGGGCTTCGCGACGGCAGCGGGGCTCTGGGCATCGGCCTTCGTGACCTGGATGCTTCTGGCCTACAGCGTCGCGCGGTGGCGCAAGTAGGTCCGGCGCATCGCTCACCTTTAGGGTGAGCGGGATGAGCCGCCTCGGAGATCGATTCCCCGCCGCCGATCTGCCGCACGTCAGTCTGGGATCCAGCCCGACTCCTGTCCGTCAGCTGACGGGTCTGGGTGTGTCGCAGGAGGTGTGGCTCAAGGACGAGGGTTCGTTCGGGGATGGTGGATGGGGAGGCAACAAGGTCCGCAAGCTCGAGTGGATCATCCCTGAAGCACATCGGCGTCGACGGCCGACGTTGTTCACCGTTGGCGGCATCGGGACGCACTGGGGCCTCGCTGCTGCGCTCTATGGCAACGAGCACGGTTTGCACACCGTCCTCGGGCTCGTGGACCAGCCGATCGATGAGCACGTACGCGACCAGACCAGACGCCTCGACGCGTCAGGCGCAACCATCTATCGCTACAGCTCGGTCACCCGGCTCAAGCTGGCGGCGCCGATGATCCTGGCCCGGCACCAGTCGCGCGGTCGACTTCCGTACTACCTCCCGGCGGGCGGATCGTCGGCTGTCGGCAGTCTGGGATATGTCGAAGCTGCTCTTGAGATCGCCGACCAGGTGGCCGCAGGTGAGCTGCCCGAGCCCGCAACCATCGTGACCGCCGTCGGCTCCGGCGGGACCGCCGCCGGCCTTGCTCTCGGGCTACGCCTGGCCGGTCTGTCGACCCGGGTCTTCGGAGTGGTCGTCAACGACGCGTTCCGGCTCGATGCCGTCACGCTGAGCCGGCTCGCCACCAAGACGGCTGAGCTGTTGCGTTCGCGAGGGGCCGACATCGGGGACGTGGTCGTCACTCCGGACGATCTCACCGCGACCTCGACGTGGATGGGTGAGACGTACGGCGCTTCGACGCCCGAGGGGGCTGCGGCCATGGCGCTCGCCTCGCGGGTTGCCGACCTCGACCTCGAGCCTGTCTACACCGCCAAGGCGCTGGCAGCCGTGCTGGATGACAACATTCCGGGCCCGATTCTCTACCTCAATACGCATGGGCCACGCGCGCAGACGTAACTCTGGGCGCTGGGCCGCGTTGATATGGCACAGGGAAACGAGGAATCGTCAGTGCGAATCACTCGAACGATCAAGACCGTATGTCGCCGCTCCGCGGTGCTGGCCATCATGGTGTCGACCGTGCTCGCCGCGACCGGATCGACAGCGCAGGCCGATCCGATCAGTGACCTGCTCAAGCAGGCCCACAGCATTCTCGCCACAGCACCCGCCGGGTCACCGCTCAAGGTTGTCGTGACAACGCGCACCGACGACGCCCCGGACATCAGTGCTGTGACGGCATCGTCAGCATCAGAGGCGTTGCGGCTCATCACCGCTGCACTCAAGAAGCCGTCGACGATCGGCGTCGACATGGCGCAACCCGTACGCATGACCGGTGTCAACGATCCCTATCGCAGGTATCAGTGGGCACTGACGATGTTCGGTGCGGAAATCGTGTGGAACAAGTCAACTGGCAAGGGTGTCGTGGTGGCCGTCGTCGACACCGGTGTCGAGGCAAACCACCCAGACCTCAGGGGTCGGGTGCTCCCCGGACGTGACTTCATCGAGCCGGGCACCAGCGCCAATGATGAGAACGGGCACGGCACGCACGTCTCCGGGATCATCGCAGCCACGGTCAACAACAGGATCCTCGTCGCCGGTCTGGCGCCGAACGCGCAGATTCTTCCGGTGCGAGTTCTGGACGCAGAAGGCTCCGGCGACAGTGCCGGTGTGGCCCAGGGCATCATCTGGGCCGCCCAGCGCGGAGCCAACGTCATCAACCTCTCGCTCGGCACGACCTCCAGCGACAGCGCCATGAGGTCGGCAGTCGCCTACGCACAGTCCCGTAACGCGGTCGTCGTGGCAGCAGCCGGAAATGACGGATGCACCTTCCTGTTGGGTGCGCCGACCTCTTACCCCGCGGCATACGACGGAGTGCTCGGAGTTGGCGCCATCACGTCGGACCGCAGGATCGCGAACTACTCCAGCTGTGGCAGCTTCGTCGATGTCGTCGCGCCCGGCAGCAGCATCGTGTCCACCATGATCCGCAATCCTGACCGCGGTCTCGGCTGCACGCAGGGCTCGACGTTCTGCGCGCTGTCCGGCACGTCGATGGCGACACCATATGCCGCCGCAGTCGTGGCTCTCGAGGTCGCGCGGCTCGGTCATCGTTATCCCCAGGCTTCGCTCGTCTCGCGTGTCCAGTCCCTGGCGATCGACCTCGGTCCCCGAGGCCGTGACGACAGCTACGGTGCGGGGCTCATCAGTCCGTACAAGCTGCAGCGGGGCTACTAGCGGCTCGGTCTGGCACCTCAGGTGCGCATGTCGCAGGATGGTGCCATGAGTGCACTCGAGTGTGATGTCGTAGTCGTCGGCCTCGGCCCTGGCGGTGAGACCGTGGTTGCGCGTCTCGCCGAGGCGGGACTTGATGTCGTCGCGGTCGAGGCCGAGCTCATCGGCGGTGAGTGTCCCTATTGGGGATGTATCCCGTCCAAGATGCTGATCCGCGCGGGCAATGCGTTGGCCGAGGCGCGGCGGGTCGAGTCGCTCGCGGGGGGAGCTTCGGTCATTCCTGACTTCGCACCCGTCGCCAAGCGGATTCGCGACGAGGCCACCGACAACTGGGATGACACCGTGGCCGCTGACCGGGTCACCGACGCCGGCGCGACCCTGGTGCGCGGTCATGGTCGACTGGTCGGTGAACGTACGGTCGAGATCGCCCCGAAAGGCGCGGGAGAACCGGTCACCTATGTTGCGTCCAAGGGTGTCGTGCTCAACACCGGCACCACCGCATCGGTGCCGCCGATTGCCGGGCTGGCCGACACGCCCTACTGGACCAACAGGGAGGCCCTGAGCACCGAGTCGGTTCCGTCGTCCCTCATCGTGATCGGCGGTGGTGCGATCGGGCTGGAGCTGGCGCAGGGATTCTCGCGATTCGGTGCACAGGTCACGGTGCTGGAGGCGGGTCCACGCATCCTGGGGCCGGAGGAGCCCGAATCGTCCGAGCTCGTGGCAAATGTGTTCGAGGCTGAAGGCATCGCGGTCCACGCCGGCGTCACGATCGACCGGGTCGATCACGACGGCGAACGGTTCACCGTCTCGTGTGGTGGTGACACGTATGAGGCCGAGCAGCTCCTGGTTGCCGCGGGTCGGACGTCTCGTCTTGCTGACATCGGGCTCGACACCGTCGGCGTGAAGGCCGAGCGGTTCCTGACCGTTGACGACGCGATGCAGGTCACCGGTGGGACCGCATCTGGAGGACTGTGGGCGATCGGCGACATCGTCGGACGCGGCGCCTTCACCCACGTCTCGATGTATCAGGCCGAGCGGGTGGTCAAGTCGATCCTGGGCGAGGGGCTCGACGACTACGACACGAGCTTTCCGCGGGTGACGTTCACCGATCCCGAGGTGGGTGCAGTCGGCCTGACCGAGAGCCAGGCACGTGAGAAGGGCATCAACGTGCGCGTGGGGACGTCAGACATACCGTCGAGTAGTCGCGGTTGGCTCCACTCCGCCGGCAACGAGGGCATCATCAAGCTGGTCATCGACGACGATCGCGGGATCATCGTCGGCGCGACCAGCGCGGGCCCGACCGGCGGCGAGACGTTGTCGGCACTGGCGTTCGCCGTACGGGCCGAGATTCCGGTGGCGACTCTCAAGAACACGATCTACGCCTATCCGACGTTCTATCGAGCCATCGAAACGGCACTGTGAGACGGCGCTGAACCTCGCAGCGTCGTCGGGCAGGATGGGCCCATGAAGATCACGGTGCTGTCAGGCGGAGTCGGCGGTGCCCGATTCCTCACGGGCCTGCTCTCAGCGGTCGGGCCGGACGACGAGGTCACCGTGATCGGCAACACCGCCGATGACATCTGGTTGTACGGGATGCGCGTCTGCCCCGATCTCGACACCGTGATGTACACCCTGGGCGACGGCATCGACCCTGAGCGGCGGTGGGGCCGCACCGACGAGACGTGGAATGCCAAGGAGGAGCTCGGCGCCTATGGCGAGGAGACCTGGTTCGGCCTCGGCGATCGCGATCTTGCGACCCACCTGATCCGCACCAAGCTCCTCCACGAGGGTGTCGGTCTCGCCGAGATCACCGAGCGCCTGTGCGACCGCTGGGAACCGGGTGTGCGCCTGCTCCCGATGACCGAGGACGAGGTCGAGACCCACATCGGCATCGACGGTGCTGGAGGCGTCGACACGATCCACTTCCAGGAGTACTGGATACGTCTCGGCGCCAAGGTGCCGGTGCGCGAGGTGACCTTCCGCGGTGCGGCGCAGGCATCGGCCGGACCGGGAGTCGTCGGCGCCATTCGCGATGCGGACCTGGTGATCCTTCCGCCGTCCAACCCGATCGTCTCAATCGGTGCGATCCTTTCGATCGACGAGATCGCCCAGGCCGTGCGTACGACGCAGGCCCCGGTCGTCGGTGTCTCGCCGATCATCGGCACCGCGGCGGTGCGAGGGATGGCCGACCAGCTGCTCACCGGTCTCGGCATCGAGATCAGTCCCGCCGGAGTCGCGGGCCACCTGGGCGGTCGCAGCGCCGGGGGAGTCCTCGACGGCTGGTTGGTCGACACCTCAGATGCCGCATCGTTGGCGCCGATCGAGGAGGCGGGCCTGGTGGCCCGATCCGTGCCGCTGTACATGTATGACGACGCGACGACCGCACAGCTCGCCCGCGACACGATCGACCTGGCCCTCGCGGTTCGCGCATGACGCTGCGGCTCTGGCCCCTGATGGGCATCGGCGAGATCGTGTCGGGCGATGACCTGGCCGCGATCATCGTCGACCACCTCGATGAGCCCCTCGCCGATGGAGACGTCATCGTCGTGACGAGCAAGATCGTCAGCAAGGCGGAGGGGCTCGCCACGACCGGGGATCGCGAGGCATTGCTCGACGCTGAGACCGACCGGGTTGTCGCGCGACGTGGACAGACCCGCATCGTGCGCACCCATTCGGGTCTGACGCTGGCGGCCGCCGGCATCGACGCGTCCAACATCGGCGCCGGGACGGTGGTCCCCCTTCCCCGTGATCCCGACGGGTCCGCGCGGGCACTTCACGCCCGACTCGTTGCGCTGACCGGACTGCGCCTGGGCGTCATCATCACCGACACGGTCGGCCGTGCCTGGCGCATCGGTCAGACCGACATTGCGATCGGCGCCGCCGGCATCACCGCGAGTGTGTCGTTCGAGGGCGACGAGGATCCGTACGGCAACGTGCTCGCCGTGACGGTTCCGGCGGTCGCGGACGAGATCGCCGGCGCCGCTGAGCTGGTGGCCGGCAAGCTCAGCGGACTTCCCGTTGTCGTCGTACGCGGTCTGCCCGACGAGTGGCTCGACGCCGAGGCTGACGGTGCCGCGTCGTTGATTCGCGCCGAGGGTGAGGACATGTTCGGCCTCGGGGCGCGTGACGCGGTGCTGCTGGCTGCCGGGCACGGCGAGGACATCCGCGGATTTCCGGTGCCGGACGCCGATGCCGATCTGCTCGCTCTCGCCGGTGAGGGTGTCGACCTGACGCTGACCGGCGCAACGATCGTTGGCGCGTCGATCGAGGTGCGGCCCGCCGACACATCGGCCCGCGCCTACCTGGAGACGGGCGGGCTGGCCGAACGGGTGCGCATCCTGGCCCGCGCGCTCGGCCAGGACGTGGCGGTCCGGATCGTCACGGATGAGGAGTAGCGCGGCGGCCGTCGGGCTTGGGTCGCCGGGTCGGATCGTGGCGAGCCAAAGTATCTTCACTATCGGGGACTTCGACGAACAGACTGGTGAGTGATGGGTGACCTGGGGCGAGAGCTGCCAATGATCGCGGTCGTCGGCGGCACCGGTCCCCAGGGCCGCGGCTTGGCCTACCGGTTCGCGCTCGTCGGCCATCAGGTCGTGCTGGGATCGCGTGACGCCGGCCGAGCTCAGGAGAAGGCCGACGAGATCAACGGCAAGCTCGACGGCAGCCCGGTGTCGGGCACGTTGAATGCCGACGCGGTGGCCGCGGCCGACGTGGTGTTGCTGGCAGTGCCGTGGGACGGTCATGCGGACCTGGTGACCTCCTTGGCCGACGGACTGGCGGGCAAAGTCGTCATCAGCTGCGTCAACCCGCTGGGCTTCGATGCGGATGGCCCGTTCGGTTTGGTGCTCGAGGAGTCGGCGGCACAGGAGACCCAGCGCCTCGTGCCATCGGCACGTGTCGTGGGCGCGTTCCACCACGTGGCTGCCCTGTCGCTGTGGAAGACGAGCGAACCGCTGGCCCACGAGGACGTGCTGGTGTGCGGTGACGACGAGGACGCCAAGAGCGCTGTGCAGGACCTGGCGGCAGCGGTGACCGGCAAGCGCGGCATCGACGCAGGAGGTTTGCGTCTCGCCCGCCAGCTGGAGCCGTTGACGGCGGTGCTGATCAGCATGAACAAGCGCTACAAGACTCGCAGCGGGGTCGCGATCACCGGTGTCGAGCAAGGCTGAGCCGATGGCCGTGCCGAACGATCGTCAGGTGGCTCGCGCTGTCGCGCGCGCGGAGGCCGGCAAGGCGATCGACCTGGCTGAGACGACGGCGCTGCTGGCGGCGCGCGGGGATCACCTGGATCGTCTGATGACCGTGGCGCGCCGGATCCGTGATGCGGGGTTGGCCGCAGCTGGTCGCCCGACAACGATCACCTACTCGCGCAAGGTGTTCATTCCGCTCACCCGGCTATGCCGCGACCGGTGCCACTACTGCACCTTCGTGACGATCCCCAACAAGCTTGAGGCACCGTTCCTCAGCGCCGACGAGGTGCTTGCGATCGCTCGCGACGGTGCGGCGATGGGTTGCAAGGAGGCGTTGTTCACGCTGGGTGACCGTCCGGAGGACCGTTGGCCCGAGGCCAAGGCGTGGCTCGAGGAAGCCGGCTACGACAGCACGCTGGAGTATGTCCGGGCCATGAGCATCCTGGTGCTCGAGGAGACCGGGCTCCTGCCGCACCTCAACCCTGGCGTCATGTCGTGGGCAGAGATGTCGCGGCTCAAGCCCGTTGCTCCCTCGATGGGCATGATGCTCGAGACCACCTCGACCCGCCTGACCCAGAAGGGCCACCCGCACCACAAGTCGCCTGACAAGGAGCCTGCGGTCCGGCTCCAGGTGCTGGAGGATGCGGGCCGCCTGAACGTCCCGTTCACCACCGGTCTGCTCATCGGCATCGGTGAAAACCTGCCCGAACGCGCGGAGAGCATCTTCGCGCTGCGCAAGGTCGCCAGGCAGTACGGCTCGATCCAGGAAGTGATCATCCAGAACTTCCGCGCCAAACCCGACACTGCGATGCGGCACATCGACGACGTGGGGCTGGAGGAGTACCTCGCTGCGATCGCCGCGACCCGGGTCGTCATGGGGCCGGCCATGCGGGTCCAGGCGCCGCCCAACCTGGTGGACCTGGCCGAGTGTCGCGCCCTGCTGGATGCGGGTGTTGACGACTTCGGTGGCATCAGCCCGCTGACGCCCGATCACGTCAATCCCGAGCGACCGTGGCCTGATGTCGAAAGGCTCACCGCCTTGTGTGCGGAGGCTGGTCTTGAACTGCGCGAACGGCTGACAGCCCACCCGCACTATCTGTCCGACCCGTGGCTCGACCCGCGCCTGCGCCCGCATGTCGACGCGTTGGCGGGTCATGACGGCCTGGCCGATCCGGAAGCAATCGCTGTGGGCCATCCGTGGCAGGAGCCGGATGGTGGGTGGTCGCACAACCTGTCGCAGGGACGCACCGACCTTCACACCACGATCGACACCGAAGGTCGATCGGCTGATCGGCGAAGTGACTTCGAGGACGTCTATGGCGATTGGGACGTCCTGCGGGACAAGGTGGCTGCCGACCGCCAACCCGAGCGCCTCAGCAGTGACGTACGGGCCGCGCTCAGGTCAGCCGAGCGTGATCCGGCGGCGCTTTCCGATGGACATGCCCTTGCCCTGATGACTGCCGAGGACGGTGCGGCGCTCGAGGCAGTGGTCAAGCTCGCCGACGACCTGCGACGCGACAGCGGTCGGTGACGACATCACGTACGTCGTGAACCGCAACATCAACTTCACCAACATCTGTTACACCGGGTGCCGCTTCTGCGCCTTCGCCCAGCGCAAGACCGACGCGGACGCCTACACGTTGTCGCTGGACGAGATCGCCGACCGGGCGACGCAGGCCGTGCAGGTCGGAGCGACCGAGGTCTGTATGCAGGGCGGAATCGACCCCGAGATGCCCGGCACCGCGTACTTCGACATCGCGAGAGCCGTCAAGAGCGCTGAGCCATCACTGCACGTCCACGCGTTCAGCCCCATGGAAGTCATGAACGGTGTCTCGCGCACCGGCATGTCGATCACCGAGTTCCTGACCGAGCTGAAGGCGTCCGGCGTCGACTCGCTCCCAGGCACCGCCGCGGAGATCCTCGACGACGACGTCCGCTGGGTGCTCACCAAGGGCAAGCTGCCGACAGCGCAGTGGATCGAGGTGGTCAGGACGGCTCACACGGTCGGGCTGCCGACCACCTCGACGATGATGTACGGCCACGTCGACCACCCCGGACACTGGGTCACCCACCTCCAGACCCTGGCCAACATCCAGAAGGAGACCGGCGGATTCACCGAGTTCGTCCCGCTGCCGTTCGTCCACCAGTCGTCCCCGATCTATCTGGCCGGCGTCGCCCGCCCGGGACCGTCCGTGCGGGACAACCGGGCCGTCCACGCGGTGGCGCGCATCATGCTGCACGGGCTCATCGACAACATCCAGTGCTCGTGGGTCAAGCTCGGTCCTGACCAGTGCACCCAGGTCCTCAACGGCGGAGTCAACGACCTCGGCGGGACCCTGATGGAGGAGACCATCTCCCGGATGGCCGGCTCGACCAACGGTTCCGCCAAGGAACGCGCCGAGCTCGAGCAGATGGCGCAGCTCGCCGGGCGTAGTGCCCGGCAACGCACCACGACCTACGGTCGGATCGAGCAAGAGGTTGTCTCATGACCGGCTGGACTGCGGTCATACCGATCAAGCAGTGGTCTGCGGCAAAGAGCAGGCTGCACCCATCGCCTGATGCGCGGGCCGCCTTGGCCAGAGCATTCGCACTGGATGTCCTCGACGCGCTTCATGGCGCCCCATCCGTCGAGCATCTGGTGATCGTGACGACGGTCGCCGATCTCGACATCGAGATCAAGCACCTGGGCGCGACCGTCCTGGCCGACCGTCAGATCTTCGGCAGGGGCAGCCTGAATGGCGCCATCAGACTGGGTCGGCGGTGGGCGACCAAGAACGCTCCCTCGCGCGGGCTGGTGGTGCTGCCGGCCGATCTGCCCAGCCTTTCGAGCCATCACCTGGAAGAGGCACTGGCCATCGTCGGCGAACACCAGCGCGCCTTCGTGCCCGACGCCAGTGGATCGGGAACCACGCTCCTGGCCGCCCGGCACCCTCGTCTGCTGCAGCCTCGCTACGGCGCAGATTCGGCCCTTGCCCACCAGGCAGGTGGCAGCCTGCGGATCGAAGACCTGCCACCACAGGCGCGCCTGGATGTCGACGATCCGGACGATCTGCGCGAGGCGCAGCTGCTCGGGGTCGGCGAGCACACCCGGCGGGTGTCGATGGAGCTCAGCCTCAGCTGAGCCTCAAGCCCGCTTGAGCATCGCGAGCACCTGACGCTCGAGCGTGCGGCTGATCGTGGCGCCCGGAGCGGCCCGGCTGTGACCCGCCTTCACGGTGACGCCGTCGTTGAACAGGTCGACGACGCGCGGATCGACATACGACGACCGGGCGATTGCAGCGGTGTTGCCGAGATGTTCCGAGACGTGCTCCATCGCGGCGGAGACGGCCCGTTTGCGCGCCGTCGGGGTGTCGGCCTTGCTGCGGGCGAGTGACAGTGCGGCGATCGCGGTTCCGCGCCACGTACGAAAGTCCTTGGCGGAGTACTCCTCGCCCAGCAGCGACTTGATGTAGCCGTTGACGTCATCCGCGTCGATCTCTCGCCATCGTCCCGCCTCCTTGTATGCCAGCAGGCGCTCGCTCCCCCCGCGCCGCCGACGCAGCTCGCGCAGCACGGCGCACACCTGGTCGTCGCGCACCGTGACCTCCACCTCCTGGCCGGACTTGGCGGCGTACGCGAACGACACGGCCTTGTCGTCGACGTGGACGTGCTGCTTCTCCAAGGTCGTGAGGCCGTAGCTGCCGTTCTCCTCGGCATAGCGGTCCGAGCCGATGCGGAACATTCCGAGGTCGAGGAGGCTGAACGCTGTCGCCACGACTCGTTCGAGGGTCATGTCATCGCCCCGTAGGTCGCGGCGAGACTCCGGTCGGCGCTTGAGCAAGGCGGCCGCGAAGCCCTCCATCTTCGCGAACTTCTCGAGGTCGCGGCGGATGCGCCAGTCCGGGTGGTAGAGGTACTGCCGTCTTCCCGCGGCGTCGGTCCCGACTGCCTGGAGGTGTCCGTTCTCGACGGGGCAGATCCACACCTCGGTCCAGGCCGGCGGGATCACCAGGCGCTTGCACCGCTCGACGTCGATCTCCTCCAGCGGCGCGCCATCCTGGTCGAGGTAGCGGAAGCCGCGGCCGTGGCGAACACGAGCCCAGCCGGGGGAGGACGCCGAGGTACGGCGCAGACGGACCATGAGATCAGGCTATGGTCAAGCGCCCTTGCGCGCAGCCAACCGCTCCACCAGGCCCATGCCGAACCGCTCGCGCTGCTCGATCGTCAGCCCCTCGGCCTGCACCACCTCGAGTGGTCGGCGGCGGAAGTGCTCGCCGCCCATTCGCACGGTCACGACTTCCAGGAGACCTTGCACCCCGCGTACGAGGAAGTTGGGACTTGCCACGTGATCGGCGAGCAGCAACAGACCCCCGGGCCGCAGGACACGATGCATCTCGGCGACGGCTTGGCGATGATCGGGAATTGCACAAAGCGAGAACGTGCACACGACGGTGTCGAACGACCCGTCGGCGAAGTCGAGTCGGTGGGCGTCCCCCTCGAGCAGGTCGACCTCGCGAGACAGTTCGACGGCTCGATCGCGAGCAAGCTGCAACATCCCGGGGCTGAGCTCGATGCCGGTGAGGCGAATGTCGGCCGGATAGTGCTCGAGGTTGAGGCCCGTGCCGATCGCGACTTCGAGGACCTCGCCGGTGGCCTGACTGCACACCCAGTCGCGGCTGTCCTTGAACAGCTTGCGATCGAAGAACCGCATCTGCCGGTCGTACGTCGGTGCCTGCTTGTCCCACGCGGTGCGCCATCGCGCGCGGTTGGTCGGGTCGTTGCTCGAAGATCGGGACATGGTCCCCGAACATATCCGACGCGACGTTCCGACGCCGAACGTGCCTGGCGTGGGTCAGGGGCGCGCAGATGAGCTCATGTTGGTGTCATTCCACGCTGCCTTGGCGCCGCTGTGGCCGATCAGTGCGATCTGCACGGTGGTGCCGACAACGGCCACGACTGCCAGCGCCGTGATCGCCGCGCCCACAGCCCGGTGTGTCGCACGCCCCGTTGAGCTTCGCCGGTGAAGGGCATAGCTGACCAGCGCCACAATCAGCAGCGCGATCATCCACGGGAGAAGTCCATCAGCCAGTCGTGTGTGCTCCTCCAGCAGCGCCGAGCGCGCGACGTGCCGCTCGAGCGTTTCGCCGGTCGATGTGGACAGCGGAACGAGGATGAGACCGATCACGCTGAGGATTGCAGGCAGGGGGCCGCCCCAAGCCCTGAAGCGCGGCCACAATGCGGCCAAGAGGACCGCCAACGCGGCCAGCGGGACCATCACCACCGTGGCGTGGACGATCAGGGGATGGAGGGGCAGTCCGTAGAAGTCATTCGGCATGTCGGGCCTTCTGTGTGGTGGGTGAACAGGCGAGGGTTATGGGCCGGAAACGTATGGTCTGACTGCGCCGGCGCTTGGGCTACTTCGCAACTGAGAGTGGGATGTCAACTGCTGTCCGGTTCGCCGACTTTGAGCTTCGATTGCGTACGTAGGCTCGCACGGCAGGAACGATCGAGAATGCCGCGAGGCCGATCGTGATCAGCTCAATGTGTGCTGCGACGAAGGGGATCCCCCCGAAGAAGAAGCCAGCCGCGATGATGCCGACCGACCACGCCGCCGCACCGACGAGGTTGTAGGTCGTGAAGCGTCGGCGATCCATCATGCCGACCCCAGCCGTTGCAGGTACGAACGTCCTGATGACCGGTATGAAGCGTGCGAGGATCACCGCCTTCGGCCCGTGATGAGTGAAGAAGTGTTGTGCGCGTTCGGCATTGGCGTGGGAGAAGAACCGTGAGTCCGGCCGCGAGAAGAGTCGGGGGCCAAACCGTCGACCGATGAGATAGCCGACCTGGTCACCGGCGACCGCGGCAACGAAAACTCCCAGTGCCAACGCCCAGATCGGCACACCGATCACGTGCGAGGCGACAAGCGCTCCGGCCAGGAACAGCAGTGAGTCGCCCGGTAGGAAGAATCCCACCAGGAGCCCGCTCTCGGCGAACACGATGGCCATCACCAACAGAAGTGCTGCTGGACCAAGTGAGTACAGCAGGGGTGTCAGCGTGGCGATCATGGATCCAGAGTGGATCGGCGAACCTGACTGCTGCCTGACTGGACCCTTGACGGTCCGATGAACCGGTCGACCAGGTGAACGATGGTGAGCAAGACCGTCGCGATAAGCCAGGAAGCGATCACGTCGGTGGTCCAGTGGTAGCCGAGGTAGACGCGGCTGGCACCGATCCCGATGGCGAGCGCCGCAGCGACCGCGTACGTGGCCACTCTCGTCGATCGCCGGTTGAAGACGGGCACCAGCAACAGGCACAACAGTCCTAGCAGGACCGCCGAGTTGAGTGTGTGGCCCGACGGGAACGAATAGCTGCCGTCGAACGCCCCCAACCGGTCAACTGCGCCAGGGCGCGGCCTTCCGACACCCATCTTGACCGCGACGGTCAGCCCGGCCGAGACGGCCATGGCTCCTGCGGCAAGGCCTGCGTGCTTCGGGCCGCGCCTTTCGAGCAGCACGATCATGAGAGCAAGTGCCGTGACGCCGACCACGAGCTCGCTGCCGATCAGGCTGAGGGCTCGAGCAAGTCCGGTGAGAACACTCATCCTCAGGTCGAGGATGCCGGTGGCGACCCGCGGGTCGAGGCGGGCTGCGCCGTCCCCTTCCGTCGCGGAGTCGGCGAGGAGAGCGAAGGTGAGGGAGGCGGCACCGATGATGGCGGCAGGAACGGCGAGCTGGCGCGGCGTGGGGTGGGTGAGGTTCATGTGTGGCCTTTGGGATGTCGGGACCCGCCCGGACGATGGTGCAGTCCGGGCGGGTCGGATGGGATTGCTCAGACCGAGACGGACACGAGCTCGCGGTCCTCGCGCCTGGCCTTGACGGTGAACCACGCGACGCAGCCGACGATGACCGCCAGGAAGATCGCGCTGGTGCCGTTGGTTCCGATGCCGAGTCCGCCGTCCTTGGCCGGTGCGGTGAGGAAGTCACCCATCGAGGCACCGAACGGACGGGTGATGATGTACGCGGCCCAGAACGCGATGACGGCGTTCGCCCGGAGGGCGTAGAACACGGCGGTGATGAGCGCGATGGCTCCGCCGAAGATCAGCGCTGACGGGAAATAGCCCACGGCGAGCTTCTCGGCCACCAGGTCGCCGGCTGACGTGCCGAGGGCGAAGGTGAACAAGATGGTCAGCCAGTAGTAGGCCTCACGGCGGCGCGTGACGATGGTGTGGATCGACAGCGTGTGCTCCGAGCGGTGCCAAGCAATGAACGAGGCGATCATGCCTGCGCCGAAGATGGCGCTGGTCGTCCAGAGGCTGACGCCGAAGTTGTCGACCAGGTTGTCGGAGAACAAGGTGCCGACGACGCTGATCAGCACGACTGCCAGCCAGTACACGGCCGGTATGTACTTCTTCGCGGAGAACTGCGCGACCAGGACGACTGCCAGGAGCAGTGACATGAGTGCAGTGGTGGCGGACAGGCCGAGGCCCACGTTGCTGTTGAGGAAGTCGGCCGCTGTCTCGCCGACGGTGGTCGACAGGATCTTGACGACCCAGAACAGCACGGTGACTTCGGGCACCTTGTTCAACAGGGTTCGGGTCCACGCTCCGCGCTCGACATGACGGGTTGAGAGGTACGGGGTGGTGGCTTGTGTTTGGCTCATGGGCTCAACCGTGGCGTGACGAACCTGTCGACAACCTGACTGGTGTGGGCTAGTAGCGAGGCAGCGAAAGGACAAATGTCGTGGGGTTCGAAAGCGACGCGATGCGAACGTCGCCGCCCAACGTACGAGCCACTCGACGGGCGAGCGCCAACCCCAACCCGACCCCGGGGCTGTCAGTCCCACGTCGACCTGACTCGAACAACGACTCCGGATCGATTGCCGTGATCCCCGCTCCGTCGTCGCTCACAGCGATGTCGACGGTTCGTTCGGAGAGCGTCGACGAGATCGTGATGTGGGACCGAGCGTGCTGTACCGCGTTGACGACGAGCGGCGAGAGTGCGCGTGCCGTCAGGTCCAACGGCGTCGGCACCTCGAGCTCACCGACGTCGACGGAGACCTGCACACCGTCGCGCCCGACGCCGTGGTCGACCACGGCTTTGACGAGTTCGGCGGCGGTCGTGTGTGCATCGACAGGGACTTCGCCACGGGCGGCGGCCAGCAATGAGGCAATCGTCCCGCTCATCCGATCGACCAGCGCCACGACTCGGGCTTGCCGTTCATCCACATCGGGCGGGAGGTCGACCATCCTGGTGAGCTCGGCCTCGCCGCGGATCGCCGTCAGTGGGGTGCGCAGCTCGTGGGCGAGCTCAGCTGTCAGGCGCTGCTCGGCACGTAGCGCGCCAGCCACGCGATCGAGCAGCACGTTGAGTGTGTGTCCCAGCCTGGCGAACTCATCGTCGGTTCCCGTGGCTTCGAAACGGGCGTCCAGGTCGTGCTCGCTCCAGTCCTCGGCCCGTGTTGCCATGGACTCGACCGGCGCGAGTGTTCGACGTACCGTCCACGCGGCGACACCCGCCGAACCGGCAGTGACGCTCGCGCCGAGGCCCAGGAGGCCGAAGAACACCAGCTTGCGAGTTGACTCGTACGGTTCCAGCGAGGCCTCAACCACGATGACCGCCCGAGTCGTCCCTTCGAACCGGACAGGGGCCGCCAGAAATACCCGGTCGAGCTTCTCGACCTGAGTGCGCGTGCTGACACGTGACAGTGAATCGACGATCGACGTGATCTGTGGCCCGGTCCGTGGCCCCTCGACGAGTTGCCCCTCGACGTCGTAGATCCACGTCGTGTCGTCGATGCGGTCGTTGGGCGTCTCCGAGGCGGAGATGCTTCCGTCGCCGGCGACCTTGATGGTGGTCGAGATGGCCGCGGCCTGATCGCTGAGTCGCTGGTCGATGTTGTTCATCGTGAGCGCAGAGAGGAGCAGCATGACGGTGCCGATCATGGCCGACATCGCGAGAGCAGAGACGATCGTCGTGGTCCACACGATGCGTGATTGAAGGGTGCGTCCGGGGAGCTTCATCGCAGCGTGAACCCCACGCCGCGGATCGTGGCCAGCTCGACGGGGGATTCGATCGACGCCAGCTTGACCCGGATGCGTCGCACGTAGGAGTCGATCGTGTTCTCGTTGACGATCGCACCATCTGGCCACGCGGCGGCGACTGCCGTACGTCGGCGAACAACCGCACCGGGCTCAGCCGCGATGGCCGCGAGGAGACGGAACTCGGTGGGGGTCAGCGCAACTTCGCGATCGGCGACAGCCATCGACAACCGATCGGGGCTGAGGACCAGGCCGCTCGTGCTGGTCGGGAGCGGGCGGCTCCGGCGTAGGAGGGACTCGATGCGTACGAGCACCTCGGGGATGGCGAATGGCTTGACGACATAGTCGTCGCCTCCGGCGTGGAATCCGGACACTCGATCGTGGACCGCGTCGAAGGCGGTGAGGAACAGTGCCGGCGCGTGCTGTCCTGCAGAGCGAAGGGCTTGGCACACATCGCGGCCGTCCGCATCGGGCAAGCCGATGTCGAGGACCAACACCTCGACACCGCTGCTCGGCCCGAGGTTCTCCACCGCCTCTCGCCCGTTTCGGGCGATGACGACGCGGTGACCGTTCATCTTGAGAGCGTCGGTCAGCACGCGGCGCACGTCGACGTCGTCCTCACAGATGCCGACAACCGTCATGACGCCCATCGTGCACCATCACTCGTCGATCTCGGCGCTCCGAACGGAATGCAGTCAGGTCGTGTGCAGGTTCGCGGATCGACGCTGGATCCATGACCATCTCTGTTGCGGCGGCGACTCGCGAGATGAGCAGTCGTGCAGCCTTGCCGACGTGGACCGCCACGGCCGCTGCGGCGGTGGCGGTGCTCGGGCGCATCCCGTTCATAGGCCACGCCGCGTCGCCGGACGAGGCCGGCTTCTTGCTCGTCGGTGGACAGTGGAACGGCTCCGGTGCGTCCCTGTACGGCAACTACTGGGTGGATCGACCGCCCCTTCTGATCACGATCTTCAAGTTCGCGTCGAATCTGGGCGGACTACCCGCCCTGAGGCTCATCGGCTGCGTTGCCGTGCTGCTGGTGGTTCTTGGGTCCGCCCACCTTGCCCGCCTGGTCGGCGGCGAGGTCGCCGCTCGGTGGGCCGCCGTCACTGCATCGGCACTCTGCTTGACGCCGTTGCTCGGTGGCTACGCCGTGAACGGCGAGCTGCTCGCTGCGCCGTTCGTGGTCGGCGGGCTGATCGCGGTGGTTTTGGCGCTGCGCGCATCGCAGGACCGCCGTGCTGCTCGGCTGGCGCTCGCGGCCGGCGTGCTGGCCGTGTGCGCCGTCCTGGTCAAGCAGAACTTCGCCGATGTCGCGGTCTTCGGTGCGGTTGCCCTGACAGTTGCATGGCGTCGTGGCGAAGTCGCGCCGCAACGCGGCGTCAGGCTGATCGCGTACACGTTCGGGGGAGCGGTCCTGGCACTCTCCCTGTTCGCCGCCTGGACATTGGCCCATGGAACGTCCCTTGCGGGGGTGTTCGACGCGATGTACCCGTTCCGCATCCATGCCGGACAGGTCCAGGCTCAGGGCGGGAGTGCTCACTCCTCCGCGCGACTCATCAGCCTGCTCCGCGTCGCCATCACGGCGGGACTGGCGCTCATCCTCGCAGTCGTGACGCTCGACGCCGTGACACGTCGCAGACGGAGCGCGGTCTCCTGGGCTCTGCTGGTCCTGCTGGCCTTCGCCGGGGCCTCGGTGCTGCTGGGTGGCAACTACTGGCACCACTACCTGATCGGTCTCATCGTCCCGGCGTCGGTCGCGGCCGGGTTGCTTGCCGCCGAAGGTCGCCTCCTGATGCGCCCCGCGATCGGGTATGCCGTCGCGTCTGCACTGGTTGCCTCGGCGGTGAGTCTCGCCGTGCCGCAGGGGAGTGCGGGTCAGACCGTAGGCGAGGCGATCAAGGCCGTCGCCCAGCCGGGAGACACCGTGGTCAATCTGTACGGGCAGGCCGACATCGTGCAGTCCTCGGGTCTGGCGTCGCCGTACCCCCACCTGTGGAGCTTGCCGGTCAAGACGCTTGACCCGGACCTGGCCGAGCTCAATGCGGTCCTTTCAGGCCCGTCAGCGCCGACGTGGCTCGTCACCGGCAGCACGATCCGGTCTTGGGGGCTGCAGACAGGAGAAACGTCGGCGATCGTCGCCCGCGACTACACGAAGTTCGAGTCCATCTGCGGCCGAACGATCTACCTCCATGTCGGCGTCATCCGGGCCACCCCGTGGGTGGCCACCGCCTGCCGATGAACAACCCCCACCAACGAAGGAGCTCGCGAATGAACGCAATCATCATCATCCCCACCTATAACGAAGCGGACGGGATCGAGATCGTCCTGGACGCGGTGTTGCAGGCCGAACCGGCCGCCCACATCTTGGTCGTCGACGACAACAGCCCGGATGGCACAGCTGCGCTCGTCGCTGCACATCCTGCCTATCCGCGCCAGGTGTCGTTGCTCAACCGTCTCGAGAAGGATGGGCTCGGATCGGCCTATCGTGCGGGCTTCGCCTGGGCGCTGGAGCGCGACTATGACGTGTTCGTGCAGATGGACGCCGACCTGTCGCACCCTCCCGCCAAGATTCCGGAGCTCATTGCCGCGCTGGCCACCAGCGACGTGGCGGTTGGGTCGCGATATGTCAATGGTGGTGGGGTCGACAACTGGAGCCTCAGTCGTCGGCTGATCTCTCGCGTTGGCAACGCGTATGTGCGCACTGTGCTCGGTCTGCGGGTCCGCGACTCCACGGCTGGGTTCAGGGCCTTCCGACGCCAGTCAATCGATCGGCTCGGGATCCTTGAGTCCCAGTCGAATGGCTATTCGTTCCAGATCGAGAACACGTGGCGCGCTGCCCAGCTCGGTCTGAGCACCACGGAGGTGCCGATCACCTTCACCGATCGGACAACCGGGCAGTCGAAGATGTCAGCCGGCATTGTGCGCGAGGCGCTGGCCCTGGTCCTTGTGTGGCGTTGGCGGCAGGTCCAAACTCATCTGCGTCATCCGCTGAGCCGATCCTCGGCGGACACGGCTCATGCAGCGCACTAATCTCTCGGCCAGCCTGCTCAGTCCGGAGATTCTCACCTTTCTCGCGGTTGGTGGCGGTGGGTATGTCGTCGACGTCGCAGCGTTCAACGTCCTGCGGGCACATCCGATACTGGGAGGCGACCCGACCTCCGCGAAGGTGATTGCGGTGGGACTCGCGATGCTGGTCACCTACTGGGGCAATCGCGCCTTCACCTGGCGGGGCATCGCCTCTGGCGACCGCCGGCGCGAGGTCGGACTGTTCGTGCTGTTCAACACGATCGGACTCAGCTTCTCGGTGGTCACCCTGTTCATCTCCCACCACCTGTTGGGCATGACGAGCGTCATGGCCGACAACATCTCCGCCAATGTCGTGGGCGTCGGGCTCGGCACCGTCTTCCGGTTCTGGTCCTACCGCCGTTTCGTGTTCGCCCCACAGGGATCGGGCGAGCCCGGGTCAAACCCAAACACAGGATGTTCACGCGTAGGGGAACACGAAGAACTGATCGGCATCGGATAGCCGTGCCCTCGACAGGAATCGAACCTGTGACCTACCGCTTAGGAGGCGGTCGCTCTATCCAACTGAGCTACGAGGGCGCGCCCACAGGTTATCGAGTGGTGTCGATTTCATCGAACCCCGGATGCGGGTGGACAATAAAGGTATGACCAAGCCCATTGAATCGTGGCTCACCGACATGGACGGCGTGCTCGTCCATGAGGAGAAGGCAATCCCCGGCGCTCCGGAGTTCATCGAGCGCTTGAAGCAGAGCGAACGCAAGTTCCTCGTGCTGACCAACAACTCGATCTTCACCCCACGCGATTTGTGCGCGCGGTTGCGCGCCGCCGGCATCGACGTGCCCGAGTCGGCCATCTGGACCTCGGCTCTCGCCACGGCGAAGTTCCTCAGCGAGCAGCGCCCCGAAGGCACCGCGTACGTCATCGGCGAGGCCGGCATGACGACGGCGTTGCACAACGTCGGCTACATCATGACGAGCCGTGACCCCGAATATGTCGTGCTGGGCGAGACGCGCACCTACTCGTTCGAGGCGATCACCCGCGCGATCCAGCTGATCGAGAACGGCGCGCGATTCATCGCCACCAACCCCGATGCCACCGGCCCATCGCCAGCGGGATCCCTGCCGGCCACGGGCTCGGTTGCAGCGCTGATCACCAAGGCGACGGGCGTGGAGCCCTACTTCGTCGGCAAGCCCAACCCGCTGATGATGCGCAGCGCACTCAACCAGATCGAGGCGCACTCCGAGACCACCGTGATGATCGGTGATCGCATGGACACTGACGTGCTCTCGGGACTCGAGGCCGGTATGCGCACGATCCTCGTGCTGACGGGTTCGACAGCGGCTGGCGCGGTCGACCGGTTCCCGTTCAGGCCGACCCACGTCTTCGACTCGATTGCGGATGTCACACCGCTGGTCGAGGTCTGATTTCAGCGTTTGGTGACGCGATCTGCACCGATTGTTATCATTCCGTAACCATTCGAGCCGGTGGCACCACCATCGGACTGGATCTCTCCGGGCGACCGGAGGCACCATCCACTCAAGGAGTGACGTGAAGGTTTTCCTCACGGGTGCAAGCGGAGTGATGGGCCGATCGTCCATCGACGCGTTGCACCAAGCCGGACACACCGTGGTCGGCCTTGCCCGCACGCCGAAGTCGGCTGCCCAGGTCGCCGCGGCCGGTGCCGAGCCGTGTCTGGGCGATGTCTACGACCGCGACGCGATGATCGCCGGCATGCGGGGCTGTGACGCCGTGGCCAATCTCGCGACGAAGGTGCCTGTCGGCGCTGCGGCGCTGCGGCCGGGATCTCTCAAGGCGGTCGACCGCATCAGAGTCGTCGGCTCCAAGGTGGTCGCCGATGCGGCAAGCTCAGCCGGCGTCGGCCGCATCATCCAGCAGAGCCTCAGCTTCATCTATGCAGACACCGGCGACGAGTGGATCGACGAGCACAGCCCGATCGACGTCACGGCCGCCACCGAGCCGGTTGTCGTCGCCGAGGACGCGATGGCGCAGTTCGCCGCCTCCGGTGGAACGTCCGTCAGCCTCCGGTTCGGGCTCGTCACAGGCGATGACCGCAACACGGCGTGGTTGTTCCGCCGTGCTCGTGCCGGCAAGGCCATCGGCATGGGTGCCGAACGATCGTGGATGCACGTGGTGCATCCGGCCGATGTCGGTTCGGCTGTCGTCCATGCGCTGTCGGCTCACGGAGGCATCTACAACGTCGGTGCCGAGCCGGTCCAGCGCCGCGACTACGTCGACACGATCGCCCAGGCCGCCGGCAAGAAGCAGGGCAGCTTCCTGCCGTCCTGGGTTGAGCGCATCGGTCGGGACAAGCTTGAGATCCTCACCCGCTCGCAGCGCGTCAGCTCCCAGCGGTTCAGCGACCGTACGGGCTGGAATCCGACCTATCCCAAGCTCACGCCGGACTGGTTCGATGCCCTCGCCTGAGCTGTCCAAGCGCGAAATCGAGCGCCGTCGTCGGGCGGCCGAGTTGTTGGGTGATCTGTTGCCCGACGCCACGAGCGACGACACCGACGAAGGGTGGGGCGAGCACCCCGCCCCGACCTCCGACGACGACTACTTACGCGACGTTCCGCCGCATCACGGCTGACATCACGGCTGGCGGCTGAGAGCGTCCCTGATCTCGCGGAGCAATGCGATGTCCTCGGGCACGATCTCCGGCTCGGGCTCCTGACCTGCAGCCCGGCGTTCCTGCATGGCCTTGGCCGGCACCACGATGACGAAGTAGACGACAGCCGCCGTCAGCGCAAACGTGATGATCGCGCTGATGAACGCGCCGAATGTGAAGAACTGCCCGTCGACCTCGGCGCTCATACCCATCGAGCCGCCGCCACCGATGATGCCGAGCAGCGGGCTGATGAAAGAGTCGGTGAACGCCGTGATCAGCGCGGCGAAGGCGGTGCCGATGACCACGGCAACTGCGAGGTCGATGATGTTCCCGCGAAACAGGAATTCCTTGAATCCTTGGAGCATGGTGTCCTCCGAATGGGTTTGTGATTGTCGTTCTGACCCTAGCGATGTCACGAGGTCTGCATCAGGGTGAACCTCGACTCGAGCGCCGCAGCGGCCAGGTCGAGGGCGATCTGCTCGGTCGTGACGATGCTGAGCGGCACGGCGTCACGTTCGTCCGGCGCCGGTGTGGTCACGACCTCGACATCGCGGGCGATGACCTCGGCCTTGGACTCGCCGTGCGGGTCGACCGCGATGATGTCGATCCGGTCACCGACCCGTACGCCCGTCAGGCCACTGGCATCGGACACCAGGATGCTGGTGAGAACCGCGTCCTCGCCGTAGCCGTCGAGAGCGCCGGGCTCAAGGATGCGGTAGTCCGTGAGGGCTTCGCCGCGGCGCATCGGGCCAGCGACCTGCCGACCGACCGCCGTCGCGGTTGTCAACGATTGGTCGGGGGCTGAGGCGAGTGTCGTGACGCGGAGGTCGGAAGTCTCGATGACGTGGCCGCTGGCGAGATCATGTCGGGCGACCACGACGCGCACGCCCTCGGGTGACTGGCGTACGGCACTCAGCCCGGCCAGGACGGCGAGTCCCGCGCAGATCGCGGCGAGGAGTCGGTGGTGCTGGAAGATGAGTCGACGGATGGTGTCCATCGCCGGACTCTAGGAAGAATGCGTCGACGTCGCTGCTGACGATCCACAGGGCAGCTGGCTAGGCGGCGGAGTCGGAGCCGGACTTCTTGGCCGGTGCGGCCTTCGTCGGTGCAGGCGATGATCCGTTGGAGGACGAGGCAGCTGGCTTGTCAGCCTTGGCCGGCTTGGTGGAAGCGCTGTCGGTGGACGTCGATTTGGAGCGACTGTCGTTGACGTAGAAGCCCGAGCCCTTGAACACGACGCCAACGGCGTTGAACACCTTGCGGAGCCGGCCATCGCAGGTGGGGCAGACGGTCAGCGCATCGTCGGTGAAGCTCTGCTGGACTTCCAGCGGCTCACCGCACTCGGTGCACTGATATTGATAGGTCGGCACGGCCTGCTCCTGAGTTCGGGACTGCACCCCAAGGGTACAGTTGCCGCATCGTGACCGATTCCTCGCTCTTGGAGCGCCGCGATGACTGAGTGGCTGCTGCTCGCCTTGTCATTGCTCCTCGTGCTGAGCTGCGGCGTGTTCGGAGCCGCCGAGTACGCCCTTGTCACCGTTGACCGGGCCACGGTCGAGCGCGCTGCCGAGGCCGGCGACAAGCGATCCAAGGGCACGCTGGCCGCACTCCGGACCCTGTCGACCCAGCTCAGCGGCGCACAGCTCGGCATCACGATCACCAACCTCGCCATCGGCTTCCTGGCCGAGCCTGCCCTCGGCAAGGTCCTGCACGGCCCCCTCGAAAGTGTCGGCCTGACCGGCGCTGCTCTGAAGGGCGTCTCGTACGCGGTGGCGCTGACGCTGAGCACGATCGTCACGATGCTGCTGGGCGAGCTGGTGCCCAAGAAGCTCGCCATCGCGCTCCCCCAACAGGTCGCCGCGCGTACGCAGTGGCTCCAGCGCACGTTCACCAGATCCATGTTGTGGCCGATTCGTGGACTCAACGCCGTCGCCAACGGCATCCTCCGCTCAATCGGGGTCGAGCCGCAGGAGGAGCTCCGATCCGCTCGATCACCACTTGAGCTGCGGTCGCTGGTGCTGCGATCGGCCCAGCAGGGTGCGATTGACGACGAGACCGCCGATCTGGTGGCCCGCAGCATTGCCTTCGGCGACCGGACCGCCGCCGACGTCCGCACGCCGCGGGTGCGGGTGCACTTCCTCGAAGGACGCGATTGTGCGCTCGACGTGATCGATGCCGCACGGCAGACGGGTCACTCGCGGTTCCCGGTGATCGGTCGCAGCCCCGACGACATCCTCGGCATCGTGCACGTCAAGCAGGCAGTGGGTGTGGAGCCGGGTCGACGGCGCAACGTACGACTTGCTGATCTTGCCGACCCGGCGGCGACGGTTCCCGACAGCATTGAGCTCGATCCGCTGCTGACGCTCCTGCGCGAGCAGGGCATGCAGATGGCGATCGTGGTCGATGAGTACGGCGGCACCGACGGCGTCGTCACCTTGGAGGACCTCGTCGAGGAGATTGTCGGCGACATCGCTGACGAGCATGACCGTCTCTCGTCGCAGAGCCGTCATCGTCGTGACGGCACGTGGTCGTTGTCAGGGCTGCTGCGCCCGGACGAGGTCGAGGAGCAGACGGGCATTGCGCTCCCTGAGGGCGAGGACTACGAGACGATCGCGGGCTTGATCCACGCCGAGCTGGGACGCATCGCAATACGCGGTGACGAGGTTGCACTGCGTCTGACGCGGCGCGGCGAGGACGACGAGGAGCCGGAGCAGCTGACGGTCACGCTCAAGGTTGAGCGCATGGAGGGCCGCCGCATCGATCGGGTCTCGCTGACCGCAGCGTCGACGGGGGAGGTCGCATGAGCCCGGGCTTCGCAATAGCGCTGACAGTCGTGCTGCTGGCCTTCAACGCACTGTTCGTGGGTGCGGAGTTTGCCCTGATCTCAGCGCGGCGAACGCAGCTCGAGCCTCGGGTCGAGGCCGGCTCGGCTGCCGCGCGGATGGCCCTGCGCGCCATCGAAAGCCTGACCTTGGTCATTGCCGCAGCACAGCTCGGCATCACGATCTGTGCGCTGGGTCTTGGTGCGGTCGGCGAGCCCGCGATTGCGCACCTGTTCGAGCCCGTATTCGAGGGACTCAATGTGCCGCACGGCTTGGTCCACCCGATCTCGTTCGTGATCGCCATGACGATCGTGGTCTTCCTCCACGTGGTGCTCGGCGAGATGGTGCCCAAGAACCTCGCGTTGGTCGGCCCCGAGCGTGCCGCACTGGTGCTCGGCCCATTCATGCTCGCCGTGGTGGCGCTGCTCAAGCCGTTCGTGGTGATCCTCAACGGAGCCGCCGACCTCATCGTCCGAGCGCTGCGCGTCGAGTCCAAGAGCGAGGTGGCCTCGACCTTCAGCCACGACGAGGTCGCTGGGTTGGTCGAAGAGTCTCGTCGCGAAGGCCTGCTCGACGCCCACGAGTATGGACTGGTGTCGGGTGCTCTCGGATTCTCCCAGGGCACGATCGACCAGGTTCTGCTTCCGCGCGACGGTCTCGTGACGATCACTCCGCAGGCGACTCCCGCCGACATCGAGCAGGCATGTGCTGAGACCGGCTTCTCCCGATTCCCGGTGGCAGACGCCGACGGTGACACCACGGGTTACCTGCACATCAAGGACGTGCTCGAGACCGATGAGACGTCGAGGCTCGAGCCGATCGCCGACAAGTGGGTGCGTCCGCTGGCCACTGTCGTGGCCGGATCGGGGCTCTACGAGGCGCTCCGGACCATGCAGTCGCGCGGCTCCCACATGGCGCGCGTTGCTGACGAGACGGGCCGGGTGCTGGGCGTCATCATGCTCGAAGACGTGCTGGAAGAACTCGTCGGTGAGATCCGAGGCAGCACCAAGCCCTGAGGTTTCGCGCCACCGGGGCAGGGCACAATGGCCCGGTGCGTCGCTTCCTTGGCATCGTGGCCGTCCTGCTGTCAGCAGTGCTGATCGTGGGTGTGGTGTTTGCCTTCGTGACCGTCCGCAAGTCATTCCCCGACACTTCGGGCGAGGTGGGGGTCAACGCCCTGCGCGCCGATGTCACGGTGCAGCGCGATGACAAGGGCATCCCACAGATCTACGCCGACAACGCTGAAGACCTGTTCCTGGCGCAGGGCTATGTGCACGCGCAGGATCGGTTCTTCGAGATGGACTTCCGTCGCCACGTCACGGGGGGACGCCTTGCCGAGCTGGTGGGCGAGGGCGCTCTCGACACCGACAAGTACGTCCGCACCCTTGGTTGGCGCAGGGTCGCCGAGCAGGAGGTTGCACTGCTCGACCCCGAGACGTTGACGCTGCTCGAGGCATACAGCCGCGGCGTCAATTCCTACATCAGCGACAAGTCCGGCTCAGAGCTGTCACTTGAGTACACCGTCCTTGCCATCACCGGTCCCGACTACCGTCCCGAAGCGTGGACGCCGGTCGACTCGCTGGCGTGGATCAAGGCCATGGCATGGGATCTGCGCAGCAACATGGGTGACGAGGTCACCCGGGCCCTGTCGACCAACGACCTCACGGTGGACGAGGTCGAGCAGCTCTACCCCGACTACCCCAAGGGCCACGCCACGATCGTCGCCGACGACGACGCGAACGTTTACGCGGGGAAGTTTGAGCAGGATCCGTGCGACTCGGGAGACCAGCAGCTGTGCTTCCTCGCCCAACCCGGGCTCGCCAGGGCCGCGGTCGCGTCGCTGGAAGCCGCGCAGAGCGGCGCCGATGCGCTGCCGGCGCTGCTGGGCATGGGCGAGGGCATCGGATCCAACTCGTGGGTGGTTGACGGAGACCATTCGACAACGGGCAAGCCGATCCTGGCCAACGACCCGCACCTTGCGCCGTCGATGCCGGGCATCTGGTACCAGGTTGGCCTCCACTGCCGCGAGCGCACCAAGGAGTGCCCCTACGACGTCGCAGGGTTCTCGTTCGCCGGAATGCCGGGCGTCGTGGTGGGCCACAACAAGCGTGTCGCGTGGGGCGTGACGACGATGTACGCCGATGTTGCCGACCTCTACCTGGAGAAGGTCACGGGTGACACCTACGAGTACGACGGCAAGCAGCTGCCGATCGAGGCCCGTCGCGAGACGTTCAAGGTGGCGGGCGGCAAGACCGAGCACATCACCGTACGGTCGACGCGACACGGGCCGATCCTGTCCGACCTCGACGACGACATCGCCGCCGTCGGCACCAGCAAGACGAAGGGTGTGCCGGAGAGCTCGTACGAGGTGGCGCTTCGCTGGAGCGCCCTCACTCCCAGGCCGACGATGGAGGCCGTGTTCGCGCTCGACACGGCCCAGAACTGGGACGACTTCCGGACGGCCGCCGAGCTCTTCACGGTGCCGTCGCAGAACCTCGTGTACGCCGACGTCGACGGCAACATCGGCTACCAGTCGCCCGGTGTGATCCCGATCAGGGCCAAGGGTGACGGTCGATGGCCGGTCCCGGGATGGGATCCCGCGTACGAGTGGGTCGATGCGATCCCCTTCGATGCGCTGCCGAGTGTCTACAACCCCGACGAGGGTTTCATCGTGACGGCCAACAACAAGGTCATCGGCGACCATTACCCCGTGTTGCTCGGGGAGGACACAGCGCAGGGATATCGCTCGCAGCGCATCCGCGAGCTCATCACGGCCAAGCCCAAGATGTCGGTCGCGGACATGACCCGCATCCAGATGGACAACTACAGCGCGATCGCTGAGCAGCTCGTACCGAAGCTGCTCGCCATCGATCTGGGCACTCGCTACTACCGCCAGGGTCAAGCGACGCTCAAGAACTGGGACTATCAGCAGACCGCCGACTCGTCCGCCGCCGCATACTTCAACGTCGTCTGGCGCAACCTCCTGCAGCTCACCTTCGACGATGAGCTCCCCAAGGGGCAGGGGCCTGGGGGCGGTGAACGATGGTTCAGCGTTGTCAGCTCGATCCTCGAGAAGCCCGGCAGCCACTGGTGGGACGACGTGACGACCAGCAGCCGCACCGAGTCGCGTGACGACATCCTTGCCGAGGCCATGCGGAAGGCACGCGACGAGCTGACGATGTTGCAGTCGCGCGAGCCCGGCGAATGGAGGTGGGGTCAGCTCCACCAGCTCGAGCTGGTCAACCCGACATTGGGTGACTCCGGGATCGGTGTCATCGAGGCACTTTTCAACCGTGGACCGTTCAATCTCGGCGGTGGCAGCGGCATCATCAACGCGTCGAGCTGGGACGCGACAGAGGGCTACGACGTCACGGCGGTTCCGTCGATGCGCATGGTCATCGACCTCGACAATCTCGACCGCTCACGCTGGATCCAGCTCACCGGCAACTCCGGGCACGCGTTCCATCCCAACTATCTTGACCAGGCGCCGCTGTGGGCCGACGGCAAAACCCTGCCGTGGGCGTTCTCGGCCAAGGCCGTCAAGAAGGCCACCGAGAAGACGTTGATCCTGAGTCCCAGCGTGCCTCGAGGTTGACCAATCGGTTCCGATTTCAGCACATCTGGCTTACCGTAGTGCCATGCGTGCCTTCCCCCTCGCATGGCGCCGCCGCATTGCCGGCTCGGTCTCCATGGCTCTCGTCCTCGCCTTCGCGAGCACGACCAGCGCGCACGCCGACGATCCCACGGTGAGTGAGCTGCAGATCCAGCTCGTCCAGTCACGGCAGCAGCTCAACGACCTGTATGCGCAGTCAGCCGCGGCATCCGAACGACTCAATGGGGCCACGTACGAGCTGGAAGTCGCCAAGGAGGCAGTGGCTCGACACCTGGTCGACGTTGCCGCCGCGCGCAAGCAGCTGGAGGCGCAACAGGAAGTTGTCGCAGCCATGACAGTCGAGCAGCTGCAGTCCGGATCGTCTGTCTCAAGGCTTTCGGCGATGTTCAAGAGTGCCGGCCCTCAGCAGCTTCTTGAGCGTGCATCGGCATACTCGAGCACGAATGAGGCAACTGTCGCGAAGGTCGCCACCTACACCGCCCGCAAGGTGGTGCTCGACGCTGCCGCGCGGCTGGCGCAGGACGCATTGGATCAGCAGCGTGAGGCGACAGCCAGGCACAAGGCGGCAAAGAAGACGATCGAGCAGGCCATTGCGCGAGCCGAGGAGATGGCGTCGACCTCCGAACAGACGCGACACGGACTGCTCGTCCAGCTGGCCGAGGCCAAGGGCACCTCGATCGACGTCGTGACCCGCGAACAGGACGCGATCGATGAACAGCTCGACGAGTCGGGCCCGAGCACGCCTCCCCGGCCTGGTCCCGGACCGGAGCCCGACGATGGGCCCGGACCTGTCGTGGACCCCCGACCCACCTCCACACCGAGCTCGACGCCCACCACCGCGCCGCCTCCGCCGCCGCCTCCACCGGCCAACCCGCCGCCGCCGTCCACCAGCAAGGTCGAGAAGGCGATCGCCTTTGCCATGGACCAGGTCGGCGAGCCCTACAAATGGGGCGGGGCCGGTCCCAGCTCATGGGACTGCTCGGGACTGACGATGCGCGCCTGGCAGGCAGCCGGCATCAACCTTCCGCACTACGCCGGCGCGCAGTACGCCAACACCAAGGCGGTGCCGATCAACAACATCGTGAGGGGCGACCTGCTCTTCTGGAGCGATGGTGGGCCGAGCTCGATCTATCACGAGGCGCTCTACCTCGGTGGCGGAAAGATGATCCACTCCCCGAGACCGGGCCGCACCGTCGAAGTCGTGTCGCTCAACTACTGGATCAAGCCCGACCTCGCCTCCCGGCCTGCCTCCTAGGCCTGGGCCTCCGGAATGCGGAAGATGCCGCCCGGGGCGACGGCCATGCTGACCGGTATGTCGTGCGGCTCGTGGGGCACGGACTCGAGCAGCTCGTGGGTGAAGACCAGTGCGCACAGCGGCCTGGTGACGCCCGCGAGCGCACGGTCGTAATAACCGGCGCCGCGTCCCAGCCGGTGACCGGCATGATCGACGGCCAGCGCAGGGACGATCACCAGAGCGCAGTCACCCACGGCCGAAGCGCCCAGGCGTTCGCCCTCAGGTTCGGAGATGCCGAGCGACGTGGTGGTGGTGGCAGCGCTGGGGTCGTACGCGACCCAGTCGAGGGTGCCGTCGGCAAGGCTCAGCGGCACGATGACCTCGATGCCGCGGGACATCAGCCCGGTGATCAGCGGACCTGTGCCGGGCTCGGTCGCCATCGACACATAGGCGGCGACACGTCGAGCCGACGAGATGACGGGAGCCGCGAGCAGGTGGAGCGCGATCGCGTCAGCGGCCCCGGCTCGAGCGTTGTCGCTCATCTCGCGGCGACGCTGAAGGAGCTCGGCGCGCAGCTCATCCTTCGTCACGCCGCTGACGCTAGCCTATGACTCGATGGACGGACTGGAGCAGGCAAAACGGCGGATGACCGACGCCGGCGTGCCGCAGCGCGCGATCGAGGTGTTCTCCGACTTCTATGCGCAGCTCGAGGGCGGCGCGACCGGGATGATCGCCGAGGACGATGTTGCCCCGCTGGACGGCATCGCCCACGCCAGTGAGATCGAGCTCGACGAGGACGCACGTCGTGCCGCCGCGTCCGTGACGGCGGTGATCAAGCTCAACGGCGGCCTGGGCACGTCGATGGGTCTGGATCGAGCCAAGACGCTGCTCACGGCGCACGGTGACCTGACGTTCCTCGACGTGATCGTCGGGCAGGTCAGATCACTCCGGGAGTCGACGGGCACTGCGATTCCGCTGCTGTTCATGAACAGCTTTCGCACCCGGACCGACACGCTTGAGGCGTTGGCGCCGTACGAGGATCTCGCCGTGGATGGCCTGCCCATCGACTTCCTGCAGAATCGCGAGCCCAAGCTTCGTGCCGACGATCTCACCCCGATCGACTGGCCCGCCGACCCGACACTCGAGTGGTGTCCGCCGGGACATGGCGACCTCTACACCGCGCTGGACGTCTCCGGCATCCTCGACGCCCTCATCGAGGGTGGCTACCGCTACGCCACGGTCTCCAACGCCGACAATCTTGGCGCTGCGCCAGACCCCGCGATGATGGCCTGGTTCGCCGCATCGGGCGCGCCGTATGCCGCGGAGGTGTGCCGACGTACGCCGGCCGACGTCAAGGGCGGCCACCTCGTCGTACGCAAGAGCGACGGTCGGCTGGTGCTGCGCGAGACGGTGCAGATCCTCCCCGAGGACGTCGCGCTGGCTGACGACCCCCAGCGGCACCGCTACTTCCACACCAACAATCTGTGGTTCGACCTGCAGGTCATGCGGGCCACGCTTGACGCCCGCGACGGCATCCTGGGTCTGCCGCTGATCCGCAACAAGAAGAACGTCGACCCGACCGACAGCTCATCGCCTGAGGTCATCCAGATCGAGTCTGCGATGGGAGCTGCTGTCGAAGTGTTCGACGGGGCGACCGCGATCGAGGTCGATCGATCACGATTCCTGCCGGTCAAGACCACCAATGATCTCTTGCTGCTGCAGTCAGATGTGTACGAGCTGGGCGAGGACTTTCGGTTGCGCACCTCCCAGGCGGTGCCTCTGGTTGATCTGGACCGGCGGTTCTACTCCACGATTGCCGACTTCGATGAGCGGCTTCCGGAGCCGCCATCGCTGGTCAACGCTCGCTCCCTGACAGTGCGTGGCGACTGGCATTTCGGGCCCGGAGTCGCGGTGTACGGCGATGTCGCGCTCGAGGACACCGGCGCGGCCGAGACCGTTGCTCCGTCCACACGCCTTGGTGACGGTTAGGCTGACCGCATGTCTTCAGAGGAGCCCGACGGCGGGCCGGAGCAGAACATGCTTCCACTGGACCCGCCGACTCCCGAAGAACTGCCCCCTGACGACGTTGAGCGCACCGAGCAGGTGTCGGTCTACACCCCGCCGCCAGACGTGCCGATTCCCGACGAGCCGCCGCCCGACAACGAACCGCCCGACCCCGATGCCGACGCGATCGCTCCCGAGCCAACGACGCCTCCTGTGCCTGGCGGTGCGCCCACGACTGGCTCGGAGCTGACCGCACCGGTTCCGACACCGACACCGGCCCCAACACCGGCAGCACCGGCGGCACCGGCAGCGACCGCGCCGACAGAGCCAGCACCGGCAGCACCGGCTGCTCCGACGGAGCCGACCGCGCCGCAGGCGTCCGAGTCTGCCCCGACGGATGCACCGGCTCAGCGTGTCGAGACGGCACGGGCTCGCCCGGCCAGCATCCGCGAAGGATTTCTGACCGTCGAGGAACATCTCGAGAAGATCTTGCGCGGCATCGGTCCGCTCGGCGCATACGACCAGCCACTGGTCGAGTCACTCGGACTGCCACTGCTCGAGGGATTCATCAGCCCCTCCGACCTGCCGCGCTTCGACAACTCGGCCATGGACGGATATGCGGTCCGCGCCGCGGATGTCGCCGAGGCAAGCCGTGAGCGGCCGATCGTGCTCCCGGTGGTCGGTGAGATCGCCGCGGGCTCGGCCAAGCCGTTCGCCATCAGCGCCGGCACCGCGGTCAAGATCATGACCGGTGCGCCGATCCCCCGCGGCGCCGACGCAGTCATTCCGTACGAGCAGACCGATCATGGCAACGCTCGCGTCGCGATCTACTCTTCGGCGGAGGTGGGCGCCTGCATCCGTCGGCAGGGCGCCGACGTCAAGGCCGGCGACCGCGTCCTCGACGAGGGTTCAGTTCTCGGCCCCCGCGAGATCGGGCTCCTCGCCGCCCTGGGTGCTCCTCGCGTCAAGGCACGACCGCGACCGCGGGTCGTCGTCATCTCGACCGGTAGTGAGCTGCGTGAGCCCGGCACACACCTTGCCTACGACTCGATCAACGACGGCAACAGCTACATGCTCGCGGCGGCGGTGCGCGCTGCCGGAGCAATCTGCTATCGCGTCGGCGCGGTCGACGACAACCCCAAGGTGTTCCGGCGGGTGCTCTCCGAGCAGCTCGTCCGGGCCGACCTCGTGGTCACCAGCGGCGGCATCAGCAAGGGTGATCATGACGTCGTCAAGGAGACGTTGTCGGCGCTCGGCACAGTCGATTT
This sequence comes from uncultured Actinomycetota bacterium, assembly GCA_963760105.1. Classification (GTDB taxonomy): domain Bacteria; phylum Actinomycetota; class Actinomycetes; order Propionibacteriales; family Nocardioidaceae; genus Aeromicrobium. The sequence continues at coordinate 109,043 of CAVXBP010000009.1, forward strand.
CGTCGAGGTGGCGATGCAGCCCGGCAAACCCCAGGGCTTTGGACGCGTGTTCGACGAACAGACCCCGATCATCACGTTGCCCGGCAACGCGGTGTCGGCCTATGTCTCGTTCGAGGTGTTCGTCCTCCCGGCGATCCGCCGGATGATGGGTCGCACTCCCTATCGCCGTCCGATGGTGCACGCCGTCCTGGCGGCCGACCTGCAGTCACCGCCAGGGGTGCGCCAATACGTTCGAGGCTTCTTCGAAGTCACCCACCGAGGTGCCAAGGTCACTCCGATCCCCGGTGCCGGCTCGCACCTGGTCGGATCATTGGCGCAGGCCAACGCGCTGATCATCGTGGGTGAGGACCAGACGGCCCTCAACCTCGGCGACACGGTGCGCACCCTCGTGCTGGATCGGCCTTATTAGTGGCTGAGCGTTTCACGCATGTCGACGACTCGGGTGCAGCGCGCATGGTTGACGTGACAGCCAAGGAGATCACCGCCCGCACAGCCACGGCTCGCGGAAGGGTCGAGATCAGCCCCGCGGTCGTCGAGCTGCTCAGAGGCGCTGGCGTGCCCAAAGGTGACGCACTGGCCGTCGCTCGAGTCGCCGGCATCATGGCCGCCAAGCGCACACCTGACCTCATCCCGTTGTGCCACCCGTTGGCGATCGGCGGTGTCGAGGTCGAGTTTGATGTCGGCGACGATGCCGTGGCGATCACCGCCCAGGTGCGGACGTCCGACCGTACGGGCGTTGAGATGGAGGCACTGACGGCTGTCACCGTCGCGGCACTCACCATCGTCGACATGGTGAAGGCGGTCGACAAGCTGGCTCGCATCACCGACATCGAGATCGTCGCCAAGTCCGGCGGCAAGAGTGGCGACTGGCAGCGTCCGTGAGGGCAGCAGTGGTCGTCGCGTCCAATCGGGCGTCGACAGGTGTCTACGAAGACACCACCGGACCATTGATCGTCGAGGCACTGCAGACGTGGGGGTTCGAGGTCGGCACGCCGGCTGTCGTGGGTGACGGCCCGCCGGTCGCCGAGGCGATCAGCGCGGCCCTTGCGGATGGGGCGGTCGTCGTGCTGACCACCGGCGGCACCGGGATCAGCCCGACGGATGCCACGCCCGAGGCGACCCGGCCGTTGCTCACGTACGAGCTGCCCGGCATTTCCGAAGCCATTCGCGCCAATGGCGTGGCCCACGGTGTTCCGACCGCGATGCTCTCGAGAGGCGTTGCCGGTGTGGCTGGCTCGGCCGTCATCGTCAACCTCCCGGGGTCGCGCGGTGGTGTGAAGGACGGACTACGCGTGCTCGCCGACGTCTTGCCACATGCGGTCGATCAGCTGCGTGGTGGCGATCACCCGGGCGGTGGCTCCTGAGCGCGGGTTGGCCGGTCGTGCTCAAGCACGGCGCCGTCGGCGTGCGCCCTCTTCGCCGGCGTGACGCCCGGACGTGGGCACGGCTGCGTGCCGAGAACGCCGACTGGCTCGGTCCGTGGGAGGCGACCCTTCCGCGCGAGGCGGGGCGGCCGACCACCTCGTACGTCGGCATGGTCGGCACCCTGCGTCGTCGCGCTCGCCTCGGTCAGGCAATGCCATTCGCCCTGACCTGGAACGACGAGATGATCGGCATGCTGACCGTCAACGGCATCACGTGGGGCTCGGCGCGCTGGGCGAGCATGGGCTACTGGGTGGCAAAGTCGCATGCCGGTCGTTCGATCACACCCACTGCGGTGGCGCTGGTGACTGATCATCTGCTGACCACGGCGGGCCTGCACCGGGTCGAGATCGCCATCCGGCCGGAGAACGTCGCAAGCCTGAGAGTTGTCGAGAAGCTCGGATTCACCGAGATCGGTTTGGCGCCCCGATTCCTCCACATTGCCGGCGCGTGGCGTGACCATCGGGTCTTCCAGGTGCTCGCCGAGGACGCCCTCGACGGTTTGGTGTCCAGGTTGGGACCCGTTCCACCAGCCTGAATCACACCCGTCACACAAGTTCTCAGCCGACACACGGCGAAGGGTGCCTCGGAAGCGAGTCCGCACCGCATACCGTTTTGCACGTGGGTTCCAGCAGCGGTCTGATCATCGCGTTCGTCGTCGCCGTGTGGGCGGCGTACTTCGTGCCGCTCGCCCTGCGCCGCTACGACGAAGCGACCAAGAACGCCTCCATTGAGTCGGCCGGATTCCTGAGCCGAGTCATCTCCCGTCCCCGGTCTGCCGCCGACGAACAACAGACGTCCGCGGTCGTTGACTCTGCTCCCTCGGTCGTTGAGCCGGCCTCCTCGGTCGTTGAGCCTGTCGAAACGACCCAACCTCGTTCATCCAGTCGTGCGAGCCGGATCGCCGCTGCCCGTCGTCGTCGAACGTTGCTCACTCTGCTCGCCCTGGCCGTCATCGTCAGCGCGCTCGCTGGATTCTCCGTCATCGCGACCTCATGGGTGGCGGTGCCGGCGGCCTTGATCGTCGCGTGGCTGGTTGCGTGCCGTCTGCAGGTCCGCTCCGAGCTCGGCATCGGCCGAGCAGCTCGCACGTCGGTCGACGACCAGGAGGACACGATCATCGTGTCCGGCCAGTTCGAGGACATCAATCCGGGCCGCAAGCACGTGATGGAAGACGTACCGCTCGAGACCAACGCGTTGGACGACCAGATCGTGATCGCCGTACCAAGTGTGTCGACGACCGGTGAGGCGCTGTGGGATCCACTTCCCGTCACCCTGCCGACGTACGTGACGAAGCCGCGCGCTGGGCGTACGGTCCGCACGATCGACTTCGGACAGGCGGGCGCCTGGACCTCGGGTCACATCGAGGGCGAGGACGTCGAGCTTCCGGGTCGCGAAGGCGCGGACGAGCCACGTCGCGCCGTCGGTCACTGACCTCAGCCCGCCGGTGGGCCGGTGCTAAAGTTGCCCGGCAGTAGGGGCATTGGCGCAGTTGGTAGCGCGCTTCGTTCGCATCGAAGAGGTCAGGAGTTCGAATCTCCTATGCTCCACCAGCCAGATAGCGCAGAACCTTCATGGATTCCTCGGCTTTCGGGGCTGGGACCAAGATGTGGTCGTGGAAATAGCCCGCGAGGACGTTGCAGCTGATTCCTGCCTCGCCGAGGGCGGTGGCGAACGCAGAGGTCAAGCCGACTGCCTCCAGCGATGAGTGGACGTTGAGCGTGATCCACGACAGCACCAGCTCGTAGTCGAGGTCGGCCGCGTCAGCATCTTCCTGGCGCAGGACCACGGTCGTGCCCTCGCCCTCGACGACGGTAGCGAGGGCCGGCAGTGCCGCAGGGTCTGCGACCGAGACGTAGACGTAGGCACCATCAACCAGCACTGGTTCAAGGTGGCGGAGCAGTTCCGCAAGGTTTGTGGTCCCGGACATGCCTGCATTCAACACGAATCCACAGATTGCAAGCCGGGATAGGTGTTCGTCGGGCGGTATGGAGCGGTAGTGTGGTTGTCACCAGCGGCTGAGCCGCCGGCGCCTCTCATCCATGAGGTGGGTTCTCCGACATCGGGTGAACCACCCGCAACGTAGGTCAGAGTCACGACCCGAACGGGTCAATCTGGCCAATGCTCATCAGGCACTCAGGTGCCTTGGGAGCAATGTCTCGCTCGATCGAGGCAGTGCCCCAGGAAGTGCGTCCGACTTGGCGTCGGGCACATAGGAGGAAAGTGGCAACACCACGCCAACGCCGTTCAGGCGGTGAGCGCAACACCGGTCAGGGACAGCGGCGCGCCCGCGGCCCCCAGGACATCATGTCCGTGCTTGCGCGCGGAGTACGCGAGGTTGAGGCCGGCGCACAGACAGGCCGTGTCTCACCAACTCTGCGCACCAAGTTCCAGGCGGTTGCGCTCCTCGCGCGCGAAGAGCGTTCCCGTGCACGCACCGACACCTCGATCAGTGAGTCGCAGCGGGCCGAACGGCTCAAGCGGCTCGACGGCATCGGGACGATCCTGGCCCGTACGGCGGCCAGCGACACCTCGCTGATGGCCCTCCTCGGCGCTGACGCTGTCATTTCCGATGCTGCCATCGAGCTCAAGCGCAAGATGTTGACCGCGACCGGCGTCGAAGTGGAGGACGAGCCCGTCGTTGTCGCCGAGCCGACGCCCACCTCCCGGGCAGCCGAACGGCAGGTCGTACCGCAGTCCGTCCTGACCAGGCAGCTCGCCAATCCGTTCGTGGTGCCTGACTTCTCCGCCGCCGAGCAGAAGGTTCAGGCGCGACGTCTGGCGAGCTGGGAGCTGCTCGGGCCACTGCTGTCATCGTTCGAGCGTGCCGCAGGCGGCGCATCGGCCTGTATGGATCTGCCCGAGCCCGGCGCGACGCGCGTGCCCGAGGGTCTGGAGCTGATGCGCCACCAGGCCCAGCTCATCGAGGCAGCGGCAGAGGGGCACCGGACCTTCCTGCTCGCCGACGAGCCCGGCCTCGGCAAGACCGCCCAAGCTCTCCTCGCTGCCCAGGCCGCCAAGGCCTATCCATTGCTCGTGGTGGTCCCCAACGTCGTCAAGACCAACTGGGCCCGTGAGGCCGAGACCTGGACGCCGCGTCACCCCTCGACCGTGATCCACGGCGATGGCGACAACATCGATGGCTTCGCCGACATCGTGATCGTCAACTATGAAGTGCTTGATCGTCACGTCGGATGGCTCGGCGATCTCGGCTTTCGCGGAATGGTGCTCGACGAGGCCCACTTCATCAAGAACAAGTCGTCGCAGCGGTCCCAGCACGTGCTTGAGCTCTCGGACCGCATCCGGGCCCGCACCGCGCGTCCGCTGTTGATGGCTCTCACCGGTACGCCGCTGATCAACGACATCGATGACTTCCTGGCGATCTGGGAGTACCTCGGTTGGATCGACAGCAAGAAGCCCCGCGCCGAGCTGATGCACGCGTTGGAGGAGACAGGGTTGAGCCCGGTCGACTCCGGGTTCTATTCGGCTGCCCGCAACAGCGTGATCAACCTGGGCATCGTCCGGCGCCGCAAGATCGACGTCGCCGCCGACATCCCCGCCCGTCGGATCGCCGACATCCCGGTCGAGCTCGACGACGAGGCCGGGCGTTCGATCAAGGACGCCGAACGCCAGCTCGCCCGCCGACTCGTGTCCCGATATGAGAGCGCACTCGCCAACCGCACGTCGGGTGTCACGGTCGAAGGCATCGACCATGAGCTCGTACGTCGCGTCGCCGGCTGGGAGCGCGAGGATTCCTCGTCCAAGACTGACGAGAACGTGTTCAGCATGATGCGCCGCATCGGTCAGGCCAAGGCCGGGCTCGCGGCCGACTACACCGCCCAGCTCGCCCACAGCGTCGGCAAGGTGGTGTTCTTCGCCAAGCACATCGACGTGATGGACACCGCCGAGCAGACCTTCGACAAGCGCGGCATCAAGTACATCTCGATCCGCGGCAACCAGGGCACCGCTGCACGCCAGAAGGCGATCGACGCGTTCACCAACGATCCCGACGTGGCGATCGCCGTCTGCTCGCTGACCGCCGCAGGCGTCGGCCTCAACCTGCAGGCTGCCTCGAACGTCGTGCTGGCCGAGCTGTCATGGACCGATGCCGAGCAGACCCAGGCGATCGACCGCGTCCACCGCATCGGCCAGGCCGAGCCTGTCACGGCGTGGCGCATCATCGCTTCGCAGACGCTCGATCCCAAGATCGCCGAGCTGATTGACAGCAAGGCTGGTCTGGCCGCCCGTGCCCTCGATGGATCGGATGAGGAGATCTCCGACTCGACCGACCTTCAGCTCGAGGCGCTCGTCGCCCTGCTCACCGAGGCCCTCACCGAGGCCTGACAGCGGTTCGTTGCGTCGCCGGGTGGTCGACTACTTGTCGATGTCGCCGACGACGAAGAACATGCTGCCCAAGATGGCGACCAGATCGGCGACGACACAGTCCTGGACGATCTCGGGAAGGACCGCAACGTTGTTGAACGAGGCCGTGCGGAGCTTGAGCCGCCACGGCGTCTTCTCGCCACGCGACACGAGGTAGTAGCCATTGAGTCCGAGGGGGTTCTCGGTCCAGACGTAGGTCGAGCCCTCCGGCGCCTTGAGGATCTTGGGCAGTCGTACGTTGACAGGCCCGGGCTCCAGCTCCGCGAGCCTGGCCAGGCACGCGTCGGCGAGGTCAAGAGCGACCTTGGTCTGCTCGAGCAGCACCGAGAAGCGTGCGAAGCAGTCACCGTCACTGCGGGTCGGCACGCGCAGGGTGTCCTGCAGCTCGCCGTATGCGAGGTAGGGCTCGTCGCGCCGCAGGTCGAAGTCGAGCCCGGATGCTCGGGCAATCGGGCCGGAGACGCCGTAGGCCTTGACGAGCTCGGTCGACAGCACGCCGACGCCGACCGTACGGGCGCGGAAGATCTCATTGCCGAAGACGAGGTCCTCGATCTGTTGCAGGCGACTGCGGACGGTGGAGATCGCCGCTGACGCGCGACCGGTCCATCCGGCGGGGATGTCCTCCTTGAGGCCGCCGACCCGGTTGAACATGTAGTGCATACGGCCGCCGGAGACCTCCTCCATGACCTCTTGGATCGTCTCCCGCTCGCGGAAGGCGTAGAAGATCGGCGTGATGCCACCGAGCTCGAGCGGATAGGAGCCCAGGAACATCAGGTGGTTGAGCACCCGGTTGAGCTCGGCGAGCAGCGTACGGATCCAGGTGGCGCGCTCCGGCACCTCCATGCCGAGCATGTCCTCGACTGCGAGCACGACTCCGAGCTCTGACGAGAAGGCGCTGAGCCAGTCGTGGCGGTTGGCCAGCACGATGATCTGGCGGTAGTCACGCACCTCGAAGAGCTTTTCGACGCCGCGGTGCATGTAACCGATGATCGGCTCGCACGCCATGACGCGCTCACCGTCGAGGGTGAGGCGCAAGCGAAGGACGCCGTGGGTCGCGGGATGCTGGGGCCCGATGTTGAGCACCATGTCGGTCGTGGCAAATCCGGTGCCGACGCTCGCGGTGACCTCGGTCATGACTTCCTGAACGTGCGGCGGAGCCGATTGCGGACGCGGCGCGCGAAACCGCGTGGAGTGAGGTTCTCGAGTCGTTGGATTCGCAGGGTCAGATCCTCGATCTGACGGCGCTGCGCCGTGAGCTTCTCGGCGGTCTGCGCCTGGATGCGCGCGTGGCGGCTGCCTGCCCCATGCCAGGGAGGATGGGGGAACGGCTGTTCGTAGGCCTGGGCATGGCGGGTGATGTCGAGGACCATGCCGTCGCGGAGCCACTGCAGGCGCGACGCGATCTCGCCGCCGTCAGAGGCGATGAGGGGGCGCACGGCTGGGGGGAACTGCGCTGCGGCGAGCCGCTCGTCGAAGTCGCCCGTGCCGTTGCCGGTGCCCCAGATGTGCTTGAGGTCGTTGCGTTCGAGAAATGCGGTGTAGCGGTCGAAGCCGTGCGGGAGCTCGGCATTGAATGCCGTCATGTCGGTCGACTCGTAGAGCTCCTCGACCTTGAGGTCGGCGTCGAGCTCGGCCATCACCCGGTAGGGCATCTGGTGGTAGTCGGCGAGCTCCAGGGTGCGCGAGTCGTGGGCCAGGAGAAGCGCCGGAGTGCGTCCGAGCAGTGCCGCCACGTTGCCGTGGAAACGGGTGCCGTACGCGAAGTGCTGGGTCGCGAGGAAGTCATACCAGGGCCAGGTGTCCAGGAAGAGGCGGATGCGGTCGCCTTGATAGAGCGGATGGTCCAGGTGCACCGGAGCGAGGGGGTCGTGCACGTGGGGGAACGGCACACCCCACAGCAGCATGCGAAGGTCGTGGGCGTCCTGGCCGATGTAGGTGAGGTGGGGGTGGCGCTCGGCCTGGGCCATCGCGAATGCGCCGATGCCGGGCACCTCAGGGGTGAGGTTGAGCGCCAAGGGGCTGTCGGCGGTGATCGCATCGACCTTCTTGGTGACGGAGAGGTCGCGGCCATGGAGGAACAGTGACGGGCAGCCGATGATGTCGATCGAATCGGCCGGGAACCCGAGGCTCACGAGGTAGGACTTGGTGAACTCCCCGCGTACGCCGATCGAGGCCGAACGGTCGAGCACCAGCCCGACGAACGTGCGTACGGTGTCGGCGATCGGTGCGAGCGACTCGACGCCCTGACCGTGTGCGGCCTGCGCGCCGATGCCGGTGACGGTCACCGGGATCGTGACGCCCTCCAGCAGCTCGCTCAACCGGTCGAGCCGTGAAGCGAACTCGGGGCGGAACGCGTTGGCCAGCGGGATGACGAAGTGGTCGAACTCCTCGTTGACTCGCTCTGCGTCACCGGGCTCGGGGGGCATGCGCTCGGAGAGAGTGCCGTTGGAAGTCAGCTCGGCACCGTCGACGGCGAGCGCCTTCCACACCGCGTGCTGGAACAGATAGTTGCCGCTGTTGCTGTTGAACACGTCTTGCGTCAGCGTCGACTCGGCGACGACGGGCGTGAACGGATCCTTGCCGGATCGGATCAGCAGGCGAGTCATGGGGTCATCTTTCCACGTCACGAGTGTCCGACAGGGCCCAGACGAAGTCTCCCCACCCACCAGTTGCTCGGAGCTCCGCGGCAAGAGTTGCCCGGGAGAGGGCCAGCGCGTATGCGCCCGGGTCGGTGGAGGCCAGCTCGAGCGGTGGTCTGGACCCATCGATGCCGAGCTCGGCGAGCGCATCGCGTTGTGATCGGAGGGTCGCGCCGACCGCTGACGCAACCGAGTCGATGGCCACGTGGGCGGTGACGTCGCGGGTGCCGTCGGGGAGGACGTCGACCTCGCGACCGGCGGCGTAGGAGCGCATCGAACCGTAGGGCGGGCGGTTGTCGCGGGTGTGCGCATAGTCGATCGCCAGCGCGATGCCGTCGACGCGCGCGACGGCATCAGCCCATGCGGTGTCGCGAGAACTGCCGATCTCGGCTCGTTGCCCCGGAGTCGTGAGGGGCCACCACTCGTCGAGCCATGAAGATTCGTACGGCTGTCCCAGTGCCTCCTCGCCAGTTGATGGATCGATCTCGACCAGACGTATGACACCGCCGGCGTCCAGCTCGACGACATCGCACGGAATGTTGTCGAGCCACTCATGGGCGATGAGGAGCCCCTCGACCCGCCCGGGCAGCGACGCCGACCACTCGATCGTCAAGTCGAGGTCGGCCGGCCGTGGAGCCAGATCGACGCCCGTCAGCGACAGGCTGGAGTCGAGTCGACGCAGCGCCGTGAGCAGCTCGCCGGCTCCGGCACCCATGTCGACCACGGCGCCCAGACCCTCACGACGAAGCAGCGCGAGGACTGCCTCGGCGAAGAGCGGGTTGGAGTTGACCGAGGTGCGGAAGTGATCGGCTGCGGCGTGGTGCAGGAAGAATCCGTCGGCGCCGTAGAGCGCGTCATGCCACGCCTCCCGCCACGCAACTTTCACCTGCGGCGCCACGCGCGCGCTGCAGCGCGGAGAGCGCGCCGGACCCTGCTCGGTCCGCCGCTGACGAGCTCACGCTGCCAGGCGCTGTTGCGCCACACCAGCAACAGACGCATGGTCGGTCGATCGAGCCCGGCGAGGAGCTCTGCCGGGGCGCGGCCCGTGATGTGCAACGTTGTGCCGTCGACTTGTGCCGTGACGGGGAGGTCGATCGGCGCCTCAGACGTGGGTCCGTAGGCCTGCCAGTGCACGACCGCCTCGTCGAGTGGCCCATGGCCGCGTACGTCGATCATGGCTTCGAGGGTTCGACCACGTGCAGCGCGACGCGACGACAGCCTGGTGACCTCGACGTGGTCGATGCGCGTGCGATGCGGGCGCCGCTCAATTGCGCTCGACACGGCGCGCGCCCACTCGTCGAGAAATGCCATGTGACCATGGGCGGCGGCTCCTGCACGGGCGGGTGCGCGCATTGACTCCAGACGGTCGCGATGGTCGAGCAGGTCTGCGGTCGCTGCAGCCAGCGCCTCGACGTCGCCGGCCGGCACGAGCACGCCGTCAACGCCGCTGTCGATCTGCTCGCTCGGTCCGTACGGCACGTCGAAGGCCAAGACGGGACACGATCGGACCCTGGACTCCAGAATGAACAGTCCGTAGCCCTCGAACGCACTGGTCAACCAGGCGACGTCAGCTTCCCACAGCTGATCGGGTGCCCGCGGATCGTGGCCGTGCAAAGTGACCGAGCCGGACAGTCCGGCGGCGTCGATCTGCGCTTGGAGCTTTTCGTGGTCGGGTCCGTCGCCATAGATGTCGAGGCGTGCCGCGTGGTGCGTTCGCGACAGGATTGCGAACGCCTCGATGGCCCTGTCGAGTCGCTTTTGCACATCGAGTCGTGCGATCACCACGATGCGTCCTGGCACGCGAGGGGGTAGTGGCTCGGGCACGTCGGGTACTTCGACGGGATTCGCTATGACGGCGAGGTTGTCGGTGTCGCCGTAGCGTCGGGCCACGTCATCGCGCTGGCGCTCTGTGAGCAGGCTCAACGTGTCCAGGCGATCGAGCGTCTCCATGGACGACCGATAGGACTCGCTGACTGCCGAGCTCCACCGGCGGGCACCGGTGAGGTGCGGATTGTGCACTTGGTGAAGCAGCACGATCCGCTCGTCATCGAGCAGTCCGAGCTCTTCGGCGATGAACCGGCTGTCGCTGATCAGCACGACTTGACCGCTCGAGGGGATGATCTGGCGCGTCCACCAACGCCACAGGCCGCCGAGGTCGGCCCATGCCCCGATCGGTCGTTCGTCGTGGTCGAACACGGCGGTGTGCCCGATGGTGGCGTCGGCAGGCGTCCGGGCATACATCGAGCCGTCTGGCCGCAGGTAGTCCCAGCTCAGCTCATGATTCTGGGCATCGAGCACCCGCCGCCGCCAGACATATCCATCGTCGACGTCGAGCTCATGTCGGCCCGATACGGGTGGGACCTCGACCGCGTCGAGGTGCTCGAGCCGGCGCTGGCGGAGGTCTTCGTGCAGGTTGATGATGCGGCTGTCCGGCAGCAGTAGACCGTCGTCATGCAAGCTCGTGCGAACCGGGTCGTAGCTCGGGACGGGGTTGTAGGTGACGATCGGCATCTCGACGTTCGCATGTTGTGCGAACAGCCGGTGACGCAGGAGTGCCATCCGAGTCTGACCACCTGCGCCGGCTCGAACATTGCCGATCACCGAGTAGTAGGCACCGCTGGGCATCGCGGTCGGAGACACCGGTAGATCCTATAACATGGCGCGCGTCCCGCCGGGGCGCCAGCGGAAGGGTGAGCGCATGCGATCTGTGGTGCGTAGGATCGCGCGCCGAGCCCGCGACGAGGCTCGCCTGGTGCCGTGGCGGCTTCGACGGGGACCGATGCTGAGCATTGTCATACCCGTCTACAACGCCGAGAAGTACGTCGAGGAGTCCGTCGCCTCACTGCTTGGCCAATACCACCGCAACATCGAGATCATCCTGGTCGACGACGGGTCGACCGACCGCGGTCCGGCGATCATGAGCCGGTTGGCTTCGCGTCATCGCCGTGTGACGCTGATCGTGCAGGAGAATGCCGGTCCCAGCGCGGCTCGCAATGCCGGCATCCGGGTGGCCCGAGGCCGCTATCTCACCTTCGTGGACTCAGACGACCTGGTGACGGCCGAGGGCTTCGCCCGCGGGGTCCGCACCCTGGAACGCACCGGTTCAGATTTCGCCATCCTTCCCTACCGCCGGTTGCGGGGACGCAAGACGGAGCCCATGTCGGCATGGATCGCCGACCTGTACTCACGTGCCCGTGAAGGTGTCACGATCGCAGACGACCCCGAGATGCTCGTGCACGCCAATGTCGCGTCGAAGATCTACCGTCGCAGCTTCTGGGATGCCTCAGACCTTCACTTCGCTGAGGGCGTTCTGTACGAGGATCAGGAGGTCACGGCCCGTGCGCACGTTGCGGCCCGGGCGGTCGATGTCGTGCCCGTCCCCTGTTACGACTGGCGCATCACGCCGGGCTCGATCACGCGTGAGATGAGCGAGCAGTCGATGCGGTCGTTCCTCGACGCCGTGGACGCCAGCCTCGATGTGCTCCAGCAGGTGCCCGGAGCGGCCGAAGCACGCATCGCGCAACTGCTCAGCAACGACATACCCATGTACATCCGGGCCCTGCCCAGGGTGCGCGACGAGGGATACGAGAGCCAGCTGCTGGACCGGCTGCCTGCGTTGATCGACCGCGCCGACAGCAAGGAGATGCTGCGTACGGTCGCGAACGACGCCCACGTGGCGTACGAATACATTCGGCAGGGCCGCCGCGACGACCTGCACTCGTTCCTCACCCACGACGGACTCGTGCTCAATCATCACGACGGCTCGCTCCAACCCGAAGGCCCGGTGATTCATCTGCCGGGATGGGACGATCCCAGCATCCGGCGTGAGGCATTCGTCCTCGCCGAACGGCAGACGCCGCTCGACACCATGATCATGCGCGCGCGGTGGACCGGGGACCGCGAGCTGACGCTGACATTGCGGGCGGGCCTCAGACACGTCGAATCACCCGACGAGACGCCTCAAGCCCGGGCCTGGTTGGTCACGGACGGCGGTCGGGTCGACGTGCCGATCACCCTCGCCGACGAGCGGTTCGGACAGCACCACCCCTCATGGCGGCAGACGTACGATCGCAGCACCTGGAACGCCGTGATCGACGTCGGGACGCTGGCCGCCGGTTCATACGCGCTGGAGGTCGAGGTGACGATCGCCGGCCGCACCCGAACTGCCACGGTTGAGAGGATCGATCCGGAGTCGTCGGCATCCGCGCTGGCCCCGCGTCGGATTAACCGGCGAACCTGGCTGCTCGATGTGAGCAACGGCCTGCAGTTGCGCGCGCAACGCCGTTCACCCCGCGACCGCGTGTCAGGCGTCGTGATCGACTCGATCGACCTGCAGCCCCATGCCGTCACAGTCGCCGGCACCGCTCCCGGTGCGTCGGGACAATCGCTCGGCGTGGAGCTGACGTCGTCGCGACTCAATCTGCTCGCCCGCGACCTGGTGCGTGACGGCGACGCGTTCACCGCCACCTTCGACACGAGCGTCGACGTATGGGGCCGCGGCCCAACCGCGCTGCCCGTCGGCGACTACACGGTTCGCGTGCTGCTCGGAGCGCAGTCGATCACTCCCACGGCCGGACCTGATCTGCTGGCCAGCCTGCCGCACGATCGTGCCGCCGGAAAGCTTTCGGCCGTCCTCGTGGCTCAGGCCGACCACGGGGTCGCGATGCGTCTGGTCAAGCCTCGTCGGCTCGAGGAGCAGCGCATGTACACGCAGCGAGCGATCCGTCACGCCTATCGCGCCGCAGACGTCGCCGTTGATCCGGATGTTGCGCTGTTCCAGACCTACTGGGCCGAGGTCGCCACCGACAGCCCTCGAGCCATTCACGATGAGCTGCGGCGTAGAAACCCGCAGATGAGGCTCTACTGGGGCGTCCTCGATCACTCGGTGCCACTGCCGGAGGGTGCGATTCCGCTCGTCGCCGGATCGCAGGAGTGGTACGACGTCCTGGCGTCTGCCAAGTACATCGTCAAGAACACCGAGGTCGGTGCCTATACGAAGCTTCGACCCGGACAGGTCTACGTCCAGACCTTTCATGGTCAGCCCTTCAAGAGGATGGGGGCGGGGTTCTTCCGCGATGTCGAGCGGTGGCCCGAGTTCCGGGTGAACTACGAGTGCACCGAACGGCGGTCTGACTACTGGAGCCTGATCCTCACCCCGTATGAAGGTGTTGACGAGCTGTACCGCGACAACTACTTCTATGACGGTCCCGTGCACGACCAGGGACTGCCGCGCACGGATGCCCTGGTCGGCGAACGGGCTGCCGAGGCCCGTCGGAGCACCCGCGAGCAGCTCGGAATCCGCGACGACCAGATCGCCATCCTGCACGCCGCGACCTGGCGTGAAGACCGGGCCGGTGCCAACAACACGTCCCGCGACATCCAGTTCGTCGACCTGGAGAAGCTGGCCAGCGAGCTGGGGCCCGAGTACGTGATCCTCCAGCGCAGCCATGGATCGGTGGCTCGCGGTGATCGTCGCCACGGCGACCGCCCCGGGGTCATCGACGTGACCGACCACCCCGAGATCAATGACCTGATCGTGGCGTCCGATGCCGCGATCCTCGACTACTCCTCGCTGCGGTTCGACTACGCCCTGACAGGTCGGCCGATGGTGTTCCTCGTGCCCGACCTCGAGCGCTACGAGGGCGAGCTGCGGGGATTCCTGTTCGACTTCCGCGAGAGTGCGCCTGGGCCATTGGTCACCGATCAACCCGGCGTCCTGGCAGCGCTCCGCGATCTCCACGGCATCAGCGCCGCGTACGCCGACGACTATGCGCGCTTCAACGAGCGGTTCAACCGGTGGCACGATGGACGTGCGGCCGAACGCGTCGTCGACCGCATGTTGGGAGATTTCGCATGATTGGTCTGATCCTCGGTTCAGCACATCTCCCGCCCTTCGCCCGACATGCGAGGCGTCCCGTCACGGTGTGATCGACGGCATAACGCGAAACAGTGCGGCTGGCGGGCGTCGGAGATAGGCTGGACACGTCAATTTGTCTGGTACCCACCGTGGACTGGAACGAAAGGCACAGCACATGACGCGTCCAACCTTGGGCGTGATCGGAGCCGGCAGGGTCGGCACCGTTCTCGCTTCCCGCTTCCGCACCGCCGGCTACTCCATCACGGGCGCCACCGCTCGTACGGACGCCTCGCTGCTGCGCATCAGCACCCTTCTGCCCGGCGTCGACGTGCTCACGCCGACCGAAGTCGCCGCCGCGAGCGACATCATCGTGATCGCGGTGCCCGACGACAGCCTGATCGCCGTCGCCGAGGAGCTGGCGTCCTCCGGTGCCGTACGCCGTGGGCAGATTGTCCTGCACACCAGTGGCCGCCACGGCACCGATGCCCTCGCATCGCTGACCCGACTGGGCGCGCGAGCCATTGCGTTCCACCCGGCCATGACGTTCACCGGCACGTCGGTCGATCTTGAGCGCACCTGTGTGTTCGGGCTGACCGCTGCCGTCGCCGATCGTCCGTTCGCCGAGGAGCTCGTCGCCGCGCTCGGAGGCACCGCGATGTGGGTCGCCGAGACCGATCGCGCGCTCTATCACGCAGCGCTCGCGCACGGCGCCAACCACCTCGCGACCCTTGTTGCGCAGTCGATGGACCTGCTGCGCCAGGCGGGCGCGACCGACCCCGCCGCGGTGCTCCGACCGCTGTTGTCGGCATCACTTGAGAACGTCTTCGCCTACGGCGATGCCGCGCTCACCGGACCTGTCGTACGCGGTGACATCACCACGATCCGCGCACACATCGACGCACTGGCCGCCGCCGGTGTCGACGATGCCACCGTTGACGCCTACCTCGAGCTCGCCCGTGCAACGGCCAGCCGGGCCGAGGCCGATGTCCGCATCGATTCCAGGACCGCCAGCACGATCCGTCAGGTCCTTGACGAGGCCGACTGGGACACGATGGCTCAGATCGCGGCAGGCATCTAGCCATGTCCATCACTGTCGCGCGGACACGCGCTGAGCTCGCCGCTGCCGTCGGCGATGCCACCATCGCCTTCGTGCCCACGATGGGCGCGCTGCACGATGGGCACGTCCAGCTGCTCAAGCACGCTCGCCCACTCGGCGAGGTGCTGGTCGCCTCGATCTTCGTCAACCCGACGCAGTTCGCGCCGGGGGAGGACTTCGAGGACTACCCACGTACGGCGGACGCCGACCTTGAGCGCTGCGCGGAAGCCGGCGTGGACGTGGTTTTCGCGCCGTCGGTCGAGACGATGTACCCGTCTGGCGTCGACAGCACGATCACGGTCGACCCGGGCCCGTTGGGTGCGATCCTCGAAGGCGCCGTGCGGCCGACCCACTTTCGCGGAGTCCTCACGGTCGTCGCCAAGCTGTTCGGCCTCGTACGGCCTGATGTCGCGGTGTTCGGCGAGAAGGACTACCAGCAGCTGACGCTGATCCGCCAGATGGCCCGTGAGCTCGCACTCGACGTCGAGATCATCGGTTGCCCGACCGTACGCGAAGCCGACGGCCTGGCAATGAGCTCGCGCAACCGCTATCTGTCAGCCGACGACCGCGTCCGCGCCGCAGCCATCTCGGCGGCATTGCGGGCGGGTGTCGCCGCCGGACCAGACGGTGTCGACGCCGTGTTGGCCGCCGCGCACGCCGTGCTCGATGCCGCTGGCATCACGCCTGACTACCTCGCCTTGACCAATCCCGAGCTCGGCGACCCCGAGCCCGGCCTGGAGGCTCGCCTGCTCGTCGCTGCCCGCGTCGGCAAGCCACGCCTTCTCGACAACTCTTCACTCACGTTAGGGAGCTGACCATGTTGCGAACCATGATGACCTCGAAGATCCACCGTGCGACGGTGACGCAGGCCGACCTGCACTACGTCGGCTCCGTGACAGTCGACCAGGACCTGCTCGACGCAGCCAACCTGTTGCCGGGCGAGATGGTGCACATCGTCGACATCGACAACGGCGCGCGGCTCGTCACCTACACGATCGCCGGCGAGCGGGGCAGTGGTGTGATCGGCATCAACGGTGCCGCGGCCCGCCTCGTGCACGAGGGCGATCTCGTCATCCTCATCGCGTACGGACAGATGGAGACTGCCGAGGCGCTCGAGTTCGAGCCGAGCGTGGTGTTCGTCGACGCCGACAACAAGATCATCGGAACGGGCAATGACCCCGCCGAGGCGCTGCCGGGCACGGGCCTGACTCGTGGCGACATCGTCGACAACCCCCTGCTCGCCACGGTCTGATGCTGCGATCATGAGCCTGCTCTGTCTCGACATCAGCAACAGTCACACGACGATCGGCGCCTTCGATGGGGAGGAGCTGGTCGCCCACTGGCAGGTGTCGTCAGACGAGCGGCGTACGGCCGACGAATGGCAGCTGCTGATCGCCAGCTTGGTCGCACACAGTCACGTCAAGCGGGTCGAGGCAGTCAGCATGTGCTGCACGGTCCCGTCGATCCTCGTCGAGCTGCGCGGTCTGCAGGAGCGCTACTACGCCGACATGCCGGTCGCGATCGTCGGCCCCGGGGTCAAGACCGGCGTGCCGATCCACACGGACAACCCGCGCGAGGTCGGCGCAGATCGCATCGTCAACGCGCTGGCGGCAGCCGAGCTGTACGGCGGACCCGCAATCGTCGTCGACCTCAACGGCACGGCGACGATCTTCGACGTGGTCGACGAGGCCAACCGTTACATCGGTGGTGCCATCGCACCGGGAGTCGAGCTGGCGCAGGAAGGTCTCGCTCGCCGCGGTGCCCAGCTCCGCAGCGTGGAGCTCGCCCTGCCTCGCGACGTCATCGGCAAGAACACCGTCGAGGCGATTCAGTCCGGCCTGGTTTTCGGCTTCGCCGGTCTGGTCGACGGCATGGTTGCCCGCATCATCGAGTCACTCGACGTCGACCCCGATCACGTCACGGTCATCGCCACGGGTTCCTACCCCGAGGCCGTGATCGACCAGTGCAGCTCGATCACGACCCGTGATCCGTGGCTGACCCTGACGGGCCTGCGACTGATCCATGAAAAGAACACCGACTGACGCTGCCCGGGTCTAGCGTGTGGGCATGAAGATCGGGTGGGTGTTTGCTGCTGCCGTGTTGCTTGCCGGCTGCGGATCGAGTGACGGGGGCGGCGACAAGCGACGACATCCCGCCGCCGGCAACGGCCAGACCGAGCACGTCGTCGACCACGGCATGAAGGCGCCGGCGCAAAGGCTCCTAGACGCATGCGTTCGATAACTTCATCGACGAGCGACACCAGGTCGGTACCGAAGCAACAGATCAACCTGTTCGGCGACGGCTCTGACCATGACCGAGAGCACGTGGGACCTAGACGAGCAGAGTCGGTACGAGTCGCGGAACCATCAAGGGCAAGGCGTCTGGCAGGATGATGCGGTCGACGGAGCGTTCGCCATGCGGTCGAGGGCCGCATCGGTCAAAAGCACGTGTATGGCCGGCCGACGTTTGGGCCATTTGCGAAGTGCTGGTTCGACTACGGCGAGCAACGCACACCCGCTGATGGTCGCCCGGGGAGCGACGACTATCCGTGGCTCCGATCAGCGTGGCATGATCCTTCCGACCGAGGTGACGGGCGCTCGGATTGGTGGATGGCAAGCCGGATGCGAGGTCGATCGGTGAGGTTTCGGCGCTCGACACTGCCATGTCAGATGACTCTTCAAACAAGATGGCGAGGCTGCTGGTTCAAGACATCGACCGCGCTCAGCTCGGCGAAGACGCCGCAATGGCCCGCGTACTCGTCGAGATTCGCGACGGTCGGCTACGCGACGATGACAGTTCAACGTGAATGACGTGTCTGGATGCGCTCGAGGTCTGCAGGCGTAGACGTGTCGAGCGCAATGCTTGACCAGCTGTCGATCGATGAGCTCGAGGACGATGACTCCGTCGAAGCTTGACGACGCGCTGGACGCTGATTTGAACGTCAGCTTGGACGCAACCTTCGAAATGGGCGGTGAGGTCGAGCGCTCCCGTGCCTTCTGACGGATGAGCTTGATGGATGCCTCAGGACGTCACCGCGACAGAATCCCCAGACCCAGACCTGTGCGCGGCTGCCGGATAACAGACGGTTGAGGCGCCGACTACGCTCGCTGGGTGACTGGAGACGTTGGCGGCTCGACGTTCCGCCGTGACATCCAGGGCCTGCGAGTCGGTATGCGTCTCAGGCTGGTTAAAAGGCGCAAATACATAGGGCGCGGATTGAGTCTGTGGACAGCTGATTTGCGGCACGCGTTGTGGAGAAGAATCTCCATTTTTTGCTGAATTCACAGGGTTTTCCACTAGTCATCGAACAGGCGTTCTAGTAGGTTCGAAATATGGCCACCAGCGTTCGCTCCGACAGCCGAGTCGTTGACCGACGCCTCTCGGGAGCGGGCGCGGGCCGAAGCGCGTGAGGTCGCGGTGATGCTGGCATACCGCGATGCCGAGTTTGCGCGGACCGCTGCGCACCGAGCCTGCGATGCGGCGGCAGGTCGAGCGGGCCGCGATACCGATGACGATCGGTGAGGCGACCGGGTTCAGCGAAGGTCAGATCCACCATCTGCTGTCCGCTGCATCGACAGTCCGCGACCGGGCGCCGCGTGTCTGGGTCGCCTTCTGTGAAGGCCAGATCGACCGGGCTCGCGTTCGCGACATAGCGCACACGATCGACCAGCTCCAACGTGAGGAGTCGGTTGCGCGGCTCGACGCACGAGTCGTCGACTACGCCGTCGATCACACGGCAGCCGAGCTGCGCGTCTGGCTCCGCCGCTTCGTGCAGCGCGTCGAAGAAGATCTGGCTGTCGAGCGTGCCGATGCCGAACGCGCGCAGCGACGCGTGGACATCACTCACGCCGACGATGGGATGGGGTGGCTCAACGCCTACCTGGAGTCCCAGTTCTCGCCGACATCGAGGGACGACTCCACGCCGACGCACGCAGCCTGTTGACACCGACGACGATCGCACCGTTGCCCAGCGCGAGGCTGACCTTCTGGCCGCGTGGTGCACCGACGGGGAGCCGGCGACCAAGCCCGCCGATGTCCACGTCGCCGTGACGATCGACGCAGACGTCCTGGCTGGGGCTGTCGATGGATTCGCTCAGTCGACCGACGGCCGGTGGGGAGTGCCCGCCTCATGGATCACCGAGATTGCCGCCACCGGCAACGCGTTCTGGCACCGGATGGTGCTCGAACCGGTCACCGGTGACGTCCTGTCCCACGAATACCTCGGACGATTCTGCCCCGACATCCTCGCCATGGCGCTCAGGTTCCGCGACGGCGTCTGCCAAGCGCCGGGCTGCATGGTCCCCGCCGAACGGTGCGACATCGATCACCGCGTCCCCTATCCCGAGGGTTCAACCAGCGCGGGCCAATCTTGGGCCGTTCTGCCGCAGAAACCACATCTTCAAGAGCCACGGTCTCCTGCGCTGGTCCACCAGACCACCACCCGAACCGCCGCCACCCATCGTGATCGAGATCTACCGCGACACCGTCAACATGGAGCTGGGGCTGGCTGCCTAGCTATTCGCTGATGGATCCGCCAACTACGCTCGCTGGGTGACTGGAGACGCTGGCGGTACGACGTTCCGCCGTGACATCCAGGGCCTGCGGGCCATTGCTGTCGGCGTGGTGGTCGTCTTCCACCTCTGGCCGCACCGGCTGACGGGCGGGTTCGTCGGCGTCGATGTCTTCTTCGTGATCTCGGGCTACCTGATCACCGCCCACCTGCTCGACCGACCGCCGTCCTCGGGCCGTGACCTCGCGTCGTTCTGGGCTCGCCGCATCCGACGCCTGCTCCCGGCCGCGCTGCTGGTCATCGCCGCGACGCTGATCGCCTCGCGGCTCGTGGCACCAGCGACGCAGTGGGCGCAGACGGCCAAGGAGGCCGTCGCCTCGGCGTTCTACGTGGAGAACTGGGTCCTCGTCGGCTCTGCCACCGACTACCTCGCCGCCGCCGGCGTACCGAGCCCGTTCCAGCACTTCTGGTCACTCAGCGTCGAGGAGCAGTTCTACGCCGGCTGGCCGCTGCTCATCGCAGGTACGTACGCCGTCGCTCGACGCCGTGGCGCCGATGCCAGGCGAGCCGTGCTGATCGCCGTCGCCGTGGTCGCCGCAGCATCGTTCGCCTGGTCTGTGATCGCCACCGCCAACGAGCCGGCCGCTGCGTACTTCACGACACCGACCCGGTTGTGGGAGCTGGCCGCGGGTGGCCTGCTCGCCGCGTTCGGCACGAACCGGCTCGCGCCCGCATACGCCAACGTGCTGGCATGGCTCGGCCTCGGCGCCATCGGGTTGAGCCTGTTCGTCATCGACTCGTCCACCCCGTTCCCCGGCTCGATGGCGGCTCTGCCGGTGCTCGGCGCTGTCGCGTTCCTGGGTGCGGGCGCGCACGGTCGCGGCTCACCCACGGGCTTGCTCGGCTGGCGGCCGATCCAGTGGCTCGGCGATGCGTCGTACTCCGTCTATCTGTGGCACTGGCCGCTCATCGCGCTGGCTCCGTTCGCGCTCGACCGCGAACCGGGCCTGGCCGACAAGCTCGGCATCGTCGCGCTCACGCTGGTGCTCGCGGGTCTGACCCGGACGTACGTCGAGGAGCGCTGGCGCCGCGGACGTACGACCACACCACTGCGTCGACCGTTCCAGCTCGCCCTTGCCGGGATGCTGGTGATCGGCGTCGCGGGAGCGGCGCAGGGCCTGGAGGTACGGCACGACGAGCGTGTCGCTGCGTCGGAGGAGAAGGCCGCACTCGACAAGCTCGGCGATTGTGTCGGTGCGGCGGCTCTGGCCAAGCCCGAGGAGTGCCCGCGGGACAACGCCGGCGTGGTGATCCCCGATCCCGCGGCCGCGGCGAAGGATCGCCCTGACACGTTCGCCAACAAGTGCTTCGAGACACCGCCGTACGAGGGCACGCCGTCCTGCGACTTCGGAAAAGGGCCGGTACGCATCGCGCTGATCGGCAACTCTCACGCAGCGCACTGGCAGCCCGCGTTCGAGTCGATGAAGGACGTCACGCTGACGACCTACCTCGCATCCGAGTGCGCCACCGTCGGCTCGTTGCTCACGTTCGACACCGACAAGAAGGCCAAGGGCTGCCTCGACTGGACCAACCGGGTCTTCGACAAGGTGAGCGGCTCGCAGTACGACCTGGTCGTCACGTCGCAGCGCAACGTGCGATCGATCGTCGGCCACGAGGGCGCCGACCGGATCGACACCCTGCGCGATGGCTACCGCTCCTACTTCGAGCGGCTGACCCAGAGCGGCGCCGACGTGCTCGTCATCCGCGACACCCCGTTCCCGGGTATGACGATCGCCGACATCCCCACCTGCATCGCCTCGCACCTCGACGACCAGGCGGCGTGCTCCGCCCCGACGAGCCGATGGATCCCGGACGATCCGCTGGCGGATGCGGCTGAACAGGTCGAGGGCGCTTCGGTGGTCGACCTCAACTCGTACATCTGCGCGCCCGAGCGTTGCTACGGCGTCAACGGCGGCATCGTGACGTACCACGACGGCTCTCACCTGACCGAGACGTACGCCCGGACGCTCGGCCCCTACCTCGCCGCTGCAGTCGACAAGGCACTCGGCCGATAGGCTTGCTCCTCGTGAACGACGCCACCGCGACACCTCCGGCAGAGGACGACCTCCCCGAGCAGATGCTCGTGCGCCGCAACAAGCGCCAGCAGCTGCTCGAAGCCGGCGAGGACCCCTATCCCGTCGTCGTCGATCGCACCCACACGCTCAAGCAGATCGTGACCGCCTACGACGCCGAGGCGCTCGGTGCCGACGTGCAGACCGGCGACATCGCGTCGATCACCGGCCGCGTCATCTTTCTGCGCAACACCGGCAAGCTCTGCTTCGTACGCCTCCGCGAGGGCGACGGCACCGAGCTGCAGGCGATGCTGTCGCTCGACCTGGTCGGCGAGGAGCGCCTCGCGGCGTTCAAGTCGCTGGTCGACATCGGCGACCACCTCGCGGTCACCGGCGAGATCATCACCAGCCGTCGCGGCGAGCTCTCCGTGCAGGCGACGTCGTGGCAGATCGCGGCCAAGACCGTGCGTCCGCTGCCCAACGAGCACAACCCGCTGTCGGACGAGGCACGCAGCCGTATGCGCTACGTCGACCTGATCGTCCGCCCCGAGGCGCGCGAGAACGTACGCGTGAAGGCCAAGGTCCTGCAGTCGCTCCGCGCGACGCTCGACGAGCGTGAGTACGTCGAGGTCGACACCCCACGCTCCAGCACACCAACGGCGGCGCCGCAGCTCGCCCGTTCGAGACGCACACCAACGCGTTCGACGAGGACATGCTGCTGCGCATCGCGATCGAGCTGCACCTCAAGCGCGCCCTGGTCGGCGGCGTCGACCGGGTCTACGAGATCGGCAAGACGTTCCGCAACGAGGGCGTCGACAACACCCACAACGTCGAGTTCCTGATGCTCGAGGCATATGAGGCCTACGGCTCGTACGACACCATGGCCGAGCTGACCCGCGACCTGGTGGTCAACGCTGCCCGTGCCGTCGGCGCACCGTCGTGCCAGGCCGCGACGGCACCGAGATCGACCTCGAGGCGCCGTGGCGTCGGGCGACGATCCACGAGCTCGTCTCCGAGGCGACCGGCACGACCGTCGACAACGACACGTCCGAGACTGACCTCAAGGCGCTCGCCGCGAAGCACGACGTCGCGCTCCAGGACCACTGGGGCCCCGGCGAGATCGTGCTCGAGCTGTTCGAGAAGCTCGTCGAGCACACCCTGATCCAGCCGACGTTCGTCTGCGACTACCCCGAGTCCGTACGCCCGCTGGCCAAGAAGCACCGCACCAAGCCCGGACTCGTCGAGGCATGGGACCTCATCATCAACGGCGTCGAGCTGGCCCCGGCCTACTCCGAGCTCAACGACCCCGTGATCCAGCGCGAACGGCTCGAGGACCAGTCACGCCTCGCCGCGGCGGGTGACCCCGAGGCGATGGACGTCGACGAGGACTTCCTGCGTGCCCTCGAGTTCGGCATGCCCCCGGCCGGCGGCATGGGGCTCGGCGTCGACCGCCTGGTGATGCTGCTGCTCGGCATCGGCATTCGCGAGGCGATCCTGTTCCCGCTCTCGCGCGCCGAGTAGGCCATACGAGACGGCGACAATTCGCTGGTCTTGCAGTCGGTAGGATCCGGGGATGACTTCGGGAGGGCACTCGTACCTCGGCAATATCGAGCAGTTCGGAGACGCCCCGGCGCTGCTGTCCGAGGACGGTGACCTCTCCTACGCCGAGCTGGCCACTGCGGCAGATGCCGTCGGCTGCGTCCTGGGGCTCCGAGTCGGCATCTTGTGCTGATCGCCTGCACCAGCTCGGTCGAGACAGTCGTCGCCCAGGTCGCCGCGCTCCGCAACGGCCACGCGGCGATCATGGCGCCCGCATCCGATCCCGCACTCGATCGAGCGGCTCACGGAGGTCTACCGACCCGACGTCGTGGTTTCCCCAAGATCGACCGCACTGCGCGGGAACCCTCCGCCGTCGATGCACCCAGATCTTGCGGTCCTCCTGCTGACGTCGGGATCAACGGGATCGAGCAAGCTCGTACGGCTGCGCACCGCAACATGCGAAGCCAACTCCAACGCCATCGTCGAGTACCTCGAGCATGACACGCTGACGACCGCGCGATCACCAGCCTCCCGGTCTTCTACGGCTACGGGTTGTCGGTCCTCACCATCGCACCTCACGTCCGGCGCGAGCATCGTGCTGACCGAGTACTCCGTGACCGATCTCTGCTTCTGGGAACTCGCCGAACGGCACGGTGTCACGTCTCGTTTCGGGTGTGCCTTACACATTCGAGCTGATCGAGCAGGGTCGCTTCGAGCTGCCGTCGTCCGTCCGCTACGTCACGATGTCCGGCGGTCACTCTCCGGTCGACCGGGTACGGCGTTGGGTTGCTCGCGGCAAGAAGGAGCACTTCGAGGTCTTCTCGATGTATGGCTCGACCGAGGCGACGTCGCGCATGACGTACGTCCCGCCGACGATGCTGGAGTCGGCTCCAGAGGCGATCGGGATCGCCATGCCAGGTGGGCAGATTCGGCTCGAGCACGTGCCCGAGGCCGAGGGGGTCGGGGTCGGCGAAATCGTCTACAGCGGCGACAACGTCATGATGGGCTACGCCAGTTCCGCGGAAGACCTGGCCGAGGGTGCGCTCCTCGACGAGCTCCGAAGTGGTGACCTCGCGCGGTTGGGAGTGACGGTCTCTACCGCTGGATGGGTCGCCGCAGCCGGATCGCCAAGGTCTTCGGGCTGCGCATCGACCTCGGTGCACCTGGAGCAGACCGCTCGCATCGCGCGGGGCGTCCAAGCGGCCTGCGTCGACGCGAAGCCCGGGGTCGCGGTTTTCGTGACCTCGGGGGAGCGAGTGCTCGACGCCGTCAGCGAGATCTCCGGGCTGCCCCGCCACGCGATCGCCGTGCGCACCGTCGATGAGCTCCCCATGACGACGGTGGGGAAGGTCGACTACGGGCGCTTGCGAACACTTGCTGACGAACCAGAAGCGCGGACGAGCGAAGCCTTCGGTGCACCGCAGATCTGAGAAGGCGGTGCGCGACACGTACGCGCTGGTCCTGCATCGACCCGACGCCCAGGCGAACTGACACGTTCACCTCCCTCGCGGGCGACTCGCTGAGCTACGTCGAGCTGTCCATCCGACTGGCAGATCTCAACGTCGACACGTCGCCAGGATGGCAACACCGGTCGATTGACGAGCTGGCCACCACCGCGCAGACCCGACGTCTCTGGACCCGTCTGGACTCCACCGTGATCCTGCGTGCGGTGGCAATCGTCCTCATCGTCATGAATCACAGCGGGGCTCCCCGACTGATCGGCAGTGCACACGTTTGTTGGCCGTCGCCGGCTACAACTTCGCCAGATTCCAGCTCCAGGGAGCCGACCGCGCCGCACTCGTGGCGGTCGCGCTGGCGATCACTCGCACAGGTGATGGTGCCGTGCATGCTCTGGATCATTGCGGTGACGCTCCTGTTCAACGCGTACCACGTGGAATCCATGTTCATGCTCGAAGGCATTCACGGCTACGTGAACAGTCCGGGAATCCGACTGTGGTTCCTCGAAGGGTATTTCTGGGCCGAAGTCAGCGTGATCCTGCTGCTGGCCATCCCCTTCGTCCATCGGTTCCAGCAGCGTTCTCCATTCCGGGCAGCCCTGTGCGTGCTGGCCGCCGCAACGGCTCATACGCCTGACGTACACCGGAATCGAAGCCGACTACGAACCGTTCCACCACGAGTACGACCTGTTTGCGATCGCGTGGTGCTTCGCTGTCGGTTGGGCGATCACGCTGGCACCTTCCCTCCTCGCGCGCCTGGGCCTCACGGTCTACTGCACGCTCGCCACGTTCGGCTTCTTTGGAGACCTGTCGCGCGAGCTGGTCCTCTTCACCGGGCTCATGGTGCTCGTCTGGGTTCCCCTGGTCCCGGTGCCGCGCAGGCTCGCACGACCCATCGGCATGGTGGCCAGCGCCTCGTTGTTCATCTTCGTCAGCCACTTCCAGTTCGCACCGTTGCTGAGTGAGATCAGCCCATGGTTCGCGGTGGCGGCGTCGATTGCGTTCGGCATCGTCTTCGAGCGGGCATGGGCCTACGCCATTGGGCGCCTTCGGTGGCGGACCAAGCCGCCGAAGCGTTCGGTTCCGCCCACAGCGAACGCCGGAACACCGTCCGCGGGGTGAAGGTTGAGTTACACATATGGACATTCGGCTCGCCGTTTCCCATACCCGACTAAACTGAACTGATAGTCCAGCAGAGGGGGACGCCCAATGTTCGAAAGATTTACTGACCGTGCTCGTCGCGTGGTCGTGCTTGCCCAAGAAGAGGCACGCATGCTCAGCCACAACTACATCGGCACGGAGCACATCCTCCTCGGCCTGATCCACGAAGGCGAAGGCGTTGCCGCCAAGGCACTCGAGAGCCTCGACATCTCGTTGGAAGCCGTACGCGGCCAGGTTGAGGACATCATCGGCCAGGGCCAGCAGGCTCCCAGCGGCCACATCCCGTTCACACCGCGCGCCAAGAAGGTCCTCGAGCTCAGCCTCCGCGAGGCACTGCAGCTCGGGCACAACTACATCGGCACCGAGCACATCCTGCTCGGCCTGATCCGCGAGGGCGAAGGCGTTGCCGCCCAGGTGCTCGTCAAGCTCGGCGCCGACCTCAACCGCGTACGCCAGCAGGTCATCCAGCTCGTCTCCGGATTCCAGGGCAAGGAAGCCGAGCAAGCCGGCGGCCAGACCGAGAGCGCGCCCAGCACGTCCGCCGTGCTCGACCAGTTCGGTCGCAACCTGACACAGGCTGCCCGCGAGGGCAAGCTCGATCCCGTCATCGGACGCGACGACGAGGCCGAGCGCGTCATGCAGACCCTGTCGCGCCGCACCAAGAACAACCCCGTCCTCGTCGGTGAGCCCGGCGTCGGCAAGACCGCGGTCGTCGAGAGCCTCGCCCAGGACATCGTCCGCGGCGACGTGCCCGAGACGCTGCGCGACAAGCAGATCTACACGCTCGACCTCGGTGCACTCGTCGCCGGCTCGCGCTACCGCGGTGACTTCGAGGAGCGCCTCAAGAAGGTCCTCAAGGAGATCCGCACCCGCGGCGACATCATCTTGTTCATCGACGAGATCCACACGCTCGTCGGCGCAGGTGCCGCCGAAGGCGCGATCGACGCGGCAAGCATCCTCAAGCCGATGCTGGCTCGTGGCGAGCTGCAGACCATCGGTGCGACGACGCTCGACGAATACCGCAAGCACTTCGAGAAGGACGCGGCCCTCAACCGCCGCTTCCAGCCGATCCTCGTCGAGGAGCCGTCGGTCTCCGACACCGTCGAGATCCTCAAGGGTCTGCGCGACCGATACGAAGCGCACCACCGTGTCTCCATCACGGACGAGGCCTTCGTCGCCGCGGCCACGATGGGTGACCGCTACGTCTCCGACCGCTTCCTGCCCGACAAGGCGATCGACCTGATCGACGAGGCGGGAGCCCGACTGCGCATCCGCCGCATGGCGACGCCGCCGGAGCTGCGCGAGTTCGACGACAAGATCACCGACGTGCGCCGCCGCAAGGAAGGCGCCATCGACGCACAGGACTTCGAGGCTGCTGCCGCGTTGCGCGACGAGGAGAAGAAGCTCATCACCGCCAAGGGCGAGCGCGAGAAGCAGTGGAAGTCAGGTGACCTCGACACCGTCGCGGTCGTCGACGAGCACCTGATCGCCGAAGTCCTCGCCAAGGCCACCGGCATCCCGGTCGGCCAGCTCAGCGAGGCCGAGTCCAGCCGCCTGCTCAACATGGAGGAAGAGCTCGCCAAGCGAGTCATCGGCCAGGAAGAGGCCGTCAAGGCCCTGTCGCGGGCGATTCGTCGTACGCGTGCCGGTCTCAAGGACCCCAAACGTCCTGGTGGATCGTTCATCTTCGCCGGACCCTCGGGCGTCGGCAAGACCTGGCTGTCCAAGGCGCTCGCCAACTTCCTGTTCGGCGACGAGGACTCACTCATCCAGCTCGACATGTCGGAGTACAGCGAGAAGCACACCGTCTCGCGCCTCTTCGGCTCGCCTCCCGGCTACGTCGGCTACGAAGAGGGTGGCCAGCTGACCGAGAAGGTCCGCCGCAAGCCGTTCTCCGTGGTGCTGTTCGACGAGATCGAGAAGGCCCACCCCGACATCTTCAACTCGCTGTTGCAGATCCTCGAGGAGGGTCACCTCACCGACGGTCAGGGCCGTGTCATCAACTTCAAGAACACGGTCGTCATCATGACCACCAACCTCGGTGCGCGTGAGATCTCCAAGGGCGTCAACCTCGGCTTCAGCCAGGCCGGCGACACCGCGGGTTCCTACAACAAGATGAAGGAACGCGTCTCGATCGAGCTCAAGCAGCACTTCCGTCCTGAGTTCCTCAACCGTGTCGACGAGATCATCGTCTTCCCGCCGTTGACGCAGGAAGAGATCCTGCAGATGGTCGACATGATGATCGACTCGCTCGAGAAGCGCATGGCCGAGAAGGACATGAGCATCGAGCTCACGACCGAGGCCAAGGTGCTGCTCTCCACTCGCGGCTTCGATCCGGTGCTCGGCGCGCGTCCCCTGCGGCGCACGGTGCAGCGCGAGATCGAGGACGTCATGGCCGAGAAGCTCCTCTACGGCGACCTCCGCGCAGGCCAGCTCGTGCTGGTCGGCGTCGAGGGCGAAGGCGCAGAGGCGGTCTTCACGTTCGAGGGCCGCGCCAAGGCTGAGCTCGAGCTCACCGAGGTCACCACGCCTCCAGCCGTCGAGGCGGCAGCCGAGTAACCCGCACGACCGAGAAGCCGGCACTCGGCCTCCGGAGCGCCCGGGAGGTCGTGAGGGGCGCATCTTGTCATTTCGGCTAGTCGGCAGCGGGAAGAGGTTGTCGTCGAGCGGCTCGACGAGTCCGTCTGCGACCAGGCCGTCCAGGGCGCGCTCGCGTTGCAACGCGTCAGGCCAGACCAGGTCGAGCTGGACCTTGGGCACCGGTACGGGGGAGTCACGCAGCACCGCCATGAGCCGGCCGCGGCACTGGCGATCGGTGCCGTTCCAGGCCTGGCCGCGTCGCGGCGGTCCGTCATATGCGGGGTAGCCCGCCGCACGCCACCGGCACATGTCAGCGACCGGACACGCATGGCATCGCGGGATGCGCGCCGTGCAGATCAGCGCGCCGAGCTCCATCGTTGCCGCCGCCCAGCGATGGGCGTCGTGCTCGGGCAGCAGCCGCCGCCAGCTCGCGTTCGGCGGCATTCAGTGACTGCGCAGGGAACTGTTCGCCGCTGACGACTCGGGCAAACACCCGACGCACATTCGTGTCGAGCACGGCATGGCGCTGACCGAAGGCGAACGAGGCGACCGCGGCGGCGGTGTATTCGCCGACACCGGGCAGGGCCAGCAGGTCGTCGTGCGAGGGCACCTCGCCGTCGTGCTCAGCGACGATCGCGGTCGCGGCGGCATGCAGACGAAGCGCTCGTCGTGGATAGCCGAGGCGTCCCCATGCTCGTACGGCGTCGCCCGTCGATGCGCTTGCGAGGTCGGCGGGGGTCGGCCAGCGCTCGACCCATGCCTCGTACACCGGGAGCACCCGCGACACCGGCGTCTGCTGGAGCATGAACTCCGAGACCATGACGGCCCACGGCGATGCGTCGCGGCGCCAGGGGAGGTCGCGGCCGTTCGTCGTCGAACCAGCTGATGATGCTGCTCGTGCAGCTCGGCGGTGTTCGGCAGTCCATGGCGAGTCGATCCTCCCATGTGGCCGCACGCGCGATTAGTTTGGGACGGTGAGCCAGAGACGGTTGCCCGCCGAGATCTATTGGCGTCGACGACTGCTTTGCTGGCTGCACTGATCGCGGTGATCTGGTTGGGCGTGAAGGTCTCGGCGGTGGCGACGACCCGAAGGCCGAGCCCAAGCCGACCGCCACCGCGACGGTGACGGCGACACCCGTACCCGCCCCGACCGACGGCGTGCTCTCGGTCAACCTGACGAGCGGGACCCGAGCCTGCGATCCCGAGAAGGTCCGGGTGACGCCGAGTGTGAAGTCGGGTCAGCTGACCAAGGCCCCGGTGACGATCGGCCTGGTGGTCAGCTCGACCGAGACCAGTGCCTGCACGCTGACGCCCGGGTCGCCGACCTGCTGGTCGTCATCAGCGCCAACAAGGTCGCCGTGTGGGACTCGACGGTCTGCAAGACCTCGCTGCTCACGGCTCCGGTCGCGATCTCGCCCGGTTGGTCGACGCTGGCGCTGACGACATGGTCTGGTCGCGGATCCGGCAGCAAGTGCTCGAGCAAGGAGGGATTCGCGACGCCGGGCAAGTACACGATCCAGGTCGGCACGCTGGGTGGCGAGCCCGGCAAGACGACATTCACGCTCAACCCGGCACCCAAGCCGAAGCCGACGGCCACCCCGACGCCCGACGAAGACCCCGACCCCGAAGACGACGACCAAGCCGCCGGACGAGTAAGGGCGGTATACGTAGCGTTCGAGGATGCTGGACTCGGCGAGGCGCGACAGGCCTTCGCGGACGCCGCGGGCGCGGAGGTCTCCGACGCCCTCGACGATCTGCAGGTCCTCCATGCTGGCGGCGAGGAGCTTCTGCAGCGAGCCGAAGTGCTCGATGAGTCCGTCGACGACGGTCGACGGCAGACGCGGGATGCGGGCGAGGAGCCGGTAGCCGCGCGGTGACAGCGGGCTGTCGAGGGTGTCGACCGAGCCGATGCGCAATGCCTGGGCGACGGTGCCGAGGTCGACCAGGTCTGGCGAAGGGATGTCGGCGAGGGCCGCGAGGACGGCTTCGGTCGTACGCGCGCGGCGTCCGGTCGGCATGTAGTCGCGGATGATCAGCTCACGCTCGGCGTCGACGCCGCCGATGAGCTCCTCGAGCTGAAGGGCGAGAAGTCGACCGTCGGTGCCGAGCTCGAGGACGTACGTGTCGATCTCACCCGCGATGCGGCTGACCATCTCGAGCCGCTGGGCGACCGCGGCGACATCGCGGACCGTGACGAGGTCCTCGATCTCGAGGGCCGACAGGGCGTCGGAGACCTCGTCGAGGCGGTTGCGGTAGCGCTCGAGCGTCTGGAGGGCCTGGTTGGCGCGTCCGAGGACCGCTGCGGTCTCCTCGAGCACGCGACGGAGGTCGTCCTGGTAGAGCGCGATGATGTGCATCGATGCCGAGACCGAGATGACGGGGACGCTGGTCTGGCGGGCGACCCGGTCAGCCGTACGGTGACGGGTGCCGGACTCCTCGGTGAAGATCGACGGGTCAGGCATCAGGTGCACGCCGGCCATCAGGATGCGGCTGGCGTCCTTGTCGAGGATGATCGCGCCGTCCATCTTGGCGAGCTCGCGCAGGCCTGTTGCGGTGAAGGGGACGTCGAGTCGGAAGCCGCCGGTCGAGATCGCCTCGATCTGCCGGTCGTAGCCGACGACGATCAGGGCACCGGTGCGACCGCGCAGGATTCGCTCGAGGCCTTCACGCAGCTCGGTTCCGGGCGCGACAGAAGCCAGCGTCGTACGAAGCCGCGCCGCGGAGTCGGCCTTCTCGGCACCACGATCTGCAGGAGTCACCATCTGGCTCTTCACCCCCTCACCTGAGTCGCCCATAGTCTAGGCGCTGTCAGTAGGGCGGAGGCGAATCGAGGCAATTAACTGCCTCGGCGATGGTCTGTACGGCAGAGATCTTCATCGAGCCGGTGAAGTCGCCGATGCCCTCGGAGCCGGCGGGTACGACGGCACGCTTGAAGCCGATGCGCTCAGCCTCACGAAGGCGGACCTTGAGGTTGCTGACCTTGCGCACCTCGCCGGCGAGGCCGACCTCGCCGAAGGCGACCAGGTCGGCTGGTGCAGCCTTGCCGCTGTGGGCGGAGGCCGTGGCGATGGCGACCGCGAGGTCGACCGACGGATCGGTCAGCCGGGCACCACCGACCGTCGCGGTGTAGACGTCGTGCCGCGAGAGGTCGATGCGGCAGTGCTTGGTGAGCACCGCGAGGATCATCGCGACGCGGGAGGAGTCGAGACCGCTGGACGTACGGCGCGGCGACGGGTTGGAGGTCTCGACGCTGAGCGCCTGCACCTCTGCGAGAAGTGGACGCCGGCCCTCCATGGTCACCGTGACGCAGGTGCCGGGCACCGGGGTCTCGTGGCGCGACAGGAACAGGCCGGTCGGGTCGGGGACCTCGACGATGCCGTCGTCGACGAGGTCGAAGCAGCCGATCTCGTCGACCGGACCGAAGCGGTTCTTGACGGCCCGCAGCAGCCGGAGCCGTGAGCTGCGATCACCCTCGAACTGGAGCACGACGTCGACGAGGTGCTCGAGCACGCGCGGACCGGCGACCGAGCCGTCCTTGGTGACGTGGCCGACCAGGAGCGTGGCGATGTTGGCCTGCTTGGCTCGCTGGATGACAGCAGAGGCGACCTCACGCACCTGCGTGACGCCTCCGGGCACCCCTTCGACGTCGGCCGAGCCGATGGTCTGCACCGAGTCGACGATCAGCAGCCCGGGCTTGACCGTCTCGACGTGCGTGAGGAGGGCACCGAGATCGGTCTCGGCAGCGAGGTAGAGGAGGTCGTGAACGGCGCCCGTACGTTCGGCGCGCAGCCGGACCTGCGCGGCTGACTCCTCGCCGGACACGTAGAGCGTGCGGCGGCCGGCGCGAGCCCACCGCGCCGCGACCTCGAGCAGCAACGTCGACTTGCCGACGCCTGGCTCACCGGCGAGCAGCAGCACCGCTCCGGGGACCACCCCTCCGCCGAGGACACGATCGAGCTCACCGATGCCGGAGGTCTCGGAGCGGGCCGACTCGATCGTCACCTCGCTGATCGGGATGGCGGGCGAGGCGACGGGCGCGGCCTGCGTGCGACCCGTACGAACGGGTGCCGCGATGTCGACCGTGCCCCACGCCTGGCACTCACCACAGCGGCCGACCCACTTGCTGGTCGTCCAGCCGCAGTCGGCGCAGCGATAGGCCGGTCGAGCAGTCTTGGTCGTCGCCATGCTCACACGCTAGGCGAGACGTCTGACGAAACCGTTCAGGTAGTCAGGAACGGCGCAATGCGTGCCGCGACGAGGTCACCGGCGACGTCGTGTCCGGCGCCGACCATGTGGTCGACGCTGCCGTTGGGGAGCGACTCGACCAGCTGCCGGGCCACGTCGATCATGAATCCGTGATCCGCCCCGCCGACCAGCACGAGGGTGGGCGCGGCGACTCGACTCAGCACCTCCACCGGGATCGTTCCGCCATGCTCGTCACCCATCGCGGCCGAGTCGTATGCGAGCGTCGGCGCCACGGCCGTCATGGCCGGCCAACCCGGGCCCTGCTGCATACCGGTCACCATCTGCTCCGGCACGCCTACCAGCCGCATGAACTCGGCCATCGCATCGCCGGGCCGGTCCTCTGCGAGGAGCGCGTTGAGCCGCTGGTCCCAGTCGACACCAGCCTGCTCGCCGCCCGGAAGATTGTAGGGAGCGTCGTGCATGACGAGCTTGTCGACCGCGAGGCCGCTGGCTGCCGCCTGCATCGCGAGCGCAGCGCCGGAGGAGTGGCCATAGAGAGAAGCGTGTCCGCCCGCTGCCTCGATCAATGCGGTGATGTCCTCGACCTCGCGGTCGACGAGGTACGGAGGTCGTTCACTGGCATCGTCACTCTCGCCGCGACCGCGCCGGTCGACGTTGATCACCCGGCAGTGTGCCGAGAGCGCCTCAGCCAACGGCTGGGTCACACCACGAGTGCAGGACGCACCCGGGAGGAGGATCACTGCCGGACCGGTGCCGAGGTCGTCGTACGCGATCTGTGTGCCGTCAGCTGAAGTCACGAATGCCATACGGCGAGACTAGGTCACCTCTGGGATATTCTTCGGAGTCGACCGCGACTCTGACCGAGAAGGCACCTGTGACCACTGAAGAACTCTCGACGCCGATCTCGGTGTCCGTGGTCGTTCCTGTCTACAACGGGCAGGCGACAGTGGGTCCTCTGGTCGACGAGCTTGCTGCTCTCACGACGCCTCAGGTCACGGCGGGTGGGCTGACGTACGTCGTCGACTCCGTCGTCCTCGCCTGGGACCACGGCAAGGACGCCAGCGATGAGCTCATCCGCGAGCTCGCGGCCAATCACTCGTGGGTCCGTCCTGTGTGGCTGTCGCGCAACTTCGGCCAGCACCCGGCCACCTGCGCGGGCATTCTCGCCACCGGCGCCGACTGGGTCGTGACGATGGACGAGGACGGGCAGCACGACCCGGCTTACATCGGGTCGATGCTCGACCGCGCGTACGAGACCCGCTCGCAGCTCGTCTACGCCAACCCGTCCAACCGGCCGCCGCACAGCTTCCTGCGCAACCTCGCATCGCGTACGGCCAAGCGGGTCTTCAAGTGGCTCATCGGCAATGCGACGGTCGACGTCGACTTCCACAGCTACCGACTCATGGCCGGTGGCGTCGGCCGGGTCGTCGCTGCCTCGATCGGCCCCGGCGTCTATCTCGACGTCGCACTCGCGTGGGTCGTGCCGACCGTGACCAGTGCCGACGTGCCGATGCGCACCGAGGGGCGCCCGGCCACCAGCTACACCCCTCGCCGTCTCGCCTCGCACTTCTGGCGCCTCGTGCTCTCGTCGGGCACCAAGCCCTTGCGCGTCATCTCCGGCGTCGGCGTGATCTCGGCGTTCCTCGGCTTCGCCCTCGGCATCTTCTACGTCATCCAGAAGGCGACGGGTGACGTGCACGTGCAGGGCTGGACCACCGTCATGGTGGGCGGCCTGGTCGGCGGTGGGCTGATCCTGCTGTCGCTCGGCGTGATCGCGGAGTACCTCGGGATGATCGCCGCCCGTTCGATGGGCCGAACGAGCTACCTCGTCGTCGCCGATCCACAGACGGCGTTCCCGGGCGCGATCGACTCGAAGTGACGCTCAAGACCTGGGTCATCGGCGCCGGCGGTCTTGTCGGTTCGGCCGTGGCCCGCACGCCTGGTCTCGACACGTACGCCGCGGCCAAGGTCCCGTGGGGCACAGCCGAGGCCGTCGAGGTGCTGGGCGCTGAGCTGGACCGGTTCGCCGACTGGATCGGTGGCGACAACTGGAGCATCGTCTGGGCTGCCGGCGCCGGCGTGATGCTCACCAGCCAGGAGTCCCTCGACCTGGAGCTGGAGCTCTTCGACTCGTTCTGCGCGCGGCTCCCGGGCAACCTGCCCACCGGTCGCGGCGGGTTCTACCTGATCTCCTCGGCCGGAGGCGTCTATGCCGGGTCGTCGCAGCCGCCGTTCGGCCCGACGACTCCGCCGCAGCCGCTCAACGCGTACGGGCGGATGAAGCTCGCACAGGAGCAGCGCGCCATCGACACGGTGGCACCGAGCCTGCCGGTCACGATCGGGCGGCTGTCCAACGCGTACGGGCCCGGGCAGGACCTTTTCAAGCAGCAAGGGCTGATCACCCAGCTGGGTCTCAGCGCCCTGCTCAGCCGTCCCGCCACGATCTTCGCTCCGCTGCCGACGCTGCGCGACTACATCTACGTCGACGACGCCGCACGCTTCGTGGTCGCCGACTTGGAACGGATGACCGGTGCCGCCCCGTCGGTCACTCGACGGGTCGTCAGCTCGGGTCGGGCCGCCAGCATCGCCGAGCTGATCTCGATCGTCGAGCACGTCACCGGCCGTACGTTCCCGGTCGTCCACCGCCTCGCAGGCGGACCGTACTTCCTCGACCTGCGCCTGCAGACCTCCGACCAGGTCGGCGTCGCCGGACAGGGCACGCTGCTCGAGACCGGTGTCGCGCTGGTCTTCGACGACCTGGTGCGCCAGCTCGCCGACGGCCGTCTGGCCGCCCTGGTCTGACGACTAGAGTTCTCCGCATGGATCCCGTCGAGATCAAGCAGATGGCTGTCATCGAAGAGAGCCACTGGTGGTTCCGCGAGAGGCGGGCGCTGATCGCCCGTGAGCTCCGACGGGTGACTCCCGGCAAGGCCATCGACATCGGCGCCGCGGCCGGCCGCAACACCAGCGTGCTGGTCGATCTCGGCTGGAAGGCGTTCGCCCTCGAGTACGACGAGTCGGGCGCCGAGATGGCCAAGGAGCGCGACATCAACGTCGTGCGCGGCGACGCCACCTTGCTCCCGCTGCCGTCGTCGACGTTCGACCTCGCTGTCTCGTACGACGTGCTCGAGCACATCGAGGACGACGCAGCCGTCGCCCGCGAGATGCTTCGGGTGCTCAAGCCCGGCGGCCGCGTCTTGATCGCAGTGCCCGCCGATCCCAAGCTGTGGAGCGAGCACGACGACGCGGTGAGCCACCTGCGCCGCTACACGCGCGAGTCGCTGACGACGTTGTTCGAGGACGCCGGGTTCGACATCGAGAAGGTCATGTCGTGGAACGTCATCCTGCGCCCCGCGATCTCCTGGAAGCGTGGTCGCAAGTCCAACGCCGGCAGCGACATCGAAGCGGTGTCGACGCCGCTCAACCGGGTGCTGCACGCGATCGTGGGCGCGGAGCGCTACCTGCCCACCGGCAAGCTGCCCGGTGTCTCGCTGATGCTGCGGGCCCGCAAGCCCTAGCAAACTAGATGCGTACGGTGCCCGACGCGGTCTCGAACTCGGCGGCGAGGATGCCGGGAGTGCCGTGCGGGGCGACCCAGCGGACCTCGATCTCCTCGAGCGCCTCCACCGCGGGCTCGCCGAGGTAGGTCGCGAGTCGCTGCGGGTCGCCGGCGATCTCGAGAGCCGTGAGGCTGATGCCGGTGTCGGCGGCGGTCGACGGGTGCTCGGACATGTCGATGTCCCAGCTGATGACGAACGGGAGCTGCGGGTCGGACTTCATCCCGCTGGTGCCGATCTGGCGCCACTCGAGGTTGAAGCCGTCGGGACGGCGACGGTTGCCGGGCACCGCGTGGCGGCCCATGCGCTTCTCGACCTCGCTCATGTCGTCGACGGCGAGGCACCAGCCGAGCCAGCCACCGCCGGCGTCAGAACGCTGGCGTACGGCCTGGCCGAAGGCGGCCTTGTCGGCAGCAGGGTGGTCGAGGACTTCGACGACCTCGAGGTACTGCTGGTTCTTGAGCGGCAGGAGCATGTTGCGCGTGCCGAAACGGGGGTGTGCGCCACCGTTGACGAAGGAGGCACCCAGCAGCTTTTCGAGCTTGGCCGTCGTGCCGGCGAGGCCGTCAGCGCCGACGGCGAAGGAAACGTGATCGAGGTGCATACGGCATTGTTGCCTGACAGGGGAGCGCGCCATGCCGGGGGGTTACCGATCCATAGCGAAATGGCGTGGTGTATTGCGCGTCACACGCTCGCGGCATGGGGGTTTGGCGCGCCGTTGGCCTCGTGCGCCTCGCACTGGCGGACCAGCTCGGCATAGCCCGCTTCGCCCATCAGCTCGGTCAGCTCGTCGCGGTTGGAGACGTAGACCGGCTCCATGCCGACGTGCGCCTCGGTGTTGGAGGAGCAGTACCAGTCGAGGTCGGCACCGCCCGGTCCCCAGCCGGCGCGGGTGTATTCGCCGATCTGAACCTCGGTGTACGTCGACCCGTCACCGCGGTCGACGTCACGGAACTGGCGCCGCAGCGGCAGCTGCCAGCAGACGTCGGGCTTCGTCGTGTGCGGCTTGATGCCCTCCTCGAGCGCATAGCCGTGCAGCGCGCAGCCGTAGCCACCCTCGAAGCCCTTGGAGTTGTGGAAGATGCACGCGCCTTCGTACGCGCGCGTCTTGAGATCGCCCTCGTCGTCCTTCTCGGTCCAGCCGTTTGCGCGGCCCTCGTCGTGGTTCTCCCACTGGGCCGGGGTCAGCTTTTCCATGACGAGCTCGACGCGCTTGGCGTCGTCATCGTCGGAGAAGTGCGCGCCGAGCGTGCAGCAGCCGGCATCGGGTGAGGAGTCGTAGATGCCGGGGCAGCCCGCGCCGAAGATGCAGGTCCAGCGCGAGGTCAGCCAGGTCAGGTCACACCGGAACACCTCCGTCTCGTCGGACGGATTGGTGAACTCGACGTACGTACGGGGAAATCCGAGCTCTACTTCAGGCACCACGCCACAGTAGTCGCGGCGTTCAAAACCGGCGCGCAATGAGACAATGACACCCATGCGCATGGGTGTGCTCGACATCGGGTCCAACACGGGCCACCTCCTGGTCGTCGACGCATTCCGTGGTGGGCCTCCCGTCCCGGCCCACTCCTACAAGGAGCCGCTGCGGCTGACCGATCACCTCGACTCCTCGGGTGCGATCAGCGAGGACGGCGTTGCCCGGCTCAGCAAGTACATGATCGAGGCCAAGGCGGAGGCCGAGGACAAGGGCTGCACGCAGATCCTCGCGTTCGCCACCTCTGCCGTGCGCGATGCGGTCAACGCCGACGACGTCATCAAGCAGGTCAACAAGGCAAGTGGACTCGAGCTCGAGGTGCTGGGCGGTGCCGACGAAGCGCGGCTGACGTTCCTCGCAGCCCGCCGCTGGTTCGGCTGGTCAGCCGGCCGCCTCGGGGTCTTCGACATCGGCGGCGGTTCGCTCGAGCTCGCGGTCGGGTCTGACGAGTCACCCGACGTCGCCACGTCCGTCCCGCTCGGCGCCGGGCGGCTGACCCGCGAGTGGCTCAATGCCGGCAAGAGCGGCGCCGACCTCCGGCTGCACGTGCGCTCGTCGATCGCCGACGAGGCGGGCGCGATCTTGCGCGGTGGCGGGTTCGACCGCGCTGTCGCGACGAGCAAGATGTTCCGTTCATTGGCCCGTATGTGCGGTGCCCCGCCGTCGAGCGAGGGCCAGTACGTACGCCGCACCCTCCGCCGCGATGAACTGGTGCCACTCGTCGAACAGCTCGCCGAGATGCGCCCCGACGACGTGGCAACCCTTCCCGGCGTCTCGGTCGATCGTGCCGACCAGATGTATGCCGGCGCGATCGTGGCCGCCGCGACGATGGACCTGTTCGACCTCGAGGAGCTCGAGATCTGCCCCTGGGCGCTGCGCGAGGGCGTACTCCTCGAGCATCTCGACCAGCTGTAGACCCACCGGCCTACTCTTATGAGCGTGCCTGAAGCCATCCGCGTCTCGATGTCGACCTCCTCGGTCTATCCGGGGTCGACGGCGAGCGGGTTCGAGGCAGCAGCTCGGCTCGGCTTCGACGGCGTCGAGGTCATGGTCGGCATCGACGACGTCAGCGCCGACATCACCGCGATCAAGGCCCTGAGCTCGTTCCACGAGATCCCGGTGGTCTCGGTCCACGCGCCCTGCCTGCTCGTCACGCAGCGCGTATGGGGCAGCGATCCGTGGGGCAAGCTCGACCGCAGCGCCGACATGGCGCACGAGGTCGGTGCCACGACGATCGTGGTGCACCCGCCGTTCCGGTGGCAGCGCGACTACGCCCGCGGCTTCGTCGAGGGCATCGCCGACATGGAGTCCAAGCACGGCCTCACCTACGCCGTCGAGAACATGTATCCCTGGCGCACCGGCAAACGCGAGTTCCAGGCGTACGCGCCCGGCTGGAACCCGGTGGAGCAGGACTACGCCCACGTCACGGTCGACCTGTCACACAGCTCGACCGCCGGACAGGACCCCGTGCTGATGGCCCAGGAGCTCGGCGAACGCCTTGCACACGTCCACATCACCGACGGCTCGGGATCCGCCAAGGACGAGCACCTCGTGCCCGGTCGCGGCACGCAGCCCTGCGAGGCCTTCCTCGCCACCGTCGCCGAGTCCAGCTTCAGCGGCGAGATCGTCGTCGAGATCAACACCCGCAAGGCGACCGACCAGTCAGCCCGCGAAGCCGATCTGCTCGAGGCCATGGCATTCACCAGGCTGCACTCGTTGCGTGAGGTCGCCACATGATCACCGCTGACCAGATTCTGGCGTTCGGTCTTGCCGCACTCATCCTCATCGCGATCCCCGGCCCCAGCGTCGTGTTCGTGATCGGTCGCGCGCTCTCGTACGGGCGTGGCATCGCGCTCGCCACCGTCGCCGGCAACTCGTTGGGCCTGCTCGCGATCGTCATCCTCGTCGCTCTCGGCCTCGGCGTGATCGTGCAGGAGTCAGTGCTGGTCTTCACGATCCTCAAGTTCGCCGGCGCGGCCTACCTCGTATGGCTCGGTGTCCAGGCGATCCGGCACCGCAAGGGGTTCGACGTCAGCGAGGCCGGCGAGGGCATGGCTCCGGCGCTCTCGACTGCCAAAGCAGTCCGGCAGGGCTTCATCGTCGGCTTCTCCAACCCCAAGGCGTTCATGATCCTCGGCGCCGTGCTGCCGCAGTTCGTCGACCGCGGCGCCGGCCACGTACAGGTGCAGATGCTGCTGCTCGGACTGCTGGCGTTCGGCATCGGCATCGTGTCCGACAGCCTCTGGGCCGTCATTGCCAGCCAGCTGCGCTCGTGGTTCAACGCGTCGCCGAAGCGCGGCGAGGCGATGGGCGCCATCGGCGGCACCTCGATGATCGGCCTCGGAATCGGTCTCGCAGCGACGGGCAACAACCACCACTAGGGTGAAAGCATGAGTCAGCGCATTGCGATCCTCGGCGCAGGCGTGATGGGCGAGACGCTCCTCGCGGCAATCCTCCGCTCGGGCCATCCCGTCGCTGATGTCGTGATCAGCGAGAAGCTCGACGATCGCGCGGCCGAGCTGCGCGAGAAGTACGGCGTCGAGGTCACCGGCAATGCCGAGGCCGTCACCGGCGCCGACACCATCCTGATCGTGGTCAAGCCGCAGGACGTTCCCGCGCTGCTCTCCGAGATCAGTGACAACGTCGACGCGTCCTCGACCGTGTTGTCCCTCGCGGCCGGCATCCTCATCGACACCCTCGAGTCGGCGCTGCCTGACGGCGTTGCCGTCGTACGCGCGATGCCCAACACCCCTGCGCTGGTCGGCGAGGGCATGTTCGGCATCTCCGGCGGATCAGCCTGTACCGCCGAGCAGCTCGCAGCCGTCTCGACGCTGCTGGAGGCGGGTGGCAAGGTCGTGACCGTCGACGAGTCCCAGCAGGACGCCGTCACGGGTGTCTCCGGGTCCGGCCCGGCATACGTGTTCTACCTCGCCGAGGCGATGATCGCCGGTGGCGTCGAGGCCGGGCTCGACGAGGCAACCGCCCGTACGCTCGCCGCCCAGACGCTGGTCGGCGCCTCCAAGCTGCTCGCCGAGTCCGACGAGACCGCCGAAGAGCTGCGTCGCCGGGTGACGTCACCCAACGGCACCACGGCAGCCGCCATCGCCACGTTCGACGATCGCGGCGTCAAGGATGCGCTGACCGCCGGCGTGCTCGCCGCCGCCGCGCGCTCCGCGGAGCTGTCGAAGCCATGGCACGCAGCGAGCGATCGAAAAGGCAGTGCTCGTCTTCGACGAGACGATGACGAGCTACAACTTCGGACCATCGCACCCGATGGCGCCGATACGCATCGACCTGACGATCGGCCTGGCCAAGGGGCTCGGCATCCTCGACGGCATGGACGTCGTCGGTGCGAAGGCGGCGACCGAGGACGATCTCAACCTGATCCACTCGGCGCAATACATCGAGAAGGTCCACAAGCTCAGCGACCACCCGACCCACGCCGATCCCTCGATCGGGCTCGGAACCGCCGACAACCCGGTGTTCCTCCACATGCACGAGGCCAGCGCGCTGGCGGCCGGCGCCAGCGTCGAAGCCGCTCGCCGGGTCTGGACCGGCCAGGCGCCCCGCGCGGTCAACATCGCCGGCGGGCTCCACCACGCGATGCGTGACCACGCCAGTGGATTCTGCATCTACAACGACGTCGCCCTCGCGATCCGCTGGCTGCTCGACAACGGAGCGCAGCGCGTCGCGTACGTCGACGTCGACGCACACCACGGTGACGGCGTGCAGTCGATGTTCTATGACGACCCGCGGGTGCTCACCATCTCGATCCACGAGGGGCCGCAGACCTTGTTCCCCGGCACCGGCTACGCCACCGAGACCGGTGGCGAGGGTGCCGAGGGATCGTCGGTCAACGTCCCGCTCCCGCCGGGCACGTCCGACGCCGGGTGGCTGCGTGCCTTCCACGCCGTCGTGCCGCCACTCGTACGCGAGTTCAAGCCCGACATCCTCGTCACCCAGCACGGCTGCGACTCCCACATGGACGATCCGTTGACCAATTTGATGCTCAGCGTCGACGGTCAGCGGGCGTCATATCTGGCATTGCGCGAGCTCGCGGAAGAGGTCTGCGAGGGCAAGTGGGTCGCGACCGGCGGCGGTGGTTACGCCGTCATGGACGTCGTGCCGCGAGCCTGGGCGCACCTGCTCGCGATCGTGTCCGGCGAGCCGTTGGATCCGCAGTCCGCGACGCCAGACGAGTGGCGAGCCCGCATCGAGAAACTGCGTGGCATTGCAGGGCCGCAGCTGATGACGGACGGTCGAACGCCGGCATATCGGGCCTGGGAGGGCGGATATGACCCCGACAGCTGGCTGGATCGTTCCATCCAGGCCACCAGGACCGCTGTGTTCCCGCTGAACGGGCTCGATCCGCAGCCCTGACACCCCCCGAAGCGGGTGACGATTCCCCACCTGGACCGATTTTGGTCAACTACTGTCACGGGGGCCTCATTTGCCACTAGTCTCGACGCAAGCACGCGCGCTGCATCTCCGGTGGGGAAGCCGGAGAGCGCGCGTGCCCTCAGACAAAATTCCCCAGACAGTAGGTGTGAGATGGCATCCGGACAGACGTTCATGACAGTCGCGGAGGTCGCGACGCAGATGCGCGTGTCCAAGATGACCGTCTATCGCCTCGTCCACTCCGGTGAGCTCGAGGCCGTACGCGTGGGTCGCTCCTTCCGGGTGCCCGAGAGCGCCGTCGAGGAGTTCCTTTCCAAGTCCTACTTCCAGGCCGGCTGAGTCCGCTCTCACAGTGGTCGCCCGGAATGGCGGGCGTCTGGTGGCGTGTAGGCTGTAATACAGCCAAAAGTGGCTATTGAGACGTTGCCGCGCAGGCTCGGCAGACCATCTTTCGTGCACACAGCCACCATCGCGTGGCCAACAGGAATTGAGTAGTGACCCGTGGGTTCAGTCATCAAGAAGCGTCGTAAGCGGATGTCGAAGAAGAAGCACCGCAAGATGCTGAAGCGCACCCGAGTGCAGCGCCGCCGTCTGGGCAAGTAGCCACATGGGCAGGGTCGTCCTCGTCACGGGAATCGCCAGCAACTTCGCTTCCCTGTTTGCCAACCGTCTTGCCGAGTCCAAGGGCATCGACAAGGTGGTCGGCATTGACACGATCCTGCCAAAAGGTCAGCTCGACGGCGTCAAGTTCGTCCGGGCAGACATCCGAACCCCGGTGGTCGGCAAGGTCATCGCCGTCGAAGAGGTCGACACCGTCGTCCACCTCGGCGTCGGTCCGCCGAACCGCGGCCGTTCGAGTGCCGCCAAGGAGCTCAACGTCATCGGCACGATGCAGCTCCTCGCAGCCTGCCAGCGTGCCGCCGGGGTCAAGAAGTTCGTCCTCGGCTCGTCGACCGCCGTCTACGGCACGTCGCCGCGCGACCCCGCGATGTTCACCGAGTCGCTGCTGGCACGCGCTGGCGTCCGTTCGGGCTTCCCCAAGGACATCGTCGAGGTGGAGTCCTACGTACGCGGGTTTGCCCGTCGTCGCCCCGAGATCATCATCACGACGCTGCGAGGAGCCCAGCTCCTGCATCCCGAGATGCACACGCCGATGCGTGAATACTTCGACAACCCCGTCCTGCCGACCGCGTTGGGCTACGACCCGCGGTTGCAGTTCCTGCACCTCGAGGACGGCATGAACGTGCTCACGCGAGTCCGTGCTGCACGATCGCCCCGGCACGTTCAACGTCGCCGGCGAAGGCGTCGTGATGCTCAGCCAGGCAGCTCGCAGACTCGGCAAGCCCGTCATCCCGTTGCCGTCCTTCGGGTTCGCCGCCGGCGCCCGCCGCGTCGTCAAGGCGATGGGCTCCGACATCTCGCCCGACCTGCACCGCCTGCTGATGTACGGCCGCGTCGTCGACACGTCGGCGCTGCGTGACATCTTCGGCTATGAGCTGAAGTGGACGTCGGAGCAGACCTTCGAGGAATACCGAAGCACCGCCCGTCCCGGCATCCTGTCGTCGATCGGAGGCCGCGCATGAGCGAGGACACGCTCAAGAGGCATCGGCACGGCGGGCAAGGCGGGACGTGGCAGCAGTGCAGACGTCACCGTCGAGTGCCGCCCGCGCCCTGGCCGGTGGCCAGCCGCGCCAAGAAGCCCGTCAAGAAGGCCAAGACCGCTGCGCCGCTGCGGCGAAGAAGCCCGCAGCCAAGAAGCCCGCCCGCGCAAGAAGCCCGCCGCGAAGAAGGCCCCCGCTGCCAAGAAGGTTGCCGCCCCAGAAGGAACCGCCGACCGAGAAGCCGCGGTTGCGCGCGGTCACTGACGAGGACGCCGCACGCGCCGCAGCCGATGCCGCCGAAGAGGCCGCCCGCAAGACGCGAACGGCCGGTGCTGCTCCGCTGTCTGCCGGCATCCCGATCGACGAGATCTTCGTGGCTGTCATCCAGGCTGCCCAGCGCGTGCTGGGGTCCGACTGGGAGACGCGCGTTGCCACTCTGTTCGCGACGATCCGCACCCGCCTCGAGGGTGACTACGAGGTCGACGAGTTCGGCTTCGACCCGCAGATCACCGAGGTGTTCACCGCCGCGGTCGAGCCGCTCGCCGAGAAGTGGTTCCGGCTCGAGGTCCGTGGCGTCGAGAACATCCCCGACGGAGGGCGGGGCGCTGCTGGTCGCCAACCATTCCGGCACGGTCCCGCTCGACGGACTGATCACGGGCTACGCCGTCAAGAAGTA
Organism: uncultured Actinomycetota bacterium; assembly: GCA_963760105.1. Taxonomy (GTDB): domain Bacteria; phylum Actinomycetota; class Actinomycetes; order Propionibacteriales; family Nocardioidaceae; genus Aeromicrobium. Next base: position 153,671 of record CAVXBP010000009.1, read on the forward strand.
CTCCGGACGCAACCTGCGACCCCTCGGCGCCGACCTCGTCTTCTCGCTGCCGTTCGTCGGCCAGGTCGCCCGCAAGGTCGGTGCGACGCTGGCATGCTCCGAGGACGCCGAGCGGCTGCTCACCACGGGCGAGCTCGCCGGGGTGTGGCCCGAGGGCTTCAAGGGCATCGGCAAGCCGTACGCCGACCGCTACAAGCTCCAGCGCTTCGGACGCGGCGGCTTCGTGTCGTCCGCGATGCGCGCCCAGGTGCCGATCGTCCCGGTGTCGATCGTCGGCGCCGAGGAGATCTACCCGCTGGTCGGCAACGTGCCGTCACTGGCGCGACTGCTCGGGCTGCCCTACCTGCCGATCACGCCGTTCTTCCCGCTGCTCGGCCCGCTGGGCCTGATCCCGCTGCCGAGCAAGTGGATCATCGAGTTCGGTGAGCCGATCCGTACGGACGCGTACGAGCCTGAGGCCGCCGATGACCCGATGCTGCTGTTCAACGTCACGGACCAGGTCCGCGAGACGATCCAGCAGACCCTCTACAACCTCCTGGTGGACCGAGGCAACGCGTTCTTCTGAGGCCGAGCGGCCGCGAGCGACGCAGAAGCCGAGCGAAGGCTGGCGGACACGCCGAAGGCGTCGGCTACGAGCCTTGGTGAGTGTCCCAGCGAGCCTCGCTCTGCCGAGCAGGCCGTTGAGCGAGGCCGGGTACGAGTCCTTCTTCGCCGAGCAGACCGTCGATCAGCGGATCGGTGACCGCCGGTGACGGGTCGATCGGCGGGACGGTGACCTGGCGGCAGTGGTCGGGCGCCGGCGCCTGGCGTCGAGCCGCCGGTGGCGCCGGTCGTGTCGTCGGCTGGGGTCGGTCGTCGGCTTGGCGTCGCTCGTCGGCCGGCTTGCGTGTCGTCGGCCGACGGTGTCCTGCGGTCAGCGCCGTGACGGCACTGACCAGCGACTGCACGTCAGCCGAGGCGCAGGGGAGCACAGCGACGATGCCTCGACGGCGAGATCGCTGATGGTCTTGGCCGCTGGAGGCGAAGGCGTCGTCGGCGTCGTCGGGCAGCGGCGCCGACAGGGTCGCGAGGTCGGCGGCTGCGGCGGCGGCGAAGTCGTTGACCTTCTGGATCGACTTCGTCTTGCCGTTGTTGTCGAAGTCGTCGAACAGCGTGCTGGAGCCGTGCTGGGCCTGGCTGCTGAAGTCTTCGAGGGTCGACGCGATGAGTGCGTCGTACGCGATGACGGGTTGTCGCTGAGCTCGCGAGCCTCGGCGAGGCGCTCGGAGGCCTGGGCCAGCTGGAAGGAGCCACGCGAGCCGTCGCCCGGTGAAGGGCGAGCTCGACGGACTCGACGCTGCGCTTGACGGGGTAGAGCATCTCGCCGGGAACCGCGGAGGCGCTGGAGGCGACCATGCCGACGACGCCGGCGGAGGCGACGAGCGGCAGCAGTGAGGCCGGCGATGCGGCGGCGTACGGGGCCTGGCGGCGCGGCGGTGACGGTGGTGCGGGCCTTGGACGGCGACGGGTGGACGAGGACCGTCTCGGCCTCGGTCATCAGCGGGGTGCGCAGCGACAGCGCGGAACTCGGCGGTCGGCTCGGCGACTGCGGCCTCGCAGAGGGTCTCGGCGAAACGGACCAGCTCGGCGATGTGCTCGTCACGGGGCGTGCGGCCGCTCCAGGCCTCGTCGAAGGACTGGGCGTCGTCGTGGGAGCGACGGCCGATCATGAAGGGTTCCTCCTGCGATGATTAGTTCAACACTCATATCAACGAGATCGGCGGGTCGGAAGTTACGGGATTGCGGACAACGTCTGAAGTCGACTCATCGGACGTCCTCCGGGACGGTCTTGGCGAGACTGCGCACCGCGCGCAGCTGGAGCTGCTTGACGGCACCTTCGCTGCGACCGAGGGCGGCGGCAGTCTGGGCGATCGAGAGGCCCTGGATGAAGCGCATCAGGACGCAGTCACGCTGCTCGTTGGGCAGCGCGTTGACCGCCTCGAACAGCATCTCGTTGGAGATGAGCGACAGGACCTCTTGCTCGGGGCTGGCGACGGCGGTCTTGCCCTCGGGGATCGTCTCGGAGACGATCTCGAGGCGGGCGCGGCTCGACTTGAAGTGGTCGGCGACGAGGTTGCGGGCGATCGTGGTCAGCCAGGCGCCGAAGTCCTTGCCCTGCCAGTTGAATCGCTGGATGGCGCGGAGTCCGCGGACGAACGTCTCGCTGGTGAGGTCCTCGGCGAGCTGCTGCGAGCCGACGCGGTAGTAGATGAAGCGGAAGACGCCCGAGACGTAGTGGTCGTAGAGCTGGCCAAACGCCTCGGCGTCGCCCTCCTTGGCGAGGTCGACGAGCGCACGCAGGCGGGAGGCCTCGGGATCGAAGCCCTCGTCGTCGGGGCCCGGCGACGAACCGCTGGACGGGCGCGTAGGCGGGGGAGTCGGCGAGGGTCAGGGCGACGGCGAGCGGGCGGTCGTCCGGGACCCAGAGGGCTACGACAACGCATCGCGCAGCGCAGTCGTTGAAAACATCACAGGCCCTCCCTGATCAAAGGGAGTCTAACGTGTCTCAGGACCTATGTCAGGATTAGCGTTTTTTCTGGCGGCGCAGGAATGCCAGCGCTCCGCCGGCCGCTCCAGCGGCCAGTGCGCCCTTGCGCCGACGACCGCGACCTTGCGGCCGGTGCGGTAGTCGCGGATCCGCCAGCCGTTGGCCTTGGCGTGGGCCCGCAGCGTCGAGTCGGGGTTGACCGCGCAGGGATGCCCGACGAGCGACAGCATCGGCAGGTCGTTGCTGGAGTCGGAGTAGGCGTAGCAGTCGTCGAGCACCAGTCCCTCGCGCTCGACGATCTCGCGGACCGCGACCGCCTTGCCCTCGCCGTGCAGCATCTCGCCGACGAGCTCGCCGGTGTAGACGCCGTCGACGTGCTCCGCGACCGTGCCGAGCGCGCCGGTCAGGCCGAGCCGGCGGGCGATGACGTGCTGGCGATCTCGACGGGGGCGGCGGTCACGAGCCATACCCGCTGGCCGCGGTCGAGGTGCCACTGGGCGATGGCGCGGGTGCCGGGCCAGATCTTGTGCGGCCATGTGCTCGTCGAAGATCTCCTCGCCGATCTCCTCGAGCTCGGTCGACGCTGTGGCCGGCGATGAACGCCAGGCCCGACGCGCGGGCCTTGGCGATGTGCTCGGGGTCCTCGCTGCCGGCGAACGCGGAAGTAGAACTGCTGCCACGCGGCCTTGGCGATGTCGCCGGTCGTGAAGAACTTGCGGCGGTGCAGACCGCGGGCGAGGTGGAAGATCGAGGCGCCCTGCATGATCGTGTTGTCGACGTCGAAGAACGCGGCTGCGGTCGGGTCGGGCGCCGGGGTGAGGGCGTCTCTCCATCTCCGAGCGGCGAGGCGGCGGCCTGGCCGGCGAGCACCGAGCGCGACTGCAGGTTGCGCGGCTGATCGGGTGTGCGTCCCGTGGACATGGCCGAGCCTAATGCCTCTCGGCGCCAACGACCTGTGGTTGACTCGATGCGTGACGGTGAATGTCAGCGACTACCTGCGCGAGGCCGCGGTCGCGACGACCCGACGGCGTCGCGCTGGTCGAGCACCGCGCGGACCGCCGCGCAGGTGACCTGGCAGCAGTTCGACGAGGCGGCCGACGCCGTCGCGCGCGGACGCTGTCGGCGCGCGGACTGGTCGCCGGGCAGCGCGTCGCGGTCGTCATGGCCAACCGCATCGACCTGCCGATCGCCTACTACGGCATCCTGCGCGGCGGCATGGTCGCCGTGCCGATCAACCCGCGCTCGACGACCCGCGAGATCGGCCGCATGCTCGCCGACTCGCTCGGCAAGGTCGTGCTGTGCGACGAGGCCGGCGTCGCGCAGGTGCGCGAGGCGGTGACCGACGACCACCGGTCCGCGTCGTCGTCGACGGCGCCGAGCCGCAGGGGACGAGACGTCGTTCGACGAGCTTCCTGGCCGATGCGACCGGTGCCGATCCGGCCGCGCCGCCCGACGCCGAGGCGCTCGCGGTCATCCTCTACACGTCGGGCACCAGCGGCAAGCCGCGCGGCGCGATGCTGACCCACCGTGCGCTGATCGCCAACATCGAGCAGATCGCCCGGCTCGATCCGCCGGCCGTGACGTCCGACGACATCTGCCTCGGGCTGCTGCCGATGTTCCACATCTACGGGCTCAACTGCGTGCTGGGCCAGGCCGTGCGAGCAGGGCGCCACGGTCGTCCTGGTCGACGGCTTCGACCCCGGCGGGCCTGCTCGACCTGATCGCGGCCGAGGGCGTCACCAACCTCCCGCTGGCACCGCCCGTCGTCGCGGCCTGGGCCGGGCGCGACGACCTGCGCGACAAGCTCGCCGGCGTCACGACTGATCCTGTCGGGTGCCTCGGCGCTCGACCCCGAGCTCGCCGAGTCGTTCCGCGCGTCGTCGGGCCAGCACATCGAGCAGGGCTACGGGCTCACCGAGACGGCGCCGGTCATCGCCGACGACGATGGGCTCGCCGCGCGACGCCGAGGACCGCGGTCCAAGCGCCGGCTCGGTCGGTCGACCGCTGCCCGGCATCGAGCGTGCGCATCGTCGAGGCCAGCGGCGACGACGCCGCGCCCGGCGATCCGGCCGAGATCTGGGTCAAGGGCGACAACCTCTTCTCCGGCTACTGGCCCGACGGTGTCGACGGCCCGCGCGAGGACGGCTGGTACCCGACCGGCGACATCGGCTACCTCGACGAGGACGGCGACCTGACGCTGGTCGACCGTCTGCGCGAGCTCGTCATCGTCTCGGGCTTCAACGTCTACCCGTTCGAGGTCGAGGACGTCATCGCCGAGGTCCCGGGGTCGCCCAGGTCGCCGTCGTCGGGCTGCCCGACGAGGAGACCGGCGAGGCCGTCGTCGCCTTCGTCGTCGCCGAGTCCGACGCGCTGCCGACGAGGCCGCTGCTGCGTCGAGGCGGTCGAGGCGCACTGCCGCACGCGGCTCGCCCGGTTCAAGCAGCCGCGCCGCATCGTCGTGGTCACAGGGCCTGCCGCACTCGGCGACCGGCAAGGTCGCCAAGGGTCGGCTGCGGGCGCTGGCGCGCAGCGAGACGCTGGGCCTCGACGCGTCGTGACGCTCGCCGCACGCCGACGACGCGCGAGTCGTCGTCTACACCCGCGCCGGCTGCCACCTGTGCGAGGTCGCCGAGGCGCAGGTCGCCGAGATGTGCGCCGAGACGGGCGACACCTGGGCGCGGGTCGACATCGACGCCGACCCCGACCTGCGCGAGCGGTTCACCGAGCAGGTGCCCGTGACGTTCGTCGACGGCGCGCAGCACGACTTCTGGCGGGTCGACGAGCGCGACTGCGGCCGCACTGCGAAGCGGCGCTGACGTATCTCGCGCAGGTTTCGACCTCCTGTCGCCTGTGACGCGGTGCGCTCACCTAGGACGCCGTTCGAGGTCTCACTGGTCCTCGATTTTGTTAACACGTTCACAAACTCTTAAACTGGGGCGGCGCCGCGTGCCCGTCCCGCAAGGGATAATCCCCGGCCGCACAGCGCAGGAGCACCGTGACCATTCTTCGCACCAGGCCTCGGCCGGTACGCCGAGCGTGGCATCCCTGATGCCACCGTGGCGCGGCTTCCGGTCTACCTGCGCGCCCTCAACGCGCTCACCGAGCAGGGCATCAGCACGTGCTCCTCCAACGACCTCGCCGAGCAGGCCGGCGTCAACCCCGCCAAGCTGCGCAAGGACCTGTCGTACCTCGGCTCCTACGGCACCCGCGGTGTCGGCTACGACGTCGAGTACCTCCGCTACCAGATCGCCCGCGAGATCGGTCAGAACCAGGACTGGGACGTCGTCATCGTCGGCGTCGGCAACCTCGGTTCGGCGCTGTCGGCCTACCAGGGCTTCAGCACCCGCGGCATCCGCGTTGCCGCCCTGGTCGACAGCAACCCCGAGCGGGTCGGCACCACGATCTCCGGCATCGAGGTCACCTCGATCGACGACCTGAGCAAGGTCGTCACCGAGCGCGAGATCTCGATCGGCATCATCGCGACCCCGGGCGAGGCCGCCCAGGAAGTCGCCGACCGACTGGTCGAGGCCGGCATCACCAGCATCCTCAACTTCGCGCCGGCCCTCGTGCAGGTGCCCGGACGACGTCGACGTACGCAAGGTCGACCTGTCGATCGAGCTCCAGATCCTCGCCTACCACGAGCAGCGCAAGGCTGAGCGTCGGACGAGCAGCGACGAGCAATGGCTAGGCGTCGTCGAGCTCGCATGAGCGTGCTTGTTGTGGGCATGTCGCCACAAGTCGGCGCCGCTCGAGGTGCTGGAGAAGGTCGCGCTCGACCCCTCCGCGTCGGTCAAGCTGTCGCAGCTGGTGCTCGAGACGCCCGTTCGTCACCGAGTCGGTCGTCGTCTCGACCTGCAACCGCGTCGAGATCTACGTCGAGGCCGAGCGCTTCCACGGAGCCGTCGAGGAGGTGTCGCGCCTGCTGGCGGAGCACGCCGATCTCGGCCGCGACGAGTTCGTGCGGCACGTCTACGTCCACTTCGACGAGGCCGCCGTGGCGCACCTGTTCGGCGTCGCCGCCGGCATGGACTCGATGATCCTCGGTGAGAGCCAGATCCTCGGTCAGGTACGCGACGCGCTGCTCACGCGCGCAGGACGAGGCGACTGTCGGCCCGGCGCTCAACGCGCTGTTCCAGCAGGCGCTGCGCATCGGCAAGCGTGGTCACGCCGAGACCGGCATCGACCGTCTCGCGCCCTCGATCGTCACGGCGTCGTTCGCCGCTGCCGGTGACGTCGTCGACGCCGCGGACACCCGCTTCCTCATCGCCGGAGCCGGCACGATGGCCAAGCCTCGCCGTCCGCACGCTGGTCGAGCGCGGTGTTGCGCCGCAGCAGCATCGCGGTCGCCAACCGTACGTACGAGCGCGCGCAGGACCTCGCGATCGAGTCCGGCGTCCGCGCCGTGCGCTGGGACGACGTCGACGCCGAGCTTGCCGCCGCCGACGTGCTCATCAGCTGCACCGGCGCCAACGGCGTGGTGTTCGACCGCCGCGCATCGAGGCATCCGGTGGACGCCTGAGCGTGCTGATCGACCTCGCCCTGCCGCGCGACATCGACAGCGCCGTGCGCGACATCGACGGCATCTCGCTGATCGACCTCGTCGTGCTGTCCAAGCTCACCGAGAACGCCGAGCTCGCCGCCGACGTGCAGCAGGTGCGCTCGATCGTCGACGAAGAGGTCCGTACGTTCCTCGTCGCCAAGGCCGCCTCGCAGGTCACGCCGACCGTGGTCGCGCTGCGCACCATGGCGACCGACGTCGTCGAGGCCGAGGTGGCGCGCATCGAGTCGCGCCTGCCCGACCTCACGTCGGACGAGCTGGCGTCCGTACGGCAGGCGCTGCGCCGTGTCGCGGACAAGCTCATCCACACGCCGACCGTCCGCGTGCAGCAGCTCGTCGACGGCACCAGCGGTCTGACGTACGCCGAGGCGCTCGCCGATCTCTTCGCGCTCGACCAGGCCGCCGTCGACGCTGTCACCCGGGTCGGAGGTGAGCAGGCATGACCGACGATCAAGCTCGGGACCCGCGCCTCCGCCCTGGCGATGACCCAGTCGACCACGATCGCCGACTGGCTCCGCGCCAAGCCGGCGTCGAGGTCGAGCTCGTACACGATCTCGACCGAGGGCGACCGCAGCACCGAGCCGCTCGCAGCGATGGGTGGCCAGGGCGTGTTCGTGGCTGCCCTGCGCGAAGCCCTCATCAACGGCGAGATCGACCTCGCCGTCCACTCGCTCAAGGACCTGCCGACGACGCAGGACGAGCGCCTGGTCATCGCCGCGATCCCGCAGCGCGTCGACCCGCGCGACGTGCTCGTCGCCCGCGACGGCCTGACCCTCGGCGAGCTGCCGCAGGGCGCCCGCGTCGGCACCGGCTCGCCGCGTCGCGAGGCGCAGCTCAACGCTCTCGGTCTCGGCGTCGACGTCGTACCGATTCGTGGCAACGTCGACACCCGCCTCGCCAAGGTGGCGTCGGGCGAGTACGACGGCGTGCTGCTTGCTCGTGCTGGTCTGCTGCGGCTCGGCCGCGCCGACGAGGCCACCGAGCTCATCGATCCCCTTCAGATGCTTCCTGCCCCCGGGCAGGGTGCTCTGGCCTGTGAATGTCGCGCCGATGATGTCGCGACGATTCACCTCCTCGACGGACTCGACGACAGCGACACCAGAGTCGCCGTGACCGCCGAACGCAGCCTGCTTGCCGCACTTGAGGCAGGTTGCAGCGCACCAGTCGGGGCTCTCGCGGAAGTCGCCACCGGCGACGACGGCGACGAGCTGTGGCTCCGTGCGGTGGTCGGAGACATTTCCGGCTCTCCCACCATCCGACTGTCCGCGACCGGCTTGCCGTCTGAAGCCGCCGCGGTCGGTGAACGTCTTGCTGCCGAGATGCTCGCCGAAGGTGCCGACACCCTCGTGGCCGTCGCCTCATCAACCCCAGGCAGATAGAGAAAAGGAACACCGTGACAATCACCAACGCGATGCCAGCATCACCCGCCCCCAGCCCGAGCGCACGCAAGGCCCCACGCGGCCACGTGAGCTTCGTCGGCGCGGGGCCGGGCGATGCCAGCCTGCTGACGGTGCGTGCTGCTGAGCTGCTCGCCCAGGCTGATGTCGTCATCACGGAACTGCCCGAGCAGGAAGTCCTCGTCACGAACGGCGCCGAGATCGTCGACGGCGGCGTAGGTGAGGACGGCGAGCAGCTGACACATGCAGCGCGCGCCCGCCTCGTCGTACGCCACGCCAAGACCGGCGCCAACGTCGTACGGCTCATCTCCGGCGACCCGTTCACGTACGCGACCGGGCCCGAAGAGGCGTCGGCCTGCACCAAGGCCGGCATCGGCTTCGAGATCGTGCCGGGCATCTCCTCGGTCTCGGCCGTCCCCGCGTACGCCGGTGTGCCGCTGACCAACCGCACGCACCGCGAATACTCCGTGGTCAGCGTCGGCGACTCGACGATCCACTGGGGTGACCACGCCGGTCAGCAGACCCTGGTGCTGCTGTCGGCCGTCGCCCGCATCGGCGAGGCCGCCCGCGGACTCATCGACGCCGGTCGCTCGCCCGAGACGCCGGTCGCCATGACCCGCGTCGGCACCACGACCGAGCAGACCACGGTCGTCTCGACGCTGGCCGACATCGCCGCTGACGCCAAGGCCGCCGGCATGACCGCTCCGGCGATCACGGTCGTCGGCGAGGTCGTCACGATGCGCGAGGCGCTGTCGTGGTTCGAGACCAAGCCGCTCTACGGCTGGCGCATCCTGGTGCCCCGCACCAAGGAGCAGTCCGCCGGACTCGCGACCCGCCTGCGTGGCTACGGCGCGATCTCGGAAGAGGTCCCCACGATCTCGGTCGAGCCGCCGCGCAACCCGCAGCAGATGGACAAGGCCGTACGCGGTCTCGTCGAGGGTCGCTACGAGTGGATCGCGTTCACCAGCGTCAACGCCGTCAAGGCGGTCCGCGAGAAGTTCGAGGAGTACGGGCTCGACGCTCGCGCGTTCTCGGGCCTCAAGGTCGCTGCCGTCGGCGACAAGACCGCCGAAGCGATCGCCACCTGGGGCATCCGCGCCGACCTCGTCCCCACGGGCGAGCAGTCGGCTCGCGGTCTGCTCGAGGACTGGCCGCCGTACGACGACCTGCTCGACCCGATCAACCGGGTGTTCCTGCCTCGCGCAGACATCGCCACGGAGACGCTCGTCGCCGGGCTGATCGATCTGGGCTGGGAGGTCGACGACGTCACGGCCTACCGCACCGTCCGGGCAGCGCCGCCGCCGGCGCCGGTCCGCGAGGCCATCAAGACCGGCAAGTTCGACGCCGTGATGTTCACGTCGTCGTCCACGGTCCGCAACCTCGTGGGCATCGCCGGCAAGCCGCACACGTCGACGATCATCGCGTGCATCGGTCCGGCCACGGCCAAGACCGCCGAGGAGCACGGCCTGCGGGTCGACGTCCTCGCGGAGTCGCCGTCGGTCGACGTGCTCGCTGATGCGCTCGCCGAGTTCGGTGCAGCTCGTCGCCTGGCGTTCCTGGACGCCGGCGAGCCGGTCACCAAGCCGTCGCAGCGTCGTCCGTCGACTCGGCGCAAGGCCTGACCCATGTCGTTCCCCGCTGACCGTCCTCGTCGCCTGCGCCAGTCGCCGGCGATGAGGCGGTTGGTGGCGGAGACGCACGTCGAGCCGTCGCAGCTGATCCTGCCGATGTTCGTCGGCGAGGGGCTCACCGAGCCGCGGCCGATCTCGAGCATGCCGGGCGTCGTCCAGCACACCCGCGAGACGGCCCGCAAGGCGTACTCCGAGGCTGCCGCTCTGGGGCTCGGCGGCGTGATGCTGTTCGGCATCCCCGAGCACAAGGACGCTATCGGGTCGGGTGCGCTCGATCCCGACGGCATCCTCAACGTCGCTCTCGCAGATGCGCGCGCCGAGGTCGGCGACGAGCTGCTCGTGATGGCCGACCTGTGCCTCGACGAGTTCACCGATCACGGCCACTGCGGCGTGCTCGATGCCGCAGGGCCGGGTCGACAACGACGCGACGCTCGAGATCTATGCCCAGATGGGCGTCGTCCAGGCCGAGTCCGGTGCCCACGTCGTCGGACCCAGCGGAATGATGGACGGCCAGGTCGGCGCCGTACGCGAGGCGCTCGACGCCGCCGGTCACGACGACACGGTGATCCTCGCGTACGCCGCGAAGTACGCCTCGGCGTTCTACGGCCCGTTCCGCGAGGCCGTCGACTCGTCGCTGCAGGGCGACCGCAAGACCTACCAGCAGGATCCCGCCAACGGCCGCGAGGCCGTGCGCGAGGCGCTCCTCGACGTCGCCGAGGGCGCCGACATCGTCATGGTGAAGCCGGCGCTGTCCTACCTCGACCTGATCGCGGACGTACGCGCCGCGGTCGACGTACCCGTCGCCGCCTACAACGTCTCCGGCGAGCTGGCGATGGTCGAGGCCGCCGCCGCCAACGGCTGGATCGACCGCGAGCGCGCGATCGACGAGGTGCTGCTCTCGATCCGCCGCGCCGGCGCCGACATCGTGCTGACCTACTGGGCCGCCGAAGTCGCCGCCCGCCTCAACCGCTGACCTGCGTCACGCGAGCAGTGGCTCGCCGACCCAGTCCCTCAGAGCGGTGGCTACGGTCAGTCAGGCACCGGTCGGCGTCAGGTCGTACCGCAGCTGGCAGTTGACCTAGCTCACGCTTGCGCGCGGAGCGAAGGCCCCGATCCGAGGATCGGGGCCTTTCGAGTGTTCGATCAGCTCAGCAGGTGGTGATGCACTTGGTCAGCTTGACGAGGTCCAGCACCGAGATGCCGTCGGCGAGGCACTTGACCTTGGCTTGGGCCCAGGTCAGCGTGGCCGAACCGCCGCCACTGCCGCCGCCCGTGCTGCCGCTGCCGCCACCGCCGAGGTCGGTGACGAGTCCGCCGACGAGGCCGGAGACTGCCACCGCTGACGGTGCCGCCACCACCGCCGTGCCGCCGCCGGGGGTGCCGGGCCGTACCGGAGTCCCGGGTGCCGGCCGTACCGGGCTTGGGCGGCTTGTTGGCCTTGGTCTCAGCCTTCTTGGCCTTCTTGCGCTGCGCGGGCGTGAGCGTCTGGTCGTTGCTCTGGCTGGTCAGCACCGAGGCGGTCGAGAAGCCGTCGGGCGACTGCGTGAACTCGCCAGCCGCATATGCCGCCGAGACCTGGAGGACCAGGTCGACGTAGGAGTCGGACTGGTTGTAGCGCTTGACCGCCGCCGCGGCACCCTGCTGCGTCGACAGGTCGCCGGGACCGGCGCAGAGGTAGATGCCGGCCGAGGTGGCTGCGTCATCGATGTCCTGGGGGTTCTTCATGCCGTCGTTGTCGGAGTCGACCGCGACGGACTTCCAGGTGCCCGGGATGAACTGCATGGGACCGACAGCGCGGTCGTAGACCGAGTTCTTGTCGATGGCGCCGTTGTCGGTGTCGTTGATCTTGGCGCGACCGTCGTTGCCGTCGAGCGGCACACCGTAGATGCCGGGCTTGGCGATGCCGTCGGCGCTCAGCGAGTTGCCGTTGCTGCGACCGTGGTTGCTCTCGACGCGGCCGATGGCGGCGACGAGGTTCCACGGCAGGTTGCAGGAGGCGTCGGCCTTGCCGAGAAGCGTCTCGGCACGGCGGTAGGCGTAGAGCGCCGACGACGGAATGCCGTTGGTCGACAGGGTCGCGACCGTGCCGTTGAGGCCGGCGCGGGGATCGATGCCACCGGGCGTCGGCTGGACGCTCGCGGGCTGCTCGAATGCCGTGCCCGGAACGTCAGGCACGGCGCCGCCGCCACTGCCATCCGATGCGGTGGCGAAGCTTGAAGAGTTGAGCGCCGCTCCCCAGGCGCCAACCAGAATTGCCATCGGGACCAAGGCGCTAGCCTTCTGCCACCGAGTGAGCTTGCGTGCTCCCATGTGTATTGCCCTCCAACGACCAAATGCGTAACTCGATGTTACAGCGATTCGGGTTCCATGTGGAAAGTCCCGATATGAGAACAACGAGTTCCACCGCCCATTGTTACGCCTATGTGACGCCGCCGACCAGCGTTCATGACGCGGTTGGGACAATGTTCACGTGACCTCCACCCCCGCCTCCCAGCAGCTGTTCGACCGCGCTCTCGCGGTCTCGCCTGGCGGGGTCAACTCCCCGGTACGCGCGTTCCGTGCCGTGGGCGGAACACCCATCTTCATGAAGTCGGGCTCCGGCGCGTGGCTGACCGACGTCGACGGCAACCGCTACGTCGACCTCGTCGGCTCCTGGGGCCCGATGCTGATGGGCCACGCGCACCCCGAGGTGCTCGCCGCCGTCAACGACGCGGTCACCCGCGGCACGTCGTTCGGCACACCGTCGGAGCCCGAGGTGCTGCTCGCCGAGGAGATCGTCGCCCGTACGTCCGTCGACTCCGTGCGACTCGTCTCCTCCGGCACCGAGGCGACGATGTCCGCGATCCGGCTCGCCCGCGGATTCACGGGCCGCAACAAGATCATGAAGTTCGCAGGTTGCTATCACGGCCACGTGGACGCGCTGCTCGCCGAAGCGGGATCCGGCGTCGTCACGCTCGGTATCCCGGGTACGCCCGGCGTCCCCGCGCACGTCACCGCCGACACGATCGTGCTGCCCTTCAACGACCGCGCCGCCGTCGAAGCAGCGTTCGCCGAGTACGGCGACGAGATCGCATGCCTCATCACCGAAGCCGCGCCGGGCAACATGGGCGTCGTCCCGCCGGCACCGGGCTTCAACCAGTTCCTCTCCGAGATCTGCACCAGCAACGGCGCACTGTTCATCAGCGACGAGGTGATGACCGGGTTCCGCGTCACCGCCGCCGGGCACTGGGGCGTCGACGGCAAGGTCGAGGGCTGGAGCCCGGACCTCGTGACGTTCGGCAAGGTCATGGGCGGCGGTTTCCCGGCCGCGGCGTTCGGCGGTCGCGCCGACGTGATGAACCAGCTCGCACCGGTCGGCCCCGTCTACCAAGCCGGCACGCTCTCGGGCAACCCGATCGCCACCACCGCCGGTCTCGCCACCCTCAAGCTCGCCGACGCGGAGGCGTACGACCGCCTCGACGCAACCTCCGCCGAGCTCCAGCGACTGGTCGCCGATGCGCTCACCGCCGAGGGTGTGAAGCACGTCGTGCAGAACGCCGGAAACATGTTCAGCGTCTTCTGGGGCGTCGACGCAGCGTCACCAACTTCGCCGAGGCGCAGGAGCCAGGAGGCGTGGCGCTACAAGGCGTTCTTCCACGCCATGCTCGATGCCGGTGTCTACCTCCCGCCGAGCGCATTCGAGTGCTGGTTCGTCTCGGCCGCACACGATGAAGAGGCACTCTCTAGAATTGCCGAGGCGCTGCCCGGCGCCGCGCGCTGCTGCCGCCACAAGCCGAAGGAACCGCACATGACTGAACGCACGATCGTGCACCTGATGCGCCACGGCGAGGTCCACAACCCCGACGGCGTGCTCTATGGGCGACTTCCCGAGTACTTCCTCTCCGACCTCGGTCACGAGATGGCCGCCGCGGCCGCCGACTGGCTCTCCAAGAACGAGATCATCCACCTGGTCGCCTCGCCGCTCGAGCGCGCGCAGCAGACCGCCGAGCCGCTGTCGAAGATCCTCGAGGTGCCGATCCACACCGATCCGCGAGTCATCGAGGCCGGCAACCAGTTCGAGGGCAAGACGTTCGGCGTCGGCGACGGTGCACTCAAGCGTCCGCAGAACTGGTGGAAGCTCCGCAACCCGCTGCGTCCTTCGTGGGGTGAGCCCTACACGGAGATCGCGGCCCGTATGAAGGAAGCCGTCGACGACGCGCGCGACGCGGCTCGTGGGCACGAAGCCGTGATCGTCTCGCACCAGCTGCCCGTATGGACAGCGCGCCGCTACTACGAGAAGAAGCGGTTCTTCCACGATCCGCGCAACCGTGAGTGCTCGCTGGCCAGCCTCACCAGCCTGACGTTCGACGGCGACGAGTTCGTCGGCCTGACCTACAGCGAGCCGGCCGGACACCTGATCCCCGAGGCGCTGCGCAAGAAGTTCGTCGGCGGCGCATGAGACGTGTCGCACAGGCTTCGTCGTTGCCCTGGTGATCGGGGCGCTCGTCCTGGTCGCCGGGTGCAGCGGTGCCGGCAACCGCGGCTCGACGGGCGGGTACGTCAGCGGCAACGGCCAGATCACCAAGGTCGCCGAGGCCGACCGCAAGCCGGCACCGACGCTCGAGGGCAAGGACCTCGACGGCCGGCCCTTCACGTCCGAGACCTACGCCGGCAAGACGCTCGTCGTGAACGTATGGGGCTCGTGGTGCCCGCCGTGCCGCAAGGAGGCGCCCGACTTCAAGCTCGTCGCCGACGAGTACGCCGACAAGGACGTGCAGTTCATCGGCATCCTCGTCCGCGATGACGTCTCGTCCGCGAAGGCGTTCAACCGCAAGGTCGGCATCAGCTATCCGAGCATCGACGACTACTCCAACCGCAACGGCCTCGGCTTTGCGTCGTCGCTGCCGGCGCAGGCGATCCCGACGACGTGGATCATCGACTCGAAGGGTCGGGTCGCCGTACGCATCGTGTCGGAGAACCTCACCGCCTCGACGCTCTCAGGGCTGATCGACGACGTACAGGCCGGTGACGCGTGACCGACTGGTTCGTCGACACGGTCGGATCGGGATCCCTGATCCTGGCCGTCCCGATCGCCGTGCTCGCGGGACTCGTCTCGTTCTTCTCGCCGTGCGTGCTGCCGCTGCTGCCGGGCTACCTCTCCTACATGACCGGCGTCGGCGTGCAGGACCTCGAGACCGCCAGGCGCGGCCGCATGCTGATCGGCTCCGCTCCTGTTCGTCCTCGGCTTCTCGGTCGTGTTCGTCACCGGCGGCCTGCTGTTCGGCTCGATCGGCGCTCGGCTGGCCGAGCACCAGCGACACCATCTCGATCGTCATGGGCGTCATCGTGATCCTGCTGGGCCTCGTGTTCATGGGGTTCATCCCGTTCATGCAGCGCGAGTACAAGATCCACGCCGTCCCCGCCGTCGGCCTCGCGGTCGCACCGCTGCTCGGCGCGCTCTTCGCCTTCGGCTGGATCCCGTGCATCGGTCCGACGCTCGGCACCGTGCTCACCCTCGCCAACACCGAGGGCACCGCCGCGCGCGGCGCGTTCCTCTCCTTCACCTATTGCCTCGGCCTCGGCATCCCGTTCGTCCTTGCCGCTCTCGGCTTCGGCCGCTTCATGCGCGCGATCGCGTGGGTCAAGCAGCAACCAGCGTGCCGTCAACATCGCCGGCGGCCTGCATGCTCGTCGCGGTCGGCATCCTGCTGGTCACGGGCGCGTACGACTCGATGGTCGACAACCTGCGCAGCACCTTCGGCACCGGGACGGCGGCGATATGAGCACCGACGGACAGAACGCGGTCCCGGCTCTCGGCAGCCGCGAGTTCACCCGGTGGTTCTGGCGTCAGCTGACGTCGATGCGTACGGCGCTGTTCCTCCTGCTGCTCCTCGCGATCGCGGCCGTTCCCGGATCGCTCGTGCCGCAACGCGGCGTCGACGCGCGCGCCACCGAGGCGTACCTCATCGACCACCCCAAGCTCGGCCCGATCCTCGACAACCTCGGCTTCTTCAGCGTCTACACGTCGCCGTGGTTCAGCGCGGTCTACCTGCTGCTGCTCGTCTCGCTGGTCGGCTGCATCCTGCCGCGCTCGTTCGTCTACCTCCGCGCCCTTCGCGCCCGACCGCCCAAGGCGCCCAAGAACTTCAGCCGGCTCCCGGCATCGGCGTCGTTCGAGACCGAGGCGTCGATCGAGGAGGTCGCCGCCGCGGCCCGCAAGGTGCTGCGTCGGGCCCGGGTCGACGTCGTCAGCGACAAGGACCTCGTCGAGGTCAGCGCCGAGAAGGGCTTCCTCCGCGAGGCCGGCAACCTCGTCTTCCACATCAGCGTCGTCGTGGTGCTGGTCGGCGTCGCCGTCGGCACGCTGTTCGGCTATCGCGGATCGTCGATCGTGACGGAGGGCGACGGCTTCTCCAACGTCCTCACCCAGTACGACGAGTTCGGCTCCGGATCGCTGTTCGACACCGACGACCTGCCGCCGTTCTCCCTGCACCCTCGACGACTTCACCGCGAAGTTCCAGCCGCTCGGCAGCGCCCAGGCCGGAGCGCCGCGCCTGTTCCGCGCCGTCGGGCACGTACGTCTCCAAGCCCGGCGAGGCCGCCGAAGCCGTTCGACATCACGGTCAACCACCCGCTGTCGATCGACGGCACCTCGGTCTACCTCGTCGGCCAGGGCTATGCGCCGGTCATCAAGGTCACCGACGCCAAGGGCGATGTCGTGTTCGAGGACGCCGTACCGTTCCTGCCGACCGACCCGTCCTACACGTCGAACGGCGTCGTCAAGGTGCCCGGCGCCCAGCCCGAACAGCTCGGCTTCCAGGGCTTCTTCCTGCCGACCGCGATCTCCGGCAACGACGGCATCTCGATCTCGGCGTTCCCCGGCGCCGCCAACCCGCTGCTCGGACTGTTCGTCTGGCACGGCGACCTCGGCCTCGACAACGGGCTGCCGCAGTCGGTCTACGTGCTCGACAAGTCCAAGATGAAGCAATACATGGGTGACAACGGCAAGGGCTTCCGCATCAGCCTCAGCCCGGGCCAGGAGACCGACCTCCCCGGTGGTGGCACGATCCAGTTCGTCGAGCTGCGCCAGTTCGTACGCTTCCAGTTCAGCTCGTCGCCGTTGGTCAAGGTGCCGCTGTTCGGCATCGTCGCCGGGCTCATCGGCCTGATGGTGTCGCTCTCGGTGAAGCCGAGAAGGACCTGGATCCGAGCACGCCGAGACGGCTCACGTACCGTTGTGGATGTCGCAGCGCTCGACCGAGTGCCCCGTGACGACCTGCCGGCCGACCTGGACGAGTTCATGACCCGCTTCAGGCAAGCCCTGACGGAGGACAAGCAATGACCCTCGAGCAGCTCGCCCAGTTCTCGAACTACGCGATCGCATCGGCGACCGGCATCCTCGCGCTGGCATTCGTCGCGTACGTCGCCCAGTGGAGCTTCGCCCGCAAGGTCGCACCCGACCGTGAGCTCGTGACGGCCGGTTCGACTTCCGGACCGCTGCAGAGACCGAGGGCGACGTCGAGCGCAGCGACATGGCCGGCGGCATCGGCTTCTCGCTGACCTCTCTCGCGGCCGTCGTCCTGTTCGTCGGCGTGCTCGACTCGCGGTCTCGCCGCTGAGCGGGTGCCGTGGGGCAACATGTACGAGTTCGGCTGCGCCGCGATCCTCGTCGCGCTGACCTCCTACATCGTGCTGGTCCGCGTCTGGTCGATCGACTGGGTCGGCCCGATCATCACCGGCTTCGGCACGGTCGTGCTCGGCCTGTCGATGCTGGTCTACGTACCCGCCGGCCCGCTCGTGCCCGCGCTCCACTCCTACTGGCTCGTCATCCACGTGCTCGGCGCCATGATCGCCGGGCTCGGCGTTCCTGGTCGGCGCCGCCGCGTCGGTGCTCTATCTGATCAAGTCGCGCGCCGAGCGCACGACTCCCGAGGACGAGCGCGTCGGCTTCCTGTGGCGCATCCCGGAGTCGGCCAAGATCGACCAGGTCGCCTACCGCGTGCACGCGTTCGCGTTCCCGATCTGGACGTTCGCGGCGCTCATCGCCGGACCGATCTGGGCGCAGTACTCCTGGGGCCGCTACTGGGGCTGGGACCCCAAGGAGGTCTGGGCGTTCATCACCTGGGTCGTCTACGCCGGCTACCTCCACGCCCGCGCCACCGCTGGGTGGAAGGGCAAGTCAGCCGCGATCGTCGCGCTGATCGGCTTCGCCTGCTTCGTCTTCAACTTCGTCGGCGTCAACCTGTTCGTCCCGGGCCTCCACTCCTACGCCAAGTAGGCCATCCGTCACGGGTGGCCAGTCCGCGGGCGCCGCTAGGGTCGTCGCATGGGAGTTGAGATCAGGGCCGAAGGGCTCGTGATGACGTATGGCAGCACGCGTGCCGTGGACGACGTCAGCTTCACCGTCAGGTCGGGTGAGTTCTTCGGGCTGCTCGGACCCAACGGTGCAGGCAAGACGACGACGCTCGAGATGATCGAGGGGCTGCGCAAGCCACAGGCCGGCACCGTGACGGTCGACGGCCACGAGCCGTGGAAGCGCGAGCCCGAGCTGCAGCGCCGCATGGGCGTCCAGCTGCAGAGCTCGTCGTTCTTCGAACGGCTGACTGCCCGCGAGCAGCTCGACACGTTCGGCGCGTTGTACGGCGTGCCCGCTGGCCGTACGGACGACCTGCTCGCCCAGGTCGGCCTCGACGACAAGGCCGACGATCGAACCGAGGACCTCTCTGGCGGTCAGAAGCAGCGCCTCTCGATCGCCTGCGCGCTGGTTCACGAGCCGGACGTCGTGTTCCTCGACGAACCGACCGCCGCCCTCGATCCGCAGGCGCGTCGCAACCTGTGGGACGTCCTCCGCAGGCTCAACGACTCCGGCCGCACCGTTGTCCTCACGACGCACTACATGGACGAGGCCGAGGCGCTGTGCGATCGCGTCGCGATCATGGACGCCGGCAAGATCCTCGAGCTCGACACGCCTGCCGCGCTCGTACGAGGTCTCGACGCTCCCGTCCGCATCAGCGTCGCCCCGGGCACGTTGTCCGCCGACGATGCGCGAGCGCTCAGCGGCGATGACGTACGCGACGACGACTCAGGGCTGACGATCACCACGCGCGAACCCGCCCGCATCCTGTCCGAGCTCGCAACGCGCAATGCGCTCGACGGGCTCAGCGTCAAGGGAGCGTCGCTGGAGGACGTCTTCCTCGACCTCACCGGGCGGGAGTACCGGGCATGACGTCGCTCAAGGCGCTCTCGCGCGCGATGCTCAAGGGGTTCTTCCGCGACCGGATGGCGTTCTTCTTCGCGCTGATCTTCCCGCTGATGTTCCTCGTGCTGTTCGGCGGCATCTTCACCGATCAGGGGGAGTCGAAGGCCGAGATCATCCAGGTCGGCGCCGTGCCGATCCTCGACGATGCGCCCAAGGACGCTCAAGGCGTTCTTCGACAAGAGCCTTGACGATCAAGAAGTCGAAGAACGAGTCGGCCGCCATCCGCAAGGTCAGGAAGGGTGACGCCGACGCCGTCGTCATGCAGGACGGCGACACCCTGATCCTGCGATTCTCGCAGGCTGATGCCGTCGGTTCCGCGACCGTACAGGGCATCTTCCAGGCCGTCGTGCAGTCCGCCAACATCTCGGTCACCGGCGAGCCGCCGAAGTTCGACCTCAAGGCCGACCAGGTCGAGGACGACTCGCTGACGGCGATCCAGTACGTCACGCCGGGCCTGCTGGGGTGGGCCGTCGCCATGGGTGCGACCTTCGGCGCCGCCACCAACCTCGTCGTGTGGCGCAAGAACGGCCTGCTGCGCCGTCTTCGCCTCGCACCGATACCGACGTGGGCAGTCGTCCTCGCCCGCATCGCGGTGAGTCTCGCGATCGCCGCGATCCAGGCCGCCATCTTCATCGGCGTCGGCGTGTCGCTGTTCGGCCTCAAGCTCACCGGGTCGTGGCCGATGATCATCCCGTTGATCGCCGCCGGGACGTTGGCGTTCATGGCGATCGGCCTGCTGGCGGGAGCCGTGTCGAAGACCGAGGAGGCCGCAGTCGGCATCGCCAACTTCGTGGTGCTGCCGATGGCATTCCTGTCGGGTTCGTTCTTCGACCTCGAGGGTGCGCCCGGATGGATCAGGTCAGTGAGTCAGCTGCTGCCGCTCAAGCACCTCAACGACGGAATGATGGACGTCATGGTGCGGGGCGAAGGTCCCGGAGCGGCCCTCGTGCCGCTGGCCATCCTGATCGGTTTCGCGGTCGTCATCACCGCGATCGCCAGCCGACTTCTTCCGCTGGGACAGCTGACGCAAGATTCGGTGCTTTCCGCAGCACCGAGCGCCGAATCTTGGTGCTCTTTGCAACAAATCGACTAGCGAAACCACTTGTCCCACATGATGCTCATTTGTGGTGGTCGACCGGCGTATCCGTGAGACTTGAGCGCTCGATGCACTCGCCACGGGATCTCACGGGGTCGGTTCAGGTCACCCGAGGTCACAACCACGATCGTCCACCCTGCCGATTCAAGTCGCTCGCGCCGGCCTATGTCTCGCTGCCGTTGCGAAGCGTCGCGCTCGTGATGCCAGCCGTCGTACTCAACCAGCACTTTCCACTCCTTGTAGACGAGATCGCCTCGGGCCAGGAATCGATCGCCTTCGAAGATGTCGAGATTGCATTCGGGTTCGGGAAGGCGAGCGAACACGATCATCAGTCGAACGACCGATTCCAATGGCGACTCGACTCCGTCCCGGATGTACGACAACGCTCGCCGAGCCTTGCGGACACCGTCGATGTGGCGCGATATCGCATAGTCGAACAGATTGCCGCGGCTTGTCTGTTTGGTGCGGACGAGGAAGTCGCCCAACTGGACGAGCTCAATGAGCGACAGAGTCCCGGCGCAATCGACGAAGGTTCGATCAGGACCCGTCGCCGCGAATCCCTGCACACGGCTCGGATGGAGTCGGCCGAGTCGGCGATGCAAGAAGACCCGTTCAAGGCGCGTCACAGCCGTCGAGTTTGTCGAGAACTCGAGAAGTCCCCGCTTGGCGTTGCTGCGTGGTTCGAGCCCGTACAGCCTCATCGCGGAGGTGTGGCTGACGACAGCGTCGGCGGGTAGCACCAGCGCGGCGGCGCTCAGAAGCACCTCAAAAGTGAGTTCGACACTGGCGACCACCCAAACACCACGGAAGATCTGGCGGAACCTCTTCCCGGCGAGTACGCCGCGATCGATTCCGTGCTCGCGCGCCATGGCAGTGGTGAACGGAGTCGTCAGCAACGCTTCTGGAATGGCGACCGGTGCAGGCACTCCTCGACGATCGCTGGGAGAGGCCTCCGGCTGGTCAACTCAGTCTGGAGCCGTGGACAAGCGCCGCGAAGGGCAAGGGGTGTGGATTTGATGCGGTCCGCAGCACTTGCGAGAGGAAAGTCCTGCGAAACGCTTCAAATCTTGGAGCTAGAGTCCCCGCAAGGTAGTCGGGGTCGTCGTCTGGACCCTTGGGGCCGGGTGGGGGAGTCCAACCACCGCTGCTCGGCTTGGGCGGCGCGGCAGGTCTGATGTGGCCCAGGAACATCCACACCAGCGGGCCGATCGGCGTGAGGAGAAC